>CAVPUO010000010.1:0-300340 GCA_963708925.1 Ilumatobacteraceae bacterium | reverse complement strand
TGTGTCCTCCTTGGCTCAGACGTATTGCTGAGGCGCCACCAGGCACGCCGCCGGAGGCCTTTCGCTTCCCGATGCGGAATCGTGTCATCGCCGCGTTGTCGGAAGTGGTGATCGTCGTCGAGTCCCGTGAGCACGGCGGGTCGCTCATCACCGTCGGCAGAGGCCATCGCGCGCAACGTCGCGTTGATGGCGGTGCCCGGCGGCGTGCACAACCGCGCGGCCACCGGCACCAACCAACTCATCCGCGATGGCGCGGGAATCGTGGTCGATGTCACCGACGTCCTGGTGGCGTTGGCGATGGATCACCGACGCAGCACAGGTGCGCCGGCGGATCCACGGCCGCGTCCACGCGGAGCCGACCTTGCCGTGTACGAGACGTGCGCCAGGCGAGCCACGGACCATCGACGGGCTGGCATTGGCGTGCTCGCTCAGCCTTGTCGACGCGGCGATGTCGGTCGCCCGGTTGGAGCACGCGGGGTGGATCCAGCAATCCGACGGTTGGTTCGAAGCAGTGGGGTCACCGCTGCGATGACCCGCACCGAATACCCTGTGCGCCGATGGCTGCTTCGCTCACGAGGACTCGACGTCCGGACCTCCTCGGCGACTGGCGACTCGACGAGTTCGCCGAGGCGCTCACCAGCTCGTCTCCCAACACGGTTGGCGCGTATCGCAGCGACCTCGCGCTGTTCGCCGAATGGGTCGAGCGGTCGGGCGTCACGTCGCCTGCTGCGGTGGATCGTCTGTTGCTTCGTCGGTACGTGGCGTCGCTCACGACTCGGCAGTTCGCCAAGCGCAGCATCGCTCGCAAGGTCGCGGCGCTTCGCCGCTACTACTCGTTCCTGCGTCACCGCGGGTATGTCGAGGTGGATCCGACGGTCTCGTTGCGTGCACCGTCCGGCCCGGCGCGGTTGCCGCGAGTGCTCGAGCACGGCGAGGTCTCGGCGCTTGCTCGACGGCTCGGCAACGCCTCGCTCGCACGACGAGCCGATGTGGCGGCGACGCCGCGACGACGCCGTGCTCGAGGTGCTGTACGGCAGCGGCGTCCGCGTCGGCGAGCTGTGCGGGCTCGACGTCGACGCCATCGATCTCACGGCCGGCGCCATCACGGTCTGGGGCAAGGGTGGCAAGGAGCGGCGGGTCCCGCTCAGCGCGCCGGCGATCGATGCGCTTGCGTGCTTGGCTGCGTGTTCGCCGCGATGTGGTGCCGACGAGACTGCGGGCCTCGCCGTGTTCGGCAACGAGCGCGGCATGCGGCTGTCGCCACGCGATGTGCGGCGCATCCTCGACCGTCGCAGCCAGCGCCCCACGCACCCGCACGCGCTGCGCCACAGCTTTGCGACGCATCTGCTCGATGGTGGCGCAGACCTCCGTGTGGTACAAGATCTGCTGGGCCACTCCGATGTGGCCACGACACAGCGCTACACCCACGTCAGCAAGGAACGTCTTCGAGCCGTCTACACGGAAGCGCACCCCCGAGCATGAAACGCGACAACGACATCGAGCATTGGTGGCAGCGCTGGTTGGAAGACCGCGACCCGACGGCGCGCGACCGGCTCATCGTGCACTACTCACCGCTGGTCAAGTTCGTGGCCGGTCGTGTCGGCGCCGGCCTGCCGAACAGCGTCGATCCTGGCGACCTGGTCAGTGCCGGCGTGTTCGGTCTCATCGACGCGGTCGAGCGCTTCGACGCATCCCGTGGGGTCAAGTTCGAGACCTTCGCGGTGCCGCGCATTCGTGGTGCCGTGTTCGACGGTCTGCGATCGCTCGACTGGGTTCCTCGTTCGGTGCGCAGCCGGGCCCGCGAGGTCGAGACCGCGTTCACCGAGCTGGAGAGCCGTCTCGGGCGGGCCCCGACCGACGACGAACTGTCGACCCACCTCAAGATCACCGGCGCCGAGTTCCAGAAGTGGCTCAACTCGATCGCCTCGACCACGGTCGGTCCGCTCGATCGTGCCCTGGTCGCCGGCAGCCGAACCGCGAACGCTCAGCGGCGACGTACCCGACACGCCGGCGTCGATCGTCGAGGACGGCGAGGTGCGCCGGCTGGTGCGCGGCGAGGTGCAAGCGACTTCCGGATCGCGAGAAGATGGTGCTGTCGCTGTACTACGACGAGGGCCTGACGCTTGCCGAGATCGGCGGCGTGCTCGGTGTCACCGAGAGCCGGGTCTCGCAGATCCACACCAAGGCCGTACTGCACCTACGCGCCAGGCTGTCGGCCTCGGGGGTCACCTAGCACTCGAGTCGCCGCACGAGGTCGCGATCGTGATCGCGGCGCTGATGGTCCTGATCTCGATGGCGCACGGGCTGTTACCAGCCGCCCATCAATCGTCGCCGGTCGTCGGACCCGTTCAGGGCGCCGGCGTGCGCGTACTGTCCGGGCAATCGAGGGTTGGAGTACGAACCTGCCGCCCGGATCGCGAGTGGTCGCTGCGGCCGCCGGAGTCGTGACGTTCAGCGGTGTCGTCGCCGGCGTGCGGTACGTCGTGGTCGCGCAACCCGACGGTCGCACCGCCACGTACGGCCGTCTCGCCACCGCATCGATACGTGCCGGCGCCGGCGTGGCGATGGGCAGACGTCGTCGGCACCACGACCGATCACTTCTTCTTCGGGCTCCGCACAGGTGATCAGTACATCGATCCGGCCCCGTTCCTCGGCGTGCTGCGGTATCGACCGCGACTCGTGCCCGTCGGACGGGTCGGCGCCGCGGCCGGGCGCCGCCGCCGACCATGGTGTGCGCCGCCTCGGGAGTGGGTGACCGTGCGTCGCGCCGATAACATGTCCGACCGGTCGTCAACCCCGACGTCCCACTATCAATCGTCCCGCTCCTCCTGCGGTCGCCTCGGCGCCTGGAGCGTGGCCCGCCAACCGCAGAGAGAGGAGTACCCATCATGGCCGTCGTCACTATGCGACAGATGCTCGAAGCAGGTGTGCACTTCGGGCACCAGACCCGCCGTTGGAACCCCAAGATGAAGCGATTCATCTTCGGCGAGCGCAACGGCATCTACATCATCGACCTCGAGCAGACACTGACTCGCGTCGAAACCGCGTACAACTTCGTCCGCGACCTGTCCGCCGAGGGCGGCACCGTGCTGTTCATCGGCACCAAGAAGCAGGCACAGGATCCCGTGCGCAGCTACGCCGAGAAGTGCGGCATGTCGTACGTCAACGAGCGTTGGCTCGGCGGCATGCTGACCAACTTCGAGACCATCGCCAAGCGAGTCTCGAAGATGCAGGAGTACGAGCGCATGCGCATCTCCGGCGAGTTCGATTCGATGCCGAAGAAGGAAGCCCTCCTGCTCGGTCGCGAGCTCGAGAAGCTGCAGAAGAACCTCGGCGGCATCCGCAACATGAGCAAGCGTCCCGACGCCGTGTTCATCCTCGACACCAAGAAAGAGCACATCGCCGTCACCGAGGCCAACAAGCTGAAGATCCCGGTGATCGCGGTCGTCGACACCAACGTCGACCCCGATGTCGTCCAGTTCCCGATCCCGGGCAACGACGACGCGATCCGTGCCAACGCACTAATGAGCCGCGTCATCGCCGAGGCCATCGAAGAGGGTCGTTTCATCGCCAGCAAGCGCAACCCGCAGGTCCAGGCCGCGCCCAAGCGCAGTGCCGAGGACGAGGCTGCGTTCGCCGCATCGCAGGCCGACGCCCGTCGCCAGGCTGCCGCAGCTCAGGCCGAGCGTGACGCCCGTGTTGCCTCCGGTTCGGCCGTTGCCGTCGCCGAAGACGCTCCCGCCGAAGAGACCGCCGCAGACGCCCCGGCCGCCGATGCAGCGGTCGAAACCGCTCCGGTCGAGACCGCTCCGGTCGAGACAATCGAAACCAATCCCGAAATCACAGAAACCCCAGTAACCGAGACCGAAGGCTGATCAGCGATGGCATTCACCGCGAAAGACGTACAGGCGCTGCGCCAGGCCACTGGCGCCGGGCATGATGGACGCCAAGAAGGCCCTCGAGGCCAACGACGGCGACATGGAGGCATCCAAGCAGTGGTTGCGCGAGAAGGGGCTGGCTGCCAGCGCCAAGCGTGACGACCGCGAGAACAACCAGGGCCTCGTGGCGCTGGTGATCGAGGGCAATGTCGGCGCAATCGTCAAGCTGAAGAGCGAGACCGACTTCGTCGCCTCCAGCGAGCTGTTCAAGACCGAGGCCGACACCCTGGCCAAGCTGGTCATCGCCGAGGGCGAGGCCGCTGTTGCCAAGCGAACAGCAGAGCTCGAAGACCTGAAGATCACGCTGAAGGAGAAGATCGAGCTGGGCGATGTCGTCCGCATCGAAGCTGCTCCGGGCAACGTGCTCGACAGCTACCTGCACATGCAGGGTGGCCGCGGGGTCAACGCCGTGCTGGTGGAGATGGCGGGCGCCACGCAGGAGCTCGCCCACGACGTCGCCGTCCACATCGGCTTCGCCCGGCCGAAGTACCTCAGCCGCACCGACATCCCCGAAGACATCGTCGCCCACGAGCGCCAGACGCTCGAGACGATCAGCCGCAACGAGGGCAAGCCCGAGGCTGCCTTGCCGAAGATCATCGAGGGTCGGCTCAACGGCTTCTACAAGGACGTCGCTCTGCTCGATCAGCCGTACGCCAAAGACGACAAGCAGTCGATCACTCAGCTGATCGGCCCGGCGAAGATCGTCCGTTTCGCCCAGGTCGAGATCGGCTGATCGGCCGATGACTTCGGCGGCATCGCCCCGGTGGAAGCGAATCGTCTTCAAACCCTCGGGCGAGGCCCTCGCAGGTGATTCAGGTCAGGGGCTCGACGCGGCGACGCTCGACGCAACCGCCCAGGAGATCATTGCCGTCCGCGAGATGGACGTCGACGTGTGCGTCGTCGTCGGTGGCGGCAACTTCTGGCGCGGCCGCACAGGGGCGATGTCTGGCATGGATGCCACGCAGTCCGACCACATCGGCATGCTCGGCACCGTGATGAACGGTCTGGCGTTGCAGGACGCGCTCGAGCGTGCCGGGCAAGACACCCGGGTGCAGAGCGCGATCGAGATGCCCCGGCTGTGCGAGCCGTACATCCGCCGCAAGGCGATGCGCCACCTCGAGCAGGGCCGCGTCGTGATCTTCGCCGCCGGTACCGGCAACCCGTTCTTCACCACCGACACGGCCGCGGCGCTGCGTGCTGCCGAGATCGACGCCGACGCCCTGCTGAAGGGCACCCATTCGCGGTGTCGACGGTGTCTACAGCGCCGACCCGCGCACGGATCCGTCGGCGACGAAGTACGACGAGATCACCTACATCGAAGTGGTGACCAAGGATCTGAAGGTCATGGACGCCACGGCCATCACGTTCTGCCGCGAAAACAAGATGCCGATCGTCGTGTTCGACATGTCTGCGCCGGGCAGCTTGCAGGCCATTCTCCGTGGTGAACGTGTCGGCACGATCATCCAGGGCTGACGGAATGCGCGATACGCCTGCCTCGCCGGTCGATACGCTGGGCAACGTGACTGACGACACCATTCTCGATGCCATCGACAAGATGGAGAAAGCAGTCGAGCACGTGCAGAGCCAGTTCACCACGGTCCGCACCGGTCGGGCTTCCCCGGCGCTCGTCGAGAAGTTGATGGTCGACTACTACGGGTCGATGGTGCCGGTGCAGCAGCTCGCAGGTTTCCAGGTACCCGAAGCGCGACAGCTCATCATCAAGCCGCACGATCGTGCATCGCTCGGGGCCATCGAGAAGGCGATTCGCGACAGCGATCTCGGAGTCAGCCCGTCCAACGACGGCGTCATCATCCGGCTCAACTTCCCGCCGCTCACCGAGGAGCGCCGCAAGGAGTACGTCAAGGTCGTCAAGAACATGGCGGAGGACGGCCGAGTCGCTGTCCGCAACATTCGTCGTGATGCTCGTAAGCACCTCGATGCTGCCGAGAAGGCAGCGGAGATCTCGGCCAACGAGCTCGAGCGGGCCGAGAAGGAAATTGAGCGGATCACCCACGAGCACGTGGAGTTGATCGACAAGGCGTTCGGCCGCAAAGAGCACGAACTCCTCGAGGTCTGAGGAGCAGAGGGGAATCATGACTGACGACTCACGGCGTCGCGGACGCCCAGACGACGAAGCAGAGGATTACGGTCCGCCCCTGTTCGCCGAGACGAGTGACGACGACGCGTCCGATGGGCTGTCGTTCGGCACGTCAGACACCGGCCCGTTGCCGCATTGGACCGAGCCGCCCGACTGGCGAGATGCCGCGCACGCTGGCCACCGACCCCTGCTGCGGATCACACCGACGACCTCGACGTGTGGTCGTCGTTCGCCGGCAAGGCGCCGGTGTGGCAGGACGACTCTCCCGTCGACCCCCACGACGAGACGGGCGAGATGGAGCGAGTCGTTCCCATCGAGCCGGTCGTCGGCGAGGGTGACGACATCACGAATCGCGACGACTCGATCCCGCTGCGGCGCGAGCCGGGCCGGATCCAGATCGGCACCGATCCCACCGACGACCGCTCGCGGCCGGTGCCTCGCAAGGGCCGACCCGGTGAGCCGAGTCGAGGTGGTCGGCCTGCCCGTTCGGGCTCGACAGCACGTCAACCAACCCGGCCGGTGAAGTCGGGCGGCCGCGATCTGCCGACCGCCATCGGCGTCGGTCTGGTGATGGCAGCGCTGTTCATCATCACGGTGATCATCAGCCCCAAGCTGGTCTTGCTCGTCGTGGTCGCCGCCCTCGGTTTCGGGGCGATCGAGTACTTCGACAAGGTGTCCGAGAAGGGCTACCGACCGGCGACCATCATCGGCATCATCTCGTGTGTCGCCACCCCGATCGCCGACGTATTGGGCCGGTGAGCAGGCGCTTCCGCTGATCCTCGCCCTGGGCTTCATCGCCACGGCCGTCACGTTCATCGGAGCCAAGAGCCTCGAGTCGGCACCGATGCCCAACATGGCCATCACCACCCTCGGCGTCGTGTGGATCGGCTTCCTCGGCTCGTTCGCCGCGCTGATCCTGCGGTTCTCGAAGGGCGGCGGTTTCCCGGTTGCCGCCGGTTTCGTCAGCACCAGCATCGGAACCGACACGTTGTGCCTCATCGCCATCGGCGTCGTCGCCAACGATGTCGGCGCTCTGGTCCTCGGTAGTGCTGCCGGCAAGACGCCGCTGCGCGCCTGGATCAGCCCGAACAAGAGCCTCGAAGGTCTGTTCGGCGGCACGGTGGCGACCATCGTGGCGATGCTGATCGTCAGCTTCCGCGACGTGTCGACCACGTGGAACAGCGCCGGCGACCTCATCCTGCTGGCCATCGTCATCTCGATCATGGCGCCGCTCGGCGATCTCACCGAGAGCATGTTCAAGCGCAACCTCGACATCAAGGACTTCGGCACCGTCATCCGCGGTCACGGGGGAGTGCTCGACCGATTCGACGGCTTCCTGTTCACCCTTCCCGCGGTCTACTACCTCCTGCAGTTCCTGCAACCCTGGGTCACGAAGTAGACGCAACCCAAAAGCCCTGCCTGCAACCGGTTCGGGTCACAGCAATGCGAGACTGAGGTCCATGTCAACGGCGCGGGTCGCTATCGCCGGCTCATCAGGGTCGATCGGAGAGCAGACGCTCGACGTCATCCGCGCCGAACCCGGCCGCTACGAGGTCGTCGGCCTCGGTGTCGGGTCGTCGATCGACGTGCTCATCGCCCAGGCCAACGAGTTCCGGCCGAAGGTCGTCGCCGTCGCCGACGACGGTCGACGTGCCGAGGTTGCGGCTGCGCTGCCGTTCGCCAAAGTCGTCGCCGACCTCGCTGACCTGGCCGACGATGCCGACGTCGTCGTCAACGGGGTGGTCGGGTTCGCCGGGCTGGCCGTCACGGTCCGCACGCTGCAACTGGGCAAGCGCCTGGCACTGGCCAACAAGGAGAGCCTCATCGCCGGCGCCCCGGTGGTGCAACCACTGCGGGCCACTGCCGGAGCCGAACTGGTGCCGGTCGACAGCGAGCACTGCGCCGTGCACCAATGCCTGCGATCGAGCGCCGACACCGATCGCGAAGTCGCCCGGCATCGTGCTGACCGCCAGCGGCGGCCCGTTCCGGGGTCGTCGATGCCACGGATCTCGCCGATGTCGGCGTCGAGCAGGCGCTCGCCCATCCGACATGGAAGATGGGCCCGAAGATCACCATCGACTCGAGCACCCTGATGAACAAGGGCCTCGAGGTGATCGAGGCGCACGAGCTGTTCGGCACCGCCTACGACCGGATCGAGGTCGTCGTGCACCCGCAGTCGGTCGTGCACTCGATGGTCGAGTTCACCGACGGCACGACGATCGCCCAGCTCAGCATGCCCGACATGCGGCTGCCGATCGGCTACGCCCTGGCCTATCCGGGCAGGATCTCCACAGCATTCGGTCGGATCGACTGGTCGGAGCTGCGCCGACTCGACTTCGAGCCTCCCGACACGGTCACCTTCCGATGCCTGCCATTGGCCTACGAGGCCGGCCGGATCGGCTCGACCGCACCGGCGTGGCTCAGCGCCGCCAACGAGGTCGCAGTCGACGCGTTCCTGGGTGGACGAATCCGGTGGTCGCAGATCGCCGAGGTGTGTGACGCAACTCTCCAGCGCTTCGAGCGATCTGCCGATAGAACGGTGGACGACATCATTGCTGCCGACGCACGCGCACGTCAGGTGGCCACGGAGGTTCTTGCAGCGTGACTGATACGTACACCAAGTTTCGCAACGAGGTGATGGCCGGCGGCGCCGACAACCCTGACCTCGAGCCGACCGCTGGTGGCCCGACGGCGTTCATCGGCTTGGGCGTCATCGCCGTGCTGCTCGTCGCGCTGTACATGTGGAGCCCGTGGGCGTTCGTCTTCGTCATCGGACTGCTGATCTCGATCTTCCTGCACGAGCTCGGCCACTTCAGCACTGCCCGGTGGACCGGCATGAAGGCCACCCAGTTCTTCTTGTTCATGGGCCCGAAGCTGTGGAGCTTCCGCCGCGGCGAGACCGAGTACGGCATCCGTGCGTATCCGGTTGGCGCCTTCGTGCGCATCATCGGCATGAACAACCTCGACGAGGTCGCGCCCGAGGACGAGCCTCGTGCATATCGCAACAAGAGCTACCCGCGTCGGATGCTGGTGATCACCGCCGGCTCGATCATGCACATCCTCATCGCGATCGCCCTGATCTTCGGGGTGTACGCCGTCAACGGCCGGCGTGTCGAGACCGGTCGTGTCGGCATCGGCAGCTGTCGTCGTCGGCCAGCCTGCTCAGCAGGCCGGGGTCGAAGCGGGCGACATCATCGTGTCGATCAATGGAGTCGAGCCCACCACCCCCGACGCGTTCGTCAACGAGATTCGCGCTCACGACCCGGGCGACACGGTCGTGCTGGTCATCGATCGCGATGGCCAGACGCTGACCAAGGACGTCGGGCTCGGTGCCAACCCGAATCCGGGCGAAGGGTTCGGCAAGGCCTTCCTGGGCGTGTCGTCCGGCAACGAGGTCACGTGGAACAACGAGGGAGTGCTCGCCGCCGCCACGAGACAGCGTGTTCGACCTCGGGCCCACCGTGTGGCAGAGCATCGGTGGCGTGGTGAAGGTGCTCAACCCGGTCAACATCATCGGACACCTGTCCGGCAAGCAACGACGATCCCGCCACCCGGCCGACCACCGTCGTCGGCATCAGCAAGCTGAGCTCGTCGATCGGCGACGAGACAGGGTTCGGCGGACTCCTGCTGACGCTCGCCGCGGTCAACGTGTTCGTCGGTCTGCTCAACATGTTCCCGGTGCTGCCGTTCGATGGCGGTCACGCCGCGATCGCCACCTACGAACGCTTGCGGTCGCGCCGCGGCAAGGAGCCGTACCGGGCCGACATCACCAAGATGATCCCGGTCGCGATGGCGATGATGGCGGTCCTGGCGATGTTGTTCGTCACCGGGTTCTATCTCGATTTCGCCAAGCCGCTGCCGCTGAGCTGGCACACTTCTCTCATGCCGTTCGAGCGCAAGGCCACCCGCCAGATCATCGTCGGTAAGGGTCCGAAGCAGTGCCCGTCGGCGGGGGCGCACCGATCTCGGTGCAGTCGATGACCATCACCAAGACGGCCGACGTCGAGGGCACGCTGCAGCAGATCTACGCGCTGGCGGCAGCCGGCTGCGACATCGTTCGCTGCACCTGCAACGAGCAGGAAGCGGCCGAGGGCCTGGCCCAGATCGTTCCGCGCTCGCCGATCCCGATCATCGCCGACATCCACCATCAGTACAAGATGGCGCTGGCGGCGATGGAGGCCGGCGTCGCATGGTCTGCGTCTGAACCCCGGCAACATTCGCAAGCCCGAGCACATCAAGGCCGTTGCTGCCGAGGCGCGTGATCGTCAGATCTCGATCCGCATCGGCGTCAACGGCGGCTCGCTCGATCCTTCGCTGTACGAGAAGTACGGCGGCATCACGCCCGAGGCGATGGTCGAGAGCGCGCAGACGCGAGATGGCCTACTTCCACGAGGTCGACTTCGACCTGATGAAGATCAGCGTCAAGGCATCGAGCGTGCCGTTGATGGTCGAGGCCTACCGCCAGCTCAGCGAGGTCACCGACGTGCCGCTGCACCTCGGCGTCACCGAAGCCGGCCCGCCGCCCGCCGGGTTGGTCAAGGCCACCGCCGGGATCGCCACGCTGTTGATGGAGGGCATCGGCGACACCATTCGCTACTCCCTGACCGCCGACCCGGTCGAGGAAGCTCGTGCCGGTCGCCAACTGCTCGAATCGCTGGGCCTGCGCGAACGCAAGAACATCGACCTCATCGCCTGCCCCAGTTGCGGGCGCGCCGAGATCGACGTGATCGATGTCGCCAACCGGGCGATGGAAGCGTTCGGTGATCGCAAGATCCCGCTGCAGGTCGCCGTGATGGGATGCGTCGTCAATGGGCCGGGCGAAGCACGCGAGGCGGACCTCGGGATCGCGGCCGGCAACAAGCGCGGCCATCTGTTCGTGAAGGGTCGCAACGTCGCCGTCGTGCCCGAATCGGAGATGGTCGAGGCGTTGGTGGAGTGGGCCGAGTTCATCCACGAGCACGGCACCGAGGCTGCGATCGCCCGTGTCGACACCAAGCTCGCCGAGCGCGAGGCCGCCAAGGACCGCGCCAAGTTGATGAACGACCAAGGCGACGATGTGAACCACTCCGACGAGCGCATCGTGGAGATCCGCAAGACCACATCGCACTGACGCCGTCGATACTGTGCCCTCGCTAGTGTCCGAAGCTCCATGACGCCGCACGATCATCCGCTGTTCGAGTTCGATCCATCGCCCGAGGCGGTGATCAACCCGTCGATCCACAAGCCGATGTTGGGCTTTCCGACCCGGGCCGTGATGTGCTGGTTCGGCAACGTCGTCCGTGATCGCACCGTCGGCCTCGAGCCGGTCCACAACGTGCCGTTCGAGCACGGCGATCACGCGATCTGCGTCATCGACCACAAGGGGTTCGATGTTGCTCTGATCAGTCCCGGTGTCGGTGCGCCGGCCGCGGTGACGTCGCTGGAGGTTGTGATCTCGCTGGGCGCCACGCAGATCATCGGCTGCGGTGGTGCTGGAATCGTCCGTCCCGGATTCGACGTCGGTCATGTGATCGTGCCGACCGGAGCGATTCGCGACGAGGGCACCAGCTACCACTACGCGCCGGCCGACGTTGCCGTGGTGCCGCATCCGCGGGCGCTCGCGGCGATCGACGAAGTGCTGACGGAAGCCGGCGTGCCGCACGATCGCGGGTTGACGTGGACCACCGATGCGTTCTTCCGCGAGACGCCGGCCAAGGTCGCCCGTCGCCGCGAGCAGGGTTGCATCACCGTCGAGATGGAGGCCGCAGTCGATGTTCGCTGCGGCTGCGTTCCGCGGTGTCGTCTACGGGCAGTTGCTCTACGCCGGCGACGACGTCAGCGCCGCCGAGTGGGACCACCGCCATTGGGAGAAGCAGAGCTCGGCCCGCGACCGCCTGCTCGACCTGGCGCTCGACGCCGTCATCCGGCTGTGATCACCGGGCGCAGGAACCAGCCTCCCCGGATCGCCCAGGTCCACGACGTTTGACTCTTCCGGCCCCGTATGGGGGCGTCAGCGGTCAAGCGCTGGCCGTTCTGCCCTCCTGGACGAGGAAGATCGTCGCCGGGCCGACGAGGTCGATGGTCTCTCCGTCGGCGAGGTAGACGCAGCGGCCGTGGTCGTCGCCGCTGACCCACAGCAGCAGTTCTCGACCTGTCAGCAGTGTGTGGTCGACGTCCATCGTCGGCGAGCTCGAACCGCGACATCACGAACGGCGTACGCGGCGTGTCGTACCGCCAGCAGCCCGGGTCGACTTCGACCGCCTGCACCACCGGTTGCTCCAAGGGCTCGAAGTCGAGGACGTCGAGCAGCTCCTCGACATCGACGTGCTTCACGGTCATGCCGCCGCGCACGACGTTGTCGCTGTTCGCCATCACCTCGACACCGAACCCGCGGAGGTAGGCGTGAAGGTTGCCGGGTCCGAGGAAGACGGCTTCGCCCGGCCCGAGAAGGACACGGTTCAGCAGCAAGGTCACGACCACCGACGGGATCCCCGGGATACTTCGCGGCGAGTTCGGTCACCAGGTCGGCTTCGGCGCGATCGTGCTGCGCGCACGCCTTGATCGTCGAGGCGATGTCGAACTCGCCGCGGTAGAGCGCGGCGACGGTCGTCGCCAGCTTCTCGTGCTGCAGGAACACGGCGAGGTCGTGGGCATCGATCTCGTGCAGCAGCGAGACCGTGTCGTCGACCGGGCCGGAATCCGCACAGCGTGTCGAAGCTGGTCACGGCGCACAGCATCTCCGGCTTGGCGAACGGATCGCGGTAGACGCGGTTGCGGCGAGTCGCGCGGAATGCCCAGTTGGTCTTCTCGTTCGAAGCCGGCTTCGGCTCGGTGCTGATCGGGATGGGTCTGCAGCGACAGCGGCTCGGCTGCGGCCATCAGCTTCAACAGGTACGGCAGGTCGCCGGCAACCGCTTGTAGCGGCGTGCCGTCATCGACAGTCGAGGGCGCCATCGGGTGCGTGCCCATCCACCACTCCGCCCACGGTTGCCCGTCAGTCGGCTCGCCGAGCATGTCGGGAATCGCCGAGATGTCTCCCCATGCGTAGTGCTGCGCCCGCCCGTGGACCATCTGCATGCCTTCGACACGCTAGTTGCGCGAAGGGCTACCGTTCCGTCGACCGTCGAGACCAGCCCAAAGAATCCAGCCCTGAGAGTCCCGAGGTGAATGTCGTGCAGAACAAGATCCTGTTGACCGAAGACCAGATCCCGACGCAGTGGTACAACGTCATCCCCGATCTGCCGGCGCCACCGCCTCCGCCATTGCACCCCGGCACGATGCAGCCGGTCGGGCCCGACGATCTCGCGCCGCTGTTCCCGATGGCGCTGATCATGCAAGAGGTGACGCAGGACAGCTACGTCGACATCCCCGGTGGCGTGCTCGACGTCTACCGGCTGTGGAGGCCGTCGCCGTTGTTCCGCGCCCACCGCCTGGAGAAGGCGCTCGATACGCCGGCGCGCATCTACTACAAGTACGAGGGCGTCAGTCCGGCCGGCTCGCACAAGCCCAACACCGCGGTGCCGCAGGCGTACTACAACCATCAAGAAGGCATCACCAAGCTGACGACCGAGACGGGTGCCGGCCAGTGGGGCACGGCGCTGGCATTCGCCACCGCGCAGTACGGCATCGAATGCGAGATCTGGCAGGTCGCCGCGTCGTACGTCGGCAAGCCGTACCGCCGGGTGATGATGGAGGTCTACGGGGCGACCGTGCACTCGAGCCCGAGCGACGTCACCGACTACGGCCGTTCGCTGCTGGCGCAGGATCCCGATCACCCTGGCAGCCTCGGGATCGCGATCTCCGAAGCCGTCGGTGCCGCCGTTGCCGACCCGAAGACGCGCTACGCGCTGGGCAGCGTGCTGAACCACGTGTTGCTGCACCAGACGGTGATCGGCGAAGAAGCGTTGCTGCAGATGGCGATGGTCGGCGAGACGCCCGATCTGCTGGTCGGGTGCACCGGTGGCGGCTCGAACTTCGGCGGTCTGGCGTTCCCGTTCCTGCGCGAGAAGCTGGCGGGTCGGATGAACCCGACGATTCGCTGCGTCGAGCCGGCAGCCTGCCCGAGCCTGACGAAGGGCGAGTACCGCTACGACTTCGGCGACACCGCCGGCATGACACCGTTGATGAAGATGCACACGCTCGGCCACGACTTCATCCCACCGTCGATCCATGCCGGCGGGTTGCGCTATCACGGCATGTCGCCGCTGGTGTCGCACATCTACGAACTCGGTCTCGTCGAGGCCGAAGCGATCCCGCAGACGGAGTGCTTCGCCGGAGCGTTGACGTTCGCTCGCAACGAAGGGATCCTCCCCGCGCCGGAGCCGACCCACGCGATTGCCGCGGCCATTCGCGAGGCCAAGCGTTGCAAGGAAACGGGTGAGGAGAAGGTCATCCTCACCGCCCTGTGCGGCCACGGCCATCTCGACCTCGCCGCCTACGAGAACTACCTCGCCGGCAACATGGTCGACTACGACCTCACCGACAAGGAGCTCGCCGACGCCATGGCGACGGTCCCGGTGATGGCGTGATTTCAGCCAGGGTCAAAAGAGTCGCAGCTCGTCGATGCGCAGGCCGCGCAGTTCGTCGTAGTCGACCTCGACAACACGGAAGCCGCGTGACTCGGCGAGCACACGCGCCTGCGGCTTGACGATCTGGGCGACGTACACGCCGCGCACGGTGCCGAGCGACGAGTCGAGGTGTAGTCGCTCGATGTAGCGCGCCAGTTGCTCGACGCCGTCGATCTCGCCGCGTCGCTTCACCTCGATCGCGACCACCTGGCCGTCGCGGTCGCGGCACAGCAGATCGATGGGCCCGATCGCGGTCGGATACTCGCGGCGCACCAGCGTCATCCCCTCCTCGATGGTGTGCGGTGAGGCGGCGAGTAGCTCCTGCAGATGGGCCTCGACCCCGTCCTTCTGCAAACCGGGGTCGTCGCCGAACTCGGCGAACGTATCCGAGAACACCTCGTGCAGCGTGATGGTCAGCGACTCGCCCTTCGGGTTGGTCACCATCCACGCGTCGTCGCCCGTCACGAGCACGTTGGGGGCGTTCATCCAGTTCAACGGCTTGTACGCGCCTCCATCGGCATGAATCGCCACGCAGCCGTCCGCCTTGACCATGATCAATCGAACCGCCTCGGGAAGGTGGGCCGTCAGCCGGCCGGCATAGTCGACGGAGCAACGAGCAATGACAAGACGCACGATGCGAAGCTACCCGCGCACACCGATCCGGGTGCGGTAGGTGAACCAGAACGGCACGTCGCCGGTTCCGAGCGCCGCGGCGACGTCGCTGGTGAACTGATCGACACCGAGCGCCGCATCGTCGAGCCCGTGACGGCGCAGTGCCTGGTAGTCGCCTTGGCTCTTGAACAACCGGACGAAACGCTCGACGTCGCCGTGCTCTTCGCCGAGCGCAGCGATCTCGACGCAATGCCGGAACTGCTGACTGCGGATCATCCGGCCGAGGTGCTCGCCCTTGTGCCAGAACTGCACGCCGTCGGTGATCGTGACCGCCGCAGCAGCGTCGTTCGGATCGACCGGGCGCAGCTCGTCGGTCTGCGGCGACGACGATGCGTCACGAGACGTCGACCGCGGCGACCACCCGGCGATCTCGCGTTCGTGAACCGCCACCGTGGCTCGCGCGGTGTGCCACGCCTGCTCGGCGGTCGCGTTGCCGATCGACGGTGGCCAGTCGCAGTCGAGCGCGGCGAACACGCCGCCCGGTCGCAGCAACCTGGCGACCTCGGCGAACGTGCCATCCGGCTCCATCCAGTGCAGCGCCTGCACCGCCAACACGACGTCGGCACAACCGTCGGGCAGCCCTGTGGCCGTTGACCATCCGTCCACGTACCGCACGTTCGATTGGCTCGTCGCCGCGGCAGCCTGGGCGCGCATGTCGGCGCTGGGCTCGACGCCGATGACCTCCGACGCCCACCCCGCTGCCCAACGAGTCGACAACCCCGTGCCGCAACCGAGGTCGACCGCCACGTCGGGACGACCACCGGCGTAGGTGGAGATCACGTCGGCGAGCACCGCGGGCGGCACCGGTCGGACTGCGTCGTAGAGGTCGGCGAATCCCGAAAACCGGTTGGCGTTCGCGTCGAGGGTCACGCCGCGAACCTAGTGATCTCCGCAGTCAACGCGCGACGTGGTCGCGCATCCGCTTCTGGATCAATGCCCGACGTGATTGCAGCTCGCGGTACGTCAGTTGCTCGGTCGACGAGTCGACACCGAATCCGGCCTTGACGCCGTCCATGTTGATCTCCAACGTCGACTGGTCGATGCCGAGCTCACGGCCGAGCTGCTCGCCATGCCGTTCGGCGAACATCATCGAGATGTTGGCGATCTCGGCGAGCAGATCCAGATCGGGCGCCAGCCGGGCCATGGCTCCGTCGAGGAAGACCATGTTCTTCACGTAGAGCATCAGCTCCTTCGGCATCTCGCGCGCCGTAGCCGAGCAACGCCTTCACCACACGTTGCACCTCGGCGACGAGCTCCTCGCCCGTCAGCGTCGTCGGATCGATCGGCGCCTGGTCGAGCCGGAGGTCGTGCATGACCATCTTGAGGTCGACGTCGACCGGCAACGCTCCGAGGTCGCGCATCGCCGCGAGCTGACCCTTCACGTCGTTGGTGGTCGCGCACACCATCATCCGCAGAAAGGCCAGTCGGCGATCGCTGGACAACCGTCCGACGATTCCGAAGTCGAGCAGGGCCGTGCGGCCGTCGGGCAGAACGAACAGGTTGCCGCCGTGGAGGTCGCCGTGGAAGACGCCGTACACCATCGCCCCTTCGATCAACGCGATCATCGCCGTGCGCACGACGGCCTCGGTGTCGACACCCGCGCCCTTCATGCCGGCGACGTCGTCGAAGTTGAACCCGTCGATCCGTTCCATCACCAGCACGCGCCGAGTGACCAGCGACGGGTGCGGACGCGGCACGACGTAACCCGTCTGCTGCAACTCGTGCAGCATCGTCGCGATGTCGATCATGTTGGCGGCTTCCATGCGAAAGTCGAGCTCTTCGACGATGGTCTCGGCGAACAACTCGACGAGCGCCGGAGGGTTGGCCAAGGACGCGATCGGGATCCGGCCGACGAGGTGTGGTGCGAGCCAGGCCATCACCCGCAGGTCCTTGCGGACCAATCGGGCAACGCTGGGGCGCTGCACCTTGACGACGACCTTCTCGCCGGTGCGCAGGGTCGCTGCATGGACCTGGGCGATCGAGGCGGCGGCCAGTGGTGTGCGATCGAAGGATGTGAAGACGGTCTCGAGCGAGGCGCCGAGATCTTCCTCGACCACCTTGCGGACATCGTCGAACGGTTCCGCAGGGACGTGATCGCGGCATTGCTTGAACTCCGAGACGAGCTCGGGCGGGAAGATCCCCTCGCCGCTGGAGATGATCTGGCCGAGCTTGATGTAGGTCGGGCCGAGCCATTCGGCCGCGCGCCGCAGCCTGCCGGAGATGTCGCTACGGCTGGCCTCGGGCGTGGCGTAGCGGCCGCGTCTGCGGCGCAGCCACCACGGAAAGATCGCGCTGATCAGGCGACCGGCGACCGCGAGCACGCGCAGCCCGGGCGGCAGCTTCGTCGGACGGGTGAGGGCAGGTACGCCGGCACTCGCGGCCTGGCGCAGCAGACCGGCGACGGGATACCACTGCAGGGTGTCGCGATCGAGCACCCATGGCCCGTCCTCGCGAAACGCTCCCCATGCAGTGTCGTCAGCTGCAGCGTCGTCGGCATTGGTCACCATTGCAGGCTACGATCCCGCGCCACGTGCACAACGTCTCGGGGGGACGAATGAGCGATCCTTACTACGTCACTGACACTGCGCTGTCCGAGCGCTTCCCGATATACACCCGCGCCAACGTGGGCGAGGTGTTCCCGGACCCGGTGACGCCGCTGACGAGCGACACGGGGCTGTACCTCGCCGAGCTCGGTTGGCGCGACGCCTGGTTTCGAATGGGGGCGTTCGATCCCGACGAGTTCCCGCCCGAGGGCTACTGCCAGCTCGGTGTGTTGGGCGGGTACTGCTACCTGAACGCCTCGTTGATCCGGCTCTTCGGCGAGCGTGCTCCGGGTCTGTCGTGGCAGCTGATCGACGAGCAGTTCTTCGGGGCACAGCCGGGAATTCCGCCGTACGAGGAGATGGCCGGCGACATTCGTCCCGATCTGTCGGAGAAGATCGGCGGCACGTTCGCGTGGGTGTTCGGCCAGCAATCGCTCGACGACCTCACCGAGTTGACGGCGGATCGAGCCGAGACCAAGGCCCTGCGCGTGGATCGTCCCGACCTGTCGTCGCTGACTGACCAGCAACTCGTTGATCGGTATCGGGAGATGCTCCCGATTCACCGGAGGATGTTCGCGCAGCACATCTTCACCTCGTACATGGCCACCGTGCCGCTCGGGGTGATCACCGGCGTGGCCACTGCGGTGGGGCGCCCGGATCTGATCATGCCGATCTTCTCGGGGATCGGCGATGTCGATTCGGCGGCGCCGAGCCATGCCATGTGGACACTGTCGCGATTCGATCCGGACTCCGCGGAGTTCGCCTCGGCCTTCGACGAATTCTTGTTCGAGTTCGGCAGCCGGGGGCCCAACGAGTGGGAGACCCGCTCGCCCTCGTGGGAGACGAAGCCGTCGCTCGCTCTCGTGGCGATCGACCGGATGCGCCAGGCGCCCGACTCCGCCGATCCCGCTCGGCAGTTCGAGATCAGGGTGCAGCAACGTGCGACGACATCGGCCGAGCTGTTGTCGGTCGTCGCCGGCGATCCGGCGACACACGGCCAACTCGCGGCTGCGATCGGCTGCTCCACGGCCTGGTTGCCCGGGCGCGAGCGAACCAAGACCAACAACATCCGGGTGATCCACGAGATGCGCATGTCGATGCGCGAGCTGGGTCGGCGGATGGTCGAGCGGGGGGTCTTCGACGAGATCGAGGACTTCGGCTTCGTCCGCGATGCCGAGATCGCCGACGTTGTTCGCAGACCCGAACTCGTTGACGGACATCATTCGAAGCCGCCGTGAGGAGTATCGCCATCTGCAGGAGGTCGAGCCGCCGTTCGTCTTCGTCGGCCACACCAGCGGACCCGACACGTGGACCCGACGCGACGCATTCGACGTCGAACGCGTCGTTGCGGGCGACACCGTTGTCGGATTTCCAGGATGTCCCGGTGTTGCCGAAGGGATCGCCAGGGTCGTGCTCGACTCCAACGATCCATCGGCCCTCGAGCCTGGCGACGTGTTGATCGCACCGATCACCGATCCGTCGTGGACGCCCCTGTTCGTGCCCGCGGCAGCAGTGGTCGTCGATGTCGGCGCGGCCCTCAGCCACGCGATCATCGTCAGTCGGGAGCTCGGCATCCCCTGTGTGGTTTCGGCGACCGGGGCGACCCGCAACATCCCCGACGGCGCACGCGTGCGCGTCGACGGCAACACCGGTGTGGTGACGATTCTCTCCGTGCCGTAGGTCACCAAGCCCCATCTGGGCTGACAGGACAACGTTTCGCTACTGTCGGATCGAGTGACAGCGATTGCCCCTCCGACCTCCAACACCGTGGGAGTGTTCGGTCGGCAGGTCGAGTACAAGTGGGTCGTCGCGATCGTCTACGTCTCGGCGCTCTTCCTCGACATCCTCGATACCACCATCGTCAACGTCGCGATTCCCTCACTCGGTCGCGAGCTTCACACGGAGAATGCGGAGTGGGTCGTGCTCGGCTACACGCTGAGCCTCGCGGTGTGGATCCCGACCTCGGGTTGGTTGGGTGATCGATTCGGCACGAAGCGGACCTTCCTGTTCGCGCTCATGGCGTTCACCAGCGGATCGCTGCTGTGCGGAACCGCTCAGTCGATCGGTCAGCTCATCACCTTCCGGGTGATCCAAGGCGTGGGCGGCGGCATGCTGACACCGGTCGGGCTCGCCATGTTGTTCCGCGCTTTCCCCCGGCAGAGCGGGCCAGGGCATCGACGCTGATCATGATCCCGACGCTCGCCGCCCCCGCGCTCGGGCCTGTGCTCGGCGGGTTGATCGTGACCAATGTCAGTTGGCGCTGGATCTTTCTCGTCAATGTCCCGATCGGCATCGTTGCGCTGTGGTTCGGGCGTAAGCACCTGCAGGAGTACCGCCAGCCCGTCAGCGGCCGCTTCGATGTCGCCGGATTCATCCTTTCCGGTTCGGCGTTGGCGTTGATCGTGTACACACTCAGTGAAGGGCCACTGTCCGGCTGGACGTCGCCACTGGTGATCACCACGGGAACGTTGGGTGTGCTCGCGGCAATCGCCATGACAGTGGTCGAGTTGCACATTCCGTTCCCCATGCTCGACCTCAAGCTGCTCCGCAACCGAATGTTCCGGCAGTGCAACCTCGTCAGCCTGTTCTCCATCGGCAGCTTCTTGGGCGTCACGTTCGTCATGCCGTTGTACTTGCAACTGCTACGCGGCATGTCGCCGTTGGCCAGCGGGCTGACGACTTTTCCGCAGGCGTTCGGCGTGATGGTGTCGTCGGTGATCGCCGGACGGGTCTACGCCCGCGTCGGACCGCGCCGGTTGATGAGCGGCGGCTTCTTCGCGGCAGCGTTTGCCATCGGCATGTACACCATGTTGGAGATCGACACGTCGCTGTGGTTGATCCGCGGTTTGATGTTCTTCCGCGGCCTGTGCATGGGATTTGCATTCGTGCCGATGCAGGCGGCCGCCTACGCCACGATCAAGCCGGCCGAGAACGGACGGGCGTCGTCGATCTTCTCGACGCAACGCCAGGTCGGCATCTCGCTGGGCGTGGCGATCATGGCCAGCATCCTCGGCGCACACATGTCGTTGAGCCGGGCCCCGCTGCCGACTGAGATCGACACTGCGTTGACGGGTGTGCGATGGGCGTTCGCCGCCGCCGTCCTGATGGCGCTTGATCGCAGGTGTGTGCGCGTGGTTCATCCACGACGAGGACGCCGCGGCGACGATGGTGGCCCGCCGCGCGTCCCGACATCGAACTTGCCGAAACGATCCCGTAGCTGCTGAAACTCTGAGCTGTGCTCAGAAACCGGAGCCGTGCGCCGAGTCGCACAGCCGAGTCTCGCCGTCGGCGATCTGTCCGGCGCCGACACCTTCGAGGGCTGCGAAGGGCCCGCACTTGTTGGGTGTGATCCACACGTGGATCATCGGTGCTGGGCGGAACTTCACGAGCGGTGCGGGGCATGTGCCGGCCGACGTGGTGACGCCGCGGACCTGAGGTGCGACCGGATCGTCGGTGAAGCACAGGTTGTCGTGGATGTGCCACTGCATCAATGGGCCGCCGATGTCGGGCACGTCTGTCAGCGCCACCGTGTCCGGCAGGAAGTACATCGCGCTGACGAGCTTCTTCGATCCATCCGGCTGCGGTTGGTACACGAGGCTCTCGGGATGGTCCGGATCCAGCGAGTCGTTGTCGTTGATGAGGTCCCACTTGATGAAGTGCTCGAAACCAGTCAGGCCATCGCCGATGCTGTGGTAACCGGCGGCTTCGGCGGTCTTGTAGTCGGCCCACTGCGGCAGGCGCACGACGTTGAGAGCGACGAGGTTCTCGGCTGCGGCCTGCTGTTCTGGAGTCACGCCGGGAACGCCGCCGAGATCGATCGGCTGCGTCGGGTCGTACGGCTTGGGAGCGACGACAGCGGCGGCGTGGGTGTGTGGCTGGTTGCAGAGATCGACGCGCTGATCGTCGGGGACCGCTGCCTGACCGGCGCCCACGCCCTCGAGCGCAGCGAACACGCCACATGGATGAGGTGTGACCCACACGTGCACCATCGGGTTGCCGCCGCCGGTGTTGACACCGTTCGCGCAGTTGCCGTTGGCGTCGGTGATCCCGACCACCTGCGGCTTGCCGTCGGCGCCCGGCGCCCAGCAGAGGTTGCCGTGGTTGTGCCACTGCATCAGCGGCCCGGCGAAGGCGAGCAGGCTGGGATCGTCGGTCGGTCGGGTGCTGGCGATGTACATCGCGCCGGCCAACGTGCGCTGGTCACCATTGACGGTGTACACGAGGGACTCGGGCTTCTCGGGATCGAGGAAGTCGTCGTCCTCGATCAGCGACAGCTTGATGTAGTGCTCGCTGCCGGTGCCTGCGTCGCCGATCGACGCGTAGCCATCGGCGATCGCTGCAGCCGTGTCGGCGTACTTCGGGAGGTCCTTCAACGAGCCCTCGATCAGCTTCGTCGCCCGCGCCTCTTGCTCGGGTGTGACGCCGGGAACGCCGGACACGTCGATCGGTTGCGATGGATCCCACGGACGTGGCCAGTTGGCAGCGAGCGGGATCGACGTGCCGTCGGCAGCATGGCTGTGCGGCTGGGATTCGTCGACGACAGGTACCACAGCGGCACCGGTCGAGGGATCGGTGCCGGGCGTTGCCGCGGCCGGCGTGGCGATCGAGGTGCCGTCGGCGGTGTGACTGTGTGGCTGGGATTCGTCGACGACGCCGGTCGCTCCCGCAGTGGTCGCGGCATGGCTGTGGCTGTGCACGTGCGTGCCACTGCTGAGCATCGCCGGGACCGTCAGTGCGGCGATGGCCAACGCCGGGAACAAGAGCTGCGGGGCCGGACCGTTGCGCTTGCCGACCATCACCGCGGCGAGCGCGCAGCCGACGGCGGCGGCGGCCAAGAGCGCGCAGGCGGTGTCGGCGAACTGTGGTGCCTCGCGGACCTCGAGACCGGCGATCCGCGAGATGCCGGTGATGCGGGTTGCCAACCACACGCCGACCGCGACGGCGTTGACCGCGACGATCGGCAGAGCGAGCCAGCGAATCGGCCGGGCCAATGCCAGCAGACCGGCACCCACCTGGGCGACAGCACAGAGGATGAACAGACGGGCCAATTGCGGATGCTCGGCGTGCACGCCGGCCGCTGCGGCATGGATGATGCCGGCGCCGACCGACGACATCGCGGCAACGGCGAGACCGGGCACACGTGTCGTCGTCGCGGCTTTCGTCGATGCGTGGTCGGGCGCTTCGGTGGAAGTATCCGAGAAGTTCGGCTCGAAGAGGCCGCCGTCACCCGGCACGGCAAGAGTCATGGACGAATTGTACGACTGTCGCGCAGCGCTTGGAGTGCCGGGCCTGCGAATTCGGTCCGGCAGATCAGCAGATCGGGCAACCACGGATCGCGATCGTTGAACACCATGGGTGAGCCGTCGATCCTGCTGACGTGCAATCCGGCGGCGAGCGCGACGGCGGCGGGTGCGGCCGAATCCCACTGGTACATGCCGCCGTCGTGGACGTAGATGTCGGCCTCGCCGGTGACCACGGCCATCGCCTTGGCACCGGCCGAGCCGAGCCGAACGGCATCCGCGTCGAGTGCGTTCGCGATGACGACAGCGACGTACGGATTGCGATTACGAGATGTCACCAGCCTCGGCCGCTCTCGATCGAATGGCGGCACGACGGGCGCGGGATCGGTGCAGAAGATCAGGTCGAGGGCGGGGATGCTGACCGCGCCGGCGCCGAAATGATCGGCGTCCCACAGCGCGACATGCACGGCCCAGTCGTAGCGACCGTGCTCGCCGAACTCGCTCGTTCCGTCGAGGGGATCGACGATCCACACACGGTCGGCGCCGAACCGCCGCGGGTCCTCGAAGCCCTCTTCCGACAGCACTGCATCGTCGGGTCGCGCAGTGGCCAGTTGCTCGGCGATGAACCGATGGCTGGCGACGTCGCCCGTGTCCATCACCTGCCATGCGGGCGCGCCGGCACGGGTCAACTCGTCGCGAACTCGCACCAACAGATGGCCGGCCTCGATCGCCAGTCGCGCTGCCAGCTGCGCGTCTGTCTCGACTTGGGGTGAAGCGGTCAGTTCGCTCATCGGCGCCCGCTACGACGGGCTTCACGGACCAACGTGCGCACGTCGTTCTCGTCGGCACCTTGTTGCACCAGTTCAGCGACACGCGCCTCGAGTTGTTCGGCAGCGGCGTCGTCGAACGCGTCGATCCGGTCGTGCACGGTCACCGTGTTGACGGTCATCAACACGATCGCGGCGACCACGATGAACCCGCCGATCGTCAGCACCACGCCGTTGTTGTTGCCGGCGATCGACGAGATGATCAACCCGGCGATGCCGCACACGAAGATGGCGATGCAGACCCGGGTGATCCATCGAGTCGCCACGAACAGATCTTGGTCCTTGTCCTACCGCACCAGCGGCTTGTACTTGATGCGGTGTGGTTGATCCGCGCTGACACCGAACTCCTTGTGCCGCCATGCCTCGTACTCGCTGAAGTTGCCCTCGAACCAACGCACCTGGCTGTCGCCCTCGAACGCCAGCACATGCGTGGCGATGCGGTCGAGGAACCAGCGGTCGTGACTGATGACGACGGCGCATCCCGGGAAGTTCTCGAGAGAGGTCTCGAGAGCGCGCAGTGTGTCGACGTCGAGGTCGTTGGTCGGCTCGTCGAGCAGCAGCACGTTGCCGCCCGACTTCAGGATCTTGGCGAGGTGCACGCGATTGCGCTCGCCACCCGACAGATCGCCGACCCGCTTCTGCTGATCGCTGCCCTTGAAGTTGAAGCTCGCGCAGTAGGCGCGACCGTGGATCTCGCGGTTGCCGACCTTCATGAACTCGACGCCGCCGGTGATCTCCTCGTACACGGTCGCGTCGGGGTCGAGCGTGTCGCGGGACTGGTCGACGTAGGCGAGATCGACCGTCTCGCCGATCGTCACGGTGCCGGAATCGACCGGCTCCTGGCCGGTGAGCATCTTGAACAGGGTGGTCTTTCCGGCGCCGTTCGGGCCGATGATCCCGACGATGCCGGCACGGGGGAGTGTGAACGACAGGTCCTCGATCAGCAGCCGATCGCCGAATCCCTTGCGCACGTGCTCGACCTCGATCACGGTGTCGCCGAGCCGCCGACCGACGGGGATGGCGATCTCCAAGCGGTCCGGTCCGCGCTCGGCAGCCTCGGCCTCTTGCTGCAACTTGTCGTACGCCGCGAGTCGGGCCTTGCCCTTGGCCTGGCGGGCCTTCGGTGCCATGCGCACCCACTCGAGCTCGCGTTGCAACGTGCGCTGGCGCGCCTCGTTGCCCTTCTCCTCGCGAGCGAGGCGCTCCTGCTTCTGTTCGAGCCACGACGAGTAGTTGCCCTCGAACGGGATGCCGCGACCCCGGTCGAGCTCGAGGATCCACTTGGCGACGTTGTCGAGGAAGTAGCGATCGTGGGTGATCGCGACGACGGTGCCCGGATACTCCTGCAGGAATCGCTCCAGCCACTCGACACTTTCGGCGTCGAGGTGGTTGGTCGGCTCGTCGAGCAGCAGCAGGTCGGGACGGCTCAGCAGCAGGCGGCACAGCGCGACCCGGCGCCGCTCGCCACCCGACAGCGTGGTGACGTCGGCATCGTCGGGCGGACAGCGCAGCGCGTCCATGGCGATCTCGACGTTGCGCTCGAGGCTCCACGCATCGGTTGCCGCGATCTTGTCTTCGAGCTCGGCCTGCAGCGCACCGATCTTGTCGTAGTCGGCATCGGGATCGGCCCACATCGTCATCACTTCGTTGTAGCGATCGATGATCGACTGCACCGCGGCGACGCCGTCCATGACGTTGCCCCTGACGTCCTTCGTCGGATCGAGATCGGGCTCCTGGGCGAGGTAGCCGACGGTGAAGCCGGGTGTCAGGCGGGCCTCGCCGCTGTAGCCGTCGTCGAGGCCGGCCATGATTCGCAGCAGGCTCGACTTGCCTGCACCGTTCGCGCCGAGCACACCGATCTTTGCGCCGGGGTAGAACGACAGCGAGATGTTCTCCAGCACCGTGCGATCGGGCGGATAGACGCGGGCGAGCTTGTAACAGGTGTAAATGAATTCGTGGGCCATGGCGTCGCACAATCTACGGCGCTGCATCGCTAGGTGCGCTGCCACTGTGGTGCTACGTTCACGCGAGCAGGTCGTCGTGACAACGTCACGTCATCAGAAATGTCGAAACGAAAGAGTGTACGTGCTGTGCTTGCAGTAGACAGTTTCTTCAGTCGGGCAGCGCTCGGGCAGTTCGGGTTCCGGTGGCTGCACATCCTTGCCGGCATCACGTGGATCGGCTTGCTGTACTACTTCAACTTCGTGCAAGTGCCGGCGTTCGCGGCCTTCGGCGACGAGGCGCGAGCTCGCAACATCGCCATCGACAAGGTCGCGCGCAAGGCGTCTGTGGTGGTTCCGTTGGGCAGCGATCAGCACGTTCGTCACCGGCATCCTGATCACCATCGTCACCAAGGACTACTTCGCGAACGAGTTCGGCAAGCAGGCCGGTGGCATCGCGATCAGCACCGGCATGTTGCTCGGCACCATCATGATGCTCAACGTGTGGGGCGTGATCTGGCGCAATCAGAAGGTCGTCCTGGCCAATGCCGCCAACCTCATCGCCGGCGGCGAGGCCGACCCCAACGCTGCCGCAGCCGGCCGCAAGGCGTTCATGGCGTCTCGCCAGAACGTCGTGTTCTCCGTCTCGATGTTGTTCTTCATGGTGTACAAAGGCCACAGTCCGGCCCTCGTCGTCACTCAGGTGGCCAGCGGCAAGATGGGCGCCTTCTGGGCGATCACCATCATCCTCATCGTCGTGATGGAGCTCAACGCACTCGGCTTCATGCCGTGGAAGGCGACACCCAACAAGGGCCTCAACCTGATGTACGACGGGCCCGGCGTCCGCAACGTGCTGATCAGCTCGTTCGGCCTGTGGGTCATCTTCCTGATCCTCAGCGAAGTCTTCCTGCGGGCGTGATCCCGCGAGTGACTAGCTGACGGTCAGCGTCGCCTTCATGTTGCCGTGGCCGGTGATGGTGCAGATCACCTGATAGGTGCCGGGCTTCAACGCCACGGACTTGCGTGTCGACGTCGGCCGCGATTCGCTGACCTCCAGGGCAACGCCCACATCGACGTTCTCGGCATCGAGGAGGTGAAGGTTGTGCGGCAGGGTGGAGTCGTTCTTCACAGAGATCGTCACCCTGCCGTCGACTGCCGTGCCCGTGTACGTCTTGGCATCCCAGGCGATTCCTTCGATCGCGGTGATCACCGTCGCATTGGCCGGCGTCGTCGCGCTGCTGGCGTCGCCGCCACCGTCGCTGGAACCGCAGCCGACGAGCGCGAGCGCGGCGAACGGAACGGCGAGGAGCATCCGAAATCTCATGGTGCGAATGTATAAGTCGATACTTCGGAAAAGCAACCGGCCATCGGTCACGCCGGTGCCGGATCGGCTGACACTGCAAGAGACCCATCAAATCGCGACGTCGACAAGTACGCTCGACAACGATGACTGCAATTGATTCTGCGGGCTCGGGATTCGGCGCCAACTCGTGGCTCGTCGAGGAGATGTACGAGCAGTTCCGGTCCGATCCCAGGCTCCGTCAGCGAGACGTGGCAGGAGTTCTTCTCCGACTACAAGCCGGCGGTCGCACCCGCTGCCGGCGGCGCCTGGTCGCGCAGGCCGCGCCGCCGTCGCAACGGCTGCGGCTCCGTCCGCCCGCGCCCGATGCGCAGCCCGACGCCGCCGAGGATGTGGGCGAGCCCATCCGCGGCGCCGGTGCGGCCATCGCCGCCAACATGGAACGAAGCCTGGCGGTGCCGACCGCGACAAGCTTCCGCAACATCCCGGCCAAGCTGCTCGAGGTCAACCGCAAGGTGATCAACGGCTATCGCAGCCGCAGCGGTCAGGGCAAGGTCAGCTTCACCCATCTCATCGGCTACGCCGTCGTGCGTGCCGATCGCCGACGCCGTGCCGAACATGGGCAACTCGTTCGCCGAGGGTGCCGACGGCAAGCCGCGCATCATCCGCAACCCAGCGATCAACATGGGCCTCGCCGTCGACGTCGACAAGGGCGACGGCACGCGCACGTTGGTCGTGCCGGTGCTCCGCAACGCCGACACGCTCGACTTCTCGGGCTTCCTCGCGGCCTACGAGGATCTGATCCGCAAGGTCAAGGGCAACAAGTTGGCGGTCAGCGACTTCCAGGGCGCGACCATCACGTTGACGAACCCCGGCACGATCGGCACGGTGCAGAGCGTGCCGAGGCTGATGCCCGGCCAAGGCGTGATCGTCGGCGTCGGCTCGATCGACTATCCCGCCGAGTTCCAGGGCGCCGACGAGCGAGCGCTCGGTTCGTTCGGCGTCAGCAAGGTCGTCACGATCACCAGCACGTACGACCACCGCATCATCCAGGGTGCCGAGAGCGGCATGTTCCTGAAGCGGGTGCACGAGCTGCTGCTCGGCGAGCACGACTTCTACGAGGACGTGTTCAAGAGCCTCGGCGTGCCGTACGAGGCGGTCAAATGGCGCGTCGACCACAGCCCGATCGACAGCGAAGAAGCGATGCTGCACAAGCAGATGCAGATCGCCACGCTCATTCGCGTGCACCGCGTTCGCGGTCACCTGATCGCCGATCTCGATCCGCTGCGCTGGAAGGAGCCCGACCTCCCCGACGAGCTCGATCCGGCGACGTACGGCCTGACGATCTGGGACCTCGACCGCGAGTTCCTCACCGGCGGAGTCGGCGGCTACGAGAAGATGAAGCTCGGCGATCTGCTCGGCGTGCTGCGCGACGCGTACTGCCGCACGATCGGCATCGAGTACATGCACATCCAGGACTTCGCCGAGCAGCGGTGGATCCAATCCAAGGTCGAAGGCGTGCAGCCGAGCGTGCCGAAGGAGCGCAAGCAGCGCATCGTCGAGCGGCTGAACGCGGCCGAGGCCTTCGAGAAGTTCTTGGCGACCAAGTACGTGGGCACCAAGCGATTCGGCCTCGAAGGCGTCGGAGTCGGCGATCCCGATCCTCGACCAGATCCTGTCGATGGCCGCCGACGCCGGGCTCGACTCGGCCGCGATCGGCATGGCCCACCGCGGCCGCCTCAGCGTGCTCGCCAACGTCATCGGCAAGAGCTACGACCAGATCTTCAAGGAGTTCGAGGGCCACATCGACCCGACCTCGGTGCAGGGCTCCGGCGACGTGAAGTACCACCTCGGGGCGACCGGCAAGTACGAGAGCCCCACGGGTGCCGACATCCGCGTCGAGCTGGCCGCCAACCCCAGCCACCTCGAGACGGTCGATCCCATCGTGCTGGGAATGATGCGGGCGATGCAGGACCGCATCGAACCGCCGGGGTCGTACCCGACGCTGCCGATCCTGCTGCACGGCGACGCGGCGTTCGCCGGCCAGGGCGTCGTCGCCGAGTGCCTGGCGATGAGCGACATCAAGGGCTACCGCGTCGGCGGCACCATCCACCTGATCATCAACAACCAGATCGGGTTCACCACGAGCCCGCAGTTCGCTCGCAGCTCGCTGTATTGCAGCGATGTCGCCAAGACGGTGCAGGCGCCGATCTTCCACGTGAACGGCGACGATCCCGAGGCCTGCGTCCGCGTTGGCGCAGTTGGCCTTCGAGTACCGCGAGACGTTCCACAAGGACGTCGTCATCGACATGGTCTGCTACCGCCGCCACGGCCACAACGAGGGCGACGACCCGAGCTACACGCAGCCGCTGATGTACAAGGCAATCGCCGAACGGCGCAGCGTCCGCAAGCTGTACGTCGAAGCGTTGGTGAAGCGCGGCGAGCTGACCGTCGAAGAGGCCGAAGGTGCGCTCGCCGACTTCCAGAACAAGCTGCAGGTCGCGTTGGATCAGACCCGTGCCCACGCGCCGGAGGTGGTCAAGGCGCCGAAGCCGCCGAAGCCCGTCGGGGTACTGCCGCACGTGGCCACCGGTGTCGAACGTGGCCGACTCGACACGATCTTCGACCACCTCACGGAATACCCGGCCGACTTCACGCCGCACCCAAAGCTCGTCCGCCAGTTCGAGACGCGTGCCAAGACGTATCACGAGGGCGGCGAGGTCGATTGGGCCACTGCCGAGGCGTTGGCCATCGGCTCGCTGGTGCTCGAGGGCACGCCGGTGCGGCTGGCCGGCGAGGACAGCCGCCGCGGCACGTTCAGCCAGCGCCACGCGGCGTTGATCGACTACGAGAACGAGAACGACTGGATCCCGCTGAACACCCTTCCCGGTGCGACGGCTCAGTTCTGGGTGTACGACAGCCTGCTCAGCGAGTACGCCGCGGTGGGATTCGAGTACGGCTATGCCCACGCCAACCACGAGGCGTTGGTGATGTGGGAGGCACAGTTCGGCGACTTCGTCAACGGCGCCCAGATCATCATCGACCAATACGTCGTCGCCGCCGAAGACAAGTGGGGCCAATCGAACAGCCTCGTCCTGCTGTTGCCGCACGGCTTCGAGGGCCAAGGCCCCGAGCACTCCTCCGCCCGAATCGAGCGGTTCCTGCAGTCGTGCGCGGAGGACAACATCCAGGTCTGCAACGCGACGACGGCGGCGCAGTACTTCCATCTGCTTCGTCGCCAGGTTCGCCGCGATGTGCGCAAGCCGCTGGTGTTGTTCACGCCGAAGGCGCCGTTGCGCATGAAGGAGAGCCGGTCGCCGATCGAGGATCTGACGACCGGCTCGTTCGAGGAAGTGCTCGATGATCCGCACGTGACCGATCGCGACGCTGTCCGACGATTGGTGTTCTGCAGCGGCAAGGTCGCCTGGGATGCGATGGCCGAGCGCGATCGTCGCAGCGCCCCGGCGGCGATCGTTCGGGTCGAGCAGCTCTATCCCTTCCCTACAGAGCGAATGCTCGAGATCCTGGCCGCTTACCCCAACGCTCGGGATCTCGTGTGGCTGCAGGAAGAGCCCGAGAACATGGGCGCGTGGAACTTCGTCGAGGCGCGCACATGGCGCATCAAGGAGCGCGGGTACGAGCTGCGACACGTCTCGCGAGTCGAGAGTGGTAGCCCGGCGACGGGCACGAAGGCGATTCACGATCAAGAGCTCGCCGATCTGATGGAAGAGACCTTCCAAGACCTGTAGGCGGCTGCGGATCGCATCCGAGCCGCTCATGCCGCACCTCGTTTCGGTGGTCCGGTTGTCATGACTTGACCGTCCGGCAGCGTGACGTGAGTTCGCGGTTCGGGCCGAGCGTGATGGCCAGCCGTCGTGGTGGACCTTCTGGTGGTGGATCTCGCACAGCGGCAATCAAATTGTCCAGATTCGTGTACGGCCGCCGTGTCGCCACCAGATGATGTGATGCAACTTCGTTCGCGAGTAGCGCACACAGCATCCGGGGATCGCACACGTCGAGTACAGACCGTTGAAGCGCTCGTCGTTGGGCCCGGTTCGCCAAGCGTGTGTCGCGGCCGAGATTCGAGCTCGCCGGGTGCGTCGATGATCACCCCGTTGCGAACGTTGATCGCGTACACGCTACGCGGTCGGTCGCAACGTCTCGAGCACCTCGTGCGGGCAGATCGACGTCGGCACCCCAATCGAGCGACGGTCGACCATCGGGTACGCGGTTGGTGTGGTCCTCGACGACCACGATCTCCGGACGTCCCGACCGGGCGCCGTTGCCGGCCAGCAAGGCCAACAATGGCGTGGGCGCGGAGGAACGATTGTTTCTCCAACAGATCCGTCGGACACCCCTCAGGGTGGGCGTCGTGGAACAACGCCTCGATCTGGGCGTCGAGACGACGCTCGAACGTCGACGTAGGTCAACGGATCGACGGTCAGCGAAATGCGACCCATCCCGGTGGCTTTGTCGACCCACGACGAAGCAACGCACCGCACGCCGCTGACGCTCCAGGCGATCCAAACCGTCGTGGTCGGCTTCCAACCGCGAGCCGCTTCACGCACACTGCGGGCGAACTCGTCGGGTGTCGAGTGCTGCGCCAACCGCACCAGCCGTTCGCCATCGGCGACCGAGCTGGTCGGCCACCGCCGGTGTGACGCTGCGCATGACCCGACTCGAGCACATCGAGATGTTCACCCGACACGCCGGCCGTCGTTCAACGACACACCAAACGCCGGCACCGCGGCAGCGGTCTCGGCGCGCTGCAACAACCGGCCACCATCACGAACCGACGTGTTCGCCGCCTCGGCCAGCGACTTCTCCGGAAACGACGACACCGCAGCGATCCGCTGGGCGAACTCGACCTCACGACCTTCGACCCACGACTTCAACCGTCGCAGATCCGCGACACCAGCCTTCAACACCACCGAATCGGCACACGCAGACGGAACCGCTGCCACCCGCCCAACCAGGTCCTGCACCTCCGCCGTCCGCATCTTTCCACTATGGCAAGGGGGTGTTACACGGTAGATGGCAACCCTTGCACGTCGTGTTTGCCGACGTATCGACCGGGCAACCATTTACGTAGATGGCTACGTTCGTGTTGATTCATGGGGCCGGTGATGTCGGCTGGTACTGGCACCTCGTCGAGGCTGAGCTGCGCGCCAGGGGGCACGACGCCATTGCGCCGGACCTTCCTTGCGACGACGATTCCGCCGGCCTGCCCGAGTACGCGAACACGGTGGTCGACGCCATCGGCGATCGTCAACATCTTGTCGTTGTCGGACAGTCGCTCGCCGGCTTCACGGCACCGATCGTGTGCACTCGGGTCGCTGTGGATCTCCTCGTCCTACTCGCGCCGATGATTCCCGCGCCGGGTGACTCACCGGTGTCGTATTGGACGAGCACCGGATACGAGAGTGAGGATCGCGACCACTACGACGACACGATCGACATCTTCTATCAAGACGTTCCCGAAGAACCTCGCCGCCGAGGCGATGAGCAAGGCACGCACCCAGTCCGAGGCGCGGATGGGTGAGCCCTGGCCGCTCGCCGCGTGGCCCAGCGTTCCGACGCGCGTGATCCTCTGTCGCGATGACCACCTGTTTCCAGCGCGGTTCATCCGCCGCGTCGCAGAACAGCGTTTGGGCATCACTCCCGACGAGATCGACGGCGGCCATTGTGCCGCGCTGAGCCGTCCGAAGGATCTCGCGGACATGCTCGACTCGTACACGAACACCGCCAACGTCTGACGGCGAACGAGCTACGTCCGCCGGGGATCGCCTCCGACGCAGAACTCGTTGCCTTCGGGATCGACGAGAACGAACCATTCGATGCCGTTTGCGCTCCGGGGCGTCGGGACGCCGTCCTCCGTGGTGTCGACAGGCGATGCGCCGAGACCCACGAGTCGGGCGACCTCGGCGACGGGATCATCCGCGGCCAGATCGAGGTGCAAACTGCTCGGCGGGAATGCGTCAGCGACCTCCAGGAACAGCAAATCCGGTGCTCCATCTCTGCCACGCAGCCGCACGAGATCCCGTCGTGCTTCGCTGATGTCGCAGCCCACCGCCTCGCTCCAGAAGCTTCCCAAGCGGAGAGCATCCCGTGCGCTGAACGTCAGATTGAAGATCCTTGCCACCGTCGTGGTCTAGTGCACAACACCAACAACGACCCACCGATTTCGCCCACGCATCAGGTCAACTTGGTCGTGTCAGCGACAGTGTGTTGCGCAACATTGGCCTCGAGGATCATTGCCTGCTGATCGTCGGGAGTGCCAGCGCCCCGGAAGCGTTCAACAGCCTCCAATGAGTCCCACTGCTCGAACACGTTGATCCGCCCGGCGTCGAGCAGATCGGCGGCGAGGCTGAAGTCGATGCAACCGGGCGTCGCCCGAGCGGCTTCGATCACCCCGCGACAGCCGTCCAAATACGAAGCGCGTTGGTCAGCCGCGACACGGAGCCATCCGGCAACGACGATCACGACAACACCTCCTTCTGCATCGAACTACGGGTGGATGTGGTGCAGGGTCGTGAACCGCGACCGGAACGCCGTGGTGTCGGCGGCGACGGCGGCCGCGTTTCCGAGCAGGGCTGAGACGATGAGGCCGGCGAGCTCCGGCATGTCGGCGGCAGTCATGCCCCAGCGCACGATCTCGGGCGTGCCGAGTCGCAGGCCCGACCACTCGTTGCCACCGGGCAGGCCAATCGCACACGCCAGGATGTTGGCATCGCGCAGCAGAAGCGAAGCCTGGTGGCCGCCGTTCCACTTCGTCGCGTCGACCGCAAATTGATGCGATGTCGTGTACCCGCGCTCGGTCTCGAACACCGGCAGCCCGGCATCGGCGAGCGAGTCGGCAAGGGCGGCTGCGGTCGTTGTCATCGCGGTTGCATACTCGTGTCCGCCATCGAGCCAGTCGAGCAGCGTGATCGCGAGGGCCGCCGTCTTGCCGGCATCGAAGTTCGCGGTGAGACCCGGATACGCAATCGCGTCGACCCGTTCGGCGAGGTCGGCGCGATTGGTCAGCAGCAAACCACCTGCCGGACCACCAAGGCTCTTGTACGTGCTCATGGTCATCAGGTCGGCACCGAGGTCGAGCGGGTTCGGCCACACACCGCCGGCGAACATGCCGCACGCGTGCGCGGCGTCGAAGAGCAGATCGGCGCCGACCGCGTCGGCGATCTCGCGCACTTCCGAGACCGGATGCGGAAGCAGATTGAGGCTCGCACCCATCGTGATCAACCGCGGCTGCACGCGCTCGGCGAGCATGGCAAGCCCGTCGAGATCGATCGTGAATCGACGTGCGTCGATCGGGCACTCGTGGATGTCGAGGCCGTAGAGGCCCGCCGCGCCGGCGCGGTTGTGCGTGATGTGACCACCGATTGTCGGAGGAGGAACGATGACCGAGTCGCCCGGTCGGCACGTCGCCATGAACGCATACAAGTTGGCGAGAGCGCCGGAGCCGACACGGATCTCGGCGAACCGGCTGTTGAAGACGCGACACGCCAGATCGGCCGTGATCACCTCGATCTCCTCGATGGCCTCGAGCCCCATCTCGTACTTCTCGCCGGCATAGCCGAGCGAGGGGCGTGATCCGAGCCCGGCCGCCAGCGCAGCCTCGGCACGAGGATTCATGACGTTGGTCGCCGGGTTCAGGTTGATGCACTCGACCTCGTGGATCTCTCGGTTCCGTTGGATCAACGATTCGACGAGATCGACCGCGTCGCTACGACTGAGCTCGGCGATCGCTGCACGAATGGTCGACTCGCGTTGCTGGGGCACCTCGGGCAACCAACCTCGTGCCCGATCGGTCGGTGCCTCTGTCTCCGAACGAAATCCCATCAGCGGATCGTTGCACGCCGGAACACCTTCGGAGTAGCGGTGCGGTGACGGCTGCCCGAGTTGAGGAAGACTCGGAGCATGTCGATTCGATTCAAGCGCCCATCGAACGACGTCCTTCGTTCACTCCGACAGGCGGGTCAATCGGACTCATTGACGTACGAGCCCGTCGGCATGTCGTCCGATTCGCATCCACCCACCGGCTATCGACGCGATCAATGGGTGCGTCAGCTCGGACGAGGCGATCAAGTGTTCGCGCAGGCGAAGGATGCACTGAGCCAATGGCGAGTCCAGGAGGGGGCAGGTCTGATCGTGCTCGCAGATGGACCACCCGTCGTCGGAATGGTGGTTGCGATCGCAGCGCCATTGCCGGTCGGATTCATCGATGTCGTGTGTCGAGTCGTGCGAGTCGTCGACGACCCCGATTGCTACTCCTTCGCGTACGGCACGCTGTCCGTGCATCCGGAGCAGGGCGAGGAGGCATTCAGCGTGGTGCGCGGATCCGATGATGAGGTCCGCTTCGAGATCGTCGCAGTCTCACGACCTCGAATGCTCCTCGCCCGACTCGGCCATCCCGTCGCCCGCCGCATGCAACGAGCAGCAACAATGCGCTACCTCGATGCAATGCAGGCGGCCGTCGGGCAATGAGGGCAGGGAACGAAGTGGCCAGGGGCCTAGAAGTCTTCGCTTGCCGGCTGGTATCCCTCGAACATCTGGCCGATGCGGATGGCGTTGCCGAAGGGATCGCGGATGCCGAAGTCGATTCCGTAGGGCCGGGTCTCCGGCTCGTCGGTCACGTCGACGCCGCGCTCCTTCAGGATCTTGAAGGTCGATTGCGCGTCGTCGGTCGTCAGAAACAGTGCGCCGCCCATGGCTCCCTTCGTCACGAGCTCGCGGACCTGAGCGGCCGTGGCTTCGTCCATCGACGGCGGGCCCGGGCGCTCGAGCAGGATCTCGCGAACCGGGTCGCCAGGGACTCGCACGGTGAGCCACCGCATGAATCCGAGATCGACGTCGGCAGCGACTTCGAGCCCGAGCACGTCGGTGTAGAACTTCAGGGCTTCGTCCTGGTCGAGGACGAAGATTTGGGAACGGCTGATTGCGTTGTACATGTTGCTGATCGTACGGAGCACCGGATCAGGACGCTTCTCCGAAAGTGCTCGGTCGGGTCCACGCCTTCACGAAGCAACTCGGCACGTCGGCGAGGCTTCCCCTCGTGCGATATCGAGTCGGCGTTTCGCCGACGATCTCCGTGAAGGTGCGACTGAACGTTCCGAGGCTCGAGAACCCGACGTTCATGCAGATGTCGGTGATGTCGTCGTTCGTCGTTCGCAGGAGGTACATCGCCCGCTCGACACGCCGTCGCTGAAGGTAGCGGTGCGGCGTCTCGCCGAACGTTGCTTTGAACGTACGGATGAAGTGCGCCTTCGACACGCACGCAATGGCGGCGAGCGCGGCGACATCGAGCTCGCTCCGATAGTCGCGATCCATCGCATCGCGAGCGCGCAGCATCAATCTGTTGGTCAACTCGCGATCGGTCACCACCAATTCACGTCCAGCCGAGCGCAGCATTGAGATCGGTGATCGCCTGGTCCGCGCTGGTGACCTTGATGGTCGTCATCCCCATTGCTGCCGCGGGCTTCAGGTTGATGCCGAGGTCGTCGAGAAACACGCACTCGTCGGGTCGCACGTCGAGGAGCTCGCAAGCGATCTCGTAGAAGCGCGGCTCTGGTTTGCGAACCCCGACCTTGCTGCTCTCGACGATCACATCGAACCTGTCCATGATCGCGGCGACCTGCACAGCACGATCGTCGCCCGCGAGATCGCGTCCATCGCCACCGATCACGTTGTTGGTGAGGCACGCCGTGCGATACCCGGCGGCCTTGACACGATCGAGCATGGCCACCATCTGAGGTCGAACGTCGCCGCTCAGTAGACCGAGCACATCGGCCCCCGAAACACGATGCCCGAGCACGTCGGACTCGTCGGCGAACAGCTGGTCGAACTGCGCCGGGGTGATCTCCGTGCGCTCCAACAGGGCCCACGCATTGGCGTGCGGGTTGGTCGCGTTGACAGTGCGAATGTGGTCGATCGGAAGCGCGTGTTCGATCTCGTATCGACGAAACGCCTCGAACGGGCTCGTCAGGATCACTCCGCCAAAGTCCCACAACACCGCCGTGATCATGAGGAGCATCGTAGGCAGTCACCCTCCGGCGTGATTGACTGACGATTGTTATGCCACGTCACGTCGTCGTCGACGGCTCGAACCTCGCTACAGAGGGCCGATCCGTACCCAGTCTCAAACAACTCAACGAGGCGGTGTTGGCCTACATGTCGGAGAATCCCGACGCGTTGATCACCGTGGTCGTCGACGCAACATTCGGGCATCGCATCGATGCCAAAGAGGTTGCCGAATTCGATGCTGCGGTCAGCAACAACGAGATCGTTGCGCCACCCGCGGGTGCTATCGGCAGAGGCGACGCGTTCGTGTTGAGCATCGCCAACAAGGTCAACGCGACCATCTTGTCGAACGACAGCTACCAAGAGTTCCACGGCACGCACCCCTGGCTCTTCGACGAGGGTCGGCTCGTGGGCGGCAAGCCCGTGCCCCACATCGGCTGGGTGTTCGTCAACCGTCTTCCGGTCCGTGGTCCCACCAGCCGCAAGTCCGTCAGCGAGGCCAAGCGCGGCCGCGTGCCGAAGGTGAAGTCGGCCAGCCCCGAGGCCAGTCAGCCGATGCCCATCCCCGCTGCGCCACCGCCCGGCGCAACATTGCACAAGCCGGGTCGTGGACGCGATGCGAAACCGGCTGCGGCCGCGGCGGCGAACAAGCCGGCCGATGCGGCGAAGTCCGCCGACGCTGCCAAGCAAGCGAGCGATCCGCGTGCCGAGCCGACACCTCGCAGCACTGGCACCAACGACCTGCTCGCGTTCCTGACGTTCGTCGAGCACCACACGCCCGGCAGCAGTGTGAATGCGATCGTCGAGAACTACTCCTCACACGGCGCGTACGTGCGCATCGGCGATGTGAAGGGATACGTTCCGCTGAGCCTCATGTCGGATCCTCCGCCGCGCAGCGCGCGCGAGTTCATGAAGATCGGTGAGTCGATCACGCTGGTCGTCGAGAGCTTCGCGCCGGCGCGTCGCAGCATCGATCTCGCCATCCCCACGATGACGACCGTGAAGATGCCTCCGGTCGATGTGCCCGAGGAGGCCAAGCCGAAACGCGCGCCCCGGAAGTCCGCTGCCAAGGCCGCACCCGTCGTCGCTCCTGTCGACGGCGCAGCTGAAGAGCCGGCCGCCGTTCCACCGCCGGCGAAGCGGGCGGCGAAGAAGGCCGCCGCGACGACCGCCGCCGCGACGCCACCCGATGCCAAGCCCGATGTGAAGCCGAAGTCGCGTGCCAAGAAGGCTGCGCCGCAGGCAACACCGGCGACGGAACCCGCCGTCGCTGCCGAGGTGCCCGCCGTCGCCGAGCCCGAGGTGCCCCAGGCTCCGAAGAAGCGGGCACCTCGCAAGGCTCCGGCGGCAGCCGCCGCGGCTCCTGCAGCAGCTGCCGAACCAAAGCCGTCGCGGCGCCGCGCCAAGTCGGCGTAGTACCCGGCACACGCAGTTCGCTACGGTCGCACTCGTGCGAATCGCCACCTGGAACGTCAACTCGCTGAAGGCTCGCCTCGAGAGGGTCGAGCAGTGGCTGGCCGACATCCAACCCGACATCGTGTGCATGCAGGAGACGAAGCTCAGCGACGAGGCGTTCCCGGCACTGTCGTTCATGGGCATGGGATACGAAACCGCCCATCACGGCCAGGGGCAGTGGAATGGCGTCGCCATCCTGTCGAAGGTGGGCCTCACCGAGGTCGTCACCAACTTCGCCGAAGGCGAGCCGGATCCCGACGCGCGGATCATCACTGCACTGTGCGGTGGCATCCGAGTCACCAGCGTGTACGTGCCCAACGGCCGCTCGCTCGACGACGATCACTACCAGTACAAGTTGCGCTGGCTGGCCCAGCTGCGCCAACACGTCGCGGCCACCAGTTCACCTGACGACGCCGTCATCGTCACCGGCGACTTCAACATCGCCCCGGAAGACATCGACGTGTACGACCCGGCCAAGTTCGTCGGCGCGACGCACACCAGTCCGCCGGAGCGGGCCCTGCTCTCCGAGCTCTGCGACTGGGGGATGGTCGACCTGTTCCGCCAGCACCACTCGGAGCCCAAGTTGTACAGCTGGTGGGACTACCGGGCGGGCGACTTCCACCAGGGTCGAGGCTTGCGGATCGACCTCGTGTTGGGCACGCGCAGTGTCGCCGAGCGTTGCACGTGGAGCATCATCGACCGCAATGCCCGAAAGGGGCAGATGCCGTCGGATCACGCACCCGTCATCGTCGAGCTCGACTGATCGCCGACCGGGTTGGGGAGGGGCCGCAGCTGGGCGGCAGCGAGCGGCGTCAGCCCAAGCCGCGCGGCGAGCTCGTCGATGTTCGAGGGTGGCCGTTCCAGCAGGCTGCGCAGCACCGAATCGCTGCAGATCGTCAATTCGTTGACCGCCGCACCACGTGCGATCTGGCTGCGCCACGCCTTGAGTTCCGCAAGGGGATCGGCGAGCACGCGCACTGGGCCGACGCGGCGGCGGAGCGACCGGGCGATCGTCGGCAATCGTGGCCCCCACCGCCTCCAGCCATGGACTGGGACGTGTCGTCGCACCGCGCCGTGATTCGGAACGCGTGATCACGAGCTGATCCACTGCCCGGGTGATCGCGACGTAGAACAAGCGCGCTTCCTCGGCCTGCTGCGCAGCCGACAGGGCCGAGCTGTGGGGGATCAGTCCATCCTCGGCTCCGGCGACGATCACGACCGGCCACTCGCGTCCCTTCGCACCGTGGAACGTCAGTAACGACACGGCACCGTCGTCGGTCTCGATGTCGAGATCGTCGAACGGGGTGCGCGAGTCGACCCAGCTGCGAAACCCTCCTGGCTCTTGCGACGTGAGGAAGCGATCGACCTCCTCGGCGACACGCCGTCGGATCGGGTCGTGGTGGCTGAACTGCTCGTCGGCCCACAGCGCGAGCGCCTCGCGACTGGTCATGCGATAGGCGTCGCCGAGCGCTATCTCCAGCGGCGACCGTCCGACGGCGCGCTGCGTCGCGATCTCTGCAGCGCCGAGCGCGGACTCGATCGGAACGAGCTGCTCGTTGGTCCTCGCCAGCACGGCGATTCCCGACGCGCTGTGCCGTTGCAATGCGGCACGCACGAGCGCGCTGATGGCCGCGGCCTCCGCCTCGATCGTCGGGTACGACTCGATTCGAAGCGGTGTCCCGTCCGGCCCGATTGCTCGCCGTGTCGTCGACCTGACCGCTGGCGCTCAACGCTGCCGCGCCCGCACTGACCACCTGCGGAGAGCAGCGGTAGTTGGTCTTCAACGAGATGACGGTGACACCCGGATAGACCCGTTCGACCTCGGTCATCGTCGTGTGGTCCGAACCGTTCCAGCCGTAGATCGCCTGTCGCGGATCGCCCACGAGGCAGATGTCGGCGCGACTTCCACGCCACGCTTCGAGCAAGGCGTGCTGGAGGGGGTTGAGGTCCTGCGCCTCGTCGACGAAGAAATGGCGAAACCTCCAGTGGACGAGCGACCGGAACGCCTCGTCGGTCTCGACGGCGCGCAGGTTGAGGTCGAGCAGATCGTCGAAGTCGACGACACCGCGGCGACGCTTCAGCCGTTCGTACGCGCCGGCCAGCTCGAGGAACCGTCCGGGCGGTACCACACCCCGGCGACGTGCCGCACGCGACTCGCGCTCGTAGTCGGCCGGCGCGATGCGACGGGCCCGTGCCCAATCGATGTCGGTCATCGCCGGATAGGCATCGAGCTCGAGCCTCAACTCCTTCAGGCACTCGCGCACCAGCCGTGTGCGGTCGGGGGCGAGCGACGGCATCGACTCGTTACGAGTCAAGGCCCTGTCGCGCAGCAGTCGCAGGGCGATGCTGTGGAACGTGCCGGCTTCGATCGATTCGTGGATCTCGAGGCGCCGCAGTCGGCGGCGCAGCTCGCCGGCAGCATCACGGGTGAACGTCAAGGCCGCGATGTGACGCGGTTCGGCGTGACCAGTTTCGATTCGGTAGGCGATCCGGCGGGTCAACACGGTGGTCTTTCCCGAGCCTGCAGAGGCGACGATTGCCAGCGGCGCGGCGTCGCTCTCGACGGCGCGACGCTGGTCGGCATCGAGGCCCACCAGTAGACGATCCGCGCTCATGGCGACACGATACGGCGGGGGTGCGCGACGCGACGGAAGCCGCAGCTTGTCGCGCCTCGCGCGATGCACAGTCACTACAGTCGCGCTCATGCCGTTCCCGAAGAAGAATCTGAACGCCAACGAGACCATTGCCCTCGACATGCACCCCCACTGGTGGTACTTCGCCGAGCCCGCGTTGTCGCTGCTCGGCAGCATCGTGCTGGGCATCGTCGTGCTGTCGATGACCGACGAGGGCACGGACACCCGGAAGGCCCTTGGGATACTCGCGCTGATCCTGCTGGTGGGGACCGCCATCTGGACGGTCGTGAGGTATTGCAAGTGGCTGACGACCAATTTCGTCATCACGTCCAATCGCTTGATCTTCCGTCAGGGCGTCATCTCCAAGAGTGGCATCGAGATCCCCTTGGAGCGGGTCAACAACGTCAACTTCCACCAGAGTGTGTTCGAGAGGATCCTCGGTGCCGGCGATCTGCTGATCGAGTCAGGTGGCGAGGATGGCCAGCAGCGGTTCACCGACATCCGTCGTCCCGCGCAGGTACAGAACCTCATCCACGCCCAGATGGAAGGACACTTCCAACGACGTGCCGCCTACTCGAGCGCGCCGACAGGCGATGTCACCGAACAGCTCCAGCGCCTGGAAGGGATGCTGCAGCGCGGCACGCTGACGCAGGAAGAGTTCGACGCCCAGAAGGCCCGCCTCCTCGGCTGATCCCGCAGCGGTCAGTCGACCCGGTGGGCTCCGTCCACCGCGCGCATGACCCAGCCGTCGGCGAGCGCACCGGGCCGCGTCAACGCGACCACGCAGCCACCGAACCCACCGCCCGTCATCCGCGCCCCGTAGACGCCCGGGCGCGCCGTCAGCTGCTCGACGGCGGCGTCCATCACCGGCGTCGAGGTGAGGTACAGATCGCGCAGGCTGTTGTGGCTGGCGACCATCAATGACCCCGCTGCGGCCAGATCTCCGGCAGCAATGGCCGCCGCGAAGTCGCGCACGCGTTGGTTCTCGCTGACCACGTGTGCGGCCCGCGACCGGATGGCCGGATCGGCGATCGCCGCGGTGTCGTTCAACGTTGCGAGCCGAAGGGGACCGATCAACTCTTCGGCCGTCGCGCACTCGGCCACCCGCTGGGCATAGGCGCTGCCGACAAGAGCGCGGTGGGCGACGAACTGGACGACCACCTCGACGTCGTCGGGGATCGTCACGGGTTCGATCGGTCACGTCGCCGCAGTCGATCAGCAGGGCGTGTCCTTCGACGCCGGCGGCGATCACGAGCTGATCCATGATCCCGCACGGCACCCCCGATGCCCTGATCTCGGCGCGGCGGCACAGCTGCGCCAAGCTCAGCGCGTCGCCGTCGAATCCGAGGGCCAGGGCCACGGCCAGCTCGAGCGCGGCGCTGCTCGAGAGACCGGCGCCGATCGGTATGTCGGTGCGCGACCGTCCCGACGATGCCGCCGTACGGCTGCATCTCGGCGACGACTCCGGCGACGTAACGGGCCCAGTGCGGCTCGACGTCTTGAGGGTTGTCGATGTCGAGCGCGAGCTCCGCCGGTTCGGGCTCGTCTTCGCTTCGGAGCGAAACGATCGCCGGCAGGAATGCCTCGGATCTCGGTCCACCGATCGATCGCCATCGGCAACACCATGCCGCCCGTGTAGTCGGTGTGGTCACCGATCAGGTTGACTCGCCCCGGGGCACGGACGTGGATCGTCATGCCAGTTTCAGAGCAGCGCTGAATCGTTCGAGCAGCTCGATGTCGAATGGGGCTCGCAACGAGATGTTGAGCTGGTCAGCGCCGGCGTCGATGTACTGGCCGATGTGATCGAGGATCTCGTCGTCGCTGCCCTTCAACACGCCCGGTCGAACGAAGTCGGCGATCGCGCCGAACTGGTGCCGGAGGTTGTCCTCGTCCTTCGCGATGCCGACGTTCACGGCACAACGGATCTCGGATGGATCGCGACCGACGGCGTCGCAGTAGCCGTGCAGCACACCGCGTTTGTGAGCAAACGTCTCGGGGCCGACGAAGGCAACGTTCCAGCCGTCCGCGTACTGCGCGGCGATCTTCAACGTGCGCTTCTCGCCGCCGCCGCCGATCCAGATCGGCAGCTTGCTCTGCACCGGGCGTGGCTCGTTGCGGGCATTGACCAGCGTGAAGTAGTCGCCGCTGAAATCGGTGACGTCGTCGTGGAGCAGACCGCGCAGGCACTGGACGCCTTCCTCGAGTTGGTCGAGACGGACCTTGGCGCTGGGGAACTCGATGCCGTATGCGTCGTACTCCACCTTCGCCCACCCGGCACCGATGCCCATCTCGGCACGGCCACCCGACAGCAGATCGATCGCCGTGATGGCCTTCGCCAGCACCGCCGGATGGCGGTATCCGATCGAGTACACGAGCGACCCGCAGCGAACCTTCGACGTCGCGCACGCCAGTGCGGCGTGCATCGCGACGGCCTCGAGGCACGCTGCATCGTCGGGCTTTCCGGTTGCGCCGTAGAAGTGGTCCCACACCGAGATCCATCCGAAGCCGAGGTCTTCGATCTTGCGCCACACGGTGCGGAGCTCGTCGGGAGTCGTGTGCTGCAAGCCGACGTGGACACCGAACAAGGTCATGCGCCGAACGTAGCCGAGTGCGCCGGGGCGACGTGCTAATGAAGGTGTCATGGCAGGTCCCCTTTCCGGATACCGAATCATCGAGTTGGCCGGCATCGGCCCCGGCCCGTTCGCGGCGATGATGCTGGCCGACATGGGCGCGGAAGTCGTCCGCGTCGAGCGCGCTGCTTCGGTGCGCGGACCGGCACCGGCCACACCACACTTCGACGTGCTCCTGCGCGGCCGCCGCAACATCGCGATCGATCTCAAGCACCCCGATGGTGTCGCGGCACTGCTCGACCTCGTCGCGTCCGCCGACGGCCTGATCGAGGGGTTCCGACCGGAGGTGATGGAGCGGCTGGGGATCGGCCCCGACGTGTGCCTCGAGCGCAACCCGAAGCTGGTGTTCGGCCGGATGACGGGCTGGGGGCAGACAGGGCCGATGCGCCGACGCGGCGGGCCACGACATCAACTACATCTCGCTCGCCGGTGCGCTTGCCCACTTCGGTCGGGCAGGGGAGGCGCCGGTGCCGCCGCTCAACATGGTCGGCGACTTCGGTGGCGGCGGCATGTTCTTGGCGTTCGGGGTCGTGTGCGCCTTGCTCGAGGCACAGCGCAGCGGTCAGCGGGCAGGTCGTCGACGCGGCGATGGTCGACGGGTCGGCTGTGCTGATGAGCATGTTCTGGGCGATGCAAGAGCATCGGTCTGTTCGACGAGCAGCAGCGCGGCACCAACCTGCTCGACACCGGCGCGCACTTCTACGACGTGTACGAATGCGCGGACGGCAACGTACATCTCGATCGGCTCGATCGAGCCGCAGTTCTATGCCGAGCTCATGCGGTTGACCGGTCTCGACGGCGACGCCGAGTTCGCCAAGCAGATGGACAAGCAGCAATGGCCGCACCTGAAGCAGCGGCTCACCGAGGTGTTCGAGTCGAAGATCGCGCGACGAATGGTGCGATCTGATGGAGGCCACCGATGTGTGCTTCGCGCCGGTGCTGACGATGAGCGAGGCAGCCGAGCATCCGCACAACGTGCGAGCGGGAGACCTTCGTCGAGGTCGCCGGGACCATGCAGCCCGCCCCGGCGCCGCGGTTCTCGCGCACACCTGCCGAGATCATCAGCCCGCCGGCGCACCCGGGCCAGCACTCCGCGGAGATCTTCGCGCGATTGGGGCTTCGACGCCGCCAGAATTGACGAGTTGATCGCCAGTAAGGCGGTCGTTGCCGGGTGATCCGGCGACCATGATGACTTCGAAGGAACCTTGATGGGAACACTGGTCAGCTTTCATGCCCACCCCGACGACGAGTCCATCACGCACCGGAGGTTCGCTCGCGCGGGCCAGCGCCGAAGGACATCGGGTCGTCGTCGTGGTCGCCACGAACGGCGAGTACGGGGAGGTCCCCGAAGACCTGGCCGAAGGCGAGTCGCTGGTCGACCGCCGGCATGCCGAGGCAGCGCAGTCAGCCAAGCAGCTCGGTGTGCATCGCATCGTGTGGCTCGGCTACAAGGACAGCGGCATGACGGGATGGGAGCAGAACGCCGATCCCGCGTCCTTCCTGCAGGCGCCCGTCGACGAAGCAGCCGAGCGACTGGCCGGCGTGCTCCGCGAGGAGAACGCTGACGTGCTCACGGTCTACGACTGGCACGGCAACTACGGGCATCCGGATCACATCAAGGTCAACACTGTCGGATATCGCGCCGCCGAGTTGGCCGGCACCCCGAAGGTGTTCGAGGCCACCATGAATCGTGAACACGTCGTTCGGATGTTCGAGGCCGCTCGCGGCAGCGGGCGCGCCGATCGGTCCGGAGGATGACGACTTCGATCCGGCTGGACCGGCCGACGACGGCAATCCGTTCGGAATGCCGGAGGCCGAGCTCACCCTACGCGGTCGACGTCTCGGATTTCGTGAAGGCCAAACGCGAATCACTGCGTGCCCATCGCAGCCAGATCACCGACACGAACTTCTTCCTGGAGATGCCCGACGAGGTCTTCACCATCGCGTTCGGCACCGAGTGGTTCATCCAGAAGGACGCTGAGCCCGGGCTGCGCCCCGGATGGTTGTTCGAATGACCCGCCTGTACCTCGTTCGCCACGGTCGAGCCGCGGCGGGTTGGGACACCGATCCCGATCCCGGTCTCGACGAGATCGGGCAGCGGCAGGCTGTCGCGGTTGCGGAGCGGCTCGCTCAGCTCGGTCCATTGCCGATCTTGACAAGTCCGCTGCAGCGCTGCCAGGCAGACAGCGGTGCCGTTGGCCACCACGTGGAACGTCGTACCGCGCGATCGAGCCGGCCGTCGCCGAGATCCCGTCGCCCGATGGGATCGCGATGGCGGATCGGATCGAGTGGCTACGCGAGGCGATGCGCGGCACCTGGACGGATCTCGGCGGCCGGTATGTGGCGTACCGCGACCTCGTCGTCAGCACGCTCGTCGCGATGGATGGTGATGCCGTCGTGTTCAGCCACTTCGTCGCGATCAACGTCGCCATCGGGTCGGCGACCGGGGACGATCGACTGGTCGTCCGCAGTCTCGACAACTGTTCGGTCACAGTCGTCGACGTCGTCGATGGCGCGTTACAGCTTGTTGAAAGTGGCCACGAGGCCGACACCTTGATCAGGTAATCGCCACGAAGCGTGCCAGACTTGCCACTGTGAAGACGGCGCGACTCGTTCCATTGGTGTTTCTCGTATCCGATGCTGGTTGCGTGCAGCGACGACGGTGATGCGACGACCGACTCCGCCTCGACGTCGTCGTCTGTAGCGGTCTCCAGCACGACCTCCAGCGTGCCGATCGCGACGACCACGACGGTCCCCGTCACGACCGCGGCACCGACCTCCACGTCGACGTCGACCTCCACCACGACGTCGTCGACCACCACCTCGACCACCGTCGCTCCTGGCGCTGAGCTGGTGCTTCGTGCCAACGGTCTCGGCGATGCGGTGTTCGGCGCCGACCCCGACGGTGTCATCGCCTACGTCACGTCGATCATCGGCCCGTTCACGGTCGACACCGGCTGGGTCGATCCGCTGTCGGTCGGCGCATGTCCCGGTACCGAGTTCCGACAGGTGTTCTGGGGCGATCTGACCCTGCAGTTCAGTGACGAGAGCAACGTCACGACTGGCCGCCGGCACTTCTTCTCCTACCTCTACGGCCCGACGTTCGGTGCCGAGATCGCTCCCGCGGGCTTGAAGACCGACGCCGGCGTTGGCGTCGGTTCGACCGTTGCGGAACTGATGGGGACCTACCCGACGGTCGTCGTCAACCCCGGCGACGACTTCGGTGGGCCCAACTTCTTCATCAACGAGGGGCTCGGCGGATTTCTCACCGGGGTCAACCCGACCGATACGGTGAGGTCGTTCCTCGGCGGCCAGGGTTGTGGCGAGTAGTTCTCGACAGTAGAAAATGGACGCTGTTCGTTGATCGGGAGGTCCCACTGATATGAAGCGAATGTTGCCGGTCACCGAACTGGCGCGCGACGAGCGGTTCGAGCACATGAAGATCGAGGACGCGGTCTTCGATCCGCGCAACCTGTCGCCGAGCGCGCAGCGCAACACGTTGGCACCGACGTACGAGAACGCGACCGACAACGCCCGCGGGTTGATGCACGGCATCTTCGTCGGCGAGATCCAGGCGCTCGAGGGCGCCGGTCGCACGTGTTGGGACTTCGACCTGGGTGAGGCTCGTGATCAAGCGCCGCTCGGGCTCAAGTTCGACATGGCCAGGCAGTGCTGGGACGAGGCACGCCACGTCGAGATCAGCATCAAGTTCGGCGAGCACATGGGGTCCGAGATCGGCGAGTTCGCCGAGCAGACCCTGCTGTACGAGGCGGCCTGCAACCCCGATCCTGTCCTGCGCCTCACGGGTGTCAATCGAGCGCTCGAGGGTCTTGCCATCGACGTGTTCAAGACCATGCGCGACTTCGGCACGACTCTCTCGGATCCTGTGCTCGAGTTCGCCGAGGACTGGATGCTCGCCGACGAGGTCACCCACGTGAAGATGGGCAGCGATTGGCTGCGTCGCCTCACCGCTCAGGATCCGCAGCGTCAGAAAGAGGCGCTCGACTTCCAGAAGGCGGTCGACAAGTTGTTCAGCTTCGGTGGGTTCCGAGGCGAGCGCGAAGAGAATCCCGTGCACCTGGCTCGCAACTTCCGCCGACTGGCCGGCTTCTCCGACGACGAGATCAGCGACCTGGTCGACATTGCCGCTTCGGCATTCGAAGAGGCCCAGACGCAGCAGGCGTCGCGGGCTGCTGTCGCGACACAGGGCTGATCGATCTGGACGCAGGATCGGTACGCGACTTCCACGAGAACTTCGCCTGGTTCGTCATTGTCGGCAACGCGCTGGCCGGCGCATGGGCATTGGCAGCCAACTGGCTCCTGCAACTGCGCACGCGAGCGTTGTGGTGGTTCATCGCGCTCGCCGAATCCACCGTGTTCGTGCAGGTCACCCTCGGCGTGATCCTGGTGAACAAGTACAAGTTCCAGTTCCCCAAGTTCCACGCGTTCTACGGCTTCGTCGCCATCATCGCGGTCGCCATCATCTACTCGTACCGCGTGCAGATGAAGCACCGCCTCTACCTGCTCTACGGACTGGGCAGCCTCTTCATCGCCGGCCTCGGGATCCGCGCCATGCTGGTCGGTCAATCTCGGTAGCACCTCGCGAATATTCCGTTGAAGGCCTTTCGGCGGGCGTCATAGCGTTGGCTCATGCAGACCCGGCCGAGCTTGACGATCACCTTCCACAAGGTGCTCGATCCGCGACCGCACGCATGGTGGGAAGCTGACAAGCGAACGGGTGGGAGGCTCCGAGGCGGCTACATGCCGGTCGGTCGTGGTGTGATTCCGCACGACATGGTGCACTTCGCCGCTGAGGCCCACTTCGGTATTCAGGACGGTTTCTGGGGGCTGCTGGCGCGTGGCGTGACATTCAAGAATGGCATCGACAAGCGGCCGACTCGACCCGGTCGAGCACTGGTCGCCGAGAATCGCGTCGGCCTTGACCGCGCCGAACGGATCGGCAACGTTCATCACATGCTGTGGATGGAAGGAAAGCCGACTCCCGTGTCGCCGACCTTCGACCGTCTCGCCGATCACTGGTCTGCTCTGCCCGACAATGGCACTCTCACCGTCTACTGGCCGATGCCGGCCACGAAACACAAGTCGCGCTCAGACGCGGAGATCCTGTTCGAGCGCGTCGAGCGCCATCGAGAGTTGCGCCGGCATCTTGCCGTCGAACTGGGCGTAGTGCTCGCGGATCTGAGGGATCGCCTCTTTCCAACCGGCGGTGTCGACCGTCAGCAGCGTGTGCAGATCGTCGTCGCTGATCGACAGACCGTTCACGTCGAGATCTTCGACCGCGGGCAGCATGCCGATCGGTGTCTCCACCGCGTCGGCGTCGCCGGCAACCCGCTCGAACACCCACTTCAGAACTCGGCTGTTCTCGCCATAGCCAGGCCACAGGAAGCGGCCATCCTCGTCGCGCCGGAACCAGTTGACGAAGAAGATCTTCGGCAGGTTCGCGGCGTCGGTGTTCTTGCCGACCCCCAGCCAGTGCGCGAAGTAGTCGCCCATGTTGTAGCCGCAGAAGGGCAGCATCGCCATCGGATCGAAGCGCAGCTTGCCGACGGCACCTTGCTGTGCAGCCGTGGTCTCACTGGCCATGATCGATCCAAGGAAGACGCCGTGTTCCCAATCGAATGCCTGCGTCACCAACGGCACCGTGGTGCGCCGGCGACCGCCGAACAGGATCGCGCTGATCGGTACACCCGCTGGGTCCTGCCACTCCGGAGCGATCGATGGACACTGCGATGCGGGCGCAGTGAACCTGGCGTTGGGGTGCGCGGCCGGTGTGTCCGTCTCGGGCGTCCACGGCTGGCCGCGCCAATCCGTGGCGCGGGCCGGCTTGTCGTTGCTCATGCCCTCCCACCACACATCGTTGTCACTGGTGAGCGCCGTGTTGGTGAAGATGCAGTTGCCCCACATCGTCTCCATCGCGTTGGGGTTGGTGTCGTAACCGGTGCCCGGTGCAACGCCGAAGAAGCCGGCCTCGGGATTGATGGCGTACAGCCGACCATCGGCACCGAACTTCATCCAGCAGATGTCGTCGCCCACGGTCTCGGCCTTCCAGCCCGGGATCGTCGGCTGCAGCATCGCCAGGTTGGTCTTGCCACACGCTGACGGAAATGCCGCGGCGATGTACTTGGATTCGCCTGCCGGGTTGGTGAGCTTGAGGATCAGCATGTGCTCGGCCAACCATCCGTCGTCGCGGGCCATCACGGAGGCGATGCGCAGTGCGAAGCACTTCTTGCCGAGCAGTGCGTTGCCGCCATACCCGGAGCCGAACGACCAGATCTCGCGGGTCTCGGGGAAGTGGACGATGAACTTGTTGTCGGGATTGCACGGCCACGGCACGTCGGCTTCGCCATCGGCCAGCGGTGCGCCGACGGAATGAAGGCAGGGCACCCACTGATCGTCGCCCAGCACGTCGAGTGCAGCCTGTCCCATGCGAGTCATGATCCGCATGCTGACTGCGACGTACGCACTGTCGGTCAACTGCACGCCGATGTGGGCAATGGGGGAGCCGAGCGGGCCCATGCTGAAGGGCACCACGTACATCGTGCGACCCTTCATCGCCCCGGTGTAGAGGCCGATCATCTCGGCGCGCATCGCCGATGGCTCACGCCAGTTGTTGGTCGGCCCCGCGTCCGCTTCGTGAGTGGAGCAGATGAACGTGCGGTCCTCGACGCGGGCAACATCGGCCGGATCGCTGTGCGCCCAGTAGCTGTTCGGGCGCTTGGCCTCGTCGAGTTTGGTGAACGTGCCGGAATCGACGAGCTCTTGGCAGAGCCGTTCGTATTCGTCCGCCGATCCGTCACACCAGTAGATGTCGTCCGGCTGTAGTACTGCCGCCCACTCGTTCACCCAGGCTTTCAGGCGTTCGTTGGTCGTAGAAGCACTCATCGGGGTTCGACTCCTTCGGACACGTCGCGACGTTGCGCCGTATCGCTACACCAAGGGTACCTTCAGGCGCCCGGCGTCTTCATATCTGCCTCGGACCCGAGACGGAGATGTGTCGCCCGGCCGGCATCGTCGATGTTGAAGACGACTCGCTGGCCCTGGCGGAGCATGCGGAAGATCGAGCCGGCGAGCGCGTCGGCGGCGAGGTCGAACTCGGCGAGCGTGGTGTCGCTGACGACGCTGCCGTCACCCGTCGAGGGGTCGTAGCTCTTGACGACGCCTTGCATTGAGGTCGAAGCCTCAGCCGGCCTTGACGATCTTGCCGCTCTTGATGCAACCGGTGCAGACGTACATCCGCTTCGGCGTACTGCCGACGAGGGCCTTCACACGCTGGATGTTCGGGTTCCAGCGACGCTTGGTGCGCCGGTGGGAGTGCGACACGTTCATGCCCCAGCTGGGGCCCTTGCCACACACTTCACATACTGCTGCCATGATGGTTTCTTCCTCGACGAGATCAAACGAGCTTGGAGATGCTACCAGCGGAACCGTTTGGTCAACACTTCCCGACCAGGGGTTGCCCCTAGTCTGTCGACGTGCCGACATTGGAACTGTTCAGCCCCGAGGCATTGCGCAGCACGGTCATCACGTTTCGCGACACCATGAAGGTGCACGCCGCGGGGATCAACCGGCTGAACGTGTACCCGGTTCCCGATGGCGACACGGGCACCAACATGGCCCGCACGCTCGACGCGGTGGTTGCCGAGCTCGACCTCGCCGACCACGAGCTGGAGCCGACGTGCAACGCGATCAGCCACGGCAGCCTGATGGGAGCGCGCGGCAACAGCGGCGTCATCCTCAGCCAGATCCTGCGCGGGTTGGTCGGCATCTTGAAGGATGCGACGGAGCTCAGCGCGACGAAGGTGGCCGAGGCGTTGAAAGCCGCGTCGGCCTCCGCGTATCAGGCGGTGCTCAAGCCGATCGAAGGCACGATCCTGACGGTCGTGCGCGAGTCGGCCGATGCCGGCACGGCGGCCGCCGCCGATGGGGCCAGCTTGGTCGGGATGCTGCGTGCCGCGAGGGCTGCAGGTAAGACCGCACTCGACAACACGCCCGAACTGCTGCCGGTGTTGAAGGACGCAGGTGTCGTCGACGCGGGTGGGGCCGGGTACCTGCTGTTCCTCGACTCGGCGTTGTTCGTGGTCGATGGCGACCCATTGCCCGAGCCCGACGAGGGCGTTGGTCCGACCACCGAGCAGCTCGAACTGGTCGTCGCGGCGCCATGCGATGGACGGTGGTGTCGATGTCAGCGAGTTGCGCTACGAGGTGATGTACTTCGTCGATCTCGCCGACGATCGGATCCAGCAGTTCAAGGAGTCGTGGGGTGAGATCGGCGATTCGATCGTCGTGGTAGGTGGCGACGGCTTGTGGAACTGCCACGTGCACACCAACGACATCGGTGCTGCGATCGAAGCAGCGTTGCAACTCGATGGCCGTCCGAAGCAGATTCGCGTGACAGACCTCTTCGAGGAGATGGCCGAGGAGCACGCTGCTAGGGAAGCCTCGATCCACGGTGCCACCCACATCCGTTCGGGTGCCGGATTCGGGTTGCCGGCAGTCACCTGCGCGGTGGTCGCGGTGGCCAGCGGCGACGGGCTCGCCGAGCTGTTCGGTCAACTCGGTGTGCAGGGCGTGGTCACTGGCGGACAGACGCTGAACCCGTCGACAGCCGAGCTGCTGGCGGCCGTCGAGGCGGTCAACGCCGATCAGGTGGTGGTGCTCCCCAACAACAAGAACATCATCCCCGTCGCCGAGCAACTCGATGCCTTGACGACCAAGACGGTCCGGGTCGTGCCCACCACATCGATGCCCGCCGCGCTGGCGTCGCTCGTCGTCTACGACCCGGAGGTCGACGCCGACGTCAACCTCGAGGAGATGACCGACGGTGCGATGTCGGTGGCGACGGGCGAGATCACGCAGGCCGTCCGCGACACTCGAAGCGACGTGGGTCCGATCACTGCCGGCGACTGGATCGGGCTCGTGCGCGGCGATGGCATCGTTGCTGTCAGCGGATCGCTCGACGGCGCGGCCAGCGCCCTGCTGGACCATCTCATCACGCCCGGCCGCGAGATCGTGACGGTCATCACCGGCAGTGACGCGAACGCTGGGCACACCGATGCGTTGCTGGCCTGGCTCCTCGAACACCGTCCCGATGTGCAGGTCGAGGTGCACCGCGGCGGCCAGCCGCTGTACCCGTACCTCTTCGGCGTTGAATGACTGAACCACTCACGCTGCGCGATCTCGACGCGATCGGTGTCGATCGGATCAAGGGTGTCGGCGAGAAGAAGCTTGCGTCACTGCACGACGTCGGTATCGACACGGTGCTCGACCTGCTGACGACGTACCCGCGTCGTTGGGTGGATCGGACCAACGAAGCCAGGGTCAGTGATCTGCTGCCGGGTCAAGAGGCGCTGGTGCTCGTCAGCGTGCGCAGTGTGACGAAGCGGCCGATGCGCAACCGTCGGACAATGGTCAACGTCGTGGTGGGTGACGGCAGCGGTCGTCTGCACGTCGTGTTCTTCAATCAGCCGTGGCGCGAGAAGCAGCTGCGCGAGGGCTTGCAGATCGCCCTGTTCGGCAAGGGCCGAGGTGTACCGCGGCGGGCTGCAGATGACCAATCCCGTTGTCGACCTCATCGGCGATCGCACCGGCCGCATCGTGCCGGTCTATCCGCAGAGCGAGAAGGCGTCGCTGATGACGTGGGAGATCGCCGGTTGGGTCGAGGATGCACTGCGCAAGGCCGCGCCACGCGGCATCGCCGACCCGGTGTCGGACGAGATCAGACAGCGGTTCGGGCTGGTCGATCGGGACGCGGCGTTCCGGTCGATCCACGCACCGGAGACGATCGCCGAGAAGGAACAGGCCCGTCGTCGCTTGGCGTTCGACGAACTGCTGCGAGTGCAGACCACGTTGGTGATGCGCAAGCGCATGCTCGAGCGGGAGTCGAAGGCGATCCGTCACAAGGTCGACGGCGAGTTGACCGCCCGTCTGTACTCGGCGTTGCCGTTCGAGCTCACCGGGGCGCAACGCCGTGCGATCGGGGAGATCGAGCGTGACCTCGCCGGTCCGCATCCGATGCACCGTCTGCTGCAGGGTGACGTCGGATCCGGCAAGACGTTGGTCGCGGTCAGCGCGATGTTGACGGCAGTGCAGGGAGGGCATCAGGGAGCGTTGATGGCGCCGACCGAAGTGCTCGCCGAGCAGCACGCGACCAGCGTGCGACGGATGCTCGAGGGCGTCACCGTGCCCGCGCCCGAGAGTCTGTTCGGCGATCGGCCGCTGCGCATCGAGCTGCTGACCAACCGAGTCACCGGGGCCGAACGTCGCGACGTCGTTGCCGGCCTGGCCGACGGAACCGTCGACATCGGCATCGGTACCCACGCGCTGATCCAGGAGGGCGTGCGCTTTCACAGCCTCGGTGTCGTCGTGGTCGACGAGCAGCACCGATTCGGTGTCGAGCAGCGGGCGGCGTTGCGCTCGAAGGGCGACGACGACAACGTGCCCGATGTGCTCGTGATGACCGCGACGCCGATCCCGAGGACGGCGGCGATGACGGTCTACGGAGATCTCGATGTCAGCGTGCTCGACGAGTTGCCGCCGGGCCGCACGCCGATCGTCACCAAGTGGGCCGAGGGTCCGCTGATGGAACAGGGTGCGTGGGCGACGGTTCGCGACGAGGTGGCCGAGGGTCGGCAGGCGTATGTCGTGTGCCCGCTGATCGACGAGAGCGAGAAGCTCGAAGTGGCCAGCGCCCAGGAGACATACGACCGGCTGTCGGCCGGCGAGTTGAAGGGCCTGCGGCTCGGGCTGCTGCACGGCCGCCTGCCGTCGTCGGAGAAGGAAGCGGTGATGGACAAGTTCCGTCGTCGCGACCTCGACGTTCTCGTTGCAACCACCGTGATCGAGGTGGGCGTCGACGTGCCGAATGCGACCGTGATGGTGATCCTCGACGCCGATCGATTCGGCATCGCCCAGCTGCATCAGCTGCGCGGTCGTGTCGGCCGCGGTCAACACGCCTCGACGTGTTGGCTGGTCACCGCGCAGCCACCCGAAGGAACACCCTCGGGAAACCCTCGTGTCGAGGCGTTGGTCGCATCGACCGACGGCTTCGCGCTGGCCGAGGTCGACCTCGATCTCCGTGGTGAAGGCACGATCATGAACACCGCCCAGAAGGGTCGCAACGACCTGAAGCTGGCGTCGCTGCGACGCGATCCGCGAGCTGGTGGTGCTGGCCCGCGACGCCGCATTCGAGATCGTCGACAGTGATCCGCTGTTGGACGACCATCCCGTGCTGCTCGACGAGCTACGCCTGCTGTTCAGCAGCGAAGACGAGGAGTTCCTCTTCAAGTCGTGACGAGTCGTGTCGCGGGATCACCGCGTAAAATTCGCGTCAATCAATCGCATCTCGTCGACCGAGAAGCCCACGAGTCCTACGCTCTGCCCTCAGCCGGACGATGGGGGAGTTGCACCGCCCGGCTCGGTGTAGTTGGTCTGAACCATGTGCTACACCGCAGCAGAGCGGGGGCCCTGCATGCACGAGATCTGCGACGTCTGCGGAGTTCGGATCGAGCGCGAGTTCTATTTCGGTCCGAGCGTCTCCGAGCCGGTCGCGGTGTGGCTCGGCGTCTGCGGATGCCCGGCCCGCCGATGGCGGTGGCGGTCGACGACGGGCGACGGACCATGGGAACTCGTCGGCGGTGACTCACCGGCGGACGCGTTTCTCGACTCGACGGGCCGCGATCAGCGCCAGTCGAATGACGAACCCGTCCCTACCCAGCAGGCTGACCACGACGGCGATGACGTGCATCAAGCCGATATCGCGAACGAACTCGGCCGCGATCGACGACGACTGCATTCCGATCGCGAGCCACATCAGGAGCGCGAACGTTCCCGCAAGCAGATCGACCGCCGGTCCGGTGATGCTGCTGATCGCCCACGATCGAGGCGTGTTCGCCGGCGAAGCATTGAGGGCCACATAGCCGCCGCGCGCTGCGCCGAAGCCGACGATCTTCATGCCCAGTCGTCGGCTGACGGTCACCTTCGAACCGACGCGAAGAACGTTGCGGGGCACCGCGATCCATGCGACAGCAAGACCCAGTGCGAGCACCGACGACTGGTCGAACGCCAGGCCGACACAGACGAGTGCCCAGACGATCACGATGTACGTCAACGTCCAGCTCAATGCAGCGAGATGCACTCGGAGCCGGCCACGTTGGAACACGACACGGCCCTTCGGTACGTCGAGGGCGACGGGAAACCAGGGACTGGCCTGGTTCCAGCCCGGATATCTCCTCGCGAGGATGTTCGCCGCCATGGTTGATCATCGGCTTGCGAGCAGTGAAACGTGACAACGAAACCGCGCTGTGCACCGCCAGAATGGGTGGATGCGTCGCCTCGCCGTCCTCGTACTCATCCCGCTCTTCTTCGTCGCCTGCGGGTCGGATTCCAACTCGTCGACGATCGGCGCCTGGCGGGACCGGTGCACCGACACCCGGTGAGCCGGAGGGCACGGTGACGTACACCGGTCTGACCCGCAACCACGTCGACACACCGGTCGATTATCCGCAGACGCCGCCGGTCGGCGGCAACCACAATCCCGTCTGGCAGAACTGCCAGTACTACGACACATCGGTGCCCAACGAGCGCGCCGTCCACTCGCTCGAGCACGGCGCGGTGTGGATCACCTACGGGCCGGACACGTCGCAGGCCGACAAGGATGTGCTCAAGGCGATTGCGGATCAGGGCGATCACATCCTCGTCTCCGAGTACGACGGTTTGCCGGCGCCCATCGTCGCGACGGCGTGGGGCAAGCAGCTGCTGTTGCAGTCGGTCAGCGATCCGAGATTGCAGCAGTTCGTCGACGTCTTCCAGAGTGGTCCACAGACACCCGAGCCCGGCGTGACCTGTCGCGACAGCACCAGCGAGACCACCTGACACTTCCCCATGAAGCGCTCGTACAAGTTCGTCGGATATGCCGACAGCGAGGGCGAACCGAATGTGGTGATGGACGGTTCGCCCAATGAGGGCACCGTGCTGACGCTGACGCACTGGCCGGGCTATCCGCAGCCGGACGGCTTCCATTTCGACCTGTCGGCGGAGATGGCGTTCCATCATCTCGACGCGCCGATCGATCACCCGCCGGCAGATGCTGTCACGAACAACCACTTCGATCAGGACGGTCTCGTGGGCATCCACACGCTGGTGCATCCCGAAGGCTCACTGGAGCATCGCCGAGTTGCTGATCGCGGTCGCGGAGGCCGGCGACTTCGCGACGTTCCGCGACCGTCGTGCAGCACGCGGGCCTCGATGATCATCGATGCGTACGCCGATGCCGAGCGGTCACCGATCGCGAGCAGCCTCGTCGGCTCGTACGACGAGCAGTGCGTGGTGCTGTACTCGGAGACGCTTCCAATGCTCGTATCGATTGCAACCGACAGCGACCGCTACCGCGACCTATGGGCCGACGAGGATGCGCAACTGTCAGGCAGCGAGACCGCGCTGAACGAGGGCGTCGTCACAATCGAGGAACTATCCGACATCGATCTCGCAATCGTCACCATTCCGGACAACGAGACCAGCCGCGGTGGTCATCGCTTCGCAGGCATGTCGTTCGAGAGCATCCATCCGATGGCGCTCCACAACGCGACTGGTTGTTTTCGATTGCTGGTGATCCACGGTCGGCGGTATCAGTTCGTCGACCGGTACGAGACGTGGGTGCAGTATCGATCGCGGCGGCCGTTGCCTCGAGTCGACATGCGTCCGCTCGCCGAGCAACTGACAGCGCATGAATCGGGCGCAGAGAAGTGGAGCGCGTCGGCTCCCGGCAGCCTCACTCCCATCATGCGTGTCGACGGTGAATCCTCGACCGGGCCCGATGTGCTCTCGGCGATGGTGGTTGCGCACCTCCGCACGTCCCCGCCGGCGGGGACCCCTACGCTCGCCGAAAAGTCCGCAGTAGCGAGTCGGTATATCGTTCGCGGGTCATGGCACGACCAGTTCATTTCGAGATCCACGCCGATGATCCGCAGCGAGCCATCGCGTTCTACACCGACGTCTTCGGATGGACGGTCAACCAGTACGGAGATCAGCCCTACTGGCTGGTCTCGACCGGTCCCGACCGACGAGCCGGGCATCGACGGCGCGATCCTGCCGCGCATGGGCGAGCGGCCGGCGATCGGCGCGCCGATCGTCGGCATGGTCAACACGATGCAGGTCGACGATCTCGACGCGCTCGATGGCGACGGCGTTCGAACGTGGTGGAGTGCTCGCCCTCGACAAGATGGTGATCCCCGGCGTCGGGACCGTCGCGTACGTGCTCGACAGCGAGGCCAACGTCATCGGGATGCTGCAGCCCGAGGCGTGATTCGAGTGAACCGTCACCCGTAGAGGTGCTGCTCGGCCGACTCGCTGTCGTCGGGCAACACCAGGTCCCATCGGTCGAGGCAGTCTTCGCATCGATACGCGACGAAGTCGCCGGGTAGCCAGACGCCGTCCTCGCGGGGTTGCGTCAACAGGTGACAGCGACCACCGCAATCGACGCAGACGATCGTCGGCTCAGGTTCCAGTGCGATGCCGCGGCACGCTATACCGTGAGGCCGTGCCAGCAGCCGCAGTCACCGACGACGCCGGCACCGAACTGGCGGAACTGCTGGCGCAACTCGTCGCGTTTCCGACGGAGAGCAGCACGCCGAACCTCGGCTCTGATTCGCTGGGTCGCAGAGCACATCGAATCGAACGGTGGACGGGCGACGATCCTCGCAGGGACCGGCGGACGGGCCAACCTGTTGGCATCGTTCGGACCACAGCGGAGTCGGTGGCTTGATGCTGTCGGGTCACACCGACGTCGTCCCGGCCGGCGACGGGTTGGTCCGAGCGATCCGTATTCGGTCACCAGATCGGCGACTCGTTGTACGGACGTGGAACCGCCGACATGAAGGGCTTCATCGCCGCGACGATTCGCATGACGAGACAGTTCCGCGACGTCGAGCTGACCCGACCGTTGCACGTCGCGCTGTCGTTCGACGAGGAGATCGGATGCATCGGTGTCCGTGATGCACTCGTCGTGATCCGGCGAGCGCGCCGACGTATCGCCGGATCTCGTGGTGATCGGCGAACCGACGATGATGCGACCGCGCCACAGTCACATGGGCAAGCTCGCCTACGAGATCGTGTGCACTGCCGAGGCGGCGCACTCCAGCCTGTCGCACAGCAAGCCGGGCGCGATCGCATCGGCCGTCGCGACTCCTGGTCGTGCTCGACGGATCTGCAGGCCGCAATTCCGACCCGTCGGCGATGCAGCCGGCGATCCTCGGTGACGTTCAACTGCGGCACGATCGCCGGCGGGTCGGCACTCAACGTCATCGCGCCCGCCTGCACCTTCACCTTCGAGGTCCGCCACACCGTCGACCACGATCCCGACGCGGTGCTACGGCCGTTCTGGCAAGCGATCGATCGCGAGCGTGCCACGCTCGCGAGCGCCGGGCGGTTCGGTGGAGCACTCACCGAGATCACTCGATACCCGGGGCTGCGTACCGCTGCCGACGATGCGTGGCTGCAGGTGGTCGAACGGATCGCCGACAGCGGGCCCGGCAACATCGATCGGATTCGGGACCGAGGGCGGGCTGTTCGCGGAAGCGCTCGACACCTCCGTGGTCATCTGCGGTCCGGGCGACATCGCGGTCGCTCATCGTCCCGACGAGTACGTCAGCGTCGACCAGCTGCTTGCGCTGCGAACGATTCCTCTGCGGTCTCGTCCAACAGATCTGTGTCGACCCCGCTGTCGAGGGCTAGACCTACGAAATGGAGAACCCGTTGCCTGCCGATGACACTGCCACCGATCAACTGCTCGCCGCGATCGAGGTCCTCGGCCCGTTGTGGCGTCAGCGCATGGCTGAGCACGATCAGAACTCCACGTTTCCGTACGAGAACCTGGCCGAGGCGACAGAGGCCGGGCTCAACCGGCTGACCGTGCCGAAGGAGTACGGCGGATTCGGCTACTGGATGCCCGGGAAACTTCAGCGGGCTGTACCGGCTGCTCGAGCGGATGGCGTACTGGGACACCAACACGGCCCAGTTGCTGCAAGTGCACAACCACGCCGCGGGGATCATCGCCTTTCACTCCGTCCCTCGAACAGCGCGATCGGTTCATGCCGCGAGATCGTCGAGGGTGCGTACCTTGCCTCGCTCGGTTCGGAGGCGCACCTGTACGAGAACGGCGCCGAGGCGTTGGCATCAGAGCTGACCGCGGTCGATGGTGGCTATCGCCTGACCGCGCGCAAGGCGTTCGCATCGGTCGCGGCGATCGCCAAGTACCTGATGGTGTGGTGTGCAGTCGAAGGCGACACCGCGTACGCCGGACGGATGGTCTTCGCCGTCGTGCCGACGGATGCCCCCGGCGTCACCCTGCTCGACGACTGGCAGATGCTCGGCATGCGGTCGACCGGTCTCGTGCAGCGTCGCGTTCGACGACGTGTTCGTGCCCGCCGACGATGTCGTCGGCGAGCCCGGTGGATGGATCAACAACGACCCACGCACGTTCTCGTGCGGCTACGCGTCCAACCACCTCGGCACCGCGCAGGGCGCGTTCGACTTCATCGCCGACTACGTCGCCGGCCGCGACGACCTCAGCTCGTCGGAGGCCGTCAAGGTTCGGCTCGGCCGGATGGACGCCCAGCTCTTCGCGGCGCGCAGCGCGTTGCGTGCCACCGCGGCGCGCCTCGATCGCGGCGACGACTCCGGACGAATGCGAGGCCGATGCGATTCGCACGATGCACCTCGCCAAGAACGCGGTGCTCGACATCCCGTACCAGGGCTTCGACATCGTCGGTGCCCGTGCCGCGCACGAGCGCTACCCGCTGGGACAGATGATGCGCGACGCGCGCACCTTCACGCTGCACTTCCGCGACGATCTGTACGTCCAACGACTCGCCGACATGGCGATGGGCAAGGGGCTTCTCCGCGAAGAAGGCTCGCAGCGGGTCAACGCCGTTCGACCAATCCGCCGCGGGAGCGTGAGGTGCACGACGACACTGCATTGCTGATCGACATCTGCTCGATCGATTCGATCTGGGGGAAGGAGCGCGAGCTCGCCGAGTTCCTCGCCGGCCAGCTCACGCGCATGGGATTGCGACGTGGTGGAGCTCGTCGAGTCGCGTGCCCGGTCGCCCGTCGGTCGGCGCCCGGCTGAAGGGCACCGGCGGAGGCCGATCGCTCGTCCTCAACGGACATCTCGACATCTACGAGTTGAGCGAGGACTGGACCCGCGACCCGTTCGCCGCTGCGCTCGAGGACGGCAAGGTCTACGGCGCCGGCATCGCCGACATGAAGGCAGGCACGGCGGCTGCCGCAGCGGCGGTGCGGCGGATCGCCGCAGACCAGCAGCGACTGCGTGGCGACGTGATCTTCCAAGGCGTCTCGTGTCACTTCGAGGGTGGCGTCGGGACACGATCGTTGTGCGCGGCCGGCTTCGTCGGCGACGCAGCCGTCGATTGCGAGCCGTCGAGCAACACGATCGGGATCGCTCACCGCGGTGCCGCCTACCTCAAGATCACGACCAAGGGACGCCAGGCGCACACGACGTACAAGCACCTCGGCGTGAACGCGATCGAGACGATGGAGCCGATCCTCGCGGGACTGCGCGAGTTGGAATCCGCACTGCCGTACGAGCCGCATCCGCTGCTGCCCGGCGGGCCCATCCTCAACATCGGCACGATCAGCGGTGGCACCAAGCACAACCAGGTGCCCGATCGATGCACGGTCACACTCGACATCCGACTGCTGCCCAGCCAGGATCCGCACGACGTGAAACGGCAGGTGGAGGAGATGATCGAGGGGTTGCGGACCACCGTCGACTCGAGGATCGATGCCGTCGTCGAGTTCAGCGAGCACTGGCTGTCCGGTCCTCGCCACCCGTACCAGATCGCAGCCGACGCCCCGATCGTCCAGTCGCTCGATCGAGCCGTTCGAGCGGTGGTGTCGGGTGAGCCGATCTATCAGGGCGTGCCGTTCTGGTGCGACCTCGTCGCGTTGGAAGAGTTCGGCGTTCCCGGCGTCAACTTCGGTCCGGGCGACCCGCCGTACAACTTTCCCGACGAGTACGTGTACGAGGCGCAGTACCTCGAGGCGGTCGACGTGTACGAACAGCTCATCCGCGAGTACTGCCAGTGAGCAATCTCAACGTGGTGCACGCCGCGTCGTTGGCTCGCGTCGTCGACGCCGGCGAGCCGCGCCGTGGGGCGACGCAGGTCCGAGCTGGATCTGGTCGAGGATGGAGCCATCGCGATTCGCGACGGCGTGATCGTCGCCGTTGGTCGCACCGACGAGGTGCTGGCGACGCACGGCGATGACGACGTGCCGACCATCGATGCCGCGCGGTCGCTGCGTGCTGCCGGGACTGGTCGAGTGCCACAGCCATCCGTTGTTCGCCGGCGAGCGCCAGCCACGAATACGCGGAGCGATTGGGAGGTGCATCGCTGGCCGAGGTTGCCGCTCGCGGCGGCGGTATCTGGTCGAGCGTGGTCGCAACCAGAGACGCCGGCAACGAGGAGCTGTTGAGCAGGCTCGTGACCACGCTGCAACGGATCATGGCCGGTGGGGTCACGACGCTGGAGGTCAAGTCGGGATACGGCCTGACGGTCGAGGAGGAGCTGCGCGGTCTCGATCTGCTGGAGCAGGCGCGCTCCCTGACTGCGATGCAACTCGTGATCACCTTTCTCGGCGCCCACGTCGTTCCTCGTGACCTCGACGGCACGCCCGACGAACGCGCCGATCGATACACCGACCTGATCGAGGGCGACATGCTCGGCGCAGTGATCGCGCAGGGCATCGCCGAGTTCCAGGACGTCACCGTCGAGCAAGGCTTCTTCACGCCCGAGCAGGCATTGCGGCTGATGCGTTCGAGTCACGATCAACGGCTGCCGGTGCGCGTACACGCGGACGCATGGGCGCCGTCGAAGGGTTGGCGCACCGCGGTCGAGGGTGGGGCGGTCTCCGCTGAACACCTCACCTACACACCCGACGAAGAGATTCGCGAGGTCGGCCGCACCGACACCATCGCCGTCGTCTTGCCGATGGCCGAGCTCGTCTACATGACGAGCGAACGGGCGAATGCCCGCCTCTTCATCGAGCACGAGGTTCCGGTCGCCGTTGCCACCGATTTCTGCTCGTCCATTCACGCCACGTCACTGCTCAACACCGTTGCGACCGCAGCGCCCTGGTTTCGGATGACTCCCGGCGGAGGTGGTCGTCGGCGCCACGCTGAACGCCGCGTACAGTCTCGGCAGGCAAACGTCGTGCGGGTCGCTCGACGTCGGAAAGAGGGGAGACCTCATCATCCTCGACTGCTCGCATCCCGATGAGGTCTGCCTCGCGGTCGGCGCGCCGTTGCTCGACCACGTGGTGATCGGTGGTCAGATCGTCGTCGGTCGGCAGCCATGATTCGCGTCGTCTCCGGTGAGTTCGGTGGGCGCAAGCTCGTGGTTCCCGACGGTCTCGGCACCCGACCGACGACCGACAAGGTTCGCCAGGCCGTCTTCAACTCCCTCGACAGCGCCGGGCTGATCGATGGCGCGGCGATTGCCGATCTGTTCGCCGGCTCCGGCGCGCTCGGAATCGAGGCGTTGTCGCGAGGTGCGGCGACATGCGTGTTCGTCGAACGTGATCGCGCCGCGTTGCAAGCGTTGCGCGCCAACATCGCCGCACTCGGACTGGCCCAACGAACGACTGTTGTCACCTCCGACGTGCCGGCCTGGGTGCCGGCGCTGCGTGGCGTCGATCTGGCGCTGATCGACCCGCCGTACGAGTTCGACGGATGGGATCAGCTGCTCACCGTCCTACAAGTTCCCTATGTGGTGGCGGAGGCGGGGCGCGAGATCGTGCCGCCAGACGGTTGGGAAGTGCTGCGCTCGCGCCGCTACGGCCGCACCTGGGTCACGCAACTCGAACGAGTAGCGTGAGTCGCCGCATGGCCCCCAAAGCAACGCCTCCCATGATCACGGTCCTGTACCCAGGCAGTTTCGATCCCTTTCACCTCGGCCATCTCGACGTCATCGAGCAGTCGGTCGCCCTCTTCGGCGAGGTCGTCGTCGGTGTCATGCACAACCCGACCAAACCCAGCGGCATGTTCACGCTCGACGAGCGCGTCGAGATGATTCGCAACAGCATCGCCTACATGCCATCGGTCAAGGTCATGGCATTCGCCGGGCTCGCTGTCGACGCCGCCCGCGAGGTCGCGGCAGCATTCATCGTCAAGGGCCTGCGTACGGGCGGCGACTTCGAGGTCGAACAGCAGATGGCGCACACGAACCATGCCGTCAGCGGCGTGAGAACCGTGTATCTGCCCTGCAAGCCGGCCTTGGTGTCGATCAGCAGCCGGTTCATTCGCGAGATCGCCCACTACGGGGGCGACGTGTCTGCCCTCGTTCCGCCGCCTGTGGCGGCCCAATTGTCGCGGGTGCATCCACGCGACGAAGAGTTTTGAGGCCTATCTTGGCTGCGGAAATGACGTACGACGACAAGCACGACGAGTTCGAAGACGACGAGGAATTCGACGATTCCGACGCCTTTGTGCGTAGCACGAATGGCTATGTCGGCGATGCCGAAGCCCTCTTACGGCGAGCGATCGACATCATCGCGTCTGCACCCACGATGCCGCTGTCGTCATCCCCGCGGATCGACCGCGACGAGATCATCGAGCTGCTCGAAGAGTCGCTGCATCGTCTGCCCGAAGAGATGCGCCAAGCGCGCTGGATGATCAAGGAACGTCAGGAGTTCGTGTCGAAGACCCGACGCGAGGCCGACGAACTGCTCGAGGCAGCGCGGGTGCAGGCGGAACGGATGGTGCAACGCACAGAGGTCGTGCGTGCCGCCGAGACCCGTGCCCGACAGATCAGCGAGGCTGCCGATGCAGACTCGAGACGACTCCGGCACGAAACCGAGGACTTCCTCGATCAGCGATTGGGCAGCTTCGAGATCCTCCTCGACAAGCTGCAGAAGACTGTGCATGCGGGTCGCTCGCGACTTTCCATCGGCGCCCATCGCGTCGACGAGGCAGTCGAAGAAGACGACCCCACCAAGGGCTTCTTCGACCAAGATCGCGGTTAATCCACCTGCCGTTAACCTGGATGTCATGAATCCGCTCTTGATCAACGCGGCCGAACTGCTGCGCCGACCCGGTTCGGAGCGACGGTTCGATCTGCAGCCAACGGTCTCCGACTTGGGTCTGGTGGATCCACGGTTCGATCCCGACGCGACCGTCGAGGTCTCGCTGCGGTTGGAATCGCTCACCGATGGCCTGGTCGTCGACGGGCAGATCAGAGCCCCGTGGGCCGACTCGTGCCGGCGGTGCCTGACCGATGCGGAGGGCATGGTGGTGAGTGAGGTCACCGAGCTGTACCAGCAGGTCATCACCGATCCCGACGCGTTCGAGATCGTCGGCGATCAGATCGATCTCGGCGCCATGATCCGTGAGCACATCCTCCTCGAGGCCCCTCTTGCGCCCCTGTGCAGGCCTGATTGCGCGGGTTTGTGCCCCACATGCGGTACCGATCTCAACCTGTCGACGTGCGATTGCGTAGCCTCCGACGTCGATCCGCGCTGGGAAGCGTTGACCCAGCTCAAAGGGAATCTGCCCGAGCAGTAGCCGCAAGGGCCGTGCATCCCGCTAACCTCTCGTAGCTCGTTTCGTCAAGGAAGACTGCTGTGGCCGTTCCAAAGAAGAAAAAGTCGAAGATGAAGTCGCGGAGCCATCGTGCCGGCGCATGGAAGCTCTCGGCACCGTCGCGCAGTGTGTGCCCGCGCTGCGCCGCCGCCAAGCTGCCACACACTGTGTGCCCTGCGTGCGGTTGGTACAAAGACCGCGTCGCCATCGACGTCGGCTGATCAACACACACTCGATGTTGCCGATCGCCGTTGATGCGATGGGCGGTGATCGTGCCCCCAGCGAGATACTCGCGGGTGCCCACGCCGCGGCTGCTCTCGGCATCCCCGTTGTACTGGTCGGCCCCGAAGACCTCGAAGGCCGTGGCGACCTCGAACTGATCGTCGCGTCCGAGATCATCGCGATGGACGAGGACGCCGCCAAGTCGGTCCGCCGCAAGAAGGACTCCACGCTGGTGCGCGCTGCCGAGGCCGTCCGCGACGGCAAGGCATCGGCAATGGTCTCCGCCGGCAACACCGGTGCCACCATGGCTTCGGCGCTCCTTCGGATGGGCCGTATCAAGGGTGTCAATCGTCCTGCGATCGCCACCCCGATCCCGGTTCCCGGGTCGACCCCCACCATCCTGCTCGACGCAGGCGCCAACGCAGAGGTGCAGCCGGAGTGGTTGGTGCAGTTCGGCCAGATGGGCTCCGTCTACGCCCATCACCGGTTCGGCATCGAACATCCCTCGGTTGGGTTGCTGTCGATCGGCGAGGAGCCCGGCAAGGGCGACACTTTGCGCAAAGAGGCGTTCGAGCTGCTCTCGCACGCTCCCGGCATCCGCTTCGTCGGCAACGTCGAGGGTCGCGACATCATGCGCAAGACTGCCGACGTCATCGTCACCGACGGCTTCACGGGCAACGTCGTGCTGAAGGCGCTCGAGGGCGGGATGCGGGTCGTCATCACGGCCCTGCTCGAAGCCTTCTCGGCCGAAGAGCACTACAAGCCGCATGCCGACGCGCTGCTTCCGGCGCTGCTGCCCCTGTATGCCCAGCTCAGCCCCGACACCTACGGCGGAGCAATGCTGCTGGGTGTCGACGGCGTGTGCATCATCAGCCACGGCTCGTCCAACTCGCAGGCGATGCTCAACGCGATCAAACTCGGACACGAGATGGTCGAACATCGCCTGGTCGACGAGATCCGCGACGCGATTGCGCTCACCGAATAGCAACCGCTTGCCCCGCTCCGAGGCCCTCGAAGCGCTAGCCTCTGCCTGCTAACGCCACCGAGGAGTGTTCAATCCGTGCCTGCCGAGACCGATGTCCAACAAGGTCCGCTCGACCGCAATGAGGTCTTCGAGATCGTCCGCGCCAACCTCGCCGACATTCTCGAGATCGAGCCTGCGACCATCTCCGAGGGACAGTCGTTCGTCGACGATCTCGACGCCGATTCGCTCGCGCTCATCGAGTTGGTCGAGGCGCTGGAGGAAGACCTCAGCGAACGTTCCGTCGGCTTCCGGATCGAGGACGAGGATCTCGTCGATCTGAAGACGGTGCGCGACGCGGTCGACTACGTCTACGACCGCGTCCGGGAAGCGTGAGTACGACCGACACTTCGACCGACCTCGGAACACTGAGCCGACGGATCGGTTACGACTTCACTGACCTCACGCTGCTCCGGCGTGCACTGGCCCATCGCTCGTGGTGCGCCGAGGTCGGCGGCCAGCCCTCCAACGAGCGCCTCGAGTTCCTCGGCGACGCCGTGCTCGGATGGGTCGTTGCCGAGATCGCATACCGCCGCCATGGCGACCTCCCCGAAGGCAAGCTCACCGATCTTCGCAAGAGCGTGGTCAACGCCACCGCGTTGGCCAACGTCGCCGAATCGATCGGCCTCGGCGAATGGCTGCTGCTCGGCAAGGGCGAGGACGCCGCCGGCGGTCGGCAGAAGTCGTCGATCCTGTCCGACGCGTTCGAAGCCGTGCTCGGGCGCGGTGTACCTCGATGGTGGCGTCGATGCGGCCAAGGCACTCGTGGCCCGCCTGTTCAGCGAGCGGCTCGAGATCGCTGCCGGTCAACTCGATCGCCTCGACCACAAGACGGTCCTGCAAGAGCTCACCGCTCGCCTCTACGACACCGCGCCGGTCTACCTACTCACGGATTCGGGACCCGATCACTCGAAGACATTCAAGGCGACGGTGCTGGTCGACGGGGTTGCACTGGGTGCCGGCGAAGGCAAGTCGAAGAAGATCGCCGAGCAGCAAGCTGCGTCGCAGGCATACGACGTGCTCTGCGCCGAGGGGTAGCTGCCCGTGCCGGAGTTGCCGGAGGTGGAAACCGTTCGGCGGGGGATGGTGTCATTCGTCGTCGGCCGCCGCATCGGTCGTGTCGAGGTCGGTCGCGAGCGGACGGTGCGCCGCACGTCGCGCGAGGCATTGATCGATGGGTTGACCGGCGCGACCGTGACCTCGATCGGGCGGCGCGGCAAGTACATCCTCTGCTCGCTCGACACGGGTGAGACGCTGATGATCCACCTCCGCATGAGCGGACGTGTGCTCGTCAGCCCGGCCGGCTCGGTTCGTCCGGATCACACCCACGTCGTCCTGCACTTCGAGGGCGCTCCCGAGCAAGAGTTGTGGTTCGTCGATCCGCGCACGTTCGGCGAGATGGTGGTCTTCGACCAAGCTCGGGTTGCTGACGAACTTCCCGAGCTCGCCAAGCTCGGCGTCGACCCGATCACCGACGGCTTGACCGTCGCGCAGCTCAGTGCCATCCTCCGCGGCCGGGCTCGACAGCTGAAGCCGTTGCTGCTCGACCAACATGTGATCGCCGGGATCGGCAACATCTACTGCGACGAGATCCTCCACCGAGCACGGTTGCGCCCCGACCGGTTGGCGAACAGCCTGAAGCCGGCCGACGTTCGCCGTCTGCACGATGCGATCCACTCGATCCTGTCGTCGGCAATCGAGGCGGGCGGCAGCACGCTGTCCGACACCCAGTACGTCGACGTGATGGGCGACGGCGGCAGCTTCCAGCTCGATCACCGCGTCTACGACCGTGCCGGGCAACGTTGCCTCACCTGCGGCAAAGCCACGATCGTCCGCACCGTCTCCGGCGGCCGCTCGACCTGCTTCTGCCCCCGCTGCCAGCACTGACCCCCGTTCCGCGTCACCGTCCGCCTCCACGTTCTGGGTGCCGTTCTTTGACGTGACCAGGACAAACCGGCGAGCGTGGCGCCCAGATCAACCGGCGACGCGGCACCTCCGTGGATCTGGGTGCCACGGTCGAGCTGTGAGCCAGGTGAGCGGATTCGGTGGCGCCCAGAACCGATGCGAGACAGACTCGAGTTCCGCTTCCGGCGCCCGGCTGTGCATCCGTGGGGTATGGATCTCCAGCATCACGACCGCTACTCGAGCCGTCATCGCGGCCTGTTGACATTTGAGGCGTCGAAGTTGACGCGGGCTCAGTGGAATCTCGCGATTGCTCGCGGCGACATGGAGCTCAGGCATCGCGACGTGGCAAGGCTGTACGGCGCCAAGTCGACGCAGGAGATGAGGATCGAGGCCGCGGTGCTGGCGGCAGGTCCGGGCGCCCTCGCCTCGCACAGATCCGCCGCATTGCTGTGGGGAGTTGAGCGCCCGGCCGCAGATCCGGTCGACATCATCATGCCGCGTCGGTCCCGGCAAGCTCGACTGGCCGACGTCGTTGTCCATCGCCCGCGTGACCTGAAGCAACTCCGACCTGTCTGGAGACTGGGTGTCGCCGCGACGGATCCCTTGCGGACGCTCCTCGACCTTGGCGCAGTGGATCCGGCCGGCGTGGACGTGGCGCTGCTGCGGCTGGTGGTCGACGGCTTCGTGACACCGCGATCGGTTCGTGCGGCCCTCGTCCGGCACGCCCAGCACGGGCGACACGGCGTTGTCGCGCTGCGCGGCGCTCTGGATCGTTGGGCTCTTGGTGACAAGCCGGTGGATAGCGACCTGGAGGCCCTGATGGCTGAGATCGTCGCCACCTTTGGACTTCCGGCTGCCGAATTCCATGCGCACGTCGGCGGCTACGAGGTCGACTTCTGGTTCGTCGGTAGCAACGTCGTCGTGGAGTGTGATGGCTGGAGTGTGCACGGGCTCGACCACGACCAGTTCGAGTTCGATCGTGTTCGCGATGCCGATCTCCTCGCTCAGGGCATCATCACCCAGCGGGTCACATGGCGCCAGATGGTCAGAACACCGCGTGCCACAGCCGCTCGAATCCGAGCAACCTTGGCGCAATGGTCGCCCGAGTTGCTCGAATCAGCCACCCGAATCGCTGGCTGATAGGGATCTGGGCGCCAGGCTCGAGCTGTGAGCCAGGTCAGCGAAAAGCGTGGCGCCCAGATCGCATGGGACGGAAGGCAGCGGGCGAACTGGGTGGCGCGGCTAGGGTCACGGGCGCCGTGTTCTTGAAGTCGCTGACCCTCAAAGGATTCAAGTCGTTCGCCGACCCAACCACCCTGGCGCTGGAGCCTGGGGTGACCGTGGTGGTCGGTCCGAACGGCTCGGGAAAGTCGAACGTGGTCGACGCGATCGCCTGGGTCCTCGGTGCGCAGGCGCCCAGCGCGGTGCGCAGCCAGAAGATGGACGACGTCATCTTCGCCGGCACTGCGAAGCGTCCGGCCCTCGGCAGGGCAGAGGTGAGCCTGACCATCGACAACTCTGCGGGGCTGCTACCGATCGAGTTCACCGAAGTCACGGTGTCGCGCATCCTGTTCCGCACCGGTGAGAGCGAGTACTCGATCAACGGTGTCACGTGCCGGCTCCTCGACGTGCAGGAGTTGCTGAGCGACGCGGGTGTCGGCCGGCAGCAGCACGTGATCGTGAGCCAGGGCCAGATCGACGCCGTGCTGAACGCACGCCCTGAAGAGCGACGGTCGATCATCGAAGAGGCCGCCGGCGTCTTGAAGTTCCGCCGCCGCAAGGAGCGTGCCGAGCGTCGACTCGATGCCACCGAGGCCAGCCTGCTGCGGGTGCAGGATCTGCTTCGTGAGGTCCGCCGACAGTTGCGACCACTCGAACGTCAGGCCGAGGCAGCCCGCCGTCACGGCGACCTCATCGCCGAGCTCAGTGCGTTGCAGATCTTCCTGCGCGGGCGCGAGATCGCTTCGCAGCGCACGCGGCTGACAGCTCTTGCTGCAGAGAGGGTCACGCTGCAGAGCACCGAGCACGAGCTGCGTTCCGAACTGGCCTCGCTCGACACCGGCGTCATGGCCGCCGAGGCAGAGCTGACAGCGCGTGGCGACCTCGACCTCTCCGACGAGATGGTGCGCGTCGAGCAGTTGCGAGAGCGAGCCCGCGGCATCGCCGCAGTGCTCGTCGAACGGCGACGATCGATGGAGCGTGATCGCGGGCAGCTGATGGACTCTGGTGTCGTTGCCAGCCTCGAATCCGACGCCAACAACCTCCGCGTCGAGCTGGAGAAGGTCGCCGACGATCTTCGTCTGCTGGGGCCCGAGGCCGAGGCACTGGCGGCCGAGGAGGAGGAGTTCGGCTCCGAGCGTCAGTTGTCGTTGTTCACCATCGACAACGTCGTCACGAGCACGTCGGCAGCCAGCGCGGCAGCCGAGGTTCGCGGCGAGCTGCGTTCGCTGCGCGGCAGCGCGGACCGGGCGGACAGCGAGCTGCAACGCTTGCGTACTCGCCTGGCCATGCTGAGCGAGAGAGTGGTGTTGCTCGACGCCGACGCCGAACGGTTGCGGATCGAGTGCGAGCAAGCTCAGCTCGTCGAGGCGGGTCTCGTCGCCGACCTCGAAGCAGCAGAGACCCGTCGTGCCGCCGCAGAGACGGCCAGCGAATCGGCCATCGCGGCCGCGGCAGGCAGCCGCCGACGACGCTGCTCGTTGGGGTGCTCGCGCCGAGGCTCTTCATCTCGCCCTCGAGAGCGCTCGCGCTCGTGCCGGCGCCGAACATCTCGCGGGTGTCGACGATGTCCTCGGCACGCTGCTGGACCTGATCGACATCGATTCGGGCTGGGAAGCTGCAGTCGAGGCGGCACTCGGGGAGGCGCTGGAAGCAGTCGTGGTGGCGACACCGCTGGCCGGTCGTCGTGCGCTCGACTCGCTCCGCGCCTCGAACGTGCACGGCGCGGTGATCGCGCTCGGGGCGACGAGCGGCGCTTCCCGTGGTGCCCCTGGTTCACGGCGCATCGGTGCGGCCGCACGTTCGCAGCCAGCAAGCCGGCGTCGCCGATCTGTTGGACGCCATCATCGGCTCGGCTGTCCGCGTGTCGACATGGGCGGATGCCATCGACGTCGCGATCGCCAATCCGCAAGCCGTGGTGGTGACCGACGACGGTGACCGCTTCGGACCGACCGGTTGGCGTGTGGGTGTCGCCAGCGGCGGCGCGACCGCATCGGCGTTGGAAGAGGCGCAGGAGCGACTCGGCATCGCCACCGCGGAGGTCGAGAGTCGCACGAGGGCCGAGCAGATGGCCCGCATCGACCTCGATGCTGCCCGCACTCGCGAGTCGCAACTGAGCCGACAACTCGATACTCACGATGCCGGCTTCTCCGCCAGCTCTGACGCGCTCGCGCGAGTGCAGAGTGAACGTCGCGACATGCAGGCCGAGGTCGAGACGTTGCGAGCACACCGTGTCGGAGGCCGGCGAGCGACTCGACCGCGAGCGCGCCAGGATCGCCGAGCTCGATGCGCTCGTGCCGGCGCTCGAGGCCGACGAGGCGGCGGAGGCCGAGGCCGCGAAGTCGCGCGGCGAGACCCGCGCCCGGCTCGATGCCCGCGCCGCCGTCGCTCGCCAATCGTCGTCAAGATCTCGAAGTTCGCAACGCCGGATCTGCACGAGCGCGCAGCAGTTCCTTCAGCGCCGCCTGGAGGAGACCGAACGTCGCCTCGAAGTCGATGCTGTCGCACGCGCGCACGCCGGGCAGCGCCGACTCGAGGTGGAGCAATCGCTGGCAGCTGTCGAGAACCTCGCGGCGTCTCGTCGACGGGCATCGTCGCGTCGATCGAGACGCGCCACGACGAACTGATGGAGATTCGCCGCAAGCAGAGCGACGAGGTGCGCGGCATCGCCCAACGACTCGACGATCTGCGGCGTCGACGCGGCGCGGCGGAGAAGGGGCTCGACGAGAACCGCGAACGCTCGCGGCGCGTCGAGATCGACGAGGCCGAGGTGCGCATGCGCCTCGAAGGTGTCGTCGAGGCACTGCGTCGCGACCACGATCTCGAGCCTGCAGCTGCCGAGGCCGCGCAGCAGCCCGAGTTGCCGGAGGGCATCTCGGCCGCCGCGCGAGTTCGCGATCTCGAGCGCGAGCTCCGCCTGATGGGCCCGATCAATCCGCTGGCGTTGGAAGAGTTCACCGAGCTGCAGACGCGCCACAAGTTCCTCGAAGAGCAGCTCGAGGACGTTCGCAACACTCGTCGCGATCTGATGCGCGTGATCAAGGCCGTCGACCTCGAGATCCAGACCGTGTTCGCCGCGGCATTCGCCGACGTCAGCACACACTTCACGTCAGCTGTTCGCGATGCTGTTCCCGGGTGGCGTCGGCAGCCTCGTGCTGACCGACGCCGGACGACCTCCTGAACACCGGCATCGAGGTCGAGGCAAAGCCGAGCGGCAAGAACGTGAAGAAGCTCTCGCTGCTGTCGGGCGGCGAGCGCTCGCTGACCGCGCTGGCGTACCTGTTCGCCGTGTTCCGCAGCCGCCCGTCGCCGTTCTACGTGATGGACGAGGTCGAGGCCGCGCTCGACGACGTCAACCTGCACCGCTTCCTCGGCCTCATCCACGAGTTCCGCCAGGAGGCGCAGCTGCTCGTCGTCAGCCACCAGAAGCGCACGATGGAGGCCGGCGACAGCCTGCTCGGCGTCACGATGCAGCCGGGCGGATCGTCGAAGGTCATCACCGAACGGGTCACCGCGGCGACGTGATTGCCGGGGCTTAACTCGCGACCGACTAACGTCGTTTCGACGCATCGCGACGAAAACCCAGGGGAGACAGCAGCGCATCGTGAGTGAAGCCGTGGCAATTGGCGCCAGGGACGACGAATCGCGTCGTGCAACGCCCGCCATACAACTGGTCAGGCTGCGCAAGAACTTCGGCGACGTGGTCGCCGTCGACGACATCGACCTGGAGATCGTCGAGGGTGAGTTCTTCTCGCTGCTCGGGCCGTCCGGCAGCGGCAAGACGACGGTGCTGCGAATGATCGCCGGCTTCGAGCCGCCAACCGCCGGCGCGGTGCTGCTGCAGGGCAACGATGTCAGCCAACTCGCGCCGTACGACCGCGACGTCAACACCGTCTTCCAGGACTACGCGCTGTTCCCGCACATGAGCGTGCTCGAGAACATCGAGTACGGCCTGCGGGTGAAGAAGGTCGGCAAGGCCGAGCGCCGCAAGCGGGCCGTCGAGATGCTCGAGGCCGTACGTCTCGCCGAGTACGGCGATCGTCGGCCCGAATCAGCTCAGCGGCGGCCAACGACAGCGCATCGCGCTGGCCCGAGCGCTCGTCAACCATCCGAAGGTGCTGCTGCTCGACGAGCCGCTCGGCGCGCTCGACCTGAAGCTGCGCGAAGAGATGCAGGTCGAGCTGAAGTCGATCCAGCGCGACGTCGGGATCACCTTCGTCTTCGTCACCCACGATCAAGGCGAGGCGCTGTCGATGAGCAATCGCATCGCCGTGTTCAACAACGGGCGCGTCGAACAGGTCGGCACGCCGCGCGACATCTACGACCATCCGGCGACAGCGTTCGTCGCCGGCTTCGTCGGCACGTCCAACGTGCTGAACGCCGAGCGATCGCAGCAACTGCTCGGTGTCGCCGAGCCGCATTCCGATCCGTCCCGAGCGTATGCGCATCGTGCAGCACGAGGCGGGCGACGGCGAGATCGTCGATGCCCGGTGTCGTCAGCGACATCCAATATCTCGGTGCCGATTGTCGAGTGCGTGTGCAACTCGACGACGGCACCTCCATGATCGCCAGCGTGCCGAGCGACGGGCTTGCTGGGGTTGCCATCGGCGGCAGCGTCCGCCTGGCCTGGCCGCGCTACGCGGCCTTTCCCGTCGCCAATACAGACATCTCCAAAGGGGAAGACTCATGAAATCAGCACGGTTGTTCGGTGCACTGGTGGCGATCACGCTGCTCGGCGTCGGCTTGCGGTGACGACAGCGAGTCGTCAGTCGGGTGGCGAGGCGTTGACAGCGATCGGCACAGGGGAGAAGGCCCTCAACCTGATCGTCTGGGCCGGCTACGCCGAGGACGGCAGCACCGATCCGGCGTACAACTGGGTGAAGCCGTTCCAGGACCAGACGGGTTGCGTCGTCAAGTCGAAGATCGCGGCGACGTCCGACGAGATGTTCCAGCTGATGAGCACCGGTCAGTACGACGGCGTGTCGGCATCGGGCGACTCGAGCGTGCGACTGATCGACGCCGGTCTCGTCGCGCCGGTCAACACCGCGCTCATCAAGAACTACGCCGACCTGTCCTCGTTCCTGAAGGACACGAAGTACAACTCCAGCGGCGGCAAGAACTACGGCATCCCGCACGGCTGGGGCGCCAACTACCTGATGTGGAACACCGACGTGGTCACGACGCCGCCGGATTCGTGGAGTGTCGTCTTCGACAAGGCATCGCCGTACTCCGGCAAGGTCACCGCGTACGACGCGCCGATCTACATCGCCGACGCTGCGCTGTACCTGAAGACCGCGCAGCCCGACCTCGGCATCGACGATCCGTACTCGCTCAACCAGGAGCAGTTCGACGCGTCGGTCGCGTCTGCTGAAGGATCAGCACGCGATCATCGGTGAGTACTGGAACGACTACACCAAGACCCTCGGCGCGTTCGAGCAGGGCTCCACGGTGATCGGCACCACGTGGCAGGTCATCAAGAACCTGGCGACGAACACCGACAAGTTGGAGACGGTCATCCCGAAGGAGGGCTCGACCGGATGGAGCGACACGTGGATGGTGTCGTCGAAGGCCGCCCACCCCAACTGCATGTACATGTGGATGGACTACATCACGAGCCCCGCCGTGCAGGCTCAGGTCGCCTACTACTTCGGTGAGGCCCCGGCGAACCCGAAGGCGTGCGCCGAGATCGCGACGCAGTTCGCAGACGACACGCACTGCGACGTGTTCAAGGCCACCGACGAGGCCTTCGCCAAGTCGATCGCGTTCTGGGCGACGCCACGCAAGGAGTGCCTCGAACGGCAAGGGCAGCGACTGCGTGCCGTTCGTCGACTGGATCAAGGCCTGGACCGAGATCAAGGGCTGACACCGCTGACCGCCACACTTCCCGGCCAATCCACGACCGCCGAATCGAGTCCGGGTCGGTCGGCTTCTCGTTGGCTGCACCGGCATCCACGCGTTCGTCTGGTGTCGCTCATCGGCGCGCCGGCGGCGTGGATGCTGGTGCTGTACATCGGCTCGCTCGCGTCGCTGTTCCTCACCTCGTTGTATCGACTCAACGAGGACGGCAGCGGCATCGAGAAGGTCATCAGCACGCAGAACTACCAGACGCTGCTGAACAACTCCGTCTACTTCGACATTGCCGTGCGCACGGTGAAGATCGCCGCGCTGGTGACGATTATCGACATCGTGCTCGCGCTTCCGATCGCCTTCTTCATGGCGAAGATCGCCAAGGCCGCGCTGGCGGCGACTGCTCGTTGCCGTCGGTGCTCGTCCCGCTGTGGGCCTCGTACCTGGTGAAGGCGTTCTCGTGGCGGGCGATCATCGGCTCACCCGGCGGCGTGCTCGACAAGACGTTCGGGATGAGCCCCAACTACGGCGAGACCGCGCTGGTCATCGTGCTGGCGTACCTGTGGTTGCCGTTCATGATCGTGCCGATCTACGCCGGTCTCGAACGGTTGCCGGACTCGTTGCTCGACGCCTCCAGCGACCTCGGCGCGCACTTCGGGTTCACGTTCCGCAAGGTGGTGCTGCCGATCCTGTTCCCGTCGATCGTCGCCGGCTCGATCTTCACCTTCTCGCTGTCGCTGGGTGACTACATCGCCGTCGATCTCGTCGGTGGCAAGACACAGATGATCGGCTCGGTCGTGTTCGACAACTTCTCCGCCGACCTGCCGTTCGCCGCGGCGTTCGCGGTCGTGCCGGTGATCATCATGGTCGTGTTCCTCCTCGGCGTCCGTCGCACGCGGCGCGTTGGAGAACCTCTGATGCACTTCACGCGTCGGGTGCGACTGCTGCTTCGGAGGCATGACCGGGCTCGTGCTCGCGTTCCTGTACCTGCCGCTGGTGATCATCGTGATCCTGTCGTTCAACACGGTCGAGCTCGTTGTCGTGGCCGCCGAAGGGCGTCACGTTGCACTGGTGGCGGTTGGCGATGCACAGCACCGGCGCACGCGACGCGTTGATCGTCAGCCTCAAGACCGCGACCGGCGCGACCGCTGATCGCGCTCGTGCTCGGGCTGCTCGCCTCGTTGGCAGTGCACCGCTTCAAGTTCTTCGGACGCGAGTCGTTGAACCTGATGATCGTGCTGCCGATCGCGCTGCCCGGCATCGTCACCGGCATCGCGCTGAACGCCGCGTTCCGTCAGGCCGGCTTCGAGCTCGGGATGATGAGCCTCATCATCGCCCACGCGACGTTCTGCATCGTCGTCGCTCTACAACAACGTCCTCGCTCGCCTGCGACGGTTGTCGCCGAACCTCGAAGAGGCCTCCGCCGACCTCGGTGCGCACACGTTCCAGACGTTCCGGTTCGTCACGTTCCCGCTGCTGCGCACCGCGCTGCTCGCCGGCGGGTTGCTGGCGTTCGGGCTCAGCTTCGACGAGATCGTCGTCACCACGTTCACGGCAGGCGCCGGGCTTGGAGACGCTGCCGATCTGGATCTTCAAGAACCTCAGCCGCGGCGAACAGCAGCCGATCGTCACCGTCGTCGCGACGGCCGTGATGTTGCTGTCGATCATCCCGGTGTGGATCGCGATTCGTCTGACCACCGACGACGGGCCCGTGACAGGCGGTACCCGCTGACCTCGCCCCGATAGCGTGGTCGCCGTCATGCCGTGGATCTATCTCGTTCTCGTTGTCGTCGTCCTGATCGTCGGGCTCGGCGTGGTCGTGCTCAACCGTCGCCGCAACGGCGGGGCGTACCGATGTGGCGACGCCGCCCGCGCGCCCACCTCGAACGCCGCCTCCACAGAAGGCACCCGAGGTTCCGTCGGCACCGGTTGCGGTGCTCGAGCCCGACACCGACACGGTCGTCGAAGAGCCGCGCCGATCGTCGTCGAGCGTCCCAACTTCCGCAGCCGCATGTCGAAGGCACGTGGCGCGCTGGCAGGAACCCTGTTGGGGATTCGTGCTCGAACCGGCATCACCAACGAAACGTGGGACGACCTCGAAGAGGCCTTGCTACGGGCCGATGTCGGAGTCCGCGTCACCGACGATCTGCTGGGCGGCCTCCGAACGCAGAGTGAAGGCCAAAGAGATCACCGAGCCGGTGCAACTGCTCGACGCGTTGCAGACCGAGATGGTCGATCGCCTCGACGGCGCCGATCGCACGCTCCACTTCGAAGATGTTCCCGGTGGTCCGAACGTGTGGCTGTTCGTCGGCGTCAACGGCGTCGGCAAGACCACCACCATCGGCAAGGTCGGCGCACAACAGGCGGCGATCGGTCGATCGGTGTTGATGGCTGCGGGCGACACGTTCCGCGCCGCGGCCGTCGAGCAACTGGGCACGTGGGCCGAGCGCAGCGGCGCCGAGATCGTGCGCGGCAACGAGGGCGGCGATCCCGAGCGCGGTCATCTTCGACGCCATCGAGAGCGCGACCGCGCGCCACATCGATCTCGTGCTCGGCGACACCGCCGGTCGTCTGCACACCAAGACGAATCTGATGGAGGAGTTGCGCAAGGTGCGACGGGTCGCGGCGAAGGGCGCCGGCCGGGTCACCGAGGTGCTGCTCGTCGTCGACGCGACCACCGGGCAGAACGGTCTCACCCAGGCACGCGAGTTCGGCGACGCGACGGAGGTGACCGGCGTGGTGCTGACGAAGCTCGACGGTTCGGCCAAGGGTGGCATCGTGTTCGCGATCGAGACCGAGCTCGGCCTGCCCGTGAAGCTCATCGGTCTCGGCGAGTCGATCGGCGATCTCGTCGCCGTTCGATCCGGTCGAGTTCATCGACGCGCTCGTTCGTGAAGACTGATCGTCAAGGAAGTTTGACGAATCCCGGGAACCGCAGCCGCGTACCCCGACGTCAAAGAACCATGATCCGCTCACGCCGTATCGCACTTGCCGTTGTCGTGGTCGTCCTCGGGCTCAGCGCCTGCGGCGATCCCAACACCACGACGCCTCTCGCCGATCAGCATCAGCCGAAGGTGCTCCAACTGGCCAGCGGCCAGAGCGGGTCCGGCAGCAGCCGCGGCCGCTCCGGCTGCAGCGACGATGGATGCCGCCGCTGATTCGAAGATGGCGTTCTTCGGGCCCACCGATTTCGTGTACGACGGTGACATGCCGGCACTCGACGCGCCGGCAGGATCGTGGTTCTTCGCGACAGGTCAGAAGCCCGACCTCGACCGCGTCGCCCAATTGGCCGCCGCGCTCGGTGCCGAAGGTGATGTCCGCGTTCTTCCCGAGGATCAGGGCGGCGGGTGGGCTGTCGGTCCCGAGGACTACAGCGGCACCGTGCTCACGGTCGGATCCGACGGCATGTTGAGCTGGTGGCTCAGCGCGCGTGTCACCGACCGCGACTGCGCCGGCCGTGTCGTGTGGTTCTGGCGTTGCAGTCGAAGGCGGAGCCGCCGCTGATGCACCCGCATCGACGTCTGCGCCGGACGCTGGTCCGACCACCCCCGCGGTCGCTCCCGACGTTGCCATGCCGAATGCTGCGAAACACCCGTGCCGCCCGCCAACGTTCCGACCGAAGGACGAGGCGTTGGCCAAGGCCGAGCAGCTGTTCGCCGATTGGGGTTACGACGTCGGCTCGTACCAGTTCGACGAGCCGTACGCCGACGAGTGGGGTGCCAGCGTCAACGCTTCCTTGGTGCTCGACGGGATGAAGGCACCGATCATGTTGTCGGTCGGCTTCGGCGAGAACGGCGCCATCACCTACGCATCGGGCTCGCTTGCCGAACCGCAGCGTGGCGACGACTACCCGACGATCGGAGCTGCCGCCGGGCTCGAGCGTTTGAAGACGCAACAGAACCAATACGTCGGCCTCGATTCCGTCTCCGCCCGACAGTACGACGCTCGGCCGGTGTCTCGACGCGGCGCCGCAACCGACGGTCGGCGATCGAGCCGGCTGTCGCTCCCGACGTGGCTCCTGCACCGTGCGAGCCCGAGGCGGCACGCTGCGCGATTGCGCACCCGTTCCGTCCGAGCCTGTCACCGTCACGTTGAACAGCGTCAAGTCCGATCTCATCATGCAGTGGGCCGCCGACAACACGATCTGGCTGCTGCCGGCCTACACGTTCGGTTCCGCCGACGGTGGCCTCTACACCGTCATCGCCGTCGACGACGCGTACATCCAACAAGTCGACCCGGCTGTCCCGGTCAGCGAGCCGGCCGTCACCGATCCGGGCCTCGTCGTCGCTCCCGATACGGTCGTGCCGGTCGGCGCCGATGCCGCCACCTGCGAGTCCATCGAGCAGCCCACCGATGTCACGACCCGGCCTCGACGTCGCTGGGCCCCGACTGGGTCGGCCGATGCCTCTCCGACGACCGACCGAGCTCCGGCCCAGAGGTTGGCTCGCGTGCGAGTCGTCGCCAGGACGGCGTCGACCTGCCGATCACGGCCGACGCTCCGACGACCCGCGTCAACGTCGCCGTCAAGGGCGACATCGTCAGCGAGATCGTCGACATCGGCTGAGCGTTCGGCCGCGCCGCTAACCTGCGAGGCGATGTTCGACTCTTTGTCCTCCCGCCTCGAAGGCGTCATCAAGAAGATTCGCGGCAAGGGTCGCCTCACCGACGACGACGTCGATGAGGTGCTGAAGGAGATCCGCACGGCGCTGCTCGAGGCCGACGTCAACGTCGGTGTCGTACGCAACGTCACCGCTCGCATCCGCGAGCAGGCCGTCGGCGCCCAGCTCAGCCAAGCGCTCGATCCCAGTCAGCAGATCATCAAGATCGTCAACAACGAGCTCACCGCGATGCTCGGCGGCGAGACGCTGAAGATCACCTACGCCAGCCGTCCGCCGACCGTGGTGTTGATGGCCGGCTTGCAGGGTTCCGGCAAGACGACCAACTCGGCGAAGTTGGCCCGCTGGTTCAAGAGCCAGGGTCGTCAGCCGTTGATGGTCGGTGCCGACCTGCAGCGTCCCGCGGCAGTCGAGCAACTTCGAACGCTCGGTCGCCAGATCGATGTGCCCGTGTTCAGCGAACCCGGCGACCCCGTCTCGACCGCCAAGCGCGGCCTCGAAGAGGCGCGGCGCCTCGGCCGCGATGTGCTGATCGTCGACACCGCCGGTCGGTCTGGCGATCGACGCCGAGATGATGGAGCAGGTCCGCCAGATCAGCAAGGCGGTGCAACCCGACTACACCTTCCTGGTGATCGACGCGATGACCGGTCAGGACGCGGTCAGCGTTGCCGAGGCGTTCCACGCAGACGCTCGCGATCGACGGCGTCATCATGTCGAAGCTCGACGGCGACGCCCGCGGTGGTGCGGCGCTCAGCGTGAAGGAAGTGATCGGCCGTCCGATCGCGTTCGCCTCGACGGGAGAGAAGCTCAACGAGTTCGAGCAGTTCCACCCCGACCGCATGGCCGGGCGCATCCTCGGCATGGGCGACATGCTGACGCTGATCGAGCAGGCCGAGAAGGTCTTCGAGAAGGATCAGGCCGAAGCCGCCGCCGAGAAGATGATGGAGGGGGAGTTCACCCTCGACGACTTCCTCGAGCAGATGCAGTCACTGAAGAAGATGGGCCCGCTCGGCGGCCTGCTCGGGATGATGCCGGGCATGCCCAAAGAACTGAAGGGCGCCGAGATCGGCGACGACCAGTTGAAGCCGGTCGAGGCGATCATCCGCTCGATGACGCCGCAAGAGCGTCGCAAGCCCGAGGTCATCAACGGCAGCCGCCGCACCCGCATCGCCAACGGCAGCGGCACCACCGTCGGCGACGTCAACCGTCTCGTCAAGCAGTTCAGCGAGATGCAGAAGATGATGAAGAAGATGGGTGGCATGGCGATGGGAGGCAAGGGCAAGAAGGGCAAGAAGGGCCGCGGCATGCCCAACCTCAGCGGGATGCCCGGTATGCCCGGTGGCTTCCCCAACTTCAATTGATAGCCTCTCGTAGTTCATATTGTGCAAGGAGCCCTGGATTCGTATGGCAGTAAAACTGCGCCTCACCCGAGTTGGCAAGACAAAGCAGCCGCAGTATCGCGTCGTCGCCACCGATAGCCGTTCGCCCCGCGATGGCCGGTTCATCCAGATCGTCGGCACCTACAACCCGCGCACCGAGCCGTCGACGCTCAACATCGACAACGCCAAGGCCGTCAAGTGGCTGATGCAGGGCGCGCAGCCAACCGAGCGAGTCAAGAAGTTGCTGGAAGTGTCGGGTGCGATGGCTGAGTTCAGCGCCGCCCGGTCAGCCAAGTGACTGATCAGCCGGCGACCGACGAACCGACGACCGACGAGCAGGACAGCCCGGTCGAGTCCGTCGATGCGGTCGAGTCCGTCGAAGTAGCCGAAGACGTCGAAGTAGCCGAACCCGTCGAGGAAGTCGCAACGCCCGAGCAGGCTCCTGCCGCTGCGGCGCCCGTTGCCGACAACCACAGCGCCGCCCCGACTGCAACGGCCGTGCTCACCCACGTCGTGCGTTCGATCGTCGACGATGCCGACGCCGTGCAGGTCGATGCCGTCGAGGGTCGCAACCGCTCTGAAGCTCGAGGTCAAGGTCGGTCCCGGCGATCTCGGTCGGGTCATCGGTCGTCGTGGTCGCACCGCGCAGAGCATTCGCACCGTCGTGCGCGCCGCCGCGACCCGTGATGGCGTCGAGGTCGACGTCGACTTTGTCGACTGACGATCACACGCCCTGAACCAGGACTTCGCGAAGTCGGGCGCATCGGTCGCGCCCATGGGGTGCAGGGCGAGTTGTACGTCTCGTTGGTCACCGATCGGTTCGAGCGGGTCGCGCCCGGAGCGCGCCTGCTTGCCGGGTCTCGGTGGCTGACCGTTGTCGAGTCGCGCCAGCAGCAGCAGCGATGGCTCGTTCGATTCGAAGGCGTCGATGATCGCACGGCTGCGGAGAAGCTGACCAACACGACACTGCTCGCCGAGCCGCTGCCTGTCGACGCCGTCGACGACGATGACGCCCTGTGGGTCCACGACCTCATCGGATCGCGCGTGATCGACGTGCAGGGCGTCGACAGGGGCATGTGCATCGCTGTCATCGACAATCCCGCCGCACGACATCCTCGAGCTCGACACCGGTGCATTGATCCCGGTGACGTTCGTAAGCCTCTGCGAGGGTGGTATTACGACGATTGACCCCCCTGAGGGCCTGTTCGACCTCTGACAGTGACGTGACGCGCGCTGACGTGGCGGCGTTTCGAATGATCCGAACGGCCCATTTCACTCTGCGGGCGATATCGCTACGGTGAGTGACACGTGGATGCTAAGACCCGCTGGCTGCAATTGGTCGCTTCGCCAGCGGTGAGCAAGAGCGAAACCCGCACGTCGGTGGAACGTATCCCAGTCGTTCACGGATGACTGGCCTAAAAGAGCGGATGAACAATGCAACAGTTGCGGCGGCTTCTTACGGCTGTATTGGTATTACTCGGCGTGGTAGTTGTGGTGCCTCAGTTCGCAGGTATCGCAAGTGCCCATCACTCGAACATCTCGGCATCGGTGGCCTGTGACGGCACCGTTTCGTGGACTGCGACATCGTGGTCGACCGGAGCCGAGGGCACGAATCCCAAGATCGAGGTCACCAAGACCATCGGGACCACGACCACCCACATCACGTTCGGCGCCTTCAATGCAGCCGACAACTACCAGTTCAGCGGCAGTTTTGCGTGGCCCGGCACGGCAACCAGTGTGACGGTCTCGTCCAAGCCGATCGCCGCGTGGGGCAATGGTGTGGTCTCGACCACCGGTAGCTCCACCACCGTCTCCAAGCCGACGAACTGCGCTGGTCAGCCAGGCGTCAACAAGGCCGTGTCGTGCGTCAACAACACACCAGGCCATGGCGATGGCAAGGCAGTTCTCACACTGACGAATGCTGCAGGACAATTCGCTTCGCCAGTCGTGTTCAAGGTCTACCCGATCGATCAGCCGGCCGGCACCCCGACCACGTACACAGTCCCCGCGGGTGGCTCGACACCGGTGACATTCACCCCACTCGCCGATGGTTCACATACCGTCAAGATTCTGGTCGGTACGACCGACTACAGCCAGACGTTCACCGTCTCGTGCGACTCGTCGCTGCCGTCGGTCAACAGCTCGGCGACATGCGTCAACGGTGACGGCCAGGTCGATGTGTACTTGGTGAACGCCGGCGGCAAGCTCGTCACGTTCCAGTACACGTCGCCGAACGGCGCGACGTTCACCTCGGTCGATGTCGCTGCCGACACGACGGTCAAGAAGACCTTCGGCGGCCTGGCGGACGGCGCCTACACGGTGCAAGTCAAGGTCGGCGCCACCAACTACCCGCAGACCTTCACGATCGATTGCGATCACCCCATCCCCGCTGCGTCGGCCAGTGCTGCCTGCGACAACAACTCGCACGATGGCACCGTCACGGTGACACTCACGAACACCGGCACCGAGTCGGTCGTCTTCCACGTCGTCAACCCCATCACCAACGCCCCTGAGGACGTCACGGTGGGCATCGGCGCCACTGTCACCAAGAGCTACAGCGGCTTCGTGGACGGCGCCCACAGCGTCTCGATCACGGCTGATGGCAAGAACCTGTCGCAGAGCTTCACGACGAAGTGCGACCTCGCCCCGTCGTACAGCAACACGCAGACCTGCGTGAACGGCGATGGCAGTGTCGACGTCACGATGAAGAACGATGGCGACGACGTGAACGCGGTGTTCATCCTCAATGGTCAGACCTACACGCTGACCCCCGGCGTCACTCAGGTCGTCACGATCCCCGGCTTCACTGACGGGCCCCACACGATTCCGTTCAGTGTCAACGGCGTGGCGAAGGACATCTCCATCACGGTCGACTGTGACCGTCCGGGTCAGCCGGCGGTCGAAATCTCCACAACGTGTGTGAACGAAGACGGTCAGATCACCCTCACCCTCAAGAACATCGGCGGCCAGCTGCCGATCACGTTCACCATCTTGGGTCACGACTACGTCGTGCAGGCCAACAGCAACCTGCCGGTCACGCTCGGCGGGTTCAACGATGCCCAGCAAGTGCTGGAGGTCAAGGAAGGAGCGTTGTTCTTCAACCAGACGCTCCAGTTCAACTGCGATCTGTCACCGGAGGCCACCGCCACATCCAAGTGTGTCGAGTCCGACGGAGGCATCTCCAACGGACAGGCGATCGTGACGCTCAACAACAAGGGTGACGATCTGCCGGTGACCTTCACCGTCAACGGCGTCAACTACACCGTGCAGCCGAAGCAGACCACGCCGGTCACGGTCGACGGCCTGCCGGACGGCGTCAACACGATCGACGTCTTCATCGGCCAGACCCGCATCGGGGTCGATCCCTTCACCGTCACCTGCGATCATCCCGGTACCCCGACCAAGTCGGTCACCCCGGCATGCGTCAGCAACGACGGTCAACTGACGATCGTCCTCACCGCCACCGGTGGCGAGAAGCCGATCACGTTCATCGTCAACGGCCAGACATACCTCGTCGCTCCGAACACCTCGGTTCCCGCTGTTGTCTCCGGCCTCGTCGATGGTGCTACCCACGTCGCAATCACCGCTGATGGTGTCGACATGTCGTTCGACGGCACCACCAAGTGCGACCTCGCCCCGCTCGTCGACTTCTCCGCAGCCTGCGTCAACTTCGACGATGCGGTCACGATCGTTCTCACCAACCAGGGTGACGATGTTCCGGTCACCTTCAACGTCGAAGGCGTCGATCACATCCTCGCCCCAGGCGCCACCGAGACGGTGACGATCGGCGGCCTCGTCGACGGTCCTCACACCTTCACGGTGCTGGTCGACGGTGTGGCTCGCCCGGCATTCCAAGTGAACTCCGACTGCGATCCCACCTTCTCGGTGGTCGCCGTGTGCAACTCGGTCGACATCAATGGTTCGGTGACCGGTTACTGGTTCCGCATCACGCAACACGGAGAGCACCGACGTCGCCGTGACCTGGAACGGTGGCGCCACGACGGTGCCGGCAAACCAGACGGTCGAAGTTCAGTCGACCACGGCTCCCCTGGTGCTGATGCACAACGGTCAGACGATCGCCCAAGCGGCGGCGTCCGAGGCCAAGTGCGAGCGCACGGTCATCGTCTCGAAGGCCCTTGCCGGTTCACCGGCTGCCCCCGAGAACTACACGATCCGCATCTCGCGGCTCGTGGGCGCCGCTTACCAGACCGAGCTCACGTTCGACATCGCAGCCGGCACGTCCAAGACCATCCAGCTGCCCTCGACACTCGATCCTGCAGGCATCTCCTACAAGATCGACGAGATCGTCGCAGGCTCGGCCAGCACGACCACGATCAGCCCCGATCAGTTGACGCTGTCGGGTCACCTCGGTGAGACGGTCAGCGTCGTCGTCACCAACGGCTACGCCTCGGTGCAGATCGACAAGGCATCGTCGACCCCGACGGTGACGCCGGGCGGACAGATCACCTACACCCTGCAGTCGACCAACACCGGTGGGCTCACCCTGAACCCTGTCGTCATCGACGATCGCCTGCCCGCCCTGGAGGAGCTCGTCTCCGCCTCGGTCGCCGGCAATGCCGGCCAGTGCGCACTGACGGAGACAACCCGTCCGCAACTGCTGCGCTGCACGATGAACGACGCCCTGGCTCCCGGTGCGACGACCCCCGTCATCACGCTGGTGGTCAACGTCGACAGCACAGTGGTCGCAGGGTCCTCGCTGGTCAACCAGGCAATGGTGCACGGCGCCTACACGTCGGGCACCAACATCCTCACGACCAACCCGGCATCCAGCCTGCCGACCGAGGCCGTCGGCGTCGACGGCCCCGACCTCACATGCCTCCCGGTGATCGCCGGCACGGTCTGTGATCTCTCGGCCAAGGTTGCTGTGCCGGTGTCGAACCCCATTGTTGCCAGCTCGCCGCCGGTGCCTCCGTCCGTTGGGTCGGACGCAGTGTCCGCCGTCGAGTTGCCACGCACAGGTGCAGGCCACATCCAGGAGATGCTCGCCATCGCCTTCGGTGGCATCCTTCTCGGTGGAGCAATGCTGATCGGCCGCCGCCGATTCGGTGTCCGCTGACCGGGTAAACCAGCAATGCCAAACAGGTAGGGCGGGAAAGCGCCAGCTCGCGATTGTTCTCCTCGGGGAGACAATCGTGAGCTGGCCGCTTCGCGTCGAGGAAGGTTTTGCGTGTCGACGACGGCGTCGACGTTGATCGGGCCGTAGATGTGAGGGAAGGGCTCGGGCATCCCGGGCAACTGTTCGTAGACCAACGGCGATGTCAGCAGTGACTCATCGATGTGCAGCAGGAGCAGATCGTCTGCGTCCGCGTAGTAGCGCTCGATGACGCCCGGCCATTGCTCGGCCGTGCTGCAGTGGATGTAGCCCTCCTCGGCGAGGTCGACACCGCGAGTGGATCCGGTGTGCACTCCCGCTTGCTGCGAGGCTGACCAGGTGGCGGTGTCGGTGATGTGGAAGATCATCGCCTCGTAGGCTTGCACATCGTGCAGATCGACGTGTTCACCATCTTCCCGACCATCGTCGACAACTTCTGCTCCGAAGGGCTTCTCGGCAAGGCCCAGGTCGAATCGGATTGCTCGATCTCCGTAGTCACGACCTGCGCGAGCACACCACCGACGTCCACCGCACGGTCGACGATGCACCGTTCGGTGGTGGCGCAGGAATGGTGATGAAAGCTGAGCCGATCTTCGCCTCCGTGGAGGCCGCCCAGCCGCTTCGTCCACTGTTTCTCCTCGGCCCCGGCGGACGCCGATTCGATCAGGCGATGGCCCACGAACTCGCGGTCGGAGAGGGGTTCAGCCTGCTCTGCGGACGCTACGAGGGCGTTGATCACCGGGTGCGCGAGCATCTCGTCGACGGACGAGCTCAGTGTCGGCGACGTCGTCCTGGGCGGGGGAGAGGTCGCCGCTTGCCTCGTGATCGAGGCCGTGGTACGCCTGCTGCCAGGGGCGATGGGCAACGATGTCAGTCCCGTCACCGAGAGCTTCGGTGCGTCGGGGTTGCTGGAGGAACCCCACTACACCCGCCCGGCCGAGTTTCGCGGCTGGACCGTGCCCGACACCCTGCGCAGCGGCGATCACGCCCGGATCGAGCGGTGGCGGCGGGCCCAATCACTGCATCGAACGCTCCGATACCGCCCCGACCTGGTCGAAGCTGCCGGCGGGCTCAGCGAAGTTGACCGGCGACTGTTGGAAGAGTTCCCTCCCGTCACCTATCCTTGATCGTTCCCTGGCTGCAGGCCAGCAACCCAGCAGAGAGTTCTGTGCCATGAAGTCCACCGATCTTGTCGACAATCAGTACATCCGCACCGACGTGCCCGACTTCGCCAGTGGCGATGAGGTCAAGGTCCACGTGAAGGTCATCGAAGGCAACAAAGAGCGTGTGCAGATCTTCCAGGGCAACGTCATCGCTCGCTCCGGGCAGCGGCGTCGGCGAGACCTACACGGTTCGCAAGGTCAGCTACGGCGTCGGCGTCGAGCGCACGTTCCCGATCCACACCCCGACGGTCGCCAAGATCGAAGTCGTCAAGCGTGGCGACGTGCGTCGGGCCAAGCTGTACTACCTGCGCGATCGCGTCGGTAAGTCGGCCAAGATCAGGGAAAAGCGCGACGCCTGAGCGTTCGCGTTCCATCGGTGTAATCGAGCACCCGCTTTGAGTTCCGACGATCTCGAGAACTTCGAGGCCGAGCGTGAGCTCCAACTCGCTGCAGGAATACCAAGACGTCGCGGCCATGTTCCGCTTCGCCGTGGAGACCGAGCGCCGGTTCTACCTGGCCAACGACGTCAAGCTGAATGTCAGCGGAGACGCCGCCAAGCCGGTGATCGAAGTGGTGTTGAGCGACGCATGGGTATGGGACATGTACCGCAAGACCCGGTTCGTGCCCAAGGTCCGGGTGCTGACGTTCAAGGACGTCAACGTCGAAGAGCTGCCCTCGACCGAGCTGTAGCACCATCGCTGGCCAATCAGGCCCGCGGTCGATGGGGCGAGGACCTGGCGGCGCGTTGGTACGCCTCGCACGGCTACGAGGTCGTCGATCGCAACTGGCGATCGTCGACAGGGCGAGATCGACCTCATCGTCTGCACGACGCTCGTTGGTCGTGTTCTGCGAGGTCAAGACTCGGGCGTCCGACCGCTTCGGCGACCCGATCCTGCGGTCGGTCGAGCGCAAGCAGCGACGCATCCGCCTGCTGGCCGCCGAGTGGTTGTCACTGCACGACCGGCACGGAGCCGATCCGCTTCGACGTCGTCGCGATCGCTCGGCGTCGCAGATCCGAGTGTTCGAGGCCGCGTTCTGAGCGTGGCCGTGCCACAATCCGATGCCTTGCTCCAGGCCAGAAGCGCCCACGCCAGCAAACCGACGACGGCCAGCACGGCGCGACCACGAACAGTAGGTCAGCCTGCTTCGGCGACGAACTTGCGATGGGGGTTGTATCCCATGCGCTCAGTATCGTCGGCCGCCATGGAAACCATCGAGGTCACCCGTCACGACGGGTGTCGTCACGGTCATGCTCAACCGGCCGGCGAAGAAGAACGCGGCCACGGACCAGATGTGGAACGAGCTGCTGCGAGACGTTCCGCGAGATCGCGTCGAACGCGCCGACGACCGCGTGGTGGTGCTCACGGGTGCCGGTGGCGAGTTCTGCGCCGGTGCCGACCTGACGGTGGCGGCGACCGATGGCCCCGGCCGGCATCAGTTGGCGCAGATGCGTCATGTCGGCGATGTCGCACTGGCGCTGCACCGTCTGCCGCATTCCGACGATCGCCAAGGTGCGCGGTGTCGCGGTCGGCGCCGGGTGCAACCTGGCCTTCGGCTGCGACCTCGTCGTCGCCAGCGAGCAACGCTCGGTTCTCCGAGATCTTCGCCCGGCGCGGGCTGTCGATCGACTTCGGCGGATCGTGGGTGTTGCCTCGCATCGTCGGGCTGCACATGGCCAAGGAGACTCGCGTTCTTCGGCGACATCATCGAGCGCGGCCGAGGCCGAAGGATCGGCCTGGTCAACCGGGTGATCCCCGACGCAGAGCTCGACGAGTTCGTCGCCGGATGGGCCTCGCGGCTCGTGGCTCGTCCGCCGATCGCCCTGGCGATGACCAAGCGGATGCTCAACAACTCGATGCAGGTCACGCTGGAACAGGCGCTCGACGACGAGGGTGTCGCCCAGACCGTCAACTTCGGCACCAAGCGACACGGTCGAAGCGATGAAGGCATTCGGCGAGAAGCGTGAGCCGAAGTTCGAGGGTCGTTGACGGGTTCGGCGTCCCGCTGCTCAGTAGCGTGGCGTCGTGAAGTACGTCGGTTCGGTCGCGATCGGGGCGCTGGTGGCTGCCGCGTGCGTCTGGCGTCGCCGGCGCGACGCCGCCCACGGAACCGGTGCCTGAACCACCGACAACCGTCGCTGCACCCGTCGATCCAGCGGTGCCGACCGATGCCGGCGTGATCGGTCCCGACGTACCGGTGCTCGAAGTGCCACCGCCGATCGTGGATCCGAACGTCGTGTCCACGCCGCTGATCGTCGTTCCCAGTGGCTGCCCGGTGCTGCCCGACGCCGGTTGCGGTCTTCGTCGGCACCGTCGCCGCCGCAGACACGACCACGCTCGTTTCGCCGTACAGCAGGTCCGCGCCGGGAGCCTCGATGGCTACACCGTCGACACGATCGTCGATGTTCGTTTCGACGACGACATCCGCTTCCTGCACACCGGGCAGCAGTACCTCGTCGGTGCGGTGCCCGACCCCGTGACGCATGTGCTGCACTCGAAGGTACGCCTGCCTGCGCCGCTGTTCGGCGGCGACGCGGTGATCGGTGTCGACGACAGCGACGTGCGCTGTCCGCAGCGTCGAGGACGGTGTGAAGACGCTGATGGTCGACGGCATCCGAAGTCGACACGGCGTGCTGGACCCCGTTGAAGACGGCCAAGCGGTCGGTCGCGAAGGCGTTCCTCAAGCCGCTGGGGGTCGCGTTCATCGTCCTCGTCGTGCTGGCCTCGATGAAGCTGCTGATCTTCGCGATGGTTCGTGCCGCCCGCGAACGCGAGCCCGACAGCCAGCTGCCGGTTCACCACGACGTGCAACGCCTCCGTCGACACACCGGCAACGTGCTGTATCCCATCGAACCGATCGACCCCGCCGTCGAACCGGTCCCCTCGAGAGTCCGTCCCGACCTGAACTCCCGCTAGCGCACATCCCCATCATGTGTCTGACCCCTCCGGCCCCCATGCGGGGCGTCAGGGTCAAACGCCGAGTCGCACGTCAGCTCGAGCGGCGATGGCTCGGGCGCGGAGGTCGCTGACGGCGTGCTCGAGTCCCTGCGGATCGCGATAGAGCGCGCTGCCGGCGACCAGGACGTTGGCTCCGGCCGCGGTTGCCGCGGCGATGGTGTCGGGCCCGATCCCGCCATCCACCTCGACGTCGACGGTGTCGCCGAAGCCGGCCGCTCGGATCATCTCGGCAATCTCGGTGATCTTCGGCTCCATCGTGGCGATGTACTTCTGCCCGCCGAAGCCAGGGTTGACAGTCATCACCAACACCATGTCGACGAGGTCGAGCACGTGGGCCACCGCGTCAGCAGGCGTCGCCGGGTTCAGCGCGACGGCCGCAGTCGCGCCGAGCGATGCGATGTTGGCAAGCGTGCGGTGCAGGTGCGTGCATGCCTCGGCGTGCACGATCAGCCGCTGACATCCGGCGCGGACGTAGTCGGCGGCCATCGCGTCGGGCGTCAACACCATCAGGTGCGCCTCGAACGGCAGCGACGTGTGCTTGCGCGCCGCTGCGATCACGTCGGGCCCGAACGTGAGGTTGGGCACGAACTGTCCGTCCATCACATCCCACTGGATCCGGTCGACACCCGCCGCTTCCAGCGCGGCGACCTCCTCGCCGAGCTTGGAGAAGTCGGCTGGCAACACGCTTGGGGCGATTTCGATCGGTCGCGACATCGTTTCCGAGGGTAGTGGGTGTTGCCGGGCGGCGGGCGATCTACAGTCGACGGCGATGTCGTCGATCGAGGTGCGCGCCGAGAAGATGGCAGCCGGCGGCGACGCGATCGCGCGTATCGAGGACGGTCGGGTTGCGTTCGTCCGTGGCGCCCTTCCCGGGGAGCTGGTCGCGGTCGAGATCGTGCAGTCGAAGAAAGACTTCGTCCGCGCCGTTGTGGTCGACGTGCTGGAGCCGTCGGTGCACCGCGTCGAGCCTCCATGCCCTGCACACGCTGCCGGCTGTGGTGGGTGCACATGGCAGCACGTCGCCGACGACTCGCAGCTGGAGATGAAGTCGGCCGTGGTGCTCGAGGCGTTGACGCGGACGGGGAAGTTGATCGAGCCGGTTGTCGAACTCGGATCGTCGGTGCCACCGTGGGCGTATCGCACGACACTTCGTCTCGCTGCCGGCAGCCATCGGCTGGGCCTTCGGGCGCGCCATTCGCACGACGTGATCGAGCTCGGCGGCTGTCCCGTCAGCCATCCGCTGCTGCAGGATCTGCTGGCAGCGATCCGCGTCCGCGGCGATGGCGAGGTCAGCCTGCGCGTCGGCGCGGCGACGGACCAGCGTTCGGCATGGGTCGTCGAGGGCGACGTCGAACTGCTCGACGTGCCGACCGATGTCGGCGTCGGTCCCGACGCGGCTGTGCACGAGGTGGTGGCCGGCAACACGCTGCGAGTCAGCGCAGCCTCGTTCTTCCAATCAGGGCCCGACGCCGCGGAACTTCTCGTCGCCGCGGTCCGCGACGCCTGCGGCGACATGGTCGATGGTGCCTCGATCATCGACGCCTACGGTGGCGTGGGCCTCTTCGCTGCCGCGCTCGACGGTCGTCGTGTGACGATGGTCGAGGAGTCCGACTCGGCGTGTGCCGACGCGGCGATCAACCTGGCCGGCCGTCGGGCCGAGATCGTCTGCTCGTCGATAGAGCGCTGGCGGCCGCGTCGGGCCGACCTGGTCGTTGCGGATCCGTCGCGCACCGGGCTCGGTCGGCAGGCCGTGACCGTTCTTGCGGCAACCGAAGCGCAGCGGATCGTGCTGGTCAGCTGTGATCCGGTGTCGCTCGCCCGCGACGCGGGGCTGCTGCGAGAGGCGGGATACGACCACATCGGGTCAACGGTGTACGACCTGTTTCCTCAGACCCATCACGTCGAGGTGGTCACCACTTTCGACCGGCGGCCATCGGCGTAGACCACCACAGGCGGTGCATGCGCCGCTCGACCCGGTCGAGGAACGCGGCGCGGTCGGCTTCCGTCGAGCGGTCGACGTTGTACATCGCGAGCCATGTCGTGCGTGCGAACCGGTGGCACAGCACACGCACGGCCCGGCCGATCACCCGTCGTCCGGCTTCGCCTTCGATCATGTTGAGCGCCTTCGACGAGCCGTGCGTTGTGATGGTGACGAGCCGGCGAATGTTGGTGAGCTGTCCGGTGATGCGTGAGCTGCCCTCGGTCGTGTCCCATGCGACGCCGCGCACCAGCACCCGATCCAGCCACCCGGTCAGCATCGCCGGCTCGCCACTCCACCACGTCGGGTAGATGAACACGAGCGCGTCGCACCAACGAAGGTTGTCGCAGTAGTCCGCGAGCTCCGGCCGATGTGGCGGATCGCGATGCGTGAGGCGCTCGTCGAGCGACATCGCCGGTTCGAATCCCTCGGCGTACAGATCGGAGACGCGAACCTGATGGCCATCAGCAATCAGTGCAGCAACGGCTCGTTCGCGAACGGCGAACGCGAACGATTCCGGATTGGGATGGCAGTAGACGACGTACGTCTTCACAGCGACCGCATCGTTCGATCGACGCGCCGCAGGAAGGCAGCGCGGTGCTCATCCGTCCGCGTGTCCATCTCGTACAAGCCGAGCCACGTGCGACGAGTGAGCACCGCGGTGTTCAGTCGCAGGGCGCGCAGCACGATTCTGCGTCCGTTGTCGTGCATCGCCTTCACGTAGATGCGCGGCGAGCCGTAGGTGGAGATGCCGACGATTCGGCGCACACGGGTCAGGCCGCGGCGAACGTGGTGATGTTCGTCGAAGACGAAGCCGACGCCCGGCACCATGACCCGCTCGAGCCATCCCTTCAGGATCGCGGGCATCGTGCTCCACCACGTCGGGTAGATGAAGACAAATGCTTCGGCTCGCTTGACGATGTCGGCGTGGCGTTCGGCCATCGGGTCCAGCAGCGGTCGATCGCCGTGGTATGCCAGTCGCTCGGCCGGGCTCATCGCCGCCCGGAATTCGTCGGCGTAGAGATCGAGCAGGGTGACGTCGTGCCCGGCCTTCGTCAGTGAGGCGGTCGCAGTCGCGGCGATTGCGTGATTGAAACTGTTCGGATCCGGATGGGCCAGTACGACAACGACTCGCATTCTGGGCGCACGCTAGTGGCGCCCTCTACGATCACTGCTGATGGAATCACGGGGACCCCGAAACGTCCCTGTGTGGATCTACCTCGTCAGCTTCATCGTGCTCGGCAGCGCCCTCAACGTTGCCGGGCCGGCCCTGTCGCACCTGCGGGACCAGGTCGGTGCCGACGACGGCAGCATCAGCTTGGTCTTTGTCGGATCATCGAGTGGCTACATGTTGGGCTCGTTCATCGGCGGCCGCTTCCTCGATCGCGGACGTGGTCACCAGGCATGGTCGCTCTGCATGATCATCTCCGTATTGATGATCGTGGTGATCTCGCAACTCACCGATCTTGCCCCGCTCGTCGCCGCGTTCTTCGTTCTCGGAGTCGTCTGCGGTGCGGGCGACGTCTCCGGCAACACGCTGGTCGTGTGGGGTCGGCCCGATTCCCCGGGCCCTTCGCTGAACGCCCTGCACATGTTCTTCGCGATCGGTGCACTGTCTGCTCCGCTGCTGACCAACAGGGCCATTGCGTTGAAGGACTCGTTGTGGCCGGTCGCTGTACCGCTCGCCATCTTGACAGCGGTCTGCTGCTTCCTCCTGCTGCGGACGCCGGCACCGATGAAGACCCGCGTCGCGGACCACGCCCACGACGACGAGGACGCCGCGTCGGTCCGTCGAGGCCAGTTGTTGGTCGTCGGCCTGTTCTTCTTCGTCTACGTCGCGCTCGAGGTCGGGTTCTCGAACTGGATCCATTCCTACGTCGAACAGATCGGCTACGGAGGTCCCAACACCGCGACCGGGGTGACGGTGACGTTCTGGGTCGGGTTCCTGATCGGTCGCATGGTCGCGATCCCCGTTGCCCGTCGCTACAGCGCCGGTTGGATGCTGACCGGCTCGATGACGATCGCGCTTGGCATCGTCGATCGCACTCGTCATCGTCAACGGCGGTGGCATCGGTCTGTGGATCGTGACGTTCCTCTTCGGCGTCTCCATTGCCCCGCAGTTCGCATCGATGATCAGCTACGCCGAAGCCCACCTCGCGCTGTCAGGCGCGGCAACGTCGGTGTTCATCGGTGCGGCGGGGCTCGGTGGACTGGTGATGCCGTGGACGCTCGGTCAACTGTTCGATGCGCACGGTCCGGAGGTGTTGCCGCCGGTCGTGTTGGTTGCCTGCCTGGCGACGATCGCCGTCGGTCTCTGGGTGCGGCACATCGTGCAGGTCACGGGGACTCAGCGACCGCCGGTGACGTCGATGAACGCGCCGGTGACGTAGCTCGCTGCCGGCGACGCCAGCCACAACACCGCCCCTGCGACCTCGTCTGGCGTTCCACTGCGCTGCATCGGCACCGTCGGTGTCATTCGCTCCACTCGACCGGGCGTTGCGTACAAGTGGAAGTCGCTCTCGATCAGGCCGGGTCGCACTGCGTTGACACGGATGTTGTGTGGTGCCAACTCCTTGGCCAGGCCGGTGGTCATGGTGTCGATCGCACCCTTCGATGCCGCGTAGTGCACCCACTCGTTGGGTCCGCCGAGCACGGCGGCCTTCGACGAGATGTTGACGATCGAGCCGCCGCGGCCATCTGCTCGCATTCGATTCGCCGCCTCTCGGGCGCACACGAACGGGCCTGTCAGATTGACGGCCCACAGATGTTCGAGGGCCTCGACCGTGTAGCCATCGAGAGTGCCGTAACCGCCGGCGATTCCCGCGTTGTTGACCAACACGTCGACACGGCCGAAGCGCGAGTCGATCTCGGCAAACATCGCGAGCGTTGCGGTCTCATCGCCGACGTCGGCACGGATCGCAACCGAGTCGTTACCGATGTCTGCCGCCAACTCCTCGGCGATCGCATCGTTTGCCGCGTAGTTGACCACCACCGAATACCCGGCTGCTGCCGCCTGTCGAGCGATCGCCGCGCCGATGCCGCGGCTCGCGCCGGTGACGAGCATCACCTCTCCGGATGCGCTCATTGCAACCTGCTTTCGAGACCCGCCTTCACCGCAGGCCATTCGCCACGCGTCACGGAGTACATCGCCGAGTCGCGTGCAACCGTGTTCTCTTCGCCGGGAGCGTACGAGCCGCGGTGGCTGCGCAGGATTCCCTCGAACGTCGCGCCGACGCGCAGGATCGCAGTGCGGCTCTGCGTGTTGCGGGCGTCCGTGCAGATCGACACTCGGTGCACGTTCCACTCGTCGAAGGCATTCCGCAACAACAGGTACTTGGCCTCCGTGTTGATTGCGGTGCGCTGCGCGGAGGCGGCGAGCCACGTACCACCGATCTCGACCTCGTCGGGAAGATCGTTGCCGCCCCACCATTCGAGACGTAGGTAGCGCGTGCACCCCACCAGCGCGCCGTCGCTCTGCCGGCGCTGCACGAACGGCACGACCGTTCGTTCGCGCTGATCCTTCAGCAGTCCTTCGATGTAGCGCTCCATCCCCTCCACGGTCGGTGGCACCGGTGTCCAGCCGTAGGTGGATCTGTCTTCGTTGCCTGCTGCGGTGAGCTCTTCGGCGAACTCGACGCGGAGTTGCTCGAGGAGGACGTGGTGACCGGCAAGGGTTGGTGCTGCGACGCTCATGGAGGCACCAGCATGCCAGGCGAGAGTTGTCAGGGCAGGAACAAAAGGGCCGGTGTCTCGAGCAGACCCTTGATCCTCTGGATGAAGGCCGCTGCGTCCGCGCCGTCGACGACCCGATGATCGAACGACGACGAGAGGTTCATGATCTGCCGAGGAAGAACCGCCCCGTCGACGTACACCGGTCGAGTCATGATCTTGTTGACGCCGATGATCGCAACCTCGGGATAGTTGATGATCGGTGTCGACACGATCCCGCCGAGCGAGCCGAGGCTGCTGATGGTGATCGTGGATCCACTCAATTCGGCAAGGGTGATCTTGTTGTCTCGGGCCGCTGTCGACAGGCGGACGACCTCGTCCGCACACGCCCACAGGTCGCGCCCCTCGGCGTGCATGACGACCGGGACCATCAAGCCCTTTGCGGTCTGTGTCGCCACGCCGAGGTGCACCGCGTGGTGACGATGCACGACGCCGTTCTCGTCGTCGTACCGCGCGTTCATCTGCGGGAAGTCGCCGAGCGCGACCACGACGGCGCGCATGAGAAATGGAAGAACTGTGAGGCGACTCTGGCTGTCGGCGTGCTGTCGATTGAGCTCGGTCCGCAGCCGTTCGACCTCGGTGACATCGACCTCTTCCACGTACGTGAAGTGCGGGATGCGTGTCTTGGCGACCTGCATGCGCTGGGCGATGTTGCGACGCAAACCGATGACGGGCACATCCTCGATCGCGTCGTCCGAAGACGTCGGCGCCGTGGCCTGCTGCGAGCGCGAGGCTCGCGGTGCCTGCGCCAGCACACCGTCGAGGTCGGCGTGCACGACCCGTCCATCCGGACCCGTGCCGGCGAGGTCGGCAAGGTCGATGCCCAAGGTCTTCGCGCGCTGACGGACCGCCGGCGCCGCAGTGACGAGCGCGGTGATTGGTCGACGGAGGCGTTGGTGCGAGTGCGGGTACCGCCACGGCGGCTGCTGGTGCCTCCGGGGTCGCGGCTGGCGCGGTCGCAGGTGCCGGGCTCGTGGCGGTCACCGGCGTCGGCGGGCTCGGCGGGGCGAGCTCTTGCGGCTCGGCACTGGAAGTGGAGTTGGTCTCGATGCGGATCAGCGGAGAACCGACCTGCAGCACTTCGCCCACCGCGGCACCGACCGAGGTGACGACTCCGGCAACGGGGGAGGGCAGCTCGACCGTGGCCTTGTCGGTCATCACCTCGACCATCACCTGGTCCTCGGTGATCGTGTCGCCGACGTTCACATGCCATTCGACGATCTCGGCCTCGGCGATGCCCTCGCCGACATCGGGAAGCTTGACGACGTACTCGCTCATCTCAGGCCGCCATCGCTCTGCGGTATGCCGCTCCGACTCGGGCGGGTCCCGGGAAGTAGTCCCACTCCTGCGCATGCGGGTACGGCGTGTCCCAACCCGTGACACGTTCGATCGGTGCCTCGAGTCGGTAGAAGCACAACTCCTGCACGGTGGCGGCCAGCTCGGCGCCGAACCCACTGGTGCGAGTCGCTTCGTGGACGATGACGCACCGTCCGGTCTTGTCGACCGACTCGGCAATCGTGTCGGTGTCGAGTGGCAGCAGCGTGCGCAGATCGACGATCTCTGCATCGATCCCGGTCTCGGCGGCGGCCGCTTCGGCGACGTGCACCATCGTGCCGTAAGCCAGGACGGTGAGGTCTTCGCCCGGTCGACGGATGGCCGCGCGGCCGAGGTCCAACCGGTAGTAGCCGTCGGGTACCTCTCCCAGCGGATGACTGGACCACGGGACGACAGGCTGGTCGTGATGGCCGTCGAACGGCCCGTTGTAGATCCGCTTCGGCTCGAGGAAGATCACCGGGTCGTCGTCCTCGATCGCGGCGATCAACAGTCCCTTGGCGTCGTACGGGTTCGATGGCAGCACGGTCTTCAAACCGCAGACATGCGTGAACAGGCTCTCGGGGCTCTGGCTGTGGGTCTGGCCGCCGTGAATGCCGCCGCCGCAGGGCATGCGTACCGTCATCGGTGCGGTGAACTCGGCACTCGATCGGTAGCGGAGTCGCGCTGCCTCCGAAATCAACTGGTCGAGCCCGGGATACACGTAGTCGGCGAATTGGATCTCGACGACGGGCCGCAACCCGTACGCGCCCATCCCGACCGCGGCGCCGATGATGCCGCCTTCGGTGATGGGCGCATCGAAGACTCGTTCGCTGCCGTACTTGGCCTGCAGCCCCTCGGTACAACGGAAGACGCCACCGAAGTACCCGACGTCTTCGCCGAACACGACGATGTTGTCGTCGCGTTCCATCATCACGTCCATGGCCGAGCGAATGGCGACGTTCATGCTCATCGCCGTCATCGCTCCTCCTCCATCTGCTTGCGTTGCCGCACCAGATGTTCGGGCATCTCCTTGAACACGTCTTCGAAGATGCTGCGCGCACTGGCGACACGTCCGTCGAGCAGGGTGCCGTAGGACTCGGCCTCCTTGGCCGCGGCCATCACCTCTCGATCGGTGTCGGCGACGAGGTCGTTGTGCTGTGCGTCGCTCCATTCGCCCTTGGCGATGAGGTGGTTCTTCAGGCGCTCGATCGGGTCACCCAACGGCCACGACTTCCACTCGTCCTTGGGCCGGTAGCGAGATGGATCATCGGATGTCGAGTGCGCGGCTGCCCGGTATGTGACCCACTCGATCAGCGTCGGTCCGTGGTTGCTGCGAGCGCGTTCGGCGGCCCAACGCGTCGCGGAGATCACTGCGAGGTAGTCGTTGCCGTCGACACGTAATGCCGGGATCCCGTACCCGATCGCGCGGGCAGCAAACGTCGAACGCGAACCACCGGCGATGCCTTGGAACGACGAGATCGCCCACTGGTTGTTGACGACGTTGAGGATGACCGGCGCCTGGTACGTGGTCGCGAAGGTGAGGGCGTGATGGAAGTCGGCCTCCGCAGTGGTGCCCTCGCCGACGACTCCCGAAGCGATGCGCGTGTCGCCCTTGATCGCCGACGCCATCGCCCAGCCGACGGCCTGCACGTACTGCGTGCCGAGGTTGCCGGAGATCGAGAAGAAGCCGACATCGCGCGCCGAGTACATGATCGGCATCTGCCGGCCGTGCAATCGATCCTTCTCGTTGGAGAACACCTGGCACATCATCTCGACCAGCGGCCAACGCCTGGCGATGAGCCAACCCTGTTGGCGGTACGTCGGGAAGAACATGTCGTCGGGATGCAGTTCGAGGGCGTGGCCCACTGCGAAGGCTTCTTCGCCGGTGCAGCGGATGTAGAACGAGGTCTTGCCCTGGCGTTGCGCAGTGGTCATCCGGTCGTCGTATGCGCGAGTGATCACCATCGCGCGCAGGCCCTCGTGCAGCGCGCTCGACGAGATCTCCGGGTTCCACGCGCCGACGGCGTTGCCGTTGTCGTCGAGCACACGGATCATGCCGTAGGCGAGCCCGCGCATCGATGATGGCTCGGTGTCGATCTCGGGTCGCGGGATCGTGCCGGCGGGTGGCACATCGAGATATGAGAAGTCGGCCATCTCGCCCGGTCGGGCGGGAGGCGTCGGTATCCCGAATCGAAGTGGGACGTCTTCGATCATTGGCATGTCACATCCCTAGTTCACCACGTCCGGACCACCAAGGCGAGCGGTACGAATCATCCACCGGCGATCAATCCCTTGAATTTCTGTTCCACGAGGGTTAGGTTCCCCGCCGGGCAGACGGGCAAACCGAACCAGTCATAGGAAACGGAGCACGATGCGCGGATCACGTACGAGAAGTCGTCGCGGGGCAATCTTTGTCGGCGCGGCAGCAATGGTTGCAAGCTCACTGGCCTGGGCGACCAGCCCGGTTCATGCCACAGCGACGCAGGGCACCTTCATGGTGCTGGCGAGCGATGCAGCGTCAGTCGACGCCACGATCGCCTCGGTGGAAGCCGCTGGCGGGACAGTCAGTCGAGTCAATCGAGCGATCGGCCTCGTGACGGCCACCGCCGATGCCGGCTCGTTCGAGAGTGCGGTGTTGACCAAGTCGGATGTCGCCGGCGTGGCACGCAACACGCCCATCGGTTCCGTTCCCGCAGCCGCGGTGAACCGCCAGAAAGCAGTGGAGCAAGAGGGTCGTGCTTCTGAGGCATCGAATGGCCACGGCAACGGAAATGGCAACGGCAACAGCGGTCATCACGGCCACGACAAGGCTGCCGAGCCACTGGCCGACCTGCAATGGGACATGAAGATGATCGACGCGACGCCTGACGGCTCCTACGCCGAGCAGCCCGGACGACGCGACGTGTTGGTCGGCGTCATCGACACTGGGATCGACGGCAGCCATCCCGACATCGCTCCCAACTTCAATCGCAAGTTGAGCCGCAACTTCACGGTCGATATCCCGGAGATCGACGGACCGTGCGAGGACGAGGCCGACCAGTCGTGCAACGACGCGAACGACGTCGACGAAGACGGTCACGGCACACACGTCGCGGGCACCATCGCCGCGCCGATCAACGGCATCGGCATGGCAGGCGTCGCACCCAACGTCTCGCTCGTCAACCTCCGTGCCGGCCAGGACGCCGGGTTCTTCTTCCTCGGGCCGACAGTCGACGCACTGACCTATGCCGGCGACAACGGCATCGACGTGGTCAACATGAGCTTCTTCGTCGACCCGTGGCTGTACAACTGCCGCGCCAACCCGGCGGACTCGGCCGAGGAGCAGGAGGAGCAGGCGACGATCATCGATGCCACACAGCGCGCCCTCGACTACGCCCGACAGCACGGTGTCACGTTGATCGCCGCGTTGGGGAACGAGAACACAGACCTCGGTTTGGCAACGAAGGTCGATGACATCAGCCCCGACTTCCCGCTCGACACTGAGAAGACGCGCACGGTCACCAATGACTGCATCGACGTCCCAACAGAGTCCGACGGCGTCATCTCGGTTTCGTCGGTGGGTCCGAGCACGATGAAGGCCGACTTCTCGAACCACGGCTTGGAGCAGAACGATGTCGCCGCGCCAGGCGGCTACTTCCGTGACCTCATCGGCACGCCGCAGTTCCGCACCGTTGCGACCCAGGTTCTCGGGCCGTACCCGAAGAGCCTGGCCCTCGCCAGCGGTCTTGTCGATCCGGTCACCGGACAGTCGTTGGACGACTTCGTCGTCTCGCAATGCACCGGCGCCACAGTCGACACCTGCAACTACTGGCAGTACCTGCAGGGCACGTCGATGGCTGCGCCACACGCTGTCGGTGTGGCGGCGTTGATCATCAGCGAGTTCGGCAAGGGTCAGCGTCACGGCAAGGGCCGGACGATGGATCCTGCGAAGGTCGAGCGCATCCTGCTCAGCACTGCTACCGACATTGCCTGCCCGTCGCCGGTGATCTCCTACGCCGCGGAGGGTCGCGGGCCGCAGTACGACGCGCCATGCGTCCAAGTCCCCGGACGCAACTCCATCTGGGGTGACGGCATCGTCAACGCGTTGGCGGCGGTTCAGCACCACCACTGACCACATTTTGTCGGGTGTTGCGCGCTCGTCTCGGTGAGCGCGCAACACCGCGTCGGCCGTACCATGCCGACGTGCGAGTGATCATCTATGGAGCGGGTGCGGTTGGCAGCGTGATCGGAGGTCGCCTTCGGCAAGGTGGAGCCGATGTCGCTCTGGTGACTCGACAGGCGCATGCCGATGCGATTGCTGCGGGAGGCTTGAGGCTTCGCACCGCGCACGGGAGCGACGTGGTCGAGGTCGAAGCGGTCACCTCGATCGACCAACTCGATCCACGGGATGACGATGTCGTGATCATCACCGCCAAGACGCAGGACACGCCTGCGATCCATGCCGACTTGTTCGACTGGAACCCGAACGTTCCCGTCGTGTGTGGCACCAACGGCGTCGAGCACGAACGGCTGGCCCTGCGCCGCTTCGAACATGTCTACGCGATGGTCATCCAGCTACCCGCCCAGTTCGAGAAGCCCGGCGAGGTGACGGTGTTGTGCGGGCCGACCAACGCGATCCTCGACGTCGGCCGGTACCCGTCGGACGTCGATGAGACGGCGGAACAACTGGCTGCGCTGCTCGACGGGTCGCCGGCTCTGCTGTCGGAAGCGGACGGCGACGTCATGACGAAGAAGTACGCCAAGTTGCTCGTCAACCTCGGCAACATCGCCGATGCAGCGTGCGGCATGGCGGGTCGTGGTGCCCGCGTGACCGCGGCGGCGATCGAAGAGGGGCATCGCGTCTACCAAGCCGCCGGCATTCGTTGGGAGCAGCCGCCCGACAGGGTGGCGCACTACAAGGAGCGAGCCGTCTCGATGCAGTTCGACATCCCTTCCGGCGACACCTTCGTCGGCGGCTCCACGTGGCAGAGCCTGATGAAGGGTGCGACCACGTTGGAGACCGACTACTTCAACGGCGAGATCCTGATGCTCGGCCGGCTGCACGGCGTGCCTACTCCGACGAACCAGTTCCTGCAGCAGTACGCGTCCGCGGATGCTGCGCGGCGAGATCGCAGCGGGTTCGGTCACCACAGAGGAGCTCGACGACGAATGGCAGAAGTCGCTCGGGTAGCGCGATGAGCGGCGTTGCCCCAGACGGATCGCCGGTCGAGGTGTACCTCGCTCTCGAACCTGAACCCGATCTCAGCCGAATCCGCTCGGTTCTTCCGGCAGGCGCCTCCGTCCTCGACCTCGGCTCGGGACCGGGTCGCATTGCCAATGTGGTCGCCGCTGCAGGTCACGACGTCGTTGCAGTCGACGACTCGCCGGAGATGCTTGCCCACGTGGTCCGAGCCGAGACCGTGCTCGGCGATGTGTGGACCCTCGATCTCGGTCGTCGCTTCGACGCAGTGCTCGTCCTCAGTCACTTGATCGATGGTCCGACGCGGTCGGATCGCCTTAAGTTGCGTTGGTGCGGTCGGTGACGTCGCAGTGCGGCTCCACGACGTCGTTCATCCTGTGGACGGGACCTTCGATGCTCCGCGCCGAGCGAGGCCCGATACGAGGTTCGTCGGTCTGCGCGAGCGCACAGAGGCGGGGAGTTTCTGTTCGCTCACACAGAGCCGCCGAAGGCGCCCATGTCAGCGGAACTGGCGGAAGCAGGTGCGGATGTCGTCGACGAAAAGGTCGGGTTGCTCGAAGGCGGCGAAGTGGCCGCCCTTGGGTTGCTCGGCCCAGTGGACGATGTTGGGGTAGTCGGCTTCCATCCACGATCGCACCGGCGCGACGATCTCCTTGGGGTAGACGGCGACGCCGACCGGCACCGACAGGTTGATGGCGCGGCCCTTGCCGAAGCTCTCCCAGTAGATGCGCGCCGAACTGGTTGCGCTGTTCGTGGCCCAGTACATCATCACGTTGTCGAGCAGCTCGTCGCGATGCAGGATGTTCTCGGGATGACCGTCGCAATCGGTCCATGCCCAGAACTTCTCGAGGATCCAAGCAGCTTGGCCGGATGGTGAATCGGCGAGGCCGTAGCCAAGCGTTTGGGGACGCGTCGCTTGTTGCTTGGAGTAGCCGGAGTCCCAGGTCGAGTAGTACTCGGCGCCCTTCATTGCCCGCTGCTCCTCGGGGCTGGGATCGCCATCCAGACGAGGCCGCGTTCCCATCGCCAGCGTGATGTGAATCGCCGCGCAGTGCTCCGGATCCTGCCCGCCGATCGCACGTGTCACCGCAGAGCCCCAATCGCCGCCCTGGGCGAAGTACTGCTCGTATCCGAGCCGTGCCATCAGCTGCGCCCAGGCCTCGGCGATCCGTTCGACACCCCACCCCGTCGTGGTCGGTTTGCCCGAGAACCCGAAGCCGGGAAGCGTCGGGCAGATCACGTGGAAGGCATCGCTCGCCTCCCCGCCGTGCTCGAGTCGGATCGGTCAGCGGTTCGATCACCTTGTGGAACTCGACGATCGACCCGGGCCATCCGTGCGTGATGATCAGCGGCCGTGCGTCGGCATGTGGCGATCGCTGGTGGATGAAGTGGATGTCGAGGCCGTCGATGGTCGTGATGAATTGATCGAACCGGTTCAGCAGTGCCTCGCGAGCCCGCCAGTCGTAGTCGCTGCCCCAGTAGCTGCACATGTCCTGGATCCACGCCAGCGGAGCGCCCTGGCTCCAGTCGTCGACAGGTTCGGCTTCCGGCCAGCGGGTGTGCGCGAGCCGATCACGGAGCTCGTCGAGCACCGCGTCGGGCACATCGATGCGAAACGGACGCACAGCGATGTCGTCGGTCATGAGCGCCGACCATACCCGTCGTCAGTTCAGGTCAACGGCTTGGCGTATGCCGCTTCGTACGACTGGAGAACGAAGCCCATGCCGGTGTAGAGCTGGAACGCGCCACCCGGGTTGTCCGTATCGGCGCCCAGCGCGGCCTCGGTCATTCCTCTCGCCTTCAACTCGTGCAGGCTCGCGGCCAAGAGGGCTCCGGCGATGCCCTTGTTGCGCCAATCGGCGTGCGTCGAGATGTACTCGGTGTAGCCGCGCAGGTAGCCCATCTCGGCGTTCTCCTCGGCGTTGATGAAGCTCTTCACCTGCCCCACGACGGTGTTGCCGACCCACGCGATCTTCCACAGCGATGCATCGAGCAGCGGGTCGTCGAGCATCCGTCGGAAGTCCTCCTCCGTCGCCTCCGTGAAGTCCCAGTCGTCGCGAAAGTTCTCGTGGTGCGCCTCGAGGATCGGGCGGATCATCTCGGGCGTGACGGCGCGCATCTCGACGCCGTCGGGGAGCGAACGATCGGGGATGTTCTCCAAATCCGGGCGGACGAGGGAGGCCGTGAAACGGACCGGCTGGTAGCCGGCCGATTCCAGCCAGGCCGCTTCGCGCGTTGCCGGCAGCCCTGGCCCGGGATGTGGCGCATAGGTTCTGAGCCGTGCGTTGGTGAATCCGTCGGCCATCAACCGCAGGTGGTGTTCCTGCGCCGCAGTCACTGCCAGGAACAGCGATTCGATGAGATGTGTGGGTCGAATCGGGGCGAACAGCATGTAGTCGCGAGATCCGTCCTGCAGCTCGTCCCAACTCGCTCGCACGTAACCGACCGGCTCATCATCGGTTGTTTCGATCACGACGATGTCGTTCGCCGGATCGCAGTTCGTCAGGTTCGCGTAGCGGACGTCGATCTGTTCAGAGGTGACCATCTCCGGGTTGCCGGCGTAGCGGCGGTAGTCCGTGAGGATCGACGCCATCGCCGGGTGATCCGGCCGCCCACGATAGGGGCGAGCCACGTATGGCTGCGGCAGTTCCATCTTCATTGCAACGACCGTAGTGGTGGGCTGACGTCGCAGGTCCCCCGATTTCCAAGCTGCAGTCTTGGTTCTACGATCGGGGCATGGCCATTGAATGCTCACACCTCGACACCATCGTGCCCGACATCGCTCCGTCGTCGAACGGGTGCGAGGACTGCTTGAAGATCGGCGGCAGATGGGTGCACCTCCGTCGTTGCATGTTGTGTGGCCACATCGGCTGCTGCGACAACTCACCGAACCGGCACGCCACCGCCCACTTCCACGAGTCCACGCATCCCATCATCCAGAGCTTCGAGCCCGGCGAAGATTGGCTGTATTGCTACCCCGACGATGTGATGTTCGAGATCAGGGCGTTGCTGAACAGTCCGTCTCACCCCTGAGTCGTCGGATGGTCGACCGCAAGCCTCCACGGCTCGACGTGGACGAACGCGCCACGCTCTGCGGATTGCTGCAGTACCAACGCGAGTCGTTCGTGCGCAAGGTCGACGGTGTGTCCGAGGCTGCGGCGAGGCAGCAGTTCGTCGGAAGCGGTACCAGCCTCCTGTGGCTGACGAAGCACATGGCCGGCGCCGAGCTGACATGGGTCGTTCGGCGCTTCGCCGGAGAAGAGTTCGACGACGTGAATGAAGCCGTGGGCCCGAACGACACCGTCGCAGCAGCGCTCGACACATACCGAGCGACATGGCCTCGTATCGATGCCATCGTCGCGGCGGCGAGTCTCGACGATCTCTGTCGAGCGACCGGTGACGATGTGCCGACGAACCTCCGCTGGGTGCTCGCCCATCTGTTGGAGGAGACGGCTCGCCATGCCGGTCACGCCGACATCCTGCGCGAGTTGATCGATGGAGTCATCGGCCGGTAGCCGGTCGGCTTACTTGGCTGCCCGACGGTGGGGAAGCGCGAGCGTCAGCACGCCGAGCCCTACGAGGATTCCACCCTCCGCGTACCGGGTGGCTCGGAGTCGTGCAGTGCGACCACCGAACCGGGTTCCCATGTGTGCACCGATCAGCGCGTACATGCTGTCGCTGCAGAGACCGAGCGCGATGTAGACGAGGCCGAGCGCGAGCGTCTGCGACCAGATGGGCCCGCGGCCCGGCACCACGAACTGTGGGAGGAACGCCAGGAAGAACAGCGCGACCTTCGGGTTCAGCAGGCTGACGACGAAGGCCTCCGCGAACAGACGCTTCTCCGGCCACACGGTCGGCGTTGCGACATCGGCCGCCGCTGCTCGACGCGCGGAGCGGATCGACTTGATGCCGAGGTAGATCAGGTACACACCGCCGACCAGCTTCACCGCTGTGAACGCGATCGACGAAGCGACCACGATCGCCGACAGTCCGGCGACCGCTGCAAGCACATGTACGACAGTGGCGGTGTGAACGCCGAGTACGGAGACGAGACCGGCTCGCCGTCCTTGTGCCGCACTACGGGCGATGATGAACAGCACCGCGGGGCCGGGAATCAGCAACAGCGCGAGCGATGCGGCGAGGAACACGGGCAGGGTCGACAGCGCGGGCACGGTCGGACGATAGGCGCGACGATCTACGATCAACGATGTGATTTCCGAGGATCCATTCGGATCGCTGCTGGCGCGAGCGGAGGCCGCGGTGGCCGAGCAGGAGACGGCTGAGGAGCGTCGCCACCTCGGTGGGCTCTACTACATCGACGACCGTTTCGAGGACGCACAGCAACAGTGGGAAGTGGCCTTCCGATTGTTTCGCGAGGGTGGGCAGTTGCGCGATGCCGCGCGGGTGGCGATCGACCTGGCCGGCTTGCACGACATCTACGGTCAGGTCGCTGCCGGAAACGGTTGGATCCAGCGTGCTCGAATGCTGCTGGAGCGAGTCGGTCCGTGCGTGGAATGGGGCTACCTCGAGCTCGCCAGGGTGGCCTGCGAGCGAACCGACATCAACGAACTGCTCGAGAGCGCCGACCGTGCACTCACCATCGCCATCGACTTCGGCGACATCGATCTGGAGACGCAAGCGATGGCCGACGGCGGCCTCGCGCTGGTCACGCAGGGACACGTGAAGGAAGGATTCGCCCGCCTCGATGGTGCGCTTGCGGCGATCACCGCAGGGGAGGTGACGCCGATCGTCGCCGGCATCTCGTTCTGCTCGATGCTGACCGCTTGCGACCGAACGGGCGACGTGCGGCGCGCGTCAGGAGTGGACCGGCATCGTCGCAGCGATGATTCGCAACTCCGGCAACCGGCCGCGCGTGCTGCACACCCATTGCCGTGTGGCCTATGGATCGGTGCTGCGCGCTGCCGGACGATGGCCCGAAGCGGAAGCCTCGATGCTCGAAGCGCTCGGTCCTGTCGACGCTCCCATCCGGCCACACCGGGATCTCACCGTTGCCCATCTTGCGGGTCTCCGGCTGGAGCAGGGCCGGATCGAGGAGGCTGCCGAGCTGCTCGCCCCGTTCGAGGATCGGGTCACGAGCTGCGCGCCTCTGGCGTTGGTCCACCTGAAGCGTGGACACCCCGACCTCGCTGTCGCGGTTCTTCAACGTGGCCTGCGCGAGCTGGTCGCCGACGCGCTACGCATCGGTCCGTTGCTGTCGTTGTTGGTCGTTGCCGAGATCCAGCGGGGTGACCTCGCCGCGGCGACGGAGGCAGCAGATCGCCTCCAGCAGATCGCCGAAGATTCCGACGTCGGCGCGCTCGTCATCGCCAGCCACGTGGCTCGCGCTCGGGTGCTCGCCGGATCGGGCGACGACGCCGGAGCTGCCGCTCATCTCGAGGAGGCGATCGGCACGATCGGCAACGACGAGCGGCCGATGTTGCTTGCCACAGTCCGCCTCGAACTGGCCGAGGCGCTCACCCGCTCGGGCGACCAGGCGGCGGCGATCGCCGAGGCCAGAGCCGCACTGTCCTGCTTCGAACGACTCGGTGCGGATGCGTATCGCGATCAGGCTTCGGCGCTGTTGCGCAGCCTGGGTGACACGGCGCGGGCGCGGCCGCAACGCGCCGACGAGGTCACCGCGGCATTGAGCGTCCGCGAACAGGAGGTCCTCGAACTGGTCAGCCTCGGCCTGTCGAACGCCGAGATCGCATCGCGGCTGTTCATCTCGCCGAAGACCGCCGAGCACCACGTCGGTCGCATCCTCACCAAGCTCGGTGTGCGCAGTCGTGGCGAGGCAGCGGCGCTTGCCGTGCGGCTTGCTGCTTCCAATCGCGAATAGGGGTCGCAATAGGGGGATCACCCGACGACGCCGACGGCCGATCGTGAGATCGTGCTGCATCGAACGCAGCAACGCGGCTGCATCTACTTCACGAAGGGATCATCACCATGTTCACCACCATCGACGAGATCGCACCCGACATCTTCCGTCTCTCCACACACGTTCCGCAGGTCGGCCCCGGCGGCCTCTCGTTCAACCAGTTCCTGATCCGCGACGAGCAGCCGTTCCTGTTCCACACGGGCATGCGGCAGCTGTATCCACTGGTCAGCGAGGCTGTCGCCACGATCATCGACCCCAAGGACCTGCGGTGGATCTCGTTCGGCCACGTCGAGGCCGACGAGTGCGGCGCGATGAACCTGTTCCTGGCCGATGCACCCGAAGGCCGAAGTGGTCCACGGTGGAGTCGCCTGCATGGTCTCGCTCAACGACCTGGCCGATCGACCGCCGCACGTCATCGGAGACGAGCCGTTGGTCATCGGCGCGCACACCCTCCGTTTCATCCCGACACCGCACGTGCCGCACGGCTGGGAGAGTGGCCTGTGGTTCGACGAGACGACCAGCACCTTGTTCGCCGGTGATCTGTTCACGCACCTCGGTGACGTTCCGGCGATCGTCGAGGACGACATCGTCGCCGCTGCACTGGCGACCGAAGAGGTCTTTCACAGCACGTCGTACAGCCCCAACCTGGTGCCGACGCTCGAGCAGCTCGCGCTGCTGGAACCCACGACGTTGGCGACCATGCATGGCTCGTCGTACCGCGGTCGCGGCGCGACGCAGCTTCGTGCCTTGGCGGCGGGCTACGCAGCGGCGAGGGCAGAGGCAGCCTGAGTCGGCTGCTTCCACTTCGACGCCACGGCTGTCATCTCGGCGATCGCTTCGTCGAGGCAGCCCATGAAGTGCCGACGCGACTCGACTGCAGCGGCCACCGTGGTGACACCGAGGTGGACGGTCTTGTCGTAGCTGAACAGGGTGATGTTCAGCGCTGCGCCGGCGGGTGGGCCGAACGCGTAGAACTCCTCGACATGCTCGCCGGCGAGGTACAGGGGGCAGGGTGGGCCGGCGACGTTGGAAGCCAGCACGTCGACCCCCTTCATCATCCCGCCGATGATGCGACGCGAGATCGGCACGCCGAGGCGTTGGATCGCGGCGGAAACCGAGTTGACCCACCGTAGAGCCGGCTCCTGGCGCACAGCAGCAAGATGCTTGCTGACGCGGCGGAGCCGGCCTTCGGCGTCGTCGTCCCCAACGTTCATGACAATGCGTGCCGGCACGAACTGGTTGCCGGCGTGGTCAGCGGTCGACGCATCGCGAATGTTGATCGGCATGTGGATGCGGATCTTGTCGCAGTCGGTTCCGTACCGGTCGTGATAGCGATCGAGCGCGTCGAGCACCAAGGCGATGAACGCGTCGTTCAAGCTCCCGCCGACCTGCTTGCCTGCGCGTCGCAGCGTTTCGAACGGCAGAGTCGCGGTGTCGAGGCACAGGTCACTGGATCGGTGCACCATCATCGGGCTCAGTGGCTTGCGGTTCGGCATCACCAACTTGAGGATCGATACTCCGCTTCGAATCGCGGATCGTGTGGAGCGCGCAGGATGGCGAAGGAACGTCGAGAAGTGCTTCGGTGCTCGCTCGACCGGCGTCGGCGGCGTGACCACATCGGCAAGCGCCAGACGAACGCGTGGGTTGGGCTCGAGGTCGGCCATCGCCGCGAGCATCAGCATCAGGCCGACACCGTCAGCGATCGCATGGTGCAACTTCAGGACGAGTGCGCCGCGGCCATCGGCCAGGCCGGAGAAGATTCCCAATTGCCACAGTGGGCGTGAACGGTCGAATGGCTCGCGGACCCACTGCTGAGCGCGAGCGAGCACATCGGCGTGTTCGGCCGAGCCGCCGAGGTCGTCGTAGTGGTAGTGATCGTCGACGTCGAAGTTCTCGGCGGGCACCCAGCGCGGACGAGGACGATCGTCGAGAACGGACTGGCGGAGCCGGGGGAGTTGCGTCACCATGCGCTCGACCGTCGAGCGCATGCGCTCGATCGACGGCGGCTGCTCGAGGAACCACACGCTCATCACCGTCGAGCGAAGTTGCGGATCCTGCTCGATGTGCCAGATCAGCGCATCACTGCTGCTCATGGTGTCGTCGTAGGTGATTCTGCTCATGAGCATCTCCAGCATCGCATCACGGGGCGCTGCCTCCAACTCGGGGTCGCAGTTGTTCATCGGCCGGAAACGGTTCGTTCCTGAGCGATTGCTGGATTGGTTCGCGGCGATGTAAAGCGGTCATTGACAGAGTGACAAAGGTGCTTTACTCTGCTGGCATGTTCACCACCAACAGCGAGCGCCGTAGTTCCAGTGACGTGGCCAGAGATCGCGCCATGCTGCGCGACATCGCCCCGGGCCTCGTCGCCCTCGTCATCACGCAAGGCAGCCTCGTGCTGCTCGATCCCGACGGCCGAACAAGCGCGTGGCACGTCGTGTGGGCGCTGCTCCCACTGATCCCTGCGTCGTGGCTCGCGTGGGCCCAACTGCGCAGCCTCAGGCGAGCCGACGAGTATCAACGCACGATGCAGCTCGAAGCAATGGCAATCGGCTTCGGCGCGGTCACGATGCTGGCGCTGCTCGGTGGATTGCTCGATGCTGCCGGCATCGGGAACCCGAGCCAGTCCCTGCAGATCACCTTCATCGTGGGAATCCTCGTGTGGGTCGGTGCTCTCGCGATCAAGACCGCACGGGCCCGATGAACAATCGACTGCGCGAGTTGCGTGCCGCTCGGCGCTGGAGTCAGGCCGATCTGGCCGATCGTCTCGACGTGTCGCGCCAGACCGTGAACGCCATCGAAACCGGCCGCTACGACCCGAGCCTTCCACTGGCGTTCAAGATCGCGGAAGTGTTCGAGGACAGCATCGAAGCGCTGTTCTTCCCGGACGGCAGATGCATCAAAGGATGGCAAGCGAGTTGCGAGCGGATAAGGTCAACCGTCAGCCGTCGACTGGCGGCTCACTTGTTGAAGGATAAAAAAGCAATGGCCACTGGCACCGTAAAGTTTTTCAATGCCGAAAAGGGTTTCGGCTTCATCTCTCGAGAAGGTGGCAGCGACGTGTTCGTCCACTTCTCCAACATCGAAGGCAGTGGCTACAAGTCGCTCAACGAGGGCGACCAAGTTGAGTTCGAAGTCGCTCCCGGCAAGAAGGGCGAAGAAGCCCAGAAGGTCCGCCTGATCTAAGGCATTCGACTCACGCCGGCGACGCCGCCAACGCGGCTGCTGGTACAACGATTCGTCGAAGAGGCATCACGGCCCGAGCCGTGATGCCTCTTCGCGCGTCCTGGGCCTACAAGTTGTAGTCAATTCACCACGGAGGGTAGGCTTTGGGCTCACCCATGAGGCTCGTAGGAAAACTCCCTGCCTCACCTGCCGGCTTCCGCGTCGACCTCGTCGTCGTGCCGGCAGCAACAACTCGACAGCAGGGAGGGGACGCCGACATGCCAAGTGCAACGAAAGGAAACGTCCCACATGAAGGTCAAATGGAAGCGCGTCATCGCCAGGATCCTCCCCGCCGCAACAATGGTCGCGGCAGTCGTCGTCACCATCGCCGGCCACACCGATAACGTCAAGTGGGGTTGATTCAATAGTGACTTGGGCCGAGCTCATTTGTGAGCTCGGCCCTCTCATCCGGGGCTGGAGAGAGAGCGTCCAGTGAGTGATGGCGGAGGTGGTGTGCGACAGGAAACGGCTTCCGTGACGATGTTCGTGGGAGGCGTCGTCGCGGCTGCCTCGATTGCGTTGTTCATCGTCGTCCGCTCGGGTCCTGCCGCGGTCATCGACGGGCGCTGGCTCGAGTTGGCCTTGTTCACGTTCCTCGCGTGCCTGTGCGAGTTGAAGCCGGTCACCGTGGCGCGAGCCGGCGGAATCCAAGAGGTCGTCGCATCCGCGACGTTCGCGTTTGCCATCTTCCTCACCTTTGGCCCGGTCCCCGCCGTCGCCGCGCAGGCACTCGCCTCGTTCATCGGCGACGTCGTCGGCAGGAAGCACCCACTCAAGATCACGTTCAACGTCGCCCAGTACGTACTGGCATGGTCGATGGCCGGCATCCTCTTTCAAGCCATCCTGGGAAGCGAGACGCTCAGTGGCGACACCGAGTTCACCTGGCGATGGGGTGCCGCGGTCATCGTCTCGGGCGCCACCTACTTCCTCTGCAACAGCGCTCTCGTCGGCGTCATCATCGCTCTCTCAACTCGGTCGTCGGTGTGGCAGAGCGTCAGCGGCATGATCCGGCGCGAGGCGAGCTCGGACGTCGTATTGCTGGCGCTCGCGCCGATCGTGGTCGTGGCGGCGGAGCAGAGCCTCGTCCTGCTACCGGTGTTGTTGTTGCCCGTGCTCGCGGTCTACCGAAGCGCGCTGCTGTCCGCCGAGAAAGAGCATCAGGCGATGCACGATGCGCTCACCGATCTTCCGAACCGGCTGCACTTCTCGGAGCTCATCGAACGGCGCTTCGAAGACGCACGGACCAAGTCGACCCGGGGTGCGGTGCTCTTGATCGACCTCGATCGATTCAAGGAGGTCAACGACACGCTCGGCCACCAAACAGGTGATGCGCTGTTGTGCATGATCGGACCACGGATCCAATCCACTCTGCCGGAGTCCGGAGTGGTCGCCCGGCTTGGCGGTGATGAGTTCGCGGTGATGGTTCCGGACGTCGGGCCGGACGAGGCGATCCAAATCGGCCAGGCGATCGTCGACGTGTTGGTGCCACCATTCCGACTCGATGAGTTCAACCTGGAGGTGCAGGCGAGCATCGGAATCGCGATCTTCCCGGACCACGGCAATTCTGCAGACAGTCTCATCAAGCACGCCGACATTGCGATGTACTTCGCGAAGGGACGCAACTCCGGCATCGAGATCTACAACGCCGAGCACGATCAGAACAGTCGTCGCCGATTGAGCCTTCTCAGTGAGCTCCGAACCGCATTGGGCAACGGCGAAGTGGTGCTGTACTACCAACCGAAGCTCGATCTGTCGAGCGGCGCGGTGATCGGCGTCGAGGCACTCGTTCGCTGGCATCACCCGCTCTTCGGTCTGATCCCACCTTCTGAGTTCGTTCCCTTTGCCGAGCACACGGGGCTCATCCGCCCGCTCACCGACTTCGTGTTGCGCACCGCAGTGATGCAGGCGCGTGCCTGGCTGGACGCCGGTGTCGACACCGCCGTGGCAGTCAACCTCTCCGCGCGCAGCTTGCACGACGGTGCGATCAGTAGCGAGATCGCGAACCTGCTGTTGGAGTTCGACCTCCCGGCGAACCGGTTGCAGCTGGAGATCACGGAGAGCTCGATCATGGCCGATCCGTCTCGTGCCCGGCGCGTCCTCGAGGAGCTCGACGCCAAGGGACTGCATCTCTGCATCGACGATTTCGGCACCGGGTATTCGTCGCTGTCCTATCTGCAAGACCTGCCGGTGAGGGAAGTGAAGATCGACATGTCGTTCGTGACCAACGTGCTCGAGAACCCACGCGATCGAGTGATCGTGCGATCGACGATCGACCTCGCCCGGCACCTCGGCCTGCGGTCAACAGCGGAGGGGATCGAGAGCGCCGCCGCGCAGGAGTGGTTGAGGCAAGCGGGATGTGATCAAGGCCAAGGTTTTCACATCGCTCCACCGATGTCGTCGGAGGAGGCCACGACGTGGCTCACCGATGCTTCTCGACAGGTGAAGATGCTCTCGGGCGAACGTCTCGAGCTCGCCCACATGCCGTCGACCCGTGTCAGCGCGGAGGATTCCGGCACGAGCACCTAGGGGACGCGGTCGCGCTTCGGGTCGACAGGAGCGGCTCGGCGGTGCACACTTTGCGCCGTGGAGGAGCGCTCATGAGAACCGAAGCTGGAGTCACCCGAATCTTCAACGGCCAACTCGTCGACGGCACCGGCTCACCACCAACTCGAGATGCGATCGTGATGGTCGACAATGGACGAATCACCTACGCGGGACCCGCGGCCGGGGCGCCGGCCCAAGCGCCCAATGCTCAGCAGATCGACGCGAATGGCGGCACCATCATGCCGGGTCTCATCGAATCCCATTTCCACGCCACGTACTTCAACGTCTTGCACCTCGAGGATCTCGACATCAAGTACCCACCGGAGATGGTCGCCCTGCAGACCACGTTCAATTCCCGGATGGCCCTCGAGTGTGGCTACACATCGGCGCGATCTGCGGGCTGCCTGTTCAACATCGACGTGTGGCTCGCAGAGGCGATCGAGACCGACATGGTTCCCGGTCCGCGCTTCATCCCAGGAGGTCAAGAGATCTGCGGCGTCGGCGGTCTGATGGACTGGAACCCCGACTTCCGCAAGATCGGCATGGAGGGCGTGGTCCTCCTCGTCAACGGCGTCGATGCGGCCCGCAGCGCCGTTCGCCGCCTCGTGAAGGACGGCGCTCAATGGGTGAAGACCTACCCCACCGGCGACGCCGCCGCACCCGACACCAACGACCACCACACCCTGTGCATGACGTTCGAGGAGATGCACGCAGTCGGCGAGGTGCGCACAACCACAGGCGGAAGGTCAACGGCCACTGCCGGGCAACTGAGGGCATCAAGAACGCACTGCGCGCCGGCTACGACACCATCGAGCACGGCACCTTCATGGACGACGAGTGCATCGACATGCTGCTCGAGCGAAACGTGCCGTGCGTTCCGGCGCTGCAGTTCGAATTGGCCTCGGTCAACCACGGCCAGGAGTTCGGTCTGTCGCAGCGTGTGATCGACGGTCACCAGGAAACGCTCGAAGGCGGTGCGATCAGCGCCCGCAAGCTGTTGGAGGCGGGCGGCCGACTGGGCATGGGCGGCGACTACGGCTTCGCCTGGAACCCGCACGGCGACTACGCCAAGGAGCTCACCTTCTTCGTGAACTACGTCGGCTTCAGCCCGCTGGACACGATCGTGTGCGCCACGCGGACCGGGCGCGGAGATCATGGGTCCGACGACGAGGTCGGCACCCTCGAGCCGGGCAAGCTGGCCGACGTGCTCGTCGTCGACGGCGACGTGATCGCCGACATCGCGGTGCTCGAGGACCGCTCGCGGCTCGTTGGCGGTCATGCAGAACGGGATCGTCAAGGCCGGCACCCTGGCGAAGCGCCAAACCCTGCAGATGCCGGGGACCTGACGGCTTGTTTCGAAATTGTTGCCGGATCGTGCGATGTACGATGCGCGGATGAAGCCCAGTCCGCAAACGACCGGTCCGGTGGGCACAGCCGACGGCGGCTCGGAGATGTACGCGGCCCTGCTTCAAGGCGAGTACGGCGGCGACGCGGCGCTGCGTGCCAGCCAGCAAATGCTGCAGATCCTGATGGACTGCATGACGAACGCCGTGTTCTGGAAGGACCGGCAGTCACGCTACTTCGGGTGCAACAAGGTGTTCTCCGCATTCGCGGGCGTGGAGCCGGAGGCCATGGTCGGCCTCACTGACCGTGACATGCCATGGGCTCACGACCCGGACTTCGACGCCGAATGGTTCTTCGACTGGGATCGAGCAGTCGTCGACTCGGGGGAGCCGAGATTCGGGATCATCGAGCGCCTGCGCAGCGCGGCAGGCGATGTTCGTTGGCTCGAGACCAACAAGGTGCCGCTGCGCGACCTCTCTGGCGCGGTGATCGGCGTACTCGGCACCTTCGCGGACGTGACGGAACGCCGCGAGGCGGAGGACAACCTGCAGCGCACTCTCGCCGAACTCGACGAGCGGGTGAAGCGGCGCACGACCGCAACTGATGCGAGCCAACGAGAGCTTGCGGCGCGAGGTCGAGGATCGCGTTCGAATCCAGGCAGAGGAACGACAGCAGCGCTCGTATGCCGAGGCGCTCAGCGATAGCGCCGCGGCGATGTCGAGCACCCTCGACCTCGACGAGGTGATGGAACACGTGCTCGGTGGCGTCGAGCGTTTGGTGTCGAACGACCTGACGGCGATCATCCTTCTCGACACCGATGGCACTCCGTACATCGCTCGGCAACGCGTCGGGTTCGGCTACGGGGTGGCGGTCGAATCGCACCTCAGCGAGTCGCTTTCGTCGCTCGATGTCATCCGCCGAATGGCGACGGGTACCGGATCCGTCGTCATCGAGAATCCGCATCGCTCCCTCGGCCCGGCGGCGTGTGTGGTCGGCGCACCGATGAGGATCGGCGATCAGAAGATCGGCTTTCTCGTTGCCGAAAGCGCGATGAAGGGCTTCTTCACCGAAGGTCATGGCGATCGTCTGCGTGCAGTCGCTGGTCAAGCAGCCGCAGCCATCTCCAACGCTCGTCTCGCCGGCCAAGTTTCGGGGCTCGCTGCTGCCGAAGAGCGCCAACGTCTCGCACGTGAGTTGCACGACGCAGTCAATCAGACGCTGTGGACCGCGGCGCTGACGGCCGACAGCCTGCTCCGCGAAGCCGGAGACGATTCGCCGCTTCGGCCTCGGCTCGAGCGGTTGCGCCAATTGACGCGTGGTGCTCTGGCGGAGATGCGAACGTTGGTCCTCGAACTGCGTCCCGCGGAACTGTCGGAGGCTCCGCTTCAGGAGTTGCTCGAAGGCCTTGTGACAGCGCTCGAGAGTCGCAAGGCGCTGCAGGTGACCGTCGACGTGGCCCCTGTCGAGTTCGACGCCGGTACGCGGCTTGCGTTCTACCGAGTCGCCCAAGAGGCGCTCGGAAACGTTGCCAAGCACGCGCAGGCGACGACGGTGAAACTGTCGCTGACGAATGGCGCAGACGTCGAGCTGCGAATCGAGGACAACGGCACCGGGTTCGATCCGTGCTCGGTGCCCGCTGGTCACCTCGGCCTCATCATCATGCGCGAGCGCGCAGACGCCGTCGGCGCGAGGCTCGACATCAGCTCGTCACCGGGCCGAGGCACCGTCGTCCGGTTGTCGGTCGCCGGGGTATGACGGTCAACGCACCTGTTCGCGTCGTCGTCGTCGACGATCACGACTTGCTCCGCGAGGGTGTCACCTCGTGTCTGTCCGGCTTCGAGAATCTCGAGGTCGTCGGGGAGGCGTCCAGTGGTGAGGCTGCCATCGTCGAGGTGCGCAAGCTGGTTCCCGATGTCGTCGTGGTCGACCTCGTCATGCCCGGCATGAGTGGCGTGGAGGTCATTCGGCGACTACGCGCAGAGCATCCCACGATCGGTCTCTTGGCGTTGAGCAGCTTCACGGAGCGAGACCGGATACGGGAGGTCATTCAGGCCGGCGCCAACGGCTATCTCGTGAAGTCGGTCGACGCCGAAAGCCTTGCCGAGGCAGTGCGCAGCGCAGCGACCGGTCGCGGTGCATTCTCCGCCGAGGTGACCCAGATTCTGGCGCTGGGCGCCGACCGCCCTACGTCTGCGCTCGAGACCCTGACGCCTCGCGAGGCAGAGATTGCAGAACTATTGGCGAAAGGTCGATCGAACGCGGAGATCGCCAAGGCGTTGGACCTCAGTTTGTTCACCGTGAAGAACCACGTCAGCAACATCTTGATGAAGCTGCACGTCCGGTCGCGCACAGAAGCTGCAGCGTTCATTCTCAACCCGGACTGACCAACTAGTTCTTTCGGACCCCCTCCAATAGATCGGGCAATATCGCTCGTACGGCACTGGACCTCGCCGCACGTGGTCCGTACTGTGCTCGTGGAGAGCGACAAGGGGGGCCTGGTCGCACCGTAGGGGGAATTGGATGCTCGCGACTTGGAGACGTCGGCTACCTGCCATTGCGGTGGGCATTCCGGTCGTGTTCGTGGTCTGCTGGGTGCTGTTCTTCGCGACTGGAACGCCTTCCGGCGCTGCGATCGATGAACCCGGTGAGTTCTTCGTCACCCTCCTCGACGGGATCACCTTTGCCGGACTGATGTTCGTCGTTGCATCAGGGTTCACGTTGATCTTCGGCCTGATGCGCACCGTCAACATGGCCCATGGCGCCTTGTTCCTTCTGGCGGCGTACATCGCCATCGACCTCCAACAGCGCATGGTCGGCAAGACGCGCAACATCGAGCCCGCCGACGTCAGCATCGCGTCGTGGGTGGTGCCGATGCTGATCGGCGCCCTGGTCGCAGCCGTCCTCGGCCTCGTCATTCAGCAGGTTTTCCTCCGCTGGAACCAGGGTCAGGACCTGCGCCAAGCGCTGATCACCGTGGCGATCGCGGTGATCGTGGCCGATCAGCTGCTCGCCCGGTTCGGCGGCCTCGCCAAACGAATGATCTGGCCGGCGGCGGTCACGCACTTCATCCAGATCTTCGGCCAGCGCTACGCGACGAGCCGGCTGTTCATGCTCGGCGTGGCGTTGCTCGTCGGCGCGTTGTTGTGGCTGTGGCTCAACAGGACGCGCATGGGCCTCGTCATTCGGGCCGGCGTCGACGACCAAGGAATGGTCCGAGCGCTCGGCATCAACATCAACGCCGTCTTTGCGGTGACGTTCTTCGTCGGTGCATTTCTGGCCGGTATGGGTGGCGCGATGGGGGCATCGTTCGCCGGGGTGGCTCCGGGTGCCGACGGACAGTGGCTGCTCAACTCGCTGGTCGTCGTGATCATCGGCGGGCTCGGCTCGATCAAGGGAGCAGCGGCCGGTTCGCTGTTGTACGGCCTCGTCGTCTCGTTCTCACCCGCCTACTTGCCCAGCGACTACACCTTCTACGCAATCATCCTGACGTTCGTCTTGCTCGCCATCGTCCTTGCGGTGCGCCCCTATGGCCTGTTCGGACGGGTCGAATGAGCAGCAGCCGCGCTGTCGGTGGCAGGCACATCGCGTTGCTCGTCGTGCTCGCTGTGCTGGTCGTCCTACCGACCTTCGGCTCAGAGTTCTTCGTCAACTTCGTCGTGACTCGTGCACTCATCCTCGGTCTGGTCGCTTCCACGCTTGTCTTCTTGTCCGCATATGGCGGGATGGTGTCGCTGGCGCAATTGCTCTCGTATGGCGTGGCCGGTTTCGTCATCGGCAACTGTGTCGCTGAGACAGGTTCCAAGGGACTGACCCTCGGGCTCAATCCATGGGTCGCAGTCGTGGCGGCGCTCGTCATCACCACGTTGGTCGCATTGATCCTCGGTGCCTTGTCGAGCCGCACGTTCGGCATCTACTTCCTCATGCTGACGCTGACGTACGCGGTGATCGGCTACTACGTCTTCGGCCAGGTGGCCACCATCTCCGGTTTCGGCGGCATCACGGGAATCGATCCGCCGCCGCTTCTCGATGGTCCTGTACGGCTGTACTACCTCGCCCTCGGACTCTCGGTGCTCGCCTATGTGTGCTTCCGAGTGATCCGGCGCACACCGTTCGGCGTCGCGCTCGAGGGAGTGCGCGACGATCCCGTTCGGATGGCGTCACTTGGATTCCATGTTCCGCTGCACCGCACGCTGGCGTTCACGTTGGCCGGTTTCGTGGCGGCCATTGCAGGTGTCTTGAACGTGTGGTGGAACGGGCAGATCGATCCCAACACGATCTCGATCAGCGAAACCATTCACCTGCTCATCATTGCTGTCATCGGGGGCATCGGCGTTCTCGAGGGAGCGTGGCTCGGCGCGCTGGTGTACGTCGCAGCCAACAATTACCTCCGCGATCTGCCGTTCGCCGACAAGATCGGTCTCAGCCCGGCGCGATTCAACACCGTCGTCGGCCTGCTGGTGTTGGCCATCGTCGTGTTGTCTCCTGACGGCCTGATGGGTCTCATGGAGCGGGCCCGCACCGCCGCAAAGAAGCACAAGGGCGTCGACTCCCCAGTCGCGCCACCAGACAACGCACTGCCGACAGCGTTGCCCAACACATCGTGACCGCAGATCAACCGTGGCTCGAACAATGGCGATACGTCGCTTCAACAAGAAAGAGGGAGGACTGACCGAATGTCCAAGAATCAAAAGTCTCGCAGGAGGATGAGGCTCTGTGGAGCACTCATATCGCTTGCGCTCGTCGGCGTTGCGTGCGGCAGCGACGACGCCGCGTCGCCTGCCACAACCGCCGCTCCCGCCGGCACTGATGCTCCTGCTGCAACCGATGCTCCGGCAGGGACTGACGCCCCTGCTGCTACCGATGCTCCGGCAGGGACCGGTGCTCCGGCTACCGGTGAGGGGATCAAGCTCGGCATCATGGCTGAGTGCGAGGGTGCCTTTGGCGGCTTCAACGAGGACGTACAAGCCGGCGCGGCGTTGGCGATGATCAACAATGCAGGCGCGAAGTCGAACTCGCGCACCACTGCCACCGACGGATTCACCGGTGCGACCGCCGGCGGCCTCCCGATCGACGTTGTCAGCGTCGGTTGTGGCAACGACACCTCCGATCGGGCGATCCAAGAGATCCGCAAGATCGTCGAACAAGACGGTGCCAATGTCGTTCTCGGGCCGCTCTCCGGTGACGAAGGCATCGCGATTGCCAACTATGCCAAGGACCATCCCGAGGTGACCTTCATCAACGGCATCTCGGGTGCCCAGGAGGCAACCCTGCAGGTGCGTGCTCCCAACTTCTTCCGCTTCACCGGTGACGGCGCGCAGTGGAACGCGGGCCTCGGCGACATCTTGCACAACACGGCAGGCTGGGACACTGCAGTGGTCATCGCCGACGACTACGGCTTCGGCTGGACGTCGGCGGCGGGCTTCATCGCCGACTTCTGCGCCGCGGGTGGCAAGGTCGTGCAGCGTGTGTTCCCGCCGTTGAACACGACCGACTACTCGTCGTTCATCGCCCAGTTGCCGAATCCCGACGAAGTCGACGGCTACTTCTGGGCCGTCGGTGGAACAGGTACGCAGGCATCATTGGAAGCATTCGTCAACGCCAAGGGCGATCTGTCGGGTAAGCAGCACGCCGGCAACCTGTTCTTCAACCCTGCCCTGGCCTCGGCCATCGGACCTGGAATCGCCGGTGCCTACATCGGCGGCTTCGCCTCGTTTGCCGGCGACGTCAAGACACCTGAGATCACGGCCTACGCGGCCAGCGCCGATGCGGCATGGGACACCCTCGCGGGTGCGCTCACGGGCAACGAGCCCGGTCCGCCTTCGACGGCTCTGACCTTTGGATTCGCCTACGGCTACTACCTCGCCGGCACAGCTCTGGTCCAGGCGCTCAACGAGGTCAACGGAGATCTCTCCGACAATCACAAGGCATTGAACGCGGCGCTGTCGAACATGACACTGAAGGGCCCGTTCGGCACCGTGACCCTCGACAAGAACCGCCAGGCAATCGTCGACACCACGGTCCAGCAGCTCGTCCTCGACGGCGACAAGGTCGTCTCCAAGACCGTTGCCCTCATCAAGGGTGTCGATCAGACCTTCGGTGGAACGTTCAGCGAGACAACTCCGCCCCCTGGACGTGACGCCCCGGGATGCGAGGTTCGGGACCTGCCGTGGACCGGCAACGCGATCCCCGTCGTCGATGGCGTACCGCAGGAATAGCAGAAGAAAGATCCGACCGTGAACACCACCGCTCCCACAACCGAACCGAGGGTGCTCCTCAGGCTGACCTCGGTGACGGTCGCGTTCGGTGGTCTCCTCGCCTTGGGCGGCATCGATCTCGATGTCGCCCAAGGCGAGCGGTTGGCTGTTCTCGGCCCGAACGGTGCCGGCAAGACCACGCTGTTCAACGTGGTCGCCGGCGACATCAGGCCAACGTCGGGCTCGGTCTCGATCCGGGGTACCGACTGCACGCTGATGCCGTCGCGCCGCCGTCCGAGCCTCGGAGTCGCTCGCACCTATCAGCGCACTCGGCTGTTCGCCGGCCTCACCGTGGAGGACAATCTGTATCTGGCCCTGATCGGCAACGAGGGCCGGCATCGATCGTTGCGGCGCACATTCACCGACGAACGGTCGCGCGAGAAGGCCCGCGCAGCTGCCCAAACGGTCTGGCTCGGCGATCACATCGATTCGTGGGTTGGCGACCTCTCTCACGGCCAGCAACGCCAACTCGAAGTGGGCATGGCGATGGTGACCGCGCCCGACCTGATGATGCTCGACGAGCCTGCCTCCGGTCTGTCCCGCGGAGAGCGCGAACGACTGATCGAGCTTCTGGAATCGCTCGCGCCCGACGTGACGTTGCTCCTGATCGAACACGACATGGACGTGGCGCTGCAGGTCGCAAATCGAGTTGTCGTCATGGCCGACGGTGTGATGATCGCGAATGGGACGCCCGACGAGATCCGTAGCAGCACGATCGTCCGCGACGTCTATCTCGGCGGAAGTGTCGAATGAGCGACGACCTTCTCCAAGTCCGCGACCTGTGCGCGGGGTATGGCGCGTCGCGCGTCCTCGATGGTGTGTCGTTCTCGATGGGGGTCGAGGCTGTCGCCCTGATCGGTCGCAACGGGATGGGCAAGACCACGTTGTGCAACACGCTCATGGGCCTGGTGAAGGCCACGTCCGGTGAAGTCGTCTTCCATGGGGAGCGAGTCGAGAATCAGGTGCCGGAGAAGATCGCCAAGCACGGTGTCTCATATGTGCCTCAGGGTCGCCGGCTGTTCCCATCGTTGACCGTCGATGAGCATCTGGCGATGCTGGCGAAAGGCACCCGCGGCAAGCGCTGGACGATCGAGAGCATCTACGACATGTTCCCCCGGCTCGCCGAGCGACGCCGAAATGGCGGCGGCCAGTTGTCCGGAGGCGAGCAACAGATGCTCGCGGTTGGTCGCGCCCTGCTGCTGAACGGCTCGTTGGTGATCATGGACGAGCCTTCCGAGGGACTAGCGCCCACCATCGTCGACACCCTCATCGATGTCGTCCACCGGCTCGTCGACGAGGGTGTCGCAGTGCTCGTCGTCGAACAAAACCTCCGCGCCGCTATCCGTATGGCCGATCGGCAATTGGTCATGGTGTCCGGCCGGATTCAAGCCGAAACCTCTGCCGCCGAATTGATCGCCAACCCCGAACTGCAGCAGCGTTACCTCGGAGTCGAAGGTGTCGGCAAGCTCGACAAGGAGATGAAGTGACCGGCAACATCAACATCGCGCTACTGGGCTCGAAGTTCATGGGCCGTGCCCATTCGAACGCCTGGCTCAACGTGCCCAAGTTCTTCGACGTGGATCCGTATCCGACGATGCACACCGTCGTCGGTCGCAACGCGACAGAGTTACGCGCGTTCGCCGAGCGATGGGGATGGCAGCATTCGACGACCGACTGGCGAGCCGCCGTCACGTCCGACGACATCGGATTGGTCGACATCGGCACACCGAACAACGTGCATGCCGAGCAAGCGATCGCCGCGCTCGAAGCCGGCAAGCACGTCGCCTGCGAGAAGCCACTCGCAGGAACACTGGCCGATGCCCGGGCAATGGCCGCCGCGGCGGCCGATGCGGCGGGGACGACCTCGGTGTGGTTCAACTACCGGCGGGTTCCAGCTGTTGCATTGGCCCACCGCCTGGTTGCTGCCGGGAGGATCGGTCGCATCTACCACGTGCGTGCGTCCTACTTGCAGAGCTGGGGCGGGCCGGACACCCCGTTGCTGTGGAGGTTCCAGGGCGACATCGCCGGCTCCGGCGCTCATGGTGATCTGAACGCCCACATCATCGACTCCGTCAGGTTCGTGACAGGTCAAGAGATCGTGACCATCGAAGGAGCGATCGAGAAGACGTTCATCGAGGAACGCGCCGTGCTCGAAGGCGACACCGGCGGTGAGATCGCCGGCGCCGGTGCGAGCACCAGTGGCGCCACAGCGCCGAGCACTGTCGACGACGCAGTGTTGTTCTTGGCTCGACTGAGTGGCGGGGGCGTAGCAAGCTTCGAAGCGACTCGTCTTGCCACCGGATATCACAACGCAAACCGATTCGAGATCCACGGTGATCGTGGCGCGGTGCGGTTCAACTTCGAACGCCTCAACGAGTTGGACTTCTACGACCTGAGCAACGACGCAGCGGTGCAGGGATGGACGACGATCGACGTCACCCGTGCCGGTGCGGGCCACCCGTATGTCGATGCCTGGTGGCCCGACAGTCACGGACTCGGCTACGAGCACGCATTCGTCAATCAGGCCAGCGACATTCTGACTGTGATCGGCGGCGGCACGCCCGTGGTGCCCCTGTGCGACTTTGCTGATGCCTTGCTCACCCAACGCGTGCTGCACGCCGCGATCGAGTCGGCCCGCAATCGGGCTCCGGTTGCACTCTCCGACATCTGAGAAGAAGGGATTTACCCATGTCCGACATCAAGCAATTCGAGCCGAAGTTCATGCCGATCGGCGTGCTGACCGCCGCCCTCCAGGAGCTCACGCCGCGCGAGCGACGCGACCCTGACCCCGATCTGGCGATCGAGGAGTGGCTCGAATTCGCGGTCACCCTCGACGCCGATTGCATCGAGCTGTCCGCAGCGTTGCATCCGTCGCTTGCCGACGTCCCGGCCGAGGCGATGCTCGATCCAGTCGCCAACACGCTCGACCTCCGCGAGCCGTTCGACGAGGTGCGCGCCAAGCGCGTTCTCGCGGCCATCGATGCCACAGGGGTCGCGATCGCCGACATCGGCTACTTCGACGACATGTTGCACGAGGACGCAGCGATTCGCAGCAAGAAGCACGAGTTCATGGTCAGCGTCATGGACACAGCGGCACTGCTCGGAGTACCGGCGGTCACCGGCTTCGTCGGTCGCAACCAGTCCATGTCGATGGATCAGAATCTGCTCGATTTCGAGAACAGCTTCGTGCCGCTGCTCAAGGCGGCAAAGGCGCGTGGCCTGCAGTATCGCGTCGAGCAATGCCCTATGCCGGGCTGGACGCCCGGCGACAACTTCCACAACAACATCGGCTACGCGCCGGGAATGTGGATCGCGCTCCACCAGATCGCAGAACGCAACGGTGTCGGTGATCAGTTCCGAATTCACTACGACCCGTCGCACGCGATCCTGATGGGGCAGGACACCCGCTCGATCTTCCAGTTCCTCAAGGATTCCGGGTACGGCTTCTTGATCGCCGGCATGCACGTGAAGGGCCAAGTCGTCCACTCCGAGGGTGTCGCCGAATGGGGCTATGGCGGCCAGACGGTGCAGCGCGGTGACTGGGTCGATGGTCAGATCTCATCGAACCCCGCTGATCTCGCCAACGCGTGGAAGAAGCAGACGGTGTTGTGCGAGCACGAGCTACCGGGCACGGCGCGGCATGACCCGCTCGCGTACCTGCAGAACCGGACGGTCGACTGGCTCGACCACCAGCTCGCCGCCCGCGAACTGTTGGACTTCGACCCGCTCACGACACCGTTGATCGTCGAGCACGAATACGGCGCCGCGCGTGTGCAGGACAAGGCGTTGCTGCAACCGATCCTGGCCGCCTCGATGGCGTTCACACGACACATCGACCGGGCGGCAGCATCGATGTACGCGCTCCAGGCCGAGGTGTTGGCAGCCCAGGGGATTCCGGTGCAGGGCGTCGGCCGTCAGGCCTACCGGAGCTGATGATGAAGGCCGTCTACGTCGTCGGAACGCTCGACACGAAGCGCGAAGAGCTGGCATATGTCCGCGACGTTGTCGAGGCGACCGGTGTCGTTGCAGTGCTCGTCGATGTGGGAACCACCGAGCATCAATCCAGTGCCGACGTCAAGGCCGCGGAGGTTGCCGGTCATCACCCCGACGGTGCGGGCGCGGTGGTCTCCTCCGATCGGGGCGAGGCGGTCGGCGCGATGGCAGTGGCATTCGAGGCGTATGTCCGGGCCAACGAATCGTCGATCGGCGGCATCATCGGGATCGGTGGTTCGGGCGGCACCGCGATCATCACTCCTGGAATGCGCGCTCTGCCCGTCGGGCGGCCAAAGGTGATGGTGTCGACCGTCGCATCCGGCAATGTCGCGCCGTACGTCGGCCCTGCGGACATTGCGATGGTGTACTCCGTCACCGATGTCGCCGGGCTGAACCGAATCTCGCGTCAGGTCCTCGGCAACGCTGCCAACGCCATCGCCGGAATGGTGAAGAACCCCGTGCCCGCGAGTGCGTCGGACCTGCCGGCGATCGGCCTGACGATGTTCGGCGTTACTACGCCACTCGTGACCCAACTGGTCGACGCGTTGAAGGCAGAGTACGACCCGCTCGTGTTCCACGCGACCGGGACTGGTGGTCAGTCGATGGAGAAGTTGGTCGACTCCGGGATGGTCACTGCGGTGCTCGACATGACCACCACCGAGGTCGCCGACTACATCGTCGGGGGTGTCTTTCCGTGCGGCCAGGACAGGTTCGGTGCTATCGCCCGCACCCACGTTCCCTATGTCGGCTCGTGCGGTGCTCTCGACATGGTCAACTTCGGATCCGCCGAATCGGTGCCCACCGAGTTCGCCGAACGTCTGCTCTACGTGCACAACCCGCAGGTGACGTTGATGCGCACGACGGTGGACGAGAACAAGCAGTTCGGAGCGTTCATCGCCTCCAAGTTGAACGACTGCGAGGGACCCGTTCGCTTCCTGCTGCCCGAAGGCGGTGTCTCCGTCCTCGATGCTTCGGGGCAACCATTCTTCGATCCGGCAGCCGACGAGGCGCTGTTCACCACGATCGAGTCCGAGGTCGACCAGACGCCGGACAGACAGGTCATCCGGGTTCCACACCCGATCAACCACCCGGCCTTCGGGGCCGCGGCTCTCGCTGCATTCCACGAGATCGCTGGGAGGTCATCGTGACAGCCCCGTCACGCACCGAGTGCCTCGCCCGATTCCGCGACATGATCGACCGGCGCGTGCCGATCGTGGGCGGGGGAGCCGGCACCGGGTTGTCTGCCAAATGGGAGGAGGCCGGCGGCATCGATCTGATCGTCATCTACAACTCCGGTCGGTACCGCATGGCCGGCAGGGGCTCTCTCGCCGGACTTCTTGCGTACGGCAACGCCAACGAGATCGTGGTCGACATGGCCCGCGAAGTTCTGCCGGTGGTCAAGCACACGCCCGTGCTTGCCGGCGTCAACGGCACCGACCCGTTCTACATGCCGGAGGTATTTCTCCCGGAGCTGAAGCGGCTCGGCTTCGCCGGTGTGCAGAACTTCCCAACGGTTGGGCTGATCGACGGCGTGTTCCGGAAGAATTTGGAAGAGACCGGCATGGGCTACGCCCTCGAGGTCGACATGATCGCCGTCGCCCGCGACCTCGACCTGTTGACCACGCCGTATGTGTTCGACGAGGACAGCGCCGTGGCGATGACCGAGGCCGGTGCCGACATCATCGTGTGTCACATGGGCCTGACCACCGGCGGGAGCATCGGTGCGGAGACCGCTGTCACGCTCGACGACTGTGTGGTGCTGATCGACAAGTGTGCGGCTGCTGCCCGCAGTGTTCGTCCGGACGTGATCGTGCTGTGCCACGGCGGCCCGATCGCGACTCCGGAGGACTCCGCCTACGTGTTGCAGCGAGCGCGCGACATACACGGTTTCTATGGCGCTTCCAGCATGGAGCGACTACCAACGGAGCAAGCATTGAAATCACAGACCGAGGCATTCAAGGCGGTCACGTTTTGAGTGTCACAGAGAAGGGGAACGACTGAGATGCACATGTCCATGCACAACTGGATGCGATCCGAACCGATCGAGGTGACCGTTGCCCGGTTGGCCCGTTTCGGCTACAAGAGCATCGAGATCAAAGGCGAGCCGGACCAGTACGACACCAAAGAGGTACGTGCTCTGCTGGAGTCCTACGGGCTGAAGTGCTGGGGAGCGGTCACGCTGACCCTCGCCGAGCGCAACCTGTGCGCGAAGAACACCAAGCAGCGCGCGGCGTCGGTCGACTACATGAAGAGCGTTGTCACGATGGTCAAAGAGCTCGAAGGCACGGAGATCACGATCGTGCCGAGCACCGTCGGCAAGATCGTCCCCGATGGCACACCCGACGAGGAGTGGACGTGGGCCGTCGAGGGCCTGAAGGAGATCCACGAACACGCCACCAAGGCGGGCGTCGTGATCGCCATCGAACCGCTCAACCGCTTCGAGACGCACTTCATCACGCGAGGCGAACAGGCGTTGGCGTTGGCCGATGCCGTGGCGCCCGACGTCGGCGTCTGTCTCGACTGCTTCCACATGAACATCGAGGAGGTCGATCTCCTCGACACGATCCGGACCATCGGCCCCCGGCTCAACGACTTCCATTTGGCCGACAACAACCGGATGGCATGCGGAATGGGCTCACTCGATTGGCCGGCGATCGTCGGGGCACTGAGGGAGATCAACTACGACGGCGCACTGACCGTCGAATTCGTTGCACCCGTGGATCGAACGCCCGCGAACAAGTATCCCGACGCCGTCGAGACCGCCCCGGTCAACATCAGCCCGGAAGAGCTGCAGTTCATCATCGACCACGGAAGCAGCCTGTTGTCGGAGGAGTTCTACGGCATGCTCGTCGAGAAGTGCGCAACCACGATCCTGCCGCTCATTCAATGACCCGCTGACAATGATCATCCGAAGCGTCGACGCTTGTTGGTTGTCGGTTCCCATACCGACCGAACGACAACACGTCTCCGACTTCGGTCGCGTCACCAGCTTCGACATGGCCCTCGTGCGCATCGAGGTCGACAGCGGTCTCGTCGGATGGGGTGAATCCAAGGCCGCCGTGGGCAGCGCCGGGAGTTGCGCAGCACTGGTGTCGTGCATCACCGACGAGCTCCGGCCACAACTGGTCGGGCACGACGCGCGGCGCATCACTGAGCTCTGGGAGGAGATGTACAACGGCACCCGCGGGCACTACGCCCTGAGTCGCGGCCGGACCTTTCCGGTGCTCGGCAGGCGCGGGCTCAACATCGCAGCGATCAGCGGTGTCGACATGGCCTTGTGGGATCTGCTCGGAAAGTCGCTCGACGTATCGGTGGTCGATCTGTGGGGCGGCGCCTGCCGAGCCGACATGCCGCTGTACGCGAGTGGGGGTTGGGCAGGGGCCGATGGGATCGGAGCCGAGCTGAACGGTTATGTCGAGCGTGGGTTTTCCACGGTCAAGATGCGCGTGGGAGTGATGGACGGTGACGTCGACACGAGCATCGATCGCGTTCGTGCGGCACGCTCCGCCCTGGGCCCGGGCGTCGGGTCTGATGGTCGACGCGCACGGCACCTTCAAACCCTCCGAGGCCAAGCGATTCGCCGCGGGTGTCGAACCGTTCGACGTGCGGTGGTTCGAGGAGCCGGTCAGTGCCGATGACCGTCGCGGCGCTGCCGCAGTACGAGCCTCCACCACGATCGCGATCGCCGCGGGCGAGAGCGAGTTCACACGGTTCGACTTCCGTGACCTGATCGAGATCGACGCGGTCGACGTACTGCAGCCAGATCTGGCGATCTGCGGTGGCCCCACGGAGGCGCGTCGGATCGCGGCATTGGCCGACACCTACCAACTCGAGCTCGCTCCACATTGTTGGGGGTCGGCGCTGTCGTTCAGCGCTGGTGTGAGCCTGGCGTTCGCGAGCACCGCTGCGACGGTGATCGAGTACTCGCTCGGCGCCAATCCATTCCTGCACGAACTCGTCGAGGAAACGATCGAGGTGAAACACGGTCGCGTTCTCGCGCCGGACCGTCCGGGTCTTGGTGTGACTCCACGGCCGGACTTCATCGTCGAGCACACGAAAGCCAGAGGAGCACCATGAGCACTGGAAACCGCATTCATCACATCAACCTGATGGTTGACGATCTCGGCCTTGCTGTCGAGTTCTACGGAAATGCGTTGGGCCTCGAAGCCATTCCCACGCCCGAGATGGGCTTCCCGGCCCAGTTCTTCGAGATCAACGACATGCAACAGATTCACATCAACGAACTGCCGGACGTCACACCGGAGCGATCCCACTTCTGTCTCAGGGTCGACGACTTCACAGACCAGTTCCGCACGATGAGGGCGCTTGGCGCGATCGAGACCAAGACGTGGGGCAAGATCCGTCGACTACCGAGTGGGGTGATGCAGATGTTCGTCCGCGACCCCGCCGGCAACCTGATCGAGTTGTCGTGTGAGGCCGATCAATACGTCGACCCGGCGATATTCGACGAGGCGATCTTCGAGCCGGAGTTCATCGAACAACGTGATCGTGCTGCTCGAGACCGTGCACCCCGACGCGCTCGCGCTGTTGGAGCGCGCCGACGACGTTCGCCTGATGGCCGTGCCGACGGCGCTCGACGACGATGTTCCACGCGACAAAGTTCGAGCGATCCTGACCCGCGGTCGAGGACGCATCACGGCGGAGATGTGCGCTCGCCTGCCGAACCTGCACGTCGTCGGCCGCTGCGGCGCGGGCCTCGACAACATCGACGTGGTTGCTGCCGAGTCGTCGGGCATCGTCGTGGTGCATGCTCCGGGGCGCACGACACACGCGGTCAGCGAGCACGGGTTGCTGCTGATGTTGGCCCTGGCCAGGCGGGTGGTCATGCTCGACCGCTCCGTCAAGGAGGGCAAGTGGGAGGTCCGCGAGGGATACGAAGGACTGGAGCTTCGTGGCAAGCGACTCGGGATCGTCGGTCTCGGGGCCATCGGCCGCCGCCTCGCGGGGCTCGGCGTCGCACTCGACATGGACGTGGTCTATTGGAGCAGGGCGTCGCGGGATCCGAACCTCGAATTGGTGGAGCTGGACGCCCTGCTGTCGAGTGCCGATGTCATTCAGATCTGCCTCGCGTTGACGCCGGAGACGCACGGTCTGATCGGACGCGGAGCAATTCGCACGCATGAAGCCCGGGGTCCTGCTGATCAACACTTCGCGTGCTCAGACCATCGATCACCGTGCACTGGTCGCAGCGCTCTCCAGTGGTGCTGTCGGCGGGTACGGCACGGATGTGTGGGACCCCGAACCTCCGGACGGCGCCGATGTGGCGCAGGTCGCCGACCGCATCGTGATCACCCCGCACGTCGCCGGATTGACCGACGTGACGTTCCGGGAGATCTGTCTCGGGCCCGCCGCGGCGACCGTCGCGATCCTGTCGGGCGACCAGCCTGACCCCACGTGCGTCCATCAGAGAAGTCCGTTCACTACCGCAACCTGAAGGAGAAGAATCATGTGTTTCGTCTGTGTCGAAGATGTCGAGTGGGAAGAGCTGGACTGGGGTGCACTGGGTTGGGTCGTTCGCCCCGCCAATGTTCCCGAGGGCACGAAGCTGTGCGTGCTCGACGTGAAGATCCAACCAGGTCAGGGGCACGATTTTCATCGGCATCCCAACCAAGAGGAAGTGATCCTGCTACGCAGTGGCACGGTCGAGCAATGGATCCTCGAGGAGCGCAAGCAACTGAGCGCGGGTGACGTCGCGTTCATTCCGATGGGTGCCGTGCACGCAACGTTCGTCGCACCCGACGCCAGTGAGCCCGCGCGGCTCCTGGTGGTACTTGGCCCGAGTCACGGAATCGCGGGGTACGAGGCGGTCGACGCATCGACGGAGGAGCCATGGGCATCACTGCGTCAGTGACTCGGCTTCGATGAAGATTCAGCACACCGTCGTCTTGCGACTCAACGATGGCGTCGACAACGACCAGTTCTGTGCTTCTGCCGCGCCGACTCTCCCATATTGCCGGAGTCATCAACTTCGAGGTGCTGCGCCAGGTCGGGGCGAAGAGCGATTTCACGCATGCGTTGTCGATGTGGTTCGACGACCAATCGGCGTACGACGGATACCTCGACCACCCTGCCCATCTCGCGTTCGTCAACGACGTGTGGTTGCCTGATGTCGCTGCGTTCCTGGAACTCGATTACGTCCGGCTCTCGTCGGCGCTATTCGACAACGATGGGGGCGAGCCGACGTAGCTGAATGACGTGCGTGGGATTGAGCTCTTCGAGGCTCGAGACACCGAGTAGTCGCATGGTGCGTTCGACTTGATCGGCGAGTATCTCGATCGCCCGGTCGACGCCCTGGCGCCCTCCGGCCATCAGCCCGTACAGGTACGCCCGACCGACGAGAGTCATGCGCGCGCCCAGTGCCACGCAGGCAACGATGTCGGCGCCCGACATGATCCCGGTATCGACATGGACCTCGACGTCGGACCCGATCTCGCGGACGACGTCGGGCAGAAGGTGGAACGGGATCGGCGCCCGGTCGAGCTGCCGGCCTCCGTGGTTCGACAGCAGCACCCCGTGCGACACCCATCGACGCGACCTTCTTGGCATCGTCGAGCGTTTGGATTCCCTTGACGACGACCTTGTTCGGCCAGTGGGCGATGATCCACGCGAGATCGTCGAAGTCGAGGGTCGGGTCGAACATGGTGTCCATCAGTTCCTCGACGGTGCCGTCCCAACGATCGAAGCTCGAGAACTTCAACGGCTCCGTCGTGAGGAAGTCGATCCACCATCCCGGATGAGGAATTGCGTTCAGCACGGTGGCAGCTGTGATCGAGGGAGGAATGGTCAGTCCGTTGCGCTTGTCGCGGAGTCGAGCGCCGCCGACGGGAACGTCGACAGTGATCAGCAGCGTGTCGAAGTCGCACGCCGCCGCTCGCTCGAGCAACGCCATCGAACGGTCGCGATCGCGCCACATGTACAGCTGGAACCAGTTGCGCCCACTCGGGTTCGCGGCTTTGACATCTTCGATCGACGTCGTGCCGACCGTCGACAGTGCGAACGGAATCCCGGCTGCGCCGGCAGCCGCGGCACCGGCTCGTTCGCCCTCGGTGTGCATCATCCTGGCGAACCCGGTCGGAGCAATACCGAACGGATAGGCGACGGGCGCGCCGAGCACATCCCACGAGGTGCTGAGCCGTCCGACATCGCGCAGGATCGCCGGGTGGAACTCGATGTCCTCGAACGCCTGACGAGCGCGTGCCAACGAGAGCTCCGACTCAGCCGCACCGTCGGTGTAGTCGAACGGCGCTCGGGGAGTGCGCCGCTTGGCGATCGCTCGGAGGTCGTAGATCGTGTGCGCGTTCGCGAGACGTCGTGCTGTGCGATTGAACTGTGGCTTGCGCACCTTCAGCAGCGGTGCGAAGTCCTTCGGTTTGGGGAACTGTCGTTTCATCTCTCACCTCCGCTGTGGCGCCGGCACCAGAGTCCGCCAGCTCAGCGGCCCGGTTCAGCCGCGCACTGGTGCGCTGGCGTTGCAACCGAGCATGTAGCGAAGCCGTGGCGAGAACGCTGCGGCTTGCTGTGCGTCCATCGGCGTGCGCAGATCGACGAAGGGCTTCACCCACGAGCGGCCGTACTGGACGATCACGCCGTTGCGCACGCCGTCGGTGACGTTGGCGCCGTGGCGGTGCCAGGTCTGCGACAGCCACATCGCTATCGAACCGGCCGGTCCTTCCAGAACGGTTTCGTTCTCGAGCTCGGCCCGGCCCGATGGTGGCTTGCGCTGGGTGTGGTTGCTGCCCGTCACCACATGTGTTGCGCCGTTGTCGACCGTGAAGTCGTCGAGCATCCACGCGGTCTGGATGCCCAACGTGAAGTTGGGCAGCGGCTCGGCGATCTGGGTGAGCGGCGAGTCGACGTGCCATCCGGCGCTGTTGGTGTGCGGGCCGATGTGGTTCACGCTCATGTCGAGCACGATCGCGTCGCGGCCGAGTGCCTCGTCCATCATCGCCAGCACCACTGGATGCTCGACCAGCGGGGCGAACGCGACGTCTTTGTTGATGAGGTTGAAGATCCGCTGCGAGCGGTCGCCGTCGAACAGCGAAGGGATGTGGATGAAGCTGATGCACACGTCGTTGCCACTGACGGGCCACGGCGTGTCGAACTCCTCCGCCTGGCGGCGGCGAATGCGGTTCTTCATCCGCTCGATCTCGTCGTCGCCGCTCTTCCACAGGTTGAAGTCGACCTCGGCAGCCTGATCGACCTCGACCGAGCTTGCCCCCGGATCGGACGGATGTTCGCGTTCGTAGGCGAGGATTCGTTCGACGCGATCGCGAAGATCGGTGACAGTCGCCTTGTCGATGAGGTTGGGGATCACCACGTGGCCGTTTGCGTTGAGCTCGGCGAGAGCCTCGATGGGATCGATCTTCGGTTCAGTCAGCATGTGGTCTCATCCTTCTACAAGCGGCGCAGGTATTCCTCGGCGGCCTCGGGGCCGAGCTCGCGGAGTTGCTCTTCTTTGAACGCTTCGCGCATCTTCGCCCGTGGGTGGATGTAGCCGGCACCGATCACCTTTTCGCCCTCGCCGCACATCACGTAGCGGGAGATGCGTTGGCCGTGCGGCGACAGGCGCTTCCACTGCTCGTACGGCATCGAGCGGATGACTGCCTCGCTGCGGAACCATGGTGCGAAGTACTCGATGTTGGGCGCGGCGCGCACCTCGCGCGACAGGTTGGGCGTACCGCCGTGCCAGCACCGCAGATCACGAAAGATGCCCGACCCGGCGGGCGCCGGGCACACGGTGCTGAGCTTCATCCACTCCGGTTCGTTGGCGAGGTTCGGGATCGGGGCACGCGAGTTCTGCGTGCCAGGGATCTGCCGAGTCGGTCCGTTCTCCCAGGTGAGATCGACCATCGGGAAGTTGATCGTGACTGCCGGGACCGGCATCTCCCGGGTCGACACACGACCCGTCGGATCGTGCGGCTCGGTCCACACGTTGTCGGAGTGCAGGCCTTGGTATTCGATCGCGCCGGGCATCGCCACGTCGCCGCCGGCGCCGATGAGAATGTAGTTGGGTGAGCCGAAAATGGCCTTCAGGATCGGTGTCGTCGTCGGCAGGTCGACGAGGTCGACCCATTCGTCCTCGTGCAGCATGTGCCGCGACGCCGAACTGCTGCCGAACGAGAATCGGTGGGGGAGGCCACCGGCACCGCCACCCGCGGCGCAGGTCGGATCGACTTCCAACATCTGCTCGAGGGCGCGCTCGGTCGCCGCCTTCATGCGCGCCAGTTGCTCGGGCCCGATCAGATCGCGGACCACAACGAAGCCGTCGCGATGGAAGATCTCTGCAGCGCGTTCGACCTCGCTCGGGATCGAGCACTTCGAGACCCGTGATGCCGTTGTGCTGCCGCAGCTTGTCGCGCAGTTGCACGACGTTCGGGTCGTCATACGACCGGGTCCACCCGGCACAGGCTGGATCGCCGCCGATCAGGTTGTAGTGCTCCGGCGTGGTCTCGATGTCTTCCGCCGGTGGCGTCTCGAGGCCGAGTGGGTTGCTGTTGGTCGTCTGCGTCACCGGGCGATTGGCGAACCCGTTGGGCGGAACGGAGGAGTGCCACCCGAGGTGGCTGCGTCGTGCCTGGGTGTCAGTCAAAGGAGGATGTCCCATCGTGCGTAGCGAAGTACCGAACGAAGCCGACCATATCCGTCGTTCCGGACCGACGCCGGATCGAGCCTCGAGTAGTTGACGCGAACGTTTGCGCTGAGGAAGTGGACACCGTGGTCACGCAGCCGTGGACGCGTCGAAGGTGACCCTCGGGAGGAGGGTCACCTTCGAACGGGACCGCCGAATCAGGCCGTCGGGCGACGGCGTCGGGCCAGCAGGATCGCTCCAGCGCCCAAGATCAGCGCGAGGGCTGCGATGCTCGATGTCGGTGCGACGTTCTTGCTGCCGGTCCTCGGCAGCGTGATGTCGGTGACATTGAAACCTGGGACCGTTGCCACGGTCGGCGCGGGTGCTGCCGGGGCGGTGTCGATGGGCGCAGCCGCAACCGTGGTGGTGGCAGCAGGTGCACCTTCAGGCGACAAGGCACAGTTCGTCGAAGTGAACACGTTGTTGTCGAGCGTGACCTCGCCGTTGCGGGCGAGCGCCCGGCCCCGCACGGTCGCACCCGTCTGCACTGCGATCGATGTCAGCGCCAGGACGTTGCCCACGAAGGCCGAGCCGGTGCCGATCGTTGCGGAGCTTCCGACCTGCCAGAAGATGTTGCATTCCGATGCGCCATTGATGAGGTTGACCACGCTGCCCGATCCGGTGATCAGCGACGAATCGGTCTGGAAGATGAAGACGGCGTTTGGATCGTTCTGGCCGTCGAGCGTCATTGCACCGGTCAGCAACAGCGGACCGCGCGACGCGTTGGCGTACACCCCGGGCAGGAGGGGAGTACCCGACGTCAGGTCGGAGACGGTGGTGAACTCGGTGCTCCTGCCCGCGGCATCGATGTACGCCGTGGTCAGATCACTCTCGGCCTGCAAGGCGACGGCGTTTGCCGCCTGGATCGTGCCCGGCGCCAGCACCGTGCCCGGCGGGAAGCCGACAACGGCGGATCCTGGCGCCAGACCCACGCTCTTGTCGAGGATGCTCGGCCCGGTGTTGGTGACGGTTTGCCCGCCGAGAACCGAGTAGTTGGCTGCCGTCGCCAGACCGATGGTCGGCACGATCGAGGCGCTCGCGGATTGGCCGGTGACCATGATGAGAGCAGCGCTCGCGAGGAGCACTGGAATTGCAAGTGTGCCGAGAACGCGGCGCACGCGACCCGGTCGAATGGAGGGGTTCACGTGGTGTCATGCTCACATGTACCCCGAAACGCCAGTGCGTCAGACATTTGTAGTGGTCCATTCGGCTCATTCGGGGTCCAAATTCCGATGTTGGTGCCGGGGTTGGCGTACCTTCAGCTCTCGAGAGGGAAGCTCTGATCCGTCGGACTGAAATGGTCGCTTGTCCGGACGAGTAGCTACAGCGAATCCACCCCTTTGGTCCACGATCTTCGACAAACCTGCCGAGTCGTGTCGCCGGAAAGGGAGTTCGCTACCACATGTCAGGTCTCGTCTCTCGCGCTCACCACGTACACACTCGCATGGTGGCCGCCGGGCTTCTCGCAGCGTTGTCGATCGCAATGATCACCTCGCTGTGGACCGCAGCCCACCCCGTCTTTGCCGATGTTCACAGGCTGGAGATCCAGTCGGACAGCCTTGTCGGAGCCGTGCCGGGCGCTGAGCTTGCACCTGCAGTTCGCCTCGATCCTCCAGCCCCGGCCGACACCGTCGCCGCAGCCGCCACGCCCGATGCGCCCGTCGCTTCGGCACCGGTCGCCCCGATCGTCAACAAGTCGAACTGCCGCGGCGATCTCGCCGGAGCGGTGATGACGATCGAGATCGCGGACATCTCGTACTCCTGCCCGGTGTATGCCGGCGGTCAGACGATGTTGAACTCGGGTGCGGTCACCCAGATCACCGACGACGCAATCGCTTCGGTGCTTGCGGCCTATCCCGGTGGTCCCGGCGTGTTGTGGATCGCCGCCCACCGATCGTCGCATGGTGGAGCATTCGCCGCTGTGCCCAATCTCGCCGATGGCGCGCTCGTCACGATGTCCGACGGCACGCACACGGCGACGTATCGGATCGTCGGCCGCATCTACGCCACGATCAAGAACGACCGGGTCGTCGATTCCACCGGGCACGCCACGGGCGCAGCGACCTTGGACTCGATCATCCGACCGGATCACGGCGGCCTCGGAGCCTCCCGTCTGCTGCTGCAGACCTGCGACGGCGATGACCACCGCTGGATGATCTACGCCGACCTCGTCACCGGCTGAGCCCGGTCAGGTTCGGTTCCAGCGCAGGGACAATCCGAGAGCTCCGACGACGAGCAGGGCCCCGACGATCACGAACCACACGCTGATCTCGTGCTCCTCGTGCTGGTTCTGGATGTCGCTGGGCAGCTTGGCGAACACGTCGCGCAGCTGGTCGGCGTCCTGCGCCTGGTAGTAGGTGCCGCCGGTCGTCGGCCGCGACCGCCTTCAGGGTGGCCTCGTCCATCGGTCCAGGAAGTTGCGCCGGCCGCCTCCACCGGACCCGCCGCCGCCACCGCCGCCACCGGGTCCGCCGCCGAAGCCGCCGGCGCCGAGCTGCGCCGCCGAGCACACCAGTCGCCGTCGGGTGGTCCGTGCCGAAGCCGATCGTGTACACCCGCACGCGCCGCGCGGCCGCCTGCTTGGCGGCGTCGACCGGCGAGATGCCGCGTGTGTTCGCGCCGTCGGTCAGCAGCACGACGATGTCGGGCACGTAGCCCTCCGGCCGGTACCGGGGCCGGTGTGGTGTCGGGCGGCGTCGTCGTGCCGCACCGTCCGGTCCGCCGCCCTGGTTCGCCTGCGCGTCGACGTCGGGGTCGACTGGGTGCGACGTTCGGGATCGATCGACGCGATGGCGTCGATCGCCTGCAGCGTCGCCGCCCCGATCACGGTGCCCCGCGGCGGTGGTGAGGCTGTCGATGGCCCGCGTCAGCGTCGTCCTTGTCGCGTCGTGGGCGGCACGACCAGCTGGGCGAAGTTGGAGAACGCGATGATGCCGATGCGGGTGCCGGCGACCTGGTTCTTCGACGAACTCCTTCGCCGCGTTCTGCGCCGCCGTCAGGCGGTTCGGGCTCGACGTCGGTGGCGCACATCGAGCCGGACACGTCGAGGGTGAGGATGATCGACGTCTTGTTGAGCGGCACGTCTGCGAGAGATCTGCGGCCGGGCGCTGCGCCGAACGCGAGCGCCGCGATCGGCGGCGAGGAACAGGCCGATCGGAACGTGGCGACGCCAGCGCGAACGCTTCGGCAGGGCCTGGCGGATGAGGGCGACGCTGGAGTAGCGGACCGCGTGCTTGCGCTTGCCGGCGTAACTGCCACAGGTACCCGCCGAGCAGCAGCGGGACCAGCAGCAGTCCGAAGAGGGCGAGCGGCGCTTGCGAACGACATCGCTACACCAACCTGCCGAACCACAGCATCGACAGCACGCCGCCGATCAGCAGCAGCAACGTGCTGACCGCCGCGAACACTGCTGTCACCTCGGTCTGCTTCGGATCCGTGACGGTCTGCAGATCGATGGTCCGGTAGATCTGCGAGAGCGTCGCCGTGTCCGGTCGCGTTGAAGTACTTGCCGTTGGTGACCGAAGCGATCTGCTCAGCGACTGCTCGTCGAGTGCCGTCGCCACGCTGAAGCCGTCGATCTGCAGCACGGTGCCCTCGGTGCTGCCGATGCCGATCGGGTAGATGTGCACGCCTGCCGTCGACGCCAGCTGGGCAACGGCATCGGCATCGGGTCCCGACGTGTTCTCGCCGTCGGACAGCAACACGATGGCCGCCGAGCCGTAGTAGCCGATGTCGACGTTGGCGATGTCGTCGACCGTTGCGTTCTCGCGGCAGGCTCAGCGGCTTGCCGGCGATCGCGCTCAGCGACGTGAAGATCCCCTGACCGAGCGACGTCGCACCCGTCGATGTCAGCCGGTCGATCGCGGCGACTGCGTCGGCCTTGTCGCTCGTCGGTTGCTGGGTGATCAACGCGCCGTTGTTGAACGCGACGACGCCGATCTTGATCGAGCTCGGCTGCTGCATCGATGAACTCCTTGGCCGCAGTCTTCGCGGCGTCCATTCGCGTCGGCTGCAGATCGGTGGCCAGCATGCTGTTGGACGACGTCGAAGGCGAGGATCACCGTGCCCTCGCGATGCGGGAAGCCGACGCTTCAGCTGCGGCCGCGCGGCAGCGACGACCAGCAGTGCCAGCGCCGTCGAGGAAGCATGGCCGCGGGTAGATGGCGGAGCCGCGGTTCCGGCGGGTTCCCGGCGCTGCGCCGAAGCCCATCGACTGCCAGTTCGGCCGCCCGGGCGCGGCGCCGGCTGTCGACGCGCCGGTACACGACGATGCCGAGCGGTACCAGGCGAGGAGCACGAGCATGCCGGGCCAGAGGAACGACATCAGTGCCTCTGCCGCTTGCGGCTCTCGACCATGCGCACGAGGGCGCGGACCAGATCGTCCTCGGTCGAGATGTCGTACAGCGGCGATGCCGGCCTGCTTGGCCATGTCGTGGAGTTCGGCCTCCCGCGTACCGGCGGCCTCGCCGAAGCGACGTCGGAACTCGGGATCGCTGGTGTCGACCGACAGCAGCTCGCCGGTCTCGACATCCTCGACGACGATCCATGCCGGCGTCGGGCAGCTCGAGCTCGCGCGGGTCGACGAGGCGGATCGCGATCACCTCGTGGCGCTCCGTGAGCCGGCAGCATCGCTCGCTCCCAGCCCGGCTCGCTGATGAAGTCGGAGACGACGAACACCAGCGAACGGCGACGAGCGACGCTCGCCCCGGCTTCGAGCAGACCGCGCCAGATCCGTGCTGCCTGTCGACTCGGCGCAGGTCGCAGCAGCTGCGTGCGCCAGACGCAGCACCTGGTTGCGGCCGTTGCGTGGCGGGATCGTGCGCTCGACCGTGTTGTTGTACAGGATCGCGCCGACGCGGTTGCCGCCGCGTGTCAGGCACGCGTGCCAGAGCCGACGGCGACCTCGACGAGCACCGTCTCCTTCGGCCGCTCGGTGGGGCCGAAGCCCATCGACGGCGAGCGGTCGAGCAGCAGCCACGCCGTCAGCTCGCGGTCCTCGAGGAACGTGCGCACGTGCGCCACGTCGGTGCGCGCGGTGACGTTCCAGTCGATGTGGCGCACGTCGTCGCCCGGTTCGTACTCGCGCAGGTCCGCGACGTCGATGCCGACGCCGTGGAACATCGTCCGGTAGTCGCCCTGCAGCTGACCGTCGAGGCGGCGGATCACTCGCCACTCCAGGCGACGCAGCAGTCGCTCAGGCGTCTGGACGGAAGATGGCGTCGTCGTAGGCGGCTCGCGATTCGCGCAGCGGCACGTCGGGGACGGGGATGGTGGCGATCACGCTGCTGAGGATGGTGTCGGCGCTGACGTTGTCGGCGAGCGCCTCGTAGGACAGCACGACGCGATGACGCAGGACGTCGAGGGCGAGGTCCGTCACGTCGTGGGGCAGCGCGTAGTCCCGACCCCGGAGGAATGCCAGCGCCTTGGCCGACAGGATCATGTTGATCGAGCCGCGTGGGCTGGCGCCGAACGTGACGTAACGGGACAGATCGCGCAGGCCGACCGACGCCGGATAGCGGGTTGCGTGGACGACCCGTACCGCGTACTCCATCAGCGACGGGTCGACGTAGACGGCATCGGCAACTCGTTGCATCTGCAACAGATCTGCGGAAGTCGATCACCTGCTGCGGCGGATTCGAACGTGCCGGTCATCCGCTCGACGATCACGAACTCCTCGGTCGGCGTCGGGTAGTCGACGAGAACCTTCAGCATGAACCGGTCGAGCTGTGCCTCGGGCAGCGGGTACGTGCCTTCGGACTCGATCGGGTTCTGCGTCGCCATCACGAGGAACGGCTCGCCGACATGGTACGTCTCGCGACCGATGGTCACCTGGCGCTCCTGCATCACTTCGAGCAACGCGCTCTGCACCTTCGCCGGCGCCCGGTTGATCTCGTCGGCCAGCAGCAGGTTGGTGTGCACGGGACCGAGCGACGTCTGGAACTCGCCGAGGCGCTGGTTGTAGATGCGCGTGCCGATGAGGTCGGCCGGCACGAGGTCAGGTGTGAACTGGATTCGTTGGAAGTCGCCGCCGATGGTCTGGGCCAGCGTCTTGATCGCCATGGTCTTGGCCAGGCCAGGGACGCCCTCGACGAGGACGTGACCGCGTGCGAGCAGGGCGACGATCAGCCGCTCGAGGAGCATGTCCTGCCCGACGAGCAGCTTCTTCACCTGGAACACGACGTGCTCCATCGGCGCCGTTCTGTGTGGCATGTTCACGCGTCCTCCATGGCAGGTCTCGAGATGTCGGTCATTGTTGCGGGGCTCCCGCTGCGCCGCCGGCCGTCGCGATCGGAATGGCGAACCCGATGCCGACGAAGAAGTTCTCGCCCGCAGGGTTGGCCAACGCCGTCACGATGCCGACCACCTGCCCGGCCTTGTTCAGCAGCGGCCCGCCCGAGTTGCCGGGGTTGACGGCGGCGTCGAACTGGATGAGCCCCTTCAGCGTCTGCCGATCATTGATCGGCACCGTGCGATTGAGGCCGGACACCACCCCGGCGCTGAACGAGTCGACCAACCCGAAGGGGTGTCCCGTGGCGTAGACCTCGTCGCCCGTTCGCACGCCGCCGCCGAGCACCGCGGGCACGATGACGCTGGGAAGTTGGTCCGGAACGAGCACGGCGATGTCGTTGTCGGGCTGTTCCGAGACGACCGTCGCGGGCGACTGTGTGCCGTCGGCGAACGTGACCTCGATCGACTCTGCACCGGTGACGACATGCCGGGCCGTCAGGATCTGGCCGTCGGCGTCGACGATCACGCCGGCTCCGCTCGCGACCTGATCATCCGCCGCGCCCGGCTGGTGCGACGTGATGTACACCATCGAAGGTTGAATCGTGCTGTACGCGATCTCGCCTGCCGGCGGCACATTCTGTGCGTCAGCGAGGCCGTTGGCCACCTCGGAGCTGATCGTGCTCGAGATCTGCTCGGGTGTCAGCGTCGACGGCTTGTCGCCGGCGCGGACGACGGCGACGCCGGCCAGCACGATCGCCACCCCGATTCCCAACCAGGCAAGTCCGGGATTTGTCCCGCGGCGCTTGTGCGGAGGCGGTTGATCCTCGACGCCGGGGGGCGTCTCGATCTGGTCGTCGTCAAAGACGCGCACCTCCGGATGTTAGTGCTGGGGTTCGGAGATCTACCTTCGGGGCCCGGCACGAGGTGGAAATAGATCCACCCCCGCTACTCGTTGCAGACCGCATGAGCCGAGCCGTGGTTGCTACAGCATTCGGAGGGCCGGAAGTGCTCTCCATCGTCGACGTCGACGACGGATCACCGGGCCCTGGTCAGATCGCCGTCGACATCCGCGCCGCAGGAGTCAATCCGGCGGACGCCAAGTTCTACAGCGGTGCCTTCGGCCGCGGCATCCCGTTGCCGATGAGGGTCGGGATGGAAGCTTCGGGCGTCGTGACCGCTGTCGGCATCGACGCAGTCGGCCCCAGCGGCCCGATCGCCGTGGGCGACGAAGTGATCCTGTATCGCATCACTGGTGGGTACGCCGACCGAGTCGTGGTCGATGCCTCGGCGGCGCTCCCGAAGCCGCCGACGATGACGTTCGAGCAGGCGGCCGGCTTCCTGCTGACCGGAGTGACGGCTGTGCACATGCTGACCGCGACGAACGTCGGAAAGGGCGACACGGTCTTGATCCACGGCGCTTCGGGCGGGGTCGGTCAGATGGCAGTGCAACTCGCTGTGCTCCGTGGGGCACGAGTGATCGGCACCGCGAGCCCGGCGCGCCACGATGTCGTGCGAGCGCTCGGCGCTGCACCGGTCGCGTATGGCGAGGGTCTCGCCGATCGCGTTCGCGCACTCGCGCATGACGGCGTCGACGTTGCACTCGACACCGTCGGCACGGACGAGGCCGTCGACGTGTCGTTGGAACTGGTGGCCGATCGCAGCCGGATCGCGACCATCGCCGGCTTCGGACGCGGTCGCGACACGGGGATCAAGCTCCTCGGCGGAGGGCCCGGCGCAGACCCTGGCGACGACATCCGCACCGCCGCCCGTCCCGAACTCGTTGATCTTGCCGCCGAGGGCAAGTTGTCGGTGTCGGTCGCCGCTGCGTATCCACTGAGCTGAAGTCGTCGAATCGCAACACGCCATCCTGTCCGGCCACACAGCCGGCAAGATCGTGCTGGTGCCCTAGCGGGGGTCCGAGCGGTCGAGGTACCAATGTCGCGACACGGATGCGATCGGTTGCCCGGTTTCCATCGGCATCAACGTGAAGCGGCTGACCGTTCGTTGGCCCCCTTCCTGGTCTCCGTACAGGAGGTCGATCGTGATCATCCGGCCTTGCGCGGATGCCTCGTCCACCGCCGACCTTCACCCAGTGCTGATCGACGAAGCCGACCTTCTCCTCCGGGTCCTCCAGGCGCGACGAGACCAAGACCGGCCGGATGGCCGCCAGGAGCGCTCGCTCGCTGGCCTTGGCCGAACGCTTCGCCGAACGGACCGACGCGTACGTCGCGATCGCCAGCACCAAGGTGCCGGCCGCAGTTCCGACCGATGCGATCGTCGACCAGTCAGCCATCGGGCGATGCTACCGATCGAACCTCTTCGTGACGTTCAGCCGGTCGGCTCGCTCGTGTCGCTCGTATCGCTCGTGCGGGGTGTCAGGAACAGGTTTGCCAAATACCCGGTGAAGGTGCCGAAGATGGCGACACCGATGATGATGATCAGTGCACCCATGAAGCGCCCGATGTCGGTCACGGGGAACCGATCGCCGTAGCCGACGGTCGAGATCGTCACGATCACGTACCACAGTGCATCGGAGGCCGTCACGATGTTGGCGCCCGCGGCATGCTGTTCGAGCCGCAGGATCTGCAAGCTCCCGAACTCGAGCACCAGGATTCCCAACAACAGCAGGGTCAGCAGCGCGTCTGCCCGCCCGGTCCCTCAGCAGCGTCCGCCCGGTGCGCCGCATACCGCTGGCGCGGAACAGACGGAACACACGAACGAGTCGGAAGACTCGAAACACCTTGATCTGTTTGAAGGGCAAGGCGGCGAGGAGGTCCGCCCAGCCCAGCTGCCGCAGGAAGTACTCCGATTTGGACGATGCGCTGAACAGTCGATAGAGGAAGTCGACGGAGAAGATCACGCTCAGCAACGCGTTCATCACGAACAGCACGTCTCGCAGGCTCGAGTCGTTGCGGAACGTGTACATCAGCACGACGTTGACGATCGACAGGACCGACAGCGCGGCGATGAAGAGCTCGTACCCCGTGTTCTTCAGCTCGCCGGAGGGATCGTTCGCGTTCGCCGACATGCGGCCATCATCGAGGACGACCGGCCAAATGTCCTCACCATCGGCGGGTGATCCCTTACGCTCCGAGTCGTGACCTCCACGCCGGTGCATCGACCGTGAACGATCGCCCCGACAGATCCGACGTCACATCCGACGAGGCGTCGGCACTCGCGGCGATCCGTGCGCTGTCCGGCCGGTTCTTCGCCGCTCCGGCCAATGCCCCTCGTGACCGACATCCCACCGATGTCATCCTCCTCGCGGTTGCGAGCGTCGTCGTCATCGTCTTCGCATTTCGCGCCGGTACGGGACCGGGAGATCTCGAGCAGTCGCTGATCGATCTCGTCAACAGCCTCCCCGGACTGCTCGACCCGCTGTGGCACATCGGTCACGACCTGCTGGTCGTCTGGGGCTTCGTGATCGTCGCGATGGCGCTGTTGCGACGGCACTGGAGGCTCGTCGGTTCCCTCGCGTCGGCAGGAGCGGCAGTCGTCATCCTCGGCCCCGTCATCGGGCGGCTGTCGAGCGGCGAATGGCCACCGTTCGCACCCTCGTTGTTTGCGATCACCAAGGGCGTTCCGTATCCCTCGGTCGCGTCTGGCCTTCTGGGTGTCGATGGCCAGCGTCACGTCGCCTCACCTCACCCGGCCGTTCCGCTTCTTCGGGCGCTGGCTCGTCGGCATCGCCGGGTTGTCGGCGTTCGGGCTCGGCATCACGGCGCCGGGCGCGACCGTCGGCGCGATGGCATTGGGCTTCGCCGTCTCGGCCGCCGTGCACCTCATCTTCGGGTCGCCTGCCAACCTCCCCAATCTGGGAGAGGTGCAGCGAGTTCTCGCCAGCATGGGCGTGCCCGCCACGCCGACAACGGTGTCACGGCGCACCGGCGTGGTGCGCGTGCAGGCCGAGGCTGCCGATGGCACGGACCTCGACGTGAAGATCTACGGACGCGACGCGTGGGATGGTCAGTTCCTGGTCACGCTGTGGCGCCACCTCTGGTATCGGCAGGGCAGTCGCACATTGGCGCTGTCGCGGATCCAGCAGGTCGAGCACGAGGCGTTCCTCACGCTGCTGGCCCAGCAGCGCGACGTGCCCACCTTCACGGTGGTCGCGGCGGGTCGGAACGTCATCGGCGACGCGGTGCTCGTGGTGAAACGACGTGGTGAGCTGCTCGTCGACACGGTGGATCTGATCACCGACGAGCAGGTCGCAGCGATGTGGCGTGCGCTCGCCGGCCTGCATGCCGCCGGCATCACCCACGGCGCGATCGATGCGACTCACGTCTTCCTCGACGGCGACACGGTCGGATTCGCGGATCTCTCGACCGGCGAGGTGTTGTCCAACGACGTCGCTCCGTTGATCGACCGCGCCCAGATGTTGGTTGCCACGGCGACCCTCGTCGGATTGGACCGAGCGGTCGCCGTGGCGTTGGATGCGTTGGGCGGCGACGGCCTGGCCGAGGTCACGTCGGCGATCCAACCTGCAGCCCTCACCCAATTGCTGCGCCGGTCGTGCGATGCCGTCGGTCTCGACATCGACGACCTGCGCGTGGCAGCAGTGAATGCCTCCGGCGGCGAGCAGCGCGATCTGCAGAAGCTTCGCCGAGTCACGTTGGGTGGCTTGCTGACGGTTGTGCTGCTGTTCATCGCCGGCAACGTCTTGATCTCCGGGCTCATCGACATCGGCCTCGACACGATCGTCGACGCGATCCGCGGGCGAGCATCCCCATTCTGATCCTGGCCTTCTGCATCTCGTGCTTGGGTCGGTTCTCGAACGCGGTGGCGCTGTCGGGGATGTCGCCGACGCCGATCCCGTTGGGCCGCCTCACTGCGTTGCAGTTCGCCATGACGTTCGTCGGTCTGGCGATGCCGTCGACTGCAGGACGCGTTGCCGTGAACATCCGCTTCTTCCAGCGAGCCGGCGTCGAGCCCACGACTGCGGTGGCGATCGGTGCGCTCGACGGTTTCACGGGCTTTCTCTGTCAGATGTTCCTGATGGGCACGATCCTGCTGTTCGGCCTCGGTTCCCTCAACATCACCCTCTCCGAGGACTTCGACGTCGAGGCCGCCAAGACGTTGATCCTGTGGCTGCTGGTCATTCTGGCGATCGCGATCATCGTGATCTTCGCCGTCTCGAGAATTCGAAACTGGCTGTTCGGTCTGGTCCGCAAGGTTCGCGACTTCGTCGTGCCGTTGCTGCAGTCACCGCGCCGGCTGATCGTTGCGTTCAGTGGCAACCTGGTCTCCGAACTGATCGGCTCCCTCACGCAGTTCACGGTGCTGATCGCGTTCGACCAACACGTCAACTACCTCGACGTGGTGCTGGTCAGCATCACGGTTTCGTTGTTCGCCGGTCTGATGCCGGTGCCCGGCGGCATCGGTGTGACGGAGGCTGCACTGACCGCTGGGTTCATCTCGATCGGCGTGCCCTCCGACGTCGCGTTTGCCGCTGCCCTGACGTGTCGAATGATCACGTTCTACATCCCACCGGTGATCGGTGTGTTCGTGTTCCGGTGGATGCAGAAGCAGCGCTACCTCTGATCTCACCCTGTCGACGGTGATGCGGAGGTGACCTGCGTCCGTTCACAATCCACACAACCGACACCGACCACAATGGAGTGCTGAATGAACGAAGCCACGCTCGTTGCGCTTGCGCTCGTGCTGTTCACGTGGTCCGTTTCGCGTGCCGTTTCGAACGGATCAACCTCAGTGGTCCTCTGCTGTTGACGATCGGCGGCTTCCTGCTGGGAAATCCCAGCTGGGGGATCGTCAGCGTCAGTCTGCAGAGCTCGACCGTGCACTTCCTCGCCGAGGTCACGCTGGCCCTCTTGCTGTTCGCGGATGCATCCTCGGTCACGTTGAACGCCGCGCGCCACGACCTTCCCCTGACCGGGCGCCTGCTCGGAATCGGTCTGCCGCTGTCGATCATCGCCGGAACCGTTCTCGCTCTCCTGGCGTTCCCGAGCATCCCTCTGGCGTTGGCCGGCGTGATCGCCGCCAGCCTTGCTCCGACCGACGCCGCGCTGAGCGCTTCGGTGATCGCCGACGAGCGCCTTCCGATCGGTGTTCGCCGGGTTCTCAACGTCGAGAGCGGGCTCAACGACGGCATTGCCACGCCGGTCGTGACGCTCTGCATCGCCGCGTCGGCCACCGTGCTCGGCATCGCCCAACACGAGTTCGACAGCGGATACGGAGCGATCGGGGAGCTCGCCCTCGGGGTCGTCATCGGCGCCGGCGCGGGAATTGCCGGTGGTCTCATCATCAGGCTCGCTGCAAGCCGAGGTTGGACCGAACACGGCTCGCGTCGCATCGCAACGTTGGCGCTTGCTCTGATCGCGTTCCTGGTGGCGACGGAGCTCGGAGGGAACCCGTTCGTCGCAGCGTTCATCGGCGGATTGGGGTTCGGAGCGGCGACACGAACGGAAGCGGCCGAAGCGGTCGAGTTCACCGAGCTACTGGGCAGCCTGCTGTCGCTGACGCTCTGGTTCGTGTTCGGAGCGGGTTTCTTGTTGCCGGCGTTTCAGCAGCTCGATCTCCGAATCGCGCTGTACGCGATTGCGAGCCTCACCGTCGTGCGCATGGTCCCCGTCGCGATCGCCTTGGTCGGGTCGGGTCAGGATCGGGCAACGACGGCGTTCATCGGCTGGTTCGGACCACGTGGATTGGCGTCGGTCGTGTTCGCGTTGCTCGCCGTCGAGGACCTCGGTGCGACCGATCCGCGCGTGATGACAGCGGTGAACACGATCGCCATCACGATCGCGTTCAGCATCGTTGCCCACGGCGTCACTGCGGGACCACTCGCAACTCGGTATGTCGCCACCATTCCCAGGTCTGTAGAGAACGTATGAGCCAGCGAGTCTTCGACATCCGAGTCAAGGGCGAGATGGGCCCAAATCTGCGCGAGGCGTTCGAGGATGTCGAGCTGACCATCGATCGCAGCATCACTCGGCTCCGTGTCGTCAGTCGCGACGCGTCCACGCTGCACGGGATCCTCGACCGTCTCGAGTCGTTCGGGCTCGAATTGATCGACCTCCACTCGATCGAGGCGACCTGATGCAACGAAAATCAATCGACATCACGAGAGAAGGAGATACGAGGTGATTGGTTACGACTATCCCGTGTTGGGCGTTTTCTGGACCGTGGTGGTCTTCTTCTTGTGGATCGCGTGGATCATCTGGCTGTTTCGCGTCTTCGGCGACATTTTTCAGAGCGATGACATGGGCGGCTTCGCCAAGGCGATGTGGTCGATCTTCGTGGTTGTCCTGCCATTCCTCGGCGTCCTCGTCTACATGATCGCCCGCGGCAACAAGATGGCCGAGCGGAGCCTTCGCGCCGCACAGGACTGATTCCGTTCATGAACGCGCTGCGAGGCTGGTGGCGGTCGATCCGGCCCGAGCGGAAGTACTTCAAGTCGTCAGCCACGACGGATCACCAGACCCAGGGTGATGTGGAGTCACCCGCCGTGCGAGTGGAGTGACACCGACATCCTGAACGAGAGGAGAAAGTGATGAGCGATACCGACATCAACCTGTTGGGGCCGGTCGACTACCTGGTCGTCGAGTTCCCAGCGGGTGCGAGCAACTTCACCGGAGAGATGGCGAGCGAACTGCGCGCTCTGGTCGACGCGGGGACCATCCGCGTCATCGACATCCTGATCCTCACCAAGAACGCCGACGGCACCGTCGACGCGATGGAGTTGTCCGACATCCCGAACCTCGGTGAGTTGCAGACCATCGAAGCGGAGCTCGCCGAGCTGTTGGCTGCCGACGACGTCGAGCACCTGGCTGCGGCGATGGACCCCGGCAGCACTGCCGGCGTCTTGATCTGGGAGAACACCTGGGCGGCGGGGTTCGCCTCGGCGGCACGACGTTCGGGCGGGCAACTGATCGCCAACGGTCGCATTCCGATTCAGGCGATCATCGCCTCGATCGAAGCCGACCCCGACTACGAAACACCCAACACCACAGCAAAGGGAGAATGACATGCCATTGAGACCAGCACGTATCGGAAGGGTCGGAGTCATCGGCCATCCTGTTGCAAAGACCGCCGTGGTCGCCAAGGCCATCACGCCAGGGCCCGGCCCGGCTCGCCCAGTTGCAAAGACCGCGGTGGTTGCAGCCGCGGTCACTCCCGGGCGCGGCCGCCGTCGCTTCTAGTCGAATGCATCGCGTGCTGCCGGGTGGGTCAGTTGCACCATGACTGACCTACCGGTAGCGCCGTCCGGACAACTCATCGGCGGGACCATGCGGACGCCGCGCGCTGCGGCTGTCGCAGGCATCGCGTTCTCTGTACTTTTCACCGTGGCCTTGGTGCTGGTTCGCTTGGCCGTGCCGAGCGACCCGGAAGATGCCGGCGATTGGTTGGCAGACGGAGGCAAACGCGACGCCGTGATCCTCGCCCTCAACCTGCTGCCCTTCGCAGGCATTGCCTTCCTGTGGTTCATCGGGGTCGTCCGTGACCGGATGGGTCACGGTGAGGATCGACTGTTCGCCACCGTCTTCCTGGGGAGCGGATTGCTGTTCGTCGCCATGCTGTTCGTCGCCGGGGCGATCGCGGGCGGTCTCGTGCTGGCGACGGGTGAGTTCTTGGAGGCAGGAGTGTGGTCGTTCGGCCGCCGCGTCAGCTTCACCTTGCTCACCACCTATGCGATGCGGATGGCCGCCGTCTTCGCGATCTCGACCACGACGATTGCGACCCGCCTGGGCCTCGCGCCGCGATGGATCACGTTCCTCGGCCTGGCCACCGGTGTCGTCCTGCTCCTCACCGCCGGCATCGTTCCGTGGATCGAAGTGATCTTCCCGGCATGGGTGTTCGTGCTGAGCATCCACATCCTGGTCGTGACATGGCGATCGAGCCCTGCTCGAGAGTCACCCGCCAATTGGTGAAGACCGATCACCCGACTTCTTCGTACATTCGCATCACTACCGAGGCCAACCAGCCGCACGAACGGAGCACTCCGATGGCGAACTCACCCGACCGACACGCACGCACGATGCTGCCGATCCCCGATCGTCCTGCCCGCGGCCTGACGACCTACGACGCCAAGGACCCCGACACGGCGTTCCCACCGATCGAACCGCTGCTGCCCCCCGACGGGGCGCCGAACGTGCTGATCGTGTTGATCGATGATGTCGGGTTCGGTGCGTCGACCGCATTCGGTGGCCCTTGCCAGACACCGGTAGCAGAACGGCTCGCGGCGGGTGGGTTGAAGTTCAACCGCTTTCACACCACGGCGCTGTGTGCTCCGACCCGCCAGGCGATGCTGACCGGGCGCAACCACCACTCGGTGGGGATGGGAAGCATCACCGAGACCGCTACCTCGGCGCCGGGCAACAGCTCGTTGCGGCCGAACCAGAAGGCCCCGTTGGCGATGACGCTGAAGTTGAACGGCTACTCCACGGCACAGTTCGGCAAGTGCCACGAGGTGCCCGTGTGGCAGTCCTCGCCGATGGGCCCGTTCGACGCGTGGCCCTCCGGTGGCGGTGGCTTCGAGACCTTCTACGGCTTCATCGGTGGCGAGAACAACCAATGGGACCCGGCGCTGTACGACGGCACCACGCCGGTCGAGCCGCCGGCCACTCCGGAGCAGGGATACCACCTCACCGAGGATCTGGCCGATCGCGCTGTGGGTTGGGTGCGCCAGCAGAAGGCACTCATGCCCGAGAAGCCATTCTTCATCTACTTCGCGCCGGGCGCGACCCATGCGCCGCATCACGTTCCCAAGGAGTGGGCCGACAAGTACGCCGGCCAGTTCGACGACGGGTGGGATGTGCAGCGCGAGCGCACATTCGCAAAGCAGAAGGAGTTGGGCGTCATCCCGGCCGACACCGAACTGACGAAACGGCACGCCGAGATCACCGCGTGGGACGACATGCCCGACGAGCTCAAGCCGGTGCTGGCGCGTCAGATGGAGGTCTACGCGGGATTCCTCGAGCACACCGACCACCACGTCGGCAGGTTGATCGACGCGATCGACGACCTCGGTGCGCTCGACAACACCATCGTCTATTACATCATCGGCGACAACGGCGCCTCCGCCGAGGGCACGATGAACGGTGCATTCAACGAGATGGCCAACTTCAACGGGATGGCCGCGCTGGAGACGCCGGAGTTCATGTTGAGCAAGATCGACGAGCTCGGTGGGCCCGAGTCGTACAACCACTACTCAGTGGGTTGGGCATGGGCGATGAACAGCCCGCTGCAATGGACGAAGCAGGTCGCCTCCCATTGGGGTGGCACCCGCAACGGCACGATCGTGCACTGGCCCGCGGGGATCACTGAGAAGGGTGGCATCCGCGAGCAGTTCACCCATGTGATCGACATCGCCCCGACGATCCTCGAGGCGGCCGGACTCCCCGAGCCGATGATGGTCAATGGCGTGCAGCAGGCGCCGATCGAGGGCACGAGCATGCTGTATGCGTTCAACGAGCCGGATGCTCCGGAACGTCACGATCTGCAGTACTTCGAGATGTTCGGCAACCGTGGGATCTACCACAAGGGTTGGAGCGCCGTCACCAAACACAAGACGCCGTGGGTGATGGTAGGTGGCACGCTGCCGGCATTCGACGACGACGTCTGGGAGCTCTACGACGGCAACAACGACTACAGCCAGGCGCACAACCTGGTCGCTGATCACCCGGAGATGCTCGCCCAGCTGCAACGGCTGTGGCTGATCGAGGCAACCAAGCACAACGTGCTGCCGATGGACGATCGAACCGGCGAGCGGCTCAATCCAGAGCTCGCCGGGCGACCGACGTTGATTCGTGGCAACACGCAGTTGTTCTTCGCCGGGATGGGCCGGCTGTCGGAGAACAGTGTCGTCAGCATCAAGAACAAGTCGTTCTCGGTGACCGCCGAGGTCGATGTTCCCGAGGCCGGAGCCGAGGGCGTGATCATCGCCCAAGGTGGTCGCTTCGGCGGATGGTGCGTCTATGCCAAAGATGGCAAGGCCAAGTTCGCCTACAACGTGCTCGGCATCCATCTGTTCACGACCGAAGCCGACGCACAGATCCCCACGGGCAAGCATCAGGTCCGCATGGAGTTCGCCTACGACGGTGGGGGCTTGGCCAAGGGTGGCGATGTGACCATCTACTACGACGGCAGCTCGGTCGGAACCGGTCGGGTCGCGGCGACCCAACCGATGGTCTTCTCCGCCGACGAGACCACCGACATCGGCTACGAGTCGGGCACCACTGTGACTCCGGACTACACCGCGCACGGCAGTCGCTTCACCGGCAAGATCCACTGGGTGCAACTCGATGTCGGCGTCGACGACAACGACCACTTCATCGATCCCCAGGAGCGTTTCCGCATCGCAATGGCCCGGCAGTAGCCGAGATGGCTGATCTCCAGTACGTGCTGTCGTTCAAGGGTGCAGCGAGCCCGACGCTGCGGTCAGCCTTCGCGAACTGCGACATCGAGGCGGATGATGGCGTCACGGTCGTGCGGTGCCCGCACGACGACCTCAGTCGGGTCATCACGCAGATTCAAGATCTCGGTCTCGAGCTCCTCGACGTGCACCTCGTAGCCGACTCAGATGAGGTGCAGTGAACGACCCACGCTGACGGCATCAGCGCGGGAGGCGACCTCGAGCTTTCGATACACGGCCTTCACGTGAGTCTTCAACGTGTTCAGCGACACGAAGAGCGCGGCTGCGATCTCCTCGTAGGTCAGCCGACTGCACAGGTATCGCAGCACGGTCATCTCGCGAGCACTGAGCTGTTCGACGAGCACTTGCTTGATGTCCTGACGGCGTGGCGCCAGCGTGTGGCTCGACGCCTCGATCAACTCTTCGACGAAGGAGTGCGATTCGGCGTCGGGAGTGCTCGACATCAGGAGTTTGTGGGCGTCGGGTCCGGGATCGATGATCGAACGGACCAACCGCTCGGGTCGCGCAGCAGACAGCGCATTGCTGAGGTGCCCGTTGGCCCGTTCGACGTCGACATCGAGGAAGGTCAGTGCGTGCAGGACATCGCGTTCGACGCCGAGCCGACGAGTGGTTGCCGGTGGAAGCTCGTCGAGAATCGCCGCGGCAGCGCGGTGGTTCCCCTCGATCAGCAGTTGCCGGACGCGCAGGAGTTGCGTTTCCGGGCGACTCTGATCGAGCGCGTCGATGAGACCGGGTGCCTTGGCGGGATCGAACCGCAGTGCTTGTTGCGCTCTCTCGACGGCGAACACCGCGCGGGTCTTGTCGTCGGGGTTCTTCAACAACAGACCGGCCTGCAAGAGCAGCGCCTCGGCTCCAGAGGGATCACCGAGAGCCCGCGCGACTCGGGCGCCCTGCAGCGCGACGAGACTTTGGTACGGCGTCCGGTGGGTGGCGTCCGCCGCGTCTCGCACCGAGTCGAGAGCCGCCGTTGCTTCGCGGAGCTCGTTGCGTTCGAGATGTGCTTCCACCCGTGCCATCCCGGCCCAGATTCGGCCTGGTTCGTGCACTCGGAGATGCATCCCATTCGCCCGACGCTCGACGTCGGCGGCCAGTGTGGTCGCCCGGCCGAGTTCACCGTCGAACGCAGCAATCAACGACACGAGAGCAGGGTGACGGATCTCGTCGGTGAGTGTGCTGCCTGATGCGTACGAGACAGCATCTCCGAGTGCGGCCCGCGCCCCATCGAGGTCGCCGGCTTGCAGGTGGGAGCGGATCACGACGCTGAAGATCAGCGGGATGAGACCCTTGTTGGGTGGACGCCCGTCGAAGATGTGGAGGCCCGCTTGCGCATGCCGGAGGGCGTTCTGCGATTCTCCGTTGTAGAGGTGGAGCTCGGCCCATGCACCGTGCAGGAGGGCGGCGAGAAGCGGCTCGCGATCAGGCTCGGGATGGGCCCGCTCGAGCTTCTCCAGCCACCAGATCGCGTCGTCCGAGCCCGATATCGAGATCAATCCGATGACGAATTCGGCCACTTCGCTCGGCTTCGTCTCGACCAAATGGGCGCCGAACTCGTGCAGCCAGGTTCGGATCGCCAGCCGCGCGACGTCGGCGTCCGACATCGACATGTTTCGAGCCAACGTGGTGCGCAGGACTTGGCCGACGCGTCCCAGATCATCGACAGCCATCGCGTGTTGCAATGCCCCCGTCACATCCCCGCGGGCCTCGAGTGCCCGGCTGGCTCGATCGTGCACCGTATGCCGCCTCGTTTCGCCGAGCGATGCGAGGCGGGCGCGCAGGAATGCACCGAACAAGTGGTGGTAACGGTTCCAGCGGCCTTCGTCGTCGAGTGGGACGACGAAGAGATCGGTGGCGATCAGACGCTCGAGGAGGACCGCCGCGTCGTCGCGTGCACTGACCTTTGCGCACAGCTCCGCGTCGAAGGACTCGAGCACGGAGGTGTCGATCAGGAAATCGACGAGGTCGGGCTCGAGGTGATCCAAGACTTCGCTCAACAGGAAGTCGCCGACAGCCCGGTCCGTGCGGGCAAAGGCATCGAGGAACTGGCTCCGGTCGGCGCTGCGCTGCAACGCGAGTGCGGCCAGTTGCGCACCGGCCGGCCAGCCTTCGGTCAGATCGTGCAGGATCTGCAGCTCGTTCGGTTCCAGCGACAGGCCGTGCAGTCGCGAGAACTCCGCTGTCTGCGACGAGGTGAAACGGAGGTCGTCGCTACGCAACTCGAGAAGTCCGCCGTGAACGCGGAGCCGAGCCAACGACATCGGAAGATCCGAGCGACTGCCGAACACCAGTCGGAAGTGATTCGGCAGGGCATCGACGAAGGCCGACAACATCACCGGGGCCGGCTTTGCGAGGTGGAGGTCGTCGACCACGATCACGCCTGGTGTGCTGACCGAGGCGAGCTCGTTGGCAACCGCGACGGCGGCGTCGTGCGTGCGAGCGCCGTCGCGCTCCAACATCACGAACGCGTCGTCGGCAACACCTGGCCACTGGACCGAGATCGCCGCGAGCAGCCCCGTCATGAAACGCGACGGCTCGGCATCGGTCGAGTCGCACGACAGCCATGCGAGATCGTGTGGCTGCGCCGCCGCCCACGAGGCAACCGTCGCGGTCTTTCCGTACCCGGCCGGTGCGGCGACCATCGCCAGTCGATAGTCCGCTTCGTCCAGGCGCGCGCTCAAGTCGGGCCGCGGCACGAGAGCGCGACGAGGACTGGGAATCGCCAGTTTCGTAGTTGCAATGACGTTGCGCGTACGCCCCTCCAGAGAACGCCGGTCAGCGAGCCACGCTAGTTGGGCCGACCGAACCGGCACCCACCAGCTCGGGGCCTGTGACGAACGCCCGGGTCACACCCGGCGAGGGTGATGCGTTCCCACCTGGAGCGGCGTTACTGTCGCGGCAATTCACGACCGAGGTCGGTCCGAGACGGAGGCAGTCCGATGAGCACACCGCTGAGCCAGGAGCGCGAATTCGAGGTGGAGGGAGTCGGCTGGATGTTCTTCGCCGGCACCATCATGGGGATCGCGGGAATCATGCGCATCTTCGACGGCGTCTGGGCGTTCCGCTACGACGGCGCGCTGCCGGAGAACCTCGAAGGCGCGATCCTGGGGACGAGCATCTCGACCTACGGATGGGTGTGGCTGATCGTCGGTCTGCTGCTGTTCTTGGGGTCGTTCGCCGTCATCATGCGCAACCAGTTCGCTCGCTGGATCGGGATCATCATGGGCGCCGTCCTGGCGATCACCTCGTTGTGGCAGATGCCGTTCTACCCCGTGTGGTCGTTGACCTACGTCATCCTCGGGATACTCGTCGTGTACGGCCTCGCTGCCCACGGTGGCCGTGCCAACCCCTAGGTGGCCAGCTGATCGAGAACTGCGAACTCGTCCCAGTATTGGCGAAGCGAGCAGATCCGTTCGCCCTCGAACTCGGCGACGGTGACACCGTGCACGTCGACGCGAATTCCGGAGGGCTCGATTCGCGTGCCACTGGAGAGGTCGATCGGGCCGCTGTGGGTCATGGCCACGGTCCACTCGACGCACGCGAAGTCACCACCGACATCGAGGGGGGTGGCATCGAACACGAAGTCGGAGAACGAGTCGTCGCGACTCTCCAACTCGTCGATCAGTTCGACGAGCGAGGCCGTCGACAACCCGGGCGTCCAGGCAGTGACATCGTCGGTCATCACGGCCCTGAGCGTCTCGCTGTCGCGGTCGATACCGAGCGCGTAGCGCGCGCACAAGGACGGACGCTCGGTCCCCGTTCGAGCTCATCGGGCGAGCAACCTCGCCTTGGCGGCGTTGAACTCTTCGTCGGACAGCACCCCGGATTGATGCAACTGGCCGAGCTGGCTCAGTGCATCGATGGGAGTGGCTGGCGCGATGTGAGCATGGGCGGTGGCAACCGGCGGTGGGACGCGGCGCGACGCTTCGAACTTCGCCTGGAGCGAGCGGTTGTATGCGGCCTGGTCCATCCGGTTTCGCGGGAGCGAGAACGGCATCCGCGTCTCACGGGGGCGGTAGAGGAACAACATTTTTCGACCCGCTCTAGGTCATGCCCAGGATCTTGGCCTTCTGCACGGTGAACTCGTCCTCGGTGAGGACGCCTTGGTCCCGGAGCTCGGCGAGTCGCGTGAGTTGCTCGATCGGGTCCGGCGCCGCCGGGAGAGGTGCCGGCTGCGCGTAGTCCTGGGCCGGTGCGATGTACTGCTGCGGAGGCGGAGCGTATTGCTGGGGCGGCGGAGCGTATTGCTGCGTTGGCTGTTCCTGCTGAGACCATCGATTGGCCTGGCGCCGCGACACGCGGTTCGACACCGCCGTTGCAGTCCCTGCCACCACGGCCGTGCGGCCGACTGCACGAAGTAAACCTGGCATTGTTTTCGTTCCTCTCTCGTGGGGATGTTCAGCCGGCGTCGGTCGCGTCGAGCGCGGCCACGACATCGGCCTGCGGGATGTAGCCGGCAGCGACCAGTTCGGCGCCTCCTGAGCGCATTCCCTGCACGAAGGCTGTCGCCCATCGGTTCTCGTAAATGAGAATTCCTGCGGACGAGCCTGGCCGGATCGCGTCCTTTGCTCCGTCGAAGTCCGACTGGGTCAACAGACCCGACTGCACTCCCTCGAAGACCGTCACGTCGAACTCTCCATCGGCATCGAGGTCCGACAGTGACAGACCGGCGATCGACCCATCGTCGGCTCGAACGACGAATTCGAGGTCGAGGATCCGGATGATGCCTTGATCGACGAGATCCACCAGCGCCGCCAGGCCTTCGCCTGTCATCTTGTTGCCAGGGAACTCGACGATCAGATAGCTGATCGGTCCGAGTTGTTCCGAATTTTCGTCAACCACGACGTGTGACCTCCTGGTGCCTTGCATTTCTGACACCGCCAACACTGCCCGCACAATGGGTGGTGGGACGCCACCCTCCTACGGGTGGGATGGCGTTTCGGGTCAGCGGCGTCGGCGTGGCCACAGCTTGCCGAAGGCCAGCGCGGCGTAGACGATGGTGTTGAATCCGACGAACAGAATGAGCAGTTCGAACCAGCGGTTGCCGACGAGACTCGAGTTGGCCAGGATGCTCATGGAGACGGAGGTCTCACTGTGGCGGCGTTCCAACTCTTGGAATGACCGAACGCGATGTCGATGAGCGACTTGACGTAGACAAGCTGCAGCAGGGACGCGTAGACGAGTTCGATCAGCAACGGCGCTGCGAGAAGTCGTGCGCGCCATCCGCCGGGCCACACGGTGACGATTCGTTCCACGGCGAACAGAGCCCCGAGGATTGCCCAGAAGACGACGATGGTCAACAGGCCGAATGCGAAGTAGGCCAACACGCTGACCACGAGGTACGACACGAGCGAGATGACGCCGTACCCGAGAGCGAGCTGTTGGAGCCAGTATCGGGCGGTCGCCGAGGACATGCCGTACATTCCGATGTTCTCGAGCGCTCCTCGCTGCCATCGTTGACGTTGATGCCACAGGTCTCGCCAGGTCGGCATCAGCTCCGTACGCACAATGCAGGCGCGAGGCGAGATCATCCGGGCACCGAGCGTCTTCAGAGCGAGCGTCAGCTCGTTGTCTTCTGTCAACGAGAAGGTGTCGTAGACGTCGCCGGCGACCCCCGGGAGGACTGACCCTCGAGCGGCTGCAACCGTCGCCAACGCGTCGGCTCGAAACACCGAGGCCGTGCCCGTGAGCACGAACACGCGACCACGGCGACGGGAGATCTCGCGTCCGTAGCGGAGATACTCGTTGCGTTGGAACTGCGCAAGCAATCCCCTCGATTCGTCGCCCACGAACACTCCGCCGACGGCGTCGAGGTCGGGTGCCTGCTCGAACTCCGCAGCTGCGCGCTCGAGGAAGTCGTCGACCATCACGGTGTCGGCGTCCATCACCAGGATCGCGTCCGACGGTCCGAAGGTGGGGAGGAGCCCAGCCAGCAGCTGATTGAGCCCACCAGCTTTGCGATGGTGGTTGTCAACGGTCGTATAGACGTCGGCTCCGTGAGCGTGGGCGACCTCTGCGGTGTCGTCGTCGCAGTTGTCAGCAATCACCCACACGGCGGCGGGAGGAACCGTCTGGCGGTGCAGCGATTCCAACGTGGCCGCGATGTGGAGCGCCTCGTTGCGCGCTGGGATCAGAGCCGTCACGGCGACTCGTCCCTTCGGCCGATCGATTGTGGCCTCGGATCGCAGTGGCCGACGCAGCGCATCACCAACTCGACGGGCTGGATGAGTGACGCGCTGCGCGGCCCACGCTTCCAGACCGATGATCAGTACAACGACGGCGACGACGCTGACGAGTGCGGAGACCACCAGCTCGGGCGTCGGTGTCGAGTAGACGAGGAGCGCATCGAAAGGCCCGATCGACACCTGCTTCGACACGGGGGCGTTGATGCCGCTTCGCGCTGCGAGCAGCATGGCGGCGGCCGCCGCGACGAGACCGAACGCGAGCATCAGTCCTGGTACCGCGCGAACGAGCCACGACGGCACGGAACGTACGACAGCCCGCTCGGGAGGAGTGACGAGGTTCGCGGTCGTGCGTTTCCTCGTCGATGCCATCCACGCGAGCCGACTCTAAGCGGGCGGAGTGGTCTAGGTTCGGATGGAGGGTGATCGACGACGGGAGCGTGCACATGAACGCCACGGCAGAGACGGTGCAAACGACCTCTCGCGACTTGATCGCCAAGGCTGACGCGTTTCGTCCGATGTTGATCGCCGAGCAGGCGGCGACGGATGCTCGTGCCGCGCCGCTATGGCGGGCTCGAGGTCGACCTGCCGACCTTCTACCAAGTCATCATGTCGATCGCCCGGGGCTGCCCGTCGACTGGCTGGATGCTGGCACTCAGCACGGCGCATTCGTTGCAGTTCGCCTCGTACTACGCCGCCGGTAGTTCACTTCCCAGTTGAGACTGCGCGGGCGATGATTCCGCAAGGCATAGGGTCAGGTGTTGCCAGCGAGTGAAGGAGGACCGTCATGACTTCAGCAGACGCTCAACCCGACGAGCCGATTGTCGAGCCGCCCGCACCTCCGGAGGTGGTCGAACCGCCGGTCGCAAACACGACGACGCCAGCGCACAGTGCCGGCAAGGCACTCGGGGTGCTGTCGGTGCTGGTGATGGTTGCTGGCATCGTGCTCGTCGTCGCGGGTGGCTTCACCTGGTTCGTCGTCCGTGACCAACTGTCCGCCGAGAAGATCGTCGTGTCCGAGGATGCAACCTATTTCGCCGGCAATTCGGTCGACGGGCCGCTGACCGCGTTCAGTCAGGCCAACACCATTCGTAAGCACGCATTGGCGGCAAGTGGCGGCAAGACCTATGCGGAGCTCGACCAGGACGATCCCGCACGCGACACCGTGATGACAGCGTCGTTCCTGCGCGCTTCGCTGTTCACGTCGGTCGTCTCGTTCGGCGTCGCCGCGTTCGCAGCTGCGATCGGCGTGTTGATGATCATCATCGGCTACGTCCTGCAGAAACTCAGCAAGGCGGTCGCCGTGCTACAAACGCCGGCAGTAGCGACCGCCTGACACGATTTCGTTGTGCGCCCCCTGGGTTTCGAACCCAGAACCTGCGGATTAAGAGTCCGTTGCTCTGCCGTTGAGCTAGAGGCGCATCGCCCGAGCCGAAGCCAGGACCCGAGCAGTGTAGGGGCACCGAGGTGCCCCCGTACTGTTCGATTGGGGTGACCGACGGGGCTCGAACCCGCGACATCCAGTACCACAAACTGGCGCTCTACCAGCTGAACTACGGCCACCATGTAGGTCGCCCAGTGTGCCACATCCGCGTGCAACTTCCACACTCTGTTGTTTCCGCTGCGCTGGCCCGGGTCCAGCCTGCGCAGCCACGGTGAAGGTTTGGTTCACGATGGAATTCGTGGTGAGGTAGGCTCGAAGGAACGAAATCCGGTTGGAGAATCGAATGAGCACAATGGAATCCATCGACACACGAGATCTTGCCAGCAGAGCCCGGGAAATCACCCAGCGCGAGCTGGGTGTCTACATGCAACGCACCGCCGGCTCGATGAAGGCGACCGAGCGTGCGCGCAAGGTGATGCCGATGGGAGTGCCGTCGAGCTTCCAGTCATACGACCCGCACCCGATCGTGGTGCGCAGGGCGCAGGCCGCATGGATGGAAGACGTCGACGGCAACCGCTACGTCGACTTCGATCTCGGCTTCGGCGCGTTGTTCGCCGGCCACTGCAATCCGATCGTACGCAGCGCGATCGAACGTCAACTCGACGACGGCACGTTGTTCGTGACTCCGTGCGAGTTGAACGCCGATGTCGCCGAGATGCTCGCGGCTCGCTACCAGCTTCCGATGTGGCGCTTCACCAACAGCGGTACCGAAGCAACGATGGATGCGATCCGCGTCCGCGCGGGGCCTCACGGGTCGCGACAAGATCGTCAAGGTCGAGGGCGGCTACCACGGCCATCACGACGAGGTCATGATCTCGATGAAGCCACCGATCAGCGAAGCCGGGCCCGTCGACGAACCTCGCGCGATCCCGGCAACGGCCGGCATCACACGTGCCGTGTTGGGCGATACCAAGATCGTTCCGTACAACCGTCCCGATCTCCTCGAGAAGGCGCTCGCCGGGCGCGATGTCGCCGCGTTCATCGTCGAGCCCGTCATGGAGAACATCGGCATCTGCCTGCCGAAGCCGGGCTACCTGCAAGCTGTGCGCGAGATCACGCGCAAGTACGGCACCATGTTGATCTTCGACGAAGTGAAGACCGGTATCACCGCCGGGTGGGGTGGCGCGACGGGCGCCGTCGGCGTGCAGCCCGACCTCGTCGCACTCGCCAAGAGCATCGGCGGGGGACTGCCCCTCGGTGCGTTCGGTGGTACGCAGGAGTGCATGGATCAGATCACCAGCGGCAAGGTCCTGCACCTCGGCACGTACAACGGGAATCCGCTGTGCATGGCCGCGGCCAAGGCCGTGTTGGCCGACGTGTGCACGCCCGAGGCGACGCAGGCGACGGTCGATCTCAACGCACGCGTGCTCGCTGCCTGCCAGCAGACGATCGACGAGGCCGGCCTCCCGGCGCACACCGTGCAGTTCGGCGCGAAGGCCTGCGTCACGTGGGCACCGAAGCAGATCGAGAACTACCGCGACTACAAGGCCACCGACTTCGACCTCGCGTTCGCCCAGTGGATGCACGGCATCAACCGTGGCGTGCTGCTCCCGCCGGGTCTCGACGAGCAGTGGCTGATCTCGGTGATGCACAGCGACTCCGACGCGATGCACTACGCCGATGTGTTCGCTGAGTTCGTCGCCGAACTCGTCTCGTAACCGTCGTACGCGGTCAGCCCCAGCGGGCGGGATGAGCGTTGGTCACCGCACGCCCCGCTACGGGGCCTCAGTTACCTCACGCTGAACAATCGGTTCGCCCAGCATGAAGCGGTGGCCGTCGGGTGATCGGACGGCGAACTCGCGGATTCCCCAAGGTTCATCGGTGACGGGTTTCAAGATCTCGGCGCCAGCGCTCACGGCCCGTCGGTGGAAGGCCTCGACGTCGTCGACGCGCAAGTACGCGATGTAGCTGTGATCGCCGAGTTCCGAGGCTTCCACCGCATCGGGGCATCGTCCCAACATGAAGTCGATCGCGCCCGAACGACAGAACGTCCAGTTGCCGGGATCGGGATCGGTGGTCTCGCAGCCCAGCACATCGCGATACCAGCTTGCCGAGCGTTCCAAGTCGTGCACAGCGAGAACGGGGTTGGAGTTGAGGACTTCCATGTCTGGAACTGTTCCATGTTTTCTAGTGCGGCGGTCAGCCCCAGCGACGCTCTTCGCGATAGCGGTATGTGCTGACCGGCGCGTTCCAGCGACGGCGTCGTTTCAGCAGGCCGGTACCGACCAGCAGCATCAATCCGCCACCCGTCAACACGATCGCCATTCCGACCAGTAGTGGCAGCGAATCGTTGGCGAGGCGCGCAGGTACATCGGCCCACATGTTGTCGCTCAGTGCCGGGAGCGCGAACCGCGGCACGACGTATCCCAACACGACGGTCAGCAACGCCAGCAGCAACATCCCGTACCCGAGGCTGTGCACCAACGCCGAACGGTGCGGGTGCAACATGAACCCGATCACGAAGAAGCCGACGGCGAAGAGAGCGGTGAACGGAATGGTCCACCGCAGAATGCGACGGATCGTGTCGAGCGAGTCGACGCGCGGCACCGGCAGTGTGATCGACGGGATGTCGGCGACCACTTCGTTGCGCACCAATTGCACCATTTGAGTTCCGGTGATCCGCACCGGTCCGGTTTGCTGGCCGATCATCCGGGCGTGGGCGTCGCGCATGACCTTGCTGAGGAACTGGGCGCCTTGCGGAGTGCTGGCGACCTGCGCAACGACCTGGCGAGTGGTGGTCTTGTCGAGCCCGCGTTGCGATGCCGCAGCATCGGCGATGGTGTTGACGATCTGCGTCTTGATGCGCGTGTCCTGCAGGACGACATCGGCGAGGTCACCCGTGCGATCAGGATCGAATGCGCTGCGTTGCAGCAACCAGCCACTGATGGCGATGCTGGCGCACACAAAGGCAATACCAAAGATGAGGCCAGCGAAGGTTCGACGCACGTCGCTAGTTTGGCCGATGGATCGACGAATGTCTCTAAGGTGAGGTTGATGCCTGCGAAAGATCCGTCATTCGGTCGGATGTTCCGTCGTGCGCTGTTGCTGCGCTGTCCGTGGTGCGGATCGCGGCGTACGTTCATCCGTCGTTGGCTGGGCAAGTACGAACGATGCCGAACGTGCGGCATTCGTTGGCGTCGAGAAGAGGGCTTCGAGCTCGGCGCGATCACGATCAACACCATCGCCACGTTCATCGTGTTGACCGCGGCGATGACGGTTGGATTCATCGCCACGTCCCCCGACATCCCGGTCCTGCCGATGGTGCTTTCGTTGCTCGGCGTCGCGATCCTGATGCCGATCGTGATCTACCCGTTCACGTTCACGATCTGGTTGGCGTTCGACTTGGCGGTACGCCGCCCGGAGCCCGCAGAACTGCTCGAGGCTGCCGCGTCGGTGGACATCAGCACGCCGCTGCGTTGAATCCCGCCGCAATCCCGCGGCAATGCTTGATCGAACGACTGTTCGTAGTTACACTGCTGTTGTTCGAAAGGGCAACCGTGTAACACCCCTTCCGTATGGTGACCGTCAACGCAATCGAGGTCGTGCAACTCGGCCTCCGCACCCAGCAAGAACCCACATGCATCAGGCAGGAAACGGAGAACGACAGTGAGCAACGATCGGGAAAAGGCACTCGATGTGGCGTTGGCAGCCATCGACAAGCAGTTCGGCAAAGGGTCCATCATGCGGATGGGCGAAAAGACCTCGATGGGCATCGAGTCCATCCAGACAGGGGCGTTGTGCCTCGACCTCGCCCTCGGCGTCGGCGGTCTGCCGCGTGGTCGTGTGGTCGAGATCTTCGGCCCGGAGTCCTCGGGTAAGTCCACACTCGCCATGCACGTCGTGGCCGAGGCGCAGCGCAACGGCGGCATCTGCGCCTACATCGACGCCGAGCACGCCATGGACCCGGTGTACGCCAGCGCCATCGGCGTCGACATCGACCAGTTGCTCATCAGCCAGCCCGACACCGGCGAGCAAGCGCTCGAGATCGTCGACATGCTGGTGCGCTCCGGCGCAGTCGACGTCGTGGTCATCGACTCGGTGGCAGCACTCACGCCTCGTGCCGAGATCGAAGGCGAGATGGGCGACACCCATGTCGGCCTGCAAGCTCGGTTGATGAGCCAGGCGCTGCGCAAGCTCACCGCCAACCTCAGCCGCACCAACACCATCGCCATCTTCATCAACCAGTTGCGAGAGAAGATCGGCGTCATGTTCGGCTCGCCGGAGACGACTCCTGGTGGTCGTGCGCTGAAGTTCTACTCGTCGGTGCGCCTCGACATCCGTCGCATCGAGTCGCATCAAGGACGGTGCCGAGATCGTCGGCAACCGCACCCGCGTCAAGGTGGTCAAGAACAAGGTCGCACCGCCGTTCCGCCAGGCCGAGTTCGACATCATGTACGGCAAGGGCATCAGCCGCGAAGGCACAGTGCTCGACATCGCCGTCGACATGGGCATCATCAAGAAGTCGGGTGCATGGTTCACCTACGAGGGCGAGCAACTCGGCCAGGGCCGCGAGAACGCCAAGAGCTTCTTGTCGCAGAACCCCGAGATCATGGTCGAGGTGTCCGAGAAGGTGCGTGTCGAGGCCGGCCTCGTCCAGCAGGACGTTCCCGAGTTCACGCCTGCCGACGAAGAGCCGATCACCATCGATTGAGTCACTGGTTCGTCCGGGGCGCTGGATTCGCGAGAGCCAGCGCCCCGGTCAAACTCATTCGTGACCCGCGGCGCCACCGATAGCCTTCCTGCCTGTGACCCGCGGCTACATCGTCCACACCTTCGGGTGTCAGATGAACGAGCACGATTCCGAGCGAATCGCCGGCTTGATGGAAGACGACGGCTATGTCGCGGTCACCGACGAGGCCGACGCCGACGTCGTCGTGCTCAACACATGCTGCATCCGCGAGAACGCCGACAACAAGCTGTACGGCACGCTCGGTTGGTTGAAGCCGTGGAAGGAAGAGCGCGACGGTCGCCAGATCGTCGTGGCCGGTTGCCTGGCGCAGAAGGATCGCGATCTGGTGCGCGCCAAGGCGCCGTACGTCGACGTCGTGCTCGGCACGCACAACGTGCATCGAGCGGCCGAACTGGTCGCCGAGGCTCGTCACGGCGGCCCGATCACCGAGATCCTCGACGAGGCAGTGCTCGACGACCAGGCCATGTTCCCCAGCGCGCTGCCGGCGCGCCGCGAGACCACCTACAACGCCTGGGTCACCATCCAGATCGGCTGCGACAACTCGTGCGCGTTCTGCATCGTTCCCGCCGTGCGCGGCGCCGAGATCAGCCGTCCGTTCGCCGATGTCGTCGCCGAGGTCGAGCGGCTCGCCGGCGAAGGTGTCAGCGAGGTCACCCTGCTCGGTCAGAACGTCAACAGCTACGGACGCGATCTGCAGCTGTCGGCGCGCCAGGCAGGCGACACCGAGGCTCGCCTGCGGCCGATGTTCGCCGAGCTGTTGAACGCGGTCGGGTCCGTCGAGGGCATTCGCCGCGTGCGCTTCACCAGCCCTCACCCCAAGGACATGCGCGCCGAGACGTTCGCGGCGATGGCTGCGTCCCCTTCGGTGTGCGAGCACCTGCACTACCCGCTGCAGTCGGGCAGCGACCGCGTTCTGGCATCGATGCATCGTGGCTACACGGCGCAGCGCTACCTCGAACGACTCGCCGCGGGTCGAGCCGTCGTCGACGACCTGGCCGTGTCGACCGACATCATCGTCGGCTTCCCGGGCGAGACCGACGACGACTTCGCGGCAACGCTCGAGGTCGCCGCCGCCGCCGAATACGACTACGCCTACACATTCGTCTTCTCGCCGCGGCCCGGTACCGAGGCCGCCGAGATGACCGACCGATTCGTCGAGCCGGCCAGTCGCTGCCGAACGCTTTCAGCGACTCCGCGTCGTCGTCGAGCGCAGCGCGCTGGCCAAGCACGAGGCACGCGTCGGTCGCATCGAAGAGGTGCTCGTCGAGGGTCCGAGCAAGAAGGACCCGTCCGTGTTGTCGGGCCGCACTCGGCAGAACAAGTTGGTGCACTTCACTCCGCCGATCGCCTCTGCGTGCCGGCGCGTACGCGGCCGTCGAGATCGTCCACGGCGCGCCTCATCACCTCCTCGGGCAGTTCGTCGACCTCATCGCCGAGCCGCTGCACAAGCGGCGCATCGCCGTCCTCGCCGGGTGACGGCCGCACCCGCTCGTCATCCTCGGGCCGACCGCGTCGGGCAAGAGCGACGTGGCGATGGCGCTGGCCCGGGCGCATCCGGAAGTCGAACTCGTCGCCGTCGATGCCATGCAGGTCTACCGGCGCATGGACATCGGCACCGCCAAGCCGACGATGGACGACCGCATGGCGGTGCAGCACCACTGCATCGACCTCGTCGACGCCGCCGACGAGTTCACCGTCACCGACTTCGCGGCCGCGGCCAGCGAGGCGGTCACGGGCGATCGAATCGCGCAACGATCGCGCCGTGCTCGTCGCCGGCACGGGCCTGTACCTGCGCAGCGTCACCGACCCGATGGAAGTGCCCGGCCGCTGGCCGGATGTGCACGCCGCACTGCTCGAGCACGCCGAGGAAGAAGGCCTCGAGACGTTGCATCGTCAGTTGGTGGCGCTCGACCCGACTGCGGCGTCCAAGATGGAGCCGACCAATCGCCCGTCGTGTCGTGCGTGCTCTCGAGGTCACGCTCGGCAGCGGCCGGCCGTTCAGCTCGTTCGGTCCCGGGGTCGACACGTACCCGCCGATCGCTTTCATCAGATTCGGACTGCGCTGGCCGCGACCGATGCTGACGAAGCGCATCGCCGACCGAGTCCATCGGATGATCGACGGGGGACTGGTCGCCGAGGTCGAGTCGCTTGGCTGCCGCACCGATCTCGCGGACCGCCCGCCAGGCGTTGGGTTACAAGGAGCTGTTCGACTACCTCGACGGCGTCAGCACGCTCGATGCTGCGATCGACACGATCATCACTCGCACGCGGCAGTTCGCGGTCCGGCAGGAGCGGTGGTTCCGCCGCGACCCGCGCATACGCTGGATCGACATCGACAACGATCCGGTGGCCGAAGCGCTGCCGGAACTGGAACGTGCATGGCAGATCTCGAACTGACGAAGCACCACGGGTTGGGCAACGACTTCCTGGTCGCGTTCCACCCGCATGTCGACGATCTCCCTGCTCTGGCTCGACGGTTGTGCGATCGTCGTCGCGGGATCGGGGCCGATGGACTGCTGATCGGCGAGAGCGAACCCGGGATATGCGGCGCGAATGGTGCTGTACAACTCCGACGGCTCGCGAGCGGAGATGAGCGGGAACGGCATCCGTTGTTTCGCACAGGCGTTGGCCGCGGCGCCGCGGCGATCTCGAGCCGCAGCGCATCCTCACCGACGCCGGCGAGCGACTGGTCACCCTGTACCCGACTGAGAGCGCCGACGTGATCGAGGCAGCCGTCGACATGGGACCGGTCGCCGGGATCGACGCCCCCGACGACTGGCACCGAGTCGGCACCGACCCGATGCGGCCGGTCAGCCACCTCAGCGTCGGCAACCCGCATGCCGTCGTCGCCGGTCGACGACGTCGACGGTCGGTCGACCTGCTGAGCCTCGGCCAGATCGTGCCCGACATCAACCTCGAGATCATCGAGGCCGGCCCCGAACCACACGCCATCACGATGCGGGTGCACGAGCGTGGTGCCGGCATCACCGAAGCCTGCGGCACCGGTGCATGCGCCAGCGCGTGGGCTGCGTCGTTCGTGGGGTTTCGTCCCGCCAGATGTCGAAGAAATCACCGTGCACATGGATGGCGGAGATGCCAAGGTACGTGTGCACCAACCTCACGACGGGCACGTCACCCTGGTCGGTCCAGCAGTCCTCGATCGGTTCAATCACAGTTCGTATCTAGAGGTAGGTGCAGTAAGGGAGCTATGTCGACGCCTTACAACGAAGCACTCGGCGCAACGCTGATCGAGCGCACCAAGCGCGAACAGATCGTCTTGGTGGGCGTCACCCTGCCGGGAACCAGCGATGGCGACACAGATGCCAGTCTCGACGAGTTGGCCTTGTTGATCGACACCGCCGGCGCCGACGAGGCGGGTCGCCTGGTGCAGCGTCGCGACCATCCCGATCACACGTGGTTCATCGGCAAGGGCAAGGTCGACGAGCTCAAGGACATGTGCCTGGCGGTCGACGCCGACACGGTGGTGTTCGACAACGAACTCGCGCCGGCACAGCAGTACAACCTGGAGAAGGTGCTCGGTCGAACCGCGATCGACCGCACCGCCGTCATCCTCGACATCTTCGCCCAGAACGCTCACACGCTCGAGGGCAAGGCCCAGGTCGAGCTGGCGCTGTCTGCGATATCGCCTGCCGCGCTCGCGCCGCGGTGCCAATGCCAAGTTGTCGCAACAGCGCGGTGGCGTCGGCTCGAGGTTCGGTTCCGGTGAAACGAAGCTCGAGGTCGATCGGCGGCGGATCATGCGTCGCATCAGCAAGCTCGAATCCGAACTGAAGGATCTCACCGCCACTCGCGATCTGCAGCGCAAGAGCCGCAGTCGCAGCGGACTCGCTGCGGTGACCATCGTCGGCTACACCAACGCCGGCAAGTCGACGTTGCTGAACTACCTCACCCATGCCGGGGTGCTGGTCGAAGACCGGTTGTTCGCCACGCTCGATCCGACGACCCGACGACTGTCGTTGCCGGGTGGCGAGCCGGTGCTCATCACCGACACCGTCGGCTTCGTCCGCAACCTTCCGCACGGATTGGTCGAGGCGTTCAAGAGCACGCTCGAGGTCGCCGGCCGCGGCGACTACCTCGTGCACGTGGTCGATTGCACCGCCGCCGATCCCGAGGGCCAGATCTCCGCTGTCCGCGAGGTGCTCCTCGAGATCGGTGCCTCGCACCTTCCGGAGCTACTGGTGTTCAACAAGTGCGATGCCGAGCCCGACGTCGCCAAGAACCTCGTCGATCGGTACGAGGGTTCGGTCGCAGTCAGCGCGCTCACCGGCGAGGGGATCGACGGATTCCTCTACGCCCTGGGCGACCGGTTGCGAGCCCTCAGCAAGGTCGTCGAGTTGCTGATTCCGTACGATCGGGGCGACCTGCTTGCGGCGGTACATCGTGAAGGCGAAGTGCTGTCGACGCACCACGACGAGGGTGGAGTACGAGTGCGGGCACGCCTCGCCGATGCGTCCGCCGGGCGTCTCTCCGAGTTCGTGGTCGCGACGGCCTGAACCACCACTGGTGACACTCGATCGCGATCGGGCAGGATGGTGTCACCATGGCTGAACCCGCCGGCTTCGTCCCCCCGCCCTATCCGTACGATCGGCTCGACCGGCTGGCGCCGATGGCCGCGGCGTTCGACGGTGGCGTCGTCGATCTGTCGATCGGCACCCCGTGCGATCCGCCGCTCGACAGCGTGATCGCCGCGCTGTCGACCTCGAACGCCGAGCGCGGCTATCCGCCGAGCATCGGCAGTGATTCGCTGCGCCAGGCCATCCGTTCGTGGCTCGATCGCCGCTTCGATCTCGACGTGCCGCTGGCACAGATGGCCGCGTGCATCGGCACCAAGGAGTTCGTGGCCACCACGCCGCAGTACCTCCATCTACGGACTCCATCGAAGGACACCGTGCTGTATCCGGCGGTGGCATACCCGACGTATGAGATGGGTGCGACGCTGGCCGGGCTGCGTGGCGTGCCGGTCGAGTGCCGGTCTGATGGTGCGCTCGACTTCGATTCGATCGCCGCCGCCGACGCAGCCCGCGCCCTGATGTTGTGGGTCAACAGCCCCTCGAACCCGACGGGTGCGCTCACTGATCTCGGTGTTGCCGCGCAGTGGGGTCGAGCCAACGACGTTCCGATCTTCAGCGACGAGTGCTACGTCGAGTTCACCTGGGACGGACCGGCCAGCACCATCTTGCATCATGGTTTCGACGGCGTGGTCGCTGTTCACTCGCTGTCGAAGCGTTCCAACCTGGCTGGCGTGCGTGTCGGTTTCTACGCGGGCGATGCCGAACTCGTCAACTACCTCAAAGAGGTCCGCAAGCATGTCGGAATGTTGGTGCCCGGTCCGGCACAGGCAGCCGCGGCCGTGGCTCTTGCCGACGATGCTCACGTTGTGGTGCAGCGCGACCGGTACCGGCGTCGGCTCGAACGACTGGGGAAGGTGTTCTCGGCGTGGGCGGGCGTCGACGTCCCATTTCCGGCCGGCGGTTTCTACCTGTGGTTCGATGCCGGCGACGGTTGGGAGTTCGCCGAACGTCTGGCGCGCCACGGCGGTGCACTGATCAGCCCCGGCGACTTCTACGGCGCGGGTGGTGCGCAGAACGTGCGTGCCGCCGTGGTACAACCTGATGACCGAATCGAACGAGTCGCTCAGCGACTGGGGGTGTTGTGATGTCGTTTCAACCTCAAGCACCGATCTCCAGTCAGCCACCGCCCCCATTCGCACCGGCACCCCCCAGCGCTCCACCCGCCAAGGGCAAACGCCACAAGGGAATGATCATCGTTGGATTGATCATCTTCGTGGCCGGCCTGGTCGGAGGCGGTGCAATCGTCGCCAAGGCGATGTCGAACTACGAAGAGGCCGTCAAGTCGCTCGCCCGTGCTCCTGTCGGCTGTACCACGACGCTGGTGTTCGACAAGCCGGCGACCTTCATCATGTACATCGAAACCAAGGGAACGCTCGGCGAGCTCGGCGGCGACTGCGCGGCGGCCACTGGCGATTTCGAGCACACCGGCGACAAGCTGCCCAAGGTCTCGCTCACGTTGGAGGATCCGAACGGTGATGGCGTCGATCTGCAACGAGGCGTCACAGCGTCGTACGACGTCGGTGGATTCGTCGGGACAGCCGTTCGAAGCGTTCAGATCGAACAGGCCGGCACGTATCACCTCAACGTCGAGTCCGACGAGAGCGACTTCGCCGTGTCCATCGGCAAGGATCCGAAGAAGGACAGCGAGAAGTTGACTGCGGTCGGCGGCGCCGTCGTGCTCGTCGGCTTCATCCTCGGATCGCTGCTGTTCCTGCTCGGCCTTCGTCGCCGCCGGCCCGAACCGGCAATCGTCGATCCCCGCAATCCGATCGGCCCGTTGCCCGGATGGCCACCGAGTCCGTACGGCGCAACACCCGTTGGGCCACCAGGTCTGCCGATGACGCCGGGATTTGCACCACAGCCACCGCTGTCGCCGACCGTCGTGCCGGGCCAACCGCCGATCCGGCCTCTGGAGCAGACGCCTGGCGGCGGATTCGCACCTCCGACGCTTGCCCCGCCGGCGCCACCGTCGGGCCCCCCATCCGGTCCACCGACCGGTCCAGTACCCCCGATCGCTGCACCGCCGAGCTCCGTGCCACCGAGCGCCGTGCCACCGACGACAGGTCCGCCGACGCTGCCGCCGATTGGCCCACCTCCGGGCGCGACTCCGCCCACAGCGCCGCCACCCCCGCCCGCGCCGTCAGGCGGCGGTTGGTCGATCCCTGTGGACGACGACGAGGATTCTTCCGGTCGTTAGGTCAGGTTGCTCGGTGTGCTAGCTACAGGCGGCGCATGACGGTGACGACGCGCGCCGAAGATCTGCACCTGATCGGCATCGAAGACCATCGGCTCGAGGCGAGGGTTGGCGGGGATCAGTGAGATCGTCGTCCCCTTGCGCTGGAACGTCTTGACCGTGGCTTCCTCGCCGGGAATGCCGGCGATCACGATCTCGCCGTTCACGGCGGTCGTCCTGCGCACGGGCGACGACGAAGTCGCCGTCCATGATGCCGACGTCGATCATCGAATCGCCGCGAACTCGCAGCATGAACAATTCGCCCGTACCGGTGAAGTCCTCCGGCAGCGGGAACAGCTCCTCGACGTTCTCCTGAGCCAGCACGTCGGTACCGGCGGCGACATCGCCGACCAGGGGGACGTGGCGAACGGGTCGGCGCTCGATGGCCAGCACCCGACGATGGATCGAAGCGGACCTCGATGGCGCGCGGCTTGGTTGGGTCACGCTTGAGGTAGCCCATCCGCTGCAGCGACGCCAGATGGCTGTGCACCGTCGACGGGGAAGTGAGACCGACGGCCTCGCCGATCTCGCGCACGCTGGGCGGATATCCACGCTCGCGCATGCTGGTTTCGATCATGTCGAGGATGCCACGTTGGCGGGCGGTCGAGTTGTTCGGACATGCCAATAGCGTACACCGCGTTCGTGACCCAGGTCAAACATTCGTTCGTGAAACAAATGTTCGACTCGAGGTTGACGTCGAACGACTGTTCGTGGCATGCTACGAACAGTCGTTCGGGCAACGTGTGTTCGATCGGTTCCAATTCTCGACCAGGAAGGGAGCATCCACTGGCCATCGCAGTCGTCATCCCTGGGCAATTCAGCGAGACGTACTCTCCCTCGCGCAGATCTATGCCCGTCGACGTTTGATGGTCATGCTCGTCCTGGCGGCGATCGTGCTGGTGCTGTTCGTCGGTACCGGCCACGTTGTGGCGAATCGTGGGGGCGCTCCTGCCTCCGCCTCCATGGTTCGCCCTGCCAAGCTCGCTCACTGTCGGCGCTCGCGACGCCGGCCACCGTGTACATCGTCCAGGCCGGGCGACACGCTGTGGTCGATCGGTGAACGATTCCACGGTCACACATCGCTTGCCGACTACGTCGACTCGTTGGTCGAGGCCAACGGCGGTACCGAACTGCAGCTGTCTCAGGCGCTCACGCCTGCCGTGACCCATTCCGGTAGCCTCGGGCGGCGATGCGTTGCCCGAAATGCCATACCGACGACACCAAGGTGATCGATTCGCGCGAGGCCGAAGAGGGCACATCGATTCGTCGTCGACGCCTGTGCGCCAGCTGCCAGCACCGTTTCACGACCTACGAACGGCTCGAGGAAGTGCCGCTGGTCGTCGTCAAGAGTGACGGACTGCGCGAGCCGTTCGATCGCGCCAAGATCGTCGCCGGGGTAGCCGCGGCCTCGAAGGGTCGACCGGTCAGCGCCGAGCAGATCGAACAGCTCAGCATCGAGCTCGAGGATCATTCGCGCCTGCAAGGCAACGAGATCACCTCCGCCGAGCTCGGCCTCGAGGTGCTCGAGCGGCTGCGCTCGCTCGATGTCGTCGCCTACCTGCGCTTCGCCAGCGTCTACAAGAACTTCGACGCCGCCGCCGACTTCCAGCGCGAGCTCGTCCTGCTGAAGAAGCTGCGAGAGCACCTGAGTCGTCAGCCCGACCCGGACGTAGCGGGTGAACAAGAAGCCGTCGTCTTCGAGGACGTGAGCCAGTCGCATGCGCCGCGACACCTGCTCGGCGCCGCCGGTGACCCGCGGGCCGTCGCCGCCGGCGATCTGCGGGCGAGATGGTCAGGTTCGATCTCGTCGATCAGGTCGGCAGTCGACAGGGCGCCGTTGAGTCGTGGCCCCGCCCTCGGCCTGCACGAAGTCGGCGTCCAGCTGCGCCGAGTGCGCCGGCGAAGTCGACGCTCGCCGACGACCGGCGCGCACGCGAATCGACCGTGCGTCGGCCGGGGCGTCCTCGGGAAGGATCAGGAATCCGGCGCCACTGGTGAACAGGTCGCTCGTCGCGTCGACGTCGCCCGTCCGGCTGACCACGCCGACTCGTTGGCCGGCCTTGCGTGGCGGTTTGTAGCCCTCGATCCGCACCGTTGCGGCGCCCACGATCAGCACGTCGGCGAGATCGCGCAACGTCAGCAGAACCTCCTGGTCGGCCTTGCTCGACAGGCCGCGGGAGTTGCTGTCGACGACCGTCGAGCCGTCGATGCTCGACACCATGCAGACGCCGATCCACGGTCGACCGGCGGGTCGAGGACGGTCGACTCCGTACGCCTCGCGTACCGTGACGTGTTCCGCGGCCCCGTCGCGATGTCGAACAGCCGGCGCATCGCAGCGATGATAGGCGGCATAACTGTGCCCTGAAGCGGTTCAGGTCGCTCCGGCCTGTGGACATCTGTGCATAAACCACTGCCTGTTCACCTTCTGTCCCCAGAGAATTCAGCTCAAATTCAGTGGTTTTACCCCTTCCTCCCCACAGGCAAGAGCCTTTAAGGTTCGTGCCCGTAGCTGGCTGCGGTGTGAGGCGCGGATGGGCAGTAAACGTCCGATCGACTCGGGGGTTGCTGCGGGGTAGGGAGACTCTAAACCTGTGACCTCGCACCGCGGCTGGCTGTTTCGGCCCAGGAAAGATCCAGTCCAGGATCTTTCCTGGGCGAATCCTCACAGATAGCATTGACATAGGTGTAACTACAGTGCTGTAATCTCACAACCGCTTGTGGTGGGTGCGGCCGGGGGCCGCCTTCGCCACCACATCTTGTGGTCGTCCACTCACCATCGATACCGTCTCTTCGACTCCCAAAGGAGCACCAATGTCACTGGCGCCAGAACGTCTCGCCATCGGAATCACCCGTCACTTCACGTCGTCCGGCGTGCGCCCGTACGACCAGGTCCAGTGGGAGCGTCGCGACGCGCGTATCAGCAACTGGAAAGACGGCACGGTCGCGTTCGAGCAACTCGGCGTCGAGTTCCCGGTCGGTTGGTCGCTCAACGCGACCAACATCGTCGCCCAGAAGTACTTCCGGGGCACGCTCGGGCACGCCGCAGCGCGAGTCGTCGCTGCGTCAGGTCATCGACCGGGTCGCCGACACCATCTCGACGTGGGGCGTCGAGGGTGGCTACTTCGTCAACCCGCACGAGGTCGAGGCGTTCAACGACGAGTTGAAGTACATCCTCGTCACGCAGCGGGCCGCGTTCAACAGCCCGGTGTGGTTCAACATCGGCGTCAAGGGCGTGCCGCAGCAGGCCAGCGCCTGCTTCATCCTGGCCGTCGACGACACGATGGACGGCATCCTCAACTGGTACCGCGAAGAGGGCATGATCTTCAAGGGCGGGTCCGGTTCGGGCATCAACCTGTCGAACATCCGCTCCAGCTACGAGCTGCTCAACGGCGGCGGCACCGCCAGCGGTCCGGTCAGCTTCATGCGCGGCGCCGATGCATCGGCCGGCACGATCAAGAGCGGTGGCAAGACGCGCCGTGCCGCCAAGATGGTCATCCTCAACGTCGATCACCCCGACATCGAAGAGTTCGTGTGGTGCAAGGCGAAGGAAGAGCGCAAGGCTCGCGTGCTGCGCGACGCCGGCTTCGACATGGACCTCGACGGCGCCGACAGCTTCAGCATCCAGTACCAGAACGCCAACAACTCGGTGCGAGTCAGCGACGAGTTCATGCAGGCCGTCATCGACGACGCCGAGTGGAACCTGTACGCAGTGAAGGACGGTTCGGTCGTCCGCACCGTGCGAGCCCGCGACCTGTGGCGAGAGTTGGCAACGGCATCGTGGGAATGCGCCGATCCCGGCTTGCAGTTCGACACCACGATCAACAAGTGGCACACCGCCCACGCGACGGGCCGCATCAACGGCTCCAACCCGTGCAGCGAGTACATGCACCTCGACAACTCGGCGTGCAACCTGGCGTCGATCAACCTGCTGCACTACCTCGACGAGGAAGGCAACTTCGACGTCGAGGCATACATGCACACGATCGAGGTCATCTTCACCGCGCAGGAGATCCTGGTCGGCCGCGCCGACTACCCGACCGAGAAGATCGGCGAGACCAGCCGCAACTTCCGTCAGCTGGGCATCGGCTACGCCAACCTCGGCGCGCTTGTTGATGGCGCTCGGCCTTCCCTACGACTCGGTCGAGGGTCGTGCGTGGGCAGCGTCGCTGACGTCGTTGATGACAGGTCACGCCTATGCGACCAGCGCCAGGATCGCCAGCCGCATGGGTGCGTTCGCCGGCTTCGCCGAGAACGAGCCGTACATGCTCAACGTGCTGCGGATGCATCGCGACGCCAGCTACCAGATCGAAGGCGCCGATGTCGTTCCCGCCGACGTCATCGCGGCCAGCCAACATGCATGGGAAGTCGCCGTGCGCGACGGCGAAGAGTACGGCGTGCGCAACAGCCAGGCGTCGGTGCTGGCACCGACCGGCACCATCGGGCTGATGATGGACTGCGACACCACCGGCATCGAGCCCGACCTCGGTCTGGTCAAGTTCAAGAAGCTGGTCGGCGGCGGCAACATGCAGATCGTCAACCAGACGGTGCCGCGAGCACTGCGCAAGCTCGACTACACGCCGGCGCAGATCGACGACATCGTGGCGTACATCGATCGTGAGAAGACCATCCTCGGCGCACCGCACCTCGCGGCCGAGCACATTCCCGTGTTCGCCTGCTCGATGGGCGACAACACGATCCACTACGAGGGTCACGTGCGCATGATGGGTGCGACGCAGCCGTTCCTGTCGGGTGCGATCTCCAAGACCGTCAACATGCCCGAAGAAGCATCGATCGAAGACATCGAGGCGCTGCACCAGCTGTCGTGGGAGCTCGGCCTGAAGGCCGTAGCTGTGTACCGCGACAACTGCAAGGTCGGTCAGCCGCTGTCGACGGCGAAGAAGGACGGCGAGGGTGTCGACACACCGACGATCGATGGCCGCCACGCAACTGGTCGAGCGGATCGTGGTGCAGGAGCGTCTCGTGCACCAGCCGATCCGCCAGAAGCTGCCGCGTACCCGTAGTGCTCGTACGTTCGAGTTCCGTGTTGCCGACTGCAAGGGATTCGCGAACATCGGCGAGTACGCCGACGGTCGCCCCGGCGAGATCTTCCTGACGGTGTCGAAGCAGGGCTCCACGCTCAGCGGCATCATGGATGCGTTCGCCAAGAGCATCAGCTACGGCCTGCAGTACGGCGTGCCGATGCGGGCCTTCGTCGAGGCCTTCACCAACATGCGCTTCGAGCCGGCCGGCATGACCGACGATCCCGACATCCGGTTCGCCTCGTCGATCATGGACTACCTGTTCCGTCGCCTCGCGCTGGAGTACTTGACCTACGACGAGCGCGCCGAACTGGGCATCTTCTCGATCGACGAGCGCCTGCAGCCGACGCTGCCGGGCGTGGAAGAGAGCGCGATCGAGACTCGCACGGGTAGCGAGATCGCATCCGATCCGAAGAGCGTCCCGTCAGTCGACGAGCTCACCGCCCAGCTCGATCTGGGCCTTGCATCGAAGGCGCCGAACAACGACATCACCAATCCCGGTGGGATCGTTCGTCCGGCCGTCGAAGCTCCGAAGGTTCGTCAGAGTGATGCCCCCATGTGCATGCAGTGCGGTGTCCAGATGATCCGGGCCGGTTCGTGCCACGCCTGCCCCAGCTGCGGTTCGACAAGCGGATGCAGCTGATCCGCCTCAACACCGGCCCCAGTGGCCGCCGCGGCAACGGTCTGTTCGTCGTCCTCCTCTCCGAGGTCGCCGAACGGGCCGACACGCGGGCCTCGTCGTCCGACGTTGGCGATCAACTCGACGGTGCATCGCACCTCACGCATTCGTACGTCGCGCTGGCAGACGCATCGCACTGATTGCCATCGGTCTGCCCCAGCGCTATGTCGGTGTCTGCCCGGCCCGCACCAGAACGAACCAGGCGGCCGCGTCGGCGTCACGAATGATCGGCTGTGCCTGGCGCAGCACGCCTCCCGTCAGCGTCTCGCGGTAGAACCACGACGCAAAAGTGTCTTGAGTATTTCCTTCGAGAATCTTCGGGTGGGCTGCTCAGTGCCCGTCGTGGTCGGAATCGCCCGGGATCACGTCCTCGATCGCATCCGAGAGGCGTTCGCCGACCGTGCGGGCCTTCTGGTCGACGTCGCGTTTCGCCTCGCGCACTTCGTCGTCGACATCGTGTCCCGCATCCCTGCGGGCCTCGGCGTTCACGATCTCGTAGCCGTCGTTGGCCGGGTCGTTCGAGGTTGGTGGTGGGGTTGTATCGGTCGCCATGATTTGCTCCTCAGGGTCGGATACGGGTGATGTACCCGGGCGGCGACCTGGTCAAACGACGGATACAGTCACCGAGGTGAGTGCCGTGCCGGATGATCAGCAGCCTCGGACCGAGGAACTGGTCGCTGCCCTTCGAGCACTACGCGACGATCTCGACAGCCGGGCCCGATCGCTACGCGATGGTGCCAACGTTCCGAGCGGAGGCATCTCGTTCGGCAAGCGCGTCGGTGAGGGCACGAGCATCGCCATCGAGCGATTCGCCGACGTAGCGATTCACGACCAGATCATCCAACAACTCGAGGCCGTCGACGAAGCGCTCGTGCGCGTCGCCGACGGAACGTACGGAGTGTGCGAGGTGTGTGGCCGCAGCATTGCGCCCGAGCGACTCGAGGCCATCCCGTGGGCGGCGACGTGCGTCGCGTGTGCGTAGTCAGCTGCGGCTGACAGTGTCGAGGCCGAGCCACGCTGCAAGCGACTCGAGCTCGGCGTTGACTGCGGCGGTGGTGGCGCGAGTGAAGCGGACGTCTTGGTGGACTGCGTGCACGAGCAGCTGCGAGGTCTTGCGATCAGCCGCGGCATCGACCTTGCCGACCAACTGGTCGTCGTGGAGGATGGGAAGCGCGAAGTATCCCCATCGGCGGGCGGCAGCCGGTTTGTACATCTCCAGCGTGTAGTCGAAGCCGAACAACTCCAAGGCCCGGACGCGGTCGTGGACCAGACGATCGAACGGCGACAGCAACGCGGTGCGGCCTTCGAATCCTTGGGCGGTGGCGTCCGGATCGACTCGCCACTCGCCAGTTGTGCCTTCGACCTCTGCGGCAATTCCTGCATTGCCGACGATCTTCGAACGCGCCACGCCGAGCGACCGCAATCGCTTCTCGTTGCGAATTGCTCGAGCCTCCTCGACCGGAACCACGGTGACGCCGGCCGGAAAGATCCGCTCGGCGAGATCCCACACACGTTGCTTGCCTCGTCGACCGGCGACGGCGATCTCGCCGCGCGATGCGAGCAGCTCGAGCATCTGAGTGACGTTGCGATCGTGCGTCCATCCGCTCGACTGCCATGGCACCTCAGCACTGTCGGCGATGTCGCGCGACTGCAGCGGTCCCGACGATTTCAGCTGCGCCAGCACTCGCTTGCGGAACCCCGCGTTCGCATCGAGCCATTCGCGACCCTTCGTCCAGATCGGCCACATCGCCATCTCGGCGAGGTACAACCCGAGGTTCGCCATCGGTCGCACCATCACGATCACCGGCTCCTTCTCGGACTCCTGACCGCGGTGTTCGAAGAGCGTGCGATCCTCGTCGATCGCACGTCGGAGGTCTGCCGGGTCGTACGTGTTGCCGACTCGTGTCCAGGTGACGAGGTCCGCGTTCGGGGCGATGACTGCCGTCGGGTCCAGTTGCAAGAACGTCAATCGATCGACCACCGTCATCAGATCGCCGGGCCGGTCGGCATCGAGCAACTGGGCGCGAACGGCAATCCTTCTCGCATCGTCGCGTGAGAGTCGTCGCACCGTCATGAGCGACCAAGCTACGCGATCAGGCGGTGGCCAACGCCTCGAACGCGTGCCGGCTCGGCACGTCGGGGCCGCGTTCGAGAGACGGTCCTGTTGCAAGGAACGCGCTGATTCGGCTCGCGACCTCTGGCGCACCGAACGCGTCGGCGGGTGAAGCAAAGAGGTGCGCCATCTTGGCCACGGCGACACCGACCACTTCGTCGTTCGATGCGCAGAGGAACGCAGCCGCACCGAAGCGGGCGGCCGGTGTTTCCGGTGGTCCGATGCGCTGCCCGAGGAGCCCGGCCGCGAGCCGTTCGAGAGAGTTGGCATCCGCCGCGACCTGGGTGTCGTACCAGACGGCGAGATGATCGTCGGTCCACTCGGAGAACGCGTCGACGAACCCGACAGGGTCATCACCGGCGAGGGCGGCGACCTCGGCGAGATGTTGGGCGTGCATCAATCCCATCGAGATCCCGCGACCGAGCGTCGGGTTGGTGTGCAGCGCGGCGTCGCCGATGACGACCAGTCCGCCGACGATCGGTCCGCTGCTCGTCGTGGTCCGACGGCGCCGGTTCTCGATCCTCGACATCGTCGAGATGTCACTGATCGGCGTCCCGACCCGGATCCATGGTTCGGAGTGCGGAACTTCGTGGAGGAAGGCGTCGAAGCGTTGCGGGTCGCGCAGCGCCGATCGGTGCGGATCGTCGACCGACAGCGTGACGGTGAGGGAGAACGTGTCGTTGTCGGCGCCGAGAGCGAACACGGTCGCATAGTCGAGTGCCACAGATGCGGGGATCTTGCTGAGAGGCAACTCGCAACCGGCATTCACGCTGTAGTAACGGGTCAGATAGAAGAAGCCGCAGTCCTGACGCTCCTCGACGGGCGTGGGCAGACCGGCCTGCGCGAACCAGTCGGGCAGCGCCGAACGGCGACCGCTGGCATCGACGACGAGGTCGGCCTGAACGCTCGCGCCGGAGGCGAGGTCGACCCCGGTCACCACCGGCACGCTTCCAGTTGTCGACACATGCAGACCGACGACCGCATCGCCGGCGAGGAACGTGATGCCGCGCTCGTGGGCGACGACCCTTCGTAGTTCGGCTTCAGCGACGAGGCGTCGACTCAACAACATCCACTCGCCGTCGAGCGTGCCCGCACCGACCGACACAGGGATCTCGTGGATCCCACGTGCAAGGAATGCGGCGACGACGTCGGGAGCCTCGTCGACCAGCACTCGCCGAGCCCGCCCGAGCAACGCATGCGATTGGCGGGCCTGGGAGACACCCGGATGCCGCCAGTGGCTGACATCGTCCGTGGGCGTGCTCTCCGGCGGCGCACCGTCCCGTTCCACCAACGTCACCGAGTGACCTCGACGCGACAGGAACAGCGCGGCGGCCAGACCCGTGAAACCGGCCCCCGCAATCAACACCCGTGTCACGCCGCCCCCTTGCCACACCGTCGGTCGCAACACCCTTTCACACGCGATTGACTTCTACGACCGACGCCGACGTATCGACCAGACGCAGATTCCGGCGAGCACGATGGCGGCACCGAGGTAGATCCCGAACTCGTACAACTGGAACGACCAGTACCGATTCGCCGGCTGGTATGTCACGACCTGGTGGAAGGTGTTGCCGACCTTCGTGACGCAATCGTGGAGCGCGTCCTTCGCACCCTCGGGCACAGGCGCACGATTGCCGGCCGCGGGCGGTTTGGCTTCGATGGCCATCTGCGGACAGGTCTTCGCCAATGTGTCGCCGGTCAAGCCCTTGCCGTTCGCATCGACGATCTTGACGGATTGGATCCACGCGTTCGGGATGCCGTGTGGCGAGGGTTCGAGGACCGCGGGCCCGGAGCCGGTACGCCCGAAGCCCGTGGCCTCCGGGTCGAGAGCGGCCGCGAGTGTCTTCGGCGCGATCAGGTTGGGTCGCACGAGTTTGGCGAACGCCACCCTGACAGCGATGAAAACGAAGAACGTCGTGGCCATTGCCGGCAGCGTCCGCCGGATGAACACGCCCGCGGTCACGCCGAGTGCCACCGCGAATGCCGCGTATGCGACGGGGACGATGTCGCGTTGATCGAACTTCTCGAAGGCCGTACCGGTGACCTTGTCGAACGGGATGGCCCACCACGTCACCATGAAGCTCAGCAGCCCGACGATCACCATGCTGATCAAGGCGACGACAGCGATCTTTGTCGACAGCCATCTCGTCCGGGTGATGCTCTGCGTCCACGCCAGACGATGCGTGCCGGACTCGTATTCACGGGCCACCAGTGGAGCACCCCAGAAGACGCCGATGACGCCTGGGATCGCCATCACGAGAACGCCCAACCAGATCCGAAGATCGCGTTGGTGGTGGGCAAAGAGGTTGATGGTCGTTCCCGAGCAATCACCGCTTGCGGCGCACGGTGCGATCACCGTGTTGTAGAGATGGACGATGTCGGGGCCTGTCAGGAGGGCGATCGCGGCGACGATCAGAACACCGATGGACGCGACCACGGTCTGCGTGCGCGATTGGAGCCAGGCGAAGCGGGTCATCGGACCACCGCCAGCGTCGATCGGCGGGCGGGTCGCTCGACTCGGGATCGGCCCATGTACGCGAGCACGACGTCTTCGAGGTTGACCGGAGTGACGGTCCATGACGGGTCGAGTATCGGGTCGTCGGTACGGATGAGGAGCGTCGACTGCTTGTCGGTGTGGCTCTCCTCGATCACCTCTTGGTTGGCAGGAAGCGAGTCGACATCGCGGCGCGGGCCGGAGAGACGGTAGTGCGATGCCAGCAGGTCGCTGACGTCGCCGGCGACCTGTACCTGCGAGGCGACCAGCACGATGAGGTAGTCGCAGACGCGTTCGAGATCCGCGACGAGATGCGAGCTCAGCACGACGCTGACCCCTTGCATCGGCAACCACCTCCATGAGGCTCTGCAGGAACTCGCGCCGGGCCAATGGATCGAGACTGGCCACCGGCTCGTCGAGCAGGAGGAGCTCGGGACGCTTGGCGATCGCCACCGTCAGCGCCAGCTGGGCGCGCTGCCCACCCGACAGCGATCCTGCTCGCTGCTTGCGATCCAACCCGAGTTGCTCGATGCGGCTCTCGGCAAGATCCTGCATCCCATCTCGGGTTCAGCCACGCACCCATGCGCAGGTGGTCGGCGATCGACAACCGCGCATAGGTCGGCGTGTCCTGGGCGACGAAACCCGACCTTGGCCGAGTTGCGCTTCACCCTCGGCCGGACGGTCGCCGAGGACGGTGACCGATCCCGACGTCGGCGCGAGCAGTCCGACGGCGAGGTGCAGCAGCGTGGTCTTGCCGGCGCCGTTGGGCCCGACGAGGCCGACGACCTTGCCTTCGGGGATGGTCAGCGTGCAGTCGCGCAGTGCCCATCGGCGGCCGTACTTCTTGCTGAGCGCATTCGTCTCGAGTACGGCGGTCATGCGACACCCTCCGCGCCGTCGGCGTAGCAGTTGCGAACTGCCGTGCGATAGATCGCTTCGATGTCGTCGGGACCGAGCCCCGCGGCGCGGGCCCTGCGCAGCCACTCGGTCATCGACTTCAGGAACTTGGCCTGCGCCTTGGGGTCGGTCCGCGGGATCGTTGCGACCACGAAGGTGCCCTGACCCGGTCGAGCGCGCACCAGCCCTTCGCGTTCGAGATCGCGGTACGCCTTCAGCACCGTGTTCGGGTTGATCGCCAGTTTGGCGACGACCTGCTGCGCGGTGGGTAGCTGATCACCCGGTTCGAGCAGCCCGAGCTGCAGCGCCTGGTGGACCTGTTGCACGAGCTGCAGGTAGGTGGCGACACCCGCACTCGGGTCGAGGTGGAACTCGATCATGAATACCTCTTCCACTAAGTAGTTAGTGGAAGGGTACATACCTTCTCGGACGCGTGCAACGCGGCGGGATGAGTCGGTCCTCAAACCCGATGGTCAGCGCCCCAACCCTGTGCCCACGCCAGCAGGTCGGCCGCCAGTGCCGACGCCTCGATGCGCATCCCAGGCACGGCGTCCGCGCCGTACATGCCGGCCCAGTAGTCGTCGCACATGTAGTGCACGACGTAGGTGGCCGACTCGTTGCCGGGCAGACCGGCGCGTTGCAACGCCAATGCGGCGACGGCGTCGGCGAAGCACTCTTCGTTGACGGCGTCGTGTCGTGGTTGCCACGCAGCCAACTCGGCATCGTCGGACCACGCTTGAAATCGCATCGACAGCACGTGCCCCCACTCGTGCGAGATCATCACTCGGTTCGCGTCGATCCCGCCGCGCAGGGCACTGTCCCAATAGTCCGCCGACACGAGGATGCATCGGGGTTGCGGCCCGCAAGCCGGCACGGTGCCCGGGTTGTACGGCACAAGCGCAGCGCCACCTCCTGGAATCTCCGACGACACGATCGAGACGCCGCCGCCCGCAGCCAACACGTCGGGCGAGTACACCTCGGACAGCAGCGCGAGCGGGTCGCCGTTCGCCCGACCGACACCCGTGGTGTCGACGATGGCGCCACTCGTCAGCACGGAAGCACCGAGCGGCAACATCTCCGGACCGGTCGGTGCGTCGGCGGCCAGTAGGTAGGCAGTGATGTCGACGATCAGCGACACCGGTGCGGAAGCATCGACGGTGACGCGATGCGAGGCCGTCACCGACTGCACTGTCATCGCCGCGACCGCCGTCTTGCCGCCGGGCCAGTTCACAGCGGACGTGGCGTTGTGCTGGTCATCGGCTCCGAGCGTCGCGTATCCGGGGCCAGTTCCGTCCGACGCAGTGATGGTCGCAACGAGTCCCGACACCATGGCGTTGGCGAATGGCACGGCGACGTCGGCGACTGCGGCGGTCGTCGACGACGCTGTCGAGCGGGTGTCGAGGACCCGACGGGGAGCCACCGCGATCAGGAGCCCCGCGGTACTCGCCTCCTCTGTGTCGCCTGTGATGTAGCCGGTGACGTCGAAGACGACGTTGGCCGACGCGGCCCCCGCGTAGATCGACAGACCGATGGGGCCGAGCGCGACGATGATGCCCGCGGCGCGGTCCTGATCCGCCCGGTCGTTGTTGACGTTCGACGCCAGCGGCGGTGGGGTGCCGTCGGGGAATGCGGTGAGGAAGCCTGCCGCGCTCGCGCCCGTGGTCGTGAGTGTCCCGGTGACGCCGGCGGCCGACTCGGGGATCCCGAGCGCACTACGAGCGATGGTGACCGAGTTGCCGGCGGCGACGGGGCCGGCCGCCGTGCGGGTGTCGATGACACGCCGGCCGGCGAAGGACACGAGCCTTCCGCCGCGAACGGGTCCGTCGACGAGTTCCCAGGCGCCCGTGACATCCACCACGACGTCCAGTACATCGAGGTCTGTCGACACGTGCACGTCGAGTGCGCCGGTCTGCGAGAGGGCCACGACTGTCGACGCGGCGCGGGTGTCGCCACTGCTCCAGTTGATCGTCGATGTCGGCCCACGTGTCGCGGCTGGTGTGACGACGGCGTAGCCGTCGCTCGTGGTGTTCGTGACCGTGATCGTGACAGCTACCGCCGAGGCGACGGCGTCGACCCCGCATTGCCCTGTCACCTGGATGCGAATCGTCGAGCTGTCGACGAGGCGGAGCGGAGTCGTCGCATCGCGGGTGTCGACGAGACGGCACGGTGCGACAGCCGTATAGGCCGACCGGCCATCCGAGCGGACGCCCGGAGAAGCGGACACCGTCGCCACCGGTAGGGCTGTACCCAGCACTGCGGCGACGACCAGCGCTGCCCCGGTCCCCAGGTTGGCGATGTTGTGTACGACCTGTAGTGCCCAGGATTGGGCAGATGTACACACTGAGACACCGACGGTGTCGACCTGGCAACCTTGGGCGATGGAACATTTCGAGGGACGTATCGCCGTGATCACCGGAGGCGGATCGGGAATGGGGCGCGAGCTCGCCCGCCAACTCTCTGCCGAGGGGTGTCACGTTTCGACGTGCGACGTGTCGGAGGAGAGCCTTGCCGAGACCAAGGCGTTGTGCGATGCGGACGCTCCGGCGGGCACGCGAGTCGCCACGTTCGTGGCCGACGTCGCCGACGAATCGGCGCTGCAGGCCTTCGCTGCTGCAGTTGCCGCGGAGCATTCGACCGACCACATCAACCTCCTGTTCAACAACGCCGGGATCGGTGGCGGCGGCAGCTTCGTGCTCGACGAGCGCGAGCTCTGGGACAGGACGTTCGGCATCTGTTGGGGCGGTGTGTACCTCGGAACGAGGACGTTCATGCCGATGCTGATGGCCAGCAGCGAAGGGCACATCATCAACACCAGCAGCGTCAACGGCTTCTGGGCGTCGCTCGGTCGCGGCGTTCCGCACACCGCATACAGCGCCGCGAAGTTCGCGGTCAAAGGCTTCACCGAGGCGTTGCAGAACGATCTCCGACTCAACGCTCCCCACCTGCGCGCGTCGGTGGTGATGCCCGGCCACATCGGCACATCGATCTTCATCAACTCCGGCAAGGTGCTCGGCCGGGAGCCGAAGGAGATGACCGCGGAGCAGGTTGCCGAGCTGCGCGTGCGACTGGAGCGTGGTGGGATCGACGTCGGGGGAGCGAGCGACGACGACATTCGCCTCGGGATGCAGATTCGTGGCGAGATGTTCCGTGACAACGCTCCGACCAGTGCCGCCGAGGCGGCGACGATCATCCTCGACGGTGTGCGCGCCAACGAGTGGCGCATCCTCGTCGGCGACGACGCCCATGCACTCGACGCGCTCGTGCGCGAGTTGCCGGCGCAGGCATACGACGAATCGTTCGCCGAGATCATGGCTGCTCGCAACATCTTCGGTCTCGGGCAGTGACGGTGTAGCGATGTTGTACGGCGACCTCGTTGCCGCCTCACAACGAACTGCGGCGACGTCGAAACGATCGGAGAAGGTCGCCGCGCTGGCAGACCTGTTGCGAGCCACACCCCCCGACGAGATCGCCGCGGCGATCGGACTGTTGATCGGCGACCCGCGCCAAGGCCGCCTCGGCGTCGGGTGGGCGACCGTGTCGAGCCTGCAGGTCGAGCCGGCACCTGAATCGTCACTGTCGATTCACGAGGTCGACGAGGTGCTGACTCGACTGACGACGATCGGCGGTAGCGGCTCGCAGGGCGAGCGTTTCAGGGTGATGACGGATCTGTGGTCGAGGGCGACCGCGGCTGAGCAGAACCACCTCCATCGAGTCCTCACCGGCGAGTTGCGACAAGGCGCCAACGAAGGTGTGGTGGCGGACGCTGTCGGCAAGGCGGGCGGCCAACCGATCGCTGCCGTTCGGCGGGCGGCGATGCTGCTCGGCGATCTCGGCAGCGCGGCGTATCTCGCGCTCACAGGTCAGTCGCTCGATGTCGGTCTCACACCGCTGACCGCGGTGCAGCCGATGCTGGCCGGCACGTCTGCAAGTGTCACCGATGCGCTCGCCGAGATCGGGCTCGCCAGCGTCGAGTGGAAGCTCGATGGCATTCGCGTGCAAGCCCACAAGCGCGGCGACGAGGTGCGCCTGTTCAGTCGTGGTCTCAACGACATCACCGGCGCGTTGCCGGGTGTGGTCGAGCTCGTTCGACGCGTGCCCGCCGATTCGGTCGTTCTCGACGGCGAGGCATTGGGGATCGACGAGGACGGCCAGCCGCGGATCTTCCAAGAAACCGATGAGCGGATCTGACCACCACCAACGCGTACTTCTTCGATGTGCTGCACGCCGACGACGCCTCGCTGATCGACGATCCACTGAGCAGTCGCCGAGCGGTTCTCGAGGCCTTGCTACCGGTCGGCGCCAGGCTGCCGTCGATCGTCACCGCCGACGCGGACGACGGCCGAAGCCTTTGCGGCCAATGCCGTCGCCACCGGTCACGAGGGTGTGATGGTGAAGGCCATCGAGTCGACCTACGAGGCCGGCCGGCGCGGCACGGGGTGGCGCAAGGTGAAGCCGGTGCACACGCTCGATCTCGTCGTGTTGGCAGCCGAGTGGGGGCATGGCCGGCGCGTCGGTTGGCTCAGCAACCTGCATCTCGGGGCACGGGGAACGCGACGGCTTCGTGATGGTCGGCAAGACGTTCAAGGGAATGACCGACGACCTGCTGCGGTGGCAGACGGAGGAGCTGCAACGGCTGGCAATCGCCAACGAAGGACACACCGTGCATGTGCGTCCGGAGCTGGTTGTCGAGATTGCGCTCGACGGCGTCCAACGCTCGACGCGCTATCCCGGTGGCGTCGCCCTGCGCTTCGCCCGAGTGCGTCGATACCGTCCCGACAAGACCGCGAGCGAGGCCGACACCATCGAGCGAGTGCAAGGGATGCTCGGCGGCGTTCGCTGAGGGTATGGTCGCGCTCGCCATGGCGACCTTGCGCTTCAACTTCGGAACGATGGGCTCTGGCAAGAGCACCATGGCGTTGCAGATCCACCACAACCTGGCGAGCCGCCAGCTCTACGGGTTGCTGCTGACCAAGCTCGATCGCGAGGGTGCCCAGGTGACGAGCCGGCTCGGTGTCGCTGCCGAAGCGGTGGAGGTCCTGCCGGAGCTCGATCTCTACAAGCTCGCCGTCGATCACTGGCCGATCCACTACATGGTGTGCGACGAGGTGCAGTTCTACACCGTGCAGCAGTGCGACCAACTCGGCAGGGCCGTCGATGATCTCGGTGTCGACGTGTTCGCGTTCGGACTGATCACCGACTTTCGCGGCGAGCTGTTCGACGGCACGAAGCGGATGTTGGAGATCGCCGACGAACGAGTGCCGATGCAAGTCGAGGCGCGTTGCTGGTGCGGTGCTCGAGCGACGCACAACGCACGCGTGGTGAATGGTGAGGTCGTCTACGAAGGCGACACCGTTGTGGTCGGCGACACCGGCACCGCGGGCGAGCAGCCGTTGTTCGGCGACGTCGTGCGTTACGAGTTGTTGTGCCGACTCCACTACCGCCAGGGCGAGCTCGGCATGTGAATTTCTTGTTTGCGTGATTCCACCACCGGGTAGTTGAGAGCTGTCAGAATTCACTTCACAGCGGGCCAGCTAAAGGAGTTCCCTTGAAGAAGCTCGTTGGTTTTCATTTGTCTGCTGCGGCCGTGGTCGTCGTCCTAGCCCTCGGTGGAGGAGCTGTTGCGGCCAAGGGTGGAGGTGGAGGAGGAAGTGGTGGTGGCGGCGGTGGCGGATCGACCACACCCCCGACAACACAGCCGCCCGCTTCGACTGGTACGTGGCCCAGTGCCTACCCGCTGCCGACAAGTCCCGGCACAGTGATCTCGCAAAGCTCCAACAGGGCAACCGTACGGTCCACTGATTCGGTGCAGACGGTCATCAGCAAGCTCGACGCGTTGTACGTCACGGGCAAGCACTGCACCGATCGCCCCGCAGTGAACAAGCCGAAGGATTACCTCTGCTCCAACGCGGCAACAGGCAAGACCGACGAGATCTACTTCACGTTCGCCGCGCTCGACCCGACCGCAAGTGATCCGTCTCGATCGCAGAGCAACGCCTTCTACCTGAAAGGCTGATCTCCGGCTCATGGCGAAGATGAACGTCGACCGTGGACGGGGCGGTGACGACGATTTCGGGGCGGTCGGGGAGGAGCCGACGATGCCCGCGAAGTACGCCGGCACGTGCCGGACATGCGGTCGACGGTTTGCCGCTGGTGAGCCGATCGCCTCCGTCCTCATCGACAAGAAGATGACCTACCACCACGCAGTCTGCCGTTACCCGGCATCGGCGCTGCTCGGTGATCCGACGTCAACGGGAAAGTGCCGGGCGAAGACGAGCAAGGGCAAACCGTGCAGCAACTCTCCTCAGAAGGGCGAGGACTACTGCGGTCCGCACCTCACGCAACTCACGCGTCGGGATTGATCAACCACGCCAGTCTGCGCATGTCGGCCTTGCGTGCCGGGAACGTTCCCACTCGCTCGGCCACCTGCTTGCGCAGCCACGGCAACGAGGCGGCCATGCGGTCGCCCGGGCACAATGTCGATCCGATGCCGCGGTGTCCGACGATGTTCGGGAACACCAACTTCGTCGAGTCGGTGGCGATGAACTCGTCGCTGCCGAGCGGGTCGATCTTGTGGCGCTGCGCCTCCCACGCGGCGAGGTGGATGAGGCTCTCGATCGCCGCGCCGGATGGTGCCCGCTTCATGAAGTTGCCGATCAACGCAATGCCACACGTCCCTGCATTTCGACCCTTGGTGTGACCGCCGATGATGGCGTTGCCGGCGCCGTCCTCACCGCTGTGCAGTTCGGTCTTGCCGTACTTGCGCGCTCGGCGACCTTCGAAGATCTCGCCATCCGGGCCGATCAGGAAGTTGTAACCGATGTCGGTGAAGCCTCGCGTGACCACGTGGAGGGAGTAGCCGAACCGAACGGTGGCTGCAGGATCCTTCACGCTGTTCGGGCTCGCGGTGTGGTGCACGACGATCTTGCGAAACGGCGCGTACCCGATGACGTGTGGGTCGCGGATCGTCTCGTCGGCACCCCACTGCGCCCGGGTGACGATCGCCGGCGCCGGCACGAGGCCGACCTTGGCAGCGGGGGTCGGGGTGGGCTTGGCCTCGGCAATCCGGGTGTCGAACGCGGCTCCGGCAGCCATCGCGACCGCGCCAGTGGCGGCAAGTCGCAGGAAGCGTCGGCGCGGCAGGGCATCTTCAGCGATGCAACGGTCGCACATTGGGGAGTCTCCTTCGGTCAGGGACTCCACCCGCTACCTTGCCGCACAGAGTAGCGGGTGAATGACGGCTTGTGAAGGGCGGGTGCCGAGAGCACCCGGCAACACAGTGGCGCGACGCCAACTCGACCCGGTACGATTCCTGCACCGTTCGGGCCAGCGTCGTCCCGTGCGCCACCTAGCCGTACACCGACTCCGTGGAGCCAAACAGATGCGCACTCACACTCAAACGGGCCTTCCCGCGCCGCAGGGTCTCTACGATCCCCGGTTCGAACACGACGCATGTGGCGTCTCGTTCGTCGCGAACATGAGGGGGCTGGCCAGCAGGTCGATCGTGGCAATGGGCCTGGGCGCGCTCTGCAACCTCGAGCACCGCGGTGCAACCGGCGCGGAGGCCGACACCGGCGACGGTGCCGGAATCCTCATCCAGGTACCCGACCGGTTCTTGCGCGAGGTGTGTGGATTCGCGCTGCCGCCGCGCCGGTGCGTACGCGGTGGGAATGGCGTTCCTCCCGCTCGACACGACCGACGCCGAGAAGGCGCAAGAGGCGATCGAGACGATCATCGTCGACGAGGGACTGACGGTGCTCGGCTGGCGCGACGTGCCGGTGAACCCCGACTGCCTCGGCGCGAGCGCTCGCGCCGTGATGCCGATCTGCAAGCAACTGTTCATCTCCGATCAGGACGGCGCGGCCGGCATCGAACTGGACCGCAAGGTGTTCATCGCCCGCAAGCGGCTCGAACATGAACTGCCGATCGAACAGCAGACCTACTTCCCGTCCCTCAGCGCGCGCACCCTGCTCTACAAGGGCATGCTCACGACGCCGCAGCTCGGCGTCTTCTACCCAGACCTCGGCGACGAACGTGTCGAGAGCGCGCTGGTGCTCGTGCACAGCCGGTTCAGCACCAACACGTTCCCGTCGTGGCCACTGGCACACCCGTACCGCTACATCGCCCACAACGGCGAGATCAACACGGTGCAGGGCAACCGCAACTGGATGCGCACGCGCGAATCGATGCTGGCCAGTGATCTGCTCCCCGGTCTCGACAGGGCGTACCCGATCTGCACGCCCGGAGGCAGCGACTCGGCAACGTTCGACGAGGTGCTGGAGCTGTTGCATCTCGGTGGGCGCAGCCTGCCGCACGCGATGTTGATGATGATCCCGGAGGCGTGGGAGAACCACGACGCGATGGACGCGACGAAGCGCGCGTTCTACCGCTTCCACTCGAGCCTGATGGAGCCGTGGGACGGACCGGCCAGCGTTGCCTTCACCGACGGTACGGTGATCGGCGCGGTGCTCGACCGCAATGGCCTGCGTCCGAGCCGGTACTGGGTCACCGACGACGACCTCGTCGTGATGGCCAGCGAGGTCGGCGTGCTCGACATCGATCCGGCGAAGATCGTCCGCAAGGGTCGCCTGCAGCCTGGCCGCATGTTCCTGATCGACACCGCGCTCGGCCGCATCGTCGAAGACGCCGAGATCAAGCGAGCACTGGCCGAGGCCCAGCCGTACGGCGACTGGTTGGAGGAGGGTGTCGTCGAGCTCGGCGAGCTGCCGGAGCGTGAGCACGTCGTCTTCAGCCACCAGAGCGTGCTGCGTCGCCAGCAGGTGTTCGGCTACACCCACGAAGAGTTGAAGATCATCGTCGCCCCGATGGCGAAGGCCGGCGCAGAGCCGATCGGCTCGATGGGCACCGACACACCGATCGCGGTGCTCAGCGAGCGACCGCGTCTGTTGTTCGACTACTTCCAGCAACTCTTCGCCCAGGTCACCAATCCGCCGCTCGACGCCATTCGTGAAGAGGTGGTCACCTCGGTCGGCGGTTCGGTCGGGCCGGAGGCCAACCTGTTGCAACCGGGTCCCGAGAGCTGCCGGCAACTGACGTTGCCGTTCCCGGTGATCGACAACGACGAGCTCGCCAAGATCATCCACATCAACGACGACGCGACATATCCCGAGTTGGCAGCGGTTGTCATCAGCGGGTTGTATCGAGTCGCCGGTGGCGGATTGGCGCTGAAGCGCGCGCTCGACGCGATCCGCATCGAGATCAGCAAGGCGATCACCGAGGGTGCCCGCATCGTGGTGCTCAGCGATCGCAACAGTGACGACGTGTACGCGCCGATCCCGTCGTTGCTACTCACGTCGGCCGTTCACCACCACCTCATCCGCGAGAAGCAGCGCACCAAGGTCGGCCTCATCGTCGAGTCCGGCGACGCCCGCGAGGTGCATCACATGGCGCTGCTGATCGGCTATGGCGCCGGAGCGATCAACCCGTATCTCGCCTTCGAGTCGATCGAAGACATGGTCCGCGAGAACCTGCACGGCCTCGGCGGCATGGATCCCCACAAGGCAGTGAAGAACTACATCAAGGCTGCCGGCAAAGGCGTGCTGAAGGTGATGAGCAAGATGGGTGTCAGCACGGTCGCCAGCTACACCGGCGCACAGATCTTCGAGGCGATCGGGCTCGGTCACGAACTGGTCGACGAGTACTTCACGGGTACGGTCAGCCGCCTCGGTGGCATCAATCTCGACCAGCTCGCTTCCGAGGTCGCCGCCCGTCACAAGGTCGCCCATCCACCACGCCCTGCCGAACGCGCCCACCGCAAGCTCGAGCTCGGTGGCGAGTATCAATGGCGCCGCGAGGGCGAGGTGCACCTCTTCAATCCCGAGACGGTGTTCAAGCTGCAGCACGCGACACGGGCCAAGCGATACGACATCTTCAAGCAGTACACCGCGTTGGTCGACGACCAGGCCAAGAAGTTGGCGACACTGCGCGGTCTCTTCGATCTGAAGCTCGGCTCGCGTGAGGCCGTGTCGATCGACGAGGTCGAGCCCGTCAGCGAGATCGTCAAGCGTTTCTCGACCGGGGCGATGAGCTATGGCTCGATCTCCGCCGAGGCCCACGAGACGCTGGCGATCGCGATGAACTCGATCGGTGGCAAGAGCAACACGGGTGAAGGCGGCGAGGACAGCGACCGGTTGTACGACCCCGAGCGACGAAGTGCGATCAAGCAGGTTGCCAGCGGCCGCTTCGGTGTCACCAGCGAGTACCTCGTCAACGCGACAGATCTACAGATCAAGATGGCCCAAGGCGCCAAGCCGGGCGAGGGCGGACAACTCCCTGGTCACAAGGTATATCCGTGGATTGCCGCGACCCGCCATTCGACTCCGGGAGTTGGCCTCATCAGCCCGCCGCCGCACCACGACATCTACTCGATCGAGGACCTCAAGCAACTCATCCACGACCTGAAGAACGCAAACCCGGCGGCGCGCGTCAACGTGAAGTTGGTCGCCGAGGTCGGTGTCGGCACCGTCGCCGCTGGGGTCAGCAAAGCGAAGGCTGACGTGGTGTTGATCAGTGGTCACGACGGTGGCACGGGCGCCAGTCCGCTGACGTCGTTGAAGCACGCCGGCGCGCCGTGGGAGCTCGGACTCGCCGAGACGCAGCAGACGTTGCTGCTCAATGGTCTGCGAGATCGCATCGTGGTACAGGCCGATGGTCAGTTGAAGACGGGCCGCGATGTCGTGATCGCAGCGTTGCTCGGCGCCGAGGAGTTCGGGTTCGCGACAGCACCGCTGGTCGTCAGTGGGTGCGTGATGATGCGCGTGTGCCACCTCGACACCTGCCCCGTCGGCGTGGCGACCCAGAACCCCGAGCTGCGAGCGAAGTTCAGCGGCAAACCCGAGTTCGTCGTCAACTTCATGGAGTACATCGCCGAGGAGGTGCGCGAGCACATGGCTGCCCTCGGCTTCCGCACGATTCAAGAGATGATCGGCCACGTCGAGGCGCTCGACACGAAGGCAGCGATCACGCACTGGAAGGCCAAGGGCCTCGACATCAGTCCGATCCTGGCTGCACCGGCGAACCCGTATGGCCAGACGATGTACCAGTCCGTCGGGCAGGAGCACGGCCTGCACGAGGCGCTGGATCAGCAACTGCTCGCCGGATGCGAGCCGGCGATCGAGCGTGGCGAGCAGGTTCGCCTGGAGATGGCGATCCGCAACGTCAACCGCACCGTCGGCACCATGCTGGGCAATGCCGTCACGACGCGCTATGGAGGCGCTGGTCTTCCCGATGGCACCATCGACATCCACTTCCGAGGGTCGGCCGGCCAGAGCTTCGGGGCGTTCGTTCCGTCGGGCATCACGCTCCGCCTCGAAGGCGACGCCAACGACTACGTCGCCAAAGGTTTGTCGGGCGGCCGGGTTGTCGTACGGCCCGATCGCCGAGCCCAGTTCGTTGCCGAGGATCACACGATCGCGGGCAACGTGATCGGCTACGGGGCAACCGGCGGCGAGATCTTCCTCCGTGGAGTCGTGGGCGAGCGTTTCTGCGTTCGCAACTCGGGCGCGACGGCTGTCGTGGAGGGTGTCGGTGACCATGGGTGCGAGTACATGACCGGTGGTCGTGTCGTTGTGCTCGGCTCGACCGGCCGCAACTTCGGGGCCGGCATGAGCGGTGGCATCGCCTACGTGTACGACCCGAACGATGTGTTCGCCGCTCGGCTCAACACCGAGATGGTGCAAATGCAACAACTCGACGACGACGATCGAGCCTTCGTGCGCAACGTCGTGCAGGATCACTTCGCTCACACGGACTCCGCGGTCGCATCGAGGATCATCGAAAGCTGGGACAGCGAGATCGGCCACTTCAAGAAGGTGATGCCGATCGACTACGCCCGGGTTTTGTCGGTGATCAAGCAAGCCGAGGCAGACGGCCTCGACGAGCAGCAGACGTCGGATCGAATCATGGAGGCGGCTCGTGGGTGAGGTCACAGGGTTTCTGAAGTGGTCGCGCGAGATGCCGACGCGACGTGACGTGCCGGTGCGACTGCGCGACTGGAAAGAGGTCTACAACGACTTCGACATCGACAAGGTCCAGACGCAGGCCGGTCGTTGCATGGACTGTGGGATTCCGTTCTGCAACAACGGCTGCCCGCTCGGCAACCTGATTCCCGATTGGAACGACCTCGTCTATCGCGAGCACTGGCGCGACGCGATCGATCGCCTTCATGCGACGAACAACTTTCCGGAGTTCACCGGACGGCTGTGCCCGGCGCCCTGCGAGGCGGCGTGTGTGCTCGGCATCAACGCCGATCCGGTCACCATCAAGCAGGTCGAGGTGGAGATCATCGACCGGGCGTGGGACGAAGGCTGGGTCGAGCCGCAGTTGCCCAGCGTGAAGACTGGCAAGCGGATCGTCGTGATCGGTTCGGGGCCATCGGGATTGGCCGCTGCGCAACAACTGACGCGAGCCGGTCACGAGACGGTCGTGCTCGAGCGCGCTGATCGAATCGGTGGACTCCTTCGATACGGGATCCCCGAGTTCAAGATGGAGAAGCGCCACCTGACCCGTCGCATTGCCCAGATGGAAGCGGAGGGAACGGAGTTCCGCACCAACGCGACCGTCGGCGACGGCATCGACATCGAGGTGCTCCTCGCGTCGTACGACGCGGTCGTGCTGGCGTGTGGTGCAACAGCGGCACGCGATCTCCCGATTCCCGGCCGCGAGTTGCGCGGCATCCATCAAGCGATGGAATACCTACCGCTGTCGAATCGGGTGCAGGAGGGTGACATCGACGTGTCGCCGATCGATGTGCACGGCAAGCAGGTCGTGATCATCGGCGGTGGCGACACCGGAGCCGACTGCCTCGGTACCGCCCATCGCCAGGGCGCGGCCAATGTGACCCAACTGGAGATCATGCCGCGCCCGCCCGACTTGCGAGCCGACAACAACCCATGGCCGCAGTGGAGCCTCGTGTACCGAGTGTCGTCGGCCCACGAGGAGGGTGGCGATCGCCTCTACAGCGTGAACACCGAGCGGTTCGTCGACGATGGCAACGGCCGCGTTCGGGCGCTGTTGCTGCACGAGGTCGAGATGGTCGACGGACGTTTCCAGAAGATCGACGGGAGCGAACGCGAGCTGCCGGCCGACTTCGTCTTCCTGGCGATGGGCTTCGTGGGACCCGAGAAGGGGACCTGGCTGGACCTGCTCGGCGTGTCGTTCGACGAGCGCGGCAACGTCGCCCGCGACGGTCGCTACATGAGCTCCGTGCCAGGCGTGTTCATTGCCGGCGACATGGGTCGCGGGCAAAGCCTGATCGTGTGGGCGATCGCCGAGGGACGTTCGTGCGCCGCGGGAGTGGACGCCTGGTTGATGGGCGAAACGCAACTGCCGACGCCCATCGCACCAACGGCGCGACCACTCTCGTAGGTGCAACCGGCGTAGGCTGGTCGAATGAAATCGAAAGTGTTTTTGGTGTCGCTCGCTGCGTTTGGTCTGGGCGCGTGCGGCGCCGCAAACGGCGCGTCGCCTGATCAGACGGCCCTCGGACTCACCTCTACCAACTATGTGACGGTCACCCAGACGCCTACCACGTTGGCGCCGACAACCCTTCCTGGTGGTGGCGGAACCCCCGGGGCTGTGCACCCGGAAGAGGGCACGTACATCATCATCGCCGGCGACTTCCCGTCGACCATCGCGAACAGGTTCAAGGTCACGCTCAATGATCTGATCGCCATCAATGGCTGGACGCTCTCCAACGGACAGGTCCCCGAGTTCAACAGCCTCGCTCCCGGAGCAACGATCAAAATCCCGCCGAACTGGACCGAGCCCGGCGCGGTCGCTGCCACCCCCGACACGTCTGGCAGCACGCCGACGGGCACCACCCCGTCCGAGCCGACCACCACGATCGCCGGTGGCCAATCGGCATGCGCTCCGGGTGAGTACACGATCCTCGCCGAAGACACGTCTCGTGTGAAGGTTGCGAAGAAGCTCGACACCACGGTCGAGGCGCTCGATGCGGCCAACGTCAACACCAAGGGTTATGGCGGGTTCTTCCCGGGCCTCAAGATCAAGACACCCCCGAAGGCCGACTGCTGATCCAGGTGCGTAGCTAGGGTCACACGACGGTGAAGTCCGCCCGGAGACCCATCTGGTAGTGGGCGGCGAGGTTGCAGACGAGCACGTAGTGGCCAGGCTTCATATCCTTGATCGTGAATGTGCGAGTATCGCCCTTCGCCACATCCGGCTCGCCCGTCTCGCCGACGTTGTTGTCCTCGAGGATCTTGTTGGCCCCCGTCGCAACTGGCGCGGGTGGATCGCCCGCAGCGTCGACCGGAATCTGACCGGACGCCGTGTCGGTCTGAAGCACGACGAGCTCGTGAGCGATGGTGCCGTCGTTCTTGACGACGAACGTGACATCGCCTGCGGGTGCCGTGGACTTGTCGATGACAAAGTTCATCGGCAGGTTGACGGCAGTGTGATCGGTGATCGACACGTGCACTTCCGTTCCCGACGTCGGAGTTGATGCCGCCGCGGATGAACAACCCGCAACGGCGCCGAGAGCCAAGACCAATGCCATGGTTCTCGCGGTGAAATGTGACTGGCGCATCGGCCACCTCCTTGGGTGTGGGCTCGTGGTGAACCTCTTCGACGACGGTGCGCTCGCACGCTTCCTCGACACAGAGCACAACGTCCTCGTTTCGAGGTGTAGAAGGTCACCGCCTGCGAGGCCGATATGGCCCGCGGGTACTGCTACTCGAAAGTCGGTTGCGTCACTCGGCGGTACGCGGTCGAATCTTGCCGTGAAGGATTTCGACCCGGCGTTCAGCTTCGGACACGAGGCTGCCGCGACCTACGACAACGAGGCCCGCGGCGACGAGACAGAGTGCGTCGAGTTCCTCGCCGCACTCGCCGGGAATGGACCAATTCTGGAGCTGGCGATCGGCACCGGCCGCATCGCGCTTCCGCTGGCCGCCACAGGAGTGCGTGTCGACGGCATCGACATCTCTCAGGCAATGGTCGATCAGCTCCGTACCAAGACGGGTGGCGACGACCTCGCGATCACGATCGGCGACTTCGCCGCCGTCGACGTACCCGACAAGTACCGGTTGATCTTCGTGGTGTTCAACACCATGTTCAACCTGCTGACGCAAGACGATCAGGTGCGCTGCTTCGAGAACGTCGCCACGCACCTCACCGACGATGGAGTGTTCGTGATCGAGGCGTTCGTTCCGAGCTACCTGTATCGCCTCCGCAACGATCAGTACGTCGACGCCGAGGCAATCGGCCTCGACGAGGTTCGCCTCGATATCGGCCGCCACGATCCGGTCGCGCAGACGCTCGACGAGAGTCATGTGTGTTTCTCGCGTGAGGGCGTGAAGCTCTTCCCCATCGTGTGCAGGTACGCATGGCCGAGCGAGCTGGATCTGATGGCGCGCATCGCCGGCCTGCGGCTGCACCAACGGTGGGGCGGGTGGCGCGGCGAGCCGTTCACGTCGTCCAGCGAGCGTCACGTCTCGGTCTACGGCTGCTGACTCGTATCATGGCGTGGCCATCGCTGCTCTTCAGGCTGTGGAACCGGTGGCCGCTGAAGCGATTGGAACCGACCAGCCATGGGTGGGCTGGATCGTCGCCGACGAGTCGGGCTTTCAGGTGCGCCACAAGGGTGGTCGACTGGGTCTGACGCAGATCGATCCGAAGAACTTCTTGGTCGAGCGCGAGTTCCGCTTCGAGAGCAAGGCCGTGACCAGCAGACTGACGGAGCGTCTCGTGAGCCGCGGTTGGAAGCAGACCGATGCGGCGGCAGCCGTCGAGGATGCGCGCACATTCACTCCATCGGACGAGAACCCCACTGATCTGGCCTCGATCCCTCGATTCATGCGTTGGTTCGAGACCGCCTATGGCCTGCACACGCTTGCGGCCATCATCCACGACAACCTCATCGTGGACGCGCCGAACGGCGGTGCCCTCAAGAGCGACTCGCTGTCGGATCGGTTCTTCCGAGAGATGATGAGGGCGGTCGGTGTGCCGTGGCTCAAGCGGTGGATCATCTGGTCTGCAGTCGCGCTTCGCTCTCGTTGGGCCGTCGGAGGTCTGCGCCGGTTGGCCATCATCTTGTGGTTGCTGCTCGGCGTCACCGGTCTCACGGCATTCGTTTGGGGGATCGGGGTAGCAGCGTTCGATTGGTCTAGTCCCGTCGACGGCTTGGTGCTCGCCGTCGTCGCGTTCCTTCTGCCCTTTGCTGCAGCCGGCCTATGGGGCAAGCAGTACGGCGGAGGGCTCGTCGCCACCGTCGCCGCGGCGTTCATCCTGCCGGCGGCCATCCTCGCGGGTGCCGGTTACGCCGTCTACCTCTGCCTCGAGTGGCTCGCGGCCAGGGCCGGTCTCACATGACCCTGCGTCCATCGGCTTGCGTTAGACGAGGCGCAGCGCAATCTGGTCGATCGTGATGGTTCGGCCTGTATCGCTGCGGTCTGTCGCGACCAGGTCGATGGTCGACGTCGTGCCCTCGAAGAAGTCGACGCTGTGGAGCAGACCGAACAGTGACCACAACGTCGTGACCGCTGCCGGGTCGTCGACGGCAATCGTGTAACCGGCGATCGAGGTGACCACGGAGTTGTCGGCGTGTGCCGTCCAGTCGGGCCCGGCCCAGAGCCACGAGCCGGGCGGATCGGTTTGGTCGATACTGACGATTGCGCCACCGATGTCTGCCGGGTGCAGATGGCGGCCGCGAATCGTGGGGTAGTCGCCGCTCCACACGATGCGGATCTGAGCAGTGCTCAGCGTCTCCAACCGGGCATCGAGATCGTCGACCTCGAACATCACCATGTACGCGGTGACCGACGCATCCCGGCGGTCGAGCAGCCGGCCGGCTGCGGTGTTGTCGGCGACGGGCGAGACGACCTCGATGAACTGGTCGCCCACCGTCAGCAGCGCGTTTCGCAATCCGAACTCGGCGACGCCCGGGTCCCTGAAGCACACTCGAAGGTCGAGCTCGGAGCACAGCCGATCGACGGTGGCATCGAGCTCGCGTGCGGCGAGGACGACCTGGCGAAGTCGGATCACGGCAGCATGGTAGGGCCACGCAGTGCCGGCGGTAGCTTCGAACGCATGCTTACGGTGATCGAAGGCCGCGTGCTCGGTTGTCTGATGGAGAAGGAGCGCACCGTTCCTGATCAGTACCCGCTCTCGATGAACGCGTTGGTGCTGGCGTGCAATCAATCGTCCTCCCGCGAACCGATCATGCATCTCGACGACTTCGAAGTGGATGCATCGATCACGTCGATGAAGACGCAAGGTCTGGTTCGCATCGTCCACCCATCGCACGGGCGAAGCGTCACGCGATATCGGCAGGTGGCCGACGAGAAGTTCGAGCTCGATGCTGCAGCGGCTTCGATCATGGCCGTGCTGTTGGTCCGCGGCCCGCAGACGGTCGCCGAGCTGCGGACTCGAACCGAACGTCTGCACACGTTCGATTCCGCCAACGACGTCGACGCCTGTCTGCACGCACTTGCCGAGAGCTCGCTGGTCCAGTTGCTCGACCGACAAGTCGGACAGAAGGAGCAGCGGTGGCAGCAGTTGATCGCGGAGGAAGCTGAGGTCGTGGCCGGTCCTGCCGCGGTCGTTGCCGCGTCGGTCGCCGGCAGCATGGCCGACCGTGTCGCACAGCTCGAAGAGCGCGTGTCGAAGCTCGAATCCGCACTCGCCGACCTCCTCTGATCACGATGTACACACCTACTGCGTTCGTCGAAGATCGTCCCGAGATGATCGCTGCGTTTCTCGCTGCGCATCCGATGGCTCAACTCGTGACGATGACCGATGACGGTCTCGTTGCCACGCCGATGCCGATGTTGTACGAGCCCGTGACCGGCGAGTTGGGCTCGCTCGTGGGCCATGTCGCTCGCGCCAATCGGCAATGGGCTCAGGCATCGACCGACATCGAAGCACTCGCGATCTTCACCGGCGCGAACGCATACATCTCGCCGAACTGGTACCCGTCGAAAGCCGAGCACGGCAAGGTGGTGCCGACATGGAACTACGAGACGGTGCACATCCGCGGCCACTTCATCGTCCACGACGAAACGGAGTGGAAGCGTTCGCTCGTCACCCGCCTCACCGAACACCACGAGTCGCAGTTCTCCGCACCGTGGGCGGTCACGGATGCGCCGCCCGATTACATCGACACGATGCTGAAGGCGATCGTGGGCATCGAGCTGCAGATCACTTCGATCCAGGCCAAGCGCAAGCTCAGTCAGAATCGCCCCGAGCCCGATGTCGCCGGCTCGATCGCCGGGCTGGCTGAAGTCGGCGGCGAATCGAGCCTGGTCGCCGAGGCCATGCGTGAGCCGGCCCGGCCCTAACCCAAGTCGGGCCAGCGTCGTTTCTGGCGGCGCCGCACACCGGCCATGCCCAACTTGCGATGCTCGGCGAGCGCCCATTGACGACGCCAACCGTTGTAGTCGGGTCCGGTCAGCTTCGGGTTCGTACCCGTAGCCCGTCGGCGTCGCGCGGTCCAGTAGTCGGTCAGCGCTTCGTCGCCGAGGGTCGTCACTGCCGCCTCGATGCGTGCGTTGAACCGACGTGTCGACTCGCCCTCGATCGGCGGCATCGGCGAGCCGAACACGACCTTCGTCTTGCCCGGTTTCGGCCGCTTCATTCCCTTGCCGTAGATCGCGCCCGAGCCGTCGATGAACATCGGCACGACGGAGGCACCGGTTCGAGCTGCGAGGTACGCCGCGCCACCCTTGAACTCCTGACCCCAACCGTCGGGCGATCGGCCACCTTCGGGGTAGATCACGAGGCTCCAGCCGTCCTCGATCAGTCGCTTCAGTTGGTCGCTGGTCTTGCGGCCGGTCACCTCGCGATCGATCGGGATCGCGTTCAACGAGAGTGCAGCGATGATGCCCTTCCAGCGGACGTCGAAGAAGAAGTCGGCCGCAGCAGCGACCACGAGCTTCGACCTCCACGGTTCCGGGATCGAGATGATCGACAGTGGCGTGTCGAGATGGCTGTGGTGGGTCGGGGCAAAGATCAGCGGCGGTGGCTCCTCGCGGAGACGGAGGTCTTCGAGCCGATCGATGCCGTAGACCTCGGGTCGTGCCAAACCGTGCACGACCAGTCGCAGCGGACCGTCGAGTGATCACCTTGCGCGCGGCCTTGGCCGGGCCACGGCGTGCCCACGCTGTCTCGAAGTTGGCACCGAGCTTCGATGGCTCCTGCGGTACGACGACACCCTTCGGGATGCTGGGTTTGCGGTACGGGAATCCGAGGTTCCTGCTGGGGCTGAGGGCGCGTTGCAACGTTGCGCTGGCGGCGTCGCCGAGGCGCGTCGCGCGACGCAACCCGGTGATCGAGTACGGCACCGTGCGCTTGCTCACTGAACGTCGGCCACCAGTAGTGCGGGCACATGGAGATGGCTGATCGTCGGTTCGCGACCGACGACGTCGCTGGCGATCTCGAACGCATCGTCCATCGTCGACGCAGGTGTGAAACCGAGACGGCGAACCGTCGGGGGATCGCCGCCGACGATGATCACCTTGCCGGCGTGCTGCAGACCGTGTGCGCCCCAGTACCACGCGTAGAACGGGTGCACGCCGTGGTAGGCGTTGCCGGTGCGGTACAGGTGGCGATACCACTCGTCCTCGGCGTACTGCTTCTCCCACTTGCGCGACATCGTCGCCGGATCGGTCGTGTCGGCGAGCACCTGCTCGAAGAAGTCGATGTAGCTCGGGTGGTGCACCGGGTGGAACTCGCGGTACGTGGGGTGGGTCATGATGATGACGCCGCCCTCGCGGACCAACGGCTTGTTGCGGTACATGTTGAACAGGTAGCCGAGGCCCATGCACATCACCAGCACCGGGTTCATGATCCCGTCGGGGTTGTAGGGGCACACGTAGGGGATGCCCATCGTCAAGATGTCGGTCTGCCCCTGCACCTCGACGAGTTGCTGCTTGTGGACCCACTCGAGCGTGATCTTGTGCACAGCCTCGGTGTCGCCGGCCTGCACGCTGGTCATCGAGTGCGGGCTCTCCATCCCGTGGAAGATCTTGCGCGCCAGCACGGATCGGCGTGTGGCTGAGCGACTTGCTGGTGGCCACGAAGGTGGCCCGGTCCTTGGCCTTCCACTCCCACTCGCGCTTCGACAAGAAGTCGAACGGCGACGGGAACATGTCGGTGTTCAGCGTCGACTCGATCTGGAACACCTTCGGTCCGTTGTCGCGCATGATCTTGCCGAGGCGCCACACGCTCTTGTGCAGTTCGCTCTTGTGGCGGTCCATCAAGCTGCGTGTGTTCTGCAGCGTCTCCGGGTTGTGGTGGAAGCTGAGGCTGCGATAGCTGGCGAGGCCCGTGGTGATGCTCTTCCATCCGCCGTCCATCGCGACCGAGTTGATGTTGACGTAGACGATGAGGTCGCTGTCGGCGGCGCGCTTGCTGATCTCCAGCACCTCGCCTTCGGGCGTGGTGCCGATGACCGTGAGGTTGTCGTAGGTCCTCGGCATCGTGCTGGTAGAGCATGCCGCGGGGATGGAACGCGTCGTAGACGCGGTCGCCGAGCGCGTGGCGCAACTCGTACTCGTGCATCCGGCGGTGCAGCCCGAGCGCGGCGATGATGTGCACGTCGTCGACGCCGGCGTCGGCGGCCAGGTCGAGCACTGCCTCGATGACTCGCTGGCGATTGTCGGGCGTGCGCATCTTCGGCAGCGGCAGGCTGACGTCGTCGAACGCGATCGTCAGCTTCATCCCCGGGAACAGCTGCGCGGGCAGCGGATCCTGATCGTGCGGGTTGAGCAGCGCATCGCGAATCGCGCCGTCGATGTCGTCGATCAGCTGCAAGCGGCTCGGGCGGATAGATCACGCGACTGCGACCGGCGGGCAGCTTCTCGAGGCTGAAGTTCTCGCCGCGCCAGAACAGGATCGGGGGAGTCGAACGATCGACCTCGAGGACGAATCCGGGACGAGGCATCAGTTCCGCTTTCTCTCATGTCGAAGGCGACCTTCACTGCGCCACGGCGCCCGGCCGAGGCTGCGTGGGCGATCGCGTCCTTGTAGTCGTCGAGTGGATAGGTGGCCGACACCAAGCGGCCGAGGTCGAAACGGCGGACGATCTCGATGGCCGCGAGCGAAGTCGTTGCGCGTGTACGCGTAGCACGCCGCGGATCGCCGACCTCGCGGTGCCACAGCGATGTCAGTTCGAGCGACACGTTGCCGGGCATGCCGACCAGCAGCACCTCGCCGCCCGGAGCAACGACTCGCAACGATTGCTGCAGCGACTCGCTCGATCCGACGCAGTCGATGACGTTGCGGAAGCCCGAGGTGAGCTGGTCGCCGAGCACCATCGACTTCGTCGTCGATCGGACCCAGCGCGGCAGCTCGTCGGGAGTGCAGACGATGTCGGCGCCGAGCTCCTTGGCCAACCGCCGCTGCTCCGCGTAGCGAGCGGTCACGATCATGGGGTCCGCTGCGGTCGCGATCGCGCGTGGCCGTGATTGCCGCCAACGTCAGCAGACCGACGGTGCCGGCCCCGATGATCACTGTCTCGTGACCCTGGTAGCGCAGCGCGGCATGCGCCGCGCACGCCGTCGGTTCGATCATCACGGCGGCCTCGTCGGTGAGGTCGTCGGGCACCTCGACCAATTGGCTGGTGTGGGCGACCATCCACGTGCTCCAGCCTCCGCCGGTGTCGGTGCAGAAGCCGCTCTGCAGCCCGGGTTCGAGGTGGCCGAAGCCGACGCGCTCGCACAGGTTGGTGCGCCGCGCTGCGCACTGCGAACACACCGGCGTCGACGCCGCGTGTCACGCACGACAGCACCGGCACCAAGCGCCACACGGCGGCCTCGTTCGGTCGTCGCAACCACCTCGTGGCCGGGCACGAACGGGTAGCTGACGAGAGGATCGAAGTAGGCCGAGGCCGTGCCGTCGATCATCGCCAGATCGGACCCGCAGATGCCGGAGAGTCGCGGCGTCAGGCGCACCCAGTCTGGACCCGGCAAGGGCAGCGGTTCGTTCGGCTCGAGTTTCAGCGGGCCGACTGCCGCGCCCCTGCCGGGTGCCAGTGTGCCCGCTAACCGGGCCGCCGCGAACTTCACTGGCTTGCGCTCGAAGATCAATCTCATGCGAACTTCCGTCCTCGTTCGCGTTCACTCAGCAGCGGGCCGATCGGCAGCAGCGGCCGCGGTGCGCCTGCCGCCTTCGACCAGTCCTCGACCAGCCAGCCGCGCTTGCGGGCGATCGCGGCGAGGCGCGTCTCGGGATTGACCGCGACCGGGAAGCCGACGGCTTCGAGCATCGGCAGATCGCTGGTCGAGTCGGCGTAGGCGATCGACTCCTCCAGCTTCAGGCCCTCCGCGGTGCAGTAGTCGGCCAGGATCTGGGCACGTGTCTCGCCGGTCGGCGGCACCTGCGACAGGTGGCCGCTGTAGGTGCCGTCCGGCTTCACGGTCATCTCGGCGGCGATGATCTCGTCGAACAGCGGCCGCAGGCCCTCGACGGCGAAGTCGAGCGCGCCGGTGATGAGGATCGTGCGATGACCGAGCGCGCGGTGCTCGCGTACGCGGCGGATGCCGGCCGGGAAGCTCTTCGTCAGGATCAGGTTGGTCAGCAGTTCCTGCGAGTCCTCGTCGATCTGGCTGACCGGTGCGTCCTCGTACCGGCGGTAGAAGAACCGCAGGAAGTCGCCGCGGTCCTTGCGGTCCATGCGAGCTGAGCGTCGGTGCCTCGGCAAGCGTGCGCAGCACGTAGCGAATCCGCTCGGGCGTGTTCAGCCGGCGCGTCGCCAGCCACGAGTAGCTCTCGACGACATTGCTGGCGATCAACGTGTTCTCGAGATCGAACGCGGCGACGTGACGATCGGGCGACAGCACGCTGCTTGCGCAGACGGTCGGTGCGGTCGTTGCGGCTCTTGCCCGGCTTGGTCTTGGCCCGTGAGTGATGGACGATCGACGGCAGGTGGATGGTGCTGACGTACGTGGGCCAGTCGACCGAGCGCGGGTCGAAGTTGAACGCGGCCCGGTCGGCGGCGTCGAGATCGTCGTAGATGCGCCATCAGGTTGTCGACCTGATAGATCGCCTCGCACTCGGTGTACAGGCCGTACAGCTGCACGTACTCGTAGGCGCGATCGATCTCGATCTTGCGTCTCGTCGAGCTTCGCCGCCCACGACGCCTGCTTGCCGCGCAACGGGAGCGCCTGCAGCACCCGCTCGGTCTTCGTCGGCCATCGTCTTCGCCCGCTCGAGCTGCTTCTTCACTCGGCCGCGAGCCGGGAACTGCCACTCGGGCACGACGATCGGCTGACCCTCGGCGTCGTACAGCGGATGCTCGGTGAACCAGTTGCGCACGTTGTCGACCAACGTCTTGTACTTCAACGGGTTGATGCCGCCGCTCGCGACCTGAGTGATGCGCGGCGCCTCGGTCGGGCCGAGCGCGGCGACCGCGATGATCGCCGCGACGACGATGTCGACCGGGATCACGTCGACGGTTCCCTCGGGCACGCCGGGGAACTCCTTCAGCAGTCCGCGGGCGTAGCTGAGGATGACCGGCTCGGCCATGCGGAAGCCGCGGATCCAACCGGGGAACGGCTCGGCGAGCGCGGACTCGATGATCGACGGTCGCACGATCGACACCGGCACGTTGCCCTTGGTCTCGGTCAGCGCCTGCTCGCCGAGTGCCTTCGTGTACGCGTACGCGTCGGGCCAACCGACGCTGGCGGCGCGGGCCCGGCCGGCTTCGACCAGCTGATCCTTCACCCAGTCCTCGCGAATGCCCTCGGTCTTGGCCGCGAGCGCCGGGGCGCCGGCGGCGCCGAGCTCCTTGCGGGCCTCGTCGCGGAAGTGGGTGAGCTTCTCGGGTTGGCGGCTGATCGCCTCGGTGTCGCTGCGCAGCCGCCGTGCTGCGGCGACTTCCTTGCGCCAGTTCAGGCCGAGGTCGAATGGACCATCGCTGACCAGTTCCTCGGGAGCGTTGCCGCGGCGGTTGCCGGCGACGTAGCACGTGCTGACGGACGACGAGGTGCGGCGTGACGCCCGCGGCGTTCAACGTGTCGACGATGCGAGTCGGGCCGAGCAGGTTGATCTCGACCGCGCTGTCGAGCGGGGAGTCGAACGCCACGGCGGCGGCCGAGTGGATCACGATGTCGCAGCTCGGTCACGATGTCGCGGTCCTCGGGACTGAGCCCGAGACCGTCGGTGCTGACGTCGCCGGCGACTGCTCGGACCCGGCGTGCGACCATCGCCTCGAACGGCTCGGCGGTGTCCTTCAATTCGGCGCGCAGGCGGTCGAAGGCGTCGTTCTTGAAGATCTCGCGGCGGACCCGTTCGGTGACGTCGTGGCGCTTGCTCGGCCGGACCAGCAACACCAGCTCGCACTCCGGAACGGCGCGCAGCAGCCGCTCGACCAGGGCGGTACCGACGAATCCGGTGCTTCCCGTGATGGCGATGCGCTTGTTGGCGAGGTTCTGACGGATCATTCAGACTGACTGTCTAGCACAATTCGTCTACCATTTGGTAGAGAACGCATGAAGACGCCACACCCGAGACCGGATCCTCGTTGCCGCGACCGACCTGTTCGGCCGGCGCGGCGTCGATGCCGTCTCGCTCGACGTGATCGCCGCCGAGGTCGGGGTCGCCAAGCAGACGCTGCTGTACTGGTTCCCCAGCAAGGACGACCTGGTGCAAGCGGTGCTGATCGACGCTGCGCACGAGCTCTCGGTGGTCATCGACGCCGCCGTTCGTGCGGCCCCCGACGATCCGCTCGATCGCATCGAGGCGGTCATCCGCGCCGTGTTCCGTCCTGCTGTCCGTCGCCCGGCACTGCTCGGTCTGATCCGCGAGGTCAGCCGGCTGCCGTCGGCGGCAGGGGATCGGCTGACCGCCGACCTTGCTCCGCTGGTCGATCGGGCAGTCGTCGTTCCTGCAGCACGAGATGGATGCCGGTCGCCTGCGCCGAGCCGACCCGCGGCTTGGTCGCCTCGCTGTGTTACGCGACGGTCACCGGCATCGCCACCGAGCCCGAGGCGCTGCGCGTCGTCGGCTGGCAACCATCCGCCGCCGGTCTGCGCCGCCTCCGCAACGAGCTCCTCGCGTTCCTCCGCGCCGCCCTCGCCCCCTAACAACAAACGAGTGTTTCCGTCCCACCCGGGTGCGACGGAAACACTCGTTCGGACGGTCAGTGGGTGGTGTTGCGGCGCTGGCGGGCGTGGCGTTCGATCGCCAGCTGACCAGTTCGTCGATGAGGTCGCTGTACGGCAGACCGCTGCGCGATCCACAACTTCGGGTACATCGAGATCGGCGTGAAGCCGGGCATGGTGTTGACCTCGTTGCACAGGAAGCCGCGGCCGCCCTCCTCGAAGAAGAAGTCGACACGCGCCAGGCCCTCGCAGCGCAGCACCGTGAAGATCTCGACCGCCATCGCTCGAACCGTCGTCGCGTCTGCTCGGGTGTCAGCGGCGCTGGCACCAACGCCTGCGAGCCGTCGTCGAGGTACTTGTCGGCGTAGTCGTAGAACTCGGCGCCCGGCACGATCTCGCCGGGAACGCTGGCGCGCGGCTCGAGGTTGCCGAGCACCGCAACCTCGATCTCGCGACCGACGATCGCTTCCTCGATGACGACCCATTCGTCGTAGCCGAGAGCGATGTCGATCGCGTCGCGAACCTCCTCGACGGTCTTGGCCTTCGAGACACCGACGGACGAGCCCATGTTCGCCGGCTTGACGAACAACGGCAGACCCAATTCGTCGGCCAGTCTGGCAGGGCAGGCCGGGAGTGATCTCGTGGGCGCGGAACGACAGGTAGCGAGCCTGCGGGATGCCGTTCGCCGACAGCACCTGCTTGGCCATCGCCTTGTCCATGCTGAGCGGCGGAGCCGAGCACGCCCGATCCGACGTACGGGATGTTGGCGAGTTCGAGCAGACCCTGCACGGTGCCGTCCTCGCCCATCGGGCCATGCAGCAACGGCACCACGACCGTGCGTGTGGTACCGGTGATCACGTCGGCCGGCATGATCGCTGTCCCGGCAGGATCGAGATGCCCCGGCAGCGCGCTCGGGACCGGTGGCCAGCGCAGCGCGCGCCCCCTCGGCGATCGCCCACGAGCCATCGCGACCGATGCCCACCGGCGTGATGTCGTACTTGTTCGGATCGGCGGCGCGCAGCACGTGCGCGGCGGTCGTGCAACTGACGTCGTGCTCGGCAGACTGCCCGCCGAACAACACCACCAGCTTGATTCGATCACCTGTTCCCATGCCGACCCGACGGTACCGTGTGCGGCGATGCGATTCAGGGCAAGTGATGTCGCCGCGGCAACCGGCGGACGGTTGGTGGGGCCCGATGTCGACATCGAGGGCACGGGTTTCGACACCCGAACCTTGCGCGTCGGACAACTGTTCGTGCCGCTCGTCGCCGAGCGCGACGGGCACGATTTCATCACCGATGCGCTCGCTGCCGGAGCTGCCGCGTACCTCACGTCGCGTCCACCGGTCGGAGGGACGGCGATCGAAGTGAACGACACGTTGCGGGCGTTGATGGAGCTTGCGACCGTCCAGCGGCGATCGTTCGAGGGCACCGTGATCGGCATCACCGGCTCGGTCGGCAAGACGAGCACGAAGGACCTGGCGTGGGCGGCGCTCGGCGGCGAGCCGCCGCACGACGGCGAACGAGCGCAGCTTCAACAACGAGCAGGGGTTGCCGACGACGATCCTCAACACCCCGGACGACACCGAAGTGCTGGTGGTCGAGATGGGCATGCGCGGGCTTCGGAGAGATCGAGGCCCTCTGCCGAATCGCAACGCCGCACATCGGTGTCGTCACCCGCGTGGCCGAGGCGCACAGCGATCTCCTCGGCGGCATCGACGGAGTCGCGCGGGCGAAGTCGGAGTTGATTCGCGCGCTTGCCGAGCGACGGCATCGCGATCCTCAACGCCGATGATCGATCGAGTCCGGGCGATGGAGATCGCGACTGCTGCGCCGTGCATTCTGTTCGGCGACTCCATCGACGCCGACGTGCGCGTGCGCGATGTTGTGCTCGACGAACTCGCCCGACCCTCGTTCGCTGTCGACACACCGTGGGGAAGTGTCGACGTGCGACTGAAGATCAGTGGCCGGCACATGGCGGTCAACGCGGCCGCCGCGCTGGCGTGCGTCGGCGCGGTCGGAGGCGACATCGAGGCCGGCGCAGCGGCGCTGTCGGGCGTCGGCTCTCACCTCGATGCGGATGCAGGTCGAGCGGGCGCCGTCGGGCGCGATCATCCTCAACGATTCCTACAACGCCAACCCGACCTCGATGCGCGCCGCCATCGACGCGTTGGTCGACCTTCCGGCGAAGCGACGCGTTGCTGTTCTCGCGTTGATGGCCGAGATCAGCGATGCCACGGCCGAGCATCGAGGCGATCGCCATCTACGCCGCCGACCGTGGAGTCGAATTGATCGCGGTCGGCACGAACCTCTATGGCGTCGAGCAGTCTGTGGACCCGATCGCCGCGCTCGGATCACTCTCCGGCGACGACGCCGTACTCGTCAAAGGCAGTCGCGTTGCCGGGCTCGAGCGGCTCGCTGCCCTCTTGATATCCGGTTGACGCGTCGATCTTCGCGACATCGCACCACCACCACAGGAACGCCGGCCCACACCGCGCCCACCGAGCAGACACCCAGCGGGCACCGATCGCATCGACGACCGGTCCGAAGATCAGCAGCCCGATCGTCACCGTTCCCCCGAAGGCCATGAACCACAGGCTCATCACTCGGCCGCGTTCGTGATCGTGCAGCCGGCTCTGCAGCACGGTGAGCATCGACGTCGTCGTTCCGAAGTAGGCGATGCCCAAGAAGAACCCGGAGATGAACGCTCCGATCGGTTCGCGGGCCAGCGCGAAGGCAGTCATCGAGATCGCGAACAAGTCCGAAGCCCAAGCGGATCAGCCGCCGCTTGTCCCACTCCACGAACACCGTTCCGACGGCGAGCGCGCCGAGGCATGCGCCGAGGCCCCACGTCGCGTAGAGCCAGTTGTATTGCGGGCTCTTCTCGGCGATGCCGAAGTTGAGCTTGGCGATGGCGGGGAAGAGCCCGACGTACGGGAGTGAGATCAGCGAGAAGGTCGTCAGTGCCAGCAGGATCCGCTGAACACCGGGTTGTCGCGGACCAGTCGGATCCCGGATGTCAGCAGCCGCATCGCCCGCCTCGTGCGGAACGTGCGTCGGGTTCGGGAGGTGCACTGTCGACAGTGCGCCGATCACGAAGAGGTAGGTCACCGCGTTGATGAGGAAGAACTGCGCGGTCGTCGACGCCGAGCAGGCTCAGCCCGGCGACGATGATCGGGCCGACCACGCGCGAACCGTTGATCATTGATCGAGTTCAGCGAGATGGCACCCGACAGGTCTTGGCGGTGGACGAGGGTCGGCAACGCCGCGGCCCAAGCCGGAGCATTCAACGCGTTGCCGATTCCGACGCCGAGTTGAACGACGAACAGCGCCCAGATTGCAGAGTCGTGGGATGCCAGCGGCGCAAGCGCGGCGGAGAACACCAGCTGCACCGACTGCATCGCGATCAACCAGTTGCGACGGTCGAACCGGTCGGCGATGCACGCCTCCAGGGATCGCCAGCAGCAGCAGTGGACCGAGCTGCGCGAACACCAGCAGGGCGACGACCGAGGCCTTGCCGGTCCGTTGGTAGATGTACGCGGGCAGCACCACGTTCTGCATCCACGTACCGATGTTCGAGGCGAACGAGCCGATGAACATCGTCCGAAAATCCGGGTACGAGAGGGCGGCCCTGGCGCTGCCGGGGCGATAGCCGATGCTGTGGAAGTTCTGTGCTCGCCGCTGCCGTCATTCCTGAAACCCGATCGCGCGATCCTACGGGTCGGGAACAGCGAGTCCCCGGCTGGCGTTGTCGTCGGCATGGAAATCTCCGAAGCCTTGGAATTCGTCGCCGATACACAGGAACGGTGTCCTCACAACGCAGAAGCGTGATGGCCGACCGCAGTTGTCGAACATCACGTACGCGGTGATCGATGGTGTGGTCAAGATCTCGATCACGGCCGGCCGCGCCAAATACAGCAACCTGCTGCGTGATCCGCAGAGCGTCGTTGCACGTGACCCGCGACGACTTCTGGGCGTATGCCGTGATCGAAGGCGACGTCGAGATGTCGGAGATCGCCACCAAGCCCGATGATCCGGGTGTCGAGGAGTTGGTCGAGTACTACCGGACGCTCGCGGGCGAGCATCCCGACTGGGACGACTACCGCAAGGTGATGGTCGCCGACAAGCGCGTGATGGTTCGCCTGACGCCGACGCACGCGTACGGAATGCTCAGCAGATAGTCAGTGACCCGCTGCGAATGTGATCGGCATGTGCGCGGGCCCGAAGATGCCGACGCCTTCTGGCTTCCACGTGATGTCGCCGTCGATCGCCAGCTTCGGCATCCGTTGCGCGAGCAGCGGCAGGGCCTCCTGCAGTTCGCGCGCGGGCCAACGCCGCGCCGAGGCAGTAGTGGATGCCCGAGCCGAACGTCATCTGCGGCTGACTGGCAGCTGGTGACGTGATGTCGAACGTCTCGGGCTCGGCGAACACCGCGGGGTCGCGGTTCGCGTCGGCCAAGCGCGACGGCCATGAACGTTCCGGTGGGGAAGACCACGTCGCGGTACTCGATGTCGCAGCTGGCGAATCGAGCGGTACCGCGAACTGCGCCGAAGTAACGCATCGCTTCCTCGACGGCACGCGGCGCGAGCTCTGGCCGCTCGGCGAGCAGCGCCCACTGGTCGGGATGCTCGGCGAACAAGGCCACCGCACAACCGAGCTGGTTGCGAGTCGTGTCGGTGCCACCGACGATCACGGCGTTGACCATCATCACGAGCTCGTCGTTGGTCAGCTTGTCGCCGGCCTCTTCGGCAGCGATCAGGTCGGTCAACAGATCGTCCGCAGGCTTGCTGCGTCGTTCGGCGATCAGGCCGCGGGTGTACTCGCCGAGCTCGTCCTGCGTCCGCATGATCAATTCGAGCTTGTCGACGACATCGGCCGAGAAGATCTCGAGGATGTCGCCGGCCCAGCGGCTGAAGAGTTGCCAGTCCTTCTTCGGCGCGCCCGAGCAGCTCGCAGATGATCGGGATCGGGTATGGCTCGCAGACGTCGGTGGCGAAGTCGGCGCGGCCGGCGGCGGAGATGTTGTCGACCAGGCCGCCGATGACCTCGCGCATGAACGGACGCAGCCGATCGGCGGCACGCGGCGAGAAGGCCGGGGCGACGAGCCGGCGAAGCCGCGTGTGCATGTCGCCTTCGGCCGACAGGATGCTGACCTGCTGGCGATCGAGGAAGTCGGAATTGGTGATCCCCATCAGCTCGGGGATGCGGCTGACTGCGCTGTGCCAGCGCTTGTCGCGCAGGATCCGCGGTCGCGTCCTCGTAGCGGAGCACTTCGTATCCGAACATGTTGCGAACGATCCAGTGATCGGTCGCCCAGCGACTGACGCAGGGCGCGGCGTGCCTCGTAGTCGCCGTCGGCGAGGGTGATCTCCGGCAGGTCGAGTTCTGCAGCAAGCGTTGCCATGCGCCAAACGCTAGGGCGCGGCGAGTCAGTTCAGCGCAGCGAGCGGGTCGATGAAAGGCGTGCCCGAGGAACTCGGCGACGGGCGCATTGGTCACCTGGCCGGCGTATGTGTTGAGGCCGTGCGACAGTGCCGGATCGCGTCGACAGCCACCGGAGGCGCCGTGGATCGCGACCTCCAGCTGATAGGGAAGCGTCGCGTTGGTCAGTGCGTAGGTGCTGGTGTGCGGCACCGCGCCCGGCATGTTGCCGACGCCGTAGTGCAGCACGCCGTGCAACTCGTAGACGGGCTCGTTGTGGGTGGTCTCGTGGATGGTCTCGATGCAGCCGCCCTGGTCGATCGCGACGTCGACGATCACCGCGCCGGGCTTCATCGTGCGCACCATGTCTTCCGTCACGACGACCGGGGCGCGGCCGCCGGCGACCAGCACGGCGCCGATCACGAGGTCGGCGTCGGCGACGTTTCGCTCGAGCGCGCCACGGTTCGACGCCAGCGTGACGATCCGCCCCTTGTTGATCTGGTCGACCCAGCGAAGGCGGTCGAGGTTCTTGTCGAACAGCACGACCTCGGCCTCCATGCCGGCGGCGATCCATGCCGAGTTCCACCCGACGTTGCCGGCGCCGAGCACGACGACCTTCGCCGGCTGCACGCCGGGTGCGCCACCCATCAGCACGCCGCGGCCGCCGTTGTGGCGCTCGAGGTAGTGGGCACCGATCTGCGGCGCGAGCCGACCGGCGACCTCGCTCATCGGCGCCAGCAGCGGAAGCGCGCCGCTGTCGAGTTGCACGGTCTCGTAGGCCAGGCCGGTGCATCGACTGTCGATCAGCGCCTTGGCGACGAGCGGGTACGCGGCGAGGTGCAGGTAGGTGAACAGCGTGAGGTCGGCGCGCAGGAACTTGAACTCCTCCTCCTTCGGCTCCTTCACCTTGACGACCATCTGCTGAGCCCAGGCGTCTGCCGCGGTCGGCACGATCTCGGCGCCGGCAGCGCGATAGTCGGCGTCGCTGAAGCTGGCGCCGACACCTGCGCCGGTCTCCACGAACACGTTGACGCCGAGGCGCTCGAACTCGCGGACGCCGTCCGGTGTCATCGCCACCCGGTACTCGTTGTTCTTGATCTCCTTGGGTACGCCGACGGTTCGAATCACGGGTGTGGTCATGGTGCGCATCTTGCGCCGGGAGAGACCGTTGATCAACGGCCAATACTGCGGCAAGATGGGCACATGGCCATAGAAAAAATGCCAGTCGACTCGATCGACCGTCGAATCATCGGTTTCCTCCAACATCACGGTCGGATCAGCTGGCGAGAGCTGGCCGAGTCCGTGCACATGGCCTCGAGCTCGGTGGCCGATCGGGTGCGGCGACTCGAGGCCGGTGGCGTCATTCGCGGCTATCGCGCCGACATCGATCCGGGTGCGCTCGGTCGCGATGTGCGCGCGGTGATCGACGTCAGCTTGCCCGCCGGGGGAGACCCGGCGGCGTTCGAGGCACGGCTTGCGGAGCGCGACGAGGTCGAACTGGCCCTGTACGTCACCGGCCCCGCCGACTACACGGTCATCGTCGATTGCGTCGGTGCCGAAGGGCTCGACGGCTTCATCCGTTGGCTGAAGGCCGAGGGAGGCGTGGCGCGAACGGAGAGCAAGTTCGTGTTGCGTCCGGTAATCGGATAGGTCAAGATCGGCCACTGTTCGCAACGAGGCGAGCGCACCACCCACGACACAGGGGCAAGGGGATACACGCATGAAGGCGTTCAAGAACTTCATCAACGGTCAACAGGTCGACGCGGTCGATGGGCGGACGACCGCCGTGACGAATCCGGCCACCGGCGAGCAGTACGCGACCGCCCCGCTCTCGGGCGAGGCCGACATCGACAACGCAATGAAGGCCGCGTCGGCGGCGTTCGACACGTGGCGCGACAGCACGCCGAGCGAGCGTTCGCTGGCGCTGTTCCGATTCGCCGATGCCATCGAGGCCCGTGCCGAGGAACTGATCGCGCTCGAGGTCGAGAACTGCGGCAAGCCGATCCACCTGACCCGCAGCGAAGAGATCCCGCCGATGGTCGACCAGGTCCGGTTCTTCGCGACCGCGGCACGACATCTCGAGGGCAAGAGCGGCGCCGAGTACATGCGCAACATGACGTCGTTCATCCGCCGCGAGCCCGTCGGTGTGTGCGCACAGGTCGCGCCGTGGAACTACCCGATGATGATGGCCGTGTGGAAGTTCGGTCCGGCGCTCGCCGCCGGCAACGCAGTCGTGTTGAAGCCCAGCGACACGACACCGGCCAGCACCACGCTGCTCGCCGAGATCGCCGCCGAGTTCTTCCCGGCCGGCGTCTTCAACGTCATCTGCGGTGACCGCGACACCGGTCGGGCGATGGTCGTGCACGACATCGCCGTCGATGGTCAGCGTCACCGGCTCGGTGCGCGCCGGCCAAGAGGTCGCCGCTGCCGCGTCGCAGAGCCTCAAGCGCGTGCACCTCGAGCTCGGTGGCAAGGCACCGGTCGTCGTGTTCGACGATGCCGACATCGCTGCTGCCGCCGAGGGCATCGCGATCGCCGGGTACTTCAACGCCGGTCAGGACTGCACCGCGGCGACTCGCGTCATCGCCGGGCCCGGCGTCTACGACGACTTCGTCGCCGCGCTGGCCGAGCAGGCCAAGGGCACCCAGACCGGGCATGCCCGACAACGAGGACGTGCTGTTCGGCCCCGTCAACAACCCCAACCAGTTGGCCCATGTGGGTGGCATGGTCGACCGTGCACCTGATCACGCCAACGTCGCTGCGGGTGGTCATGCAGTCGCCGGCAAGGGCTTCTTCTACGAGCCGACCGTCATCAGCGGGTCTGCACCAGGACGACGAGATGATCCAGCGCGAGATCTTCGGGCCGGTCATCACCGTGCAGAAGTTCAGCGACGAGGACGAGGCCGCTCGCGCTGGGCCAACGGCGTCGAGTACGGGCTGGCATCGAGCGTGTGGACCAAGGACTTCGGTCGGGCGATGCGCATGGCCAAGCGACTCGACTTCGGCTGCGTGTGGATCAACACCCACATCCCGCTGGTCGCCGAGATGCCCCACGGTGGCTTCAAGAAGTCCGGCTACGGCAAGGACCTGTCCTCGTACTCGTTCGACGACTACACGAGGATCAAGCACGTCATGGCCAACCTCGACAGCTGAGGCCACCGGCCGATTCTGCACAGCGGGTCGGTATGCTGCTGGACCGTCGGCTCCACAGGCGGCGTGGAGTGTGGCGACCGGACGTGGGCGTCGAAACTAGTGGGCGCCCCAGGCGAAGGTCTGCTTCACCAGGTCGAGGTAGATGAACGTCTCGGTCGAGACGACGCCCGGCACGGAACGGATCCGGTTGGTGATGTTCAACAGCACGCCGTCGTCTTCGACCACGACCTCGCACATCAAATCGAACGAGCCGGCGGTGACGACGAGGTAGTCGATGTCGGCCATCGCCTGCAGCGTCTTGGCGAGGTCGTCGGTCGGACCCTCGGTGTGCACGCCGATCATCGCCATGCGCCGCAGGCCCGAGCGACAGCGGGTTGGTGACCGCGACGACCTGCATCACGCCGGCGTCGGTCATGCCGCTGCACTCGTTGGCGGACAGCCGCCTCCGACAGTCCGACCGCGGCGCCGAGGCGGGTGTAGGGGATTCGACCATCGGCTTGGAGTTGCTCGATGATCGCTCGATCGGTGTCGTCGAGCTGAGTGCCAGAACGGTCCATTGCTACGGATACTGGTATCTGCAGCGGTGCCTCGCGCAAGGGAATCCGTGGCGCGCACACTGGAAACATGCGCTTTCCTTGATCTACGAGGCTGTCACGTGCAACGGTGTGAATCTAATATGGTGTCCGTCGAGCAGTTGGGGGATCATTTGTGACTGACATGGCCGTGCCACCGAGCGGTGGGGCGTCCGAGCGCGGTGCTGTCGAACTCACCGACGTCACCAAGCGCTTCGGCACCATGGTTGCCGTCGACCGGCTCAACCTCTCGGTCGAGCCCGGCGAGTTCCTGTCGCTGCTCGGTCCGTCGCGGATGCGGCAAGACCACGACCCTGCGCATGCTGGCCGGCTTCGAGCAGCCCGACGAGGGTTTCATCCGCATCAGCGGCGAGTACGTGCAGGGAATTCCGCCGTACAAGCGCGACGTCAACACCGTCTTCCAGGCATACGCGCTGTTCCCGCACATGACCGTCGCCGAGAACGTCGCCTACGGCCTGCGCCAGAAGCGCGTCCCCAAGTCGGAGATCGCCAGCCGGGTCAACGAGGCCCTCGACATGGTGAAGATGACCAAGCTGGCCGAGCGCCGGCCGCGGCAGATGTCGGGTGGTCAGCAGCAGCGCGTTGCCGTCGCTCGAGCCCTGGTCAACCGCCCGAGCGTGCTGCTGCTCGACGAGCCGCTCGGCGCGCTCGACCGCAAGCTGCGCGAAGAGATGCAGATCGAGCTGAAGCTGCTGCAGAGCCAGCTCGGCATCACGTTCGTCTTCGTGACCCACGACCAGGAAGAGGCGATGAGCATGAGCAACCGCATCGCCATCATGCTCGACGGTCACATCGAGCAGCTCGGCGATCCGGAGACCGTGTACGAGCGGCCCGTCTCCGCATTCGTCGCCGGATTCATCGGTCGCAACAACTTCTGGCGAGGCGTCGCGACCGACGGCGGCATGAGTCGCCGACGACGGCACCGTGTTCGTCTGCGAGCGCCCGAAGAGCGGGTCGCGCCGGTGAGCGGGCGCTTGTCGGCGGTGCGACCCGAGAGCTTCACCCTGTCGCCGACCGATCCCGGGTCGACGCCACAACGTGCTCGCCGGCGAGGTTGCCGGCGTCTCGCACTTCGGCGACACCCTGCAGTACGTGGTGCGCACGCACACTCGCGACGTGATCGTGCTGCTCCCGCGTCAGAAGGCGCCCGAACCTGCACCCGGGCGACCCGGTGTGGTGCGCACTGGTCGGCCCACGACGTGTACCAATTCTCCGCTGCATCAGGAGAGCCTCGTGCTCGCCGAGCCAGCATCCGAAGTAGCCATCTAGACCAACGAAGACCCTTCCCAAGGAGCCGTCAATGTCATCCAACAATGAGCCAGTCAAGATCCTCGCACCGGAGAGCTTCCGCGCGAAGCTGTCGCGCCGCACGCTGTTCCAGGTGGGTGGTGCAGCGGCGGGCTCGGCGATCCTCGCCGCATGCGGCGACGACGATGTCGCCAGCGAGCAACTCGACAGGCGGCGGGACCGCGGCGCCCGGGACCACCACGGCGGCGGAAGTGGAACCACGCCCGCGGCCGGCACCGGCGCGGCTGGCGATGTCGGCGACAGCGGCACCGGCCTCGGCGTAGCGACCGGCGACTGGAGCCGAGTCGTCAACAAGTCGTCGGGCACGCTCAACATGTACACCTGGGGTGACTACAACGACCCCGACATCGTCGGCTCGCTGGCCGAGAAGCAACTCGGCATCAAGATGCAGGTCAGCTACTACACCAGCAACGAAGACCTCATCACCAAGCTCGAGGCATCGAAGGGCACCAGCGGGTTCGACGTCGTCGTGCCGACCGGTCCGTACGTCCCGCAGATGATCCAGAACGGTCTGCTCGAGAAGTTCGACAAGTCGAAGCTGCCCAACATGGTCAACGTCGACCCGATCTACATGGCGCAGGCGTGGGACCCCACCAACGACTACAGCGTCTGCAAGGACTGGGGCTCGACCGGTTGGTTCTACGACAAGACGAAGATCAAGACCGAGATCAAGACGTGGCAGGACTTCATGGACGTGTGCATGGGCGAGGGCAGCAAGAACTGCTCGGTGCTCGACACGCCCGCCAACCTCGCCGGCATGTACTTCTGGGCCAACGGCATCGACTGGAACACCGAGAAGAAGGAAGACCTCGACGCCTACGAGGCCTTCATCGTCGACAAGTTCGCCTCGCACATCAAGGCGTTCGACAGCTATCCGTCCGACAAGATCGCCGAGGGCGCCTATGCCGTCTCGATGATGTGGAACGGCGACGCCCGCGCCGCCTACCCGAAGATCGTCGACGCCGGCGGCAACGTCGACGACTGGGTCTGGGGCCTCGGCGTCGCCGACACACCGAATTGTGGATGGACAACTACTGCATCGCCGCCGGTGCGCCGAACCCCGATGCCGCCCATTCCTGGATCAACTGGATTCTGATCCCCGAGGTGTCGATCAAGGACCTCGACTACCACGGCTACAACTCCGGCATGAAGAACATGAGCCAGTTGCTGAGCGAGCTGAAGCCCGACCTCGCAGCACGGCGACATGATCTTCTTCGAGGACGCACAGGTCGAGACGATGAAGACCCAGGAGATCAACTCGCTCGCTGGACCGCCTGGTCGACATCCTCAACAAGGTCAAGGCTGCGGCAGGCTCGTGAGTGCCGGTCGCACCGACACATCGGGAGAGGGTGACATGACGACGACGGTCCCCGTGACGCCAACGATTCCGGTCGTCGCGACGACGGCCGATCCGCCGCGTCGGTGCCGATTGCGGGCGCCGTCGTTCGCTCTCGCGATTCCGTCGATCGTCTGGTACGTCTTCTTCTTCGTCCTGCCGATCCTGCTGATCGTGTGGTACTCGTTCGGCGTCAAGAACACGACGTCCGGCACGGGCGTGCCGGTCAGCATGACCAACCCGACGTTGCAGAACTACCGCGACGCGTTCGACCCGACGTTCTTCAAGGTGTTCAAGTCGACGCTGAAGATCTCGATCCTGGCCACGACGTTGTGCTTCGTCTTCGGCTTCCCGGTGGCCTACTTCCTGGTCTTCAAGGTCACCGAGAAGTGGAAGGGGATCATGCTGGCGTTGATCGTCGTGCCCAGCTTCACCAGCTTCCTGATCCGCACGCTGGCGTGGCGCATCCCGTTCGCGGCCAACGGCGAGTTCTCGAAGTGGCTGCAGGACGTCGGCATCCTCAGCGGGCCGATCAACGTGCTCGACACCAGGACGGCCGTGCAGATCGCGATCGTCTACAACTACCTCGGCTTCATGATCCTGCCGTTGTTCGTGGCGCTCGATCGCATCGACCATCACATGCGCGAAGCCAGCAAGGATCTCGGTGCCAATCGCGTCCGAACGTTCCTGCAGGTGACCATGCCGCTGGCCGGCCCTGGCATCGCCGCCGGTGTGCTGCTGACGTTCATCCCGATGTGCGGTGACTTCGTCACCGCAACGCTGCTGGGCGGCACGTCGGGCAACATGATCGGGGCGATGATCGACAGCCAGTTCCACGTCGCCCAGAACTGGCCGCTCGGCTCGGCGATGGCCGTGATGATGATCGGCGCGGTGCTGCTGGTGCTCGGCGATCGGTGTGCGTCCTGGTGTTCGGCGTCGCAATGGCTGTTGCGTCGACGTCGGCACATCGACATCGCGGGTGGCGACATGACCGCCGTCGCACCCATCGGACATGCCGAAGGCGAACCGCAAGCAGCGCGACGGCGCCAAGATCGTGATGGCGATCTGGGCGACGATCGTCCTGACGTTCCTGTTCATCCCGATCCTGCTCGTCATCCGCCACTCGTTCAACCGCGGTGGTTCGTTCATCGTCTGGGCGCACCACTACTCGACCAAGTGGTGGGGTGCGCTTGTTCAACGTGCACCGAACGTGGAACGCGATCCTCGATCTTCTTCATCATCGTGGTCGTCGCCTGGTTCATCGGCAAGGTGTCGAACAACAAGTACGTGCGCACGGTGGGCCATCCCGGTCGGTGTCGTGGTCGCGGTCATCGTCAACGGCGAACGCACCAGCTGGTACAACGACCTGTTCAACGAGACGCGGCCTCGGGCTGGCGTTGCGCAACTCGTTCACCGCTGCCATCGGCGGAACGATCATCGCCGTCGATCCTCGGCGGTCTCGCCGGGTGTCGCTCTGGCCCGGCGCACGGGTGCGTGGAGCAAGCCGTTCATGTTCGTGCTGTTCCTGATCCTCGTGACGCCCGAGATCATGGACGCCATCGCCCTGCTCGGCTGGTTCGTGCGTGTCGGCGGCCCGTTCAACAGCCCGGTCGGGCCGATCAACAACGGCATCCTGCGACTGTGGGTCGGCCAGTCGCTGTACACCTCGGCGCTGGTCACGCTGATCGTGCGGGCCCGTCTTGCCGGCCTCGACGAGTCGCTCGAAGAGGCTGCCGCCGACCTCGGCGCCCCGCCGGCACGCGCCTTCCGCCAGATCACCCTGCCGATCATCAGCTCCGCCCTCATCGCCGGTGGTCTGCTGTCGTTCACGCTGTGCCTCGACAACACGATCATCGCCAACTCGGTGTCGACCGCAGGCTCGTCGACGTTCCCGGTCTACGTCATCGGCACCGCCAAGAGCACGACCAAACCGTTCGTCGGCGCCGCGGCTGTGGTGCTGTTCGGCGTCACGGTCATGGCCTTGGCATTCGTCGTACTCGGTGTTGCGAAAGTCGGGCGACTCGTCGTCGCAGATCGCATCGACGCTCGCCGGCGGCTGACACGTCGACTGATTCGACCGCCTTGAGAGTCGTCGTCGTCGGTGGGGGATTCGCGGGGTCTGACCGCGACCCGGCGAGCTGTCTCGTGCCGGGCACGACGTGGAGCTGATCGAGGCGGGTTCGCGGATCGGCGGCCGTGCGCGAACGGTGCGCGAACCGTTCGTCGACGGGCAGTACGTCGAGAGCGGCGCGGAATGGATCGACACCCATCACCACCGGATGCGCCAACCTGCTGCACCAGCACGGAATGGAGCTGCAAGGCGAGGGTCAGCAGTGGACGACGATCCGGCGATGGCTGCACCGTGATGGGCGGTTGCAGAGCCCCGCCGACCTCGGTCCCGAGGTGTATCGGCAACTCGACGTGTTCGAGTCGATCGTGCACGACGCCGCGAAAGCCGTCGATGACCCAGCCAAACCGCAGTCGTGCTCGTCCGCGGCAGAACTGGACGCGATCTCGCTCGCCGATGTCGCTGACCGCGCCGGGCTCGCGGATCTGGCGCGTCTGTTCCATCGACGCGACAGCCAAGGCGAGTTTGCCGAGGAGCCCGATGCCGTGTCGCTGTTGTTCGTCGCCCAGCAGCGAGCGATCAGCGTTGCCAGTGGGGCCGATGCACGTGATTCGTTCGCATCGCGTGGCCGATGGGATCAGCACGCTGGCAGAGCGCCTAGCGGGGGAGATCGGCGACTCGATCTCGATGAACGAAGCGTTGATTGCCGTGCACCACGGAGATGGTTCCGTCGTCGTCACCACATCGAAGCGCCGGATCGAGGCAGACCACGTGGTGCTGGCATGTTCACTCGTTCCGCTGCGAGATGTCTCGCTTCGACCCGCCGCTTCCGGATCCTTTGCGCCGCGCGGTCGACGAGCTCGGTTACGGCACGGTCACAAAGACGGCGATTCAGTTCGCCGAGCGCGAGTGGCCGGCCGGCTATGCCACCACCGAAGGAGTGTCGCAACGGATCTACGAACCGACCGTTGATCAGGCCGGATCCAGCGGGTGTGCTGATGTCGTACGCCGGCGGTGACGGCGGGCGGGCGTTGGCAGCGAAGCCCGAATCGGAGCGCATGGAGTCTGATCGAAGCCGACATGCGCATCGATGTCACGGGATCACAGCTGCTTCCGCGGGTGGGTTCTCTCGCGCGTGGTCCGGACGAGCCTCGTTACGGCGGCAGCTACGCGGTCTATCGCCCGGGTCAGGTCACCGCGTTCTGGGACGTGCTGCGCCGTCCGACCGGACGGATCTGGTTGTGCGGCGAGCACGTCGCGACGTGGACCGGCTATCTCGAAGGGCGCGGTCGAGAGTGGAGAACGAGTTGCGCACGAAATTCGTGCCGCGAGCTAGCCTCGCGATGCATGCCCCCAAGTAAGAAGGCCACGTCGAAGTCATCTCGACGCGACGGGCCACCTCGAATAGCAATCGGTCCCGATCCGGAAGGGGGCCAGCACTGGCTCAGGGGCGCCATCGCCGACGGCGGCGGCCAAATCGTTCCATTTGCTGAAGCCGAGGCGCTGATGTGGACGGTGCCACGCGAAGCCGATCATCTCGAGTCGGTCCTCGAGGACAACGAGCAGATCGAGTGGGTGCAGCTGCCGTACGCAGGCATCGAACCGTTCGTGCACCTGGTGCAGGACGACCGAACGTGGACGTGCGGCAAGGGCATCTTCGCCGAGCCCGTTGCCGAGCTGGCGCTCACGCTGGCGCTTGCCGGCATGCGCGGTCTCGGCACCTACGCGAAGTCCACGACCTGGCTCGGCGAGACCGGGCGCAACCTCATCGGTGCGAAGGTCACGATCCTCGGCGGCGGTGGAATCGCTACCTCGCTCGTTCGGATGCTCAAGCCGTTCGACTGCCACGTCACCGTGGTGAGGAATCGGATCGAGGAGATGGAAGACGTCGACGAGGTGTTGGCCGCCGATCGATACGTCGATGCACTCGCGGGCGCCGACCTCGTGGTGTTGGCGTTGCCGCTGACTGCAGAGACCGAGGAGATGATCTCGCTGACCGAGCTGGAGATGATGGAGAGTCATGCCTGGATCGTCAACGTCGCTCGCGGCAAGCACATCGTCACCGACGACCTCGTGTGGGCGTTGCAGAACGGCGTGATCGGTGGTGCCGGACTCGATGTGACGCACCCAGAGCCGCTGCCCGACGATCATCCGCTGTGGTCACTGCCCAACTGCATCATCACGCCGCATGTCGGCGCGACGCTCGGAGATGGAAGAGCCGCTGCTGGCGGACCGGATCACGACGAACATTCGCCGGTTCGGCAAGGACAAGTCGCTGCACGGCGCGGTCTATCCCGACCTCGGGTACTGACAATGGGCGAGCTCGACGCGACTGCGTTGGTCGGGTTGCTGGCCGACTCCCATCGCCGCCGAGTCGTCGCCGCGGTCGAGCTCGGTGCGGTGCACGTCGACGAGATCGTTGTCGCAACCGGTCTCACCGCGACGCAGATCGCCAAGGCTCTGGGCAAGCTCGTCGAGAGCGGCCTCGTGATCAGTGGTGAGCACGGATTGTCCGTTGCCGGCGAGGCGTTTCAACTAGCGGCACGACAGGCCAACACCCGGCCTGCATCGACCGAGTTCGCCGACGAGCCCGACGATGTTCGCAAGGTGCTCCGTGCGTTCGTCGTCGACGGCCGCCTGCAGTCGATACCCGTCGCTGCCGGCAAGCGATTGGTGATCCTCGACTGGCTGGCGCAGGACTTCGAGCCGGGCACGACGTACAGCGAGAAGATGGTCAACCTGATCCTCGGCCAGCGTCACGCCGACACGGCGGCATTGCGTCGATACCTGGTCGACGATGGCTTCCTCGATCGGGCCGATGGTCAGTACTGGCGAAGCGGCGGTACGGTCCAGCCGTGACGCACTACGAGGTGCTGGGTGTCGATCGAAATGCATCGACATCCGAGATTCGCACCGCATTCCGCCGGCTCGCTCGTGACCACCATCCCGACACCAGCGCATCGGGTTCGGCCGAGTCGCTCGCGCCGATCAACGAGGCCTGGCGGGTGTTGGGCGACCCAGTGCTCCGCCACGCCTACGACCGGTCACTCGCGGTCGGCCCACCGCACGATGTCCACGTCGATCAGGATCCGGAACCACCACCCGTGTACATCACGCCACCAGCGGAATCGTCGTTTCCGTGGCGGTTCCTCGCCGGTATGACCGTCGTCGGCATTGCCATCGTCTTGTTCGGCGTCTTCACCTACACGCCCTCGACGCCAGGTCCTCCCGACAACGTGTTGCAGACGGGCTCGTGCGTCGTCATCGAAGACAACGGCGACGCGTCGGAGGTCAATTGCGTGGCAGATCACGACGGTGTCGTGGAGAGCCTGATCGCGGCCGACGAGCGCTGCCCGGTCGACCTCGAACCACATCGCGATTCGCAGGGATTGGGCGTGGTGTGCATCCGTTTCGACATCTGAACGGAGGAGCAATTGCCCGTCACTGCTAGTCTTGCGGCGCTGTATGGGCGTATAGCTCAGTTGGTTAGAGTACGTCGTTCACACCGACGGGGTCCACGGTTCGAGTCCGTGTACGCCCACCATTCAGCCGGTTTTCCGATCTGCGTCGGAAGAACCATTTCACAAGGTATTTCTCAGTATCCGAAGAGACGCGCCGATATAGAGCCATGCTCCGACCACGGCCGGGCCAGCTCTGGAAGATCTGGTTCTGTCTCGCCACGCTCTTGACGGTGATCTATTTCGCCGTGCCTGATTCGCGTGAATCGAAGCTGCTGCTGTACAACGGAACAGGCCTTCTGGCGATTCTCGCCGTGCTGTACGGCGTTCGGCGCAACAAGCCGGCGCAACGCGCGCCGTGGTTCTGGTTCGCCGCGGGACTGAGCTCATTCCTGTTGGGCGACATCTGTTACTACGTGCTCGAACTGGTGAGCCCGAACGGTCCGCCGTTCCCGTCGATCGCCGATGTCTTCTACTTGGCGATGTACCCCCTCGTGATCGTCGGGCTCACCAAGATGCACCGATCGGTGTCGACCGACAAGGCTGACTCGAGCTTCGTTGTTGCTGCCATCGTCGGCGTGGCGATGGTGGGCGCGCTGTGGATCTTGTTCGTCGACACAGTGCTCGCCGGCGAAGCGAACAGCAACGCCGCGCTGATCGCCCAACTCGCGTATCCGATGATGGATGTCGCGTTGATCGCCGCCGCCGCGCGGCTGGTCGTCAAGCTGCACCTCCGCAACCCGCCGCTCGCCTTGATTCTCGCTGCGGTGTGCTCGCTCGCAGTTGCCGACACCGCATACGGCATCTACAACGCCAGCGGCGAGTTCACGACCGGAATGTTCATCGACGGCTTCTGGCTGGGCTTCTACGTCCTGTTCGGCGTCGCCTCCCTGCACCCGGCGAGCGCCATCAGCGTGACGCCGATCCAACCGGTCGAGGGCCGATTGACCGTTCGCCAGTTCGCCGTCATGTTCATCGCCGCGATGAGCGTGCTGTTCATCGACCTGTTCTGGGGTGACGCGCACGATCGACTGGTGACCGTTGTCGTGTCGGGCACGCTGATCCCGCTGATCCTCGGACGGGTGTTGACACTGACCCGGGCGTTGGAGCAGAGCCGCGACCGCATGCACGCCGAGGCAAGGCACGACGCGCTGACTGGTCTGGCCAACAGGGGAGTGTTCACCGAACGCACGGCCGCGGTTCTCCGCGATCAGCCCACCAAGAGCGTCTCGGTGCTGTTCATCGACCTCGATGATTTCAAGACGATCAACGACAGCCTCGGTCATCAAGCCGGCGACACGTTGCTGATCGAAGTTGCCGCGCGGCTGACTCGGAGCATGCGTCCCGGCGACATGGTTGCCCGCCTCGGCGGCGACGAGTTCGCAGTTCTGATCGAGTCGGCGCACGGACACGACGAGGTGATCTCCGTGGCGCGGCGCATCCTCGACACACTCGCCGAATTGATCGACGTCGGTCCACGTTCCGTCCCGGCGATGTGCAGCATCGGCGTTGCCAGCGGCTTCGGTCACGAGACAGATGTCGACACACTGCTGCGCAACGCAGACCTTGCGATGTACCTCTCGAAGCGTCGTGGCAAGGGTCGCTACGAGCTGTTCGACGCCGAGATGCACGCCGACGCGATGGATCGTCTCGACCTGCAGGGCGACCTGCGCCACGCCTTGGCACAGAACCAGTTCGTCCTCAACTTCCAACCGATCTTCGATCTCCGCACGGGTCGCGTCATGCAGACCGAGGCGCTCCTGCGTTGGCACCACCCAGTCCGTGGTCTGATCCCGCCCGACCGGTTCATTCCACTGGCCGAGGAGAGTGGCCTCATCATCGAGATCGGTGCTTGGGTGCTGCGCGAAGCATGCGCGCAAACGGCGAAGTGGCGGTCGATCGAAGGTTGCGAGGATCTCGGAATCGCGGTCAACCTGTCGATGCGTCAGATGCAGGACCACTCGCTGCTACACACTCTGCGGCATGCGCTGAGGGAGTCCGGTCTGCCCGCATCGACCCTCGTCTTCGAGATCACCGAGACGATGCTCGCGCTCGACATCGACAGGACGACGGGCATCCTCGCCCAGTTGAAGGCGATCGGCGTGAAGTTCGCCATCGACGACTTCGGCACCGGATACTCGTCGCTCAGCTACCTGCGAACGTTCCCGATCGACGCCATCAAGATCGACAGGAGCTTCATCAACGAGCTCCACCGCAGTCCGACTGCACCTGCACTGATCGCTGCGATCGTCAACCTCGCCGGCGCGCTGGGGACGTACACCGTTGCCGAGGGGATCGAGCTGGCCGAGCAGTCGATCGAACTGCGTGCGCTCGGCTGCGACCGTGGCCAAGGTTTCTTCTACTGCCGTCCGACGACAGCAGCGCAACTCGAGACGCTGTTGCGCGAGCACGGGCGCACCGAGGCCGACCCGCTGACCGCGTGGCGGCGTTCGTCGGAGGAATCGCAGCGGCGCCCGTACAACACCGAGATCAGGGTTGGAATCGGCGAGATCAACGCGGCGGCCGGCGAGATCGAGGAGATCGACAGCCAGCTGCACGTTCCCGTGATGGCGAGTTGGCCATGGTTGCGGCAGTGGTGCGAGACGTTCATCGATTGGACCCCGTACATGGTCGGCGTTCGGCGCAAGAACGGCGGTCGATTGGTCGGCTGTGCGTTCTTGGCGATGCGCGAGCAAGCCGACGAGACGGTGTTCGTCGCCATGGGCACGGACAGCTCGCTGTGCACGGTCCTGCGGGCGACCGACAACGATGTCTCCTCCGCCCTCGCTGACGCGATCGTCTCGTTCCTGGCCGACATGCCCGGCGCGTGGTCGCTGGAGATCGAACAAGTGCAAGATGTCGACCCGACGCTGCTGCGGCTCTCGGAGATCCTCGAGAACTCGCAAGTCCTTCCGGAGATGCGAGTCCCACGTGTCACGTTCCCGGCGGACCACCGCGTCGACCTCGTGTTGTCGCACAGCATGCGCAAGCAGCTGCGCCGGGCAACTGCGCGCATCGACACCGATGGCCTCACCAGCGCGGTGGCGTTCGATCGAGGAACGGCCATCACGCGCGAGCTGATCGACGAAGTCGAAGCGGTACACATCTCCCGCGACCGCTTTGCCGCGTCGTGATTCCGACCTCGAGCATCCTTCGGAACGCGCCTTCTGGCGAGCAATCGTCGAGGGTCGCCAGCCCGGATGCGAGGTGGAGATCGGATCCTTGCGACTGGATGGTCAACTCGCTGCGTACGTCGTCGCCCTGCTGGACCGGCGCACGTACCGCGTGTTCGACGGGCGGATGGACACCCGGTTCGCCGACTACTCGCCTGGTCGCCTCATCGAAGCGGCTGCGCTCGATCGCGCCCTGCGGGATCCTCGATTCACCGTTCTGGACTGGATGTCGGGCGTCGCCGCCGAGAAGCTGCTGACGGCGAACAGTGCCGAGGGACGTGTTCGCCTCGTTGCCTCGTCGGGACGAGAGTACCTGCAGGCGGACCGCGTCCGAGAGCACGCCTTCGCCACCTGATTCAGGCCTGATTCACCCTCGGGGGGTGTACCGATCGTCGACATGCCGATTCACAATGGCTGCGACGGCAACCGGCTCTCGAAAGTGGAGGAACCATGCGAACAGCACTGATCAAGGCAGCGCGAGTGCTCCTGTGGCTGATCTATGCGTGGGTCACGGTGATGCTGGTGTTGTTGTTCCTGACGTTCATCCTGGAGCTTGCCGGAGCCAACCCTACGGCGGGCTTCGTCGACTGGGTGTACCGCTCCGTGGAGCGCGCGATGGCGCCGTTCCGAGGCATCTTCGAGCCGATCACCTTCTCCGACGACTCGGTGCTCGACGGCGCTGTGCTGTTTGCGATGATCGTCTACGGATTCGTGGCCATGGGCCTCGAGCGCGGCGCTCGAATGGATCACGAGGCAGATGCACATCTCGGCCAACGCGGACGCTCAGCAGACGGCGTTGACCCAGCAAGCCGCTCAGGTGTCGACCGTGCCCACCGGCCCTGCCGTCGTGGTGCAGCTCGCCGGGCCTCCAGGCGTCACCGCTTCGGCCGTGTTGACGCCGTACGTGTGGGGAACGTCGATCGACCTCACCGCCGCCGGCCTCAATCCGACGCGCACCTACACCGTGTGGCTCAGCTCGATCAGCGGAGCGAGATCGTTGATCGGATCGTTCCAGCCGACCAGTCCCGCGGCCGTGAAGATGTCGATGTCGAGCGCGGCATCGCTGGTGGCCAACGACACGTTCGGCGTCACGCTCCAGGCCGGACTGGGGGACCCTACCGACAGCGACATCATGGTCGGCCGCTACGTCTGAGCCGACGGCCACCTCGGGCGGTGACTTCGGACGGATGAAGCCTGGTCGGGTGGCGTTCCTCGGGTACGTTATGGGAGATGACGCGACTGTGTGAACGCCCTGGATGTTCGCAAGTTGCCGAGATGACCTACGGCTTCGATGCTGATCACCTGATGGTCTGGATCGATGCCTACGAACGGGTCAACACCGATCGTGCCGGCGTGCTGTGCCGCCGCCATGCCGACGCGATGGTCGTACCGCTCGGATGGATGCTCGACGACCGGCGAGATCCGGTTCCCCGTCTGTTCAAGACGCCCGCCCAACCGACAACGGCTGCGCCTCGCCAGCGGCGCGTGTCGCGGCACACCCGCGACGACACCGAGCAACTCGAACTTCCTGCAGAGGTCGTCGTCGCGGAGTTCGATGATGACCACGGCGACGTCGCAGTCGCGGCAGCGGTCGTCGCCCGGCCCGCGGAGAACCGCCCCGTTGATGACGATGTCCTGCCGTGGAAGCCTGCGTTCGACCAGACCGACGATCTCGACGGCCTGCTCGAAGCGCGCGGTCCGTTGCTGGCACGCGCGTTCGGTGGCCAGGGCCGGCAACGCCCGACCAGCTAGCCGACGATGGACATCACGGCAACGCTCGAAGCGCCCTGTACGGCTGCGGATTTGTTCGAGCTCGTCGACGACCTCTCGACGTATCCGCAATGGAACGGGCTGGTGCACAGCGCGGTGGTCGAGCCGGGTAACGACGCCGCGTGGGACGTCGAGCTGCGGGCCCGCCTCGGCCCGTTGGCGCGCAGCAAGCGGTTGCGGATGGTGCGCACGGTCCGCGACGCGCAGAACCACTCAGTCACGTTCGAACGCGACCAGGCCGATGGGCGCAACCATTCACCGTGGGTGCTCGCCGCCAACGTCGTCGAGCACGATGGAGTCAGCGTGCTGACGATGCACCTCCACTACGGCGGCTCGTTGTGGACCGGCGGAGCGTTGGAGAAGGTGCTTGCCGATCAGATCACTTCGGGTCGCGAGCGGCTGTTGCAGCTCGTGGCGACCAAGCACTGAATCGCCCATCGTCGCGACGATCCAGAGTCAATGGCATGCCGAAGCACTCACTGAGGTTCGCCGAGTTCAACACTCGATCGATCGGTCCGGTCGACGACGACCTGCCCTCGCGCAGCATCAGTGCATGGGTCATGCCCTGCGGTACCTCGTCGAGGTGGTGGGTCACGAGGATCAGCGGCGGCGCATCGGGATCGGTCGTCAACTCGGCGAGCGCCTGGACGAGTTGCTCGCGGCCGCCGAGATCGAGCCGCGCGCTCGGTTCGTCGAGCAGCAGGACCGCAGGATCGTTCATCAGAGTTCGCGCCAGCAGCACTCGTTGCTGCTCGCCCGACGAAGTGGTGCCGAGCGGTCGTTCGGCAAGCCAGGCGACGCCCATGCGGTCGAGGCATTCGAGGGCGCGAGCCTCGTCGGCCGCCTCGTAGCGATGCCACCAGGGCTCCAACGCGGCGTACTTGGCCGTCATCACGATGTCGAGGCAGCGAAGCTCGCGGTCGTAACTGCACGGCGAGCGATGGCGACATGTATCCGATGCGTCGGCGCAGGACTCGTACATCGGTGCGTCCGAACTGCTCACCGAGCACATGCACCTCGCCGCGCGATGGGATGCTCGTACATCGACGCGATCTTCAACAGCGTGGTCTTGCCGGACCCGTTGGCGCCGAGCACGACCCAGCGCTGGTTCGCAAGCACCGTCCACGTCAGCGGGGACAAGAATCGTTCGCCCGTCACGCACGAAACTGACCTCGACCAGGCGTAACACCTCGTCTGCGGCTGTCCGTCCTAATGTCGACATGAAAATGTGACGATATCGCCACCGTGAGTATGAGGCGCCAGTTGCTCGCAATCAATCCACTGGTACCCTCGCAGTGGGATGCGTCGGATTTTGGTGATTGTGTGGGCGGTGTGTTTTTCGCGCCGCTGTCGGTGACCACGATCGGACGCGCCGACGACACCGATGCCCAGAAGGCGGCGAAAGAAATTGCCGACGCCCGCGAGCGGGCCAACGCTGCGGCCGATGCCTACTTCGCCTCGGAGTCGCGCATCGATCAACTCGATCTGCAGCAGAACCAACTGCAATCCGAGATCAGCGCCGCTCGAGGGCGACGTCAAGGCGCTGCAGTTGTCGGTCGAGAACGTGGCCATCGGTCGGTACACCCGGTCGGGTAGACCGGCGTTCCGTTGCTGACCGGCTTCCAATCGCCGGAGGACACGGTCAAGATCGACGCCCTCATGGAAGTGATCTACGACTCGTCGGCCAACGACTTCGACCGGTTCGATGCACTCAACGCCGATCTCGCCGACAAGCGACAGGCCCTGGTCGACAAGAAGGACGAGGCGGTCAAGGAACGTGCCAACCTGGCGCAGCTGAAGGATGCGGCCAGCTCGCGAGGTGCAGCGATTGAAGGACGTCGAGGCCGACCGATTGAAGGACGAAGCCGTGCGCACGGCGTTGATCGCCGAACAGGCCCGGCGCAAGCGCGACACAGATCGCAAGCAACGACTGAATGCCCCGACGCCGACCGTCCCGACGCCGACCGACTCGGTCCCGGATTCTGCGGCGACCCCGAGCGATGCCGGTGGTGACGCCGGTGGGGACTTGAGCGACGACGCTCCGGCGACGGCCCCGACCGGTGCTGCGACTCGACCGTCATTGCCCAGTGGTGGCGGTGGCCAGACCGGCGGTGGCGGTAACGGAAGCTTCCCGGGCGGGGGTGGCAACGACTACGCCGGCCCCGGCTGGGTGTGCCCGACCGGTGCTGCGCCCGCGCCGTTTGCCGACACCTGGGGTGCACCGCGCAGCGGTGGCCGCCGGCACCAGGGCGTCGACATGATCGGCCAGCGCGGTATCCCCGTGCTCGCCGTCGTCGATGGCGTTGCAGAGGCGAAGACAGAACGCGCTCGGTGGAACGACGATCTGGTTCACCGGCGTCGACGGCAACAGCTACTACTACGCACACCTCGACGGCTACCGCCAACTGGGTTCGGTCACCGCCGGCACCCCGATCGGCATCCTCGGCCAGACCGGCAACGCGCAGTTCAGCATCCCGCACCTTCACTTCGAGATTCATCCTGGCGGTGGTCCCGCAGTCAACCCGTACCCGACCGTCGCGGCCCACTGTCCCTCCTTCGCCCCCTGATGGCGGGTGATCTCGTCGAGGGGCTGTGCAGCCGTACTCGGGGCAGCGGAGATCACCGGTCTGACACGTCTGTCGGGTGGGGCGTCCCGCGACACGTGGCGATTCGAAGCCGACGGAACGCCATTGATCCTGCAGCGCCAGCGCGACGGCGACGAGCGCGACATGGCCATCGAAATCGCCGCAGTTCGCGCCGCTGGAGCTGCCGGAGTTCCGACCGCGACGCTCGTCGCCGGCGTCGACGGACCGCGAGCCGCTCGGCGCGGCCTACATGATCCTGACTCGTGTCGACGGCGAGACGACAGCACGCAAGATGCTTCGCGACGACGAGTTCGACGGAGCACGCCGGAAGCTGCCGGCTCAACTGGCGCAGGCCCTCGCCAAGATCCACGCGATCGACCCGACGAGCATTCCCGGCGTTGTCGAGATCGATCAAGTCGAGCGCTACCGCGAGGTGCTCGACGAACTCCGTCAGCCGCATCCGACGTTCGAGCTCGCTTTCCGTTGGCTCGAAGCGAATCGGCCGCCGATCAGGGGAGGTGTTGTCGTGCACGGCGACTTCCGGCTCGGCAACGTCATCGTCGATCACGACGGTCTGCGAGCGGTGCTCGATTGGGAGCTCGTGCACCTCGGTGATCCGATGGAGGATCTCGGGTGGCTGTGCGTGAAGGCATGGCGATTCGGTTCAGCGCACCCGGTCGCCGGAGTCGGCGAGTACCAGCAGTTGTTCGATGCCTATGTGGCAGCCGGTGGTCGTGCGGTCGACGCCGGCCGACGTCCGTTGGTGGGAGGTGCTGGGCACCCTGAAGTGGGGCATCATGTGCATCATGCAGGCCAACGCGCACCTCAGCGGGATGAGCCGAAGCCACGAGCTCGCGGCCATCGGTCGTCGCGTGTGCGAGAACGAGCACGACCTGTTCCTCGCCCTCGAGGGGCGCTGGTGAACCCGCACGACGCTCCGTCCACGGGCGAGCTCGTCGAGTCGGTTCGCGAGTGGCTGGAGCGCGATGTGCTGGCGGCGACGGAAGGCAGGCTTGCAGTTCCACACACGCGTCGCGATCAACGTGCTGTCGATCGTCGAACGCGAGCTGACGCGTCGGGGCCGGCGCACGATGCCGCGCATCGCGAGCGACTGGAGACACTGGGTGTCGCCGACGACGCCGAGCTCGCCGCGGCGATCAGATCGGGAGCGCTCGACGACCGGATCGACGAGGTGCGCGACCTCGTGTGGCAGTCGGTGCGCGACAAGCTCGGCGGTCGCGAACCCGAAGTACCTTGTCGTCACCGTGACGGGCTGATCGTCACCGGCTGACCGGCGGCCAGCTGCCCGCATGCCGCATCGATGTCGGTGCCGCGATTGCGACGAACGGTAGCGTTGACGCCGAGCGTCTCGAGCGTGTCGCGGAACTCGTGCACGCGCTTCAACGGTGAGCCCACCGTGGGGTAGCCGGGCGTCGGGTTCAGCGGGATCAGGTTGACGTGTGCCGGCAGACGGAAGCGGCGACACAGCTTGGCGAGCTCGCGCGGCGTCGCGTCGCTCGGTCGTTGACGCCGTCGATCATCGCCCATTCGAAGCTCAGCCGTCGGCCCTTCACCGCGAGGTAGTCGGCGCATGCCGCCATCAGCATCGTCGAGCGGGTAGCGCTTGTTGATCGGCACCAGCTCGTCGCGCAGCTCGTCGTTGGCAGCGTGCAGCGACACGGCGAGGTTCACCGGCATCGGCCGCTCGGTCAGCCGGCGGATGCCGGGCACGAGCCCGACGGTGGAGATCGTCAGCTTGCGCGCAGACAGGCCGAGGTCGTCGTGCAACCGCTCGACGCGAGCTCCACACGGTGCCTTCGTTGGCCAGCGGCTCGCCCATCCCCATGAACACGACGTTGCCGAGCCGTCGATCCATGGCTCGTGCCTCGCGGGCCGCGCGCGGTGACCTGCTCGACGATCTCGCCGACCGTGAGGTGCCGAGTGAACCCGGCCTGCCCGGTCGCGCAGAACCCGCATCCCATCGCGCAGCCCGACCTGGCTGCTGACGCAGACCGTGACGCGATCCGGATACAGCATCAGCACGGTCTCGATCCGGCTGCCGTCGTGCAGCTCCCACAGGTACTTCACCGTGTCGCCGCCGTCGCTGACCCGGCGGACGACGACGTGCAGCGCGGGCGACCAGCCGCTCGGCCAGCGTGGCCCGCAGCGCCTTCGGCAGGTTGGTCATCTCCGCCGGCGTCGACAGGTTCTGGTACAGCCCCTGCCAGATCTGGTCGAGTCGATAGCGCGGCTCACCGTCGAGCAGTTCGGCCAACTCGACGCGGCTCGGTTGATAGAGCGAGGTCGTCACACGCCGGTCGCCGCCAGGGGAGACGCAGAGCTCGGCGTACTGGTCGATGTGACCACGCAGCACGTCGAGGCTCGCCGTCCAGAAGGCGACGTCGGTGACGTCGAAGCCGAACACCGCACCGAGCTCCTCGGCGGTGTTCATGCCGGCGCGCGACAGCACGTCGTCGTACGACAGCTGGAAGCGCTGCGGATCCTCGCGGTACTTGGCGAACAGACCGAGACCGAACAGCAAGCCGTACGTGTACGGCCAGTTGTAGAAGTGCGATCCGTAGTAGTGCGGCTTCACCGCCCACATGTACGGGATGCGCGGTCGATTGATCGAGACCGTCGCCGTACGCGTCGCTCTGTGCCGTCGAGCATCATCTCGTTCAGCTCCGAGACGCCGAGCGTCCGGCGTTGACGTCGCGCGAACACCTCGGTCTCGAACATGAACCGGCTGTGGATGTCGACCACCGTCTGCACGGCGCCGGCCAGGTTGACGTCGAGCAGGGCCAGCCGGTCGCGTCCGGTGCAGGTGCTGCAGCCCTTCCTCGACGACCAGGGTCTCGCAGAAGATGCTCGCCGTCTCGGCCAACGCCATCGGCAGCCGGCGCTGCAGCGGGGTGCGGTGGGCGAGTTGCGTGTTGTGGTAGGCGTGGCCCAACTCGTGAGCAGTCGTCTGCGCCGAGTCGACGCTGCCGTTCCAGTTGAGGAACACCAGCGACCGGTCGTCGACGAACGGCATGCAGAACGCGCCGCCACGCTTGCCTTCGCGCGGTCCGGCGTCGATCCACTGCTCGTCGATGGCCCGATCGACGAGGCCGCCGAGTGGCTGGCTGTACGAGGTGAACGCCCCGCGGACGATCTCCGAGCCTTCGGTCCACGAGATGCGAGCTCGCCGCGAACGGCAGTGGTGCGAAGAGGTCGTACCACGGCAGACGCGCCGGGGCGTGCCGTGCAGGCGAGCCTTGGCGTGCATCCATCGGCGGAGATCGGGCAGGGCATCGTCGACTGCCGACTGCATCGCGTCGAACGTCGCCCGGCTGACGTTGTTGGCGAACAGCGATGCCTCGATCGGGCTGTCCCAGCCGCGTCGTCGATTGACGATGTTGGCCTCACCCTTCACCGCGTTCATCGCCGCGGCGCACACCACCGCGACGGTCGGCCAGGCGCGCATCTCGGCGTCGTAGGCGGCCTCGCGAACCGCCGGGTCGGCGTCGGTGGCGAGACCGCGGACCGCAGCCATCGGCAGCGGTCTCGCGTGCCGTCGGCAACTCGACCTGTGCCGGTGAGTTGCGAAGTGACGTCGGCGTGTAGCGCGCTGCCAAGCGCTCGAGCCCGTGTTGGTGAGCTCGGCGTACAGGCCTTCTTCGGCCTCGGACATCTGGTGCTCGGCGCGCGCGCGCCAGGAACGTCAGCGGGCCGACGGTGCTCGGCGACCTCGGTGCTGACCGATGCGAGCGCATCGACGCCGAGCGAACTGACCCATTCGGCCAAGCGGGCGAACAGCGGACGTGCTCGCGACTCCACGACCTCGAGCTCGCTGAGCAGACCCTGCGCGGTCTCGTCGAAGCTGTCGGTGGAGACGGTCGCGTAGACGTAGGCGCCGACGAGGTCGGTGCGGAGCTCGGCGTCGTTGAACGCCCGGATCACCGCGTCGGCGGCGCGTCCGTCGGCCTCGGTGACATGGCCGGGGATCGCACCGGCGAATGTCGTGCTCGTCGAACAGCGCGGCGAGCCGGGTGGTGTCGGCACCCACCTGTTCGAGCGCGTCGACGAACGACCGCGACTCGAACGACTCGTGCACGTCGGCCACGCTCCAGCGAGGAAGTGTCTCGATCGCGTCGGTCATGGATGTGCACTCCTGGTGTATGTCTGCCACGTAGGCGTGGTCTTCGTGGTGAACAGTGAAGCCGAGGCTGGTCGTACAGACCCATCGCCGCGGTGTTGGCGGCATCGACGTGCAACATGCCCACAGTCAATCCTCGTGCGGCGATGTTCTCGAGGCCGGCAACGGTCAGCGCCTTGCCGAGACCGAGCCCGTGGAACTCCGGATCGACGGCGATCACGTAGATCTCGCCCATCGGCGGCGCGACGTCGGCGTGCACCTTGGTCCAGCAGAACGCGGCCAGCTTGCCGTCGCGCTCGTGCAGCAGGAAGCCGGCGGGATCGAACCACGGCTCGGCCTCGCGCTGCTGCCAGTGTCGCCACCGTCCAGCCACCCTGCTCGGGATGATCGTGGAATGCGGCGTTGTTGACGCGTACCCACTCGGCCTCGTCGCGCCCGACGACGAACGCTCGGGTGTCGACGCTCGTGGTCTCGGTGATCGGCAGTGGACGTCGCATCTGCAACAGCCGCCGCCCGAGTCGAAGGCCGACCTGTCGAGCGACGGCGTCGACCCGCTCGTCGGGATGGTGGACCCACCAGTACACGGTGCCGCCACCCTCGCTGGCCACGACATCGAGTGCGGATCGCAGCAGTTGCGTTGCGACCGACTCGAAATCGTCCCGGCCACCCGGAGGAATGACGAGCTCGATTGCTGTCGAGTCGTTGGTCTTGGCAAGTTGCGCGTACCCGGCAAACGTCTCGTTCGCATCGTCGAATGCCTTCAGCGCCACGAAATCAGGACCGGGCCGTTCCAACTCGAGGAGCAGATGATCGGACAGTGGCGGAAATCCGTCGTGGGCCGCTGCTGCATCGAGCAACACGGTGATCGCCTTGGAATCGGCACCACTCGAGCGTGCGAAGGGTCTCGATACGCAACATCGCCACCGAGGTTAATGGCGGTGCACCGCAGAGGCTCCTGCCATTGACGTCGTGCTGAATACGATCGCCGCATAGTGTCGACGGCATGGCCAAGCCGCGCACGCCGAAGGGCCGCACACTCGAGGTCGCCCGCCGGCTTGCCGAGACGTATCCCGATGCGATCTGCGAGCTCGATCACACGAACGCGTTCGAACTGTTGGCGGCGACCATCCTGTCCGCGCAGACCACGGACGCCCGCGTCAACATGGTGACGCCGACGCTGTTCGCGCAAGTATCCGACGGCCGCGGATCTCGCCGAGGCCGATCCCGCCGACGTCGAGGAGATCATCCGCTCGACGGGCTTCTACCAGAACAAGACGAAGAGCTTGCTCGGGATGGCGCAGGCGCTGCTCGAGCGATTCGATGGCGAGGTGCCGACCGAGCTCGACGATCTCGTGACGCTTCCCGGGGTCGGGCGCAAGACCGGCAACGTCGTTCGCAGCGTCGCGTTCGATCTGCCCGGCCTGCCCGTCGACACCCACGTCGCTGCGCCTGTCGCAAGCGACTGGGCCTCAGCACGCTCGAGGATCCGGTGAAGTTGGAGCTCGAGCTCAACAGCTTCCTGCCGCCGCGCCGAGCGTGGGCTGTTCAGTCTGCGAATGATCCTCCACGGCCGCCGAGTGTGCGATGCGAAGAAGCCGCGATGCGAAGATTGCACGCTCGAGGACATCTGCCCGTCGTCGCGACTGCCGCGCCGAGCGTCACATAAGTAGGGCCAAATTACCACTCTGTGTGGCAGCTTGCGCCAATCAGAATCGGTGTATAGTGACCATACCAACCAGGTTCCCGCCACCTGGTTTGCGGGCGATGCTGGGATCCGCCGCCTAGCATTGCAGAGCGACGGCCCCGTTCAACGGGGCCGTTGCCGCTTTTTCGGCCAATGTTTTGGCCTGTTTCAGCTGATCAGCTTCAGTGCCCGACGGATCTGCCGCTCGGCGTTTCGTAGCCCTCGTTCGGCTTCGAGAATGGCTGCGCGGATATCCTCGCGCTCCGCCGGAACTCCCAGCGGACCGACTTCCGCGAGCTGCTGCCGATATCGCTCTACGTGTTCGGCGATGACCGTCAAGGTTGCGGCAACAGGGTCGTTCATCACGTCAGTCTGGCCCGTCGACTCGACAAATCGAGCCTCCCTGCGTTGGCAGTGCTGTCGGTATCGTGGCCACCTGTGCATTCGGTGACGGTACGCGACGATTTGCGAGCACTTGGAGGGTTACCACTCGCCGCAGGTCGACGTGCGCGTTCGACTCAACACCAACGAGGCACCGACGCCGCCGCCGGCCGCGTTGGCGCGACGCGTTCGCCGCAGAGCTGTCACGCGTCGAGTGGCATCGCTATCCCGACCGCAGTGCCACGGCATTGCGCACGGCGATCGCCGACTCGCATCACGTTCGCCCCGACCAGGTGTTCGCGGCCAACGGATCGAACGAAGTGCTGCAGACGCTGCTGCTCGACGTACGCCGGCCCGGGTCGCACGGTCGCGACGTTCGAGCCGACCTATCAGCTGCACGGTCACATCGCCCGCCTCACCGGCGCGACGGTGGTCGAGGGCGAGCGCGCGCGCCGACTTCTCGCTTGCCTGTCGACGCCGCGCTCGATTTCATCGACGACGCACCATCCCGCCGTCACGTTCCTGTGCTCGCCCAACAATCCGACGGGTCTCGTCGAGCCGGCGTCGACCGTGCGTGCCCTGCTCGCCTGCCGAGCCAGGGCTCCTCGTGGTCGACGAGGCGTACGCGCAGTTCGCCGAATGGTCGGCGCTGACCCTGGTCGACGAGTCGACGACCGCTGGTGGTCACGCGTACGTTCTCCAAGACATGGTCGATGGCCGGCGAGCCGGCTCGGCTACCTCGTCGGTCCGTCGTGGCTGGTCGCCGAACTCGACAAGGTCGCGCTGCCGTACCACCTCGACGCGGCCAAGCAGATCGCAGGTCGCCTGGCGTTGCAGTTCGCCGACGAGATGGATGCAGCGCGTCGAGTTGATCGTCGCCGAACGCGAGCGCATCTCGCTCGACGCTCGAGAAGCTCGACGTCGACGTCTTCCCCAGCGGCGCCAACTTCATCCTCTTCCGGCCGCGCTCCAAGGCGGGCAGAGACGTGTGGCAGGAGTTGCTCGATCGCAGCATCCTCGTCCGCGACTGCTCGGGATGGCCGCGGTTGGCCGACTGCCTGCGCGTCACCGTCGGAACCCCTGACGAGAACTCCGAGTTCCTCGAGCGCGATCGCGGAGATCGTGCAATGAGCCGAGTCGGTACGGTCAATCGAACCACCAAGGAGACGTCGATCGATCTGACGATCGATCTCGACGGATCGGGTGTCACGCAGATCTCGACCGGCATCCCGTTCTACGACCACATGCTCGAGCAGGTCGGAAAGCACGGTGGTTTCGATCTGCACATCGCAGCGACCGGCGATCTGCACATCGACACGCACCACACCGTCGAGGATGTCGCCATCAGCCTGGGGGAGGCGTTCCGCCAGGCACTCGGCGACAAGGCCGGCGTGCGTCGGTTCGCCAGTGGTTTGTATCCGCTCGACGAAGCGCTCGTCGAGGTCGCGTTGGACCTGTCCGGGCCGACCGTTCGTCGTGTGGGAGGTCCCACTTCCCGAGTGCCTGCCGCTGGGCAACCCGGCCTTCGATCCGCAACTGGCCGAACACGCTGTTGCCTCGTTCGCGACGTCGGCGGGCATCACGCTGCACGTCACACTGCGGCGCGGGCACAACGTGCATCACATCATCGAGGCGGTGTTCAAGGGGTTGGCGCGGTGCCTTCGCGACGCAGTGCGCATCGAGGGCGCTCACATTCCATCGACGAAGGGCGTCCTCTAGTCCGATGAGCGACCAGCCGTTGATCGCAGTGCTCGACTACGGAATCGGCAACCTTCGCTCGGCCCAGAAGGCGCTGCAACGTTGCGGCGCAGACGCCCGCCTCACCGTCGATCACGGGCTCATCGCGGATGCCGCACGCTGTGGTACTTCCTGGTGTCGGAGCATTCGGCGCGTGCATGGCGGCGTTGCGCGACGCGGACCTCGAGGACGCAGTGGAGGAAGCGGTCGATTCAGGCCGACCGTTCCTCGGAATCTGCGTGGGCATGCAGATGCTGTTCGATGGCAGCGAAGAGGACGACGCAGCGGTCGGGCTCGGCATCATTCCCGGCACGATTCGTTGGCTCGGTTCCGAACTGCCACGACCGCAGATGCAATGGAACCTACTGACCCTCACGATGCCGGACGATCCGATGTTCGCCGGTCTGTCGGCAGCCGAGGCGTGGGTCTACTTCGTCCATTCGCTGCACGGGGTTCCCGATGATCCCGAGGTGATCGCTGCGACGTGCACCTACGGCGGTGTGGTGAATGCCGCGTTCCGGCAGGGCAACGTGTTCGCGACCCAGTTCCATCCGGAGAAGTCGGGCACATGGGGTGTGTCGATGCTCGGCAACTTCGTGCGCATCGCGGCCGAGGCGACAGTCGGATGATGTCGAGCTCTTTCCGGCGATCGACCTGCACGGGGGACAAGTGGTGCGCTTGACGCAGGGCGACTACGGCAGCCCCATCGTCTACGGCAGCGACGCCGTCGCGGTCGCGCGATCGTTCGCCGATGCCGGCGCGTCCTGGATCCACGTCGTCGACCTCGATGCGGCACGGTCCGGTTCGCCGGAGAACCGTCCCGTCGTGGCCGCGATCGCGGCAGCGCTGTTGGGCCGGGCGCGGGTGCAGACAGGTGGCGGCGTTCGAACACTGGCCGACGCCCAGCAGTTGGCGGACGCGGGTGTGGCGCGCGTGGTGATGGGCTCCGCTGCCGTGCAGCATCCCGAGCTGGTCGATGCAGCCGCCGAGGTCGTCGACGTGGCCGTCGGTCTCGATCATCGCGACGGCGAGGTTGCCGTCCACGGGTGGACCGAAGGTGCCGGCGTGTCGTTGGACGAAGCGCTCGGTTGGTACCCCTCGGCCAGCGCGTTCGTGATCACCGACATCTCCCGCGACGGCATGCTCGGTGGCCCCGACATCGAGGGACTCGCGGCTGCCGCGGCACACGCCCCGGCACCGGTGATCGCCAGCGGGGGAGTCGCCTCGCTCGACGACGTCGCCATGCTCGCCGGCGTGCCGGGGATCGCCGGCATCATCACCGGCAAGGCGTTGTACGAGGGACGCTTCACGGTCGCGGAAGCGCTGAAGGTGCTGCATCGATGAGGGTCGCCCGAGTCATCCCGTGCCTCGATGTGACCAGTGGTCGGGTCGTGAAGGGGATCAACTTCGTCGGGCTCCGCGACGCCGGCGACCCGGTCGAGCTCGCCTCGCGCTACGACGCGGAAGGTGCCGACGAGCTCGTCTTTCTCGACATCACCGCCTCGTCCGACGGTCGCGACACCATGGTCGACGTGGTCTATCGAACCGCCGAACAGGTCTTCATCCCGTTGACGGTCGGCGGAGGAATTCGTGCTGTCGAAGATGCCAGACGAATGTTGCGTGCCGGTGCCGACAAGGTCAGCGTCAACACAGCAGCGGTGCAGCGACCGGAGTTGATCAGCGAGATCGCCGCTGAGTTCGGCTCGCAGTGTTGCGTGTGTGCGATCGATGCCAAGCGGCGCCCCGGCGGTCTCGGGTTCGACGTGTACCTGCACGGTGGCCGCACACCGACGGGCGATCGACGCGCTCGACTGGGCGGTGCGAGCCGCGGCGTCTCGGTGCTGGTGAGATCCTGCTGACGTCGATGGATCGCGATGGCACCCGCGACGGTTACGACCTCGATCTCACGTCGGCGGTCGCCGAGAACGTCAACGTCCCTGTGATCGCCAGTGGCGGAGTCGGTACCATGCAGCACTTGGTCGACGGCATCATCGAAGGCGGCGCAACGCGGTGTGTTGGCCGCCAGCATCTTCCACTTCGGCGAGCACGTGATCGCCGACGCCAAGGCCGCGATGGCGGCAGCGGGAATCGCCGTGCGACCGGTTTCCCACAGCTGACAGACAACCCGAATCCCCCGAACAACGGAGAAGAACTGATGGCCACGAAGTCACAGAAGGACAAGATGGAATACCGCCGGCTCGGCCGCAGCGGACTGAAGGTCTCAGTGCTGTCGTTCGGCAGCTGGGTGACCTTCGACACCCAGATGAAGGACGACGCGGCGATGGAGTGCATGCAGACCGCATACGACGCCGGATGCAACTTCTTCGACAACGCCGAGGCGTACGCAGGTGGCGAGAGCGAAGCGATCATGGGTCGCGTCATCGCCGAGCTCGGCTGGCGCCGTCAGAGCTACGTCCTCAGCTCGAAGTTCTTCTGGGGCATCGAGCGAGGCCGCGTGCCGCAACATGAGGAACACGTTGAACCGCAAGTACCTGATGCAGGCGATCGACGGTTCGCTCGAGCGGATGGGCGTCGATTTCCTCGATCTCATCTACTGCCATCGGGCCGACCCGGACACGCCGATCGAGGAGACGGTGTGGGCGATGTCCGACATCGTGTCGGCCGGAAAGGCGCTCTACTGGGGCACCAGCGAATGGGCTGCCGATGAGATCCGCGCCGCGTGGGAGATCGCCGAGCGCCATCACCTGCACAAGCCGGTGATGGAGCAGCCGCAGTACAACCTGCTCGACCGCGACAAGGTCGAGAAGGAGTACGCGCGGTTGTACGACGACATCGGCCTCGGCACGACGATCTGGAGCCCGCTCGCCTCCGGTCTGCTGACCGGCAAGTACAAGGACGGCATCCCGTCGGATTCGCGTGGCGCTCTCCCTGGCTACGAGTGGCTCGCCGACAGGCTGTCGGATGGCACGACGCTGGCCAAGGTCGAACGGTTGCGACCGATTGCGGACGAGCTCGGTTGCACGCTCGCACAGATGAGCCTGGCGTGGTGCGCAGCGAATCCGAACGTGTCGACGGTGATCACCGGAGCGAGCCGAGCGAGCCAGGTCGCCGAGAACTTCGCGGCAATCGACGTGTTGCCGTTGCTGACTCCCGAGGTGATGGCCCGTATCGACGAGGCAGTGGCATAAGCCAACTTCGCGGCGATACCCTGCGGCCCGTGGCCCTGGACGACGGCAAACTGCCGATCAAGATGCTCAACGATCGCTTGCTCGTGCACATCCCCGAGAAGGATGGCGAGCGCCGCACGTCGGGTGGCATCCTCATCCCGGCGACCGCGCAGATCTCCAAGCGCCTGGTGTGGGCAGAGGTCGTCGCGCTCGGACAGAACGTTCGATCCGCCGAGGTCGGTGATCGCGTCCTGTTCAGCCCGGAGGATCGCTACGAGGTCGAGGTCGGCGGCAACGACTACATCATGTTGCGCGAGCGCGACATCCACGCCGTCGCGGCCAGCCGCATCGAAGCCAGCACCGGTCTCTACCTGTAACGCGATATCGCTGGGCCGACGCCCATGCGCTCGCCGTAGCATGTCGCCCATGCCGACCGGCGTGAGGATCGACGCAACTCCCGAACAACTGTCCACGATCAAGTACGACACTGCCGGCTTGGTGGCAGCGATCGCGCAGGACGTCGACACCAAGGCCGTGTTGATGCTCGCCTGGATGAACGCGGAGACACTGAAGATGACGCTGGACGAGGGCCGCATGGTCTACTGGAGCCGCAGCCGCCAAGAGGTGTGGCGCAAGGGCGACACCAGCGGAGATCGACAGTTCGTCCGCGAGGCGTACTACGACTGCGACGCCGACGTGTTGCTGTTCATGGTCGAGCAGGAAGGCAAGGGCGCCTGCCACACGGGGGCGTACTCGTGCTTCTTCCGCCGGTTCGGCGAATGACCGATCTGCAGATGCGGCCGAGCCGCGACGAGTTCCGCGCCCTGGCCGGCGAGCACACCGTGGTTCCGGTGTGGACGGAGGTGCTGGCCGATCTGGAGACGCCGGTCGCGGCCTACGCCAAGCTGGTCGGGTCGGGATCCGGATTCCTGTTGGAATCGGTCGAGCACGGCGAACGCTGGAGCCGGTACAGCTTCGTCGGTCGCGACCCGGTGGCGACGCTCGAACTCCGCAACGGTGTCATCACCACGTTCGGCAGCGTGCCGTCGTCGGTGCCGCTGGATCGGGGCATGCTCGCTGCTCTCGATGAACTGCTGCGCATCTACCGAGCGCCGATCATCCCAGATCTGCCACCGCTGCAGAGCGGGGTGATGGGATTTCTCGGATACGACATCGTTCGCGAAGTCGAGCACCTGCCCGACGTGCCGCACGACGACCGTCAACTTCCCGACGCGGCGATGAGCATCATCGGGTCGCTCGCCGCGTTCGACCACTGGCGCCAGCGCGTCTACCTCATCGAGAGTGTGCCGGTTCTCGACCTCACCGGCGACGAGTTGGATCGGGCATACGACGCGGCGATCGTGCGCGTGCAGCGCGCCGTGGCCGACCTTGCTCGACCGTTGGCATACGTACCGGTTGCCCCGCCGCAGGCCGACGACGTGATGCCCGAAGTGCGCAGCACGATGCCCAACGGCATGTACCAGCGCGCGGTCGAGGTCGCCAAGGAGCACATCGTCGAAGGCGACATCTTCCAGGTCGTGTTGTCGCAGCGTTACGACATCGATCTCGACGCGGACCCGTTCGACTTCTATCGAGTCCTTCGGCAGGTCAATCCGAGCCCGTACATGTACTTCCTCAAGCATCCCGACATCACGATCGTCGGCAGTTCGCCGGAGCCGATGGTGCAGGTCCTCGGTCGCAAGGTGATCAGCCGTCCGATCGCCGGTACGAGGCGACGTGGGCGCGACGACGAACACGATCGTCGTATGGCGGGCGAGTTGAAGGAGAACCCGAAGGAAGTCGCCGAACACATCATGCTCGTCGACCTGGCACGCAACGACGTGGGTCGAATCGCAAAGTTCGGCACGGTGCACGTCGACGAGTTGATGACACTCGAGCGTTACAGCCACGTGATGCACCTCACATCTCAGGTCAGCGGCGAGTTGGTCGATGGCAAGACACCGATCGACGTGCTGCGCGCGACGCTGCCGGCCGGCACCGTCAGCGGAGCACCGAAGGTGCGCGGCGATGGAGATCATCGACGAGCTCGAACCCGTGAAGCGCGGGCCGTACGCCGGCGTCGTCGGCTATGTCGACTTCAGTGGAAACCTCGACACCGCGATCGCGATTCGCACGATGTTCGTAGGTGCGCACGGCGCCTCGTTCCAGGCGGGTGCCGGCATCGTCGCCGACTCCATCCCGGACGACGAGGATCTCGAGTGTCGCAACAAGGCTGCGGCGCTACTGGCCGCCGTCCCCGCGGCCCGTCGAATGTCGGCCGCGCACCTCGCTTCGCAACTCAGCCGATGAGGCCGGCAAGCAGCAGGATCGTGCCGAGCACGCCGACGAGGAGCATGCCGAGGAGTGCGATTCCGGCCAGCGCGGGAACGCTGCAGATCGCGCGTACACCGGCGTAGAGGGCCGGCAGTTCCTTGCTCCGCTTGCGGAGATCCACCTGCAAGCGGATCGAACCTTCTGGCGGTTCTGACAATGCGGTCGTCGGTGTCGTACTCGACCAAGACGTTCTTGGCGCTGCCGGATTCGGCCATCACCGTTTGCACATCACCCAAGAGGCCACTGGCGACCTTCACCGTGGCGTGGACGTAGATCCAGGCGAGCAGCGCGGCGACCGTCGGAGCGAAGCAGATGGCCCCGCCGACGACGAGCCAACCGGTGCTGCCATCGAAGACCCACAGGCCGGTGGCGAAGGTCGCGCTCCCGATGACGAAGGTCAGCACCGCGAGACCGAGCGCGAGGGAACTGACCCTGGAGAGTGTGTTGCGGATGCCGTCAGAGACTCGGACAGCAACGCGGTCGAGATCTGCCATGCCCCACAGTGTGTCATCCGTTTGCGGTGCTGCGACACTGACGAGATGGATACCAGTTGGCTCGGTGATCATCGTGATGTCGTCGTCGTCGAGGGGCCCGATGCCGCGTCGTACCTGCAGTCGCAAGCGTCGCAGGACCTGCGCGGGATGGCAGTCGGGGACGAGCGGTGGACATTCTTCCTGCAACCGACCGGCAAGGTCGACGTGCTGGCACGGGTCGCCATGGTGGGCGACCAGGCGTTCCGGCTCGACACCGATCAGGGTTTCGGCGCCGCGCTCGAGGCCCGGCTCAACCGTTTCAAGATCCGCGTGAAGGCAACGGTTGCCGTCGAACCAGACGCTGCTGGCGGCGTTGCTGTCGACGAGGATCAGCGCATCGCCGCGGCATGGCCGAAGATGGGCGCCGAGATCGTCCCCGGCGAGACCATTCCCGCCGAGACCGGTCTCGCCGACGTCGCCGTCAGCTTCACCAAGGGCTGCTACCCGGGGCAGGAACTGGTCGAGCGAATGGACAGCCGCGGCAGCACCGCGCCACGCCATCTGATGGTGTTGCCACGGCAGGCCGACGACGCGCCGGGCACTGCTGTCATCAGTGACGCAACGGCGATCGGCACGATCACTTCGGTCGGCACCACGCAGGTGCTGGCGTACGTCAAGCGCGGGCACGACGAGGTCGCGCGAGACTGATCGGAATGGCAGCGACGGCGAAGGCACTGGCCAAGAACCTCGAGCGGATGCGCTCGCTGGCGATGGCGCTGCCGGAAGCGACCGAAGAGGTCACGTGGGGCACCGACATCAACTTTCGGGTACGCAAGAAGATCTTCGCGTTTCCCGGACAGGGTGGCAGCCTGACGGTGAAGGCCGATCGCGACGAGTTGCCTGCGCTGCTGGGTGACCCGCGATTCGGGCCGGCGCCGTACCTTGCTCGCGGCGGCTGGGTGCGGATGGACCTGACGATGTCGAAGATCGACTGGCACGAGATCGACGAGCTGATCCGCACTTCCTACTGCCTGATCGCTCCGAAGAAGCTGTCTGCCCAGCTGGGCTGACGTCAGCCGAAGTCGCCGGCGATCGCGGTGCGATCCGTGATCTGTGCGAGCTCGGGTGCGCCGCGCAGTTGCTGTGCAATCCATCCTGGGCTGGCCATCGATTCGGCAGCACGCAGCCATCCGTCGGCGGTCGGGCGATCGCCCAACGCCGCCGCGCTGCGGGCGACGGCAATGGCCGAGATCGGCGACGCCGATCGCTGGTACGAATCGGCCGCATAGTGCGCGGCAGCTTCGTACTGGCCGATCCGCAGCAAGATGCCGGCGAGCGTCTGCTCGGACTGCGGGTTGCCCGTGGGGAGTGGCTGGGGGAGCAGTGCAACCAGCGTGCGCAGTGTCGCCTCGTCGGCAGCATCGGGCGGCCACCCATTTGCGCGGCCCTGGCGAGGCGAAGTCGGAGAGCAACACATGCCGGGCGATGTCGGGACTGGTCTGGTGCAGCTGTTGGTAGGCGCGGAACCACGGTGACGGAACCTGTCCGGGCAGCATGCGCGACACGTCGCCCGTGCGCCACGCGGCGGTTTCTGCGACCTCGGCAGCCGCAACTCCGCCGTCGGATTGTTTCGACTCACGATGTGCACGGAACATCTGCAGCTGCATCATCAGCGGGAAGATGGCCGCATAGATCGCGACCGCGCCGAAGCGCGGTTGGTTGAGCAACCACAGACCGCCGCCGATCGTCAGCGCAAAGCTGAAGTACAACATCGCGAGGTGAGCTCGCTTGCCCAGGACGGTCTCGAGGCCGGCCAGCACGATGTTGCCGCCATCGAACGGCAGGATCGGCAGCAGGTTGAACAGGCCGATCACCGGGCCTGCCCACCACAGCGCCCTGGCCGCGTCGGATGCGTCGAGGCCAGGGTGCAGTGGGTGCACGCCCATCGCCCACAACCCCAACATGCTGACAGTGATCTGCACCGCGGGCCCGGCGAAGCTGATCCCGGCTCGCTCCCAACGCTTCAGATGACGCGTCGGAACGAAGGATGCGTAGCCCGCCAAGAGGTCGAGCGAGATCTCGGCTCGGGCACCTGTTGCGCGTGCTGCGAACGCGTGACCCAGTTCGTGGATCAGGGTGAGCACGGCGATGAACACAGCCAGCCACACGCCGAGTCGTGGTCCGTTGGCGACCACGACGATCAGCATGAAGAAGAAAAACCCGGGCCGGACGTGCACGGGGAACCCGAACAGCCGAAACGCCGGTTGTGAACTCATTGCCAGAGCCTACGCGTGTGGAAACTGCCTCCCACCGGCAGCGACCGCGTAGACTCGTCTCTCGTGCCTTACGTCTACTCCTTCGATCACAAACACCGCCGTTCCCCCATGGAGTACAAGGATCTCCTTGGTGGAAAGGGCGCCAACCTGGCCGAGATGACCAGCGTTCTCAAGCTGCCGGTCCCGCCAGGTTTCACGATCTCGACCGACGCCTGCCGGGCGTACATGAAGGGCGGCTGGCCAGCCGGTCTGTCCGACGAGATCGCTGCTCAGGTGACCAAGTTGGAGAAGGCGATGGGCCGCACGCTGGGCGACGCGACCGATCCGTTGCTCGTCAGCGTGCGATCCGGTGCCAAGTTCTCGATGCCGGGGATGATGGACACGGTCCTCAACCTCGGCCTCAACGACGCCAGCGTCAAGGGTCTCGCCGCGGTCACCGGCAACGAGCGGTTCGCGTACGACAGCTACCGCCGCTTCATCGCCATGTACGGCCGCATCGTGCTCGATGTCGATGGCGAGCATTTCGAGCTCCCGCTGGAGAAGGCCAAGGCGGCGACCGGCGTGAAGACTGATGCAGAGCTCACCGCGAAGGCGTTGAAGGAACTGTGCGTCCACTACAAGAAGGTCGTTCGCGCCGAGACCGGCAAGCCGTTCCCGCAGGATCCGACCAAGCAACTGCGAGGCGCCGTCGAGGCGGTGTTCGCCAGTTGGAACGGGGCGCGCGCGATCGCGTACCGCGTTCGCGAGCGCATCAGCCACGACCTCGGCACGGCCGTCAACGTGCAGGCGATGGTCTTCGGCAACCGCGATCAGCTCAGCGGCACCGGCGTCGGGTTCACCCGCAACGCGGCCACCGGCGAAGACAAGCCATACGGTGACTTCCTCATCAATGCACAAGGCGAGGACGTCGTCGCCGGCATCCGCAACACCGAGACGCTCGACGACCTGAAGGGTCACTTCCCCAAGATCCACGCCGAGCTGCTCGACATCTTCGACCGCCTCGAGCGCCACTACACCGACATGTGCGACACCGAGTTCACGATCGAACAGGGCAAGCTGTGGATGCTGCAGACGCGGGTCGGCAAGCGCACCGGCGCTGCTGCGTTGCGCATGGCCGTCGACATGACGAAGGGCTCGGGCAAGGGCAAGGCTCGTTGGAAGATCAGCAAGCACGAGGCGCTCATGCGCGTCGCCGCTGATCACCTCGACCAGGTGCTGCACCCGCAATTCGCGGGCGAGGGCAAGGTCATCGCCAAGGGTCTTGCAGCGTCGCCTGGCGCAGCAGTCGGTCGTGTGTACTTCACCGCCGACGATGCTGCCGACGCCGACGAGCGTGGCGAGGCCGTCATCCTGGTACGGAGCGAGACCAGCCCCGAAGACGTCCACGGCATGATGGTGAGCCAGGGCATCCTCACGGCTCGCGGCGGGCTCGTCAGCCACGCAGCCGTGGTTGCTCGTGGTTGGGGCACCCCGGCAATCGTCGGCGCCGACATGGTGAAGATCGAAGGAAAGCAGTTCACCGTCGGCGACATCGTCGTGAAGGAAGGCGACACCATTTCACTCGACGGCTCCACCGGCGAGGTCGTGCTCGGCGCGATGACGCTCGAGGCCGCCGAGCCGCCGAAGGAGTTCACCACCATCCTCGAATGGGCCGATCAGGTCCGCAAGGGCAAGCTCGCAGTGCGCGCCAACGCCGACACCGGCGAAGACGCGACCAATGCCCGTCAACTCGGTGCCGAGGGCATCGGGCTGTGCCGCACCGAGCACATGTTCCTGGCGCCCGATCGCTTGCCGATCGTCCGTGAGATGATCCTCGCCGACACCCCGGCAGAGGAAGAGGCCACGCTGGCCGAACTCGGTCGCGTGCAGCAGATCGACTTCGAGGAGATCCTCGAAGCGATGGACGGTCTGCCGGTCACCATTCGTCTGCTCGACCCGCCGTTGCACGAGTTCCTGCCGTCGGTCGAAGAGTTGAAGATCAAGCAGGCCACCGCCGGACTGTCGCCTCGCGAAGGCAAGGAGCTGAAGGCAGCCGAGGACTGGGCAGAGCACAACCCGATGATCGGCACCCGCGGCGTCCGACTCGGTGTGGTGAAGCCGGGCCTGTACGCAATGCAGGTGAAGGCGCTGCTGGCCGCGGCCGCCGTGCTTCGCCTGAAGGGCAAGAACCCGATCGTCGAGGTGATGATCCCGCTCACCGTCGTCGCGCGAGGAGCTCGCATTGGCTCGTAGCTGGGTGCAGGCTGAGATCGACGATGCGTTGAAGGGGATGAAGAACAAGCCCGACATCACCATCGGCACGATGATCGAAACACCGCGGGCCGCTCTTGTCGCCGACGAGATCGCCGAGGAAGCCGACTTCTTCAGCTTCGGCACCAACGACCTCACCCAGATGACGTTCGGCTTCAGCCGCGACGATGTCGAGAGCCGCATGATGCCGGCGTACCTCGAGCAGGGGTTGCTGAAGCGCAACCCGTTCGAGACGATCGATCAGAACGGTGTCGGCGAGCTCGTCCGCATCGCTGCCAAGCGCGGACGCAGCGTGAAGAAGAAGCTGAAGCTCGGCGTGTGCGGCGAGCACGGTGGCGATCCGGAGAGCATCCAGTTGTTCTACGACGCCGGACTCGACTACGTCAGCTGCAGCCCGTTCCGCGTTCCGATTGCGCGCCTCGCAGCGGCGCAGGCCATCATCACTCGATCGGGTGATGGCGGCAAGTCCGAAACGAAATAGTTGCGAAAGTGATCGCGAGCGGCTCCGTCCGCACAGAGTTCGTCGACATCGACGTGCCCACCTGGGCATGGTTCGCAACGGTCGGGCTCATCGTCGCGTTGTTGCTGTTCGACATCCTCGTGCTCAACCGGCACGCCGCACGCGCCGACGTTCAAACGCGCCGCGATCGAGACCGGGGCGTGGGTCGCGATCGGTGTCACCTTCGGCATCGGGATCATCGCCGCCTTCGGCACCGCTGCAGGCGGCGAATGGTTCAGCGGCTACCTGATCGAATACAGCCTGTCGATCGACAACGTGTTCGTGTGGGCGCTGATCCTGACCTACTTCCAGATCCCGGCGAAGTACCAGCGCCGCGTTCTCTTCTGGGGCGTGTTCGGCGCGCTCGTGCTGCGGGCAGCGTTCATCTTCGCCGGCGTCGCGCTTGATCACCCGGTTCGAATGGATGCTGTTCATCTTCGGTGGCTTCCTGCTCTACACCGCGGGCAAGTTGCTGTTCTCCAACAACGAGGCGGTCGATCCGGCCAACAGCAAGTTCCTCAAGCTCGTGCACCGATTCATTCCGACCACGCCAGAACTCCACGGACAGAAGATGTTCGTGCGCATCGATCACAAGCGGTGGGCCACACCGTTGTTCGCTGTGCTGCTGCTGATCGAGGCGACCGACGTGCTGTTCGCCGTCGATTCGGTGCCTGCGGTGCTCGCCGTCAGCAAGGAACAGTTCATCGTCTTCACCTCCAACGCGTTCGCGATCATGGGTCTGCGCTCGTTGTACTTCATGCTCGCCGACATGCACGCCCGCTTCACGCTATCTGCAGCAGGGACTGGCGATCATCCTCGCCTTCGTCGGCGTCAAGATGATCATCAGCCGCTGGTACCACATCCCGACGGCGGTGTCGTTGCTGGTCATCATCATCGTGCTCGTGGCCTCGGTGTCGTTCTCGTTGCAGAAGACTCGTCGCGATCGCATTGCGATCAGCGAGGACCCTCCTCCTCCCGACGAGCGGTAACACCCCTCGGGTAACCTCGCACCCGTGGCGATTGTCGAAGAAGATCTCGAACAACTTCGTGCCACGGTGTCGATCTCGGACGTGGTGCAACAGCACATCGCGCTGCGCCGCGTCGGGCGCAACTGGATCGGGTTGTGCCCGTTCCACGCCGAGAAGAGCCCCTCGTTCAACGTGCGCGAGGAGACCGGCCGCTACAAGTGCTTCGGGTGTGGCGCGGCCGGCGACGTGTTCACGTTCGTGCAAGAGATCGAGCACGTCGACTTCGTCACCGCTGTTGAGCAGCTGTCGACCAAGGCCGGCATCCAGCTTCGCTACACGACCGGTGGCGAGAGCAAGGACCGCCAACGCCGTAAGCAGTTGATCGAGGCGATGGGCAAGGCGGTCGACTGGTATCACCAACGATTGCTGACCGCCGACGATGCGCGGGCCGCCCGCGATTACCTCCGCAGTCGAGGGCTCGCCGGCGACATTGCGCGACAGTTCAAGTTGGGATGGGCACCCGACGATTGGGATGCACTCAGCCGGTCCGCCGGCCTGCCCGGCGATGCACTGCGCGACACGGGCCTGGCGTTCACCAACAAGGCCAATCGTCTGCAGGATTCCTTCCGCGGACGCGTGATGTTTCCGATCATCGCCGAGAACGGAGACCCCGTGGCGTTCGGCGGCCGCATCCTTCCCGGCTCACCCGACCCGGCGAAGTACAAGAACTCAGCCGAGACCTACATCTACGCCAAGTCGAAGACGCTCTACGGGTTGCACATGGCCAAGGGCGACATCGTTGCGGCCGATCAGGTGATCGTGTGCGAGGGCTACACCGACGTCATCGGCTTTCATCGCGCCGGTGTGAAGCGTGCGGTGGCTACTTGTGGCACCGCGTTGACGGAGGAGCACGTGCGGATGCTGAAGCGGTTCGCCAGCAAGGTGGTGCTGGCATTCGACGCCGACGCCGCGGGGCAGGGTGCTGCCGAGAAGTTCTACGAGTGGGAGCAGAAGTATCAGGTGCAGGTCAGCGTTGCTGCCTTCCCGAAGGGTCAGGACCCCGGCGAGCTCAGCTTGTCGAACCCTGCAGCGTTGGCCAAGGCGGTCGACAGCGCGTTGCCATTCTTGGGGTTCCGTCTGCAGCGAGTCATGACGGGACGACCGCTGAACTCTCCCGAAGATCGAGCGCGTCTGGCAGAGCAGGCGATGGCCGTCGTCAACGAGCATCCCGACAACAATGTTCGCAAGCTGTACGCCGGCCAGGTGGCGAGCCACACCGGACTTCCCATCAACGATCTCGTCGCCATCGCGTCGCGTCGTTCGGCGCGGCCGATCGTTCGGGCGTCCACACCTCGACGCGTCGGTAGTTCGGAGAACGCGGAGTTCGTCGCGATCGCGCTGCTGCTGCAGCGGTGGCACGACATGGCGGGCTGGCTCGACGAGGTTCTGTTCGTCGACGATGTTGCACGCCGCGCGTTCCTCGCGGTGGCGGAAGGCGACGGATCGGTCGAGCGATCATTGGAGCTCGCCGACCCCGAGGCGCGCGAGTTGATCGAGCGTGCCGCAGTCGCCGACATCGATGCCGACCCCTCTGCCGAGGGACGCAATCTGATCGCAGCAGCGGTGCGACGTGAACTGGGACGAACTGTCAACGAGACTGATCCCGCGGAGATCCTGGCCAACAGGGATGCGCGCCTCGCGCTGGAGCGATTCGACGTACCATCGGCAGGGAACGATGCAGCGGAGCTGTTGCTAGGGTGGCTGCAACGGCGTAACGAGGAGCGTGATTGAGTTTCGGGCAGTCTGACGCACCAGCGGAATCCGCACCTTTTCCAGGTGTAGACCCCGGCGAGTGGAACAGCTTGCTCGCGCGGGGCGATATCCGGTGTGCTCGATGCGGAGGAGATCACGCACGTTCTGCGCACGGTGGAACTCACCGGTGACGTGCTCGAAGAGGTGCAGCAGGCAGTAGCCGCGCGCAACATCAAGGTGCTCGATGAAACCGTCGACGACCCTGTCGACGAGACCCCGACCGGTGGCATCATCGCTCCGCCGGCACCACCCGCCGAGGACGCCGATGGCTTGATGGCACGACGCCGTCGCCGCCGTAGCGAGCGGATGAATGCCAGTGGCATCGACACGGGCAGCACGGCCGACACCGTGCGCATGTACCTGCGCGAGATCGGCCGTGTCGACCTGCTGACACCCGACGACGAGCGGCGGCTGGCGCAGGCCATCGAGGAGGGCAATCAAGCCGCTCTCAAGCTCGACGAACCGAGCGACGCGACCGAACACCGGCGTCTCATGCGCATCGTGCAGACAGGACAGCGGGCGAAGAGCGAACTGATCCAGGCCAACCTCCGGCTGGTGGTCAGCATCGCCAAGCGGTACAGCGGCCGTGGCATGCTCTTCCTCGATCTCATCCAAGAGGGCAACCTCGGCCTCATGCGCGCGGTCGACAAGTTCGATCACACGAAGGGCTTCAAGTTCTCGACGTACGCAACGTGGTGGATCCGCCAGGCGATCACCCGCTCGATTGCCGACCAGGCGCGCACGATCCGCATCCCCGTGCACATGGTCGAGAGCATGAACCGCGTGTTGCGGATGCAACGCCAGATGCATCAGGAGCTCGAACGCGAGCCGACACTCGACGAGTTGGCCGAGCGTTGCGGGTTGCCTCCCGACAGGATCCGCGAGATCCTGCGCATCTCGTTGGACCCGTTGTCGCTCGACTCGCCCGTTGGCGAGGAAGACGATTCGAACCTCACCGACTTCATCGAGGATCTCACCGTCGATGCGCCGGCCGACATGGCCACCAAGCGGATGCTTGCGCAGGCCGTGGAGGAGGCGCTCGGCGAGCTGACCGACCGCGAGCAGGAAATCGTGCGGATGCGGTTCGGTCTCGACGACGGCCAGGCTCGCACCCTGGAAGATGTCGGCAAGGAGTTCGGCGTCACCCGCGAACGGATCCGCCAGATCGAGGCCAAGACCCTCGCCAAGCTGCGTCACCCGATGCGTAGCCAGCGCTTGAAGGAGTTTTTGGAGGAGGAGTGACGAACCGGCTTTGCTATCCTCGTCAACGCCTTCCGAGATAGCTCAGTTGGCAGAGCAGCTGACTGTTAATCAGCGGGTCGCAGGTTCGAGCCCTGCTCTCGGAGCCAAAAGAGCAACGGCCCGCCTCGGCGGGTCGTTGGCCTTTTCATCGTCATGTAGGTCCAGGGGTGCCAAAACTAGGGGTGGTAGCTCAGTGGTTAGAGCAGGGGGCTCATAACCCCTGGGTCGCGGGTTCGATCCCCGCCCGCCCCACGAAAACCCGCTCCGAGTGTTTGCGGCCCGTTCGACGCCGTCGGAGTGTTTCCGTGCACCCCGGGTGGGCGCGAAACACTCCACCGGTCCAATTTGTACTCAGGGCGAGAGTCATTTCGGGCCAGATCGAATTGCGCGGAGGCGACGAGGTGCTTACCAGGCTTGGCTGGCTCCGACCTCGTGGCCGACCTGGTGGCCGAACGGCGTCGGGCCGCACTCGAAGAGGATGCTGTGGCTCACGCGTGAACGTGTTGGATTCCTCAGCATTGCTCGCGTTCCTGCAGGGCGAGCGAGGATCGGGCTTGTCGCTCGGCGACAGACTATGCCTAGCGGTCGCGCACCGACTCGACGCAACCGTCTGGACAGCGGACAGGGCCTGGGGCTCCCGCGGCAGGATCAGGCAGATTCGGTGAGCCAGTTGCCCGACGGGATCGGCGGGAAGGTCGTCTCGCCGCCGTACTGGTACGCCCAGGCTTCGATGCCCGTCGATGTCGTCACCGCGACTCTGCGGAACAGATCGATCACGGCACCTTCGACTTCGTCCAAGAGTTCCAAGGCCTCGTCGAGTCGGTCGAGGTTCATGGGATAGACCCGGCCGTGGATCGTGCCGGCTCGATCGAACCGTGCTGCGGGGTAGTCGTTGCCGGTGTTGTACAGCGTGCCCGAAACCGTCGCGTCGTGGCCCTCGTCGTCGACATACGGCGCAAGGAACGGCCAGCGAAGCTGACCCGGCCGCAGGGTGCCGTACACGAAGAGATGCGTGATCATTGCAACGGGCGGTGATTGCCGACCGACGGAGGTTGCAGCAGCAGGCGTTGCCGCGGGGTGCAACCCTCGATCAGCTCCGGAGGCCACACCTCGTGCGACCATGCCGAGTTGCCGGGGGAGTACTTGTACAGCAGCGTCCGGCGTTGCCGCGGGCCTTGCCAGCCGGCCGTGCCGTGCGTCAGCGCTTCGGTGAAGATCACGACGTCGCCGGCTTCCAACGGCACCTCGACCGCCATCGCCGCGGCGACGCGGGACGGCGTGGGGAAGTTGGCCTTGTGACTGCCGGGCACGCACAGGAAACCGCCTCGGCCGGGCAGGTGGTCGACGAGCGCCCATTGGATCGCGATCAGCCCGGTGCGAATGTTGCCGCCGTCGACGGTGTAGTACTGCGCCGGATCGAACGGCTTGCCGCCACCGTGCAGGCTGAGCCCGGTCGTGCCGGGGCGCATGATGATGCCGTACGCGTGATCGAGACGGGCACTGTTGCCGCACAGTTCGAGCACGATGTCGAAGATGCCCTCGTGGTCGATGAGGTCGCGGAATCGGCGCACGGTCGCGAGATGATTCCCGAATCGCTGGCTCATGATGTCGTCGCCGGGGTCGGGCACGCCGAGCACATCGACGGCGATGTTCAACGCTTGGATGTCACCGACGGTCAGGACACCGCGCCGGACGAGATACCCCTGGATGTCGAAGCGATACCGCTCCTCCGGCGTCATCAGTCGTCGGGATGCTCGATGGCGTCGAGGAAGGCGTCGACATCGTCGTCTTCCCCTCCGACCAACCAGATCACGAGGCCGTCTTCGTTCTCCTCGTCAGGCTCGTCGTCCTTCCACGGCAGCATGCCCTCGACGCTGTAGCGATCAACCGTTATGTCGTCGTTCTCGTCGACGACCGGTGCGACGATGGCCAGTTCGACCTCGGCATCCGGCGGCTGATCTTGCAAGATCTCGATGAGTTCACTGACGCGCATGAACGCACACTACTCAGGACTCTGCCAACCAACCGGGTGCATGGTCGAGCAGAAACAGGCTGACTTCCTTGCACCGATCGAGCGTTTCGCAGAACGGTGTCTCCTCGCCCAGCAGCACGTCGGCGAGATCGACCGGGATGCGGGCAACCATCGACAGGCTGCGCTCCGGCGCATCGGTGACACTGGCGAACGAGTCGATGGCTGACACCTCGACAGGCAGGTCGAGACCTCCGACACCGGCGATCTCTGTTGCGAGCACCAACAGGTCGGGCGGCTCCGGCAGCGGCGGCAACGTCCATGTGAACAGCAGCGGAAATGTGAACCCGCGCGGCGGATCCGCATCGGGGTCGTCCTGCTTGATCACCTCGTCCTCGAAGCCCAACAACGCACGAGGATCGACCTCGAGCGAGAGGTGGAGATCGATCGGGCCATTGCACGCTTCCTCGGGGTGCAGGTCGACCTCCCACAGCTGCCGCAGCGAGTAGGTCTCGACGAAATGACGCTCGTCGTGCACATGAAATCCGTGGTCGACCGCATGGCTCTTCAGCTCTGCGACGAATCCGGCGACATCGATCACTGCCACGGCTGCGACACTACCGTGAGTAGCGATGATCACCGACCGTCTTGGCTTGTTGCACGAAGTGGCCGACGCCGTTGCCGCGGCGATGCGCACGGTGACCGACTGGGGTCCATCCGGACAGCGAGATGGTCAGTACGCGCTCGACGTCACCGCCGACGAGGCTGCGTTGGCAGTGATCGAGCGAGCCGGTGTCGGCGTGCTGTCGGAGGAGAGTGGCTACAACCCGGGAACGACCGGCGAAGTGGTGGTCATCGATCCCATCGACGGCTCGACCAACGCGAGTCGCGGCTTCCCGTGGTTCGCGACGTCGCTGTGCCTCGTCGACGCCAACGGCCCGGCGGCTGCGGTGGTCGTGAACCAAGCGACGGGCGTGCGGTACACCGCGGAACGCGGAGGGGGAGCGTGGTGTGGCGAGCGCCGCTTGCAGCCGTCAGGATGCGCCACGTTGTCGGACGCGATCGTGGTGATCTCTGCCGTCCCACCAGCCGATGTCGGATGGGCGCAGTTCCGAGCGTTGGGCGCGTGCGCGCTGGATCTCTGTGCGTTGGCCGACGGAGTTGTCGATGGCTACGTCGACTTCGGCGACGAGCAACACGGTGTGTGGGACTACCTCGGCGGATGGATGATCTGTCGCGAAGCCGGCATCGACGTCGTCGACGCGTTCGACCGCGAGATGGTCCACATGGAGCACGCAGCGCGCCGCACTCCCGTCGCTGCCGCAACACCGGAGTTGGCAGCCCAACTCCTCGCCGCTCGTCGTCCGCGCTTGTAGGCTGACGACTCCGCTTCGGCGGGCGCATAGCTCAGCTGGTTAGAGCACCGCCCTTACAAGGCGGGTGTCGGGGGTTCGAGTCCCTCTGCGCCCACAGATTACTTCCCGATCGGAGTCGGCACGACGGTGGCGCCGATGGTCATCTGACGGTGCGGCTCCAACCATGGGCTCTTGGCGCCGCCATCGGGCTCGCCCCAGGTCACCGACACGCGTGTGCCTGGCGTGGCGAACTCTGGATCGACGACCGCGAGCGAGACCATCGCTCGCTCGTTCCAGGTGAGACCTGTGTAGGTGGAGACTCCGATGGGCCGTCCCGTTTCATCGTGGACCGAGTCGTACTGCCACGTGGAGTACGTCGCCCGCGGCAACTCCATGTAGAGCGCCGGGAGCTGACTTGTGTCGACGTACGACTCGACGACTCGACCGACGTCGGCCGGATCCCACACCAGTGTCACCTTCTGCCGAAGGTTGTCGTTGCCTCTCTGCTCGAGCGCCTCGCGCCCGATGAAATCGTGGTCGAACTTGATCACGTTGCCGTAGCCCAGCTCCTGCGGCCGGAAGTAGTAGTCCTCGATCTTGGGTGCGTTGAAGCTGCCGCCGATGGCCCAGGTGACCTCTTCGCTGGTCGCGGGCAGCCACTCGCGGAATGGACGGAGGCCGTCGCCGGTGAAGATGGCCGGAACCGGCCGCGGGATCCAGCCGAGCTCCAGCGCGTTGGTGAAGTAGGCGAGTGAACCGACACGTCGCAGGTTGTATGCAGCTCCGGCCTCGAGGATCGCCTCCTTGACTGCAGGGCCCTCCTCCCACGGTCCGAAGAACTCGCAGCCCGGGTTACCGGCCATCGTGTGCCGCTGCGCCCAGGCGTGATGACCGGCGATGGTGACGGGGAAGATCTCCGACCACGGAGCGTTCGGCAGTGGTGCACCGGTGAGCTGCTCGATGAGGGCCGGTGCGTCGGGACCTTCCAGCTGATACCGATACACGGTGCGCTTGCCTGCAGCGTTGTGGGAGAAGATCTCGTCGGCCTCGATGGAGACATCGAAGCCGCCCGTCTCGGCGGTGTACCGCACCCAGTTGTGCCCGGCAGCACGACCGACGAGCACCAGTTCCTCGGGGGCCACGCTGTACAGGATCCCGTCGCCGATGAGGTAGCCCTCGGGACTGCACATGACCGTGTGCCGAGAGCGGCCGACACCGAAGGTCTCGAAGCTGTTGACGGCCAGGCTGGAGACGAGCTTCTGCGCGTCGGGGCCGCGCAGATAGGTCGTCGTCATGTGGAACGACTGGTCGTAGAACGCGATTCCGTTGCGCCACGCGAGTTGCTCGTCGCGCCACGTCGTGAACTCGGGGGCAACGAACTCGGTCGGTTGACGCAGAACGGCGTCCTTGAGGACCGAGCCCTTGCGGTTGGCGTAGAGGTAGTCGACGAGGTTGGGAACGGAGTCCAGGACATCCTGCAGCGTTCGGGTCGGTGTCTGGGCGGTCACGTCGTCTCCTCAGGGTTCGATCGGTGCTCGGCGGGCGAGTGCACGTTAGGAGATCACCCGCTTGCCAACGGTGTCGATGTTCACCCCTGGCGAACGTCTGCGACCTGGCTGACGACTTCTTCGTGGAAGCGTTCGATGGCGTCGCGACGCTGCTCGACCGACACGCCGAGGTTGAAGTCGGGAGCGCGAACTCGTCGAGACCGGCCGCCGCGTACTGAGCCATCACGTCGACGACCTCTGCCGAGGAACCGATGATGGCCCGGTCGCCACCGACCTTGGCGACGAGCTCGTCGCGCTGCGCATCGCTGTCGGTGATGAAGACGAGGGCCTGCGCCGATCGCCGGATGCTCGCTGGGTCGCGCGACTCCTTCTCGCATGCCGCCATGAATCGCTCGGTGACGGTGGCGACCAATCCAGGATCGCCCCACGTGTTCCAGGCATTCCCGTAGCGCGCCACGGTGCGCAACATCCGCGGGCTCTTTGTTCCGACGAGGATCGGCAGAGGCGATTGCACCGGCTTGGGCTCGAACGTCGCGTCCGTCAACGTGTACCACTGACCTTCGAAGTTGGAGCGCTCGTTGTCGAGCAGTTCGCGGATGACACGAATGGCCTCGATGAAATGGGTGACTCGCTCGCCCGGCTCGCGGAGCTCGAAGCCGTAACCGCGATGCTCGTTGACCTGCCATCCCGCGCCGAGGCCCATCACCGCCCGGCCGTTGCTGATGTGATCGACGGTGACCACTCGCTTGGCGAGCACGACCGGATGATGGATGGTCAGCGGCGACACCATCGACGTCAGTTGCAGGTTGGGAACGGCGACGGCGACTGCCCCGAGCACCGTCCAACAGTCGAGCGTCGGCTCGAGGCTGGTCGAGTTGTCGGGAGTGTTCGACATGTAGTGGTCGGGCAGCCAGAAGCCGTTCCAACCCACCGACTCGACATACGTGGCGAGATCAAGGATCTCCGACCACGACCGATTGTTGGACGCCCACATCGAGAACTTCACGCGACGAACCTACATCCGTCGATGGTGCTACACGAGTTGCGTCACGCCCTCGGCGACGAGCGGGTAGTTGTCGTGCATCAAGATGTCGTGGCCGGGGAAGATCAGTTCGGAGGCCGACGCAATGCCGCGCAGCTTGTCGAACGTATGCAGACATCCGGCGAGGTCCATGCTGAACGCGCTCGGCCAGTCGTGGGTTCTCGAACAGCGGCGACCGCTTGCGCTCCAACGTCATCGCCGGATCGGCGCCCGTGTCGACCAACACCGTGTGGTCGTTGCTGGCGAACGGACCCGCGTACCGCGCCGCGTAGATCGAATACTCAGCCATGTACCAATGACTACACGATGCCGGTCAAACGTTCGCCATCTCGAGTCTGCGCAGTGCGGCGGCCACGGCTGATCGATTCGGCACGGCGAGCTTGGTGAGGACGGCAGAGACGTGGTGGTCGACCGTCTTCGGTGCAACCACGAGACGTGCCGCGATGTCGACATTTCGCAGCCCCTCGGCGAGCAGCGTTGCCACCTGCAACTCGCGGTCCGTAAGCCCTGCCGGGTTGGACCGCGTTGTGGAGCGCATTCCCCGCGGGATGTTGCGACGACCCGCGAGCCGCAGATCACGAGCAATCGCCGCTCGCGTCGAGGCCGCTCCGAGCCTGTCGAGCTTCTCCATGCCGGCATCGAGGTTCGCGGCCAGCGGACTGAAGCACAGGGCCACGCCTTCTTCGTACGGGCAACCCATTGCGTGCCAACGTTCGGCGGCCTCCTCGAACCGGTGATCCATCATCAGCCACCACGGCGAATCGCCTCGCCGGGCGATCGGCAGGTCGAGCCCGAGGCGCTTCGCCCACCACGCAATCGCGGCCGTGTCCCATCGAGCGTGTTGCCTGTCGGCGGCGAGAACGAGTTCGGTCATCGCGCAGTCGCTCGGCAGTTCGTCGAGCACCCCGAGCCAGTGTGCCTCGAGCAGGGCCGCCAGGCTGGGGGCGCGTACCTCTGGCTCGACCTCGAGTCCCAACTCCCACCCTTCGAGCAAGACCGCTGCTGCGCCCGAATCACTACGTCGAGCGCGGGTGAGGCCCAACACGATGCTCGCCGCGACTCGAGGTAGCGGTGACGACGACGACTCGACGTTGTGGGGTAGCGCGCACGTGGCGTCGTCCCAGCGGCCGCGGTCCATCAGCGAGCGGGCCAGTGCTGCCTCGAGGTAACGCGTCCACAAGTCGAGGCCATGGTCGGTGCAGTAGTCGATGGCCGTCAGCGATGTGTTCGTCGATGATGTCGAAACGTCGGCGCGTCGCCGCCGTCTCCAGCAGGCTCAGGTACGCCGAGCCAACCTGCTCCGTGTCGTTCCGCTGCTCTGCCAGATCGGCCGCTTCCAGCACATGACCCCACCCTGCCTCGTCGTCGAGTGCCAGCTCGAGAACGCCCGTTTGCTTGAGGCTGGTGATCATCAAAGCTGGATCGTCGTGCCGGCGCGCCAGCTCCGTGGCGCGTCGTGCACCCTGCAGGGCCTCCTCGATGCGACCTTCGTTCCAATTCGCAACGACTTGTCCTGGCTGGGCTCGAGCGAACTCGAGGCAATCGGGACTGTCGCTGATGACCTCGACAGCCTCCGACCAGGTCTGCGCGGCGAGGTCCGGCATTCCATAACAACTCTTCACTCGTCCGAGCGTCATGAGGGCAGCCGACAACCGGCGGGCGTCGCCGAGATCGCGACGAATGGACACCCCTCGTTCCATCCACGCGAGCGCGATGTCGAAGCGATCGCTGAGCATGGCCTGGTGCCCTCCGAGCTCGAGCAACTCTGCCTCGAGCAGGGGGTCCGGATTGCCAACGCGAATAGCCCGGCCGTACTGAGCCGCAGCCTCGCGATGAGCCCCCACTCGAACTGCTGCATCGGCAGCCTCGCCGCGAAGCGCCGCACGGCTTCGACGTCGCCGGCCGCGTCCGCGTGGTGGGCGATGATCGCGGGATCCGCGCCGCCGGCGATCAGCGCTTCCATCGCCATGCGGTGCAACTCGACGGTGCGGAGCGGACCGACCGTGGCTGCCACGGTCTCGCGAGTGATCTCGTGTCGAAACGCGATGTCGTTGCACGAACGCACGAGCATGCCGCTGTCGAACAGCCGGTCGAGCTGATCGGCATTCGAACCACCCAGCACCTCCACCAGATTGGTCGGAATGAGGCCGGGCACGATCGAGAGTGCTTCGAGCAACTGGCGCTCCGGCTGCTCGAGGCGGGCGATCCGCCCCAGCACTGCGTCCGCGACGGATGCGGGCAATGCCTCATCCGGCTCGGCCATCACCTCGGTGATGAAGAACGGGTTGCCGCCCGTTCGCTGGTACATCTGCTGCGCGTGTTGGCGGTCGCGACCGATCAATCGCGCCACGCCGTCGATCGACAGCGGCTGCAACCTGATGCGTTCGGCGCCGGGACGACCGACCAGTGCCGACAACGTGTGACGCAGCGGATGGTCGATCGCCAACTCGTCGTCGCGGAAGGTCACCACGAGCAGGCTCGCGGTTTGCGACATCCGTCGGCCGAGGAGCGCGATGAGATCCAACGACGCCTTGTCGGCCCAATGGACATCCTCGATGATCACGATCGACGGCCGCACCGTCAGCTCGTCGAGGAGGTCCGCCAGCGCGGCGTGTGCGCGACCGCCACCGGTGATCGTCGACGCCAGCGGTTCGGGCAAAACGGCGGCGATGTCGACGAACGGCCCGAGGGGCGCGCGGTGAACAGCGGCTCGCACGCGCCGGCGCAGCACTCGATGGCTCGAGACTCCGGCGACCGCGTTGACCAACGTGGTCTTGCCCACGCCGGCCTCGCCCGAGACGAGGATCGTGCAGCCACCGTTGTCGATTGCCAGCTCGGCAGCCTGCGAAAGGATGGACAGCGCGTGGGTCGCGTTCGATGAGCTGCGGGGGTGCGGCCATGCAGAGATCCTGCCAACGAGCCTCTCATACGTCAACGCGTTTGGTGTCACACCGGCCCTACGCACGTGTGATACGTGTTACGAGATGAGCGACGGACGATACGACGCGGTCGTGATCGGTGGAGGCCACCACGGCACGATCATCGCCTGCTACCTGGCTCGATCGGGGATGTCGGTCGGCGTCTTCGAACGCGCCGGCCGGCTCGGCGGCGGCGCGAGCAACGGTCAACGGGCCCGCGTCGGGCTACCGGATGAACACGCTGCGCGCACTGGACCCGCTTCTACAACCACCCGTCGTACCGCGACTTCAACCTCTACGACGAGGGTCTGCGCTACGTCTACCCGGAGGAGAACGAGGGGATGGTGTTCGACGACGGGAGCTCGTTCATCGGGTACTCCGCCTCGCGTGTCGTCGATCCCGGTCACCGGTCGTCAGGAGCGCGTCGGCCGAGAACGTCAGCGCAAGCGTACGAGCAGATCAAGCGGTTCTCGCAGCGCGACGCCGACGCCTACCTGCGACTGCTCGATCAGTACGACCGCTACTGGAAGGCGGCGTTCGGCGACGCACCGATTCACGACGCCGCCGCCCTACGGCACGCCCGACGCGTTGGAGGCGCTGTGCGCGATTCCGGACTCGGGGATGGAGCCGGTGCACGCCCACATGTCGCTGCAGGCGTTGGCGTACGACTTCTTCGAGTCCGACGAACTGCGGACGCTGTTCATGCGCGCCGCGCACGACGTCGACCGGCTGCTTCGGCGACGACACGCCGGGCTTGCAGGGGCTCGCCCACAACCTGCCGCTGGTGCTGTCGTTCGAGCCGGCGGCGATCCCTGTCGGCGGCACGCAGGCCATCTCCGATGCGCTGATCTCCGCCGGTCACAAGCTGGGTGTCGAGTACCACACGCAGGCCGAGGTCGACGGGGTGATCGTCGACGGCACACGCGCGACGGGGATTCGCCTCGGCCGACGGATCCACCGATCGCGGCCGACCTCGTCGTGTCGTCGCTCGGTGTTCCGCAGACCGTGCTGCGACTGCTCGGACGATGTCGAGATCGTCACCGCGCGTCAAGGAGCGGATCGGCAACATCAACTACGACCGCGGCCAGCTGTGGTGGGCCAACATCGCGCTGCACGAGCCGCCGGCGTACTCGGCGGCGGCCGACAACCCCGGCCTCGGTCCCGCAGCCGCGCCTGTACTGGGGGCCGAAGGATCCCGACCACTACGCCACTCGGTACAAGGCCGAGATCTACCTCGACGGGTTGTCGCGACGAACGTTCGCGCTGACCTCGTGCGACACGCTGTGGGATCCGTCGCCGCGCTCCCGAGGGCAAGCACATCATCGGTGTCGAGGAGTTCGGCGCGCCGCATCCGGCTGTTCGATCGCAGTGAATGGAAGGAGATCGAGAAGCGCTTCAACCATCAGCTGATCGAGCACTGGTCGCACTACGCGCCGAACATGACACCCGACAACGTGATCGCGACGCGGTCGTACGGTCCGCCCGACATCTTCAACGGCCATCCCGACATGATCGAGGGCGGCTACTCGGCCGGATCGACGATCGCCTGGCAGCAGGGGCGCTACCGGCCGATCCCGGAGCTGTCGGGCTACAAGATGCTGCTCGACAACGTCTACAACTGCTCGTCCAACATGCACTCCGGCAGCGGCATCGGCCGCGGTTCGTCGGTGCAACTGCTGGAACACGATCGCCGCCGATCTCGCGATCGACGCCGGCTGAGCGTCTCAGCGACCCCGGCCTCAGGCCAGGATCGTCGGCGAGGCGGTCCTGGAACCAGGCGACGCCGGCTTCGTGGCGCGGGCTCAACGGCCCGGATCGATAGCCGCCACTGGCGTAGTTCTGATGGGTGATCTCGCAGATCCCGAAGTCCTCGCGAACGACGTCGAGGCTTCCCTCCACCGTGCGATCGCGAGTCTCCTTCGTCGCGTCGGACAGATCCGCGAAGTAGTAGTGGTACAGCAACTCGCGTGCGACCCTCGTCGATCGGGTTGACGCGAGACGTGTTCATCCCGCCGTCGAACAGCGACAGCGTCCAATTGGGCCACGTCGTGAGCCACGTGCCGCGGTAGAACAAGTCTTCCTTCGGAGGAGCAGTCATCTTGATGACGTTGTCCATCGCGACAGTCTCGAACTTCTCGAAGTCGATGGCCGCGTAGAAGCTCGGATGGATGCCCGGGATGTGGTAGCCCTCGATGAAGTTGTCGACGTAGATCTTCCAGTTCGCGTCGAACTCCAACCGCTCGGTGCGATACAGCTGGAAGCCCTCGATGGGCTCGTCGCGCGAGCATGCCCACCGTGTCGCCGAGATTGTCGAGCAGCGGCTCGACCGGATCGATCGAGACGAAGAACAGCCCGCGCCACTCGTCGACACTGATCGCTTGCAACGGCCAGTCGGCCATGTCGAACTCGGGATCCTCACCGAACCACGGCGTGCGCTTCAGCGTTCCGTCGAGGCCGTACAGCCAGTGGTGGTACGGACATTGAATTGCGCGGCAGTGCCCGCTGCCTTCCTCCAACAGACGGGCGCCACGATGGACGCACACGTTGCGGAACGCACGAAGCACTCCGTCGTCGGAACGAACTGCGAAGACTTTGGCGCCGGCAATCTCGGTGGCGACGTAGTCGCCGGCGGCCGCGACTTGCGATGCCGGGCCGAGCAACTGCCACGTGCGCCAGAAGATCCGTTCACGTTCCGATTGATGAGCAGCGGGATCGAAGTAGAGCAGCGGATCGAGGTTGCGAATCACGCCACAGACCGTATCGGTCAGGCGGTTGCCGAAGCGCCTTGCGGCACGCTGTCTGCCCAGCCGAACAAGTCGACTGCCGGCATCTCACCGGCGACGACGGCGAACGACGTGAGGGCGCGGATGACGTGCTCGCAGGTCTGCCTCGTGCATCGACGAGGCTATTGCGGCGAGATCCTTGCGGCGGTGATCGGTGACTCGATCGACGAGACGTCGCCCCTTTGCGGTCAGGACGACAGGTGTCAGGCGCCGGTCCGTCGAGATGCCGGGGCGTCGCCTGGCGAGCCCTTTGCGTTCCAGACGATCGCACAGCCGCGTGGCAGTCGATGGATGGATGTCGAGCGATTCGGCGAGATCACCGACCGTCACCACGAAGGGCCGTGTCAGCACGACCAGCGCGCGATACTGAGGAAGTGTGATGTCATTCACACCTGCGAGAGAGCGTGCAGCGATGCCAACCAACGCTCGAGAGGCCATCAGCAGAGCCTCGGCGGCGGCTGCAGCGTCGTCATCTGTCTGGCTCATCTGATGATCGATTGTAGTCACGGGCAGGAATCGGCGCGTATGCGCGACGTAAAGATCCAGCTGTGGCCACATTTGTCGAGCCGGAGTCAGCACTACCTATGCACTCATACAACTAATGCTGATGAGCACAGACCGAATCACCTTAAGCGCAGGTTATTCGTCAGCATGGCGAGAGGTGTGCGGCACTGTGAGTCAACTTTTCGGGGTGGAACTAGGACTTCGTACTGAAGCCATTTCCGGCGTTTCTGCAACCTATGGCGTACTACAAATGAATTATTGACCACGAGGGGTCGCAAGATCACACTGCTCCGTGGACGAGGCCGCCTCCAGGTGGTCGTGAGGGAATACGGATACATACAAACATGGACGGACGGATGTTTTTCGTCGCGCTCGGAAACGGGCGCGAGCTGTGTCGTGGATGCACGACAACTCATCAGGCGATCGGGGTGAAATCGCATGGATGAGATGAAGACTGCACCCACTTCGCCGTTTCCTCGGCGAACCTTTCTGAAGGTCGGCGCTGCCGCTTCAGCAGCAGCAGCCGTCGGCGCGACGAGCTCCATCATCGTGCCGGAGCTCCGCCGCAAGGGCTTGCTCTCGGCGGACGGCGTGTTCGACTCGGCGTCGATCGCGTTGGCCGATGTGGTCTACACCGAGGTGTACCCGACGAGCCCGTTGATCGTCTCGCCGTTCAGCGATCCATTGCACGTGCCGAAGGCGTTGGCGCCGACGCCCAGGACGAGTACAGCAGTTGGTCGAGTCCTCCCGGGCCCGGGCGACGGCCAGCAGAACTCGATCGGCAACGAGCGCCACCAGATGTGGAAGCCACCGGGCTACACGCTCGTACACCGATCCGCTCGTCTACAAGATCGACGTCAAGGTCAGCACGCACGCTTTCACCACGTCGCAGGTGCTGCCGATCGACAAGAAGGGCCGACCTGACGACGTCGTTCGACTCGACGGGCAAGGTCTACAAGGCCGGGACGCTCCGCAGCCTTGCCGCAGAGCACGATCTACGGTTTCAACGGCACGTTCCCGGGCCCGATGATCAACGCCGAGTACGGCAAGCCGGTGATCGTGCGGTTCGCGAACCACCTCGACGAGAACCCGGACAACCTCGACCGGCAGGACTTCGGAGCGCCCGACTGGTCGTTCCTGACCCACCTGCACAACGGCCACACCGCGCCGGAGAGCGACGGCAACCCGCACTACTCGATGCGCTACGGGCCCAAGCACCACGGCTACTTCCCCGGCCAGTGGGTCGACAACCTGTACCTCAACTGGCCGGCCGGCGACGACGACCGCGAGAAGCAGAGCTTCTTCTGGTTCCACGATCACCGCATGGACCACACCGGTGCCAACGTCTACAAGGGCATGGTCGGCATCTACCCGATCTACGACCCGAAGAACGGCATGGACATGGGCGACGAGACCCAGGGCCTGCGTCTTCCCGGCGTTCGTACCGACAACCCGGACGGATCGTTCGACGTCGACTACGACATCCCCTTGGTGCTCTACGACACCCGCCTCGACGACGGCGTCACGATGCACCAAGACATCCACGACACGTTGGGCGAGTTCCCGGCAGCCGGCAACCCGCGCACGCATCCGGAGTGGTGGGGCAAGACGTTCTTCAAGCACTTCCCGAGCCACGGCTTCGTCGGCGACATCTTCACCGTCAACGGCACGGCGTATCCCGGTCCTCGAGGTCAAGCGGCGCAAGTATCGCTTCCGCTTCCTCGATGCCTCGGTCTCGCGCATCTACGAGCTGAAGCTGATGAGCTCGACCAAGGGCCCGAAGACCGCTGTGTCGCTCGGCTACTCGAACGACGACATCCAGGGTCAGTACCGCATCCCCGACGGCCAGCAGTGCATGCAGTTCACACAGATCGCCTCGGATGGTGGCCTGCTGCCATACCCGATCGTTCGCAACTCGTTCGAGCTGTGGCCGGCCAAGCGTCGCGAGTTCATCGTCGACTTCACCAAGTACCAGGACGGCACGCCGACCACCAAGGGCGACGTCATCTACCTCACCAACGTGATGAAGATGCCCGACGGTCGCATGTGGGCCAACTCCTCGCGATTCTCGCCCGGACCCGAAGTACATGGTGCCGATGTTGAAGATCGTCATCGGCGACGACGCACCCGACAACAGCGTCATCCCGCAGGGGCTGATGCGCGAGCTACCGCCTCTGCCGTCGAACTGGCAGAACCTGATGGACAACCGCCTGATCTTCGAGGTCGAGCGCGGCGCGGGTGGTGGCGAGATCGAATGGTTGATCAACGGTGTGGAGTTCAATCCGGCCGGACCCGCAACCAGTCTGCGAAACCCGGCTCGGAAGACGCCGCTCGCGCAGCAGAAGAAGGGCAGCTTCAACCTGTGGGAGATCCGCAACGGCGGTGGTGGATGGGTGCACCCCTTCCACCTCCACATGGAAGAGCACCGCACCGTGATGCGCAACGGCAAGATCGAGACATCGGTCGCCGACCCGGGTCACCCCGAGGACATCTCGCAGGGAGGACCTGGTGGCGCTCGATCCGGGCGAGTCGATGATCATCTACCGCGGCTTCCGCGACTTCGTCGGCCCGTACGTGGCGCACTGCCACAACCTGGCCCACGAGGACCACGCCATGATGTTCGGCTGGGAAATCACGCCGTGATCAAGCGGCTTCAGGTGAGCTGGACGACCGTCGTCTCGCTCGTCGTGCTCATCGCGTGTGCTGACGCGTTCTGGGCGACGACGGTGCAAGGAGCTGTCGGCGCGACAGCAGAGAGCCAGACGCCGTTCGTGCACTGGCTCCGCGACTCCGTGCTCATGCTGGTGCCGTTCACATTGGCCGTCCTGGCGGCACTGGCATTGACACGCCGCTGGGTTGTGCGCGGTCACAGCGAGATTGTCCAGCTCGCTGTGGCCGCGCTGTTACTCGTCGTCATCACCGCCGGCGTGGGAATCGCGCAGGTGAGCGCGACGGCGGCCCGTGACTACAGAATCCAAGTCACCGGCATCGGGGTGACGCACTCGTTGCACGGCACACCGGTCGTGCAAGAGCGGCACGACCACCGTCGACGTAACGAAGACCGGCTGCACCGAAGTGTGCGCGGCGCGGCACCAGACGTTGACGACGCACGTACGCGCTGTCGGGCTACGCGAGTCTGGTGCTGTTGCTCTCCAACCTCGTGTTGGTGGTGTGGGTGCTGGCTCTACGTGGTGGCCGGTTGTGGGCGCGCAGTCCTCGGCTCGGTCTCGCAGATCTCACGCTAGGAGGGTCGGATGTTCGCGCACGCGAGCGGCTTCAGTTGGGATGAGGGTCTGATGGTGCTGGCACCGATCGCCCTCGTGTGCGGTCTGTTGACCTGGGCGCGTCGGCATCAGCCGCCGCAGCCCGCCACGGTCAACTCGCAGAAGAAGAAGCAGCGATGACCGCCACAGTCTCTCGATACATCGACGAGGATCTCGACGAGCTTCCTGAGGAGGTCCCGGCCGAGGCTCGGTACGCGATGGTGCGGATCGTCGTAGCCGTCACCTGTTTGTTGGGTGCGCAGTTCCTGCACTGGAGCGTCATCGACCAGCACGCGAGGGAGTGGAGCGCGTCCGGCACCTTCTTCTTCCTGCTCGCGCTCGCCGAAGGTGCGATGGCCCTACTGATCCTGTTCAGACTGCGACCGTGGGTTGCAGCCCTGACGATCGCAGTCAGCGCCCTGCCCGTGACCATCTGGCTGTGGGACCGCACCCTCGGCTTGCCATTCGGTCCGACGAAGGGCGTGCGCGGCAGCATCGGTCGATCCGACGTGCTGTCGGTCGTATTCGAGGTCGTCACGATCATCGCGATCTGGCCGTTCCTGAACCGGAGCTACGCAGATGCGAAGCCGGCCCGCGTCGACACCGTCGGCCGCGTGGTGATCGGCATCACGATCGCCTACGTGATCGCCTTCTCGTCATGGGCGATGCTCGGTGACCAAGGCGCCATCCACAAGGCCGCGCCGACCGGTGTCGCACCAGTCCCGAAGACGTCGCCCGACTCCGCTGAACATCGGCCCGTGACGCCGAGGGCGATGAGAGATGAGCCCCGCCCGCATATCTCTCGTCACGCAAGACGTTCATCGACACCTTTCGCAATTGCTAACTTTGTGCCGAAGTGCCCTACAAGTCGTTGGGCCAGCAAGCAATATGGAGTACAGGCAATGGCTACCGGCACCGTGAAGTTCTTTAACGCTCAAAAGGGCTACGGCTTCATTTCACGAGAGGGCGGTGCCGACGTGTTCGTGCACTTCTCGAACATCGAAGGCAATGGCTACCGCTCGCTCGAAGAGGGCCAGACGGTGGAGTTCGAAGTGGGCCAGGGTCGCAAGGGCGACGAGGCTCTCAAAGTCACGGTCGTCTGACCAATACAGGCTCGTGCCCTGCGTCGAACGTAGGGCATGCAGCTGACGATCGAGAAGTACACCCAGTTGGTCGCACCGCTCGACGTGCGCGGCCTGCCCGGCCTCGCCCGACTGCAGCTGGTCGGGTCGGCGCGGCAGCTACTTGCCGGCGAGTTCGGCGACGACGGGAGCGAACGCCTCGACGTCGTCGGCACCGACGATGACGTAGCTGAATCCCCATCGTTCGCGGCGGCGTAGCAGATCGTCGACCATCTCGTCCGGCGTGCCGATGAGAGCGAACGGTGACTCGGCGACCATCGCCGGATCGACTTGCGACGAAGCCTGCGACCTCGTCCGATTGCCGCTTGCCGATCGTCCGTGACGCGAACCATGAACGCGCGGATGTTCATCTCGATCTCGTCGAAACGTGCGCCCGCCGCGGCCTTGACGATGTCGACCTTGGTGTCGATCGCCGCGGCGGTCATCGAGGCGATCGCGTCGGGTCCGATCGCGCCTGCCGCGAGCGTGCCGTTGATGCCGACGATGTCGGCCTCGCGCGCCGGCGATCGACAACACGCGCTTGCCGCCACCACCGACGAGAATCGGCGGGCACGGCGTCTGCACCGGGCGTCGGCGCTCCGGTGTAGTCGGTGACCGTGTAGTGATCGCCGGTGAAGGAGAACGGCCTCGCTCGACGATCGCACCCTTGATCACCGCGAGCCCCTCTTCGAACCGGTCGACGCGCACCTTGTTCGAGTCGAACGGGATGCCCGACTGCTCGTAGTCCGAGGCCATCCAACCGGCGCCGATGCCGATCTCGAGCCGGCCGCCCGACAGCACGTCGATGGTCGCCAGTTCCTTGGCCAACACGATCGGGTGCTTGTAGTCGTTGTCCCACACCAGGGCACCGACTCGCAGGGTCTCGGTGGCCGCGGCGGCCGCCATCAACGCGGGGACCGGTGCCAACTGGTCGCCGAAGTGATCGGGCATCGTCAGCGTGCTGTACCCGAATGATTCGACGCTGCGAGCCAGTGCAACCCAGGCGTCGGCGTCGGCAGCGGTCGAGGCCTGTACGCCGAAACGGAATGGTCGGTGCGATGCCATGCGAGGAACGTAGTGGGTGCCGATCATCCGCGACAGCCCGCAACTAGCCTGCTGAGCGCGTGCGTCTCATTGCTTGGCTTCTCCGTCTCGGCGCGATCATCGTCGCCGGGGCACTGCTTGTCCACCGCGGTGGTCATCGGTGTCGGGCCCGCGCCTGTGGCGTGTCGCGAACGCGCACGATCAACTCCCGGTCTCGCTGCCCGAGTTCCAATCGCTTTCGCAACGCAGCTACGTGTACGACGTGCTGGGCAACGTGATCGCGGTCTTCGAGCGCGAGAACAGTCAGCCCATCACGCTCGCCCAGGTTCCACCGCAGGTCCTCAGCGCATTCCTCGCCGTCGAGGACGAGCAGTTCTACATCCACCACGGCGTCAACCTGCGTGGCTTCGCCCGAGCGTTGATGTCCAACTTCTCCAGTGACGCGCCGCGACAGGGCGCCAGCACCATCAGCCAACAGGTCGTGAAGAACGAGTTCCTGGCCGGTCTGCCTCGCGACGGTCGTTACAAGGGTTTGCAAGCCCACTACGCGACCATGCTCGAGAAGAAGATGAGCAAGAACGCGATCCTCGAGCGCTACCTCAACACCGTCTTCTTCGGCAACAACGCCTATGGGTTGCAGGCTGCCGCCGAGGTGTACTTCGGCAAGAACGTCGGTGACCTGACGATGATCGAGGGTGCGTTCCTGGCCGGTCTCGTTCGATCGCCGTCCGGGTTCGACCCGATTCGACACTCGGAGCGCGGCGCGTGCCCGCTTCCGTCAGGTGACCGAGCGGCTGGCCGATGTCGGACTGGTCGAGCCGGTCGTCGGCTTGCTGCTGGGCTCGACGTGGAAGATGCCGGAGCGCGTGCAGACCATTCCCACGTACACCACCAAACCGACGTACTACACGGAGGCGATCAAGGAGTATCTGCTGAACCGTGCGACGTTCCTCGGCGACGAGCAGCAGCGAGCCAACTTGCTCTACCGCGGCGGCTTGAAGATCCACACGACCTTCGATCCAAACCTGCAGGCGCTCGCCGAGCAGGCCCGCACGCAACTCCCGGAGAACGCGCAAGGCTTCGACGCCGCCGTCGTCACGCTCGACACCAAGACCGGTGCGATACGCGCCATGGTCGGTGGGCACGGGTTCCAGCCACGTGTCGACGAGATCAACATGGCGCTGGTGCCACGCCAAACCGGCTCGAGCATCAAGCTGTTCATCCTCGCTGCCGCGCTCGAGGCCGGCGCGCAACCGACCGACGTGATCGACGGTACGACACCGTGCACGTTCGCCGGACCCCAACGACGCGTCGAAGCCGTTCCTCATCAAGAGTGCGACAGGTCGCGGTGTGGTGACGTTGAACGAACAGACGTGGGCATCGATCAACTGTGCATATCGCGCGCTTGTCGCAGATCGTCGGGTTGCACCGCGTCGTCGACACCGTCTATCGCATGGCGCACTCGCCGTACTTGTACGAGGGCCAGACCGACCGCGTCCCGATCCAGCCGTACGCGTCGTTCGCGACCGGTGCCAACGCGATGCGGCCGCTCGACATGGCGGCCGGCATGCAGACGATCGCCAACGGGGGTCTGCACCACGACCCGTACTACGTCGACTACATCGAGAAGCCCGACGGTACCCGCTTGTACACGCACGACGATCCGGGCGTGCAGGTGCTCGATCCCGGCGTTGCTCTCACGGCCATCTGCGACGCTGAAGGGTGTGCTGACCAAGGGCACCGCCGCGAAGTCGCTCGCCAACTTTCCCTATCCAGCCGCCGGCAAGACTGGTACGCAGCAGGACAACACCAACTCGTGGTTCGTCGGCGCGACGCCGCAACTGACCACCGCGGTGTGGGTCGGCGACCCCGATGCCTACACGCCGATGATCAACATCCCCGAGTTCATCGGTGTCGGAAAGGTGCAGGGCGCGACCTACCCGGCGCGGATCTGGGGTGCCCTGATGGAGCCGGCGTTGGCACCGCTGCCGTTGGAGGATTGGGCCGCGCCGCCCGAGCCGGCGCGCAAGCCGGTGCGTCTGTACCTGCCGGGCAACGAATGTCTCGCCAAGCTCGTCAGTGGCGTGCTGCCGGGTGGACCGACGACGACCACGGTCGACGCTGCCCCCGGAGAACCCCGACGAGACGGTCCCCGCGGCAGAGCCACCACCCAAGCCGGTGCTGAAGGCGATCCCCAGCGACACCACCATTCCGCCCGATGTGCTCGACCCCACGGCCCCCATCCCGACCATCCCGATCACGGGCACGATCGTCTACCAGTGCGACAGGCCTCCCGCCGGCGTCGTGATTACTGGTAAGAAGAAGCCGTGAACGGCGAAGCACTGTGGGAACTCCAACAACTCGACACGGCGCTTCATCAGCTGCAGCGGCGGCTGACGCGACTGCCCGAGGCTGAGGCGTACGCCGACGCCGAGCGCCAACTCGCCGACCATCATGCGGCCATCGCTGCTGCCGGCAAGCAGATGAGCGACGCCGAGAACACGATCGAGACCATCGAGCACGAGTCGGAGGCGCTCACCGCCAAGCGCACTCGCCTCGAGCAGCAACTGAAGATCGTCACCGAGACTCGTCAGGCCGACGCGCTGAACCACGAGATCGAGACACTCAACGCACATCGCGACGAGCTCGATGATCGCGAGCTCGAGGCGATGGAGCAACAGTCGGAGGCCGAGCGGAGGCTCGCGGACCTCGCCGCCAACGAGGACTCGATCGTGGCGATCAGCGAATCGGCGGCGGCACAGCTGAAGGTCGCGAGGGGAGCCGGCGCCGAAGAGGAGGCCGAGCTCACCGCGAAGTACAACGCGGCCCGCGCCGCGCTCAGCGACGACGAGATCGTGCTGTACGACACGCAGCGCACTCGCCACGGCGGTATCGGCATCGCCAAGCTCGTCGGCGTGAAATGCGACGGTTGCCACCTCGACCTGTCGCGAGCAGAGGTCGATGGGTTCAAGGCGTTGCCTGCCGACGAGCTCGTCGATTGCCCGCAGTGCGGGCGCGTGCTGGTTCGCTGACACCGCATGTTCCTGTGGTTCATCGGCACCGCCGTCGTGACGGTGTGGTACGTCTTTCGCGACCCTCGCTTCGATTACCGCTTGTTGGCCGTCGGCGCCGTGCTGCCCGACGTGATCGACCTGCCCGGCGGCTACGCACGGTGGGCCCACAGCCTGACCGTGTCGGTCGGTGCGCTTCTGGTCGTCATGCTGATGACCGCCGGCCGCAAGCCGGTTCGCAGGCTGTTGCTCGCCCTACCGATCGGGATGCTGCTGCATCTGGTGTGGGACGGCGCGTTCGCCTCGACAAGCGTGTTCTGGTGGCCGTTCACCGGGTCGTGGGGGAGCGTGCGAGTGCCTTCGCTGCAACGGGGCTGGTCGAACATCGCCTTCGAACTGGTCGGTGCAGTGCTGTTGGCATGGATGTGGCGACGTTGCGAACTGGCTGACCCGGAACGACGCAGCGCGTTGATCCATCGCGGCGTCTTGATGCAACCCGCTCAGTAGCGTCGCCCGCGCCGACGACAGCGCGTTGGGGTGTCGCGATCTGATTCACTGTGCTCGTGCTCGTGCTTGTTCGTCATGGTCGCACCGAGGCCAATGCCGGCCGCAGGTTGCAGGGTCTGCTCGACCTTCCACTCGACGACGTCGGCCTGGCCCAAGCGGCCGATGTCGCGAGCTGGCTCGGCAAGCCCGATCGTGTCATCAGCTCACCGCTTCTGCGCGCGCGACAGACGGCCGAGGCGTTCGGTATGCCGTACGAGGTCGACGATCGTTGGCTCGAGCTCGACTACGGAAGTCTCGACGGCGTACTGATCGCCGATGTGGGCGAGGACGTGTGGGCGAGGTGGAGGGTCGACCCGACCTACCGCGCCGGTGGTGGCGAGAGCATGGATGAGATGCGGGCTCGGGTGGTCACCGCGGCGAAGGAAGTGCTGGCCGACGCCAATCGTCAGATCGTGGTGGTCACGTCGCATGTGTCGCCGATCAAGGCGGCAGTCACGTGGGCGCTCGATGTCGATGTCACGGCAATGTGGCGATGTCATCTGGATCAGGCTTCGGTCACCCGCATCGGCGAGAGCAGCCGTGGACCTGTGCTGCTCGGATTCAACGAGACGCGCCGCCTCGACACCACGTGGCGGGGCCGTGTTGCCGAGCCCAGTCGGCCCGGCGGCCAGACCATCTAGCGCTTTGGTTGCATCGCGGAGGTAGTTCTCGGTCGTGGTGTATGGTCGCTGCGCGATACCCCAGACCTTGGTAACGCGTCAGGACTGCGGCTGATCTGCGTCAGGCGCCAACGAGGGGACTCGCGATGACGTTCGTCAATGGCTGGGGCTGGAAGTGCGTCGAATGACGACGGACCGACGAGATTGGATCGTCGCCGAGATCGTCGGCAGCATCTCGCCGAGCATGGATTCGCAACGCCTCAGCAGCAAGTGTGCAGAGGTCGCCGGGGTCGATGGCGCGGGGATCACGTTGATGTCGAACGACGCGCCATGGCGATCGCTCAATGCCTCTGATCAGGTCAGCGAACGGCTCGGCGAGGTGCAACTCTCCTTCCACGAGGGTCCCGGCGTCGATGCCCACGCGCGGGGCGAGCCAGTGGCCGAGCCCGACCTTCACTCCCAAGGAATCCCTCGGTGGCCGGCGTACACCGCACCTGCACTCGAGGCGGGCGTGCGCGCCGTCTTCGGATATCCACTGCGGGTCGGCGGAGTTCGATTGGGTGCGATGGACCTGCATTCGCGGCGCGCCGGGTGGTTGAAGGACGAGCAGCATCGCGACGCGTTGATGCTCGCCGACGTGGTTGCCCGAGCGATCTTGCTCGTCCAGGCTCGAGCGAGACCCGCGGAAGTGGCGCAGGAGCTGTGGACTTCGTCCGACTACCAATCGATCGTCAACCAGGCCAGCGGCATGGCTGCCGTGCAGCTCGGAGTCGGTGTCGGTGCCGCTCTCGTGAGAATGAGGGTCTACGCATTTGGGATCAGCCGCCCGTTCGCCGAGGTCGCCGAAGACATCGTGGCGCGTCGGTTGCGGTTCGACCCCGAGCGCAGGCAAACCCAGCGCTACTGAGCCCGGTACGCAAAGAACCCCGCTGTCGGGACGGGCGGGCGACAGCGGGGTTCTGTGTGGGATGGAAGGGGGATTGAGGGCAGGATTCCCAGCCCAAAACACCTTCAAACATCAAATCCCGAAAAGTTCTGTCGAGATCCGAGGGGCCTCAGGGTGCCTCAGGCTTCGGCCACCGTGGTCGCTGATAAGCGGCCCTTCGCGAGCATCGATTTCCAGGCGAGAGCGACCGCCTTGTCGACGTCTTTGTTGAATCGGAGGCGCCCGAGTAGCTCACGGGCGAACAACGCATCCACGCGCGCGAACTCTGGACCCAATGCCATCTGCAGCTGCTGGCGCGCCTCGTGGTACGACGAGAGATCGAGGTGGTGTTTGGCGGCGTACTTTGCCAGAAGGGTGAAGGAGTCGTCGCGTTTCATCGGGGGGCGCATCTCACCACGCTGCTCACGCCTGCAGCAACACCCGAAGAGGTGATTTTGACCCGCCGTGCGCGTGTGGTGATTCCAAAACGAAAAGAGAGCTCCCGGCCGCCCAAGGGACGGAAAGACGACCGGGAACTCCTTGTACTGGCGAGGACCGTACCCAGGCCTTCGCGGCCTCAAACACGGCCGGAGAAAAAAGTTTGGACGGCATGTACACGCGGAATGAGCCGGACCCGAAGGCCCGGCACATTCGAAGTCGATGTCGTTGGATCAGCCGTTGATACCGAGGCAGTTGTTGCCACCGGAGGCGCTGTTGTCGACGCCGGTGAGGCTGTACGTTGCGGTTGCGCCCGTGCCGGTCGTGGCGAACGTGAAGTTCGGCGACACGGCGTGCAGCAGGCCATTGGCCTTCAGCACTGTCTGGGCGGCGTAGCTGCCGGTGTTGGCGTTGTTGGCCTCTTCTGCGGTCTGCAGAACCTTGAGGTCAGCATTGCAAGCACTGGTCTTGCCCTTGTTGGTGATGCCCGTCACTGCGAACACCGTCACGGTGGCCAAGATGCCGAGGATCACGATGACGATCAGCAATTCAACGAGCGTGAAGCCCTTGTCCTGCTTGATCTCTTCAACTTCGATGTGACTTTCCATGATGAGCGTTCCTCCCGCCGTCAGGGTGTGATACCCAGTTGTGAAACGCCTTTTGGATGTCCCCTTCAGCGCAGGTTAACCATCGGGACCGGTGTCGAATACTTGAGGGAAAGTCCAGGTAAATGCCACTGTTCACCCGCTTGGGTGACAGCGAGGTCACTGCCTGTGGCTCGGTTGCCGATATGCAAACAACTTCCACGGGTGAGCGATGGGGCTGCGGCGCGTCGAGCCTCTGTGTGAGCGGACAGAAGCGCGGAGCGTCTATGCGCTCGCGCTCAACGCTCGAGGACGGTCGCGCCGGTGCCGGGATCTGGGTGATGCTTTCGGGGTTCGTCGTAGCGATTGTCTGCCTGGCGTCATCAGTTCCGACGGACCCGTTGGACGCATTCGAGTAGCTGATCTGCGCGTGACTACCGCTCGAAGAGGTGAGCGATGGTGAGTTGGCCTGTAAGCGGGATTCTGTGACGCCGAAGCGCCGGTGACCATCCCTCTAGGCGGCCTACCCGAGAGGTAGCCGGCGAACCGGCTGGACGGGCAGCCCATCCTCTCTGCTTGGCCTTGCTCCGAATGGGGTTTGCCAGCCGTACAGATCGCTCTGCACGCTGGTGCGCTCTTACCGCACCGTTGCACCCTTACCTGTGACCAGCGAACTGGCCCATCGGCGGTCTCTCTCTGTTGCACTATCCGTCAGGTCGCCCCGACCTGGCTCGCGCCAGCACTCTGCCCTACGGAGTCCCGACTTTCCTCGACACGGTCACCGAAGCGCCGTGCCGCGGTCACCCGGCCAACTCACCATCGGCTGCAGTGTACGAGCAGCTCAGCAGGTCGGTTGCATGTACTCGTAGACGAACGAGTTGAGGCTCGGTGTCTCGAGGTTGACCTTCAGGCGCGTGCCGTTCTCGTCGCCGGCGCCGACGACGATCTGAATTGCAGCGAGGCTTCCGAATTGCGACGGCACCGCGGTGACGGTCGGGATCTCGGTCTGTGGCACCGCAGGAACGCTGTCGGAGGGAACGGCTGCGCCGGGTGCATTGGCGATGTTCTGCAGTGTCGTGCTGGGCGCGATCGTCGTCGTGGGCGGCGAGGCCGGCTCGGCATTGACTGCATCGCTGAAGTTGACCCAACCGCCGGGGCGATCCGGGTTGATCGTCAGCGCGAGCAGCGCGGCGTGACGCGCCTCGTTGGCGCCGACGGTCAGTCCGCTGGCACGCAGCGACGGATCGGAGTACAACACGACGAACGATTGGGTCGTGGCAGCCGACATCGCCTCCAGGCCGTGGGAGAAGTTGAGGATGTCGCGGCGTGGGTCATCGCTCGGTGGGATCGCCGGGGCGATCGTGGTCGCCGGTACGCCCTTGATGATTCGTTCGAGCACGGGCTGGACGACGGTGTCATCGAACTTCGGGTTGTCGCACGTCCATGCGGTTCCGCCGGCGTCGGTGGTGAGACCCTCGAACAACTTGGCGTGCGCGGTGTGATCATCGAGGAGGCGCCGAAAGAGATCGTCCATCGATGGGTCGAGGAGGTCACTGTTGCCGATGACCTGGCTGTACACGTTGATGATCGAATGCTCGAGCGATGAGGCCGTTCGCAGCAGGGTCACGTCGCTGACAGCCACGTCGGGCAGCGGGACAGTGGTAGATACGGAGCCAACTCGGCCGATCTGGTTGTCGGTCTCCCCACACGCGGTGATGACCGCCGCGGTGGCGAGGCCGAGCCCACCGATGCGGAGGACATCGCGGCGGCCGAACATGTTGTCGTGACGGCTCACAACCTCACCCTCCCGCCGGCGGCGTCAGCGCGTCGGCTTCCGTTTTGACGAACAAGATGTCGAGGTCGGTCTCGCCACCGATGTTGGCGAGCACGGTGCCGTGGGCGGCCTCGACGATGAGGATCGAGGCAATCAATGCCGCACCGTCGGTTCCCTGCAGCTGCCCGAGAATGTCGGTGTGCGTCGCGACGGCCGCGGACTCGAGGTTGTAGGCCGCCTCCAGCACGCTGGCCCTGTCGCCGCTGAATGCATCGAGCATCTCGTCGTAGATGGGATTGAGGACCTGCGGCGCATCGCGCCCGAGGAACCCCGACAACGACTGTGCGTACGCTTGATGCGCGTCATGAAACGTTGCGATCACGGCTTGCTCGTCCTCGCTGAAGTCGTCGGTGGCCAGCGCCGCCTCGTACAGCCGGAACGCAGCGATCTCGACGGTCTGCGCGAAGCCCAGCAACGAGACGTCGGCGTCGCTCGGTCGCTTCGGCGGGGCAGTGGTCGTCGTCGCGGCGGTGGTATCGGACGTTCCGCTGGTGGTCGTCGTCGCGCTGGCCCGGCCGACGAGCCACGGCAGCAGCGAGACGGCGGTCCCACCCAACCCAATACCCAGCAGCCGGCGGCGAAAAGCGCTGTCAGGCGGTGCCGGCTCCGTCACATCGATGTCCACGAGAAATCCTTTCGAGATGCTCACCTCTCAGCCTTCCTTGCCGAGGGTGAGCGGAGCAATTCTAGAAGTCGAGCGCCGACAGGTCTGGTATCCATGTTCGAGCCCGCGAGATTGCGTCGGCCCATTGTTTGCGATCGAGCTGCGCAGTGGGTTCGACGACGGCTCGGGGCTGCCAGGCAGCGGCGATGTCGTCGAACGACCCCCATAACCCAACGGCGAGGCCGGCAAGGTATGCGGCGCCGATGGTCGTGGCCTCCGTTTGCGGCGAGACCTCGATTGCCCGGCCGGTGGAATTCGCCAGTGCCTGGATGAACGTCGGATTCTGGCTCATGCCGCCATCGACCCTGATGGCGCCGATCGAGTCGCCGTAGTCGGCTTCGGCCGCCTCGAGCAGATCGGCACCGCGGTGAGCGATTCCCTCGAGCACGGCCCGCACGACCTGCGGCCGGCCGGTACCTCGCGTCAGCCCGAGCATCGTGCCGCGGGCGCCGTAGTCCCAATGGGGTGTTCCGAGCCCCATCAACGCCGGGACGTAGACGACGCCGTCGGTGTGCTCGCATTGCGCGGCGACCTCGTGACTGTGGGCCGCGGAGTCGATGATCCCGAGATCGTCACGCAGCCATTCGACATTGGTGCCCGCCGACAGCATGATCGCCTCAGCGCCCCAGGTGCGCGTACCCGCCTGACTCCACGCCACGATCGGGAAGGTGCCGTGCTCGCTGCGACGCGCCGACGCCGGTGGGGTCGAGCCCGTGCACACGTCGAGCATGCCACCCGTGCCGAACGTGATCTTCGACAGCCCCGGCCGAACACAACCCTGGCCGACGAGGCTGCCCTGCTGATCACCGACCAACGCCGCGAGCGGAGGGGAACCGGCGAGGGCGCTGGCCTCGCCGAACAATCCGGTCGAGTCGACGATCGACGGCAGCATCTCCATCGGCACACCCAGTGCGGCACAGGCCTCGGGCGACCAAGCGGTGCAGTCACCCGACATCAGTCCGGTGACCGCGGCGTTGGATGGATCGGTGACGTGCACGGCGCCTCGCGACAGCACCCACGCGACCCACGTGTCGACCGTCCCGAAGCACAGGTCGCGATCGCGGGCGCCGGCAATGTTGTTCAACAGCCAGGCGACCTTGGTCGCCGACTGGTTCGGGGCCAACGCGAGCCCGTGCTCGGCCTTTGCGGTGATGCAATCGAAGACAGTGCGGAGGTCCTGCCAGCCGATGCCCGGCCCGATCGGCTGGCCGGTGGATCGATCCCACACCAGCGTCGACGCGCGTTGGTTGGTGATGCCCACCGCATCGACCGGGCCTGCGGCGGCAAGGGACTTCGTCGCTACATCGAGCACTGCGTCGGCGAGCCCGGCTCCATCGAACTCGACCAAGCCGGGAAATGGTGTGGCCGGCGGGAACGGTCGGTACTCCAATGCGTGCACAGCACTGTCGCCGTCGACCACTGCGGCGCGCAACCCGGAGGTGCCGACATCGATCACCAACACGCTCACGATGGCACGCTCATGACGAGCTCCTGTTCGAGGATGGGAAGAACCCGTGGCGATGCATCGCCCCGCCGAGAGCGCCGCCGATGAGCCCGGCGACGGCAACCGCGGTGAGGTTGAAGATCGCCGCGAGCCAACGAATCTCGTTGCCGCTGATCGCGCGGATGATGATGAACACGGCCTGCGCCACGACGTACGTGCCGATCGCGCAGATGATCCCGTGCTTCAGAGGAAGGTCTCGTCGTTGGGTCCAAGCGGCGACTCCGGCACCCAGCACGAATCCGATGACTGCCGCGAGGCTGAGCAATGCGGCTGCGCCGGAGCTGTTGTCACCCTCCGCGACGATCCGTGCCGCAATCGAGAACGGGATCGCGAAGACGAGGGCAACACTCCCACCGGCGCGGAGCGCGTTCCAGTCGAGGTTGCTCACGGCCAGCCGACCTCGCCGAACGGGGACGCGAGTCCGAGCTTGCCGGGATTGAGGATGCCCTTGGGGTCGAGTGCATCCTTCACCGACTGGAGGATGCTCATCGATGGGCCCATCGCCTCGGCCATGAACCGGGCACGGTTGAGACCGACGCCGTGGTGGTGCGACAGGTTTCCGCCCGCCTTCAAGACGGCGCGTTGACCGACATCCCACATCGCCACGTAGGTCGCCTCGATCTCGTCAGGCGGGGGACTGGCAACGAACGTGAAGTAGAGGCACGCCCCGTCGAGGTAGCTGTGCGACAGGTGGCAACTGGCGGAGCGGGCGCTCGGCACCGACATCAACGCGGCTCGGGCCTCGATGAAGGTCGCAGCGAGGCGCGACCATGGCGCGGCGATCTCCATGGTGTCGACGACGAACCCCTTGCGAGTCAGTCCCTGCAACGCGTTGGTGTCGTTGCGATGGATCAACCATTCCTCTACCAGATCCGGCGACGCGGGTGTTGCCGCCGCGCATTCGTCCTCGACGACACCGAACGTCGCTTCGACAAGACCGATGTCGCCCTCGTCGAGCACCAGCAGCGTGCACTGCGTTCCATCGCCGCCATGGCTGCGTTGTGTCTCGACCGCGTCGTACAAGCGGAGCACCGCGGGTGTGGCACCGCGTCGCAGGATCAATCGGCATGCCTCGATCCCCGACTCGAAATCGGTGAACGTGTAGGCGGCGCGGCGTTCGTGTGTGGGGACGGGATGGGCTCGCAACCACACCCGCGTGATGACACCGAGCGTGCCTTCGCTGCCCAGGAACAGGTGCGTCAGGTCGGGGCCCATCGCCGCGGCGGGACCGTGACCCGTTTGCAGCACCGTGCCGTTGGCAAGCACGACCTCGAGCCCGACGCACATCGACTCGATCTTGCCGTAGCGCGTGCTGTACTGACCGGCGCCGCGACAAGCGACCCATCCGCCGACAGTGGCGATGTCGAAGCTCTGCGGGAAGTGGCCGATCGTCATCGCGCAGCGTTGACGCAACTCGGTCTCGAGATCGGGCCCGAATGTGCCTGCCCACACCTCGACCACACCCGAAACGGCATCGATGTCGATGATGCCCTGCATGGCAGTGAGGTCCAACACCACGCCACCGAAGGCGGGGATCGACGCGCCGGACACGCCGCTGCGCCCACCGGCCGCCGTCACGGGAACGCCATCGCTCGAGCACGCCGCCAGCACCGCGGCGACCTGATCGGTGGACGTCGGACGGCAGACGGCGCCGGCTCGCTGGGCGACGATTCCCTGCAGCGACCAGTGCAATGCCAGCGGCCACCAATCGCGACTCGCCTCGGCGGTCTCGGTCTCGCCCGTGATCGTCTCGCAGATGTCATGCAGCCGACCGATGAGTGCATCGGAGGGTTGATGAGTCGGCCGGGTGAGTCGGGCGGCGGTTCCGGTCAGTTCGATTGGCGCAGTCGGCTGCGTCACCGATTGACACCCAGCACGTCGGCCTCCGACATGTTCGCGGCGGTCTGCTCCGCCATGCACGAGTTGCGGAACTCGGTGACCTGACGTTGCACCTCGGCATCATCCCAGCCCATCTCCTCGGCGATCAGTTGGGCGACGTCGGCCGCAGCCGCCACAGCGGCAGGTCGGTCGAACAGGCGGGCGCGAGTGCGGCGCGACAGCACATCGTCGAGCGTCGTTGCCATCTCCGCGCGTGCCGCGTACACAGCCTCCGCCTTGGTGTACGGAAGACCGGGCACCAACGGCTCGGCCAGGCGACGGTCGGCGAGTACCAGCGCGGTCAGTTCGGGGGCGCCGGTTCCGTATCGATCGGCGAGGTGCGCCGCAGCCGCGTCGGATGGCCGACGGTAGCCAGTGGCGCCGAGCAGCGGCAGCCGCTTGGTCGTCGACTTGCGACGAATGCCCAACACGTCGCAGACCTCGTCGACGGTGTCCTGCGCCATCTCGCGATATGTCGTGAGCTTGCCCCCCGTCACCGTGATCACGTTTGTCGCGCTGCGATTGACCTTGTGACGCCGCGAGAGGTCGGCCGTGCGACCCGACGATGCGCTCTTCACCAGCGGTCGCAGCCCTGCCCACACACCCGTGATGTCGGCCTCGGTGACGCCGGTGGTGATCGACGCATTGAGGGCCTTCAGCACATACGTGATGTCGTCCTTGGTGCACTGCGGATCGTCGATCGAACCCGCGTAATCGGTGTCGGTGGTGCCTACGTAGACGTGCTCGAAGGTGCCGTCGGCGCGACGACCCCACGGCACGACGAACAGGCTCCGCTTGTCTTTCGGCACGGGGATGACGACAGCGATGTCGTTGCGCACCTTCTCCCACGGGATCGTGATGTGCACGCCCTTGGCCGGCCGGATGGAGTCGGGATCGGAGCCTTCGTCGAGCGTGCGCACCTCGTCGGACCACACCCCCGCCGCGTTGACCACCACCTTGGCGCGCACGGTGATGAGTTGGCCGCCGGCGTCGACGACCGCACCGGAAACGTGCCCGTCGCCGGTCTTCGTGAGCTCGACGACGCGGCAGCGATTGACGACGACCGCACCCTTGGCTGCGGCAGTACGGGCGACGGTGAGGCACAACCGAGCGTCGTCGACCGTGGCGTCGAAGTAGAGGTACGCCGACGCGAGTCGTTCCTTCGGCATCGTCGGCAGGTGGGCGAACGCGGCCTCCTTCTTCAGTCGCCGATGGAACTTGCCGATCCGCAAACCACCGGTGAGGTCGTACATCCACATCGCCGAGCCCATGGCCCTGGCGATCTTGCGGGAGACGACTCCGTCCTTCGTGAGGATGGGGATCATGAAGGGCAACACCTTCACGAGGTGCGGCGCGTTCTTGCGCAGTCGTTCGCGCTCGCGCAGCGCCTCGTACACCAACCTGATCTCGCCTTGTTGCAGGTAGCGCAACCCTCCGTGGACCAGCTTCGAGCTCTTCGACGACGTGCCGGACGCGAAGTCGTCGCGCTCGACCAGGGCCGTGCGAAGTCCGCGTGTCGCTGCGTCGAGAGCAATCCCGGTCCCCGTGATTCCGCCGCCGACCACCAGCACGTCGAAGGCCTCGCTCTCCAGTCGATCGAGCATGTCTGTGCGTCGAAACGGTGTGGGAGGAGGCATCGTCGACATCCTAGAGACTGGCACTACGATCCCTCTCGACACAGCCGTTCGAACTGTCCCGTAGCCATATGACGATCACCTACGACCCCAAGCATCCGAAGTACTTCGATGAGGCTGACGTTCGAAACGAACTGACCCGGGTCTTCGATGTCTGTCACAGCTGTCGTCGCTGCGTCGACCTGTGCACGTCGTTCCCGACGATGTTCGGGATGATCGATCACCACCCCGATCATGACGCGGGACGACTGACGCCGGCGCAGCAGAACCAAGTCGTGCACGAGTGCTTCCAATGCAAGCTGTGCTACCTCACCTGTCCGTACACGCCCGATTTGCACGAGTTGGCCGTCGACTTCCCTCGACTGATGCTGCGCACCGACGCGATGCGCCACAGCAACGGTCAGGTCAGCCTGCGTGACCGATTGACGAACAGCGTGATGGGCCACGCCGATGCGCTCGGTAGGGCCGCATCGTTGTCGGCACCGATGGCGAACAAGTTGGTGGGCGCGCGGCAGGGCTCGCTGGCGCGCAAGGCAGTCGAGTTGGCGACTGGCGTGTCCAGCGTGCGCTTGTTGCCTCCGTATGCGCGGCAACGGTTCAGCACATGGTTCAAGCGACGTCCCCGAGTGCGCATCGCAAAGCGGCAGGGACGCGTCGCCGTGTACCCAACGTGCATGGTCGAGTACCAGCAACCGTCGATCGGCCACGATCTCGTGAAGGTGTACGAACGCAACGGCATCGAGTGCTCACTCGTCGACGATGCGTCGTGCTGTGGCGCGCCGTGGTTGCACAGCGGTGACGTCGCCGAGTTCACGAAGGTCGCCGAGAAGAACGTGAAGGCGCTCGCCGCAAGCGTCCGTCGCGGCAACGACATCGTGGTACCGCAACCGACGTGCGGCTACGTGTTGAAGAAGGACTATGTCGACTACGTCGGTGGTGCCGACGCGACATTGGTTGCCGAGAACACATACGACGCCGCCGAGTACCTCATGAAGGTGCACAAGGCGGAGGGCACGACGCTCGACACCGACTTCACCGGCCATGTGCCCGCGACCGTCACCTACCACGCCCCGTGCCATCTGAAGGCGCAGAACGTCGGGTTGAAGAGCCGTGACCTCATCAGGTTGACAGGTGCGCAGCGTGACGCTGGTGCAGCAGTGCAGTGGCATCGACGGCATGTGGGGCTTGCGCGCCGAGAACGCGCGCATCAGCGTGCCGATGGCGGAGTCGTTGGGGGACGAAGTTCGCCGCGCCGACGGTGAAGTTGTCGCAGGCGATTGCCACCTGGCCAACACGGCCATCACAGAGCAGACAGGCCTGCTACCGGTGCATCCGCTGCAGCTGATCGCCCGCGGCGTACGGGATCAGTGAAGAGGCAAACGAACGCTGACCACGCTGAGTGGGGCATCGAACCGTTTCTGCGGCAATGGAGCGCGCAGAACTGTTACACATTCCTGACAAAATCCTGAAAAGGGTCTAGTCAAGGCGGCCCCGGTGACCCTAGATTCACGCGGGCTGAAACGGTGTTCTACCGTCAGCGGGCCAAACTCAGGAGAATATCAGTCGTGTCGGTCAAAGAGATCGTATGGCGAGAGTTGGGGGCGTGCCGGGGGCTGGAAGCGACCATGTTCTACCCGGACGACGATGACTTGGCGTTGGAGGCGAAGTCTGTCTGCGCGGGATGCGACGTTCGCATCGCATGCCTCGAACATGCCCTACAAGCACGGGAGAAGTCGGGAATCTGGGGTGGAGCGACGGAACGCGAGCGTCGGCGGATGATCCGCCAACGTCGCCGCACCGCGTAACCTGAACAGATGAGCGCCTTCGACGACCTGGGCGGATGGCCCGCGCTCCTGACGGAGCTGGTCGAAGGCCGAGACCTGCCCGCTTCGCACGCCCGCGAGGCGATGGCGACGATCCTGTCGGGCGATGCCACGGCCGCGCAGTTGATCGGATTCGTCGTGGCGCTGCGTGCCAAGGGCGAAACGCCCGAAGAGCTCAGCGGGTTGCTCGATGCCGTGCTCGCCGCGGCGACGCTCGTTCCACTGAGCGACGAACTGCGGTCGCGCGCCGTCGACATCGTGGGCACCGGCGGAGATCGGAGCCATTCGATCAACGTCAGCACGATGGCGGCAATCGTCGTCGCCGGTGCAGGTGTTCCGGTCTGCAAGCACGGTGCCCGCGCCGCGTCATCGCAATGCGGCACCGCCGACGTGCTCGAGGAGCTGGGTGTAGCGATCGAGCTCTCGCCGGAGGGTGTGCTGCGTTGCGTCGAACAGGTCGGCATCGGCTTCTGCCTGGCACCGAAGTTCCACCCCGCGTTCCGCTTCGCGGCGCCCAGCCGTCGCGAGATCGGAATCGCCACGGTCTTCAACCTTCTCGGGCCGATGGCCAATCCCGGTCGCGTGCGCCGTCATCTCATCGGCGTCGCCAATCCCGCCGTCGCCGAACGCATGCTGGCGTCGCTGCGACTGCATGGTTCCGAGCGCGGCGTGGGTCGTGCACGGAAATGGTCTCGACGAGCTCACCACCACGGGTACGTCGACCGTGCTCGCACTCGACGACGACAACGTCCGTACGTTCACCGTCGACCCGGTCGCCCTCGGCTTCGCCCCCGCGATCGCCGACGAACTGGTCGGCGGTACGCCGCCACACAACGCCGAGGTCGTTCGGCGGGTGCTGAAAGGCGAACACGGCGCGCACCGCAACATCGTGTTGCTCAATGCCGCCGCAGGGCTGGTGGTCGCCGGAGTAACCGATTCGTTGGAGGACGCGGTGGTCATTGCCACGGCGTCCATCGACGAGGGCAACGCAGCTCGCACACTCGATCGGTGGGTCCACGAATCCCAAGCTGCCGCAGCCGATCTGCAGTCTGACCAATCGTGATCGTTCGTGTGCCGGCCTCGTCGGCAAACCTGGGTCCAGGCTTCGACACGCTCGGCATGGCGTTGTCGATGCACGCCGAGGCCGGCGTCATCACCGGCGACGTGCCGGCGGGCGCCCAGCGGATCGACCAGTTCCATCCGGCCGGCGTCGCATTCCGGCGTGCCGGTGGCGAGGGTGATCTGTGGGTGTGTTCGCCGATTCCTGTCGGTCGGGGGTTGGGCTTCAGCGGCGCGGTGCGCATCGCCGGCATCGTTGCCGCCCATGCCCAGCGCCACGGCAGCGACCCTGAGCTGCTGACCGAGTACGCCCCCGAGATGCTGGCACTGGCCAGCGAGCTCGAAGGCCACGCCGACAATGTCGCCGCATCGCTGCTCGGTGGCATCGTCGCCACTGCCGACGGCCGCGCGGTGCGTGTCCCCATGGCGTTCGATCCCGCGGTCGTGGTGTGGATCCCGTCGTTCACTACGTCGACCGACGAGTCGCGCACCAAGCTCGGCAGCGAGATCCCCCTGAGCGATGCCGTCTTCAACATCGGCAGGGTCGCGCTGCTGGTCGCCGCGCTGGCGGCCGGCGACACCGACGCATTGCGCAGCGCGACGCAGGATCGGCTGCACCAGGATCGACGTCTCGCGTCGGTCGAGCCGTCGAAGATTGCATTGCAGGCAGCGCTCGACGCCGGCGCGTGGTGCTCGTGGCTGTCGGGCTCGGGGCCCACCGTGGCGGCGATGTGCCCCTTCGACGATGCCGACGATCTGGCCGCGCAGATGCCCGCCGACGGCCACACGAAGGTGTTGCGCATCGACCACGGCGGCGCCGTGATCGAGGACGACTGATCCGCCACCGCAGTCAGGCCGCTACTTCCGCTGGTGGTTGCTGCGCGGCGCGCCCGACCACCTCTGGCACGACGTCGATCGGCCATTGCCACCGTCCCTCGCACCATGCCACCGTGACGCGGTCGGCCATCCGCTCGAACGCTCGAGCCAGGCACAGCACCTCGTCGACGACATGGCGGGGGAGCAGGGCCGCGAACGTCGGAACCTCCGGCGCTGCCAGCGGCAAGCCGACTTCCATCTGCCCCTCCTGCGCAGTGCCCACCAACACTCCGCCGCGGATGTGCAGCGTCGTGTCGCCCATCTGCAATCCCACATCGCCGGCCTCGCGCAATCGCTCGGTGAGCCGCTGACGGCGGATGGCATTGGTGAATGCCATGGCTCTGTCGCGAACCTGCGCGGCCTCTTCGTACCGTCGCGTCGCTGAGAGCGTCGTGAGCCGGTCCTGCAAGGTCGTGATGACCAACTCCGGTGAGGTGGTCATGGCTTGCACCGTCTTGGCAACGGCAGCTGCGTACTGATTGACATCGGCGAGCCCTGCGCACGGGCACATCGCCACACCGAGTTGCGCCGGGGTGCAGGTGACCGCACTCAGTTGCGGCTGGAACGTTCGACCGAGTCTCGTCGTGCACCGTCGCAACGGGAACACGGATTGCAGCGCCTCGACGACCGCGTCGGCGCTGGCCTTCGAAGGCAGCGGACCGAGGTGAACGCCCGCGGCTGAGGCGTCGTTGACGACCGACAACCGCGGCCACGGCTCGTCGGTGCTCAATCGAACGTACCGGTACTTCTGCGGCGCGGCGGCCACCTTGTTGTACCGCGGTGTCAGTTGTTGGATGTAGCGAAGTTCGAGCACCTCGGCAGCGAGCACATTGGGAGTCGTGACGTACGTGATGCGCTGCGCTTCGCGCAGGAGCGTGCCGATCTTGCGGCGATCGTCGGAGCCGAAGTAGCTCCGCACGCGCTGGCGCAGGTTGGTGGCCTTTCCGACGTAGAGAACCGAGTCGTTGATTCCGCGGAACAGGTACACGCCAGGGCTGCGCGGCAGGCCCGTCGTCATCCGCAACTTGGCGGCCTGCGGGTGGGCGCCGATGCGGGGGAGTGCGATGAGATCGTCGAGGCCGAGCACACCGAGACCGGCGGCGCGTTCGAGCAAGAAGTGCAGCAGGTCGGTGGTCGCCAACGCGTCGTCGAGCGCTCGGTGCGAGGGTCGATGGTCGAGCCGGAATCGTGAGGCGAGCGTGCCCAGCCGGCAATCGGGCACCTCGTCGCGGATCAACCGGCGCGCCAACGGCAAGGTATCGATGACCGGATTGGTGATCTCGGCATCGCCACGGCGAGTCAACGCGGCGTTGATGAACGCCATGTCGAATCCGACGTTGTGGCCGACGACGACCGCGTCGCCGAGGAACTCGATCATCGCGGGGAGTACAGCGTCGATGCCTGGCGCTTGCACGACCATCGATTCGCTGATCCCCGTGAGCACGGTGATCATCGGTGGTATCGCCCGTCCGGGATTGATGAGGGTCTGCAAGCGTGCCGAGGAACTCGCCGGCACGAACCTTCACCATCCCGATCTCGGTGATGAGGTCGACGTGCCGGTCGCCGCCGGTGGTCTCGATGTCGAGCACACAGAACGTGACATCGGACAAGGGTGTGCCGAGATCGTCGAAGGACCGCTGCCCGCCGGCTGCTGTGCGCATCGTCGAAGTCCACCACGAACGAGTGTTCGAAGTCAAGAACAAGCGTTCGATCGCCACTGCCGTCCGTTCCGGATTGGTCGAATGGTGGATCGGTACAGTTGTGCCGGTGAGTGCCGAGACCGCAGCCGACGTTCCGGACGAGGCGCTGCGACCGACGCTCGAGCTGGCCGTCGGTGTGGCCGCGGCGGGCGCCAAGTTGCGGCCGCCGCTGGCATTCCCGAACGAGTTGAAACGATTCCTGCGTTTCCACAAGTTGCCACCGACAGCACTTGCCCAGGTGCGTGCAGCAATCGATGGCGACGAGGACTTCCGCAAGAAGCTGGCATCCGTTGCAACGACTGAACTGGTCGACGACGTCGGCGTGCTGTGGCTCTCGCGTCCCGATGGTTGGGAGCAGCAGATCATCGATCTGTTGCCGGCGAAACCTGTCGACGACGAAGCCGCGTTGCGGCGTGAGGAACGACGCCGCGTCGCTGCGCAAGAGGCGGCGGCGAGAGGGCGCGCCGAGCTGCTGGCGGCGAGGGCAGAGGTCACACGCGAGCGCACCGCGAAGGCCGAGGCGGTCGCCGAGCAGGATCGTCTCCGCGGCGAGCTCGACGAAGTGCGCGCCAGACTCCGCGAGGCGCAACGCGGCGAGCACGCCGCGAGCCAGTCGCTGGCCAAGGCAGAATCCGAGTTGGTCGAACTGCGACGGGTCGCATCCGAGCCCGTGCCCGTTCCGCCTCCCGCGATCGATGCAGCTGCCATGCGAGGCCTGCTCGACGATGCGGTTGCCGCCTCGACCGATGCGGCGCGATTGCTGTCGGCGGCGCTCCAGGAGTTGGCCAAGCTCGATGTGGCGGACGATCCAGACGCCGCGCCAACGCGACCCGTTCGGGTCCGGCGATCCGCGATGAAGTTGCCCGGCGGGGTCTTGGCCGGGTCGCTCGAGGCTGCCGAGTTCCTGCTGCGTGCGAAGGGGATGACGACGTTGATCGACGGGTACAACGTCGCCAAGTTGGGCTGGCCGTCGCTCGACCTCGATCATCAGCGCGATCAGTGCATCCAGACCGTGGAGAACATGGCCAAGCGGTGGAACATGACAGCGACGATCGTCTTCGATGGTGCCAATGTCGAGGGTGCCCATGCCGCGTTCGCGACGGCGTGTGCGGATCGTGTACTCGCCGGCGGGAGTGTCGGCGGACGACGTGCTGCGCGCCGAGGTTGCAGCGCAGGATCCCGAGAAGCCTGTGGTCGTCGTGACCAACGATCGAGCGATCATCAAAGACGTCGTTGCGGCCGGCGCGAACACGATCGCATCGGATGATTTCCTCGTGCTCCTCCGCCGCTGAAACACCCACTGACGCAACAGTCAGAGGGCATGCAGCACGAAGAACAGAAAACTCGGGGCGGTGGCGATCATGTCGAAGTCGTCAGGAAACAGGGCACGGGCCTCGGGAACGGGTTGTGGTTCGCTGATGACGGAAACCTGAAATCCGGCAGCGGTGAACGCATCGGTCATCGAGTGCAGAGGGCGGCTCCAGAAACTCATCTGCGCCGTGTGGCCACCCATGGTCCACTCATCGGTCCACTCGTAGGTGGCGAAGTAATCGGGCCGGCGTCCAGCGAGGCGCTCGATGCAGTAGTCGGCTGTCGGATGGTTGACGGAGACCGGCGGGTCCAAGGCGCCGACGGGCCTGATCCAGCAATCCGGCGCTCAGGTCGATTCCGCTCACGGTCGCGCCTCGGTCGCGTAGAGCTTCGAACAGGATCCCGGAGCCGCAGCCGGCATCCAGGATGCGTCGCCCTGTCACGTCTCCTGCGAGGGCAAGCGTTGCAGGCCGTTCGTAGAAAGCGTTGTTGAGGCTGGTCTCGTTTTCCGCTGCGTACGCTTCGGCGAAGCTGTTGTAGTCGTTCACGCGGGGCGCATCGAATGGCAACGAACTGGCTTCCGGTGTCGACGGCATCCCATCGAGTCTCGCAGTTCGACTCCGCAGAGAGGGCGTCGAATCTCTGTCACACCCTTTTGGGATGATGCCGACAGGTGGAGACCTATCAGCAAGGAAGCATCATGCGAACCAACGCAACATCACTGATCATCTCGTGCGACTCGTGTTGCATGCGGGCCACGGCAACGTGTGCGGACTGCATCGTCACCCACGTGTTGTCGCCGGCAACGACCGAGTCGGCGTCGTCGGAATCGGTCGACCTCGACGACGAGGAGATGCGCGTCGTGCGTTTGCTGGTACGCGCCGGAATGATGCCTACGCTGCGTCACAGTGAGACCGACGCTGTCGCCGCCTTCTGTTGACGCCGCGTACCTGGGTCGGTTGGTCGAGATCGCCGAGTACCACGACATCTCGCACGTGGGAGTGTGCGATGCCGAGGTGTTGCAACGAGCTCGCACCGAATTGCTGCGTCGCAAGGACGCCGGGCTGCACGATGGCTTGCAGTTCACCTACAAGAACCCGCTGCGGTCCACCGACCCGCGACGTGCAGTCGCCGGAGCTCAGTCGGTGTTGGTCGGCGCTCGTTCGTACTACGCCGACCAGCCGCCGCCACCGCCCGGTGCACAAGGACGCGTCGCCAGGTACGCCTGGACCGATCACTATGCGCCGTTGCGCGAGGGCTTGCGGTCGGTGGCACGGCAGTTGCGCCGCGATGGTTGGAAGGCGGTTGCGTTCGCCGACGACAACTCGATCGTCGACCGCGAGGTCGCCTATCGAGCGGGGATCGGATGGTTCGGCAAGAACGCGAACATCCTGTTGCCCGGAGCCGGCAGTTGGTTCGTGCTCGGTTGCGTCGTCACCACGGCTCCGCTACCGACGTCGAAACAACCCGTCGCCGACGGATGCGGGACGTGCCGGCGCTGCATCGATGCCTGTCCCACGGGTGCCATCGTTGCTCCCGGCGTGATCGACGCCGGTCGTTGCCTGGCATGGATCATCCAGAAGCCCGGCGTGATGGATCGGCAATGGCGTGCCGCGATCGGCGACCGCATCTACGGGTGCGACGACTGCCAGACCGTGTGCCCGCCGACCGTGCGATTCGCGACGAAGAACATGGCTCCGCCGGTCGACATCGAGCCGTGGGTGTCGCTGATCGAGATCCTCGACTCGGACGATGTCGAGGTGTTACGGCGTTGGGGTCGGTGGTACGTGTCGGATCGAGACCCGCGTTGGGTCCGGCGCAACGCGCTGGTCGCGCTGGGGAACGTGGGGAGCCCGAGCGACGCCGCAGTCGTCCGTTGCATCACCCGATACCTGGCCCATCCGGATTCGATGCTGCGCGCGCACGCAGTGTGGACTGCGCGACGCCTTGGCCTCGATTCGCTCTTGCCGACCGACGAGACCGATCCGGTTGTCGTCGCCGAGCTGCAGGGATCACTGTGAAACATCTTTTGGTGACCAACGATTTTCCGCCGAAGATCGGCGGCATTCAATCGCTGTTGTGGGAGTGGTGGCGCCGACTACCGCCGGAGTCGTTTGCGGTGTTGACCAGTCCGTACGACGGTGCCGCGGCCTTCGACGCACAGCAACCGTTCCATGTCGAGCGCACTCGTGAGCCTGTCTTGCTACCGCATCCGTGGATGGTGTCGCACATCAACGAGATGGCAGTGCGAGTGCGGGCCGATCTGATCGTGCTCGATCCGGCGGTGCCGCTCGGCCTCGTCGGCCCCTCGCTTCGGCTGCCGTACGACGTCGTGTTGCATGGCGCCGAGGTCACCGTTCCCGGGCGCCTGCCGGGTACGAAGCAGTCGCTCGCCTACGTGCTGCGAGGCGCACGCCATGTGGTCGCGGCCGGTAGCTACCCGGCGCGCGAAGCGGAGCGGGCAGTCGGACACAAACTGCCGATCACCGTCGTGCCGCCCGGCGTCGACACCGAGACGCTTCCGGCCGCTGAGCGAGGACGAACGCCTCGCCGCGCGAAGCCGGTTCGGGATACCCGCGGACACCGAGCTGATCGTCAGCATCAGCCGACTGGTGCCGCGCAAAGGGTTCGACACAGCCATCCGCGCCGCGGCCATCCTTCGTCGGACGCGACCCAACGTGATGCTGGCGATCTCGGGTGGCGGTCGCGACGAGAAGCGATTGCGCAAGCTCGTCGCCGAGCTCGGCGCGCCGGTGCGATTTCTCGGACGAGTCGCGAACGAGGATCTACCGGCGCTGTACGGCTGCGCCGACGTGTACACGATGCTGTGCCGAAATCGGTGGCGAGGGCTCGAGCAAGAGGGCTTCGGCATCGTCTTCCTCGAGGCCGCGGCCTGCGAGGTCCCACAGGTCGCGGGCGATTCCGGCGGAGCCGAGGACGCGGTCATCGACGGTGTCACTGGGCTGATGGTTCGCCACGCCGACGACGTCCACCAGGGCGCCCACGAAGCAGCCCGGGCGTTCGCCCGATTGCTCGACGATCCGGCACTTCGCATCGACGATGGGTCGCGCCGGGCGGCAACGCGCGGTCGAGCAGTTCTCGTACGACGGGTTGGCGAAGCAGCTGGGCACCGCATTGGGAGCCCTGCCATGATTGCCCGCGAAATGAGCCCCACCGACGACCGTCCGACAGTCGCCCGACGACCACCCACATCTGCCCGGCCTTCGCGTCGTTCAAGTCGATGCTGCCGGCACAGCCGGTGTTCCTTGCCGCACTCGCGGTCGCCGTGCCGTTCCGGAACGAGCGATTCGCCCAGTTCCTGATCGGTGGCGTCTCCATGGCCCTGTTCGCGATCGGTGTGGCGACGACGCTGTGGGCCTACACGCGCGCTCTCGATCGGTCGACGGGTCGAGGAAGTCGGCGTCGCCAACCTCTACCTCCTCACCGGCCAGACGGCGCCGAAGCGGGTCGGCCGCGTGATGACCGGGTCCCTCGCGGTGCAAATCGTCGCGGCGATAGCGGGCGCGTGGATCGGCGTCGTCGGGCTCGACGAGGGCGCAGCTCAACGCGCTCGCATTCGGCGTGCTCGTACCGATGTTCGGCATCGGAATGAACGGCGTCTGGGCATCTCGGCACGGCTCGTACGGGCCTCGAGTGGGCCGAGCGGTGTCACCGACAGATCACGAGATCGACTAGAACAGAGCAATGGCTGAAACGGCGTCACAGACCACAACGATCGCGGCCCCACCTGATCGGGTGTGGGCGATCGCCGCCGACGTCGAGCACTACCCGGACTGGGCGAAGGATGTGAAAGACGTCGTCGTGCGTGCTCGCGACGACGATGGTCGACCCACCGAGGTCGAGTTCAGGGCATCGGCACTCGGACGCAGCACCCACTACACGCTGAAGTACGACTACAGCGACGCGCCGTCCGTGTCTTGCGTGGAGCTTGTTGCGCGGCGACATCATGCGCACGATCGATGGCGCGTATCACTTCTCACCGACCACCGACGGCGGCACGGAGGTGCGATACGACCTCATCATCGATCTCGTGGTGCCGCTGCCCGGGTTCGTCAAGCGCCGCGCCGAGGTCCGGATCCTCAACACGGTGCGCGAGCTCAAGGTCCGCGCCGAATCGTGAGTCGACGCCGCATCGGCATCGATGTCGGAGGTACCAAGTGCCTCGGTGTCGTGCTCGACGAAGACGGCGAGGTCATCGAGGAACAGCGCCGGCCGACGCCGCCGGGAACCGAAGCGTTCGTCGACACGCTCGCCGAACTGGCCGGCGCGCTCGGCGTCACCGATTCGCTCGGGATCGGTGTGCCGGGCATGGTGACGCGATCCGGCATCATCAAGGCGTCCCCCAACCTCATCGACATCACCGATTTCGAGGTCGGCGACATGCTGTCGGAGCGACTCGGCTTCCAGGTCGAGGTCGGCAACGACGCGACCTGCGCGGCCGCAGCCGAATGGAAAGTCGGCGTCGCCCGCGGCGTGACCGACATGGTGATGGTCACGCTGGGCACCGGCATCGGCGGAGGAGTGGTGGCCGGCGGTCACCTGATCCGCGGGCGAACGGGTTCACCGGCGAGATCGGCCACATGGTCGTCGACCCCGACGGCCTGCCGTGCCCCTGCGGACGACGAGGCTGTTGGGAGCGGTATGCGTCCGGCAGCGGCCTGGCCCGATCTCGCCCGCGAGGCGGCGATCGCCAAGCGACTGCGCCGCGTGTCCTGCAACTCGCCGGTGGCGACCCGTTCAACGTGCGTGGCGAGAACGTGCAAGCAGCGGCGCGTGAGGGTGATGCCGAGGCGCTGGGTGTCATCGACCGCTTCGGTTACTGGGTTGCGCTCGGCCTCAACAACCTCACCAACCTGCTCGACCCACAGATGTTCGTGCTCGGCGGCGGCCTCGCGGCGTCAGGGGACCTGTACCTCGGCCCGATCCAGAAGTGGTTCACCGAGCTGCTGTACGCAGCCGACTTGCGACCGCATCCCGAGGTGGTCTTCGCATCACTCGGCGAACGCGCCGGCGCCGTCGGCGCGGCGCTGATGACCGAGCTGCGCTAGTCCTCAGTCGCCTTGGTCCAGGCAGAGGCAGAAGGGGTGACCGGCGGGATCGAGCAGGACTCTGACGTTGTCTCTGGGCTGGAAATCGGCGAGGGTCGCGCCCAGGGCGAGCGCCGTCGGCAGTTGAGGCGTCCAGATCATCGACCTCGACGTCCAAATGCATCATCGGGCGTTGGTCACCCGTGCCAGGCGGCCATACCGGCCGCACGTAGTCGTCGGCGTGGTGAAAGACCATGAACACGCCAGGCTGCGGCGGCTTGATCACGGCCGTGCCGGGCTCGACGTGCACGATCGGCCAGTCGAGCAGAGTCGAGTAGAACGACGCGAGGACGTCCGGATCGGGCGCCTCGAGAGCCGTTCCCCACCAGAGGTTGTTCGATCGACCACGCATCACGACAAGCTACCGCCGCGCCGTTTGGTGGCGGAGGACCCGTATCGGATCCCCAATGATCAGACGCACGGGACCGCGCGGGGCCGGAACCTGGCTAACGCTTTGCCGAAGTCGTTCGCCTCACGACGAGGCGCGGCGGCATGAGGACGT
>CAVPUO010000009.1:0-243187 GCA_963708925.1 Ilumatobacteraceae bacterium | reverse complement strand
CACGATGCACATACGGGCCGTCGCCAGCATCCGCGAGCTGAGCAACGTGACCGTCTTCAGCCCGACTCCAAACCGTCGCGCCGCGTTCGCCGCTGCTGTGACCGACGAGCTCGGCGTCCCCGCTCGAGGCTGCGCAAACGCCGCAGGAGGCGACCGAGGGCGCTGACGTCGTCGATCGCCGCCGCCCGCTCACGTGGCGAGGCACCAATCGTGTACGGCGAGTGGTTAGCGCCGGGCGCCGTCGTCATCTCCATCGGCTCGACCGTCCCGCAACAGCGAGAGATCGATGTGTCCGTTGTGGAGCGCGCCGACCTCATCGTGTGTGACGTTCTCGACGAGGTGCTCGACGGCACCGGTGACATGATCGCCGCGACGGCGAGCGGCATCGAGTTCCGCCACAAGGCCGTGAGCCTGACCGACGTGTTGACCGGCGCCTGCGATCAACGCCTCGACAGCCGCGCACAACCTGATGTACAAGTCGGTCGGCAGTGGTCTTCAGGACATCGTCGTCGCTGAACTCGTGTTGACCCAAGCGCTGCGCGCTGGGCTCGCGACAGAACTGCCCATCGCCTTCGAGACAAAGGACTGAACATTGGCCACCTACACGAAGAGCGAGGCGCGGGACTGGGCACGCGAACACCTGACAGGTGTTGCCAACGTCGTCATCCCCACGGTGACGTCCGACTTCAAGCGGTTCAACGAACGGGCGATCCGCCACGACGTCGAGACGTGCATCGCCCACGGTTTCACCGGCACGCTCGCCGTGTCCGAGGTCGTCATGAGCATCGAGGAGTACGAGCAGTCAGTGGCGATGATGGTCGACCAGGCAGCCGGACGGTTGATCGTCATCCACCACGCCGTGTTCAACAATCTCGAGGAGAACCTCGACGCTGTCGCCCGAGCCGAATCCGCGGGCGCAGAGCTCGTGCTACTCGGCTACCCGCCATACTTCCACCCCTCCTCGCTCGACGATGTGTACGACTACACCAAGGCGATCTGCGACGCCACGAACCTGGCCGTGATGCTGTTCCCGATCCCGAGCTGGGGTTTCTCGCGACTACATCCCGCCGACATTCCCGTGCCGGTCCTGCGCCGCCTCGTCGACGACTGCCCAAACGTCGCAGCGATCAAAGCAGAAGGCGGCAACCCCAACATCATGGGCCTCATCGAAGTCCATCGCGCCTTCCACGAGGAGGTGGTGATCTCATGTCCGATGGAGCACGAGTACATCCCTCTCGCGCAACTCATCCCAATCCCCTTCTGCGGCACGAACTACGGCGCCTACTTCGGTGACACTCTCCCCCGCGTGTTCAACCTGATCCAAGAACGCCGATTCGACGAGGCCACCGCCGCGTTCCATCAACTCGACCCCGCCCGCAAGGCGTTCGCGAGCGTGCCCAACTTCTCGAACGGCAACATCAACCGCATGATGTGGAAAGCCGAGGGCTGGCTGATGGGCTACAACGGCGGACCCATCCGTCATCCCACCAGCCGGGTCTACGACCGCGACATCGCCGCCCTTCGCCGAGGCCTCCAACTCGCCGGACTGACACCCACCGACGACCCCGACGAAGCCTTCTACGTCGGCCGCTGTCCGATGTGACGCCGCTCCGTCGTCGCCCGAGCCACGCTCACCATCGAGCCGATCGACTCGTACGAGGTCGCGCCAAAGCGCTCGGCGACCTCCATGTGTGCGCGGCAATCCCATACCCGGCGACAACTCAATCTCACACCGGTCTTCTGTCGTTCAGATCGTGCTGCAGCGAATAGATCCTCGCTGCATTGCCACCGAAAACCGCTGCTTGCTCGATCGGTGTGAGGGTGCCGGTGACCGCCTCCATCGATGTGACAACACGGTCGTAGCTGGCGGCAAGGGTGCAGACGGGCCAGTCGCTACCGAACATCAGCCGTGCCGGCCCGAAAGCATCGATGGCGTGATCGGCGTAGGGCCGCAATTGCTCGATGGTCCACGTCGCCCAGTCGCTCTCGGTGACCAGACCGGACAGCTTGGCAGCGACGTTCGGGCATCCGGCGAGCGCGGTGAGTCCTGCGGCCCACGGCTCCCACACCCCAGCCGCGATGTCCGGCTTGGCGAGGTGATCGACCACGAACACGCCGTCGCTGACCACGCGCGTCGCCGCCAGCACAGCGTCGATCTGGTGAGTGTTGATCAGCAGGTCATGGACGAGCCCGCGAGCCGCCACGGAGCGCAGGCCGTGTAGCACTTCGGTTCGGCTCAACCAGTCCGGATCCGGTTCGTACTGCACCAGGCTTCGTATCCCGACAAGGTGGTGACCTGAGGAGCGTGCTTGCAGTCGATCGAGCTGATCGTCGACATCATCGGCGGCGATGTCGACCCACCCGACGACACCCACGATGAGTGGTTCGCGGTCTGCAAGGTCGAGCAGCTCCTCGGTTTCGACGATGTCGGTCACGGCCTGCACCACGATCGTGGCGCTCACGTTGCTACCGGTCACGGCGGCGGCGAGATCTGACACACCAAAGTTGCGGCGCAGCGGCTCCACCTCAGGTCCGATCATCCACGATTGCGGGCGCGCCGACAGGTCCCACAGATGATGGTGAGCGTCGACGCGTCGCGTCGCCTGCCGCGGCGCTCACCGTCCGGATCACTCTGGACCGTTCGAAAGGCGCAGCTCGGCGACCGAGCTGTCAATCAGACCGCTGGCGGCAAGGTCGACCCACAGGGCGGGGGGAACGACCGTGTCGAAGCGGTCCACGTTCTCGTCGACATCTCGCACCGACCTCATGCCGACGACGACGCTCGTGACGGCTCGGTGTCGGCGGGCGAAGTCGATCGCCACCGTGGGGACGTCGACTCCGTGGGCCTCACATACGTCTGCGATCAGGTTCACCTTCGTCACGATCTCGGGGGCGGCGACGCGGTAGTCGAACTCCGCGCCCTCGACCGGACGTGGTGTTGCCAACAACCCGGAATTGAACACGCCCGCCACGATGACCGCGACCCCATGGCGGGCGGCGGCCTCCAGAACGGGGAGTCCGGCCCGATGGTCGAGCAACGTGTACCGGCCCGCCAGCATCACCACGTCGAGGGCACCCCTCTCGATGAGGTCAACGAGGCACGCTGTCGAGTTGGTCCCGATACCGATCGCGCCGACCTCTCCGGCGGAACGCAGCTCGGCTAGAGCGCGCAGACCGTCTCGCGCGGCGGTGATCCACGCTTGGTCGGGATCGTGGACGAACACGATGTCGATGCGTTCGATGCCGAGGCGTTCGCGGCTCTCTCGAAGGCTGCGTTCGACGCCACCGGGCGAGAAGTCCCACCGCCTTTCGAGATCACCGGGCACGGCGAAGCCCTCGTCGTCGGATGCCGTGGGTGTGGAACTGGGCACGAGCAGGCGACCAACCTTCGTGGACAACACGTACTCGCTGCGGGGCGAACCCTGCAACGCCCGGCCGATACGCCGCTCGGACAGCCCAAGGCCGTAGTGCGGAGCCGTGTCGAAGTATCTCACGCCACGCGCCAAAGCCCGCTGGATCGCGGCGTGCGCCTGGTCGTCGTCGATCGCGCTGCGCAGGTTGCCGACGGCCGACCCGCCGAACCCGAGTCCGGTCGGCATCACCGGCTCAACCCTTGACGGCTCCGGCGGTCATGCCCGACTTGATGTAGCGCTGAGCGAAGATGAACACGACGATCACCGGCAGGATCGTCAACACGACGTCGGCGGACACCAGGTTCCAGCTGGATTCGTAGATGCCGAAGAAGTTGTAGACGGCGAGGGTCATGGGCCACTTGTCGGAGTTGCTGAGGAAGTAGAGCGGGATGATGAACTCGCTCCACAGATCGAGGAAGGTCAGGATGCCGACCGTGATCCACGCTGGTCGCAAGAGCGGCAGCGTGATTCGCCAGAAGAGCTGGAAGGGAGTGCAACCGTCGATGATCGCCGCCTCGTCGATCTCGATCGGCACCGTGTGCACGAAGGCGTAGATCACGAGACACGGCGAACGGGAGCTTGAACGCGGCGTACACGAGAATGATCCCGAGCTGCGTGTTGATCGAGATGCGTCTCCTGCATGACCTTCGTCAGCGTCACGTAGTTGATCGGCATCGCGATGCCGATGACGAGGAACAGGTAGATCAGCCGGTTCAGTCGTGGTCCGGTTCCTGCGCCAGGACGCGGCCGCGGCGGTGGCGCACAACACGCAGAGCACGGTCGCGAAACGGTGTACAATCACGCTGTTGACGAAGGCGTCCGGCTGAGCTTGCCCTTCCTCGATGACGACGTCGAAGTTGCCCGAATTGCGGACTGTCGCGGCAGCACCGATGCCCCATCGATCGGGCGTCGACGTCGGTCTTCAGCGAGTTCACGACGACCAGGTAGATCGGGATGAACATCAACGCAGCTCGTGCTGACGGCGATCGAGTGGTTGGCGGCTCGTCTCACAACGGACGCGTCGCATCGCCACCGCCTCTGGTCGCTGATCAGGCATCGTCGATCTGCCTGTGCATGGCACGAATGAGGAGCAGCCCGGCGGTGGTCATGATCGAGGAACAGCACCGTGGACAGCGCCGTGCTCACGGCGTAGTGACCGCGGCCGAACTCCTTGAACACGATCGTGTTGACCGTCTCGGTCGCGTAGCCGGGCCCACCGTTGGTCAACACGAAGACGCTGTCGAACACCTTCAGGCCGTACAGGAGGTTCAGCACCGTGGTGACGGTGAGAACGGGCTTGAGCAACGGCAGCGTGATGTACCGAACTCCTTGAACGCCCGACGCCCCGTCGATGCGAGCCGCGTCGTGGTACTCGCGCGGAATCGACTCGAGGCCGGCCAGCAGCAGCAGCATGATGAACCCGACGCCCTTCCAGGTGTCGACGGCGACGATCGAGTACGAGGCGAGATCGCGGGTCGGTCAACCAGTGCATGCGTCAGCGCAGTCGAGTCCGACGAACGTCGCAGGAACGATTCAACGCGCCGGTCGTCGGGATTGCAGGATCGACTTGAAGACGATGCCGACGACGATCATCGGCAAGCATCGGCGGGCAGGTAGATGACGGCGCGATGAACCGGTCGAGAATCGACCGGATCCCTCGGACACGAGCAAGGCGAGCAGCAGACCGATCACGGTCTTGGTGACGATCGTGGCACACGGTGAAGATCACCGTGTTCTTGACCGCCTGCCACATCGCGCCGTCGCCAGCCGAACACGGCCGATAGTTGTCCAGTCCGACGAACGTCGGTCTCGCGAGGAGAATCGACTCCAGTTCGTCAACGAGTAGTAGATCCCCATCACGCTCGGGACGACGATGAACACCAGGTGCAGTGCGATCGCCCCGAACGCGAAGTAGGTCGGATAACTACGTGCCGTGACGTTGCTGGTCGTTGCGTGTGGCTCGCATGCGCTCGGTAGCGGTCATGGTCGCACGACGCGACACGGGATGCTGATGACGAGCAGATCAGTGCGTGGTCCGCCCGGGGAGGGGCGGACCACGCACGTTGCAGACGGATCCGGCGCCGCTCGGTCAGACGTCACCAACCGGGATCGCCTGCCGCCTTGGCCATCTCGGCCCGGCGTGCGTCGATCGCCTTCGAGCACGTCGGCCGGGGCTCTCCGCACCGGTGAACATGGCGACGATGTCCTGACCCATGTCGGTCCACTGCGGATTGACGTAGTTGACCGCAGTCTGCAGCACGGTCCCCTGCTTGGGGTAGGCGTCGACGAACGCCTGTTGCGCGGGCGTGAGCTCGGCCGACAGCCCGTCGAAGTCGAGCAGCACGAACTGTGGCTCGTTGTCGAGCACGTACTGGAGGTTCTCCGGCCGCGCCAGGAAGTCGAAGTAGGCCTTGGCGGCGTCGATGTGGTCGGAACCGGTGAAGATGAACTTGCTCGGCGCCGCGGGGTTGACGTTCCAGATCTGGTTGTCGACGAGCGGCATCAGGAAGAACCCGTAGTCATCGGCGGAGAGTCGTTGGATCGGCGGCTTCGATCTGAGCGGGCAGACCGAGACGGTTGACCGTCATGGCGTACTCGCCGCTGGCCATGTTGGCCTCGGTGTTGGCGAACTCGTCCGACAGAGCGTTCTCGCCGAAGCAGCCTTCGAGTACAGGTCGTTCAACTGACCGAGCGCGAGTTCCATCGTGGGGTCGTCGGCCAGCGTCGTCTCGTTAGTGTTGAGCTGATCTTCGAGCCCTGGCGACGCCGCCTCGTAGGCCGGGCCGAGCTCCGGCGAACCACAACACGTGATGCCAGCCGTCGGAGATCGGCTCGTAGATCGGCGTCACGCCGGCGCTCGACAGCGTCTGGCAGGCAGTCGGCGAACTCGTCGTAGGTCGTCGGCACGTCGATGCCGTTCTGCTGCGAAGATCGTCTTGTTGTACACGACGACCCACGATCCACCGACGGTGTCCCAGATCGTCTGTCCGTACACGACGTCGTCGAGAGCTGATCTGCTCGGTCGACAACGGGTCCATCCGCTGCACCCATTCCTCGATCCGTCAGCGGAACGGCGTTCTTCTTCGACGTTCAGCTGCAGCTCGATGTCGGTCTTGCCGCTCTGACCGCCGAAGATGTCGATGCCCTCACCACCGGCTTCGAGCTTGGTCTGCAGCACGCTGAAGTACTGGTCGGCCGGGATGATCTGGTAGTCGACGTGGATGCCGGTCTCGGCCTCGAACTTGCTCGGCCAACTCGCTTCTCGGAATCGAGCACCCAGTTCTGGCTGGCGAGGTACGTGATGGTCTGTGCACGTCGGCGTGCTCGCGGTCGTGTCGGCCGCGAGCTGGAGTCGCTGGCCTCGGCTGCCGGCGTCGTCGACGCCGAGTCCGAGTCATCGCGAGCCGCACGCGGCGACGAGCAGCACGGCCACGCCGACAGACGCGATCAGGCACGTGCGTACCTGTCGGTCTCGGAATCATCATTGTCTCTCCCTCCTCGATGTGTCACGAGTGACGTGACGTGGCTTTCTCGATGCGCGTGGCGTGGTTCGATTGTTCGCATCGCTGTGGTGCGGCGACGAGGCTCGTCCTCGCCCGCGACGAGTCCGCACCGGACTGGTGCTCCACGGACGATCAGGAGGCTCCCGCAGCACCTCCTTGGTCGTGCGACACGCCTTCGAGTTCGTCGATCATCATGCGGCCCGCTTCGTAGGCCATCGACCAGGCCGGGAACTCCATTGCGGTCAGCGCCGGGCTCGTCAGCTCGGGTCCGTGCGGTGTCGTGAGTCCGAGGACAGAGATGTCGTCGGGCACTCGAAGGCCGGCGTCGTGCACGGCGCTGAACAGCGCCGTCTCGACCATCTCCCGCATCGTCATCAGGCGGTGATCTCGGGATGCTCGTGCAAGCATGTTGGTGGTCATCAGGCGGATGTGGCGCAGGTCGTGATCCGTCTGGTAGTCCAGCTGCGGCAGGTCGAGGTCGAGCGCATGCCTCGGTGTACGCCCGCAGCGCTCGGATCGTCGGACCGTGCTGGCTCTCCTGCGATGGCATCGGCGACACGTACGCGATGTGGCGATGGCCGAGCGACACGAGGTGCGTCCAACCGCGACCTGCACCGCAGCATCGAAGTCGTAGTCGATGAAGCTCGCGCCGACGCTGGCGTCTCGGTGTGGCCGAGCATCACGAACGGGAGGTCCATCTCGCGGAGGAGGTCGACTCGCCAGTCGCTCGAGCTGGACCTTCATCAAGACGGTGCCGTCGCTCTTGCTCGACCGATACAGGTCGACGCAGCGCTGCGCTCGTCGAGCGAACGCATGATGAGATCGAGTCGATAGTCGCGCTCCTCGCACGCCGTCGTGACACCGGTGATGAAGTCGAGGTAGATGTGGCTCGGGCTCGTCTCGGTGTGAGGGAACAGCAACGAGATCGCCCGTGTCTTGCCCGTGGTGAGCTGTTGCCACTGGGTGCTGCGGGCGTACCCCAACTTGCCGATCGCGTCCTCGACTCGCCGGCGAGCGGCGTGCGAAGCATCGGGCTTGTTGTTGATGCACTCGAGAAACGGTCGCGACGGAGACGCCGGCCTCACGGGCCACGTCTCTGATCGTGTGATTGCTCGTCATCTTGCCCCCTCCCCGTTCCCCACGCACCCGGTCACCGAGCGTCCCGTGGTCAATGTGCCGATCGGCTCGGAACTAGTTCCGGTACTAGTTACAATGTAGTCTCGACTGAGTAAGTTTCGTCAAGGACATCTCCCTCATGGAGAGCGTGTTCGGAGCGAGGGAGACGCACATGCACAGAGTTCGGCGGTACGTGCTCACGCGTTTCGACGTGGAACTGGACCGGCATCATCGGCGACTCGCAGGTGTCCACGAGCAGCCTGTCGATGGGCGTCTCGAACTCGAGGACGACGACGGACACGTCGGCACGGGGTTCTTCCACTCCGTCACCGACCCACTGCCCTCGCTCCGTGAACTGCAGGACCAGTTCCAGCGCGAGCTCGCCGACCAGGTCGTGGGCGCGAGCCCGTTCGCGTGGGTCAATCGGGTCGAACGACCGCGTGGTGGCAACGTTCGACCGTCGATCTTCCACCCCGGTGTCGAGCAGGCGATGTGGGACCTGCAGGGCCAGATCCTCGGGCCTGCCGCTCTACAGCTGCTGGGCGGCGACCGCGACAAGGTCCCGGCGTATGCGAGCGGACTCGAGTTCCATCTCACGACGACGCACGTCGCCGAGTTCTACGCCGTGCGCACGGCGCCGGGCTTCACCGACGTTCAAGGTCAAGGTCGGCCACCCCGATCTCGATTGGGACATTCGACGACTTCAAGCTCGTGCAGGAGATCGTCGGTGCAGACTGCCGTGCTGATGGCCGACGCCAACGAGGCGTGGTCGCCGAAGGAGGCGATTCGGCGGGTGCACGCATTCCAGCGACGCAGGGGTGCCGCTCTACTGGATCGAGGACCCGTGCCTGCGCGACGACTTCGACGGTCTCCGATCGATCTCGCGAGGCGCTGCCCGACGTGCTCGTCAACGCGGCGAATACCTCGATCTGTCGGGCAAGCGACGGCTGATCGAGCGGCGGGCCGTGGACGTGCTCAACATCCACGGTTCGATCAGCGAGGCCCTCAAGATCGGCTGGTTGGCGGCCGAGCACGGTCTCCCCGTTGTCGGTCGGCAACACCAACTTCGAGATCGGCGTGCACATCGCGGCGGCGCTGCCCGAGGTGACCTGGCTCGAGTACTCGTTCCTCTCGTACAACCACCTGCTCGAGACGCCGATCGAGTTCTGCGACGGGTACGCGGTCGCTCCTGACCGCCCCGGCCACGGCCTGCGCCTCGCGGGAGTCAGCCCGGGGCGAGTTCGGCACATCGCGCTGACGCGCGCAGGCGAGCCTCCGACGTCTGGAGCTGGAGCCAACGCAGACCGCGCTGCCTATCAACGAAAGCCTGAGAAAGCCGACACCTTCTGGGCCGAGGCCGAGGCTTGGAGCGACGAATGACGCGAGGAGAGGTCTGGATCGCACACGTCGGCCGCAAGCATCGCCCCGTTCTTGTCCTCACCCGCACCGACGTCATCGACGTTCGAGCCCTCGTCACCGTTGCGGAGATCACCACCAGCATCCGCGGCATCGGGGCAGAGGTATTGCTGGACCCCGGCACGATCGGAGTCGAACGAAGGTCAGCGATCAACTGCGACGGCATACACACCGTGACCCAGAAGACACTCAAGCATCGGGTCGGACAACTGAACGACACCACGATGCAGCTCGTTTGCTCAGCTTTGAACTACGCCTTGGGCTGCTGATCGTCTCGGCGCAAGCGGCTGCGGTCGGTTCGCCCCAGAAGTCGTCAGCTCGTCAGTGGGTGATCTCCAGCGGCAACAAGGCGTTCTGGATGGCTTCGACAACGAAACGGCTGTAGCGGCGGAGGCTCCAATGTCGGCGTCGGACGAGGAGATCGAAGAGCTCGGGCGAGCTGTAGGTCCACAGCGAGACCTCGGCTCGCTCGCTCGCCCTCCATATTCCCCAGGGCCACGTGATCGACAGCGAAGACGTCGTCGCGGCGCCCACTTGCAACGCTGACTCGACAACACGGGTGTGGCTGACACCACCGGCCGCCGGTGCGCCATCACCCTTGTCGCACCGGGGTTCGCACGTCAAGATGGCGCGATGAATGCCACATCTCCGGGTGCGTTGTGGAGCCGAAGCGACCTTCGCTCCCGGATGGTGTCCCTCGTTGTGCTCGGAGCCCTCGTCGGTTTGACGATCGGGCTCGCCGGCGCCGCCTACGACGGAGCCCGGCGAACGGATTCGGCATTGAGTCGTTTGCAGGCACGTACGAACGCCAGCGATGCGATCGTGTTCGCAACACAGGCCGAGCTCGTGAGTGCCGATTGGAGCAAGCTCGCGAAACGACCCGAGGTCAAGCAACTGGTCCGCTGGGGACTGGCCTTCGGCGACATTCAGGGCGACCCTGAAGGAGTCCTTTTCGTGCCGATGGATGGAGCCTGGCTGAACACCGTCGATCGACCGGTCGTCGTGGCAGGGCGGATGTTCGACCCGAAAGCTGCCGACGAGATCATCGTCACCGACGACCTGCACACCTTCCCCGACGGAACGCCAGTGAAAATTGGCGCCACACTTCCCTTCACGCCAATTGCGCTTGGCGCCGATTTCGACGCACCGCCTTCCGGGCCAACTCTGACCCTGCGCGTCGTCGGCATCGTGCACACGCCGCTGACGTACGTGTTCAGCGGCAACGAGTTCTTGTCGCCCGGCTTCGTCACCAAATATGCCAAGGCGGCCTACATCGCCGAAAATGCAGTCGTTCAACTGCGTCATCCAGCTACCGACATCGCTGCGTTGCGACGTGACGCCAGCACCGATGTGGCACCAGGCGTTCCCGTCCTCGACTTCCATGTCACCGGACGCCGAGTGACGGCCACGACCGACGTCGAAGGAGCAATGCTTCGGTTGCTCGCAGCGATCGTCGCTCTCGCCGGTGCGGCCTTCGTCGGCCAGGCTTTGGCCAGATCGGCGGCGACCATCGGAACAGATGCGCCGACACTGCGCGCCATCGGCATGACCCGCAACGACCTGGTGATTGCAGCATTACGCCCGCATCTCGTCACCGCGGCAACCGCCGTGGTGATGGCCACGCTCACCGCAGGCATTGCCTCGCGATGGTTTCCGGTCGGTCTCGCCGGTTCGGTCGACCCTGATCGCGGCATTCGGATCAACGTTGTCCTGTTGACGTTGGCCGCGCTATCTGCGGTCTTGATCACGCTCGGCGTAGCGGCACTTGGCGGATGGAAGGCAGCCCGCCCCCCGACCGCTCGTCTCTCTCGTCGCGGCGCATGGCTGGTACACATGCCGATCTCTCGGCCAGTGACTGCTCGAGTCGGCGTGCGCATGGCCTTCGAAGCCGCCGGCTCCAAGCGCGAGAGCAGCCCCTGGCCCGCTCTCTTGGGCGCCGCCGCCGCAGTCGCCGGAGTGGTGGCGATCGTGACCGTGAACCACGGTTTGACCGACGCGGTGACGCACCCGCAAGTGGCCGGCGTCGCCTGGGACGCTTCCGTCCAGCCCGTGCCGTCCGACATCTCGCTGACCGGCATCGACCCTGCAGTCATCGATGATGTCGCCAAGCAACCGGGAGTCGCTGCTGTGAGCTCGATCGCCCGATACGTCAGCCAGATTGGTGATCTTGGCGTCCCCGTCTTCACCGTGATCGATCGAGCAGCTGGAACGCCCGTTCACCTCGTGACGCTTTCAGGGAGAGCGCCGGAAGCGGACGACGAGATCGTGCTCGGCCCGTCGACAGCCCACGATCTCGGCGTGAAGACCGGCGACACCGTCAACCTCGCCGACGGAGGGTCAGCGAAGGTGGTCGGGCTTGGTCTGTTCCCATCGGATGTGCATGCGCAGTTCGACGAAGGCGGATGGGTATCACCGAAGCGGTGGAGCGGGCTCGCGGCCCAGAACTACAACCCCGACGACAACGTGACCGTGGAGATGGTGGTGGCGGTGCGCTTTGCGGATCGCGCCCACCTCGACAAGCAGGTCACCGACCTCGCGACCACATTGGGCTCCGCTGTCCAGTTCGTTGGGCCAGTGGATCAACCGCTGGAGCTCGTCAACTTGCACAACGTGCGCAAGCTCCCGACGGTGTTGGCGATCTTCCTCGCAGTGCTCGGCGCTGTCGCGGTCGGCCATGCGTTGTTTTCCTCCGTGTACAGGCGCCGCCGCGATTTCGCAGTGCTGCAATCACTCGGCGTCACCAGTCCGGGCGTGCGCTGGATGATCACCACGCAGGCCACGGTCGTGGGATTGGCCGGCATTCTCGTCGGGGTACCCATCGGGCTGATCGCCGGAAGAGCGGGGTGGCAGGCAATCACCGATCGGGTACCGCTGACATTCCGATCGCCGCTCACCATCATCGCGGTGCTGGTCGTCATCCCCGTCGCGTTGATCGCGGCCAACTTACTGGCGGTTGTTCCTGCTCGCCGGGCTTCGAGAACAAAGCCCGCGCTGGTCCTGAGATCGGAATAGGCAGTGGCCCTGCGCCAGGGCGCTCCTTCGGTCCAGGGTGGCGTCAAGAGTCGGTTTCCGCCGGTTCGCACCGCACTTCGCAACCGTGCACTCATGCGTGCGGTGTTGGCCTTGTTCAACTCCACGATCTCGGAGTGGGCCTTGTGGATCGGCGCGCTCGTCTACGCCCACGATCGCGGTGGTGCGTCCGCAGCAGGCCTGATGTCGATCGCCTTGGTCGTCCCGGCGGCGTGCGTCGCCCCACTGGCCGGCTCGCGGGCCGACGGACCGCGCCCCAACCGTTTGCTCGGCATCGTCTACGGCGTGCAGACGCTGTGCCTTGCGGCCGCGGCGTGCGCGGCCTTCAAAGATGCGCCGGTCGTCGTTGTCGTCGTGCCGATCGCGGCGACGACGACCTTGGTGACCTTCATTCGTCCGGCGTACTCGGTGGCAATACCCGGACTCGTCACTGCACCCGAGCAATTGACGGCAGCGAACGTCTTGATCGGCTACTTCGAGAACGCCGCAATTCTCGTCGGGCCGTTGATGGCAGCAGGTTTGCTTGCTGTTGGAAGCCCTGCGTTGGTGCTCGCCGGATGCGCAGCGCTGCTGGTCGGGAGCACAGTGTGCTCTGTGCCGTTGGCAAAGCTCGACCCGCCTGCGTCGTTCATGAGCTCTCGAGAATCGACCGCCGAAGGCGCGTCGTTGTCGGCCGTCCGACGGCTGGCAGAGCGGCCCGGCGCTGTCGCTCTGCTGATCGTGATCGCCGGTCAGTACGTCTTGGTCGGTGGGCTCGACTTGTTGTACGTGGTGCTTGCGGCGGATCAGCTGCACCTGTCGGCGTCCGGCCCCGGAATGCTCAGCGCAGCGTTCGGGGTCGGCGCGATCTTGGGAGGCGCGGCGTCCACCTTTCTCGTTGCCCGTCGTCGGCTGGCACCGGTCATGATCGGCTCGTCTCTCGTTGTGGTGGTCGCGCTCGTTGCTCTCGGCGGCAACGTCGTGCTGGTCGCGACGTTGTTGTTGCTTCCGCTGATGGGGATCGGCCGCACGGTCGTCGACGTGACCGGTCGAATGCTCCTCCAACGAGCAGCACCTCAGGATGCATTGGCATCGGTCTTTGCAACGCTCGAGGTCCTGACGTTGGCCGGCACGGCCATCGGTCTGGTCGTGGTGCAGTTCCTCGTCGATGCCGCGGGAGTACAGTCAGCGCTGCTCGGGCTCGGATGCGTGCTCGGTCTGCTGTTGGTGGCGACCATGTTCAGCTTGGGTCGCGTCGACGAGATCGCTGATGCGCCAGTCGTCGCGATTCGCTTGCTGAAGTCGACGGCGCTGTTCGCGTCGTTACCGCCCGTCGAGCTCGAGGGAGTTGCCCGCGCCGGTGACATCGAGCACCTCGTTGCGGGTTCGACCCTCATCAACACGGGGGACATCGGCGACCGCTACTACGTCATCGCCGGCGGCACCGTCGACGTCGTGATGGATGGGCAGTTCGTGCGGACGATGGGTCGGGGCGAGGGGTTTGGCGAGATCGCCCTGCTGGCAGATGCGCCACGTACCGCGACGGTTGTCGCGGCGAGCGATGTCGACGTCTTTGCGATCGGTCGCGTCGCGTTTCTCACGGCCGTCACCGGACACGATGCGTCTCGACACGCAGCGTGGGGCGTTACCCGCAGCTACGGCATCGGGAGCTAGACGGGCCCGGCAGGGGCCGAGGTGGTGCTAGCACGACAACTGAGGCAAGGAGGCACGGTCGACCGGCGTTGGCAGTGGTTTTACGATTGGGCGATGAAAGCGGTGACGTACCGGGTTCTCAGAGTTCTGCGGCAGCGCTTGCCTGCGACACTCGGCGTCACGCTGATCGTGACAGTTGTGTGTGCCGTTGTCATCGCTTTCGCAGCCGGTGCCAACCGCACGTCCACCGCGCCGGATCGCTACACGGTGGCCTTCGGAGGTGAGACCGACGCACAGGTCATCCAGGACGACCGCGGCAAGCCACTTGCTTCCCAAGTTGCCGCGCTGACCTGGTGTCGAATCAGTGGATTCGATGTCGTTTCTCTTCGGCGGGCTCACCGATGCCAGTGGGAAAGATGTCGACTCCGCACTCGAGTTCGTCGGTTCCTTCCGTCCCGGTGGCGTTCGCCTGGTGGATGGTCGGGCAACGGATCCGGGCAATGAGCATGAGTTCGTTGCAACTCGTAACTTTGTCAAGCGCACTCGGATGAAGCTCGGCGACGAGGTGAACCTGGTCACGCTCACGCCGGAACAGTCACTCAACGGCTACAACATCTCGGAGCCGGAGGGGCCGCATCTGTCGATCAAGATGGTCGGAATAGTGGACGGCGCGTCGCAACTCGACGACGACACACCCTTGATCTTCATCTCGCCGGCGCTGCTCGCGGAGAACATTGGGTTGTCCGAGACCTTGATGAACGTCGATCTGCGACCTGGCGTCGACCTGGCGACGCTGCGCGCCGAATTGGACGCGGTACCCGCTCTGGCCGCGCTGAGCCTCGACCAGGGAACGTTGATCAGCAAGCCCGTACGAAACGCTGTGCAGGCACAGGCACGTGGCCTGTGGATCCTGGCGGCTGTCGCCGCGATCGCCGCGATCGCCGTACTCGGACAGGTGATGACACGTCAGGTACGTCCCACCCAAGAAGAACGCGAGCGGCTGTCGGCCATCGGGTTCACCCGATCGCAGATCATCGCTGACGCCGCTGCGCGGGCGGCCGTACCCATCACGATCGGTTCGCTCCTGGGTGCGGCGGCGGCGGTCTCGGTGTCGGATCAATTTCCTTTCGGGTTCGTCCGCGTACTCGAGCCGCGTCCAGGGATTCGACTGGATTGGAGCGTGGTCGTTGGTGGCGCTGCGATCTTCATCGCCGCTCTGTCAGCGTGGACCATTGCGGCCCTGGCCGTGAACAGCCGATCACACCGTGTCGTTCGTCCCTCGTCCTTCGTGGAGGCGCTCGCGACCCGAAGCGGAAGCGCGACAGCAGGCACCGGCGTTCGATTGGCGTTCAGCAAGCGAGCCCGCGAGCGGGGCTCCGTACGCGGATCGGTCGTGGGTGTGCTGTTGAGCGTTGCGGGGGTCGTCGCAGCGATCACCTTCGGCGCAAGCCTCGACCGCCTCGTGACTCAACCATCACGGTACGGCTCCAACTACGACGCGTCCGTGGGCGACAACGGTGCCGAGACGCTTCCCGACGGCATGGTCGCCCGGCTCGACGCAAATCCGGACGTGACCTCGCTGACTCTGTTCGCCGGCAGCCAAGCCAGAGTGGGCGATAAGACGATTCCGATTCTTGGTCTCGAATCGGTTCGCGGCAACGGACAGCCGACCATGCTCGAGGGGCGGTTGCCCAGCAGCGACGACGAGATCGCGCTGGGTCGATTGACTGCCCGCGACATCGACGCGCACATCGGAGATGCCGTCGAGTTGGCCGGGGCCACGCAGACCAAGGACTTCCGAGTGACGGGTCTGGCCGTGGTGCCAGGCTTGGGCGCGAACGACGGCCTCGGCGCAGGTGGAATCGTGACGATGAGTGGTTTGACCCGCATCGACTCGAAGGCACTCATCACGAGTGCGGCGGTCAACTTGCGCGTGAGCCTGCAGAAGTTCTTCTCGTCCATTCCCGAGTTCGCGGATCTACCGCCGAACCCCGCGTACAAGCCCGCTTCCATCGCCAACGTCTCGCGGGTTCGAGCGATACCGTTCGTGCTCGCTGCTGTTCTGGCCGTTCTTGCTCTGCTCACCGTGGGCCACGTGATGTTGACATCGCTGCGCAGTCGACGCCGGGATCTCGCGATCCTTCGGTCGCTCGGTGCAGACCACAGCTGGATCACCAGGGCCGTTCAATGGCAGGCGACTGTGCTCACGGCGCTGCCCGTGATGATCGGTGTGCCACTCGGCATCGTGGTGGGTCGTCTGATCTTCGTCGGGTTCGCCGACAGCATGGGCGCGGTGGACGATGCGGCGATTCCCGCGCTGACCATCGGGGTCGGAGCGGTTGCCGTAGTCGCCGTTGCGAACGGATTGGCCGCTCTGGTGTCACGGCAGACGCGCCGCCGGGAGCCCGCGGTGCTACTTCAAGGCGAGTAGCAGCGCACTACTGGCGGGCCTCCTCGCGGTGGTGTCCGCCGGCGAGTTGGGTGAGCTTGTCGCGGTCCATCCGATCGGCCGGCACAGCGGCGACCTTGCATTCGGTGACGGCGCGCAGTGTGGCGGTCCGCGAGCTTCCTTCGAGAAGGGCTCGTTCGCCGAGCACAGCGCCAGGGCCGAGCTCGGCAATCTTGTCGCCATCGACCTCCACGACCAGCACGCCATTCAGCAAGAGGTACATCTCGTTGCTCGACGAGCCCTGCTCCACCAGTGTCCTGCCTTCCTTGACACGCCGGATGTCGGGTCGCTTGTCGCCACGCATGATGTGCTTCTGCAACTCTCGCTCCAGCATGCTCTCGACCTCCGTGACGAGAGCCGGCGAATCCTCGTCGCCCCAAGGGGTGCGCCGGCCAAACGATTCCGACATCCATTGCTTGTACTCGGCGAGGCTGCTCTTGGCGACGAGATGACCGCCGTCGTCGAACACCCAGTGGCGGGGGAAACCCGACGCGCCGATCATGCTCCCTTCGTGAGACCCGTCGGTGTTGATCGTCAACTCCAAGGTGGTCCACACCATCGGTGCGTGGTACTGGATGAACGGAGGGTGCTTCACCGCGCGCGGCATGGGCGCACCGGTGCGTCCCCCGACCGTTTGGGTGAACTTCACCGAGGAGACACTCAGCTCGGGGTCGCTTTGGCGATCGGGCAGTTTGACAGCCGGAATGGTGATCGAGCTGACGCCACTGCCGATCGTGGTGGCGCCGATCGAACCGCCGCCGCAATACCCGCAGCCGATGACTGCGCCGTTGTCGTCCACGTCGATGTACGCGCGCAGCTCGTTTGCGAAACGGAGGCCATCCGCGAGCCGGATCTTGTCGATCGTCGCCGACGTGTCGTTGCCCAACGAGTCGGGCGGCGGCGGATCGTGATGCGCCAGCTTCATGCGTGTCGCCATCTTGCCCATGCCCTCCATCAGATCTGATGGAATCCACGACACAGTGTTGATGCTTCGCTCGATTCTCATGGTGATGCCCTCCTGACCCTCGGGACGATTGCTACGACGAACACTGCGCTTCGAACGCACGTGTCTCCAGGGCACTGACCGGCGTCCAAGGGTGTAGCTGGCATCACCAACACCAGGGTGCCCGCGCCCTAGCCCTTCGGCACCCGTGTGGTGTTGAATCGACGACATGGGAGCAATCACGGTCTTCGTCGCCGATGACAGCATCTTCATCCGCGAAGGGGTCAAGGCCATGCTCTCGCGTCACCATGATCTCGAGATCGTCGGTGAGGCGGAGGACCACGACGGGCTTGTCGACGGGGCCGAGTCGGCCGCGCCGAACGTGGTGGTCAGCGACATCCGTATGCCGCCCAACTTCCACCGGGAAGGGATCGAAGCGTGCAAGCTCATCCGCAAACGCCATCCCGGGACCGGAATCGTCATCCTCAGCCAGTACGACGATCCCGACTACGCGATCTCGCTGCTGTCAGAAGGCGCCGCCGGATATGCCTATCTGTTGAAAGACCGCATCGCCGAGGGTGACCAGCTCGCCAGGGCAATTCGCGAAGTCGCCTCAGGCGGCTCGATGCTCGATCCGGCGGTTGTCAGCGCGTTGATCAGCCCGGTACGCCGCACCGGCGGCCTCGATGCCGAAGACGATGCACTCCTCGAGATGGTCGCAGAGGGCAAGCCGATCAAGGCGATCGCCGCGGCCACGAACTCCTCGCCGGCGTCCGTCGAGGCGCGAGTCGAGAGTCTGTTCCTGCGCCTCGCGGCGGGTGTATCTGCCGGGACCGCCGGTTCGCTCGACCGGCTCAAGCGAATCCACAACGCGATCGTGTCGCGCGAGGAACAGGGCGAGTCACTGTCGCGGTTGCTTCCCACCGGCGTTGCCGAGCGCATACGCGCGCGCGGTGCTCACCCGGGCGACAGCGAGCAGCTGAACGTCACCGTGCTGATGAGCGACATCCGTGGTTACTCGACCATCAGCGAGCACACCGACCCGTCGCTGCTGGCCCAGCAGCTCAATCGTCACCGCGCCGAGATGAACGGCGCGATCCTCGCCGCGGGTGGCACCGTGATGCAGTACGTCGGCGACGCAGTGATGGCGGTGTTCGGGGCACCGGAACCGTACAGCGATCATGCCGACCGCGCGCTGGTGGCCGCCGCGGCGATGCACGCAGCACAGTCGGCGGTCAATGCCGAATGGACCACCGAGGGTCTCGAGCCCTTCCCGTTGGGGATCGGCGTGTCGAGCGGGGACGTGGCCGCGGCCTTGCTCGGTTCCGAGGAACGCCTCGAATACACGGTGGTCGGAGACGCGGTAAACCTGTGTCAGCGCCTGCAACAGTTCGCCGCCGACGGCGAGATCGTCGTCAGCGACATCACGTGGGAACAATTGTCGTCGAAACCCGAGGCCGAGGATCTGGGTGAGCACCTGGTGAAGGGCAGGAGCACACCAGTTCGGCCACGAAAGATCTCATCCATCAACCAACCCGCAGCTTCTGCGGCCGGCATCCAGGAGACAGCGTCATGACCATCAGCGAAACAGCGCTCGACGACCAGACCGTGGCCAAAGACGCCGTCGTCAACGTCAGTCAGGTGTTCCGCACGTTCGAGCAGGACACCGCGCCGGTTTGCGCGTTGCGCGGGGCCGACCTCGACATCGGGCGCGGCGAGTTCGTCGCCGTGATGGGTCCATCCGGATGTGGCAAGTCGACTCTGCTCAACATCGTCGCGGGGCTCGACGTGCCCGACGAAGGAGAGGTCTGGGTTGCCGGCGAGGCACTCGTCGGCAAGACCGAGAGCGAGCTGGCGATCATGCGCCGGCAACACATCGGCATCGTGTTCCAGTTCTTCAATCTTCTCGAGGGCATGACGGCCCTCGAGAACGTTTTGATGCCAGCCCTCATCGCCGGCCGAAAGCGCAAGGCGGCGGAAACGCGCGGTCGCGATCTGTTGGATCTGCTGGGCATCGGCGACAAGGCCAAGCAGTCGCCCGCCGCGTTGTCGGGTGGTCAGCGTCAACGTCTGGCGATCGCCAGGGCACTCGCCAACGAACCGACGTTGTTGTTGGCGGACGAACCGACGGGCGCTCTCGACTCGGAAGGTGGCGAGGAAGTGCTCGAACTTTTCACCCGCTTGCACTCCAGCGGCCAGACGATCTTGCTGGTGACCCACGATCAGCCGGTGGCCGATGCCGCCCAACGGCTGGTGCGGATGCGCGACGGGCGCGTCATCGATGACGGCCGCCCCTCGGGGAGTTGAGCACTCGACCGATGGCGGCTGCACTGCTCTGGGCGCGAACCAACCTGCGATCGCAGCGGCGTTCCGGCGCTGCGTTGTCGTACAAAGCCGTTCCCCATCCCATCGCCCGTTCGCTGAGGTCCGAATGAACATCGACGTCCTGGCTCTGCACAGCGCTAGAACTGATGCAGCCGACAATCGCAGCGTCGCGGCAACGTTGGGTCTCGTCGTGTGCGCCCTCTCGGCGGTGGCCGCTGGTACTGCACTCGTGGCTGCCGACAGCGATGCAACGGCAGGTCACTTCGTGTTGCCATGCCTGGCGATTGCCTGGGCGATTGCCGGGTTGGTCATCACGATGCGCCAACACTGTCCCGCCGGATCCATCGTGCACACATTCGCCGCCGCAATCGCCGTGGGTGGATTGGCGTGGAACCTCGACACGACCCGGGATCTCAGTGGCGCCGAGGGACTCGGTGCGGATCTCGGTATTCGACTGGCACTCGCCCTGACTCCAGCATTGATGTTCCACCTCTTGATGACATTGCCCGATGGACGTTTTGCGCGACCCGGCCACCGCCGGTTTGTCATCGCCGGCTACGTGATTGCACTCGCGACCGGCCTGGCGCTCCTTGCCCACCGCGGACACGTCATCGCCTGGCCGATCATTCTGCTGTGGGTCGCTGCATCGATGTCGGCGCCCACCGCCTACGCCAATTACAACGCCGCAGGTGTCGTCCATCGACGTCGAATGCAATTGATCGGGTGGGCCGCGGTCGTGGCCGCGGAGGTCGCCCTTGTCTCCGTGGCGCTATCAGTGCTCGCCGACTGGCCACATCACGACGCACAGATCGCCCTTGCCGCTTCTGGATTGGTGCCGTTGGCACTGGCGGCAGGGACCGTTCCGCGTCTGCTGTCTCGGGTCGATCGGCTGCTGACCCACACCGTCTCGCTCGCCGGGCTGACTGCTCTGATCGTCGTCGCCTACCTCATCGCCCTCGCGGCCTTCGGACGCAAACCGACGGGCAGCGAGCGCTCGTTGTTGCTGCTGTCGATGCTCGCCGCGGCGGGCGCGTCCCTTGCCTACCAACCGGCGCGTGCGTGGTTGACCGAGCGCGCCAACCGAGTCGTGTACGGAGACCTCGTATCACCCGACGAGGCGCTGCGTACGTGGGGCATGCGACTCACGCGTGCGATTCCTCTCGACGAACTGCTGCTGCAGTTGGCGGAGACGCTACGAAAGTCGATGCAGCTTCGCAGCGCTCAGATCTGGACCGGTACTGGTGGGCACTTCGAGGTGGCCGCGATGGTCCCGCATCGTTCACTCGCCCCGTACGTGGTCGGTGACAAGGAACGCTTGGTGGTCAGCCGTGCCGGGGTCTCTGGCGGGACGTGGCTCGACATATGGCTGCCGGGCTTCGTGGCGCCAACGATGGCCGCGTCAACACGGGTCGCTCCCATCGCGCACAGCGGCGAACTGTTGGGCTTGATCGTGTGCGAACGGCCGGCTGATGGCGCAGCGTTCACCGAGGACGATGATCGTGTTCTCACGGAGCTTGCTCGACAGGTCGGTCTCGCGTTGCACAACGTGCAACTCGACACGGCGCTGCAGGCTTCGCTCGACGAGCTGCGCCACACGAACGAGGAGCTCCGTGCGTCGCGTGTGCGCATCGTCGCCGCCGGCGATGCCGAGCGACGCAAGCTCGAGCGCAACCTTCACGATGGCGCCCAACAGCACTTGGTGTCGTTGGCCGTCAAACTGCGTCTCGCCAAAGACGCAGTCGTCGACGATCCCGCTGACGCGGAGGCAATGATCGACGAGGTCCGCGGCGACCTGCAGAACGCGATCACCGAGCTGCGAGCCCTCGCACATGGGATCTTTCCGCCGTTGTTGATGTCAGGCGGACTCGCCGAGGCGCTCCCGGCGGCGGCTTCACGAGCGGCGCTGCCAACCGACATCGAGATCACTGTCGGCCGTCACAGCCAGGAGATCGAGGCAGCGATCTACTTCTGTTGCATGGAGGCGTTGCAGAACGCCGGCAAGCATGCCGGCGAACAAGCCGGAGCAGTTGTGACGGTGTGGGAAGACGATCGAGCGCTCCATTGGCAAGTCTCCGACACCGGGACAGGTTTCGATCCAGGCGCCTCAGGCGGTGCCGGCCACGGCTTCCTCAACATGCGCGACCGTATGGGTGCATTCGGTGGCACGATCGATGTGATCAGTAGCGTCGGCGGCGGGACCACCGTCGAAGGCCACATCCCTCTGCAATGATCGGTGTTCTTCGATCAGCTCGAGCGTCAGACACTCCACACGACTATGAGCTGCTAGTGCCTGAGTCGAGCGGGATCTGCCACGCGGGATCGCCGCCGGCTTCCCACAGGCGCCGCACGACGCGGGGAGACAGTTCGTCCTTGTTGACGTAGGCCGCTGCACCGCACGAACGCGCCGCTGGCGGAATGTCGGCCTCGGTGTACGTCGAAACGAGGATGACCAAGGTCTCGGGGTGCTCTGTGGTGATGATCTTCGTAGCCTCGAGGCCGTCCATCGCTCCCATGTTGATGTCCATCAGTACGACTTCCGGCCGCATCTTGCTCACGAACTCGATCGCCTGCTCACCGGAGGTCGCTTCGCCCACGAGCTTGAATCCCTGCACGCGGGCTACGACAGCACGTGCCGCGGCGCGAAACGGTGCCTGGTCGTCGACGACCAGCACCTGCACCACATCCTGCTCCATCACAAGAACCTCCATGACGTTGTCATGGTGCCACCTCAATCTTGCCCGGAGAAGCGTGCTGCTACCTCATGCGAGGTGTTGCCTGCATCACCTTCGGTCAGGTACATCAGGACGGCTGTGACGCGCCGATTGACGTCGCGCTCCTCGGTGAGGTGCAACTTGGAGAAGATCGAGTTGATGTGCTTCTCGACCGCTCGTTCCGAGAGAACAAGAGAGGCTGCGACTGCCGCGTTGGACTTGCCCTGGGCCATCTCGCCAAGCACCTCGCGCTCGCGGGGTGTCAAGAAGTCGAGGGGCACCTTTGCCTTCCGGCTCGAGGAGGCGACCAGCTGCTCGACCACTTTCGGGTCGATCACTGCGCCACCGGCAGCGACCACACGAATCGCATCGACGAGATCGTCGACATCAGCGACCCGGTCCTTCAGCAGGTAGCCGCGGCGTTCGGAGCCCTGCGACAGCAACGACATCGCGTACGCAGGCGACACATATTGGCTGAGCACGATGACGCCGGTGTCGGGATGGCTAGACCTCAGGGCGGCGGCGGCTCGAATGCCCTCGTCTGTACCAGTGGGTGGCATACGAATGTCGGTGACGACGACATCGGGGCTGGACTTCTCCACGAGCGCCAAGAGCTCGTCGTAACTACCAGCCGTGCCGACCAGCTCGAACCCCTTGGTCGACGAGATCAGCCGGGCCAAGCCATCACGCAGCAGGGCGTTGTCCTCGGCGATGACCACGCGGATTGGCACGCACCGATCCTATTCGGGAGACGCGGCGACAATCCCGGACTGTCGTCGCCGACCAAATCGGGCCTACCTGCAGATGAGGGAGGATGTGTTCATGCCAGCGTGGACCGGCGCCGTCCGACATCGCCTTGATTCGGTCATCAACGTGATGCGTCAACGCGACCTGCGGCGGCTTCAGCTCGGGTGGACCGCCTTTTTCATGGTCGATGCGATGTCGATGGTGGCATTGTCGGTGTGGGCCTTCGACGACGGAGGCGCGTCGGCGGTCGGCATTCTCGGTGTCTGTCGGCTCCTTCCGGGAGCGCTCGCCCTGCCGTTCGGTGCTTGGGCCGCAGATCGATTTTCGCGACGTCTTGTCGTGACGGCGGTGTTCGCCGCGATCTCGGTCACACAGGCACTGATTGCCATTGCGTTGGTCACGTCGATGCCGGCTCCCGCGGTCTTTGTTCTGGTTGCAGTGGGCAGTGTCGCGGCGACGCCGTATCGGTCGGCGCAACTCGCGCTGGCACCGCTCATTGCGTCAACCCCGAGCGAGCTGGTTGCGATGAACGTGACCGCGGGAACGCTCGAAGGCCTGGCCACGTTTGCCGGTCCAGCGGTTGCGGCATTGCTCTTGTTGACGACTGACCCGTGGTTCGTGGTGGGTGCGGCGGCGATCGTTGCCGGTGCGGGTTTCGTTGCGGTCTCCGGTATTCGGGTCGATGTCGATCCTTCCAAGAGAGTGCGGCGGAGACGCGACCGACCCTTGGAGGCCCTACTTGGAGGCCTCATCGAGTTGCGCAACAACACCGACGCCGCCATCATCGTCGGCTGTTTCATCGCACAGCTCATGGTCCGCGGATTCCTCACCGTCCTCCTGGTCTCGGTCTCGTTCGATCTGCTGGATCTCGGCAACAGCGGAATCGGATGGCTGGCCGCGGCGATGGGTATCGGCGGCATCGCTGGCGGCTACTACGCCGTGGGGCTCACCGGGCGACGCCAGCTCGGACAACCGTTCGCATTCGCGCTCGCCCTGTGGGGTTTGCCGATCGCGCTGATCGGTCTCGTTCCACGCACCGCCGTGGTCATCGTCGCCCTGCTGGCGATCGGGGTCGGCAATGCGCTCCTTGACGTTTCCGGGTTCACACTCATCCAACGCCTCGGAGCGGACCGCAGTCTTGGACGCGTCTTTGGTGTGTTGTTCACGTTCGGTATCGCCATGGGTGGTGTCGGAGCGTTCGTGGCGCCGATCCTGGTCTCGGCACTCGGGCTGCGACCCGTCCTGATCCTTGTCGGCGCCACCTTGCCCGTGCTCGCCCTTGCGCTGGTGGGTCGATTCCGCCGCATCGACGAGCACTCAGAGCCGGCGCCGGAGCTGTTGTCATTGTTCTCCAACATCTCGCTGTTCGCCCCGCTGCCACCCACAACGATCGAGAAGATATCTGCCCGCTGCTCCGTCACGGATGTCGACGCCGGCACCATCATCATCAGCGAGGGAGACCACGGCGACCGCTTCTATGGAATCGTTCGTGGCGAAGTACAAGTGCGTCGGGGCTCCGTCACGCAGTGCACTTTCGGTCCCGGGGCCCACTTCGGCGAGATCGCCCTACTGCGCGACGTCAACCGCACCGCGACCGTCGTAGCCCTCACAGACGTTCGCCTCGCGACCCTCAGCACGACCGAGTTCCTCGACGCGTTGACCAGCAGCGAAGCTGCCTACGGCATCGCCTGGCGCGCCACAACAGAAATGATCGAGAGCCACCACGCGCCGTCCGAAACCTGACGAATCGAAGATGGCGCCGGCGCTCGCCGAACGCGGCACCAAGGTCGATCACGTCACGCTGTGCCGGTGGGTGCAACGGTTCACACCGGTGCTGATGGACGCGTGGTCAGCACTACGTCAGCAGCGGATCAGGTCCTGAGATGCACAGTCCTGGCATGACCAATCGACGGAATTCGCAATTCCCGATCACCGGACGCGGCCGGGCCCGCTCTTCCAGCGTCCGTAGTGGCTCGTGAGCACGAACAACGCAACTGCTCATATGGTGTCCGGCGGTTCATCGATCGACGTGCAGCGCAGGGCCGGCCGTCGCCACGTCCGGGTCTTGGCGGGTGCCAGGTTCGCATCGACGGGCGGCTCGCAGGCGGCGCAAATGGCACTGGCCTTTGTCGTGTACGAACGCACGGGTTCGGCCGCGTGGGTTTCGGCTTGCCTGTTGGCCTCGGCGGGAGTGGTGGGACTCTTCGGACCTGTCTCGGGACGCCTCAGCGATCGCTTCAACCGACTCCGCGTGATGGTGTTCGCAGAGGTCGCGGGGGCGCTCGGATGGTTGGGCGTGCTGTTGGCCGATTCGCCGACGATGCTGATCTTGGCGGCACTTGCTGCGACGGCCGCCAACGCGCCGTTTCGAGCCGCCTGCAGCGCAGCAGTGCCAAACCTGGTCCCCGACCTCGACCTGACGTGGGCAAACGGAGCCCTCGCGACGGCCGTGAATGCCTCGCTGATCGTGGGTCCATTGGTTGGCGGCATGCTGATCGGAGTCGTCGGGGCGCACACGGTGTTCGCACTCAACGCCTGCACCTTCCTGCTCTCAGCAATACTCATCGGACGACTGCCACAGGGGGTGTCGCAGTCGAACAAGTCGGTCGGGCCGGCGCGCCCCATGTGCGGACGGTGGACCGCCATCCTGCGTGAACCGGGACGCCGCAGCCTGATCGCCATCACGGCACTGAGTTACGCTGCGTTCGGCGTCACGTTGGTTGCCGACCTGCCGTTGGTCGATCATTTTGGCGCCGGAGCCTTGGGATATGCGCTGCTCACCACGCTGTGGGGCGTCGGTGCAGTGCTCGGGTCGCGCCTTGCCACGCGCATCGACGCGCGTCACGAGACACTGGCGGTGCTCTGTGGCACCGCTGCGATGGGTCTTGCTCTGGGGTCGATCGCAGCCATGCCGAACTTGACCGGCGCCGTGGCCGTTGGAACAATCGGCGGTCTCGGCAGCGGTATCGCGTTCACCCCATGGTTCTCGTTGCTGCAACGGGCAACCGACGACTCCGAGCGAGGTACTGCATTCGCGATCGCCGAGACGTTTGAACAGATGGCCTTCGTCGTCGGGATGGTCGTGGCCGGCGTTGCGGTCGGAGTGCTTGGACCGCAGCTCACTTATCTGCTCCCAGCCGCGCTCCTCGCCGTTGCGTCGCTCTGCGCCTTCCGCCTGGTGCGCGGAACACGATCCGACTGACGCCTTTGAGCTCGTCGTCGAGCGCGCCGGCCCGTGTACGGCTGCGTCGGACCGGTGGGGCGGGCCAGCCTGGCGACGATGGAGGGCCGATGGACAGACGCCGATTGCTCGCCCGACTGTCGGTCTTCGCCGGCGGTTTCACGCTCGACGCTGCCTCGCACGTCAGTTCCTCCGAGGACCTTCCCGAGAACGCAATAGCCGCGCTGCTGGCCCGGTCGACAAGTCGCTCGTCGTGCCCGGCGTCACTGGCAGTGGTGAGCCAAGGTTCCGCCCGCTGCGGCCCATCGCTGATTACGCCGACCGGCGCGGCACCATGACGTCGATGGCGTGAGCCTGTCGATCGATGCGATCGCGATGGCCCCGCCAGCTCGGCGACGAGGGGCTCCTGCTCGAAACGCTCGCGATCGGTTCGCTCCACCTCGCAGCCATCGGATCGCATCCGGCCGGATGCACAGAGGCGGTCGCCGCCGTATTCGGGTACGACCAACCAAGGACGAGCAGGAACTCGTCGAGGCACGCCCGAGTCGACCGCGCCCTGACACCCATGGAAGAGATCGGATCGCTCATCGGCAACTCCGTACCGCGCTGAGGTGGGCTGCGCCCGAAGGCGCAGCCCACAGATGAGGTGGTCGGACTCACACCGACGTTGTTTGCAGCTCACGCTCCTCTCCACCCACGCTGGGTTCGTGAGCGCCGGCGACAGTTGTCCGCTGACCCTGCGCTGATGCTCGTGCTGGTAGGAAGATGAAAGCCCCCAGCGCTCCGAGGAAGGCACATCCAGCGGCGACCGTGGTGGTCGTGTGGAACCCGTCGACGAATGCGCCACGGGCTGACTGCGCCAGAGCTGTCCCGTGGTCGCCGCCCACGTTGCGTGCGACGGCGAGTGCACCGCCGAGCGAATGCTGCGCGACCGCCTTGACATCCGCCGGCAGCGGCGTGTCGGCGACGGCAGTCGACATCCTCGATCCGAACGCAGACGACAGCACACTGCCGAGCACTGCAACACCGAGGGCGCCTCCGATCTCCCGTGTCGTGTCATTGACGGCTGAACCGACGCCTGCTTTCGCAGGAGGCAACGATCCCATGATGGATTCCGTCGCGGGGGCCATCGTCAGTCCCATTCCGAAGGCAAGGACCAACATCGCGGTCAGGAGTGGCCCGTATCCGGTGACTGCATCGAGCCGGAGCATCAGCATCAAGCCGAGCGCCACTGCGGACAGCCCGCAGGTCACCACGATCTTGGTGCCCACTCGCTCGGCGACCTTGGCCGAGATCGGTGAGGTGACGAGGAGCATCGCTGCCAAGGGGAGGTAACGGATGCCTGCCTGCAGTGCGGAGTAGCCCATCACGGACTGCATGTACTGAGTGACGACGAACAGTGATCCGAACAGCGCGAAGAAGGTCATTGTCACGGCACCACTCGCTGCGCTGAACCGAGGATTCTTGAAGAGGCTGAGGTCCAACATCGGTTCCGCTCGACGCGACTCCCACCATCCGAAAGCAGCGAGCACACACACTGCTGCAGTAAAGGCGAGCAACGTGGATGAGCTCGTCCACCCGCGCTCGGGGGCTTCGATCAAGGCCCAGAGCAACGCTACGAGGCCCGCCATGGACAGCACCGCTCCGCCAACGTCGAGGCGTGGGGCGTCGGGATCTTTGGATGTGGGCACGATCATCACGGCGCCGGTGATGGCCAGAGCAAGGACGGGAAGGTTGACCAGGAAGACCGAACCCCACGAAAAGTGCTCGAGCAACCAGCCGCCCGTGACCGGACCAAGAGCGACACCCAATCCGGAGCACCCGGCCCAGATCGCGATCGCCTTGGCCCGCTCCTTCGAGTCGGTGAACACGTTGATCAGGATGGACAGTGTCGCCGGCATGATGAACGCGCCGCCGACTCCCATCAGGGCTCGAAACGCGATCAGCTGACCGGGCGTGTCTGCCAGAGAGGCAGCGACGGAGCCCACGCCGAAGATGCTCATTCCGAGAATCAGAGCTCCGCGTCGGCCGAACTTGTCGCCCAGAGATCCGGCAGTCAACAGAAGGCCCGCGAACACCAGAACATAGGCATCGACGATCCACTGCAACTGGCTTCCCGAGGCATGCAGCTCGCGAGCCAACGTGGGAATCGTGACGTTGAGGATGGTGTTGTCGACCGAGATCAGCACCAGGGTCAGGCAGAGGACGGACAACGTCCACCAACGCCTGTTGTTCGTGTTCGTGTTCATTTTCGTGTTCATGTGCAGCTCCCCGAGATGACAACGACGTCGTGGCCGTTGGCGCGAACGCATGAGGTGTCCTGGCGAACCAGGATCTCGACCTGTCCATCGTCGTCGAGGCCGTCAGCGTCGGCATCGAGAAGTCCGGTGAAGGAGGGGCGAAACGAGCCGTTCTCCTTCACAGCTTCGACGAGCACGACTCGGCGGAGTGCCTCTTCGATGATCCCAAAATCGTTCGTCGGTCGGCCGCTCGCCGATGCTGCCGAGGAGATTCGGGCTTGCACATCGAATGCCAGTTCCTCGGTGGCTTCCTCGGAGATATGGTCGGCGATGACCCCGCACGATGTCAACGTGCAGATCGACAACGCGGCGGTCAGGACTATCAGTGGTGTGGTGATGTAACGGTTCATGCAGGCATCGTGGTCGTGCCGCCTGAGCGGGTGCTGAGGCCGGCCCACTCGTCGTTCCAGGCCGCCAGTCAGGGGCGCATCAGCAGCAGATCAGCTGCTCCGGTCATCTTCGTGAACGTACAGATCCTCGGCGCCCGTCGAGCAGACAGAACGAAGCCCATGTTCACGAAATCTCCTCTCCACGCCTCCAGGATTCAAGGTCTCGTGCGTGCATCCAGACTCCTCGCTCGAAGGATCGAGGACCCGAGCCAAGCCCAGTGACATCGCAGTCGCCGGCGGCCACTGGCGCGTCATCCAGGTCAACGCGTCCGGCCGTTCGAGGTGCCATCGGTGTCGGCGACAATCGGCGGGTGGGCTGCGACCAGATATCGCACGAGTTGTCTCCCGACCTGGCGCTTCGTTGTGCCCGGGGCGGGGTTCGAACCCGCATGACCCGAAGGTCAGGGGGGTTTAAGGTCGGGCATGTCGAGCGGGTCGAGCACGCGTGTGCGCAGGGCGTCCTCGTAGGTCTCGCCGGACTCGTCGGCGAGTGCTTGGCCCAACAGTCCGACGCCGATGTTCGAGTACTCGGTTTCGGATCCAGGGTCGCGTGAGCTCGTAGTCGCCGAGGAAGTCGTAGAGCTGCTCGGTGGTGTAGCCCGCATACTCGTTGCCAGGCACAGTCGACCTGAAGTTGGTCGGTTGTCGGGGCAGCCCCGATGTGTGTGTCGCTAGTCCCTCGAGTGTGATCACGTGCCCGTTGCGCGACGGGACTGCGACATTGCTGGGGAGGAGGTCTGCTACTGGATCGCTCAGATGGACGGCTCCGTTGGTGACCATGTCGGCCAGCAGCGTCGAGGTGAACGTCTTGGTGATCGAGCCGATCTCGAACACGGTGTCGCTGTCGATCTTGGTGCCGTTGCCGGCGTCACCGTAGGCCACGACGTGCGTGGTGCCGTCGGCAAGGAGCATTCCTGCGACTATGCCCATGTTGCGTCCGCTATCGACACGGTCGTGGACGATTCGGTCCATCTCGGTCGTGACGGAATCGGATGCACGCTGAGCCGTGGTGCGCTGTGACGAGCCCGCTTGCGGCACGGCACCGCACGCAGCGGCCAGGATCGACAGCCCCAGGGCTGCCGGCAACACCAGACGCCATTGATCGAATTTCTTGTGGTTGTTCATGCCCTCACGGTGCGCCGCAGCGACGGCTGCGTCATCGGCGGCATTGGGTGTTCGCTTCTCTATCGAACGGCAGAGACACCACTCGTCGATCTCCGACTTGCGGCGGGCGACGGACCGGTCCGGTTCCGGTACCGTCGATGGCGTGAGCAACCGATCGTGAGCACCTTCGTCGGGCAGGGACGCGCTGCGCTGCAACGCCATCCCTTCGCGGCGGATGCAGTTCTCGCGTTGATCATCGGTATCGCCGCGGTTGTCTCGGTCGAAGCCGAGTACTCCGAGATGAAGATGATGTCGCCAAATGTGGTGCGGCCAGGAACTGTGCCCACCGTGGTGAGCTTGGCAGCGATCGCGCTACCGCTCGCATGGCGCCGGGTCTATCCGAACCTGTCGGGGATCGCCGTTGTCGCCGCGTTTCTGTATGCCCGCATCGTCACCGAAGTGCCCGAGGTGTCGATCACGTTCCTGGCATCGATGCTGGCGATCTACAGCGTCGCCGTGCACAGCCAGCGACACCGGATCGCGACCCTGTTGATGATGGAGACTGCGATTCTTGCCGAGGTCGCCCGCGAACTCTTCTACCTGAACGGCCACATGCATCGATTCGCTCGAGGTGTCGACTTCTTCTACAACGCCATCGTGCTCGTTCTACCGTGGATCCTCGGCACTGCGATCAGATCGATGCGCGCCCGCCAGCGCGAACTCGCCGAGCGCGCCATCGAGCTACAGCGCCAACGGGAAGCGAACGCCACGAGAGCCGTGTTCGCCGAACGCTGTCCGCATCGCACGCGAGCTACACGACGTCGTTGCCCATCACGTGCAGCGTGATGGGCGTGCAAGCCGGCGCTGCCCGTCGCGTCATGCTCCGTCAACCCGACAAGGCGATCGACGCGCTGAGCTCCATCGAATCGTCCAGCCGACAGGCGGTCAATGAACTGCATCAACTGGTCAGCTTCCTCCGTCGTGGTGATGAAACCGATGACCTCGCACCCCAACCCGGACTCGCACAACTAGACGACCTGATCGATACGACCCGATCACAGGGTGCGCTCGCTGTCAATCTCCTGCATCGACGGCGAACGTCGGAGCCTGTCACCGACGCTCGACGTCTCCGCGTACCGCATCATCCAAGAAGCTCTCACCAACGTTCGAAAGCACTCCAGCGCCACCGAAGCGGAGGTCCACGTCCACTACGGCCTCGCCACCCTGGAAGTCGGAATAACGGACCGTGGCGGCACCAAAGCCACTCCATCCGTGGGTCTAGGCGGTCACGGACTCATCGGCATGCGCGAACGAGCAACGCTGCACGGCGGTGAACTGACCGCTGGCCCGCTCGCCGCTGGCGGGTACGCCGTGCTGGCCACCTTTCCCCTGGCCGGGTCCGCCAGATGATCCGTATCGTGCTGGCCGACGACCAGGCCATGGTACGCGCAGGGTTCAGAATGATCCTCGAAGCCGAGGACGATCTCGAGATCGTCGGCGAGGCCGGCGACGGCGACCATGCGGTGACCGTCGGTCCGGCAACACCGACCCGACGTCGTTCTTATGGATGTCCAAATGCCCCGGATGAACGGGCTCGATGCCACTCGTCGAATCGTCGACGATCAAGGCATCCCCACTCGAGTCATGATCCTCACGACCTTCGAACAGGACGAGTACATCTTCGAAGCACTGCGGGCGGGCGCGAGCGGGTTCCTCCTCAAGAACGCCCCACCCGAAGAACTCGTTCACGCGGTACGCGTCGATCGCCGGAGGCGATTCCCTCCTCGCACCATCGATCACTCGTCGAGTCATCGAAGACTTCGTCAAGCGACCCGTTCGACGCGGCGACGACGCGTTGCTCCAGCGCCTCACCGAACGCGAGATCGAGGTCCTCCAGCTCCTCGCCGCAGGAAACAGCAACGCAGAACTAGCGAACTCGCTCTACGTCGGCGAAGGCACCATCAAAACCCACGTCTCACACATACTCACCAAACTCGCGTTACGCGACCGAATGCAAGCCGTCATCTTCGCCTACGAAAGTGGCCTCGTTGAACCCGGCCGCCCCTGAACGCAGTCCTTCTCGGGTCGGTGTTCGTCGCCGAGGTGACGCCGGCGCACGGCCCTCCACAGTTCGTCGCGTCTAACGCTTCGAACAGACGCTCGACGATCTCGTTCGCTCGTCGGATCTACCTCCAAGGGTGCCCTGGGCGGGGTTCGACCGCATGACCCGAAGGTCAGGGGTTCAAGACTGCTAGTTGTTGTCGTTCTGATGCCTTGCAGTCCGTCGAGTGCGCTGTGGTCTGCGGCTTCATTCCGTGCAGTCGCTTTGGGGTCACTGCAGTAGTGCCGAGTCGCCGCAAGTCCTGTGCACGTTTGGTGCACCTCGTCGAGCGCGATTGTCCTACCACGTGTACCGCTGATGCTCATGGCTGTACGTGAGAAACGCTCGATCTCCCTCCCACACGACCTCGCCGTGGCGATCGACCTTGCCGCTGCCCAAGAACGCACGACCGTCAGCACCTGGCTCGCCGACGGACTTGGTGGCGATCACGACCTCGTTCCGGCGGCCCAGCAGAGCCCGGCCAAGGATCTCTTCGGCCGGATCGCGCTCGACCGCGGGAGGAGCCCCCGGCCGATCGAAGACAGGCATGTTGCCATAGGTGTCAGCAGTGTCGAATGCGCCTCGGCCGATGCTTGTCGCCAGGTACAGATGAAGGTCCGTCGTCAGCCAACTTGGGATGGGCGGCCCCCACGACGCATGTCCACGTCTGGGGTCTCAGGCCCGGATCGTGATTGTTTCGCCGTCCGCGGGGATCTGCAATCGCGTCGATTCGATGCCCGCGGCGGTTGCCTGTTGGCGTAACGCGATTCGAGTGACTGGAGCGTGACCGACCGCTTCCAGGTGCACGGCGATCACTGTGGCATTCGGCGCGGTTTGGGCGACTTCAAGGGTGTCGGCGACGTTCATGATGATGGCTTGGCCCGCGGCTGTCGCACCGCCTGAGTGGGTGACGATCACGTTCGGTTGAAGAACAGCCAGTGTTTCTCGCACCGGGTCACACAAGATGGTGTCGCCGGCCCAGTACAACGTCGGCTCGTCGTCGGCCCGGAACACCAGCCCAATCACCGACCCCATACGTTCAGCAATCGACTCCGAGCCGTGACTAGCAGCGACAGGTGTGACGCTGGCCCTGCCGATCGTTGTCGGCCCGTCCAGGGGTGTCGAGGCAAACCCGGCCACGCTCAGCTTGTCGGTGTCGCCAGGCTGACAGAACACTGGCAGATCGCGTGGCACGACACCGAACGCCGCCTCATCGAAGTGATCGGGATGCATGTGCGAAACAAGCACTACGTCCACATCCTCCAGCACCTCATCGATCGAGCACGGCAAATCGACTGTCGGGTTCCGCGCGGTCGAGTCTCCCATCGCCCGGATTGAACCCCTGACGCCCAGCATCGGATCGATCAGAAACTCAGTGCCTGCGAATCGCAACCGCAACGTGGCGTTCCGAATAAGGCGCAGATCCATTTCGTCGAACCTACTTCGATGCCGCTTTCGCACAGCGTGGTCTGAGCATGTCGGCGTTCGGCGGTGCTAGCGGTTTGTGACTTTAATCGAGCCGAACCCGACCGAGCTAAGAAGGGTCTCCAGCCGTGGTTCCGTGACCACGGCTCACCGCCACCGCCGACAGGATGACGACCTCGGCTCCGCGACACACTGCGTCCGATTTCCGCTGGTCGCAAAATTCTGTGCACCTTTGCGTGCACAACTTCTCCACGCCAAGCGACCGAGATTCCCAGAATTATGGCTCTACCAGGACTTATGCAGTGCCCGGGGCGGGGTTCGAACCCGCATGACCCGAAGGTCAGGGGGGTTTAAGCCCCCCGTGTCTGCCAATTTCACCACCCGGGCAGGATGACCGCGCTCAGGCTAATTCGCAGCCCTGGTTCGTCGGCGCCGAGCCGGAGCACCAGCCCCCAAGATTCGGCGCTCACTGATGTCGCGGAAACCCAACGATGACCTAGCGTGACGAGGGATGCGGCTTCGACGTCGACTGCCGGCCCTGGCGGCCCTCCTGGCGCTGGCCGCGTGCGGAACGTCAGCCGATGTTCACTCGAGTCGCGCCGATCCCCTGGGTGAGGCGCCGGTCTCGACCGATGCGCCCCCAATCACGACCTTCAACCCCAGCGACTCGACACCTTCCACTGGCGAGTCCTCGAGCGACAGCGGCACGCTCGATTGGAAGGCATGCGACGATCCGGTCGTGGAAGACCCGACGTTGGAGTGCGCGACGTTGCAGGTCCCGCTCGACTATGACAATCCATCGGGCGAGACCATCGACATGGCCTTGATCCGGGTGCCGGCGACGGGCGACCGCAAGGGCGCCGTGCTGTTCAACCCGGGCGGCCCTGGCGCATCAGCCTTCGACTACGTCGCGGCGGGCGGCACCACGTATTCCGACGCACTCGGCACATCGAACTTCGACTTCGTCGGATTCGACCCACGCGGTGTCGAACGATCCGGCGGCATTCGTTGCGTTGACGATGCGTTCGTCGACAAGCACCTGTACGTCGACGACACACCGGACACTCCCGAGGAACAGACGCTCAAGGACGAATCGCGGACCGGCTTCGTCGACGCGTGCACCAAGAAGTACGGCGACACGCTGCGCTTCTATTCGACCGCCAACACGGCACGCGACATGGACGCGATCCGGGAAGCGCTCGGCGACGACCAGATCTCCTATCTCGGCATCTCGTACGGCACCTACCTCGGCGCGACCTACGCGACGTTGTTTCCCGACCGGGTGAGGTCGATGGTCCTCGATTCCGTCGTCGAGACCAACGGCGACACGACGCAACAGGCCTACGAGACGCAGATGATCGGCTTCGAAGGTGCATTCGACAACTGGGCGAAGTTCTGCGAGAACGATACGACCTGCGACTTCAACGCTGCCGACGTTCCTGCGCGATGGGACGCGCTGAAACAGAAGCTCGACGACGCACCGATCAAGGGCGCCGACGGTCGCATCGCCAACAACGCCACGATGGAAGGCGCCACCATCGCCGCGCTCTACAGCGAGAGCGAGTGGCGAGTGTTGGGACAAGCGCTGGCCGATGCGGAAGATGGCGACCCGACAGGCATCTTCTCGCTCGCCGACTCGTACAACGGCCGCAATGCCGACGGCACGTTCAACACGCTGTTCCAATCGTTCCCGGTCATTCGATGTGCAAGCGGGATGCAACCTCCGCCGGCCGCCGATCCGGAAGCGCTCGTTGCGACGGTGCGTGCCGAAGCGCCGCGGTTCGCGAAGAGCCTGGGGGCAGACGATCTGCAGTTCGACGACGACGAGTGCAACAAGATGGTCGGCACGGTGCAGCCGGTGCAGATCTCGTACGCCGGCGACGGGCCGATCGTTCTGGTCGGGGGCACCAACGACCCTGCGACGCCGATTCGCTGGGCGCACAAGATGCTCGACGAGATGGGCCCGAATGCTCGGCTGGTGACATCCACCGGCGAAGGTCACGGCCAGTTGTTGGCGAACAAGTGCGTGACCGAAATCGAGGGCGCTGTGCTGACCGACCTGACCCTGCCCGATCCAGACAAGGTGTGCGAGCCCGACCCGGTGATCGCCGAGCCCGACTGGTGGGAAGCCTTGCCGGTACCAGACGGCGTATCGCCCGTGGTCTCGATGCCGAACCTGCTGACCGCGCTCGGTGCCGAACCGTCGGTGGTGTTCAGCGAGTTGCGCACCACGACGATGAGCGCGGACGACACGGTGGCCGCGTACACCAAGGCCTTGAACGACGACGGGCCTGCAGGAGTTCGACACGCCCAAGACCCAGCCGATCGAGGACATGGCGCAAGGCACCTACAGCGACGGCGCCGACCGCACGATGGTCGTGATCGCATTCGGACCGACCGCGTTCGATGATCCCCAGTTGTCGAGCGCCAAACCTGACGTGCCGCCCGACACCACGGTGGTGTGGCTGATCGCCGTCGACGCCTAGGCAACAGACCGCAGGCGCGGCCCCTCGAAACCGAGGGCAGACCACAGTTCGGCGCGCAGTCGATCGGACCGTGGTGGAGGCAGTTGATTGGTGACGATCACCCCCTCGATCATGTCGCCGACGATCGCCGCCCATGGTCGGCCCTTCAACTGGACGGCCACCACAGCACCATTGCCGGTGCGACGCAGCGAGCGGTCGACCCCGGCGATCCGCGGCGGGCAACGGAAGCCCGGAGCCACAAGACCCCGACGACGAACCTCGCGACCAATCGTGCGGGCGGCGTGGGCGAAGTCGATGGAGCTGTTGCTGGCGGACATGTGATCAGTGTCGCGCAGGGGTGTGACACCCCTTCGTTAGTGTCGACCGAGTGGACGATCCTGCCCTTCTGAACCCGGCCCAGCTGAACCCCGCCCAGCAGCGCACGCTCGCGCTCCTGCGGCGGTCCGCGGAACCGACGGTGTTCGATGCCGAGTTGGTCAACGATCTGCGCGAGCAGGCCAACGAGGCGTTCGCCCACTTCACCGACCGGCTCGACGGCAACACGTTGTTCGTCACCAAGCACACGCTGGCCAGCGTGCACGACTGCGAGGTGCACTTCCTGGCTCCCGACGACTTCGAATGGACGCCGGCGCGCGCTCGGGGCCAGGTCGCCCACAAGGCGATCCAGCTGATGCTCAACTGGCGCGGCGAGCCGAGCCCGCGCGAGTTCGTCGACGAGGCACTGGCACGTCTCGGCGACGAGGAGCGCGACTTCGGGCGCTGGATCGCAGCCCTGTCGCCCGGCGACGAGGCCGATCTACGCGGGCAGGCCGTCGAGCGGGTCAGCAAGTTCGCGGAGTGCTTTCCGCCGCTCGACATGCGCAGCAATCCGGTCACCGAAGCCGCCGCACAATGGCCTTTGGATCATCCGATCCTGCTCCGCGCCCGAGTCGATCTGGTGATGGGGCGACCCAGTGGCCGCGAGAGCCGCAAGGTGATCATCGACCTCAAGACCGGCCGCGTCAGCCAGCGCCACCGCGAAGACCTGCGCTTCTACGCGCTGGTCGAAACGCTGGTCCGCGACGTGCCGCCGCGCAAGCTGGCCACCTTCTACCTCGACTCCGCCCAGCCGATCGTCGAAGACGTGACCGAGGGTGTCCTGCGCACGGCACTACGGCGCACGCTCGACGGCATCCACCGGCTGATCCAGCTGCAGGTCGAAGGAGAGGTCGCGATCAAGAAGCCCGGCATCTCGTGCCGATGGTGTCCCGTACCGCCTGGAGTGCACCGAGGGGCAGACCTACTTGCGGGGAGGCGACGACGAGATCGAACCGTGACCGTTCCGCCGCACCACGTCAGGTGATGACGTGAACCTCGTCGCCCTTCTGCAGCCAATCCCAGATGATCGGGCCCTGGTCGGGAAGCACGCGGATGCAACCCGATGACGCGCCGAACATCATCTGCGTACCGACGGATGCGAGCGGTTGCACGAACTCGCCGTTGCGCAGAACGGGCACGGTGTGGAAAGCAACCCGAGCGCCGGTCTTCTCGCCCCGGGTGAACGCGACGAAGTGGGTCATCGTGCTGTAGTGACCGCCGAACCTCGACGAGGTGTTCATCGACTTGCTGAACACCGGATAGGTGCCCGGGTCGGGTTGGTCGAGTGCTGTGGTGATGACGAACTCGGGCAGTGCAACGCCGTTGTCGCACAGGTACGCGCGTTGACGGTCCCGGTCGATCACCGCACCGTGCGGTGTCGTGGGGCAATTCGGATCGATCACGGGAACCGGCACGGTCGTCGTGGTCGGCTCGGGGATCGTGGTTGTCGGAGCGATCGTCGTCGTGGTCTCGGCGACGGTGGTCGTCGTCGCGGCCGGGGCCGTGGTCTCCACAACTGACGTGGGCGGCGGCGAGTCGGAAACGGCGATCGCGTCGGGCGTCGTCGGCTCCGGCGACAGCGCGCTGGAGCTGCTGCACTGGGCCACGAGCATCAACAGCCCGACTCCGGCCAGCGCTCGGGTAAGCAGCTGGGGACCAAGGCGCATGATTCGCCAGACTACAAGCCGGCACCCAGCTGAGTCTCGACACTCAGTTGCCAGCAGAAGAACGAAAGCACGTCGGCATCGTCGCGGACTCGCATGTTGGCAGGCTTTCCCTGGCCATGGCCGCTGCGTCCGCTCTGTCGAAGAAGGATCGGACGATCGTCTTGCGCTGAGCTCGCCTGGGTGAGCATTGCCGCCATCTTGCGGGCGTGCAGTGGGTCGACCCGCGAGTCACCTTCGGCTGTCGTGAACAGCACCGCCGGGTACGCCGCGCCGTCGACGACGTTGTGGTACGGCGAATACGCACGCAGCCAGCCGAACTCCTCCGCCACCTCCGGGTCGCCGTACTCATCGGTCCACAACTTGGCGATGAGGAACAGCGGGAAACGGATCATGTCGAGCAGCGGCACCGCGCAGTGGACGGCCCGCGCCAGATCCGGTCGCTGCGTCATCGCCACCCCCATCAGGAGACCACCGTTGGAGCCACCTTCGATCGCCAGTCGATCGCGAGACGTGTATCCGTTCGCGACCAGCCAGTCCCCCGCCGCGTGGAAGTCGTCGAACACGTTCTGCTTGTTCGCACGCCTGCCGGCCCGATGCCAGGCCTCGCCGTGCTCGTAACCACCGCGCAGACCCGCGACCGCGAACACCCCGCCGGCCGCGCACCATGCCGCGGCGCGCACGACCCACGATGGAGGTTCCGACAACGCGAACCCTCCGTAGCCCGTCAGCAGCACGGGTGTCTGCTCCGACGGTTCGACGTCGGCTCGATGCATCACGAACAGACCGATCTCGGTGCCGTCGAGCGATGGATAGGTGGTCTGCGTCACCGTGAAGGCGGGCAGCACCGATTCGTCGAGCGGAGCCGACCACCGCTCGGCGCGATCGTCAGTCAACCGGTACAACGTTGGTGGTGCGTCGAACGACGCAACCGCGACGAACGCCGTGTCGCCATCGGTGTCGAGCGACTGCACGCTGATCAACCCGAACCCCTCGATCGCGTACTCGAATGCTCCATCGGTCGACCAGATCTCGACCGTGTCGACGGCCGCCTGACTCGAGACGACCAGAATTCGGTCACCGAGGCTGGCAGCTCGGGCCAGCACGACATCGCGCTCGGGGATCACGGTGCGCCACTCGCTGGGATTGTCGAGGGATGCCGCAACGAGACGCCCGTTCGACGCATCCCGCGAAGTGACCGCGTACAACTCGTCGGCGTGGAAGAAGAACGACGACTGCGCCTCGACACCACGGATCACGTCGCGCCATTCGCCAGTCGCGGTGTCGAGCAGCGTCGGCATCGATCTGGCTCCAACCGACCAGCATGAAGACGAGCAGGTACCTGCCGTCGTCGCTGGCGATCACATCTGGCCAGGTCTCCGGAGTGGGCAGCGCGTCGAACACCACCTGATCCTCGGTCCAATCGGTGCCGACGCGGTGGAAGTACACATGCCGGTCGTACTGGTTCTCCGGCGGGTAGCGCATGTACCAGAAACCGGTGTTGTCGGGCAGCCAGCCGATCGACGACGCCCGCGTGTACGGGATCGAGTCCGCGAGCGGCAAGCCGGTGTCGACATCGATCACCGACAGCGTGCTCTGTTCGGTGCCGCCTTCGCTGAGACCGATCGCCACGAACGCGCCATCGGGCGACGGCTCGTACCAGTCGATCGCCACGGCGCCATCGGCCGCGCGTTGCGCCGGGTCCAGCAGAGTCCGCTCTGGCAGGTCGCGGTCGACTGACGAGCGCACGATCAGCGAGAACTGGTCCGCACCCGCCGCACGTCCCAGTTCGAACAGCTTGTCGCCGCGAACCGACGCACTGCCGACCGTCGGCAGCGCCGTGAGCGCGGAAAGGCGCTCGTGCCACTGGCCCCAGATCGGCCGGGCTTCGAGCGCCTGTTGGGTTCGTTCGTTGTGAGCGGCCACCCACGCCGCAACCTCTTCGGAATCACCATCCTCCAGCCACCGATATGGATCGGCGACGGGAGTGCCGTGCAGCACCTCGACCTCGGCATCACGCCGCGTCGAAGGTGCAGGGGGAACCGTTGGCTCAGCCACGTCCCATGTTGGGACGCTTGCCGTGGTTTGCTTTCGAGCGGCGCATGCGCGCCTTCTTCTTCTTGGTCTTCTTCGACATGGGGAGCCAGGCTAGCGGCGGGTCATGCCGCCTGCACCCAGGCAAGCAGGTCGTCCGCCGCCCAGGTGTTGATCACGCGCTCCAGCGGCACGTCGCACTCCGCAGCTCGGTTGCAGCCGAGGGGTTGCCATTCCAACTGACCCGTCGCGTGCGCATCGCTGTCGATGGAGAAGTAGCAGCCGTACTGGATTGCCAGCTCGAGGAGTGGCCGAGGTGGGTCGAGGCGCTCGGGCCGACAGTTGATCTCGACGGCAGTATGGAACTGCGCACACGCCGCGAACACATAGTCGGCGTCGAACGTCGAGGGCTCGCGCTTGCCGATCATCCGTCCGGTGCAGTGGCCGAGGATGTCGACGTGCGGCGAGGCAACCGCCCGCACCATCCGCTCCGTCATCGCCTGACGCTCCATCCGCAACTTGGAATGAACACTGGCGACGACGACATCGAGTTGGCTGAGCACCTCGTCGCTGTGATCGAGGGCGCCGTCTTCGAGGATGTCGACTTCGATGCCCGTGAGGATTCGGAACGGCGCCATCTTCTTGTTGAGCTTGGCAACGTCTTCCAACTGTTGATCCAATCGCTCCTTGCTGAGGCCATGGGCGATCGTGAGACGAGGCGAGTGGTCGGTCAAGACCATGTAGTCGTGGCCGAGACCGCGGGCCGTGCGGGCCATCGCCTCGATGGTCGCGCCGCCGTCGCTCCACTTGCTGTGGAGGTGGCAATCACCCTTCAACGCGGCGCGATATTTGGCGCCTCCGTCCGTCACCTTCACGCCAGTCTCGGCTTCGATCTTCTCGACATAACTGCTGTCGCCACGCAACGTCTCGGTGATCAATCGCGCCGTCGAATCGCCGATCCCCTCGAGGTCGGTCAACGTGCCGGCAGCAGCCCTCGCCTCCAACTCCTCGGGTGGAGTTGCACGAACGATCTCGAGCGCTCGCACGAATGCCTTGGTCTTGAACCCGGTCTCGTGGGCCCGGTCCAGGCAGTGGACAACGCGTTCGAGGGCTTCGACCGGGGTCATCTCATCGAGTGTAGATGAGGCTCCCGCTCACTCGCCTTCCGGCCAACATGCGCCGAGCGGGGCGAGGCGGCGTCGGTTCGGGCGACGGCTCGCAACACCGACGACACCGATCCCGGCAACCAACAGCGACGTGCCCAGATAGGAGATCAGCTCGGAGCCCTTGCCGGTTCTCGGCAGCGGCGGGCCAGGTGCAGGCGGACCGGGCACCGGTGGCAACACGTCGGCGATCGGCGTCAGTGTCGTGTCGGGCGGAAGTGTCGGCGGTGCGACCTCTGCGATCGTCGTGGTCGTCGTCCGGCACGGTCGTGGTGGTCGTCGTTTCCGGAACCACGGTCGTGGTGGTGGTCGTCGGTGGGATGGTCGTCGTCGTTGGCGGGACGGTGGTGTCGTCGTCGGAGGCGCCGTCGTTGTGGTCGTCGTAGTCGTCGTCGGCGCAACAGTGGTGGTCGTTGGGATCGGTACGTCGGTCGTGGCGGTGGCGGAGATCGGACGTGGTGGTCCGCCGGTGACCAGTCGTTGGGCACCCTGCGGATCGGGTCCGGCGGGGCTTCCGCGGTACACCGCGGCGGTGCCGGGAGCAGACGTCGAGGCCACGACGGTCATTGCTCCCGGCACTACCGGCATCGTCGAGTGCGCCGATCCAACTGCGTCCGTGAACACGGTTGTCGGTGCGTCCTGACCGCTCATGAGCAAGTTGACAGCGGCGCCGGCGACCGGCTGTGCACCGGCCACCACCGCAACGTCGATCTGCCCGTCGGTCCCCAACGAGACTGAGATCGCCCATTCGCCGGCGTAGGTGTTCGCTTCGGCGTCGAGCGCGATCGCAACCGTCTGCAGCGCATCGCTTCCACTGGCGCCGGCGATCATGTCGAGCGACGGAATCAGTGGAGCAGTGGCGTTGACCGCCCGCCGAGTGCCGGCACTGTCCTGCGCGTAGTAGTGGAAGACGGCCCACATCGCCGACGCAGTCAGGTTGTCGGTCGTGTCGCCATACCGCCAGGTGAGGTAGGCGCCCTTGGCTCCCGTCGGGTCGTTGGGGAACAGCTGCGACACGGGGAACGACGGAGCGTCGATGGTGGGATGAATGCCGCGGTTGAACGTGCACGACCCGACCCGATACTGACCGGACTCGTCGATGAACAACCATTGACCTGCCCAGATCGGCGCCGGCGAGAAAGCGACGCCTGCCGTGTGAAATTCGATCGCAAAGCCGGCGCACCTGAAGTCGTCGCGTAGGTCGGCACTCCCGTCGAAGCTCGTGTGCGCGACGCAGTTCGATGGGATCTGCGTGCCGAGTTGGCCGGCGCCCACTGACGCGGGTGCCGAGACCGCAAGTGCCACGAACGCGATAGCCAGAATCCTCTTCACGTCACACAGATCGACGGCGACCCCGGCCAAGCGGAAATCGTGCGAGGTAGCCTCTCACCTTCGCTATGGAACGCTTCGGCCTGGTTGGCCTCCCCAACGCGGGCAAGAGCTCGCTGTACAACGCCCTCACCGGAGGCGGCGCGCTCGCTGCGCCTTACCCCTTCGCGACGAAGGATCCCAACATCGGTGTGGCCAAGGTGCCCGACGAACGAGTCGACAAACTCGCGGCGATGAGCAAGTCCAAGTCGATCGTGCACGCTGCCGTCGAAGTCGTCGACATCGGCGGTCTCGTCGAGGGCGCGTCGAAGGGTGAGGGCCTCGGCAACAAGTTCCTCGCCAACATCCGCGAAGTCGACGCGATCGTCTTGGTGCTCCGAGCCTTCGAGGACGACGACGTCACCGGGCCCAGCGATCCGATCGAACACCTCCGCGTGCGTCGAGATCGAGCTCGCGCTCGCCGACCTCGAGACGGTCGAGAAGCGCTTGAAGCAGGCAACGCGCCAGTCGAAGCTCGACAAGGGCGCGGCCGCAGAGTTGGACTCGTTGCAGGCCGCGTACGACGCCTTGTCGGAAGGCCGACCGCTCTATCGCGCCGGCCTGAAGGCCGACGTGCGCGAACAGTTGAAGCCGTACTTCTTGTTGACGAATCGATCGGTGCTCGCCGTCGTCAACGTCGGCGAGGACGACCTCGACCGCATTCCCGAGGTCGAGCAACGTGTGCGCGACGAGTTCACGTCGGCCGGCGACAACGTCGAGGTCATCGGCATGTGCGTGCAGCTGGAAGCGGAGGCCGCGACGATCGTCGACCCGGTCGAGCGTGCGGAGATGCTCGAGGGATTCGGCCTCGGCGAAGGTGCGCTGTTCCGGATGGTTCGTAGCGCATACCACCTTCTCGGATTGCGGACGTACCTGACGACCGGCGACAAAGAGACTCGGGCGTGGACCTTCTACGCCGGCTCGAGCGCGCCGGAGTGTGCCGGTCGCATCCACACCGACTTCCAGCGCGGCTTCATCAAGGCCGAGGTGATCCACTGGGACGAGCTGCTCGACTTCGGCTCGTGGGCCAAGGCCAAAGAGGTCGGCAAGATCCGCATCGAAGGCAAGGACTACCACCCCATCGACGGCGACGTGATGGAGTTCCGCTTCAACGTCTGACAACGATCGAGGCCAGTCACGGGAGATCCGGCAGGGCCGGACATCGCGTGACTTGCTTGCGCGTTTTGAGGCTTGACAGCCTTGTTCTTCGTCCGTATATTACTAGTTAGTTATGGAACTAACCGGTAATGCACGCACACGGCACCAACGGCTCGACGCCACCTTCGCGGCGCTCGCCGACCCGACACGACGGGCGATCCTTGCCCGACTCGCGTCGGGCCAGGCGACCGTCACGGAATTGGCCGAACCGTTCGCGATGACACAGCCGGCGATCTCCAAGCACCTGAAGGTGCTGGAACGCGCAGGACTGATCTCGCGAGGTCGCGACGCGCAACGGCGTCCGTGCCGCCTCGAGGCCAAGCGCCTTGCCGAGGCAGACGAATGGCTCCAGGACTACCGCACGTTCTGGGAGGAGTCGTTCGAACGCCTCGACGACGTCCTCGACGAACTGAAACTCGTTCAAAAGAAGAATCACGACCCAGGAGATCAATGATGTTGAACACCGGAACACTGCAAGTCACCACCCCGTCGCCACGCGAGATCGTGCTGACCCGAGTCTTCGATGCGCCTCGCGACCTCGTCTTCGAAGCACTGACTCGACCCGAATTGCTGAAGCGGTGGTTCGGGCCGCATGGTTGGAACCTGGTCGTGTGCGACATCGACTTCCGGGTCGGCGGTGCATGGCGATATGTGCTCGAAGGTCCCGAGGGTCGCACCATGGGGATGGGCGGCGAGTACCGCGAGATCGCGCCGAATGAGTACCGCACCGTGCACACCGAATCGATGGACGACTACCCCGGCGAGTCCGTCGTCACCATGGTGCTCACCGAACAGGATGGACGGACCACGCTGACGGGGACTGTCGAGTACGACTCGCAAGAGACCCGTGACGCCGTCGTTGCGTCGGGCATGGAGCACGGTGCAGCCGAGACGTACGACAGGCTTGCCGACCTGCTGCCGTCGCTCGCCTGACGGCATCGCCCAGCCGATTCACCTCGGCCATGGCTCGGGCCTACGCTCGAGCCATGGCCCTCTCCCCCATCTTCGAGTTCGCTGATCGATTCGTCGACGAACAGTCGGCACTGGATCCGTGCCTCGCCACCATGCGCGGCATCCCCGGCTTCGACGATCAGCTCACCGACTACTCGCCTCACGGTCACGAGGCGCGTGCGGAACACATGCGCCATGCCCTCACCGAGCTCGCCGGCCTCGAACCGACCGACGACAACGATCGTCTTGCCAAGGACTTCATCACCGAGCGATTTCAGATATTCCTGCTGTCGCACGACACTGGGGAATGGCAGCGCACGCTGCGGGCCATCGCCGCGCCGTCCACAACGCTCCGCAGCACGTTCGATCTGATGAACCGCGACGGCGAGGCCGCCTGGGCCAACATCGCGGCTCGGCTCCACGCGGTACCGGCTGCGTTGGCGGGCCTTCAGGCCACGTATGACGAAGGTCGAGCGGCAGGGCACCGTGGCGGCCAAGCGCCAGGCCGAAGCAGCCGCTGAACAGTGCTCGACGTGGGCGTCGAATCGGTGGTTCGACAGCCTTGCCATCGCGGCAGACGCCCGCGACGACCTGTCGGCCGCGCTGCGACAGCACGTTCGCGACGGTGCCGGCATGGCCAACGCCGCGTACGGGACGTTCGCCACATATCTGCGCGATGTCTACGCACCCGATGCCGCGGAAGCCGACGGATGCGGGCCGGAGCGCTATCGCGTCGGTGTGCAGACGATGCTCGGCGCCGACCTCGACCCGGACGAGATGTACGAGTGGGCGTGGAACGACTTCCGTCATCTTCGCGAGGAGATCAAGAAGACGTGCGCGGCAGATCCTGCCCGGCGCCGGCTTCGCCGAAGTCATCGAGCTGCTCGACACCGACCCAGCGCGCGCCGAGCACAGTGAGGACGCGTATCGGCACTGGTTGCAGGATCTCACCGACGAGGCCTTGGAGCGCAGCAAGGAGCACTTCGAGATTCCCGAGGTGATGGATCGTTGCGAGGCGCTGATCCCTCCTGCAGGTTCGGCCGCGGCCGCCTACTACACCGGGCCCTCTGAGGACTTCAGCCGCCCCGGCCGCACGTGGTATCCCGCGCTCGGTCGCGACATGTTCCCGAGGTGGGGCGATGTAACCACCTGCTACCACGAGTCCGTACCGGGCCACCATCTGCAGGTCGCGTACGCAAAGGTGCAGGCCGCATCGCTGAGTCGAATCCAACGGAGCAGCTTCATCCCCGGTCATGGCGAAGGCTGGGCGTTGTATGCCGAGCAGTTGTGCGACGAGTTCGGATGGTTCGAGAATCCGGACTACCGCCTCGGCTTCCTCGGTGGTCAGATCCTGCGGACCGTGCGAGTGATCATCGACATCGGCATGCATCTCGGCAAGTACATTCCCGAGGGCACAACCTTGAATGACGGCACACCGTTCCACGGCGGAGAGGTGTGGACTCCCGACCTTGCGTTCGAGTTCTCGGTCAGTGAGACGGGCAACACCGAAGCGTTCATGCGCAGTGAGGTCGACCGCTACCTCGGCTGGCCGGCCCAGGCCATCAGCTACAAGATCGGGCAACGCGAATGGGTCGCCGCCCGAGACGATGCACGTACTCGTGACGGCGACTCATTCGACTTGAAGGCGTGGCACATGAAGGCGTTGAAGCTCGGTGCGATCGGGCTCGATCAGCTGCGTGCCGAGCTCAGCCGATAGCTGCGATCAGCCGGCTACAGGCTCCATCGGTCCGAAGAATCCGACGATTCGCAGCAGCTTGCCGACCTCGTCGAACTGGACGATGTCGATGCCGCTGACAGCGACCGCGCCGTCGGGACCGACGAGGTCCCATCCGTAGCGAGCGAAGCCGTGGTGTGCGTCGACCGCTGTCGTGCGCCGGAAGCTGTGTCCGGCGTAGTGGGTCACGACCACGTCGGCGAGAGCGCTGATCTCGGCGCGCCCTCGGCCCTCGAGCGGCGGATCGAGCAGCTCGCCGTCGACGCTCCAGTTCGCGGCGACGAGTGAGTTGCGACGGTCCGCATCGGCCATGGCGTAGGCCTCGAGATGCGAGTCGATCGTCTGGGTCAGGTTTGTGGTGGTGTCGGTGTTGGTCATGGTGCCACCTTGCGCCTCGCCGGGTATCGGCGGCGATTACCCGCTGGGTCATCGTTGCGGCGATTCCATTACCTCACAGGTCATGGTGCCGGCGATCGATCATTCGTACAGTGAGTCGATGGCCCGACCACCGGTAGGCGAGTTGCTTCGTGACTGGCGCACCCGGCGACGACGCAGCCAGATGGATCTGGCGCTCGATGTCGGCGTCTCGACGCGGCACCTCAGCTTCGTCGAGACGGGACGATCGCGGCCGAGCCCGGAGCTCGTGCTGGCGATCGCCCATCATCTCGACGTGCCGCTGCGCGAGCGCAATGGGTTGCTACTCGCCGCCGGGTATGCGCCGCGGTTCTCGCAGATGTCGTTGGACGACCCGGCGATGGACAACGTGCGCGCTTCGATCCAGCGGATGCTCGACGCACACGACCCGTACCCCGGCGCGGTGATCGACCGTCAATGGAACGTGGCGATGGTCAATCGCGCCGGGATGACGCTGGCCGACGGACTGCCCGCTGCGGTGCTCGGCCCGCCGCTGAACGTGTATCGGTTGTGCCTTCACCCCGATGGGCTCGCCCGGCGAACCACCAACTTCACCGAGTGGGCGACCTACCTGCTCGAGCAACTTCGGCGCTCGATCACACTGACCGGTGACCCGGCGTCTGACGGCGTTGCTCGACGAGGTCGAGGGCTATGCGAACGTCGCCCAGATCGCGCCGCTGACCGACACCACCACCCGCGACGATCCGCACATCCTCGTGCCGTTTCGAATGGCGACACCGCTCGGCGAGCTGTCCCTGTTCACGACGTTGACCACGTTCGGCACGCCGCTCGACGTCACGATCGACGAGTTGGCGATCGAGCTGTTCTTTCCCGCCGACAACCGCAGCGACGAGATGTTGCACGAGATGGCACGGTTGCGCGACGGGTGAGATCGCGGGCTCATCAGATGGTCCGATCGTTTCGCGCACAGTTCTCGATGGAGAAGACGGCCTATCCACGGGACTGAAATCGAAGGCACAGGTACGATCGCAACAGCCCGACGGCGCGTGAACACGTCACGGGGAACCGTGAACGAGTCATCTGATGACAGCCACAGCCACAACCTCCCGGCACACGACGCACATCCCCATCGCCGCGTCGCTGATGGCGCTGGGCGCGGGTGTCGTGTGGAGCTTCGGCGCCGTCACCGCCCGCCTGGCCAAGCACACAGACGCCTTTCAATACCTGATCTGGCGGTCGGTCGGGGTCCTGGTCGTGATGGAAGTGATGGCAGCGATTCGTCGCCAGCCACCGCTGCTCCCGAAGGCCTACAAGTCCGGCAAGTGGATGCTGTGGGCCGACTTCGGGTTGCTGATCGCGTCGTTGATGTTCGTCTATGCAGTGAAGACGACGACGGCGGCAAACGCCTCGTTCCTCGGTTCGATCACCCCACTGGCTGCGGTGGTTCTCGCTCGACTCGTGCTCGGCGAACGCCTGTCGAGGGTGACGCTCGGCGCGCTCGTCGTCGCGTTCATCGGGCTCATCGTCACGGTCTTCGGCGACCTCCACGCGGGCAACATGGTGGGCAACATCGCCGCACTCCTCGCCTCGGTCGGATTCGCGATCTACACCATCAGTGTTCGTTCCAACCCCGACGCCGACTGGTCACCCGTGCTCTCCGGGTATGCGGCGGCAATGATCGTGCTGTGCTCGGTCATCACACTCGCGCACGGCAAGACGTTGTTCCCACCGGCCAAGGACATGGCGTATGCACTGCTGCACGGCGCGGTGTTCATCGTTGCCGGGACGATGCTGTTCAACCGCGGGTCTCGAGATGTTCCAGCGGTCCCGATGACCGTGTTTGCCCAGACCGAGATGGTCTTCGTCCCGTTGTGGGCGTTCTTGGTGCTCAGCGAAGCGCCCAAGGCCGCAACGATCGTTGGTGGCGCGATCATCTTCGCCGCCGTCGTCGGCAAGGCAATCCTCGACACCTCCCCAGGCGCTGTGCAGCCGGTCCAAGAGGGCTAACCGAAACGCGATAGAAAGTGTCGATGCGCTCGAACCAACGCGTCATCGATGGCCCTGGTGGACAGATCGAGCTCGTCAACCTCACCAAGACCTACGACAGGGCGCCGGTGCTGAAGGGCATCAACCTCTCGATCGAGCGCGGCGAGTTCTTCTCGTTGCTCGGCCCGAGCGGTTGCGGCAAGACCACGACACTGCGGCTGATCGGTGGGTTCGAGTCGGCGGACACGGGTGAGGTGCGGATCGATGGCGTCGACATGGTCGATGTGCCGCCGGAGAACCGTCCGGTCAACACCGTGTTCCAGAGCTACGCGTTGTTCCCGCACCTCAGTGTTGCGGAGAACGTCGCGTTCGGCCTGCGCTTCCAGAAGGCGTCGAAGGCGGAGACCACGACCCGCGTCGGCGACGCACTCGAACTGGTCCGGCTGTCGAGCTATGGCAAGCGCAAGGCGCACCAACTCTCCGGCGGTCAGCAACAGCGCGTCGCGCTGGCCAGGGCATTGGTGCTGCGCCCCAAGGTGTTGCTGCTCGACGAGCCTCTCGGAGCGCTCGACGCCAAGCTCCGCAAGACGCTGCAGGTCGAGCTGCGCGCGTTGCATCAAGACGTCGGGATCACCTTCGTCTACGTCACACACGACCAAGAGGAAGCGCTGACGATGAGCGATCGCATGGCGGTGATGAATGACGGAGAGATCGAGCAGATCGGCACACCGAAGGAGACGTACGAAGAGCCGGCCAGCGCGTATGTCGCCGACTTCCTGGGTGTGGCCAACCTCCTTCCGGCGAAGGTCACCACGTCGGGTCGCGTGCTGGTCAACGGCTCGGAGCATTCAGCCGACACGGCAGGAGTCAGCGGTGATTGCACGATCCTGATTCGCCCAGAGCGTGTCCTGTTGGCGCCGCTCGGCACGGGTCAGCCGGAGGCGGTTCCCGCTGTCGTGGAGCAACGCGTCTACGTCGGCGCGGTCACGCAGGTGCTGCTGCGCCTCGGCGAGTACAAGCTGCAGGCGTTGATCGCCAACGACGGCTCGCCGATGTGTGGCGAAGAAGGCGAGAGCGTCGACGCCTACTTCCCACCCAACGCCATCCGCGTCCTGACGAGCTAGCAGTCAGTGACTACGAGTCGACGACTTCGGACACCTGCATCACCGGCGCGATGTTGGTGTAGTTGGCGACATCGGCCATGACATCAGCCATCTTCGGGCTCGACAACGCGGTCTGCATCGCCTCCATCGAGTCGAAGTAGAAGTGCACGCCGGCCACGTTCGGTCCGTCGATGCCCTTGTCGATCTCGACCTTCGACGGATTGAAGGTGCTGTTGCACAGCGGGACGTGGCTGGTTGCGTAGTAGGCGTGGTCGAAGGTGGTGCCCTCGCCGCTGGGATAGGACACGCTGAGCTTGATCATGATGCGAAGGGTACGACTGCGGCCTCGACGTGATCGACTCGAAGGACGCGGCCCTCAGCCGCCGACTGCGGCGAGGCTGCCCAGTTGCGCGTCCTCGCCTCCGCCTTGCCGTTTGCGCATGCCGCGCATCACCAGTGCCGCCAACCCGACGACCAGAAGCGTGAACACCAGCATGATCGTTGCGAGTGCGTTGAGCGCCGGCGTCGCCGTGGCGCGACCGCCCGCGTAGATGCGCATCGGTACCGTCTCGCTCGAGGCCCCGGTCGACAGGAACGACGAGATCACGAAGTCGTCGATCGATCCTGCGAACACGACGATCACACTGGCGAAGATGGCCGGGCCGAGCAGCGGTAGCAGCACCAATCGCATCGCCTGCATGCGATTGGCACCGAGGTCGCGCGCCGCCTCTTCGTACTGCGGGCCGATCGCTGCGAGGCGACCGCGAACGATCACGACGACGTACGAGATGCTGAACGTGATGTGACCGAGCAACTGCGTCGTGAACCCGCGCGGCACGCCCGTGAAGACCTGGGTGAACACCAGGAACAGGGCGACGCCCATGACGATCTCGGGCGTCACCAACGGGAACAGCATCAGTCCGTTGGAGGCCTTCGACAGTCGTCCTCGCCAACGCTGCAGCCCGATGGCCATCATCACGCCGATCGGGGTCGTGATGATCATGCTGAGCACGGCCAGCTTCAGCGTGTTCTTCAACGGCTGTCGCAGCGTGTCGTCGTGCCAGACCGACTGGATCGGGTCGGTGAAGTACCAGCGCCACGACGGCTCCTGGAACGTCGACCGGCTCTTGCCCGAGTTGAACGAGATACGGATCGCGACGAGCACCGGCAGCAGCGACCACAAGATGTACAGCCACGTGACGAACGCCAGCCCGAACGCGTGCCGCCCGGGACGGTTGCGCCTCATGTCGCCACCGACTTCTGCGCACGAACGGTGATGATGAGGTAGTACGCCATCAACACCAGCAGCATCGCCGAGAGGATCAGCACCAACGACGCGCCGGTCTGGGGTTGACTCGTGCCGCGCAGGTAGAACTCGATCTGGTTGCCGATCATCTCCGTCCGCGGCGATCCACTGGTGAGGAAGCTGTTGGTGTAGTAGTCGCCGAACATCGGCAGCACCGTGATGACCGACGCGGCAATGAGACCGGGCACCGACAACGGCAGCGTGACCCGCTGGAAGACCCGAGCCGGTGACGCGCCGAGATCGCGACCCGCCTCGATCAGCCGTCCGTCGAGACGTTCGAGCGCGGCGTACAACGGCAGGATGAAGAACGGGATGTAGCCGTAGGCGAGCCCGATGACGACGGCCGGCCAATCACCATTGAGCCAGACTCGTGAACCACCGAGGTGCAGCCAACCGAGCACGCGTGTTGACGTAGCCGTCGACCTGCAGCAGGTTGACCCACGCCAACATCCGCATGAGGTAGCTGATCCAGAACGGCATGCACCAGCGCGACCAACAACAGACCCCGCCAGCGCCTGGCGTGACGCGCCACGTAGTACGCGACCGGGTAGCCGACCAGGCAACACAGCACCAGCGCTCCGCCGACATAGGCGAGCGTGCGGATGAACGCGCCGCCGAGGTCGTCGGGGTCGAGCACGCGATCGAACACCTTGCCCATCGCCGAGAAGTCCCACGACAACGGGCTCCACACCGGGTCGGCGGTGCGCAGGATCGGGTCGACGCTGACCGAACGCGACCGCGGCGACGGCATAGAACGGGAACGACGAACAGCGCGACCAGCCAGACGACGCCCGGCAGGCTCAGAAACCCCCAGAATCCGTTGCGATGGCCACCCGGGGCAGCGCCCGCAGCGTTGGCCATCGATCAGCCGCCTGCTGTGAACTTCGACCAGGCGTCTTCCCAGAGCGCCTCGACATCGGTGGAGAGTTGCAGGAACCGATAGCCCCGCGGCGATCTGATCGTTGGACATCACGCTGCTGCGCAGGTTCTCGGGCACCAGGCCCTGATCGATCAGGTACTGGCCGTCGACGCCGTCGATCGCCGGCTGGTAGCCGACGAACTTGAAGTTCTCGATGGCAGTTGTCCTTGTCGAGCAGGTAGTCGACGAAGAGGTGAGCGAGCACCGGGTTCTTGGCCTTGGTCGAGCACAGCCATCACGTCGTTGTTGATCACGGCCGGGATCGGGCTGCCAGTAGCCGAGCACGTCCGACGTCGTGCCCTCCGGCAGGTACTGCAACGCGCCGATCATGTCGCCACTCCATGTGTGGGCGACCGTGGTGGAGCCCTCGGGAATGGTGTGGTAGCCCTCGATCTCGACCTTGATGTTCATCAGGTTGGTCAGCTCACCCAAGTCGTCGCCGGCCTGCTTGATGACGGCCGGGTCGCTGGTGTTGACGTCGGTGAGGCCCTTGCGCATCATCGCCATTCCAAGTCCTTCACGAAAGTCGTCGAGCACCGACGTGACGCCCTTGTACTCGGGGTTCCACAACGTCTCCCACGAGACGCTGGCGGGGTCGAGTCGGTCGGCACGGAAGCCGATGCCGGTACCGAACACGGTGTAGGGCACGGAGTACGTGCCGCCCTTGTCGTAGTACGGGTCGCGAAGCGAGGCGACGACATTGCCGAGGTTGGTGAGGTAGGTCTTGTTGAGCGGCTGGATCAGGCCGGACTCGATCAACTTGAACAGTGTCGACGTGCCGGCGCTCTTGTGCAGGTCGACATCGACAGCGCCAGAGGCGATCTTGGTGATCGCCTCGTCGTCGGTCGTGAACGTGGTGATCTCGACCTTCACGCCGTACTTGTTCTCGAACGCAGTCACGATGTCGGGACTGACGTACGCGTCGTAGTCGAGGATTCGCAGCGGTCCGGCCTCGGGTGTCAACCCGTCCTTGATCGACTCGGTGACCTTTCCATCCGAGCTGGAGCCGTCGTCGCCGCATGCCTGCAGAAACGGCAGTCCGACGGCGAGAGCGAGGCCCAATCGAGCCGACCCTCCGATGACCTGTCGACGAGTGATACGGCTTTCCAATGGTCCTCCCCAAGGTTGAATGGTTGTTCAGGTTAGTCGGTCATGCGCGACCGGTACGTGGCGAGGAAATCGACGATCAGGTAGTCCTGCGGGGCGAGCACACCATGGTCGAAGTAGCGCGACGACACACCGCGTTGCACACGCTCGGACACGTCGTAGTCCTGTCTGCCAACCAGTTCGCTGAAGTCGACGATCTCGCTCGGATCGAACTCGGGGTCGGCAACGGTGTCTGCCGCGAAGAGGTACTCCATCACGACCGTGGTCTCTGCGGGCCCATTCGGCAACAACGTCGACACGACCACGCTGGTGCCGGTGACGTCGATGAACATGTTCGGGAAGACGGTGGCCCCGTAGTAGGAGCTCGGCTTCCTCGACAGGCATGTGCGGCAGCACCGGCAGCTTCGAGCGTGCCCGTCAAGCTGAAGCTGTTGCCCCGCAGACTGACACCACCGTCGGGACGCGCCGGATCGACGACCGACCCGGTCTTGTACACGGGAACGATGTCGACGAGCTCGGGGTGCACCCACGAGCAGTGCAGGCACTCCTGGTAGTTCTCGATGAGGATCTTCCAGTTGGCCTTCACCACGGTCGATGTCGTCACGCCGACGCGCAGCTCGCCGAGATGCAGGTGCTCGAACAAGGCAACCGAATCCATCCCGGCGGCGAACGGACTCCAACAGCGGGGCCGGCTCGGGCGACAGGTTGACGAACACGAACCCGTGCCACGTCTCGCACGCGATGCTCCACAACGACAACGAGTCACGGTCGACCTCGTCGGCGCCGAGATGTGGCGTGCCGATCAACCGCCCGTCGAGTGCGTACGTCCACGCGTGGTACGGGCAGGTGATGCCGGCCTTCGAGCCGGGCCCGCTCTCCTCGCACAGTCGCGCGCCGCGATGACGGCAGACGTTGGCGTGAGCATGGATCTGACCTTCGCGATCCTTCACCAGCAACACGCTCTCGCCGGCGACATCGGCGACGAACCGATCGCCGGGCGCGAGCGATCCTCGCGGCACACGTAGAACCACGACGCATGGAAGATCTGTGAACGTTCGCGTTGGTACACCTCGTCGGAGATGTACTCGCGGCCGGAGAGCGTCGGGGTGAGTTGATTGGATGTCATGGCCGGCTCAGTAGAACCCGCCGGTGGCGTACTCGTGAGAGTGGCCGTCGCGATGACGCGACCAGTGTGGCGAAGTCGCTCGACGTTGTCGCAGAACCGGTCGACATCGGCATCGGTGTGCATCGGCGAGATCGTCCACTGCTCGCTCTTGCCCCACGGCGCCATGAACACGCCGCCGTTGTGTTGCACGAGGAAGTGGAGGTGACTGAGGCCGGTGTCCATCGCCAGGAACTCACGACAGTTGCGCGCCGGCGTCTCGTCGAAGACGAACGAGCCCTTGAAGCCGAACGCGTAGCCGTAGGCGGGCACGCCGTGGCTGCCGCAGCGTCGCGATCGCATCGATCGAACATCGCCTGCGAGCGTACGCCGGCCTGCCGGTAGGCGTCGTCGGTGAGCACCTCGGTCAGCATCGCCCGGGCCGCGGCCATCGTCAGCGGGTTGCCGTTGAACGTGCCGACCTGGTCGTAGCGGCCGTCGCTGATCGCGGCCATCACCTCGTCGCGTTCCGCCGATCGCACCACACGGCAGTCCGCCGCCGAGCGCCTTGGCGAGGCAGACGATGTCGGGGGTGACGCCGAACAACCCGGTCGATCCGCCGGGGTGCACGCAGAGGCCGGTCTTGACCTCGTCGAATGCCAGCAGCACGCCGTAGCGACGGGTGAGCTCGCGGACACCCTCGAGGTAGCCCGCGTGCGGGCGGGATGATGCCGGCGTTCATCATCATCGGCTCCATGATCATTCCGGCGATCGGCCCTGGTTGTCGTGCAGGACACGCTCGAGCGCGGCGAGATCGTTGAACGGCACGAGGTGCACGAGGTCGGCCATCGCCTGCGGGATGCCGCGGCAGCAACTCGGTGAGGGTCGTCGGCCGGCCCGAGCAGGTCGAGGCTGCGCCACTGCGACACCATCATCGGAGTCGTGGTGACCGTGATACGTGCCTTCGATCTTGATGATCGCGTCGCGACCGCTGACGGCGCGCATCAGGTGCACCGCGTCCATCGTTGCCTCGGTGCCCGAGTTGTTGAACCGCCACATCGGCAGGCCGAAGCGGCGCGCCAGCTCGCGGGCGACGACGATCGAGTCGTCGGTCGGTTGGGCGAAGTGCGTGCCGAGGGTGACCCGGCGTTGCACCGCTTCGACGATCGTCGGGTTGGCGTGGCCGGCGACCATCACGCCGTAGCCACCGTGCAGGTCGACGTACTCCGTGCCGTCGACGTCCCACACCCGCGGAGCCGACGTCCGTGGCTGACCCACACGGCGGCCGGGCGTGACGATCATCCAGTTCGACGTCGCTCCGCCGGCGAGCACCTCCGCGGCCTCTTCGCTTCGGGCAATCGACTTGCGGCATCCGGGCCAGGAAGCGGCGTTCCTCATCGTCGATCAACGAATCGATCGTGACGGATTTGGTTTCTATGACGGCCACTTCGGCCTCTCCCTTGCTCCACTGACCAGTCAGACTCGGACTGACTGTGAGTCAGTGATACTGACTGGCGAGTCTACGCATCGGCGACTCCCTCGTGAACGAGCTTGCGACGGTCGCACCGTGGCGCGTCGGACGTCGCACCAGCCGTCCGGATCGCGGGCATACTGTGGTCGATGACCACAGAGAGTGCCTTTGTGGCGGTAGTCGAGCGGATGCGACGCGATACCGCCGACAGGAACCCCGCGTCGCGCGCCCAGCACGAACGTGCTCGGGCGGTACTTCCAGGTGGCACGCACGCGCTCGATCCTGCACCACGCCCCGTTTCCTCTGACGTTCGTCAGCGGCGACGGCGGCACGCTGACCGACGCCGACGGCCACAGCTACGTCGATCTCGTCGGCGACTACACCGCCGGCCTGCTCGGCCACAGCGACAAGCGCGTGCACGCTGCTGTCGCCGAGGCGCTGTCCAACAACACCAGTGTCGGCGGCGTCCATCCCGGCGAGATCCGATTCGCCGAGCTCGTGTGCAATCGCTTCGGCCATCAGCGTGTGCGCTTCACGAACTCCGGCACCGAGGCCAACCTGATGGCGATCACACTCGTCGAGGATCGTCACCGGCCGATCGATGATCATGGTGATGTACGGCGGCTACCACGGCGGCGTCTTCTACTACTCGCACGGCAACGCGCCGTGGAACGCTCCATTTCCCACGATCGTCGCGCCGTACAACGACCTCGACGGCGTGCGAGGCGCTGATCGACCGAGTACGCGCTCGATCTCGCCGCCGTCATCGTCGAGCCGATGCTCGGCTCGCGGGTGCGTGCCCGCCGACGCCCGGTTCCTCAGCGGCCTGGCCAACGCCGCCCAAGCGAGCCGGCGCGATCTTCATCACCGACGAGGTGATGACCTCGCGGCACGGCGCCCGTGGCCTCGCCGATCTGCTCGGTGTGCGTCCCGACATCGCCACCTTCGGCAAGTACATCGGCGGTGGCTTCTCGTTCGGCGCATTCGCCGGTCGGGCCGACCTGCTCGACCGCTTCGACGCGACGCACGGCCCGACGCGATTCCGCACGCCGGCACGTTCAACAACAACGTCGCCACGATGTCGGCCGGGTGTGTCGTGTTCTGGCCGAGCTCTTCACGTCCGACGCGGCGATCACCTTGACCGCTCGCGGCGAAGAGCTGCGCGGCCGGATCGACGACGTCCTGCATCAGCACAAGCTGCCGCTGACCATCACCGGCTTCGGCTCGATGAACGCCATCCACGCGCTCGAGCGACGTCCGCAGAACGGCAGGACCTGCTCGACCGCGACCCGGCTTCTACAAGAGGCGCTGTTCCTCGCGCTGCTGCGCCGCGGCGTCTACACCGCACCCGCGGCAGCCTCAACCTCGGTCTCGCGGTGACCGAGTGGGACCTCGACCACTACCTCAACGCGCTCGACGAATCGCTCGGCGAGCTCAGCGACGTGCTGTAGAGCAGGTCGACTGGCGAGCCTTCCTTCGTCGATGCCACGCCGTTCGAACCGTGTCGTCGGTCGCCACGACGGACGCTCGATCACTCCGCCGATCAGATCGGGACGCGCGTCGCACACCGCACGAACATGCGACGGCATAGTCGGCAGAGTCGGTGGCGATGTGGATGGTGCCGCCGATGCGCAACACGGGCACCAGCCGGTCGAGGAAGTCGTGGCGAACGAGACGACGGCTTCGCTGGCGCTGCTTCGGCCACGGGTCGGGGAAGAACATCCTCGCAGCGGCCAATGAGCGCACTGGGATTCGTCCGATGAAGTCGATGACATCACCCTCGACCACGCGAACGTTGCGCAGTCCGCGCGCCTCCACCGCCTCGAGCACCGCAGCGACGCCTGGCGTGTGCACGTCGATGCCGATGACATTTTCGTCGGGCGCGAACTTCGGCGACTTCGACCAGCGCCTCGCCGCCACCGAAACCGATGTCGAGGACGACGTCGACAGGCTCGCCATCGGCGGTTCCGAAGAGCGTGTCGAACGACAACGTCGGACCCTCGATGGCGATTCCCCACCTCTCCATCGACCGTCGATACGCGTCGATCCGCGACGGCGAAAGCCCGCGGCGGCGCGGCTTGAACGAGCGTTGTGGCGGATGCGTCACCGCGGCTGGGATCGACATGGGACGATGATGGTAACTGCGCGCAAACGTGCAAGGCTGAGGACATGGCGTGGTTGGTCACCGAAGGACGAGTGCTGGCCTCCTGCGAGTCGGTATCGCAGCGTCGGGCGAAGAGCCGAGGGCTTCTCGGTCGTGACGGGATCGAGGGCGCGATGGTGCTGACGGGGTGCCGGTGGGTGCACACCGTGGGCATGCGCTTCGCCCTCGACGTTGCCTACCTCGACGAGAAGGGAATCGTCGTGAAGACGGTCCACATGCGTCGCCATCGTGTCGGTGCGCCCGTGTGGCGGGCCCGCACGGTGATCGAAGCGCAAGAGGGCGCGTTCGGCCGATGGGGTCTGCGAGTGGGCGATGTGGTGGAGGTGTCGCGAATGACCGGCACACTCGTGCTCGTGGCCACCCCCATCGGTAACCTCGGCGACCTGTCGCCACGCGCGATCGCGACGCTGCAGTCGTCGTCGTTGATCCTCTGCGAAGACACGCGTCATTCGGGCAAGTTGCTCTCGCATGCCGGCGTCAGCGGCGTTCGACTTGCGGTCTGCAACGAGCACACCGAGATCGAACGCAGCCGCGACGTGTTGGCGCTGCTCGACGCCGGCGAGACCGTCACCATGATCACCGACGCGGGCACGCCGGGCATCTCCGATCCCGGGTCGCGGCTGGTCCGCGTCGTGCTCGATGCCGGCCACGACGTGTCGGCGGTGCCAGGTCCGGCGGCGTTCGTGATGGCGTTGGTGGTCAGTGGATTCGACACCACCCGCTTCGTCTTCGAGGGCTTCCTGCCACGGTCCGGTCGCGAGCGGCGCGACGCGTCTGACCGCCGTTGCTGCCGAGCCGCGCACGACGGTGATCTATGAGGCGCCGCACCGCGTCGAACGCACCGCGAAGGACCTCGCCGAGGTGTGCGGCGGCGATCGCCGGGTCGCTGTCGCCCGCGAGCTGACGAAGTTGTACGAGTCCGTGTGGCGGGGAACACTCGACGACGCGGTGAAGCACCTCGACACGACAGCGCCGCGCGGCGAGTATGTGATCGTGTTGGAAGGTGCACCGCCGCGCGGCGAGGTCAGCGACGAGGAGATCCGGTCCGCGCTGCATGTTGCGCTCGAGGGCCACAGCCGCAAGGACGCGGTCGCCGCTGTCGTCGGGCAACTCGAGGTACCGAAGCGTCGCGTGTACGACCTCGCCCTGGCGGTGGATCGTCATGTCTGAATCGACCGAGCACGAACTGGTCACTGCCGATCTACCGGCGACCCTGTCGTCGCAATACATGGCCAGCGGGCCGAGTGCCGCGTTCTTCGATCTCGACCGCACACTCATCAGCGGATCCAGTGCGTTCGTGCTGGGCGTCGCGGCGTGGCGCGCCGGATTGGTGCCACCCGGTCAGTTCGGAAAGGACGCGATGGGAGCCGTCGCGTTCAGGTTCACGGGCGCCAGTGACGACACGTCGACCGGCGTGCGCGACCGCATCCTCGGCGCCGTGAAGGACATCCGTGTCGACGATCTCGTCGCGTTGAACGTCGACATCGTGCCCAAGCTCATCGCCAAGGTCAGGCCCGAGGCACAGGCACTGGTCGACCGTCACCGGCATGCCGGGCGAGCGACCTACATCGTCTCCGCGTCACCGGTCGAGCTCGTCGAACCATTGGCCAAGGCGCTGGGCATGACCGGCGGCATCGGCACGGTCAGCGCGATCGAAGACGGCGTGTACACCGGCGAATTGGCCGGTCCGTTCTGCTACGGGCCGGGCAAGGTGGAGGCCATCGTCGATCTTGCGAAGTGGGAGAACTTCGATCTCGGCCAGTGCTACGCGTACAGCGACTCGGCCAGCGATCTGCCGATGCTCGAGGCGGTCGGTCACCCCGTCGCCGTCAACCCCGACGCCAAGCTCGAACGAATCGCTCGCCACAACGGCTGGCCGATCGTCGTGTTCAGCAAGCGCACGAAGGCCGTCGTGCGCCGCACCACGCAAGCGCTCGGTACCGCGGGTGTAGCCGCCGCCGGATTCGCGGCCGGCACGCGGTACGCCAGTCGGTACGCACGTGGGCGCGTGTTCGGCATCCGCCGCTAAGTCGGTTGCCTCGACCGGCGCCTCAGGACGTATCCTTGGCGACGTGAGAACACCGACTCGAACCCGACGAATGCGCACCGGCTTCTAACCCAGCCGCTGTTCGCCATTCTTCGAAAGGATCCAGTCGTGAGCAACTACTTCCTCACCACCCCCATCTACTACGTCACGGCAAAGCCACACCTCGGCCACGCCTACACCACCATCGTCGGCGATGCCATCGCCCGTTGGCACCGACTGCTCGGCGAGAACGTGCACTTCCTGACGGGCACCGACGAGCACGGTCAGAAGGTGCAGCAAGCGGCCGAGGCCGCCGGACTGTCACCGCAGGATTTCACCGACTCGATCGCCCCGCTGTACCAGCAGGCGTGGCAGCAGTTGAACATCTCCAACGACGACTTCATCCGCACGACCGAACAACGCCACAAGATCGGCGTCGCCGACCTGCTGCAGCGTTGTTACGACGCCGGCGACATCGAGCTCGACCTCTACAAGGGCAAGTACTGCATCCACTGCGAGGAGTACTACACCGACGACGAGCTCGACCCCGGCGATCTGTGCCGCATCCATCATCTGCCCGTCGAGAGTGTCGAAGAGGAGAACTACTTCTTCCGCCTCAGCCGCTTCCAGGATCGCCTGCTCGACTGGTACGCCGCGCACCCTGGCTCGATCGTTCCCGAGTTCCGCGGCAACGAGGCGCTCGGTCTGATCCGCGGCGGGCTGCGCGACTTCTCCGTCAGCCGCACCAGCATCACGTGGGGCATCCCACTTCCGTGGGACTCGAAGCATGTTGCCTACGTGTGGTTCGACGCGCTGGCCAACTACCTCACCGCGGTCGGCTACGGCACCGACAACGAACGGTTCGAGGAGTGGTGGCCGGCGCATCACCTCATCGGCAAGGACATCGTCCGCCATCACTGCGTCTACTGGCCGGCAATGCTGATCGAGTGCGGGCATCGAGCCGCCGGCCAGTTGGTCGGTCGGCGGATGGTTGCTGGTCGGTGGCGAGAAGATGAGCAAGACCACCGGCAACGTCGTCAACCCGCTCGACCTCGTCGCCGATGTGGGTGTCGACGGCTTCCGCTACTACATCCTCGCCGAGACGGCGTACGGCAACGACGGCGACTTCACCTACGAGGGTCTGATCGGGCGCTACAACTCCGACCTCGCCAACAACCTCGGCAACCTGCTTGCCAGAGTCGCCACGGTCGTCGGCAAGAAATGCGATGGCATCGGCCCCGCGCCGCGTCCTGATTCACCATTGGCCGACGCAGCTGCAGCTGCCTATGCGGCGACCGCTGCGGGATGGGCGGACTCCGCGCCGAGCCGTGCCCTCGACGCGACGTGGAGCCTGATCCGCGCCACCAACTCGCATCTCGAAGCGAACGAGCCATGGAAGGCCGAGCCTGGTCCCGACCTCGACGCGGTGATGGGGGATGCTCTCGAGGCCCTGCGCATCGTTGCCGTGCTCGCCTCTCCGGCCATCCCGGAGACCTGCCAGATCGTGTGGGAACGGCTGGGACTCAGTGGCCGCGTCGAAGACCAGCGACTGCCGGCTGCTGCGGAGTGGGGCGGCTACCCCGGTGGCCTCACGGTGACCAAGGGCGAGTCGTTGTTCCCCCGCAAGACGGTGTAGTTCTGCCGTGACCTACACCGACAGCCACTGTCATCTGTACGACACCCGCGGCGTCGCCGTCGACGACGTGATTGCCGCGGCGCGCGCTGCGGGTGTCACGACGATGGTCAATGTCGGTTGCGATGCAGCGACCACCGAGCAAGCCATCGCGGTGGCCGCTAGCAATGCCGACATCTTCGCGACGGCGGGCCTGCACCCGCACGAGGCGAAGCACGGTGTCGACACGATCGTGCAGTACCTCGACGACCCCAACATCGTCGCGATCGGCGAATGCGGTCTCGACTACTTCTACGACCACTCTCCTCGAGATGCGCAACGTGACGCGTTCGCCGCGCAGATCCAACTCGCCCACGAGCGGTCGCTGCCGTTGGTCATCCACACCCGCGACGCGTGGGCCGACACGTTCGACATCCTCGACGCCGAGCGCATGCCGGAGCGGACGATCTTCCACTGCTTCACCGGCGGGCCCGACGAGGCCCAACAGTGCCTGGACCGCGGCGCGTTCCTGTCGTTCAGTGGCATCGTCACGTTCAAGACTGCGACCGAACTGCACGAAGCGGCACGCCTGTGCCCACTGGACCGCATGCTCGCGGAGACCGACAGCCCCTACCTGGCGCCGGTCCCGCATCGCGGCAGGCCGAACCAACCGGCCTTCGTCACCCACGTCGTCGAGGCGCTCGTCCACGCTGCGGGGTGCCGACCTCGACGAGGTGCGCGCCGCTACGGTGGCCAACGCATGCCTTGCGTTCCCAGGTATTCGTCCGTAGCCTTTTCCGAGTCCCACGGACGGGAAACCCCACAATGAACTCCTACGATCGTCGTCGCCTAGTACTTGCCTCCATCTTCACGGTGGCAGCGCTCCCGGCATTGTGGATCATCAACCGGGACGATGCCGGTTCGGCAGCGCCGGCGCTCGGCGCTGCAGGCGTACCGGCCGCTGGTGCGAACAAGGCGCCGTCGACCTCGGCCTACGTTCCCGATCCTCCGATCTTCCTCAACGGTCCGGCATCGGGCGCCGATCCTGCCGTCGTCGACATCATCATCCCGCCGGGGCCGACTGCGACCGAGGCAAAGGGCAAGGCCAGCTTCCGGCGCTACCCGGATCCCACCAAGCGTCCGTGCACGACTGCTCTGGCCCCATGGGGCAAGACGCTGACGGTGACCAATACCGACAACGGGCAGACGACGACGTGCCTCAACAGCATCAGCACGCCGTTACCCGACGGCGTCGACATCGTCCTGCACACCGACATCTTCACGCTCATCAGCGATCTCGCCGACGCGCCCGTGCCGGTCCGCATCAGCTGGTAGGCGTGCACTCGCGCAACGACATCGGGGCCCTGCTCAGCGAACACGGCTTGGCGCCGCGCCGAGACCTCGGACAGAACTTCGTCGTCGACGCGAACATCGTTCGCAAGATCGCCCGACTGGCGGACGTCGGTCCCGACGACCACGTCGTCGAGATCGGAGCCGGGCTCGGCTCGCTGACCATGGCGCTCGCCGAGACCGGGGCGACCATCACCGCGATCGAGGTCGATCACGGCGTCGTCGACGTGCTGCGCGAGTCGTCGCCGACCTGCCCAACGTCACCGTGGTCGAAGCCGACGCGTTGCGACTGGATTGGGCTTCGCTGCTCGCAGCATCGCCACGCTGGACGCTCGTCGCGAACCTGCCGTACAACGTTGCGACCCCGCTCGTCTGCGATCTGCTCGACTTCGTGCCTGCGGTCGATCGAATGCTGGTGATGGTGCAGCGCGAAGTTGCCGAACGGCTGTGTGCAGCTGCCGGCTCGGATGCGTACGGCGCTGTCAGCGTGAAGGTCGCGTACTGGGCAACGGCGCGTGATCGCCGGGACGGTGCCGGCCAGCGTGTTCCTGCCTCGTCCGAAGGTCGAGTCGGCGCTGGCCGACATCCGTCGGCGGCAGGCACCCGCCGTCGACGTTGCCGCCCGAGCCGCTGTTCAAACTGGTGCGAACTGCGTTCGGGCAGCGCCGCAAGATGCTGCGCCGATCGTTGGCGGAGGTCGTCGCGCCGGAGGTGTTCGATCGCTGCCGGGCATCGACGCGCAACGTCGTCCGGAAGAGCTCGATGTGGTCGAGTGGGGCGCGTTGACCTCGGCGTGGCTTGCTGCGGGAGTTGCAGCAACGTGAGTGCTGTCACGGTCATCGCACCTGCCAAGTTGACGTTGAGCCTGAAGATCACCGGCGTCCGCGACGACGGCTACCACGTGATCGACGCCGAGATGGTGACGCTCGAGTGGCATGACACACTGACGATCGATCCATCCTCCACAGGGCTGACGGCCGACGGGCCGTTCGCGAAGGGCATGCCACTGGACGACTCCAACCTGGTCGCCCGCGCCCTGCGCATCGGTGGATCGCACTGCGGCCGTCCATGTGAACAAGGCCCTCCCACACGGTGGCGGTGTCGGCGGTGGATCGAGTGATGCGGCCGCGGTCTTGCGATGGGCCGGCTACGAGGATGTTGTGGGTGCCGCGGCACTCGGTGCCGACGTGGCGTTCTGCCTCGTGGGCGGGCGGGCGCGCGTCAGCGGCATCGGCGAGGTCGTCGAGCCGTTGCCGTTCGAACCCATCGACATCACGTTGGTCGTACCACCGATGTCCGTGAGCTCGCCGTTCGTGTACCGCGCCTGGGACCAGCTCGGCGGGCCACGCAGCGATGGCGACAACGATCTCGAGCCGGCCGCGGTGTCGGCCTTCACCGCACTGGCACGTTGGCGAGATCGAATCCGTGAGGCCGCCGGAATCGCCCCGACGCTCGCCGGCAGCGGGGCAACGTGGTTCTTACGCGGACATCACGATCTCGACGCCGCATTTCCCGACGCGCTCGTCGTGCGAACCGCGACCTCCCCCTGAACGCGAAACAGCCGCCCGCTGGGTAGCGAGCGGCCGAAACAGAGATTCAGTGGGTCACTTGCCGCGTTGGCGCTGGTGACGGGTTCGACGAAGCATCTTCTTGTGCTTCTTCTTGCGCATTCTCTTGCGGCGTTTCTTGATCAGTGAACCCATAGCTCGTGAGACACTACCGGCCAACGACCTGGTAGCCAACGCCGATCTGCCCGAAGAGGCGACAGAGCCGTCCCGATCGACGGCCCCGGTCCGCTGGAGATGCCGTCGTCGTGTCCGTACGTTGACTCGTGAGCCGACGAGCAGCCGAGGAGGAACGATGGCTGATGACGACGAGATGGACCTCAACGCACAGATCGAGGTCGAGATCGCACCATACGGAACGCTGGATCTCGACGAGGAATGGGTTGCCTACCTCAGTGACACCGCCGAGATCGGAGCGGTCGAGGGCGTGGATCCCGGCATCACGTACGACGACGACGGCACCGACACGGCGACGGCATAGGAGACGACCATGGCAAATCCAGAGCTCCGCCGCGACAGCACCGAGACCGATTGGGTCCGGCACCTGCAAGAACTCCTCCAGACCGCTCTCGGCAACTCGGGAACCCAACTGAGCGCCGTCGATGGCCTGTTCGGTCCCATCACCGAGGCCTCGGTCATCTACTTCCAACAACAGAACGGGCTGCCCGCCGACGGCATCGTCGGCGACGCGACGTGGGCCGTTCGAGGGCGCGACATCGTCGAGCTCGACACCGGGAACGACGACCCCGACCCCCGGCGCACCGACGACGTTGCGGATGCGGCCGCTCGATCTCAGCGTGCCGTGGTCACTCCGCATCCATTGGCCCGACACGACCCTGAATCAATTGACGCTCGATCTCGGCAACTTCTCCGTCCACACCACGCCCAACACCCAGTTCCGGTTCCTGACGCCGGTGGGCAAGTTGTTCGGTACGGGCGGTATCGAGGTCCTGCACCGCGAGGTGCAGTCGTGGCCGAACTGGTTCGGCGACTGGAGCACGAAGGCGACGATCGACTGGTCGAAGACTGCGGGAGTGCACATCCTGAAGCTGTTGCCATCCCCCTAGCGCTCGATCAGGTTGTCGTTGCGGTCGCTGTCGCTTCCTCCGTCGGCCAGTCGTCACGTTCGACCACCCAGCGGCAATCGATGCCGATCTCACCCGGCGCAAGGATCGGGTTCGACGACTCGTCGGCGAAGGTGAAACCCAGTCGGCGCGGCACCGCGCCGCTCGCGGTGTTGGCCTTGTCGTGATGGATCTCGACACGATCGATGTCGGGAACCGTGAATGCCGCTGTCGTGAGCGCACGCGCCATCTCGGTCGCAAACCCCTGATGGACGTGTTCGCCGTGGACCCAGTACCCGATCTCCAGCACGCGTGGTCCGCGTCGGCGATGCAACCCGGCAGAGCCGACGACCGCTTCGTCGAGGAACGCGCCGACCACCACGTCGCCGCCGCGCTCCCACTCGCTCTGCCACTGGGTGATCAACGCAACGCGGTGCGGGAGGCTCTGCGGTTCCGCCGAGATCCACGGCATCCACGGTCGCAAGTGGTCGATGTTCTCGGTGATTGCCGTTGCGAGCAGCAACGCGTCGTCGGGCGTCCAACGACGCAGGGTCAGTCGCGGCGCCGGCATCGTCTCGGGCAATCGTTCCACCTCGCCATTCTCGTCGGTGAGGGTCGCTCGAACCGGTCACGTTTTCGACGGATCAGGGGTGTCGCTTGTCGAGGCGTAGCCGATCGTCGATGCGTTCGACTTCCATCGCGAAATCGAAGGCATCGACACGGGTTGCGTAGACGATGTCGTCGGGATCGACATCTCCGTGGCCCAGCGTCAATGTTCGCCGCGCTTCTTCGGAGTTCGCGACGAAGTCCGCTGTGCCTTCGGCATCGAGATCTTGCCCGACTCTGGCACGCTCGATGAGGTGCGCTGCGGCGAGGTCATCGGCACCGTTCATGTCGGGGTTGTCCTGGAAGTTGCCGGTGATCACGTAGGTCGGGTCGCCGAGCCCACTCGCGCGAACCGCTGCGGCGGTCGCCGATGCACACACCAGGCTGGCGCACCACAGCCGACTCGCCGACCTCGCCGCGACGACGCCTCGGGTGCCCGCCGAGGTGCGCTGCACCACGATGCGGCCATCCAGATCCGCACGCGAGATCGCGACCGGCGAGTTGGAGAAGTCGAAGCCGGGTGGACGCCGTCCTCGATCCTCACCCATCACCAACAGAGAGGGATCGGCGTCCTTCATGGCCAGTGCCTCGTCGACCGAGTCGACCAGCAGGATGTGCCGGGCGCCGGCCGCGAAGGCGTAGGCGGCAGTGGTGAATGCCCGGATCACGTCGATGGCGACGACGGCACCACCGACATCGCCGACTTCCCAACGCGTCAAGAAGCGCGCGCTAGCCACCGTGATCTCAGCGACCCGACAAGGCCGCGGCGACCGGGGCGAAGCCCTCTGCGTCGCGAATGACGTGGTGGCTGATTCCGACGTCCGCGCGCAAACGCTCGATCTTGTCGACGACCTGTTCGAGCGATCCGATCAGCACGAACGGCGTCTCGATGATGATCTCGCGGCTGAGCTCGAATCGCTCCGCAGTCGAGTCGATCTGCTCGTCGGCGTCGTCGCCGATGTACAGGAACTGCACGAGTGACGAGCACTCGATCTCGTCGAGCCGACCGCCCGCATCGCCGGCCGCGTCGGCCAGCCAGCGAGCGCGTTGCCTGACTGCCTCCATGCCGAAACCACCCGTCGACGGCTCTCCGCCCTCGCCATGCGTGAGCCCGGTGAACTGGAAGATGTCTGCGTGGCGTGCGGCGATCCCGACGACGCGGCGGCCGTGACCGCCGATCAGCAGGGGGACCCGTTCCTGCACCGCACGGATCCCCAGGTCCTCGACCGCGAGTTGATGATGCTCGCCTTCCATCGTCGCTGCCCCGGTATCCAGCAGCGACCGTAACGCGATCACTGATTCCTCGAACCGTGACACACGCGACGCGGGCTCGCGCAGCAACATGCCAATGGCATCGTGTTCGGATTGCGAGTAGCCGGTGCCAAGTCCCAACACCAGCCGGCCACCAGTGAGCTGATCGACTGTTGCCGCGGTGCGCGCCAGCAGTGCCGGGTGATGCAGCTCGTTGTTGAGCACCAACGGTCCCACCCGCAAACGCGTGGTGGCTTCCGCGGCAACCATCAGCGGGATGAACGGATCGACTGTGCCGATGTGGTCGAAGGAGAACAGTTCGTCGTAGCCGAGCGACTCGACCTGTCGTGCCAGTGCAACCAGCGCGTCGTGATTGCCGAGGTCGCGTCCCTGCACCGCGAACCGGAATGGGTGCACCATGCACTCACCATAAGTGTGGCCACGTACCTGTTGCACCACACCGGGCGGCGCAATCAGGGGGCAACGATGGAGGATGTGAGAGGCGCCACCGCAGTGGTGACAGGTGCATCGCGAGGCATCGGCGTGCACATCGCACGGGCGCTTGCCAAGCAGGGAGTCAACCTGTCGCTCGCGGCACGTTCGGAGCCCGAGCTCGAGGCCGTGCGCAACGAGATGTCGGCGCTCGGCGTGAAGGTGATCGCGACGCGATGCGACGTGACCAACGCCGACGACCGCGCCGCGACTGCTCGCACGGACCGAGGCCGAGCTCGGCCCCATCGACATCCTCGTCAACAACGCCGGGCGTCGAAACGGTTGCACATTTCGAGCGGTGCGACGAGGCGGAGATCGTGCACACGATCGAGGTCAACCTCGTGTCCGCGATGTTGCTGACACGAGCGCTGTTGCCGGGAATGCTCGAACGAAAGCGTGGCCACATCGTGAACATCGCGTCGGGCGCCGGCAAGGTCGGCGTGCCGTTCGCCGTTGCCTACGCAGCCAGCAAGCACGGGTTGGTCGGCTTCACCAACTCGTTGCGCTGCGAGTTCGAGAAGAGCCCGGTGAGCTTCTCGGTCGTGTGTCCCGCACTGGTCAGCGAGACGGGCATGTACGCACGGTGGGAGGTGCGGGGCGCGAAGGCCCCGAAGATCGTCGGGCGTGCAAGCCCGGCCAAGGTCGCCGACGTGGTGGTGGCATGCATCCGCAAGAATCGCAGCGAGGTGTTGGTCAACACTCCGCCCGTTCGTCCCCTGGTCGTGTTGGCGAACATCGCTCCCGGGCTGACGCCTCGACTGATGAGGACCCTGGGGTACTCGCGCATGTTCGAGCGCGCCGCGGAGCTCACCGACGCCGAGTGAATACTGGCGATGGTGGCAACAGTGCCGCGCCGCTAGCCTCTGCCACGACCTTTCCGGGGTCGTTCAATGGTAGGACATCGGTTTTTGGTGCCGTCTATAGGGGTTCGAATCCTCTCCCCGGAACTCAGTGAAGTCCAGGTGAACGGCGGGCTAACGAAGGCCTACACCAATTCCTCGTCGCGACGCGCTAGAACGGGCGCATGACAGTTTCGGCGATCGTGCTGGCAGCAGGCGAGGGCTCGCGGATGCGGTCGGCCCGTCCGAAGCCACTGCACCAGATCTGCGGCCGGCCGATGGTGATGCACGTCATCCATGCCCTGGCAGATGTCGACGTCGACCGCACCGTCGTGGTCGTCGGTCACGGGGCCGAGCGCGTCACGAAGAAGGTGCAAGAGCAGGCTCCCGGCTGGGCCCACGTGACCTTCGTCGAGCAGACCGTTCAGCGCGGTACCGGCGATGCCGCGATGGTCGGCATGACCGCCATCCCCGGCGACGACCTCGACGACGATTCGACCATCATCGTGCTGCCGGGCGACACGCCCGTTGTTGCGTGCCGAGACGTTGCAGCAGTTGGTGTCGACCCACCTCACCAGTGGCAACGCGGCAACCGCGATCACCTCGGTGCTCGAGGATCCCACCGGCTACGGCCGTGTGCTGCGGGCGCCCTCGAAGCTCGGCGACGGGCGAGTCCTGCAAGTCGTCGAGCAACGCGATGCCAGCTTCGAGACGCTCGCGATCCGCGAAGTGTGGACCAGCATGTGCGCGTTCCGCCGCGACCTGCTCGGGCCGGCGCTGCGCAGGCTCAGCCCCGACAACTCCCAGGGCGAGTACTACCTCACCGATGTGGTCGAGGTCCTGGCCGGCATGGGTCACCAGATCGGCACCGTCGAGGCTCCGGAGGAGGAGACTCGCGGTGTCAACGACCGCTGGCAGCTGGCGCTCGCCGAGCGCGAGCTGCGCAGCCGCACCAACCGGCACTGGCTGTTGAACGGTGTCACCATGCTCGACCCGCGCCAGACCTTCATCGACGTCACCGTGCAGCTCGGCCGCGATGTCACGCTTGTACCCAGGCTCGATCCTGCAGGGCAACACCGTCATCGGTGACGGCTGCGAGATCGGTCCCGACACCCGGCTGGTCGACTGCGTCGTCGGCTCGGCGAGCCGTGGTCGAGAACAGCGTCGGCCGCGACAGCGAGATCGGCGACGACGCCCACGTCGGTCCCTATGCCTATTTGGCGCCCGGTACATCAGTGCCCTCGTCGGCATCGACGGGAGCGTTCTACACTGCACCTGCCGACTAAGCACCTGCGGAGCCCCCTCATGGAAAAATTCACCACCAAGCGCATGTCGCTCTTCTCCGGGCGCACGCACCCGGCGCTTGCCGAAGAGGTGGCGAAAGAGCTCGGCGTCGAGCTCGGCGATCCCAACCTGGTGCAGTTCGCCAATGGCGAGATCCGCCCCAGGTTCACCGAGAGCATCCGCGGCAGCGACGTGTTCATCATGCAGACGCACTGCGGTTGCGACGAGCTCAGCATCAACGACTCGATCATGGAGCAGCTCATCATGATCGACACCGCGTATCGGGCTTCGGCGAAGCGCATCACGGCTGTCTGCCCGTTCTTCGGATATGCCCGCCAGGACCACAAGGCCGAGGGTCGCGAGCCGATCACAGCCCGGCTGGTCGCCGACCTGTTCAAGGCCGCCGGCGCCAAGCGCATGGTGTCGATCGACCTGCACAGCGGTCAGATCCAGGGCTTCTTCGAGGGTCCGGTCGATCACCTCACGGCGACGCCGGTGCTCGAGCACTACGTCCGCCAGCACGCCGTCGAGCCGGTGATCGTGTCGCCCGACGCCGGACGCATCAAGGTCGCCGCCCGCATGGCCGAGCACCTCGGCGACCTCGGCGCCGACCTGGCCTTCATCTACAAGCGCCGCCCGAAGGGCAGCGTCAACCAGGCCGAGGCCAAGGAAGTGATCGGCGACGTCGACGGACGCCTGTGCATCCTCACCGACGACATGATCGACAGCGGCGGCACCATCACCAGCGCCGCCGACATCCTGCTGCGAGCGCGGCGCCACGGAAGTCTGGGCCATGGCCACCCACGGCGTGCTCAGCGGGCCGGCGATCGACCGGTTGAAGAACGCCCCGATCAGCCGAGTGGTGCTGACCAACACCTTGCCGCTGCCCCCCGAGAAGCAGATCGACAAGATCGAAGTGCTGTCGATCGCCCCGCTCATCGCCGCTGCCCTCAACGCCGTGTTCGACGACACCAGCGTCAGCGAGATCTTCGGCGGCGAGAACCAGGGCTGAAATCCCAGCTTGCAGACCCGTTGGTCGCGAGTCGACCACGGCGCTAGGCTTGCCAACCGTTCTAGAACGCTTGCTAGTACCTGAAGTCACCGAGGCCTTGTCATGTCGCAAACCACACTCACCGCCACCCCACGCACCGGGTTCGGGCACGCCGATCGCTCGTCGCCTCCGCGCCGAGGGTCACATTCCCGGCGTGCTGTACGGCCGCGGCATGGAGCCGATCAGCGTCACCGTCGAGCGTCGCGAGTTCCGCCTGGCACTCAGTGGTCCCGCCGGCGCCAACACCGTGCTGGCCCTGCAGGTCGGTGGCACCAGCTACCCGGCCGTGGTCAAGGAGATGCAGCGTCACCCGATTCGGCGCACGGTCAACCACATCGACTTCCTCCAGGTCAACATGAACGAGGAGATCACGGTCCACGTGCACGTGCGCCTCGAGGGCGAGTCCAAGGCCGTCGCCGCCTCCGGTGGCCTCGTCGACGCCGCCGTCGACTCGCTCGAGGTCAGCTGCACGCCGACCAACATGCCCAACGAGTTCGTCATCGACATCACCGACATGCAGCCCGACACGGTCATCCGCCTGTCCGACATCCCGATGCCCGAAGGCGTCACGGCACTCGGCGATCCCGAGATGCCGGTCGTCACCGTGTTGACCACGGCTGCCGAGGTCGAAGAGCCGCAGCCGCAGCAGCTGAGGACGGCGAGGGCGAGGGTGGCGAAGCCGCACCCGCCGCCGACGGCGACGCCGCCGCGGGCTCCACCTCCGAGTGACCTGACCAGTCGCCGGGTCTGGGCGTGATCGACGCGCTGGTCGTCGGGTTGGGAAACCCGGGCAAGGAATACGCGCGCACGCGCCACAACGTCGGTGCCGAAGCCGATCGCCCTGCTGGTCGAGCGCGCCGGCGAGAAGCTGAAGGCCGGCCGCAACAAGGCCTTGGTCGCCGATGCCCGGATCGCGGGCAAGCGCGTCGTCCTGGCGTTCCCCACGACGTACATGAACGAGAGCGGTCAGGCCGTCGGTGCACTGATGCGCCGCCACAAGATCACCGATCCGCAGCAGCTGATCGTCGTCCACGACGAACTCGATCTGCCGCCCGGCATCGTGCGAGTGAAGGTCGGTGGCGGCCTGGCCGGCAACAACGGCCTGCGCAGCATCACCCAGCACCTCAAGACGCAGGACTACACCCGCGTCCGGATCGGGATCGGCAAGCCGCCGTCGAAGGAACGCGGCGCGGATCACGTGCTCTCGCGGCTGCCGAAGGCCGAGCGCGAGTTGCTCGACGTCGTCGATCGTCGCTCGCCGCCGACGCGGTCGAGGTGCTGCTCGCCGAGGGCGCCGACGCGGCGATGCGAAAGTTCAACGGCACGAACCGTCTCGCCGAGCCGATCGGCGATGAGCATACGTCAAGCGTGTCGGATGACCACCGTCACCCGGCAGAGCGGGTTGTCGGCCACCGCTACCCTGAACAGCCAAGATGTCGCTCGCTTCACTCGCCTCGCTTCCTCGTCTGCTTCGGGACGACACCGGCCTGACGCAGGCATTCGGCAACCCCGCGGCAGTCGTCGCCGTGCCCGGAATCGGGCGCGCCGTCACGGTTGCCGCGCTCGCCCAACTGGGTGATCGTCATCCACTCCTGGTGGCCACGCCCACCGGCACCGACGCCGGCCAGCTGTACGACGACCTCTGCCAATTCATGCCGGCCGACTCGGTGGTGCTGTTCCCCGCGTGGGAGACACTTCCGTTCGAACGCATCAGCCCGAGCGTCGAGACCATGGGCCGTCGAATGGACGTGTTGTGGCGGCTGCGCGACGGCGACGAAAGCGCGAGGAACAGCCACAGATCATCGTGGCCGGGGTGCGCGCCCTGCTGCAGCGGCTCAGCCCCGAAGCGATCAACGTCGAGCCGATCCACATCCGGCCGAACGACGTCATCGATCCCGACGCACCTGCTCGACACGCTGATCGGGTTCGGCTATCGCCGCGAAGACCTCGTCGAACATCGCGGCGAGGTCGCCAGGCGCGGTGCGATCATCGACGTGTTCCCGTCGACCGCCGACGCCCCGATTCGCATCGACCTGTGGGGCGACGAGGTCGACCGGCTCACCGAGTTCACCGTCAACGATCAGCGCAGCACCGACGACCTCACCGAGGTGCGCATCTTCCCGGCCCGCGAACTGCTGCCCAGCGAGGCTGTCCGCAGCCGAGCCGCGTCGCTCGTCGCCGAGGAGCCGTGGGGACGCGAGCAGTGGGAGCGCCTCGCCGAAGGCACCGTGTTCGACGGGATGGAGAGCTGGCTGCCGTGGCTCGTCGACGGCGACACGCTGATCACCGATCTGCTGCCGGCGTCCGGCAAGGTCGCACTTCTCGAGCCGCGGCGGATGCGTGACCGCGCCAACGACCTGCTCGCCGAGGAAGACGATCTGGCGCGCACGCTGGCGTCGACGTGGGCCCGCGACGCCGATCGCAGTTCCCCCGCTTGCACGCCGACACCGATCGACTGCTGGGCAGCGCGCAGTCGATGTGGACGCTCAGCTCCACCCCCGAGAACCCCGATGCGCCGATGGTGGAAGCCAGCGGATGGGGACCGGTCGTCGGCGACGGCGAGGGACTCGCCAAGCGACTGGCCGAACTGCTTGCCGACAAGTTCCGAGTGGTCGTCGCCGCGGACGGCACCGGCAGCGCGATGCGCATGGCCGAGTTGCTGCGCGACCGCGGCCTCGACTTCACCATCGCCACGACGACGACCGACATCACCAAGCCCGGCGGCTACGTGGTCACCGCTCCGCTGCACCGCGGCAGCTCTGCTGCCGGCGGCCAAGCTGGCGATCGTCGCCGAAGGTGACCTCACCGGCCGGCGCCGCACGCATCGCCAGCCTCGACCGCGCAAGCGGCAGGGCACCGGATTCTTCGAGGACCTGAAGCCCGGCAACTACGTCGTGCACTACCAGCACGGCGTCGGCCACTACGAGGGCATGGTCAAGCGCACGATCGGTGGCATCGAGCGCGACTACCTGCTGCTGGCGCTACAAGGGCGGCGACAAGCTGTACGTGCCCAGCGACCAGATCGACTCGCTGCGCCAGTACGTCGGGGGCGAGGCGCCCACGCTGCATCGGCTCGGCGGCGCCGACTTCGCCAAGGCCAAGTCGCGAGTACGCAGCGCTGTCCGCGAGATCGCCCAAGAACTGGTCGTGCTCTACCAGAAGCGCGTCAACGCCGAGGGCTACGCATTCGGCAGCGACACACCGTGGCAGGCCGAGATGGAAGATGGCTTCCCCTTCGTCGAGACGCCCGACCAGCGCATCGCGATCGACGACGTGAAAGTCGACATGGAGCGGCCCTACCCGATGGACCGGCTGTTGTGCGGCGACGTCGGCTTCGGCAAGACCGAGGTCGCGATCCGCGCCGCGTTCAAGGCCATCCAGGATGGCAAGCAGGTTGCGGTTCTCGCGCCGACGACCCTGCTCGTGACGCAACACGGCAACACGTTCGCCGACCGGTTCTCCGGCTATCCGATTCGTGTCGAGACACTCAGCCGCTTCCTGACCAACAAGGAGGCGAAGCGGGTGATCGACGGATTGGCCACCGGCGAGGTCGACTGTGTCATCGGCACCCATCGGCTGTTGCAGGAAGGGGTCGCCTTCAAGGACCTCGGGCTGCTGATCGTCGACGAGGAGCAGCGATTCGGCGTGCAGGCCAAGGAAGCGATGAAGAAGCTGAAGGTCAACGTCGACGTGCTGACGCTCAGCGCGACGCCCATCCCGCGCACACTCGAGATGAGCCTCGTCGGCATCCGCGACCTGTCGTTGCTACAGACGCCGCCAGCCGACCGTCAGCCGATCCTCACCTTCGTCGGCGAGTACGACGAGCGCGTTGCCGTCGAGGCGTTGCGCAGAGAACTGCTTCGCGAAGGACAGGTCTTCTGGGTGCACAACCGAGTCAAGACCATCTCGCAGGCTGCTGAACGTCTGCGCGAGTTGGTGCCCGAAGCGCGTATCGCCGTCGCCCACGGGCAGATGGACGAGGGCTCACTCGAGCAGATCGTCGTCGACTTCTGGGAAGGCCGCTTCGACGTCTTGGTGTGCACCACCATCATCGAGAGCGGCATCGACATGCCGACCGTCAACACGCTCGTCGTCGAGCGCGCCGACCTCCTCGGCCTCGGGCAGATGCACCAGCTGCGCGGTCGTGTCGGCCGCAGCGGCTCGCGTGCGTACGCGTACCTCTTCCATCCCCGCGATGCACGGCTGACCGAGGAGGCGTACGAGCGCCTGCGCACCATCGGCGAGGCAACCGATCTGGGCAGCGGCTTCAAGATCGCCATGCGCGACCTCGAGATCCGCGGCGCCGGCAACCTGCTGGGCGAATCGCAGAGCGGACACATCGCCGCGGTCGGCTACGACCTCTACTGCCAGATGGTCACCGAGGCCGTCGGCGAGATGAAGGGCGAGCCCGCAAAGGAGCCGAGCGAACTGAAGCTCGACGTGCCCACCGACGCGTATCCTGCCGGTCGACTACGTCGCCAAGGAGGAGTCGCGACTGGAGGCGTACCGCCGGCTGGCCGCTGTCACCACTGCCACCGAGGTCGACGACATCCGAGCTGAATGGGAGGATCGGTATGGGCCGGTGCCGCCGCCCGCGGACGCGCTCCTGAACGTCGGCTACCTCCGCGCCGAGTGTCACCGCTTGGGTCTTCGCGACGTGTCGATCGCTTCGAGCCAGGCGCGCCTCGCGCCGTTGTCGCTGAAGACCAGCGCCGAGATGCGCCTGCAACGGCTGGCGCGCAACGCGATCTACAAGCCCGACTCGCAGCAGCTCGTCGTACCGATCGCGCGCGACGCCGAACCGGCCGAGTTCCTGGTTGGCTTCCTTCGAGAGCTGGTACCGGCGTGAGGCTGCAGATCGCCAAGCCGGGCGAGCACGTCTCGCTGGTCGAGTGGCCGTTCGATCGAGCCGCTCGACGACTGGACGATCCCCGGGCTGCACGAGGTGGCGGGACTGCACCGTCACGTCGTTCGTCTGGTCGAGTCCGGCGACATCACCTACGTCGTCAAGGAGCTCCCCGACAACCTGGCCGAGCGCGAGTGGCGGCTGCTGCGCGAGCTCGCCGACGCAGGGCTGCCGACCGCCGACGTGATCGGTGTCGTCACGCAACGCGACGACGCGATGGACGGGCTGCTGATCACGCGCAACATCGACTACTCGTTGCCGTACCGCGTTCTGTTGTCGGGACGCGGCCTGCACATCCCCTACCTCGGCGAGCGCCTGCTCGACGCGTTGGCGGGTCTGCTCGTGCGGCTACATCTCGTCGGCTTCTACTGGGGCGACTGCTCGCTGTCGAACACCCTGTTCCGGCGCGACGCCGGCGCATTGAGCGCGTACATCATCGACGTCGAGACCGGCGAGCGTCACCCGACGTTGTCGCGACGGCCAGCGACGACACGATCTGAACATCGCGATCGAGAACGTCGGCGGCGACCTCGCCGATCTCCAGGCCGGCGGTCTGCTCGCGGAAGGGATCGATCCGATCGCGACCGCGCTGGCAATCGAGACCACCTACCAACAGCTGTGGAAGGAGCTGACCGGCACCGACGAGTTCGACGTCGACGAGACGTACCGAATCGACAACAGGCTGCAACGGCTGCACGAACTGGGCTTCGACGCGGCCGAGCTGGAGCTGTACACGACCGCTGACGGCTCGAAGCTGCGGTTGATTCCCCGGGTCGTCGAGCACGGCTTCCACGGGCAGCGCCTGAAGACGTTGACCGGCTTGGAAACCGGCGAGAACCAGGCACGGCGACTGTTGAACGACATCAGTCGGTACCGCGCCGTGATCGAACGACAAACGCTCCGCAAGGTACCCGAGACCGTCGCCGCGGCTCGCTGGCTCGACGAGCGGTTCGAGCCGACCATCGACGGCGTCCCGCCCGACCTCGTCGGCAAGCTGGAACCGGCCGAGCTGTTCCACCAGGTCCTGGAGCACCTGTGGTTCATGTCGGAGGAAGCCGGCGAAGACGTCGGCCTGGGCGAAGCAGTCACGTCGTATGTCCGCGACGTGTTGACTCCGTTGCCGAGCGAGCTGCGGGCACCGGAGAGCCGGATGGGACGACGAGTGGGACGCAGAAGGATGGGCAGCCGAGGGCTGGATCACCGAGGAGATCGAGCAACAGAAATGAAGGCGTCGAGCGATACGGCCGACGGCTGGTCGGCCACTAGTGTCGAGCCGTGAATCGACGTCTCTCGGCTCGTAGAGCCACTACAGCCACCGGTTGCGCACTGCTCGCCTTCTCTTCCATCGCCATGTCGTCGTGCGCGACCGTCGACCGGAACGACGTCGCAGCGGAGGTCGCCGACCACAGCCTGACGCCGAAGGTCGTGGAAGAGCTCGCCGCACCGAACGGCACCGCGGCGACCGGCGACCAGTTGCGCGACCAGTTGACGAAGTGGATTCGAACAACGGTTCTCGAATCCTCGGCCGGTCCCCAAGTCGACGTGCCGCCGCCGGCGACCTCGGCAGAGCTCGACACGCGCTACGCAGTCGCACTCAACGCGTTGGCCGGGGAAGATGCGAGGGACCTGTACGACACAGGCGTCGCCGGAAGCCCGATCATCTGCATCGCCGCTGTCACCACCAACACGCTGGAAGATGCCAACCAGGTCCTCACACTGGTGAACAACGGTTTGGCATTCGAGGACGCGGCTCGGCAGCACTCCACCGACACCGTCATCGCCCAGGCCGGCGGCATCGTCCGCGGTGGCGCCAACGGCGATCAGGAATGCCTCGATCCGGCGACCGTCAACCCCGCCGTCGTCGCGGCGTTGAAAGACACCCCGGTCGGCACCCCGATCACCGCGGATCTCGACACGTTCTCCGCTGTCTTGATGCTGCGTCCCTTCGACGATCTGCTGCCGGAGTCGCAGTCGCTCGTCGCCAGCACTGTGGTGTCGCAAGACCAACTCGACGCTCTCGTCGATGGTGCCGACGTGTACGTCGACCCGCGCTACGGCAGGTGGGATCCCGGCACGGGATCCGTCGTGGCTCTGACCACCTCGTGAGCCCACCACCGACCGGCCACGTCGTCGTCGTCGGTCTCGGGCCGGGCGGCCCCGAGTACGTCACCCACCAGACGCTTGACGCAATCGCCGGGCATGCCCACCGCTTCATTCGCACCACCCGCCACCCATCCGCCGCGCTCCTCGGCGAGGCGACGTCGTTCGACGAGATCTACGAGGCGGCCGATACGTTCGCCGACGTGTACGGCGAGATCACCGAGCGTCTTGTGCTCGCCGCCACCGAACACGGCGAGATCCTCTACGCCGTACCCGGCTCGCCGCTCGTTCTCGAACGGTCCGTTCGGCATCTGATGGCCGACCACCGTGTCAGGTGCACCGTGTTGCCCGCGATGTCGTTCCTCGACATCGCGTTCGCCCGGCTCGGGCATCGATCCCGGTCGAGGCGGGGTTGCGCCTGATCGACGGACACGAGTTCGCGACCGCCGCGGCCGGTGATCACGGCCCGATGTTCGTTGCGCACACGCACGCCAACTGGGTGCTCAGCGACATCAAGCTGGCGGTCGACGACGCCACCGGCGACGAGCCGGTGGTCATCCTGCAGCGCCTCGGGACGCCGGACGAGCTCATCACCAACACCACGTGGGCCGAGCTCGACCGGAGCGTCGAGGCCGACCATCTCACGTGCATCTACATCCCCCACCTCGGCTCTCCCGTCGGCCGCGTCGCTGGTGCGATTCCACGAGCTGACACGCACGCTGCGCGAGCAGTGCCCGTGGGACAAGGAGCAGACCCATCAGTCGCTGACCAAGTACGTGATGGAGGAGACCTACGAGGTCGTCGACGCATTGCATGCACTCGACCCCGACGATCCCGAGACGGACGTGGCGCTGATCGAAGAGCTCGGCGACCTGATGTACCAGATCGAGTTCCACGCCACGATCGCCGAGCAAGAGGGCCGGTTCACCATGACTGACGTCGTCGATGGCATCCACGACAAGCTGGTGCGTCGCCATCCCCACGTGTTCGGGTCAGTCACTGCCGACGATGCCGACACCGTCGTGGCCAACTGGGATGCGATCAAGCACGCCGAGAAGAGTCGCACCAGTGTGTTCGACGGCATCGCCACCTCGCAGCCGTCGCTGAGCTACGCGTACCACGTGCAGCGCAAGGCGGCGAAGGTCGGATTCGACTGGCCCGACGTCGAGGGTGCGCTACCCAAGATCGCCGAGGAGACAGCCGAACTACGCGAGGCGATCGCCAGTGGTCAACGGGCCGACATCGACGACGAGCTCGGCGACCTGTTGTTCGCGGTCGTCAACGTCGCCCGCCATCTCGACATCGAGCCCGAGGCCGCGTTGCGCGCGGCGACACAGAAGTTCCGCCGCCGCTTCGAACACGTCGAACGACTGGCGACAGAGCGAGGCATCGAGATGATCGGCTCCGACCTCGCCGTGCTCGACGCGTTGTGGGACGAAGCGAAGCTCAGCGATCCGGCTAGCGGTGCGCAGCGGCCATGAAGGCCGGGAGCTGGTTCTCCACCGAGCTGTAGCGATCGCGTGCACATGCCTGGTCGAACGAGTGCATTGCCCGCCACACCGCCATCGCCGTCGCCAGCATCAACGTGACGTCGATAGCAACCAGGCCGGCGAACCATGCGGTGTTGTTGAAGCTCGTCTCCGGCAGCACCATGGTCGCGATCATCCGGTAGCCGAGGGCGGCAAGTGGGAACCACAGCAACTTGGTGAACTGGTACGCATCCGCGCCGATCCTGCGCGCAGAACTGCGCAGCGACAGGAGCACGAAGCCGTGCCCGACGCACACCCACGCAACGGCAGCGGCGAGGAACCACAGGTCGTATCCCGGCTTGTAGATCGAGCCGGCCGCCGCTGCGGCGGGACCGACCAGATACGCGAACGGCGGTAGCCACGGCGACGACGCCAGCGGTGCCACGCGGTGGCCGTTGATGGCCGCAAGCGTCGACCACACGACCCACCCGAGGTAGGCCATCGCGAACGACGAGACCATCAGCGGCAGCAGCCAACCGATCTCGTCGAGTGCCGCCTTCCAGTTCTCGGTCGTGATGTGCCGGTACGACTTCGAGAGTGCAATCGCGGCAACGGTGTAGCCGACAGCGCTTCCCAACCAGCCGGCGGCGGCGAGGACTCGCGTCGCGCTCGTTCCGATGAGCGCAGGACCGGCGTGCGCACTGTGCTCGTACGCCCTGGTCACGATCGGCATCTGCACAAAATCGGGTTCGTGATGTTCGCCCATTTCGGGCAGGCTCGGTGATCCGATGACGAGCTCCGGAGCGGCCGACGACATGATCGGCTGCGGTGCGTACTCCGCTACAGGCGCCGGCGCGGGAAAGCTGGCCACCGGCGGTTCCATCGTCGGCGTCAAAGTCGGAGAGGGCCACTGCTGCGCATCCACGTCCACTTCATCGGCAAGTTCCGGACAAGCTTGAGCAGCTACCCTCTGCGCGATATGAGTGAGATCGTCAGCATCCTCGGCCGTGAAATCCTCGACTCGAGAGGGAACCCGACCGTCGAGGTCGAAGTCGAGTTGGAAAGCGGCGCGGTGGGGCGGGCAGCAGTGCCCTCGGGCGCGTCGACCGGCGAGCACGAAGCAGTCGAGCTGCGCGATGGCGGAGCGCGCTATCTCGGCAAGGGTGTGCGCACCGCCGTCGGTTACGTCAACGGCGAGATCGCCACTGCGCTTGCCGGAATCGACGCGCTCGAGCAGCGATTGATCGACACCGAGCTCGGCAACCTCGACGGCACCGACAACAAGGCGCGACTCGGAGCCAATGCCATCCTCGGTACCAGCCTCGCCGTTGCGAAGGCGGCGGCGAATGAGCTCGAGCTCCCCCTCTACCGGTACGTCGGCGGGCCCAACGCTCACGTGCTGCCGGTGCCGATGATGAACGTGGTCAATGGCGGTGTGCATGCCGACAACTCGATCGACTTCCAAGAGTTCATGGTCATGCCCGTCGGCGCGCCGAGCTTCACTGAAGCGTTGCGCTGGGGCACCGAGACCTACCACACGTTGAAGAAGTTGCTGCACGATCGGGGGCTGTCGACCGCGGTCGGCGACGAGGGCGGCTTCGCCCCCAACTTGGCAACCAACGAGGAGGCGATCAAGATCCTCGTCGAGGCAATCGAGAAGGCCGGCTACGTGCCCGGCGACGAGATCGCCATCGCCTTGGACCCGGCTGTCAGCGAGTTGTACCGCGACGGCAACTACCACCTGCCCGGCGAGGGCAAGGTGCTGTCGTCGGCCGAACTGGCCGGCTACTGGGACCGTTTGGCCGGGCAGTATCCCATCGTCAGCCTCGAGGACGGAATGGCAGAGGACGACTGGGACGGGTGGTCGGCACTGACCCAGGCCCTCGGCGCCAAGATCCAACTCGTCGGCGACGATCTGTTCGTCACCAACACCGCTCGATTGCAGATGGGTATCGATCGCAGGGTCGCCAACAGCGTGTTGATCAAGGTCAACCAGATCGGCACGCTCACCGAGACGCTCGACACCGTCGAGCTCGCATCGCGCCATGCGTACACCAGCGTCATGAGCCATCGCAGCGGCGAGACCGAGGACGTCTCCATCGCCGACCTCGCCGTCGCGACCAACTGCGGTCAGATCAAGACCGGCGCGCCGGCACGCAGTGATCGCGTCGCGAAGTACAACCAGCTGCTGCGAATCGAGCACGATCTCGGCGAGGCAGCCGCGTATCGCGGTCGTCGAGCGCTTGCGCCGCGCTAGGCGCGCCGACGAGTAATGACGTACATCCGCAGGGTCGGCCTGCGAGAATGGACGACCGTGAGCGACGGGCACAGAACCACTTGCATTCAGCGTCCGCGCGATGCCACCCGAGCGTCGCTCTCACGCGACTCCGACGCATCCCGCGAATCGTCCGCCGATCCGTCGCGATTCGCCGAGTTCACCCGGCCGATCGCCAAGGACAAGCAACTGGTCAAGGGTCGCGGCAAGCGCCTGGCGTTCGCGCTCGTCGCAGTGGTCATCGCTGCCGCGTTGATCGCCTCGTTGTTCGTGCTGCCGGTGAAGAGCTGGCTGCAACAGCGCGACGATCTGGCCCGGAAGCAGAACGAGCTCGCAGTCCTCAACAACGCCAACGCGCAACTGGCTGCCGATGTCAGCCGCCTGCAGACTCCCGATGGGATCAAGGAAGCGGCTCGGCAGGAAGTCGGCATGGTCGGCTTCGGCGAGCAGCGCATCTCTGTGCTCACGACCCCCAACGCTCCGCTGACGTTGCCGGTCGGGTGGCCCTACGACGCCGTCGCCCAGATCATCGCCGTCCGTGCAGCCGCGGCCGCGGCAACACCCGCGCCGGCGGTCGACCCGGCACTGCCGGCGACCACCGCGGTGCCGGTTCCCACGCCGTAGCAATTCCGCATCTCGCTCGCCGCCGTCTACTCTCGGCCCGAACAGTTCGACCGGTACGACGGCACGTCCGAAGCGAGGAGCATCAAGGTGGCTGGAAGCATTCTCGGGAACAGGGTTCTCCGCAAAGAAGACCCGAAGTTCCTCACCACCGGCGGTGTGTACGTCGACGATCTCCTCGACGAGCCGCTGCTCGCCGGGTCGGCCTGCGTGACCTACGTCCGCTCGTCGGTCGCCCACGGGCGCATCACCGGCATCGATACATCAGCCGCGCTCGCGATGCCGGGCGTCATCGGTATCTACACGGCTGCGGATCTCGGACTTGTCGAAGAGCCCGCCGCATTCAACCCGGCCGTCACTCGCGGACGCCTCGCAATCGACAAGGTGCGCTTCGTCGGCGAGCCGATCGCCGCGGTCGTCACCGAGAACCGCCAGCAGGGTGAGGATGCGATCGAGCAGGTCGTCGTCGACTACGAGGTGCTGGAAGCGTTGGTCGATCCCGAAGCCGCGATGGCGTCGACCACCCTCATCTACGAAGCCGCGGGGAGCAACGTCGTCTTCGACACCACCGCCCTCGGCATGCCCGACAACACCGGCGACGAGTACTTCGCCGACTGCGCCGTTGTTGTCACTGGCCGCTTCGTCAACCAGCGTGTCGCACCATGCCCACTGGAGGTTCGCGGGTCGGCGGTTGCCTGGGTTCCGTCGGACGACGGCACGACTCGGCTGTACCAATGGCTCAGCACCCAGGGTGCTCAGGGGGCTCGCGATTCGATCATGGCCGGCAATGGTCTGACGACCGAGCAGCTCCGTGTCATCACACCGGATGTCGGCGGCGGGTTCGGCGCCAAGATCACCTGCTATCCGGAGGAGATCCTGCTCGGCCAACTCTCCAAGTTGGTCGGTCGGCCGCTGCGATGGAGGGAGACGCGTTCGGAATCGATGATGGTGCTCGGCCATGGCCGCGCCCAGATCCAATACGTGACGATCGGCGGCAACCGCGACGGCAAGATCACGCACTACCGGCTGCAGGCTGTTCAGGATTGCGGAGGATGGGCGGAGCTCGGCACCATCCTCGCCCCGTTCATGACTCGTCCGATGTCGTCCGCTGTCTACGACTTCGCCAACATCGAGTGCCGCACCACCAGCGTCGTCACCAATACGACACCCATCACTGCGTACCGCGGCGCCGGTCGACCGGAAGCGACTGCTGCAGCCGAACGGGCGATGGACATGTTCGCCGCCGAGATCGGCATGGACCCTGCCGAACTGCGCCGCAGGAACCTCATTGCCAAGTTCTCCGAGCCGCACACCACCGTGATCGGGCAGACGTACGACGTCGGCGACTTCGAGGGCGCGCTCGACAAGGCGATGGCCGCCGCCGACTACACGGCGTTGCGCGCCGAGCAGGCCGCGCGAAGGGCCAGTGGCTCCAGCAAGCAGCTCGGCATCGGTGTCAGCGTCTACGTGGAGATCACGGGCGGCGTCGATCCGTTCGGCGAGCACGCCAAGATCGAGGTGCTCGACGACGGTCGCGCCGTGGTGTACACCGGCACGTCGCCGCACGGCCAAGGCCACGTCACCGCGTGGAGCATGCTCGCCCACGAGCAGACCGGCATCCCGATGGACAAGATCGACCTCGTATGGGGCGACACCGATCTCGTGCCGACCGGCTACGGCACCATGGGCTCACGCTCACTGCAGCAGGGCGGCGCGGCGGTGTGGCAGGCGTCGGGAGAGCTCGTCGATACGGCCCGCAAGCTGGCCGCCAAGTTGCTCGAAGCCAGCGAAGCCGACATCGTGCTCGACAAGGACAACGGCTCGTTCCATGTTGCCGGTACCCCTGCCGTGGGCCGGTCGTGGGCGGAGTTGTCGGTGGCCGCGAAGAGCGACGGCGATCTCGAGAATGGTCTCGAGGCGGCGACCTACTTCCAGGCATCGAGCCCGACGTTCCCATTCGGCTCGCACATCGCCGTCGTCGAGGTCGACGTCGAGACGGGCCAGGTCCGTCATCTCCGACACGTCGCCTGCGACGATGCCGGCACCGTGTTGAACCCTCTGTTGTTGGAGGGCCAGATCCACGGCGGCGTCGCCCAAGGCACGGCCCAGGCCTTGCTGGAAGAAGTCCGCTACGACAGCGACGGGAACCCGATCACCTCGAACCTGGCCGACTACGCCTTCATCTCCGCAGCCGAGTTGCCGAGCATCGAGATCGTGCACATGGAGACGCCGACGTTCGTCAATCCGCTGGGCGCCAAGGGCATCGGCGAGAGCGGCACGATCGGTTCGACGCCGGCGGTGCAATCAGCAGTCATCGACGCTGTCAGCCATCTCGGTGTGCGCCACATCGACATGCCCTGCACCGCCGAACGAGTGTGGAACGCGATCGAGGCCGCCCGGACCGCCAAGAGCTAGTTCTCTGGCTGGTTCAGGGGGTCGAGGAGATCGCCACGTCGTATGACCACAGCTCGGCCTGGATTGGCATTGGCTGTGGCGGCGGCGCTGCCTGGGCGTCGCCGGATGCGTCACCACGATGACCTTGCGCGAACGACGACGACGTCCTCCACGCCTCGAACGACTCGACGTCGCGCCAACGAGTGACCACCAACCAGGTGGTGCGCTCGTCGGTGGGCCGCAACAGTTCGAAACCCTCGAAGCCTTCGGCGCCATCGACGGCGCCCGCTCGCGCTGCAAACCTCTTGGCGACTTCTTCGCCCATCTCGGCGGGGACGGTCAACGCGTTGATCTTGATCACGGTCATGGCGTCGATGATGCCAGACTCGCCGGATGTTGCACGCTTTCGTGACCCCCTCCTCCCCGCGATGACCAACGTCAAACCCGGCGAGGTGGTGGGGGGCGATCCTGCCGAAGCTGGCGTTCGGACGCGGCAGCCGCGTGGTCGACGTTTCAGGCAAGGAGTACCTCGACGGGTCGGGCGGTCCGGCCGTGTTCTGCCTCGGTCACTCGCACCCCGAGGTCAACGAGGCGATTCGCAGCCAACTCGACCTGGTCGCCCATGCCTACCGCTACAACTTCAGCAGTGACCCGCTGGAGGAGCTGACCGAGCTCGTCGGTCGACGCGCAGGACCCGATCTGCAGCAGATGGTCTTCACGTGCGGTGGCTCGGAGGCGGTGGAGTCGGCGTTGAAGATCGCGCTCCACTTCCACTGGGCCAATGGCGAACCCACCAGAACCCGGTTCATCGCCCGTCGCCGGTCGTGGCACGGCAACACCCTCGGCGCGCTGTCGGTGTCGGACCTCAGTGATCGTCAAGCGCCGTACCGCGGCTCGATGCTGCCGGTGTCGCACATCTCATCCGTCAACACCTTCCGACCACCCGATGGCGTCGACGCCGCCGACGTGGCGACATGGTGTGCGGCGGAACTGGAGTCCGAGATCATCCGCCTCGGTCCGACGAACGTCGCCGCGTTCATCTTCGAACCCGTCGTCGGCGCGGCGGGCGGCGTCGTGCCGGCGCCCGATGGCTACGCACGTCTGGTGCGCGAGGTGTGCGATCGTCACGGCGTGTTGATGATCGCCGACGAGGTCATGTGCGGAGCCGGTCGATGCGGCACGTGGCGAGCGTTGGAACACGACGGCGTGGTGCCCGACATCATGCCCGTCGCCAAGGGTCTCGGCGGGGGCTATGTCCCGTTGGGCGCGACCGCTGTACCACCGCCGCATCGCCGAGGTCTTGGACGCTGTGTCGGGTGGGCCGATGACCGGGCACACGTTCACCGGCCACACGCTCGCCTGCGCTGCCGGCGCAGCGGTGCAACGTATCGTCGAGCGCGACGGGCTGGTCGAACGTGTGCACCGACGACGGTCCGGCGTTGCAGCAATCGCTGCGGGACGCACTGAGCGCAGTCGGCGCCGTCGCCGACTCGGTGGGCGACATTCGTGGCCGCGGGTTCTTCATCGGCATCGAGTTCGTCGCCGACCGGGCGACGAACGAGCCGTTCGATCCGTCACTTTCGCTGCACCTGCGCATCCGCCGTCAATCGCTCGACCACGGACTGATCTGTTACCCGATGGGCGGCAACGTCGACGGGACGCGCGGCGACACGGTCATCATCGCCCCGCCGTACAACGCCTCCGCCGACGACCTCGACCAGATCGTCCAACGGTTCGCCGACTCCGTGCAAGCCGCTCTTGGAGAGATCGGCCGCTGGTGACAAGGGTGAGACGGCACGCCGAAGGCGTACCGGCTCACGCGAACAGGCGGAGCAGGAGTTGGGTGAGGTCCTCGCGTTCGGATTCCGAGAGCGAGGCGTAGCCCGGAATCTCCGCGGTGAAGGGGCCGTCGATCGAGGTCACCAGGTCGCGGCCGGTCGGTGTCAGTGCCAGCAACTTGACCCGGCGATCGGCTGGATCGACCTGGCGTTGGATCAAGCCGCGCTCCTCCAATCGATCGGCAATGCCGGTGAGGGTCGACGCGTCGCACGACAAGACCTCGGCAACCGAGCCCATCGGCAACGGCCCGTCGAGGAGCTTGCGGAGGGCGATCGACTGCGGTGGAGTGAGGTCGATCGCCCGCATCCGCTTGTGCCAGATGTCGCGCATTCGGGCGATGACCAGCGCCAACGCCGAATCGAGGTCTGCCACTCCGAGAGTTTGACACATGAAGATATTTGGTGCAAGCTGATCATCCATGAATGACAACCAATCGCCGATCGTCGCCACGAACCTCGTTCGGCACTTCGGTGACGTGAAGGCCGTCGATGGCGTCGACCTCGAGGTCCGGCCGGGTGAGATCTTTGGTTTCCTCGGTCCCAACGGCGCCGGCAAGAGCACCGTCATACGCATGCTCACCACGCTGTTGAAGCCCACGTCGGGAACAGCCACTGTCGCCGGCTTCGACATCGTCACCCAGGCCAACGACGTGCGGCGCAACATCGGAGTCGCCCTGCAGGATGCTGCGATCGATCCGTTGATGACCGGCAACGAGCTGTTGCATCTCCAAGCGGTCCTCTACGGCTTGCCGGCCAAATTGGTCGACTCGCGTGCTGCCGAACTGCTCGAGCGCGTCGGTTTGGTCGGCGCCGCGGACCGACGGGTCGGCACGTATTCGGGGGGCATGCGTCGACGACTCGATCTGGCCCTCAGCCTGATCCATCAGCCGACCGTGCTGTTCCTCGACGAACCGACAACTGGGCTCGATCCGATGAGCCGCATCACGCTGTGGGAGGAAGTGCGCCGCCTCAACAACGAGGGCACGACCGTGCTGCTCACGACGCAATACCTCGAAGAGGCGGATCAACTCGCCGATCGCGTTGCCATCATCGACCACGGCAAGATCGTCAAGGAAGGCACACCGACAGCCCTCAAGGCCGCGGTCGGCGCACCGACGTTGCTGATCGCCGTCGCCGCAAACCACGCACTGACAGCGCGCGACATGCTCGCCCGATTCGGCGAGCTACGAACGACTGCCGAAGGCAGCCTCGGGGTCGGACTGGAAGGTGGCGCGGCAGCTGTGACCGACGTCGTGCGTGCGCTCGACGAAGCGGGTGTCAAGGTGACGCATCTCGAGCTGAACGAACCCAGCCTCGACGACGTGTTCGCCGAGGTGACCGGCTACCGCCTCGAAGGCGCTGCAGCGGCGATGTCCGACGCCGGTGGTCCGGCGCCGACCGGCAAACGAGGTCGCGGCAAATGACCGCCGCCGTCTACTCGGGCCCGGTCAACCCGGCGGCACCGGTCGCCGCACGCGGGCCTGTGGTGGTCGCAAACAGTGGCGATGTCGAAGCGCTCGATCATCGCGATCTACCGCCAGCCGGCGCTCGTCATCCCGTCGTTGATCTTCCCGTTGTTCTTCGCGGCACTCGGCACCTCGTCGTTCGGCCGGGCGATCGCTCTGCCGAACTTCCCCAAGGTCGACAGCTTCCTCGACTTCGCGATCGCCGGCACCATCATCCAAGGCGTGCTCTTCGGCAGCGTCACCGGCGGCGCGGCTCTGGCCACCGACATCGAGAACGGCTTCTTCGACCGGCTGCTCGCCACACCAACCTCTCGGATCAGCATCCTGTTGGGCCGGCTTGCCGGGGCGGCGATGTTCGGCGCGTTCCAAGCGTTGTTCTTCGTGCTGATCCTCATCCCGTTCGGCGCTCGAATCTCGGCAGGCGTGCCAGGGCTGATCCTGATCGTGGTCTCAGGTGCCCTCACCGGTATCGCGTTCGGAGGTTTCACGGCGGCAATCGCATTGAAGACCGGATCCTCGGAGGCAGTGCAGGGCAGCTTCCCACTGCTGTTCGTTGCTCTGTTCTTCTCGAGCGCGTTCTTCCCACGCGAGACCATGCAAGGCACCTACAAGGTGGTGGCCAGCCTCAACCCGGTCTCGTATCTGATCGAGGGAATCCGCGGGCTGGTGATCGACGGAATCACCGCGAAGAACGTTGCCGGCGCAATCCTGGTCCCCATCAGCATCGGCGTCGTCTCGATCGCGTTGGCCTTGCGCACCCTGTCCTCACGATTGGCATCACGATGACCGCGGTCACCTCGTACTCCCCCGACGGCCAGGCCACCGGCGGTGCAACACTGCGGTCGTCGCGCGGGCTTGGCGCTACGCGGCTTGCGCAGCATCCGTCGGCTTCCATCGGCGTTCTTCCCTGCAGTCGCCATGCCGGTCATCCAAACGGTCGCGTTCAGCGGCACCTTCTTCGCCATCACCGAGATCCCCGGGTTTCCGACCGACAGGTCCGTCAACTGGTACCTCCCGCTGGCCTGCTGCATGGGGTCCGGCTTCGCCGGTGTCGGCATGGGCTTCAGCACCGTGCGCGACATCATGAGCGGATTTTTCGACAGGCTCCGAATGGCGCCCTCGCCACGTTCGTCGCTGATCATCGGACCACTGTTCACCGCGTGGATCCGGGTGCTGATCGTCGTGACGGTGACCACCATCGTCGGCGTGCTGTTCGGTGCTCGGCTGACCGACGGTGTGCTCGGCTTGGTCACGCTGTACATCGCCGGACTCGGCATCGCCACCATCTCCCTCGGTTGGGGTCTCGGTTTGGCCTATCGATTCGGCGACATGCGCGCGCTGCTGCACTGATGCAACTGGGCCTGTTCACCGCGCTGTTCCTGACCAGCGCGCAAGCACCGCTCGCCATCATGACCGGATGGCTGCACGCCGTCGCCCGAGTGAACCCGTTCACCAACATCTTGCGGCTGGCGCGGCAGGGCTTTCTCGGCGAGGTGACCTGGAACGACACCTGGGGCGGTTTGGTGGCGATCGTCGTGCTCGGCACGCTGTTACTGACCTTCGCGTACCGAGGGCTCACCACACTCGCTGACTAGCCAAAACATCGAGATATCTCTGGACAGCGAGCGATTCAATCGTCGATACTGTTATCCATGATTGATCGGACAGTGTTGCGGGCTCGTCACGCCGAGGAGGAGCAACGCTTCGTCGCCACGCATCCACGATCGGCGGTGCTCGCCAAAGAAGCCAAGACCAACTTGTTGTGCGGTGTGCCGATGGCGTGGATGACCCGCTGGCCGGGGTCGTTCCCGATCTTCTTCGACTCTGCCGAAGGTGCCCACTTCACCGATGTCGACGGCCTCGACCTACATCGACTTCTGTCTCGGCGACACCGGCGCGATGACCGGCCATGGACTCCCCCAGGTGGCCGAGGCGCTGTACGCGCAGGCCAAGCGCGGCATCACGACGATGCTGCCGTCGGTCGACGCGGCGTGGGTCGGCGGCGAGCTGGCACGACGATTCGGGCTGCCGTTCTGGCAGATGGCGATGACCGCGACCGATGCCAACCGCTTCGTGTTGCGATTCGCCCGGCACATCACCGGCCGCCCGAAGGTGCTCGTGTTCGACTGGTGCTACCACGGCACGGTCGACGAGGCGTTGGCCACCACTCGACGGAGGATGGCCGCACCATCGACCGTCCCGGCAACCTCGGCGCGCCGTTCGATACGAGCTCCACCACTGTCGTCGTTCCGTTCAACGACCTCGCCGCGCTCGATGCCGCACTCGCCACTGGCGAGATCGCCTGCGTGCTGGCCGAGCCGGCGTTGACCAACATCGGGATCGTCATGCCCGACCCCGGCTTCCACGACGAACTGCGCCGCCTCACTCGCGCCCACGGCACGCTTGCTGGTGATCGACGAGACGCACACCATCTGCGTCGGGCCGGGCGGAGCGACCGCGGCGTGGGGTCTCGATCCTGACTTCTTCGTCATCGGCAAGACCATCGGCGGCGGCATGCCGGCCGCCGCCTACGGGATGACGGCCGACATCGCCGAGCGGCTGGCACCGACCATCGACGAGAGTGCGGTCGACGTCAGTGGCGTCGGCGGCACGCTCACCGGCAACGCGCTGGCCGTCGCCGCCGTTCGAGCCACGTTGAGCTCCGCGTTGCGCGACGAGGACTTCGCCCGCATGATCCCGTTGGCGACCGCGTGGACCGACGGCGTGTCACGACACCATCGACCGTCATGCGCTGCCGTGGCACGTGCAGCAGCTCGGCGGCCGGGCCGAGTACTGGTTCTGCCCTCCACCGCGCGACGGTGCCGCTGCGGCAGCGGCAGTCGACGACGAGCTCGACGCGTTCATGCACCTGTGGGCGATCAACCGTGGCATCTTGCTGACGCCGTTCCACAACATGGCGTTGATGTCGCCACATCACACGATCGGCCGACGTCGACGCGCACACCGAGGTGTTCGCCGACGCCGTGGAAGCATTGAATTCGCGAGACTTGCCGGATGAATCTGACCCCGATGAAGCTGGACGGTCAGGTAGCAATCGTCACCGGTGCAGGCAGCGCCGACGGGCATCGGTTTCGCCTGCGCGAAGGCACTCGCTGCAGACGGTGCGCACGTCGTGGTCTCCTCGACGACGGCTCGCATCACACGATCGTGTCGCCGAGCTCGCTCGCGAGGGCCACGCCGCCACCGGATTCGTCGGCGACCTGATGGTCGCAGGGCGATCCCGCGAGCACTCGCGGCGGCGGCTCTCGCCGTCGCCGATCGCATCGACATCTGCGTCAACAACGCCGGCATGATCGCCGTCGGCATCGAGCCGCGCAGCCGGGCGACCACCGACGTCAGCTGCCGACGAGTGGTCCGACAGCCTGCATCGCAACCTCACGACGTGCTTCGCAGTGACGCGGCCTGTCTATCGAACCGATGCGCGACCGGCGCTACGGACGAATCGTCAACGTGGCCTCGACGTCGGGGCCGGTTCAGGCCTTCCTCGGCGACCCCGGATACCACGCCGCCAAGGCGGGGATCATCGGTCTGACCGCGGGCAATCGCACTCGAAGTGGCCGGCGTGCGGCATCACCGTCAACGCGGTGTCACCGGGTTGGATCGCGACCGGTGCGCAGTTGACGGTCGAGCACACCGCCGGCAGCTACACGCCGCTCGGTCGCAGCGGCACACCCTGACGAAGTCGCCGCCGCCGTGCGGTTCCTCGCCGACCCGACGCGCAAGCTTCGTGACCGCTCAACAGATCGTCGTCGACGGCGGTAACTCGTTTCCGGAGGACCGCTCGTGGCGTCCGGCGACGTGATCACCGATCTCTGTGAACGGATCGGCGCGCTCGTTTCCGATGATCCTGCCGTGTACCTTCCGGCGGTCGACGGCTGGATGGCGACGGATCTTCGGTCGGCTCCAGGTCGAGCCGCAGTGGGCGCTCCTCGCCTACGAGCCGCGTGGCGAAGTTGGCGAGCGCTCGGCATGGCTTGCCCAGACGGTGGAGGTGTTCGACCGGGGCCATGGCGGTCCGACCGCGATCCCCCACCCTGCCGGTGATCTCGTGATCACACCGATCGCCGACGACGTGAGGCTTCCCGGTTTGCGCTGTGTTCGCCGACAGCCCCGGAGCGCAAACACCTGGCGCCACTCGGCTGCTGCGGTACCGGCCGCAGCGGCGTTGCACACTGCGCATCGCCGACGACAGCCACGACCGCATCACCAAGGTCCTCGCCGACGATCGAGGGTCGCAGTTCCATCGCGACGCGATCGAGCTGTGGGATGCCGGGCAACGTGGCGAGCTCGGCTTCCGTATCGCCGAGCCAGTTCGATGGGATCGCAACACGTGTCGGTGTCGCAGAGCATCGTTCCAGGCCGGCCTGCTGCAGCCTCATTGCTCGCCGCCGGAGGGGACGCCGATTGCGCAACAGATGGGCGCGGCGTTGGCCACGCTCGCTCGATCACGCGCTGCGGCCGTCTGCCACGGTGACATCTGCAGATCAGCTGCACGACGAACAGCGCGCGCGGTCGACAACACCATTCGCCGATTGCCGGAGCTCGACGGAGAACTGACCCGCATCCTCCGTCTCCTTTGCCGAGCGGCACAGCGCGTTGTCGCCCGATCGACTGATGCCGGTGCACGGCGCACCGCACATGCATCAGTGGTTGATCGACGACGACAGCGACGGTCAGCTCGGGTCTGATCGACTTCGATCGTTTCGCATGCGGCGAGGTCGAGCTCGACATCGCAACACTCCTCGTCGAGTTGGACTACGAGGAGGAGCTCGCCGAGCCGCCGGCCATCATCGCGGATGCCGTCCTCGGAGGCTTCGAGTCGGCCGGAATCGAGATCGACCGATCGCGGCTGCGGCTGTACAGCGCCCACAAGCGATTGAGCAAGATCACGCGCGAGGCAGGGGCGTTGCGCACCAACGGTGTGCGCCGCGCCCGCCGGCACCTGCCGCGGATACTGGAGGATCTCGGCTCATGAGCCCGAACGCCCGTCGTCATGATCACGGGCGCCGCCGGCGGCATCGGCGGTGCTGCCGCCGACCGATTCATGGCCGGAGGATGGAAGGTCGCCGCTGTCGACATCGACCCGATGTCGCCGACGCGATGGTGTGCTCGCGATCGTCGCCGACCTGCGACATGTCGACCAGTGCCGTCGCGCGGTCGTCGAGGCGGCTGCCTGGACCGGTCGCCTCGACGCCGTCGTCAACGCCGCCGGTGTGTGGACCGAAGGCCCGAGCGACGGAGACGACGGAGGACGAGTGGGACCGTGTCGTCGACATCAACCTCAAGGGGCTGTACTTCGTCTGCTCGCGCAGCGATCCCCCACCTCGCTGCCGACTCGCGGTTGCATCATCAACATGTCGTCCGATGCAGGCATCCAGGGCAACGCCGGCGCCGCGGTGTACTGCGCCTCGAAGGGCGGCGTCACCAACCTCACCCGAGCACTTGCGCTGGAGCTGGCGCCGGTCGGCGTACGGGTCAACGCCGTCTGTCCGGGCGATGTCGACTCGCCGATGCTCCGCGGACAGGCGACCGGCGAGCCCCGACCCGGAGGCCTACCTCGAGAAGCTCGCGACGCGGCTACCCGCAGGGAGACAGCGTCCGATTCATCGCGCCCGTCGGAGATCGCCGAGCTGATCTGGTTCCTGGCCCAGCCCTCCGCGACGGCGATCACCGGCGCCAACATCTCCATCGACTTCGGCCTCTCCGCGGGCATCACGTGACAAGCATCGGCCCTCGACGACATCGATCGCAGGCTGATCGAGGCGTTGCAACGCGACGGGCGAGCGAGCTACGCCGATCTCGCCGAGCTGGTCACCCTGTCCCCCGCGGCGACACGGCTGCGCGTCCAACGACTGCTCGACGCCGGTGTGGTCAAGGTTGTCGGTGTCACCGACCCACTGGCGCTCGGCTATCCAGTCATGGCGGCACTCGGCGTTCGGGTCGAGCACAACGTGCGCGACGTCGCCGATCGAATCGCCGACATCGCCGGCGTGATCTACGTCGTGTTCACCTCTGGCTCGTTCGACTTGTTGGTCGAGGTGGTGTGCGAGGACTCGGCGCGCCTCCTGACCGTGATCGACGCCGAGATCCGCGCCATCGACGGCGTCCGCAGCGTCGAGAGCTTCACCTACTTCGGCATCCACACCCATCGCTTCGTCTGGGGCGCCCGCTAGCGATCGGCGTCGTCGCTTTGCCGAGGCGTTTGACGTCTGGCGCCCCGCATGGGGCCGGAGGGGTCAAACGCAGTGGGGCTACAGTGCCGAGATGAAGCGGTTGTGTGTCGTCGTGGCCGGCCTCGCGGTGTTGGTCGTTGCGTGCGGATCCGACACGCCGGCCGCCAGCCCGACGCAGGTCCAGGGAGGGACAACAACGGCTGCCGCTCCGACTCCGACGACAACAGAAGCTCCGCGACTCCCGCGGGTGCTGCTGATCGGCGACTCGACGTTGCTCGCGGTCGAAAGGTACAACGGGTATCGCGCGCTGCCGGGATTCGACTACGCCTACGACGCCAAGTCGTGCCGCACACTCGGCATCCCGTCGTGTGGCAAGCGACCGCTTGCCGCCCAACGCCGTGGAAGCGATCACCGCCGCTGATGGCGCGTTCGACTACGTCGTGCTGATGGCCGGATACGACGAGTGGTGGACGTCGTTTCCCGACAGCTTCGACGAAGTGGTGAACGCGGCGCGGGCCAAGGGAGCGCAGCGCATCATCTGGCTGACCTACCGCGAAGGTGTGCCGTACAAGCTGCTGACCGGCGAGCGCGCCGACGAAGCATTCGTGAAGAACAACCAGACGATGCGCGACAAGGTCGCGTCCGGCGCATTTCCCGGACGTGCTGCTGGCCCAGTGGTACCCGCACACCAAGACCGACAATGGCTGGATCAGTCGCGACGGCATCCACCTGACGCTGGAAGGGCGCGCTCGGCGTCGCCGACTACATCTCCCGCTGGATCGCGTACCTCGAGGGCCATCCATGTCCGATGCCGACCGCGCCAGGCGGCGTGCTCGCACCGACGTGCGCGAATCCCGACACGGAACCACCGATCGCCGACATCGATCGCGTTGTATCACGACGCCTGACCGGCTCGGTTCAGTCGACTGGATTCAGTCAGGCGGCGACTTCAACTTGAGGTAGACGGTCAGCAGCACGAGCAGCACCACGATGATCGCCGCCGTGCGGAACAACCACAGCACGGTGCCGATGACGAAGTGGAACAGCACGAGCACGATGACCGCGACGAGGAAGTACCCGACGATCGTCGCCAGCACCGAGCGAGAGCCGCTGGGTTCTGTTGACATACCGGGAGTATGCCAGCAACACCGGAGACTTATGCTCGGTGGATCAACGGGTCGTGCACGTCCTCAACATCTGGGTGCCCTTCGTCTGAACGTGCATCACTACGGGTAATGCCGTCACCGTGACTCCACCGTCTGCAAGCCAGATACGACCGCGTCGGCACCGCGAGTACTCGGTCGTGTTGTCGGTCAGAGGGTTCGTCTTCTTCGGCCTGTTCGTGCTCGCCACGCTGATCGGCGTGATGGTCGTCGAGCGCGCCTCGCAGGTGTTCGCGCTCCTCGGCGCCGCGGTGACAGCGGCCGTCATCGGCGCGCCGTTCGTGCGGACGCTCAGCCGATGGATGCCGCGCGGTGCAGCCATCGTGGCCATCACGCTCATCGGCATGTTCGGAACGGTGGCGGTGTTGGGAACCGTCGCGTGGGACCTCAATCGCCAGGCCTCGGAGCTCTCGGATTCGTTGCACCACGCTGTCGCCGACCTTCCCGCCGACAGCTCAGCGGCCCACACCGCTGAAGACCTCGAGCTGGACGATCGAATCGATCGGGTCTTCGACGGTGCCGCCACGCGGCTGGTCGCCGGAAGCAACGACCCGTTGGCGGTCGCCGGCGGGATCGCCAAGGTGGTCGTGGTCGGGGTGCTCGCCGCATTCATCATCGCGGGTGGTCGGCGTGTCGTCGGCATGGGCATCCGGTTCGTCCGCCGCACGTCGATACGCGAGCAGCTCCACGTCGCGGTGGCGACCTCGATCATGCGTGCCGGCGCGTACCTGCGCCGGATGATCGCTGTCAGCGTCGGGCATGGCGCAGTGGCTGCCCTTGTCGCGCTCGCGCTCGGCCTCCCGGGCTCCATCACGATCGCAGCCTGGGTCGCGGTCGCGTCAACGGTGCCGATCCTCGGCGGACTGTTGGCGTGGCTACCGGTCATCGCTCTGGCAAAGGTCAACGACGTGCCCCTGAGCCTGGCGATCGGGATCGCTCTGCTCTGCATCGTCGGAGACCGCCTGGCCCGGGCTCGGTGGGTTCATCGGGCATTGCGCGTCGGGCCGCTGATCGCGCTGGTCGGCATCGGCGTCGGGCTCACGTTGATCGGCATCTCGGGCTCCATCCTCGGTCTGTTCGTCGTCGCGTTGGTCAGCGCGTTGCTGAGTCATGCCGCGCACTTCCGCGCCGCGCTCTCCGACCTCATCGAGGATCCGAGTGACCGGTTGATTCCCGACGCCAACGATCTCGCTCCGCTGGAGGAACCGGTGATGGCCGAGCCGCGTGGCACCGAGACCTACATCCGGTTGCGCCTGTCGAGTCGCACCGCAATCACTGCGGCGGTGGCAGCAACGCTGGCGATGGCGCTGTTCGAGATCGGGCCGAACCACGCAGTCACTGATCGTGTGGTTCACCGTCGGGGGATTCATCGCCATCGGTCTCGACCGCCCGATCTCGAAGATGCACCGCAGTTGGAAGCTGCCGCGCTTCGCAGGCACGACCGTGGTGCTCGGGCTGCTGGTCGCTGTGGTCAGCGCTGTCGTCGTTCTCGGCGGGCCGTCGATCACGAACTCGGCCGCAACCGTCGCCAAGCAGGCACCCGAAGCGGTGCGATCGATGGAGACGCTGCCGCTGGTCGGACGGCTGCTGGAACGCAACGGCGCGCCCGACAAGGTGGAGAACTTCCTCGCGACACTGCCCGATCGGCTCCGCGATTCCAGCGCGGTCGAGCGCGTGGCGAGTGCTGCCGGCGACGGTGCCGCCGGCGCGTTCTGGACGATCAGCTTCATGCTGGCGATCCTGTGGGACGGCCCGCGCTCGGTGCGGGCTGCGCGTGATCGCGTCGCACCCGCCAAGCGAGCCGAAGCAGTCCGCTTCGGTCGCGCCGCGTACACGGCGCTGTCGAACGTGGTTGCTGCGGCGGCATTCGTCGCGGCGTTGAACGGCACCGTCGTGATGCTGCTCGCGATCGCGTTGGGCATCCCGTTGGCACCCGTGCTCGGGCTGTGGGCGGCTGCGTGGAACTTCATTCCGCAGATCGGCGGCTTCGTCGGGGCCCTGCCGCTCGTTGCACTCGGCTTCGGTCAAGGACCGTGGACCGGCATCATCGCGTTCGGTCGTCTTCGTCACGTATCAGGCGTTCGAGAACCACGTGATCCAGCCGCTGATCGGCAGCCGCGTGGTCCACGTCCCTCCACTGGTGCTGCTGATCGGGGCGCTCTTCGGTGGTGCACTCGCCGGCTTCGTCGGCGCGCTGATCGCCGGTCCGATCCTCGGCGTCGCCAAGGTCGCGCTGACCGAATTGCGTCACGGCGACGGCCACAGGATCGAAGACCGCGCCGATCACGCGACCGCACCCGCCACCGACTATTTGGCTGCTTCGGCGAGCGACAGCACCTGACGGAGAGCATCGGTCAGTTGCTCGGCGGCGTCGGGGGTGTGGGCCTGGGCGCGCCAGGCGACGTAGCCGTCGGGTCGAACCAGCGAGGCGCCCGACGGACCGATGCCGTAGGCCGTCCAGAACGGTGCGACCGAATCATCGGCGGGATGGTCGACGAACTCCTCTGCAGCTGTCTGACCGTTGCTTCGTCCCACCGTGTACGACAGCACCTCGACACCGAGCTGCCGATGTGGCCGCAGCCGCGGCCTCGGCCCATGCCGCGCCATCCGGGCCGGCCATCAACACGAAGTCACCGACGTACAGATCGAGGGTCGACAGCGTCTTGCCGTCCGCTGCTCAGCTCGACGTGCGGTGCGCGTGTTCCCGGCAGTCCGCGCGACTCGACGAGGGTCGATGTCGAGCGCGCCGTCGTCGACATACCCGTCGTCGGCGACCACCGCCGTCGACCGATAGCGGTTGAACTCGACGTGCATGTCGGGAATCGCCTCGTGCATTCCCTCCGTTCCGAGGTCGGGATCGGAGCGCGTGACGTAGCGGTTGTAGGCCTGCTCGATGGCCTGCACTGCCCGCCGGTTGGCGCTCCTGATCGTAGGTGTCGACCAGCGCCGGCGCCGGCCTTGCCCTGGCAGCACCAACGCCAGCTTCCACGCGAGGTTGTGGGCGTCCTGGATCCCCGTGTTGCCGCCGAAGCCACCGGTCGGCGGCATCGTGTGAGCGGCGTCGCCGGCAATGAAGATCCGGCCCTTCTGGAACGTGTCCGCCGCCTCGGCGACGGCACGCCACTTGTCGACATCGAGCACGTCCACCTCGAGCTCCTGGTCACCGACCGCGTCGCGCACCAGTCTGCACGGCCATCTCGTCGGTGACCGTGTCGGCCACGAACCGCGCACCCGGGCTCGTTGATGTCGCCGACGGTGAACACCACGAGGAACCCGCCGAGCCCGGTCTTCTCCAGTCGGAAGAAACCGCGCACCTGCGGGTTGTTGACGTAGATCACGCCGAGGTTCCTGCCTCGCAACGCCTCCGAGCAATCGGCGCGGAAGTAGATCGTGACGCTGCGCGACAGCAACCCGTGCCCGATCATCTCGATGCCGAGGCTCTCGCGAATCGGGCTGCGATTGCCGTCGCAGGCGACCATGTACCGCGCCCGGATCTGATCCTCGCGTGCCGTCGTTGACGTTGCGGACGGTCGCCGTCACGCCTGTCGTCGTCCTGCTCGTAGCGGACCAGCTCGGTCGAGTACTGGAAGCGAGCCCCGAACTCGCTGGCGCGCTGCAGCAGGAGCGGCTCGAGCACCTGCTGCGGCATGAACAGCGACGTGCCGGGCTGACGTCGGCGACGCCCCCGTTGATGTTCGGGATGTACTTGGCGATCTCCCGACCGGCGAGCGTCTCGACGGCATTGAGACCACCGTCGGGGTCGTAGAGCTCCAGCGCCGCGGCACGGACCCGTCTTCGATGCCGGCGACCCGCATCAGCTCGATCGTGCGCAGCTGGAAGTAGCCGGCGCGCGGATGGATCGCCGTGCCGTGGTGCTTCTCGACCGACAGCACATCGACTCCGTGCTGGGCCAGGAACATCGACGTCGACAGCCCGACGAGGCTGCCGCCGATCACCAGCACGGGAACGTCGACCGTCGCTGAAGTATCGAGTTCTGCCATCGCTGCAACCCCCTGTTGAAACCTGCGGTACGTTTCGTGATTGTGACGAAGATCCCGCCGGGTGTCTTTCAAGAAACGGACGTCGTTGCGATTCGTCACGAATTACGACGAATTTCCGATGACCGAGACGCACGGGATCGCGTTGTGGCCGAAGCATCGCCTGCTCGCCGATTCGCGCGGGCTCGGCTGGCACGATGCCTACACCTCGTTGGCGACCGAGGCACCGTGGCGTCGCACGCTGCACGCGGTGCCCCACTACTGCATCGCCTATTGCACGAATCGCGCCGCGTCGGTCACACGCGTGATCGATGGCGAGCAGCGCACCGACTCCGTCGAGTTACGGACGCGACACTTCGGTGTCGTGCCCGCCGACCGCGACTCGTCGTGGAAGCTGTCGGGCGCTCCCGACATCCAACTGATCTACCTGCGCCGCAGCATGGTCGACCGCATGGCCGAGGAGCACTTCGGCTTCGACAGCTCGCGTGTCGAGTTGCTGCCGAAGCTCGGGTTCAGCGACGGGTTGCTCGAGCAACTCGCGCTGGCGTCTGCTGGCCACCGCACGCAACGACGCAGTCGAACCCGACGGACGGCATCTACGCCGACCATCTGGTGCGGATGATCGCGATGCACCTGCTGCGGTTCCACTCCAGCAAGTCGGCGGCGGCGCCGACCACGGAGGCTGCAGCACACATCAACAACGCTCGGATGACGCACGTGCGTGACCTCATCGAGTCGGCGCTCGGTGAGGATCTGGCACTCGAACGACTGGCCGCCGAAGCGGGCGTCGCGGTACATGCGTTCTCGGCGGCGTTCACCAAGGCGTTCGGAACGCCGCCCTATCGCTACGTGATCGAGCGTCGGGTCGAGCGCGCCAAGTCGATGTTGCGCCACACCGACGTTCCCATCGCGCGCATCGCCTACGAGACCGGCTTCGCCAGCCAGAGCCACCTGGCGACGACGTTCAAACGCAGTGTCGGGCGAGACTCCCGGCGCGTATCGACGAGCGACTCACGGTCGGTAGCGCGTGACCGCTGAACCGGGTCCGGTCGACGAATCCAGGCATCGGGATCGTCGAGCAATGCGGCGACCGTCGGGCGGCAACGGTTCCGCGCGGCGAGATCCGCGATGGTCACCTGTTCCATGACCGATCGCAGGGCGGCGCGCACGGCGATCCACAGCTCCTTCGTCGGTGCCGCGACGCCTGGCGGGCCGAACATCTCGGGCGACACGCCGTGCACATCGGCCAGTGGGCCGTCGATGACCCGGGCGATGTCGGCCACGGTGATGTCGACCGGCTGGTACCGCGAGCCAGTAGCCGCCGGCGTAACCACGGCCACTGCCGACCAGCTCGGCGCGGCGAAGTTCGGCCAGCAACTGGGCGAGGAAGCGCGACGGAATCCCCTGACGGGCGGCGATCTCGTCGCCCTTCACCGGCGTGCCTGGTGTGCACAGCGGCGAGCTCGACCATGGCCCGCAAGGCGTAGTCGAGGCTGGCGCTGACTCTCACGCGCTCATTGTGACGGACGAGGTTGACGAATGCTCACCTTTCCCACCATACTGCTGGGAAATATTCCCGACTAACTAGATCAACATTATCGGGTAGGCATCGACCGACCCGCGGAGGACCCCCTAATGCACGTATCCCGCACCCAGATGCTGCGCCTGCTCGGCGTCGGCCTCATCGCCACGCTCGGCATCACCGCCTGCGGCAGCGACAGCTCGTCGTCGGACGCCACGGCCGCCCCCGGCACTGCGGCACCAGCTGCGACCGATGCCGCTACGGCGACGACGGCAGCATCATCTGCGACGGACGCGGCCACCGCCACGGATGCTGCGGCAGCCGACACGACCGCGGCGCCTGCCGTCGAACTGCCGGCTGCCGAGCTCTCGCTGGTCGCCTACTCCACGCCGCAGGCGGCGTACGAGCAGATCATCGCCGCGTTCCACAAGACGACGCAGGGCAAGAACATCACGTTCACCCAGTCGTACGGCGCCTCCGGCGACCAGAGCCGGGCGGTCGTCGCCGGGCTCGGCAGCCGACATCGTCGGCTTCTCGCTGGCGCCCGACATGACCCGCCTGGTCAAGGCAGGGCTGGTCGCCGACACTGGAACACGGACCAGTACGAGGGCATGGTCACCGACTCGGTCGTCGTCCTCGGTGACCCGCAAGGGCAACCCGAAGAACATCAAGACCTGGGACGACCTGATCAAGCCCGGCGTCGAGGTGATCACGCCGAACCCGTTCACCTCGGGTGGCGCGCGCTGGAACATCATGGCCGCCTACGGCCAGGTGCAGCAAGGGCGGCGGCACCGAAGCCGACGGCGCCGCCTACCTCAACGCGCTTGTTCAAGAACGTGCCGGTGCAGGACGACAGCGCGCGCAAGTCGCTGCAGACCTTCACGTCGGGCAAGGGCGACGTCATGCTCTCCTACGAGAACGAGGCGATCTTCGCCCAGCAGAACGGGCAGGCCATCGACTACATCGTCCCGGACTCGACGATCCTGATCGAGAACCCGGTCGCGGTCACCACGACGACGAACGCATCCCGAGCAGGCCAAGGCGTTCCTCGACTTCCTCCACACGCCCGCAGGCACAGACGATCTTCGCCGACAACGGCTACCGCCCGGTGGTCGACGGTGTCGACAGGCCCGTTCGACTTCCCGACGCCCGACCGGCCTGTTCACCATCGCCGACCTCGGCGGCTGGACGGACGTGACGACGAAGTTCTTCGACCCGACACGGCAGCGTCATGGCCGACGTCGAGAAGGCATCGGCGTCTCCGTTGGCTGACGTCCGACGCGCGACGCTGCGTCCGCCGGCCGCGTACCGTCCCTCGGCCGGCGGCGCAGCGGGCTTGGCGCGGTCGAACACCGGCACCGAGCTTCGGCGTCGGCCTCGCCACGCTGTACCTCAGCCTCATCGTGCTCATCCCGCTCGGCGCGGTCGTCTGGCGCAGCCCAGCAGAGACGGCTTCGCCGCGTTCTGGGACGCCGTCACCAGCCCGGAAGCGCTCGGCGGCGATGCGGCTGACGGTCGCCTGCGGCCTGCTCGTGGCCCTCATCAACGTCGTGATGGGCACGCTCATCGCCTGGGTGCTCGTCCGCGACGACTTCCCCGGCAAGCGCCTCGTCGACGCGCTCATCGACCTGCCGTTCGCGCTGCCGACGATCGTCGCCGGCCTGGTGCTGCTGACGCTGTACGGGCCAACAGCCCGGTCGGCCTCGACCTGGCCTACACGCGTGCCGGGTGTCGTCGTCGCGCTGCTGTTCGTCACGCTGCCGTTCGTCGTGCGCACCGTGCAGCCGGTGCTGATCGAGCTCGACCGCGAGATGGAGGAGGCGGCCGCCTCGCTCGGCGCCGAGCCGTTCACGACGTTCCGGCGGATCATCCTGCCGAACCTGGTGCCGGCGATCTCTGCCGGCACGGCGTTGGCGTTCGCCCGGGCCATCAGCGAGTTCGGGGCGACCGTGCTGATCTCCGGCAACCTGCCGTTCAAGACCCAGGTCGCCGCGGTCCACATCTTCAACCAGATCCAGAGCGACAACACGACGGGCGCGGCGGCCGTGTCGACGGTGCTGCTGCGTCGTCGCGCTCGTCGTGCTCCTCGGACTCGACCTGCTGCAGCGTTGGGCGACCGCGTCGTGGGTAGCAGCGCGTCGAAGTACATCCTGCGCATCGTCGCGCTCGGGTACCTGGTCGTTGCTCGTCGGCGTGCCGGTCGGGCTGGTCTTCTGGCGCACGTTCGAGCACGGGCTCGGCCCGGTCTCGACGCCCTCACCGACCCCGCGGTGCTGCACGCGCTTCCGCGTCACGGCCGATCGTCGCGATCTTGGCGGTCATCCTCAACACCATCTTCGGCGTCGGCGATGGCGATCCTGCTGGTCCGGCACCGCTTCCCCGGCCGGCGTCTGCTCAACGCGCTGATCGACCTGCCGCTCGCGGTCTCGCCGGTCGTCGTCGGCCTGGCGCTGATCCTGGTCTACGGCAAGTTCGCGCCGATCGGTGGCTGGCTCGACGACCACGGCATCCAGATCATCTTCTGCCTACCCGGCATGGTGCTGGCCACCATCTTCGTGTCGCTGCCGCTCGTCGTTCGCGAGGTCGTGCCGGTGCTCGAGGAGATCGGGATCGAACAGGAGCAGGCCGCGTGGACGCTCGGTGCGAGCACGCTTCCAGACCTTCCGGCGCATCACGCTTGCCGGCGATCCGGTGGGCGCTCGCCTACGGCGTCGTGCTGACCCTGGCCCGGTCGCTCGGCGAGTACGGCGCCGTCGCGGTGGTCTCGGGCCGACTGGTCGGCAAGACCCAGACCGCTGACGCTGTTCGTCGAGGAGCGCTTCCAGAACTTCGACCAGACCGCGGCGTACGCGGTGTCGTTCGCCCTCGCCGTGGTCGCCATCGTCATGCTGATCCTGATCAACGTCCTGCGACCGAAGGAGCACACCTGATGGGCATCCGCGTCCGCAACGTCGTCGAAGCGCTTCGGTGACTTCGTCGCGCTCGACGACGTCTCGCGTCGACATCCCGACCGGGTCGCTGACCGCCCTGCTCGGCCCGAGCGGCGGCGGCAAGTCGACGCTGCTGCGGATCATCGCCGGTCTCGAGCAGCCGGACTCCGGCATCGTCGAGATCGCCGGCGACGACGCCGACCTCGCTGCCGCCGCAGCAACGCAACGTCGGGTTCGTGTTCCAGCACTACGCGGCGTTCAAGCACATGACGGTGTCGCGGCAACGTCGCGTTCGGTCTCGAGATCCGCAAGCGGCCGAAGGAGGAGACCAAGGACGCGGGTCGACGAGCTGCTCGAGCTCGTGCACCTCGAGCAGTTCGCCGACCGCTACCCGTCGCAGCTCTCCGGCGGCCAGCGGCAGCGCATGGCGCTGGCCCGCGCGCTCGCCGTCGAGCCGCAGGTGCTGCTGCTCGACGAGCCGTTCGGTGCGCTCGACGCGCAGGTCCGCAAGGAGCTGCGCGACTGGCTGCGCCGGCTGCACGACGAGGTGCACGTCACCACCGTGTTCGTCACCCACGACCAGGAAGAGGCGATGGAGGTCGCCGACGAGATCGTCGTCATCGACGACGGCGCGGTCGAGCAGGTCGGTACTCCCGACGAGCTGTACGACCACCCGGCCAACGACTTCGTGATGAGCTTCCTCGGTCCGGTCACGACGCTCGGCGGTGTCGCGGTCCGACCGCACGACATCGAGATCCTGACGCGAAGACGCGCCGGACGCGGTGCCGGCAACTGTCGTGCGGCTGGTTCGGCTCGGGTTCGAGGTGCGCGTCGATGCTGTCTCGCTGGGCCAGGACGTGTGGGTACAGATTTCTCGCGGCGAGGCCGATCGCCTGGATCTGACGACAGGCAGCGAGGTGTTCCTCCGCCCCGTCACGGCTCGTCGCGACGTCGTCTCGGTTCGTTGAATCTGTCGCCTCACCTGCGGCGATAAATCCGACTGATTTGATCAACTTTTCTCTCTGCAGGGTTGATTCCGTCGAATTGGACTGATAAACCTGACCTATCTGGTCGGGTATTGACCGGACCGATTCAGGAGACGAAATGCAGACGACCCTCGACGGCATCTCAGGCGACACCGACGACGCGATCTGGAAGCGCGCCGCGCAACGAGCGCTCCATCCATCGTCGCCACGGGTCGATGCCGATGTGCTCGCAGCGATCGCTGCCGGACTCGCCACCGTCACCGTGCCGTGGGAGTTACGAGAGGGCGAGGTACCCACCGAGCGCCGGTATCAGCGCGTGCTGGCGACACCCGACTACGAGGCGTGGGTGATCTGCTGGCCGAGCGGCGGTTCGTTGGACCTGCACGATCACGGCGGGTCGGCCGGGGCGTTCAGCGTGGTGTCGGGCGAGCTCGACGAGGCAACGATCGAAGTGACAGCCGACGGCAATGCACGCGTCGTTCGTCGGTATGGCGCCGGTGAGACATCGGCGTTCGGGTCTGCACGTGTTCACGCTGTCGCCAACCCCGGTACGGAGCCGGCGACGAGCGTCCATGTGTACTCCCCACCGCTGAGCTCGATGATGTACTACGAGCACGACTCGGCGAGCGGGCTCGTCGCGATCGCAGAAGACGACGGCGCTTGGCTGTGAGTGCTGTTGTCGCAACCGATGGCAGACGCGTCGCATGGGCAGCGCGACGCACGGAGGGAACCGATCGAGTTGCGGGTCGCACGCGAATCGCCGGCGCGGTCGGTGCGGCCGCCTTGGTTCTGGTCGTGTGGTGGCTCCTCGCCGCGTCGGGCACATGGAGCGAGATCATCCTGCCGACCCCGGCCAAGGTGTGGCACGCGTTCATCCAGTCCGTCACCGTGCACGACGGCCAGCGCGGTCTCAGCGGCTACTACCTGTGGGAGCACCTGTGGGCCAGCCTGTGGCGGATCCTGCGTGGCGTCGTTCTGGGCGTTCGTGATCGGCGTGCCGCTCGGGCTCGCGCTCGGCTTGTGGCGGCCGTTCGAGCTGATCGCCGAACCGATGGTCGGCTTCCTGCGCAGCCTTCCGCCGCTCGGCTACTTCAGCCTGCTGATCATCTGGTTCGGCATCGACGACACGTCGAAGGTGTGGCTGCTGTTCCTCGCCGCCTTCCCGCCGATCGCGCTCTCGGTCGCCGCCGGTGTCGCGACCGTGCGGACCGAGCGCATCAACGCCGCTCTGGTGCTCGGCGCAAACCGAACGCAACTGCTGCGCCACACGGTCCTGCCGTCGGTGCTGCCCGATCTGTTCACCGGCGTCCGCGTCGCCGTCGGATTCGCGTGGACGACGATCGTCGCCGCCGAGACGTCGAACGGCATCCCCGGCATCGGCGGCCTCGCGTGGGCGACGAAGAAGGAGCTGCGCAGCGACGTCGCGATCCTCTGCGTGATCGTCATCGGCATCACCGCGGTCGCTGCTCGACGGCAGTGCTGCGGCTCGCCGAGCGTCGCCTCGTTCCGTGGAAGGGGCGCGCCTGACCGTCTGACCTCCTCTCCACCCATCCCGCCAATTCGTCAACACAAACAATCAACCCTCCACAGGAGCACACTCTCATGAAGCGCCATTCAGCGCGTCTGCGCCTCGCCTCCACTCACCCTCGCCGCGCCTCGCGCTGGTCGCCGCGGCGTGCGGTAGTGACAGTTCCTCGATCCGACGCCACCGCGGCGCCGGCACCAGCCGCCACCGAGCGCAGCTGCGCGCCGCGGCTACGGCCGCCGGCGACTTCCCGACAAGATCACCATCGGCTACCAGAACGTGCCCAACGGTGACCTCGTCGTCAAGCACGACAAGTTGCTCGAGCAGGCGTTCGGCGACTCCGTGCACGATCGACTGGAAGCTGTTCGACTCGGGCGGCTCCGTCAACGAGGCCGTCCTCGCCGGTGGCGTCGACATCGGCCTCGTCGGTTCCAGCCCCGCATCGCGTGGGATCTCGTCTGGAATCGAGTACCAGGTCCCGTGGATCTTCGACGTCATCGGCAAGGCCGAGGCGCTGGTCGTGAAGGGCGACAGCGGCATCACCTCGATCGCCGATCTCAAGGGCAAGACCATCGCCACGCCGTTCGCATCGACCAGCCACTACAGCCTGCTCGCGGCGCTCGCAGGACGCGGGCGTCGGCCGAGTCCGACGTGAAGATCATCGACGCCGAGCCCGACGCGATCTTCGCGGCGTGGCAGCAGGGCGACATCGACGGCGCGTACGTCTGGAACCCGAACCTGGCCAAGCTGGTCGCCGACGACGGCAAGGTGCTTGATCACCAGCGAGGACCTCGCCGAAGAAGGGCAAGACCACGTACGACCTGGCCATCGTCACCAGCGACTTCGCCGCCAAGTACCCGGCAGCCGTGCAGACGTGGATCGAGCAGCAGGACGCCGCGGTCGAAGAAGATCAAGACCGATCCCGACGCGGCTGCCGCGTCGGTCGCGGCCGAGCTCAACATCACGCCGGAGGAGGCCAAGGATCAGATCTCGCAGCTGATCTTCCTCGACGCAACCGAGCAGGTCGGCATCGGACTACCTCGGCGGCGGGCTGGCGACCAACCTGTTCGCCGCAGCCAACTTCAACAAGGACCTCGGCAAGATCGAAGACGTCAAGCCCGAGGACGCCTACCAACAGGCCGTCGTACACCAGCTTCGCCGCGGCGGTGAAGTGACGACGACAGCAGACTCCGAAGTGAGCTCCGGTCGGTGCAGTCGGCACCGATCGGAGCTTGCGGATCCATGCTGTCACCCATCGGTATGCCACCGCGTCCGGCCCCCTGGACGCGGTGGCACACCTCGATCTCGAGCATCCCCGCCGGCGAGTTCGTCTGCATCGTCGGGCCATCGGGTTGCGGCAAGTCGACACTGCTCGAACTGCTCGCCGGCCTTCGAACGCCGACGACGGGAACCATCACGCTCGGTGGACGCACGGATCGTCGGACCATCGCGTCATCGCGGCGTGGTGTTCCAGCAGACGTCGTCGCTGTATCCGTGGCTGTCGGTGCGCGGCAACGTCGAGCTCGGCCTGAAGCTGCAGCGGCGTGCCGCGTCGCCAACGTCAGCGTCGTGTCGACGAGGAGCTTGCGGCGCGTCGGTCTGGGCGACTTCGCCGAACATCGCGTCTACGAGCTGTCGGGCGGCATGCAGCAGCGGTGCCAGATCGCGCAGGGCGCTGGCCGCCGATCCGGACGTGCTGCTGCTCGACGAGCCGTTCGGTGCGCTCGATGCCCTGACGCGCGAGTCGCTGCAGATCGAGCTGCGCCAGATCTGGCTGGCGACGGGACGCACCATCGTCTTCATCACCCACAGCATCGAGGAGGCGGTGCTGCTCGGCAGCCGAGTGCTCGTGATGAGCCCACGGCCGGGTCGCATCGTGGTCGATCAACAGCTCGCGTTCTCGCGTTCGGGTCGTCCGAACGCCGAGCTGCGCGCCGACCCGGCCTTCGTCGAGACGTGTCGCACGCTGCGCAGCCGCGATCACCGACGATTCCCGTCGCGGGACCCGGATCAGAGCTCGATCACTAGTCGGCCGCGGGTACCGCCGGCTTCGAGGATTCGATGTGCCTCGGCGGCGTGATCGGCATCGAACGTGCCGGCGACGCGCAACGTCAGCACACCTTCCTCGACCTGCTCGCGCAGTCGATCGAGCTTGCCGTGCTCGCGCGCGTACTCGCGGACCCAGACCGGGTGGATCGTGATGCCTCGCTCGGTCTCGCCGCTGTATGTGCGCACGACCGCCAGGCCGCCGCCGTCGCGCACTGCGGGCAACGCCTGTCCGAACAGCAGCGCGCCGTCGGCGAGACCATCGACGCCTTCCGGTACGAGTTCACGGATCCGTGTCGGCCACGTCGTCGCCGCGGGCAACCACCTCTGCGCCGAAGCTGCGCACCAGCGCCTCGTCTGCCGGCGATGCGTCGGCGATGACCCGCAGCCCTTCGGCCTTGGCCAACTGCACGACATAGCCGCCGAACGCACCTGCGGCTCCCGTGACCGCCAGCGTCTGGCCGGGTTGCAGCGCGAGCCGATCGAGTGCCTGGCGGGCAGTGAGCCCGTTCATCGGAAGGGTCGACGCCTCGACCAACGTGGCGCCCGCGGGTGTTCGCACGACAGACTCCGACGGGACCACGATGTACTCGGAGTACGCACCGTGCGAGCCTCGCGGCACGACGACCGCCATGACTTCATCGCCGATCGCGAGATCCGTGTCCGCGCCGTCGCCGATCTCGTCGAGCACACCTGCCGCGTCCATGCCAGGGACGTATGGCGGTTCGAACTCCTTCTGCGCGTCTGCTCGACTGCCGTTGCGCACCAGCGTGTCAGTCGGGTTCACCGCCACCGCATGCACACGAATGCGAACCTCGCCGGGACCCGCGTGTGGTTCGGGAATCTCGAAGATCCGCAACGCTTCGGGCCCGCCGTACTCGCTGACGCCAATCACCTTCATGCATGCGACCCTAGGGAGCTATCGAAGGCGGCGACGACATCGCCGGTACTGCTGCTCCCCGGTGAGCTCGTCCGGCTCGAGCAACTTCCCGGAGAAGTACACGCGACGCACGACGACAGCGATCGCGACGACGGCGAACACCGCTACGACGACGATCCCGACGGAACTGGGACGGCGCGCCATGCCCGAACCCTATCGACGGGTCGGTTCCGCCCGCCCAAATCCTCCCGGCTGCTCCACCCGGGGTCGTTGCGAATCGTCAGTGACGATTCAATCCCTCCCGCGAAACGATCTGGTTGCCAATCTCCGACGAAGACCCTCTCCACGTAAAACAATGGCAACCAGATCCCTCGTGGGAACACCGTGAGTCGTCACTCAACGATCTGGGCGCCAAGTACCGACGAACCCCCTGGCCCCGGGAAACCATGGCACCCAGATCCGTCGACGACCGGAGGTGAATCGTCACTGACGATTCGGGAGGATCATTGATTCGCCACACCGCACGGAGCCGGCGCGATGCCGCCCACGGGCTCATGTGCAGAACGGGTTCACGACGAGGGCGGCGATCACATCCGCGAAGAGACCGCACGCCTGATTCCAGGCCGCGAGGGTGGCGTCGGACTGCGGGCCGAGCACCTTCGCCAGACCGGCGAGCAGGGCATCACGCGAGGCGATGAGATCGGCCGTGGTCATCGTGCCGCGTTGCTCGACCATGTCCTTCGCGGCGACGCACAACTGCGTCGGGCTGGTGAGCAACGGCACCAATCGGTCCACGGTGTGCACGATCCACTCGGCCTTGGCCTCTGCGTGCCGCGTGCCTGGCGGCAGGTTGTCGGCGATCGCGAGGTACAGGTCGGACCGGCTACGCCCGGCGGCGCGCCAGGTTGCCGCGACCCTCGAGATCTGTACCGGTGTCACGGAACGCTCGCCGGCGCGAAGTGGCAGCACCATCGCAGCTGCTCCGTCGACGTGGACTCCACCGCGGCGTTCCTCGAAGCCGAGCCGGCGGTACAAGTCGTACGCAACGGGCATCGTCGGCCGGTGCGTTTCGAGCCGCAGATACGAACAGCCGGCGCTGCGGACGCCGGCGATGACCGCTCGCACGAGCTTCTCGGAAACGCCGAGCCCTCGCCCTCGATTGGTGACGAACAGTCGCGTCAGTTCGGCATCGGAGCCGTCGATGCGCACACCCGCGAAACCGATGGGTTCGCCGTCGAGCCTGGCGACGTAGAACTGGTTCGGCGAGGCGAAGCTCACCTCGACGCCGAGGCGGTCGGCGTGCCCGATACCCGCCTTACGCACGATCGCCGAGCCGAGCGAATTGTCGAGCCACTGCAGGTACTCGCCCATCAGCTGGTTGGCCGCATGCCACTCCGCCGGCTCAGCGACTCGGCGAACATTGACGGACTGAGGCGGCGCCGAGCTCATCGTCGTCGAGCCCTTGGTCGATGGGGAGGTCAGTTTCAATCGCATGGTGCAACACTGCGCCGAATTGGCCTCATCGACATCAGTAACGACTACGTATCTCTGCGACGCAACCCGACAGCGCTACGTAGATGCGCTAGGTGCCAACGCTGGAGCCGAGGGCGACCGGGAGCTCCTCCCGACTCGATATGCCGAGCTTGCGATAGATGCGGTCGAGGTGGGTGTCGACCGTCCGCTTGGAGAGGTACAAGCGGGTCGCTATCTCTTTGGTAGGCAGCCCATCTGCTGCGAGCAATGCAACCTCGCGCTCGCGCGAGGTCAACGGATCGACGCCCGCACCTCGCAACAGCGACGGGGTTCGTGCACCACCGACCCGATCGACGAGCTGCGCGATGCGCTGACCCGTTGCCGACGCGGCACGTTGATCTCCATCGCGCCGGTACAGGTCTCCGAGGTCGGCCGCGGTCTCTGCCGCGTACACCAACGAATCCATCGCCTCGAACTCTGCAACCGCCCGTTCGAGCAACTGGGCGTCGCCATCGACCACACCGCGGGCGTGCGCGGCCATCGCTCGCACGAGTGGGCCGTCCACGCGCCCGACGAGGTTCTCCAGCCGCGAGACCGCGGCCTCCGCATCGCCGAACCGCACCAGGTCGTGCAGCATCGCTGCCTCGAGCACGTACACGCCATCGGCCGCAACGATGTCGGCCTGCTGGGTGACCAGCTCGCGCGCAGCTCGCAGGTCGCCGCGACAGGCCATCAACCATGCTCGACAGCGTTCGCGGGTGGTGGCCGACGTGCTCAACGGACTGTCGCCGGCGGCATCCGCGAGAGCAAGCGCACGTGCCGCTGCATCGGCTTCGCCCAGCAACAACAAGCCCTGCGCCACGCCGACCAAGGCCCACACCATCGCCGCGCCTTGCCCGGCGCTCTCGGCTGCTTCAGCTGCTGCGGTGAACCGATCGACAGCCTCGTGACCGCGCCCCGTGTCGCGGGCGATCTCGCCCAGCACGACTTCGAACCACACCCACCCTGCCAACGCGCCGACTGCCTTCGCTCGGGCCGAGGCAGGTTCGATCAACTCGCGGCGCCGGCGTGTACTGGCCCGAATACGCCAGCGCGTGGGCCTCGTTGATGAGGTGCCCGGCAAGCCCGCGTCGGGCCTGCCACGGCGGCAGTCCTGCTTGAGCCGCGGCACCATCGCGGGCAACGATCACCGCTTCGTCGAACTTGCCGACGCTGAGCAACGACGCACTTCGAGTGAGGGCCAGATCAACACGCAGACGCGGATCGTCGGTCGCCGTGAGCCCAGCGATGGCGGCGAGCGCTTCGAGGGGGCGCCCGGCGTTGGCGAGCAGCGAGGCACGGTGCGCGGCGAGTGACGCGCGAGGCGCAGCGCTGGTCATCCGGCCGAGTGCGTCGTTGATGACGTCGAGTGCGCCGTCGAGATCGCTGTGTGCTTGGAACAGCACGTCGGCATGACGCGACGCGAGGTGGGCAAGGTCGTGATCGTCCAACTCGGGATGGTTCCAGACCGATGCGACAGCACGCTCGAGCTCGTCGGTGTCGGCTCGCAGCGATGCCGATTCGACCACGATGCGCGCCGCAGCCACCGGCATGCCCCGATCCGCTGCGCCTCGCGCGAAGCGCTCGGCCAGTTCGGTGTCGCGACCGATCAGCGCCAGGCGACCCGCCCGGTGGAGCAACTCCGCGTCGACATCACCTCCGGCCTCCAGCCGCCACAACGCGAGACGCATCGGATCATCGCGGCGACGTGTTCCACGGGATTCGAGTTGTTCGGCCAGCGCACGCTGCAACGAACGCAGGCGCAGCGTTGTCATGCGCGAGCGGAGCACCTCCCCGTACATCGGATGGACGAGGTCGACGACGGTCCGCCGATCGCACACCTCGACGCAGATCAAGCCATCGCGCTCGAGGTGCTCGAGCAAGTCGGTCGGGCAGAAGGCTTCGAGGTCGGCAACACCGAGCTTGGAAGCGACGGCGAGCACGTCGAGCGCCTGCTGCGCCTGCTCGGGGACGTGGGCGAGGTGTGATGCAACGAGGTCCTCCAGCGCGCCCGATCGAGGTAAGTCGCCCAATGTCCAGGCACGCTCACCGCGTACCAGCGAGCCTTGCTCGCGCGCCGCGCGGACCAATTCGTGCAGCACCTGCAAGTTGCCGCCCGACAACCGGTGGAGCCTGCGCAACGCCGTGTGCTCGACCGGACCATCGAGCACGCGGTGCAACAGGTTGGCAACCTCGTCGTCGGCCAGCGCGGCAACATCCATCCGCTCGAGATGACCGTCCTTGATCAACGCGTTGATCGCCGACGGGATCGGTTGGCCGGTGCGAACCGTGGCAACGAGGAAGATCTCGCGCTCGATCGTCATCGGCAACAGGAGCGCCAACGAGGTGTCGTCGAGCTGATCGATGTCGTCGACCGTCAGCACCATGCGGTGCTCGGTTGCAGCACCGCGCAACGCTGCCCCCGCCGCGTGGAACAGACCGGCTCGATCGTTCAACTCGAAGTTGGCCTCGGTGACGAGCGAGTACGGCAGTAGGTGAGCCAGCGCGCCCAATGGGATCTGCTGCGTCACCGGATGACCGACAGCACGCAGCGGTCGGGCGGCCGGCCGCCGAGGCCAGAGCGCCCAACTCCTCGGCGAGGCGGGTCTTGCCAACGCCGGCCGCGCCAGTGAGGAGAGCTCCACCCGAGGTGCCCGACATGTACCACTCGCCGAGCCGGTCGAGTTGCGCGCTCCGCGCCGTCAGCGGCCACCGGGCAACCATGTGGTGATCGTAGCCAGGCGTCAATTCAGGGCCGGACCCATATGTCGCAGGTCACGCGATCACAGCGACAATCCCGGCGACCGACAGCCCGAGCCCCATCGCCATCAGGGCGTTGATCGTGCGCGACTTGGATCGCTCCGGCAACATCGTCAGCATCGTGCCGACAACCATGATCTCGGCTGCGAGCGTCAGCACGTCGAGGGGTCCGACGTACTTGGCGCCATTGGGAACCATTGCCTGACCAGCAACCCAGTGCGTGCCGTGGAAGGGAACAGGCGGCGTCATCGGCAGCCCGACCGTGCGGCTGGCGAGGTAGATGCCGATCACACCGACCGTGCCCCACACCGTCGCAAGGACGAATCGGCGATCGTCGACGCCGTACACGAGCAGGACCGCGACAGCGAGCTGCACGACGCCGAGCACGACGAAGAACAGTCCCGATGCCGGCCACCACAGGTAGTGACCCGGAGCGGCAACGAGGTGGGCCGATGCCGCCGCAACGGAGCTCACGATCGCGATATCGACACGGACGGCGCGCTTGTGACGCGACTGCTCGATCGCGTCGTCGGACTGGTGAACCAGCATCATGCTCATAGCGGGTTGACCGCCTCATCGGAGTTCGGGATCGCGGGAGCGGCGTGGATCGGGATCGTCGCCGGGACCCTCGGGATCGATGACCTCGAACTGGCCCATCATGTCGTGATCTTCGTGCACGAGGTTGTGGCAGTGCATCATGTACTTGCCCCGCCCCTCCCACTTCATCATCACGCGCACCTTCTCGCCCTCGCCGACGTAGACCACGTCCTTCGGGACCGAGCTCGTGCGGGAAGGGTGGCTTGCCGTTGCGGTCGAGCACCTTGAAGTCGGTGAGGTGGATGTGCACCGGGTGGAACCAACCGCCCGACTTGTTCTCGAGCTCCCAGATCTCGACATCGCCGCGATTCGGATTGGCCAACGTGAACTGGAAGTTGCTGCCCTCGACATCGCGCCACGATGTGCCGTTGATCTTCCACTCACCGTTCTCTCGCTCGAAGCGGAACTTGCGAGTGCGGACTGCCTGGCTCGGCTGCAGGTCCATCACCGGATTGGCTGTCGTCAACACATCGGGGATCGAGTTGTTCGACAGGTCGGTCGGCTCGCTGACGACGTCGAACGCCATGATCTTGTCGGTGTTCGCGAAGTTGCGGTTGTTCGCCGGGCTGTTGTTCTGCAGTACGACTCTGCGACCGATCGGATACTTCGAGAAGTCGATGATCACCTCGTAGCGCTCCGCCGAACCGGCCCGATAGCTACGCACCGGCTGAGGTGTCGGCATCAGCCCGCCATCCGTGCCGATGACCGTCAAGGGCTCCCCGGAATCGAGCGAGAGGTTCCACGATCGGGAGATCGCGGCACCGAGGATGCGGAAGCGGTACTTTCGCCGCTCGACCTGCATGACCGGCCATGGGCGACCGTTGACGAGGATCACATCGCCCCACAATCCAGAGTGATCCTCGAGCGTGAACAGCAGCGAGCCGTCCTTGTTGAACAGTGCATCCGACAGGATCAACGGCACGTCGTAGCGGCCGTGCGGGATGGGCAACGCTTGCTCCGCGGCGTCGGACATGTGGTACTGGGCGATCAGCCCGTGGTACGCGTTCTCGGCCGTGTGATGGATGCCGTGGTCGTGGTACCACAGCGTTCGGGCGGGCTGGAAGTTCGGGTAGTGGTAGTCCTTGAACTGCCCGGGGTGGGTGATGTCACTCGCGTAGCCGTCGAACTGCGGCAGCGACGCCGAGCCGTGCAGGTGCACCGACGTCCACGGCTCGTAGCCGAGCGTCGGATGAACGTCTGGCAACGTGTTGATGTGTCGCACGACGGCAGCACGACCCTGATTGACCTTGATGGTCGGGCCCGGCACCGTGCCGTCGTAGGTGAAGAACATCGTCTTGAATCCCGGCACGATCTCGAGCGGCGTGGCTCGCATCGACATGCGGTAGTAGTCGGTCGTGGCGTCGCTGCGTACCGGGACCGCGACCGGTGGAACGCTGAACGGAGTCGTGAACGGCACCGGCAGCTTGCTTGCCGGCATGCGATTGGCGAGCACGGATTGGCCCGCCACGACCTTGGACAGCGGCAACGACAATGACGCGCCGGCGAACAGGCCGACCTTGATGAGATCTCTGCGATTCAGAGAGGGATACGTGTGCTGCTTCATGGTTTCCACCTTGCGCCCGCTGCCCCATCGGCAGCATCGGTAGCGACTACGTATCTGTACGTACGTCCCTACGTAGCGGTTCGCTGGATCGGTAAAGATCGCATACGTGTGACCCCCGTCGCAGGAGGCGGATCGTCGGCGCTCGCCATGCATGTTTGCCAACAGTCGGGCTAGTTTTCCTGAGTGGACGGCAAGGTGCTTCTCGTGGAGGACGATCACACCCTCCGCGCCTTGATGCGCATGCTGCTGGAGGACGAGGGCTTGAAAGTGGTCGAGGCATCCACCGGTTTGCAGGCGGTCGAGCGGTTCGGCGCGGAGCACATCGACCTCGTGCTGCTCGACGTCCGGCTACCAGGTCTCAGCGGGTTCGAGGTCTGCCGGCAGCTCCGCCGCACGAGCGGCGTCCCGATCATCATGGTCACAGCGCAGCAGGACAGCCACGATGTGGTCGCTGGGCTCGAGCTCGGCGCGGACGACTACGTCACGAAGCCGTTCAACGATCGCGAGTTGATGGCGCGAGTGCGAACGCAACTTCGTCGCCAACAGGGTGCTGTCGGCGGAACCAGCGAGGTCGTGTCGCTCGGTGACCTCACGGTCAAGATCGACGAAGGTCATGCCTTGAAATCAGGTGTGCGCGTGCAGTTGACCCGCATCGAGTTCCGCCTGCTGTGCCACTTCGCGTCGAACCCCAATCGAGTGTGGTCGAGGTCGCAACTGCTCGAGCACGTGTGGGGATATCCGTACGACGGCGACGGCCGTGTCGTCGACACCCACATCGCCCGCTTGCGCGCCAAGATCGAAGACGACCCCACGAATCCGCGCTACGTCGAGACAGTTCGCGGGCTCGGGTACCGAATGCCGACGAGCCTCTCGTGAGCGCATTTCCGCGCGGCCTCCGCACCCGCACCAGCATCACGTTCGCGTTGCTCGCGCTGCTCCTTTCCGTCACGCTCAGCGGGGTGACGTACGAGCTGTCGCGCTGGTACCTCCTCGGGCAGCGCGAAGCCTTGGCGACACGTCAGGTGATGATCAACGCGTTGGTCGCCAAGGAGTTGATTTCCTCGGACGAGACACGGTCGCAGAACCTCATGAGCTCCTTGGGTGCCGTGTCCAACGCCCGCGCAGTCATTCGCCTGGACGGCGTGTGGCATGCGGCGGTCGTCGACCTCAACGAGAACCGACTCCCGGCCAGCCTCGTCGATGCAGTCGAGACCACCGGCCCGGCCCGCCAGAGGGTCGAGGTGAACGGAGTCCCGTACATCGTCGTCGGCACTCGATTGCCCGGCCTCGATGCCGAGTACTTCGAGTTCATCGCGTTGGCCGAATACCAACGCACGCTGTCCACCTTCGAGACCACCTTGATCGTGGCGGCTTCGATCACCACGGTGATCGGCGCATTCGCGGGGTGGATGGCGTCGCGGCGGGTGATCCGTCCATTGGCCGATGTGGCCGTCGCGGCTCGGGCCATGAGCGCCGGTGATCTGACCCGGCGGTTGGACGTCGGCCAAGACGTCGACCTGGCCCCGGTGGCGTCCTCCTTCAACGAGATGGCAACGTCACTCGAACAACGCATCGCACGCGAGCAGCGGTTCACCTCCGATGTCAGCCACGAGCTGCGAACTCCTCTCACCGCGATGGCGTCGGCGGTCAGCCTGGCGCAGCGCGGCGAGCTCACCGAACGCACCGCGTTTGCCGTCGACGTGCTCGGTGGCCAGGTCGAGCACATGCGTCGCTTGACGCTCGAGCTCTTGGAGATCTCCCGCATCGATGCCGGGGTTGCCCGCCTCTATCTCGAGGACGTCGATGTGGTCGACGTGTCCCGCCAGGTGCTTGCTGCCGTCGATGTCGACGTCTCGCTACTCGAATCGTCACTGGGCGACCAAACAGAGTTCCGCGTCGATCGGACGCGTTTCGAGCGAATCCTCGGCAATCTCGTCGAGAACGCCGAGCGGTACGGCGGCGGGCTCACCCGTCTCAGCCTCTCGCTGCGCGACGGGTACCTCGTGATCGTCGTCGACGACGATGGTCCCGGGGTCGCGATGGAAGAGCGCAGCGCGATCTTCGGGCGCTTCCATCGCGGATCGATCGAGCAGCCGCACGATCGACCCAAGGGGACCGGCTTGGGCTTGGCGCTCGTCGACGAGCACGTGCGGATGCACGGCGGATCGGTCAGCGTCATCGACGGCCCATCGGGCGGGGCGCGGTTCGTCGTCCATCTGCCGGTGACGCCATGAAGTCGACATCCCGACCGTTCGTTCTCAGGTTCGCCGGCGTCTGCTCTGTTGCGCTCCTGACCGTCCTGTTGGTCGGTTGCGGGGTACCCGCAGAATCCACAGCACGTCCGGTGCCGAAGGGTGCCATCCCCGACGCGCTCGATCCATCCAACTCGACCCCGCCGACCTCCGTCGAGCGACAACGAACCATCAACCTGTGGTTCGTCCGCGACCAACAACTCGTCAGGGTCCGCCACACGGTGCCCGCGTCGACCAGACCCGACAACGTGATCGACGCACTTCTCGCTGGGCCGAGCGAGCTGGAGCGCCGCGACTCGTTGCGCTCCGCGATCCCCGACGCCGCAGCGGTCCGCGACGTCACGTTCAGCCGCGGCGATGCGAATGTCAGCCTTTCGTCGGCATTCTCGGAGATCCCCACGGCCGACCAGCTCCTGGCAGTGAGCCAACTCGTGCTCACCTTGACCGACATGCGCGGTGTCGGACGGGTCAATTTCACGATCGACGGCCAACCGGTTTCCGTGCCGCTTCCGAGCGGAGGGAGTTCGTCCGACCCTGTCACTCGCGATGACTACATCGACCAGTCCGATGCTGAGGGCTGACGCCGAATCGCCAGCGAATCGCGGCAGAGTCGTCACACGTTCGTGACACGATCCCAGCACGATGCCCCCATGTCGTGGGTGTTGGAGCAGATCACCGACGTCGCGCTCGACGAACGGGTCGAGATCGTGGTCCTCGCAGATCTTGTCGAGGCCCCGGCCGGGTCGGGTGCGGTCAACCTGGCCGACCTCTTGGTTCGGGCCGCGCACATGCCGGGCCTCAGCTTGCAGTTCTTCTCCAGGAACTCATCGGCATCGACCATGCCGTTGACGTCGAAGGACTCAGTCGATCTGACGACGGTCCGCTTGAGCGCAGGCGCGACGAAGGTCAGCTCGATGCTGAGGACGTACCAGCGTCACCGTGGCGCAGTGCTCTCGGTCTCCCAGCGATTCGTCACGCTCAGTGCGTTCGGCCGACTGCCGGAGCCGACTCCCGAGCCAGACTTCGTCGACAGTCACGAAGCGAGCCGAGTCTTCGCGACCGATCGACCAGACACGCTGCGGGATATCGCGATCAACGGGTTGACCGTGTCCATCGGAAACGTCGCTCCGTTCGCCAACGTCACGGTCGAGCCCATCGGCGGATTCGTCTCGTTGCTCGACGCAATCGTGAGCCTGCGGGAGATCGAGTACGGAATCCGAACGCCGGTGCGGGCGTTCGTCTGACGTCGTCTCGCTAGCTCACCTTGGGAATGTAGCCGGTCGCCGTCTGCGAGCCGAGCGCGTCGGCAAGCTCGGCGCGGTCGGTGATGCCGAGCTTCCTGTAGGCCCGCGTGAGATGACTCTCGACGGTCTTCATGTTGATGAACAGTGTCTCGGCGATGGCTCCGTTGGTCTGCCCCTCTGCGGCAAGCCTGACGACGCGGATCTCAGCGGGTGTCAACGATTCGCGGCCCGAGGTGTGCAGGCGACGAGGGCGGGCCCCGCAGGCCAACAGTCCCCGACCGGCGACGCCGGCCAACCTGCTCGCACCCAGGCGAGTCGCCTGATCGGCGCCCTCGCGCAAGGCCGTCCTAGCCTCGGACGCATCGCCGGCGTGGTGCCGGGCGAAGCCGAGCTCGATGAACAGGTTGCAGCGCAGAGCTCGGCCGGTGTGCCGGCGAGCATCGTGATGGCTTCCTGCAGCAGGCCGATCTGCGCGGCCGGCGCCTCGAACCGGGCGACGCATGCGAGCGCCTCGGCAACGGTCATCGGGCATCCGAACACACGCGCCAGTCGGAGGTTCTCGGCCGCCAACGCGGCGCCTTCCTCGAATCTGCCGAGCTCCGCCAACGCTGCGCATCGGCCAACCCGCCACGGCACGAACGCCGGATTCTGCACCGACACGCTGTCCGCGATGGCACTGAGCCGATCGAGTGTGGCCAGCGCTGCGCTCCAGTCGCCTTCGAGCAGTTGCACGCGTGCGCTGGTCTCGGCGAGCAGCATCGCTGCGGAGAATCCGAGATCCGAGAGGCCGGGCGCGGCCATCTTCACCGCGAAGCCCGCCAGATCGGACCCGTGGGCACCGCGCTCGCGCAGCGCCGCGAACCATCGACGCTCCATGATGATGCACTGCCGGACGGCGCTGCCCGGCTCGCCGTTGAGATGTCGAACCAAGTGATCAGCCGCGATCACTTTGCCCTGCATCGCCAGGGACTCGGCGAGGATCAACGTGAGTCCAGCAGAACCCGTGTTGCCGGTGCTGTTGGTGCTCTCGTTGATCGCCGACCGGAGCAACGGGTCGGCGATCTCGTGCGCGCCCATCCGGACGAGCGCATGCAGCGCGGCACCGACGATGACCGAGTGGACGAAGCCGGCCGGGCTCAGCACCTCTGGTGTCAGCAACGTTCGGAGTGATACGAGGAGCTCGTCGTGCGAGGTTTTCAGCTGCGCCGCCGACCGGAGCGCTTGCTCGATGGCGAACAAGTCCTCCGTGATCGATGGATCAGCCTGCAAGCGACGTTGTTCGTTCTGGGCGGCATCGTGGCGCGGACGCTCGTTCGGTGGCAGACACACGCTTTCCACCAGCTCCAGGCGCCGAGCGGTGGGCCCGTACTCGATCTCCAGTTCGCCGCGGACGGATTGGACCATCGAGAGGATTGCGCTCGACGACTGCAGATCACGGCGCCGGTCGACGATGTCGAGAGCAGTCTCCGCAAGGATCACTGGGTCCAACCCGAAGTGCGATGCTCGCTTCAGGTGCTCGATGACACCGGAACGTCCCAACCGACCGTCGACCTCGGCGCACAGCAGTGCGACCTCTGCACGAAGCAGGTTCGTGGGCGCCTCGCGTTCTGCCCGTTCGAGGAGTCGATCGGCCTCGACGAACTCAGCGGCACCGATGTGATGCCGTGCTGCATCGATGAGAAAGGCAGTGGTCGCCTCGTCGCCTGCCGGCTCGGTTTCGAAGATGTGCGAGGCGATCTCGGTGATGCTGCGCCCGAATCCGGCCAGCACCCGGGCAGCCGAAGCGTGGGTCTGTGCGCGTCGCGTCGGTGGGATCTCGGCGGCGACACATTGGCGCTGGAACCTGTGGGCGAAGTCGATCGGGCGGCCCCAGCCGAGGACACCGAAGTCGGCGAGCACATCGGCGAGCCGTGCGGCGCGGTCGTGGTCGACACCGGCGACAGCCGCAACGACGCGGATGTCCGTCGGGCCCAGCACGGCGACCGCTTCGACGAACTCGCGGGCGCCATCACCCACCGTCGACGCCCTCGAGTAGATGGCGCGTGCCGTCACCGACGATCCCAGCCCGTCGAGGTCGGACGCAGTGAGGTGTGCGGCAGGAATCGCCGTCTCGTCGAGCGCGTTGAGCACACGAGCCAGCATCCTCGGGTTGCCGTCTGTCAGGTCATGGGCCGCAGCGACGAACGCCGCATCGCACGGCATCCCGAAGTGTCCGTCGATCATCGACTGCGTCCCGTCGAGCGACAGCGGATGGATGACGAATCGACGCATCGCCGGGGCGAGCACGAATGGACCACCCGCCGACGTCGCCACGCCACGGCTCGTGCGCATGGTCATCACAAGATGAACGCCGACCGCCGGAAGCCGTCGGGCGAGGAACTGCAGCCAGTCCAACGATGTCGGGTCCGCCCACTGGACATCGTCGATGCCGATGATCACGGGTTCGTCACCAACGGTTTCGAGCAGCGCCAACAGGCTGTGATAGATGTCGACCGCCTCGCGGCCCATCGAGTCGCCGCTGCGAAGCACGCTGCCGCGCCAGGTCGGCACCATCATTGATCGGCTGGTCGAAGATGGCGGCATGCCCCAGGAGGGACGCGAACACCTGCCTCACGGCTTCGAATGGTGTGGCGCTCTCCGCAGCATCACAGCGCGCGCTGCCGATCCGCACACCGAGCTCCTTCGCCATCGCGAACGTGGCGTTGAGGGCCGCGGACTTTCCGGTGCCCGGCAAACCTTCGATCATGATCGAGCATCGAGGATGGGCCCACGTTCCTTCGAGGATCTGACGAAGCTCTGCGAACATCGCGTCGCGCTGCAGCAGCCTCTGCTGATCTCCCCTTGCCCGTCCGGTACGTCGGTCGCCGAAGCCACCAGTACCGTCCATTTCGTTGTCCTGGCGTACCGTCCGCGTATCGACCATGTCAGCCCATCCGTCCCTGGAGCACTCGGGGCCAGTATGCCCCACCCGCGCTGACGTCAAACTGAAGAACCCTGAAGATATCTTCAGCGAGCTTCAGCGTCACGTCAGGGCACTTCGCCCAGGATCGGCCCTGTATCCCGGCAGGTAGGAGCAACCATGAGCGACATCGCCAGCGTTCAGTCCTCGATGAACCTCGATCGGTTGCGACCACTGCGTGCCGTCTCCGGCAGGCCTCCGAAGCGCGGCATTCCCACCCCGTCGACAACCTTCGACGAGGAGGGTCCGCACTACGTACTTCCGGAGCTCGCGTATGCGATGGACGCCCTCGAGCCGTACTGCAGCGCCGAGACATTGCGGATCCACCACGACTACCAGCACGCCGCCTATGTCACGGGCGCAAATCGCGCCCTCGATCGCCTCACCATGGCGCGGCTCAGCCACGACTGGTCGGCGATCAACCAGCTCGAGGCCGACCTCTCCTTCAATGTCTCGGGACATGTGCTGCACAGCCTGTTCTGGACGACGATCGGCCCGGCCCGCTACGAGCGGCCGATCGGCGACGTGGCCCGGGCGATCGACTCCAGCTTCGGGAACTTCGAGTCATTCCGCGAGCAGTTCACCCAATGCGGCCTCGCGTTGCAGGGCTCAGGATGGGTGGCGCTGGCCTGGGAGCCGCTCGGCGGATGCCTGGTGATCGAGCAGATCCACGACCATCAGTCGACGATCTCGCAAGGTGCCGAACTGCTGATGGTCTGCGACCTGTGGGAGCACGCCTACTTCCTCGAGTACCGCCAGTCACGCCTCGACTGGCTCGACGCCTTCTGGCACATCGTCAACTGGGCCGCCGTCGACGAACGCCTGGTGCGCAGCAACTTTTACATCACCCGCGCCGGCCAGCCCTTCGTCTGGCCGTCGTACGTCCGCGACGCCCTCCACTGAACTCGCCCAAACGTCGACGGTGTCACACCGCCACCGTCGTGAGGGTGGTCAGCGTGTGACAAGGCCGCGTCGCGAAGGCGTCCAGTGCGTCCGGAGGGACTCGAACCCCCAACCGTCTGATCCGAAGTCAGATGCTCTATCCATTGAGCTACGAACGCGCGACGACCGAGAATAGTCGACGCGATCGTCGGAGCGTCGCCGAGATCAGTGCCAGTCGCTGATCTGCAGGTCGCCGGGAGCGGGCTTGCCGGTGCCGGTCTCGACGAGCTCTTTGAGGCTCATCAGGAACGTCGCCCACTTGGTGCTGCAGTGGTACATGAACTCCACCGGCTCGCGCCAACCCCGTGTGCTCGAACAGGATGATCGTGTACTCGTTGCTCTGCGTGAGGTGCCAGTCGATCTCGGTTCCGATCCACTCTTCGGGCCCACCGATCACACTCCATCGCACGCGGCCGTTGGGATCGAGCTCGACGACCTCCATGTCGAAGCCGCCGACGTCGCCGAACCGGAAGGACAACTTGCCGCCGACCTCGCTCTCGCCTTGGGTATCGATCGTCCACCAGCGGGCAAGTTCTCCCGGTGTTGTGATCGCTCGGTAGACGTCGTCGAGAGGAGCGACGACGCCGACGCGGTGCAGGATGTCGACCATTTCAATCTCCCTTGTGGCTGTTGGTGTTGGTGTTGTTGTTGCGTTCGCTTTCGATCGCCTCGGCGATCTTCTTGATGCGGCGGAGTCGGGTGTCCCATGTGGAACCGACCGCCGAGAGCTGGGCGACAGCTCTGGCGAGCTGGGATTCGTCGACCTGATAGTGACGTTCGCGGCCGGCCGGCTCGGCGTGCACCAGACCGACTCGGTCGAGCACCGCGAGATGTTTCGAGACCGCTTGGCGCGTCACGGGCAGTTGGTCGCTCAACAGCGTGGCAGTAGCCGAGCCTGCGAGCAGCAGGTCGATCATCGTGCGACGCGTGGGATCGCCGATCGCCGACCACAGATCGTCGTCCACGGTGGTGGTCATGGTGGCGCTCACGGAGTCGACACCAACCCGGCGACGTAGGTGCCCAGCTTCGGCATGAAGTGGTTCCACCCGCTGACGTGGTCCTGGTATTGGTGCTCGAGCACCGCGATCTCCCATCCCATCTCGCGGAACCCCGTCTCTGTCATCCGCACCTGCGTGCCCTCACCCGCGGGAGTCAGGTCGAAGGTGACGAGCAACGAATTGCCGCCGCGGTCGGCATCCGTGAAGCACCACCGGAAGGAGAACCGCTTCGGAGGATCGACCTCGACGACAGTGATGGCGACGGTGGTCGTCTCACCCGTGTCCGCATTCCGCCACACGAGTTCGCCCGGCGCGCCGACGACAGTCTCGAATCGGGCATCGTCCGGCCACCACTCGCGTACGTGTTCGGGGCGACTGATCACCTCGAAGACAACTGCAGGGGAAGCGTCGACGTGGATGTCTCGCTCGATGGATCCGTGTTCCATGTTCACAACCTTTCGCAACCTTTGGTTGCGTCAAGGTAACACGGCTTCTCGCAATGCGCAACCTTTAGTTGCACATTCCTCAGCGAACAGAACTACGCCGTGCGGCAACTCCCGCAGATGCCGTGCACGTCGAACAGGTGGTGCGACTCGGCGAAGCCTTCCGATTCCAGCAGCGACTGCAGCTCCTTGGAGATCAACCGCTCGAGCTGCGGGCTCGGGTCGAAGTCGTTCACCACTCCGCACTCCGTGCACACGAGATGATGGTGGTGATGGCTGGTGAGCGACTCGGCGATCTCGAAGCGATCAGTCCGATCGGCACCACCCACGCGCACCGCAACGCCGGCATCGCAGAGCTCGGCAAGGTTGCGGTACGCCGTCGACAACGGCACCCCGGAGATCTTGGCGACCTCGTCGGCAGTGACAGGCCGATCCGACGTACGGAGTGCGGCCATCACCGACACGCGGTGGCGTGTCAGCCGCTGGCCGGCCTTCTGCAACGTGGTCGAAGCCTTGGTCGTGACACCGTCGGCAGGTTTGCTCTTCACGGTCTCAGAATAACCCATCTACGCTGACTTTCGATATTGAGAATCGATCTCATTCTTGATATCGTGACCGTGATGTCACAGCCGGCGGTCCTCGAGGTGATCGATCTCGGCGTCGACTACGGCGACCGCGTCGTGCTGCGAGACGTGTCCTTCGCTGTCGGTCGTGGCGAGCTCATCGGCGTGATCGGACCGAACGGTGCCGGCAAGAGCACGCTCTTCAAAGCCATCTGCGGGCTCGTCAACCACACCGGCGAAGTGGAAGTCAATGGCGTCCACTGCCACAGCCGCACCGATCGGATGGACATCGCCTACATCCCTCAGCGCAGCAACAACGACATCACCTTTCCCATCACGATCGGCGAGTTGGTGCTCGCCGGACGCCGACGATTCCATCGGTGGTACGCGAGGCCTTCGTCGCACGATCGCGACGAAGCGCTCCGCATGCTCGATCTTGTCGACCTGTCGGGAATGGAAGGCCGCTCGTCTGAACCAGCTGTCGAGTGGCCAGCTGCAGCGCGCCTACGTGGCCCGAGCGCTCGCCCAGGAGGCATCGGTGTTGATGCTCGACGAATCGCTCAGTGGTGTCGACGAACCATCGACGGCCGAGCTGTTCACAGTCTTCGAACGACTCGCGCAGCAGGGATCGACGTTGCTCATCGCCACGCACGATCTCGCGCTGGCCAGGCGACGATTCTCGCGATGCATGGCCGTGAACGGGCGACTGCTCGGCGATGGTCCGCCCGACGTCGTGCTGTCGAGCGACGTGCTCGACCGCACGTTCGGATCGGCGACCCCGGCATGATCGGCGTGATCGCGACAAGCCTGTTGGAAGGCGAGTACCTGAAGGCGCTCGTCGCCGCAGCGATCATCGGCGTGGTCGCTCCGGTCGTCGGCACATGGATCGTGCTGCGCAGGATGGCGAACCTCGGCGACACGATGTCGCACGGCACGCTCGCCGGCGTCGGCATCGCCTATGCGGCGGGCGTCAACCTGCTGGTCGGGCGCGCTCGGTGCGGGCGTCGTGATCGCGGTGCTGCTGATCCTGTTCTCTGCCAGCCAACGACTGGGTCACGAGGCCATCATCGCGGTCATGGGCAGCGCCCTGTTCGCGCTCGGCATCATCATCATCTCGAGGATCGACACCACCGAGGAGCTCGAGCACATCCTGTTCGGCGACGTGCTGAGCCTGACGTGGAGCCAGATCTGGTTCAACGTCGCGATCGGCGCCGCGGCGGTCGCGATGGTGCTGCTGCTGTTCGGCGAGCTGCGTCTGGCTTCGTTCGACCACGTGCAGGCCGAGCAGGTCGGCGTCCACGTCGAACTGGTGCAGGCGGTCCTGGTCGTCCTGCTGGCGGTCGTCGTGGTCATCAGCCTGCGAACCGTCGGGTCGATCATGGCGGTCAGCATGCTCGTGACCCCGGCCGCCACGGCCCGGCTCCTCAGCCCCACCCTGCGGCAGATGACCGTCGTCGGCGTCGTACTCGGGCGTCTCCGAGGGCATCGTCGGCGTCGTCCTCGGTCGTGCCCTCGACGCGCCACCGGGCGCCACCATCGGCCTGCTCTCCGCCGTCGTGTTCGCCATCGTCTACGGAATGACCCTGCCTCGGCGGATGCCGCATCACCATCGCCCCTTCGGCTGAGCGAGGGCGCACCGTCGCCCGTGTGGACGGACCACCCTGGTGAGGCATGATGGTGCCGCGCGCCATGGGGGCCGCGACTCCGAGGGGGGATCACACGTGCAGATCACACGTCACCGTCAACGGCACGGCACACGAGAGCGAAGTCGAGCCGCGCACGCTGCTCGTGCACTACGTGCGCGAGGACCTCGGTCTCACGGGCACCAACATCGGCTGCGACACGTCGTCGTGCGGCGCCTGCAGCCTGCACCTCAACGGTGAAGCCGTGAAGAGCTGCACCGTGCTGGCCGTCCAGGCCGACGGCAGCCGACATCTTGACCATCGAGGGTCTCGCCCACGACGGCGAGATGCACCCGATGCAGAAGGCGTTCATGGAGAACCACGGCCTGCAGTGCGGGTACTGCACGCCGGGCATGGTGATGGCCGCGACCAGCTTCTTGAAGGAGAACCCCAACCCGACCGAGCGCGAAGTTCGCCTCGGTCTCGAGGGCAACCTGTGCCGCTGCACCGGCTACCACAACATCGTGCAGGCCGTGCTGGCTTGCGCAGCCGAAGGAGCGACGAGCATGATCCCCGCAGCCTTCGACTACGTCCGTGCCGGTTCCGGCCGAAGAGGCGATCAGCCTCATCGGCGAGCACGGTGACGACGCCAAGTTCCTCGCCGGCGGCCACAGCCTGCTGCCGTTGATGAAGCTGCGCCTGGCCCAGCCGAGCGTGCTCGTCGACATCGGCCGCATCAGCGACCTGTCCTACATCCGCGACGCCGGCGACCACATCGCCATCGGCGCGCTGACCCGCCACATGGACATCGAGACCAGTTCGGTGCTTGCCGAGCACGTGCCGCTGCTCGCGCATGCGGCCGGCCACGTCGGCGACCCGCAGGTGCGTCACCGCGGCACGATCGGCGGGTCGATCGCCCACAGCGATCCCGCCTCCGACCTGCCCGCCACCACGCTCGCGCTCGGCGCCACCTACGTCGCCCAGGGCCCGAACGGCACCCGCGAGATCGCCGCCGGCGACTTCTACCAGGGCTTCCTCGAGACCGCGCTGGCAGCCGACGAGATGCTCACCGAGATCCGCGTCCCGAAGATGGATGGCGCCGGCTGGAACTTCCAGAAGTTCAACCGTCGCGCCCAGGACTGGGCCATCGTCGGTGTCGCTGCGTGGCGGCGCAACGGCGACAGCGGCGTCGGCCTGGTCAACATGGGCTCGACGCCGATCCTGGCGACCAGCGTGTCGAACGCCCTGTCGCAGGGCGCGTCGATCGCCGATGCCGCGCAACTCGCAGCCGAGGACGCCGAGCCGCAGAGCGACCTCAACGCCAGCCCCGAGTACAGAGTGCACCTGGCCAAGGTCCTCGTGCGCCGCGCCCTCGAAGCCTGCTGATCCCAGTTCAGCAACTGCTATCGGTAGCCTGGTAGGCCATGTCAGTCGTGGCCGACCAACCCCTGCTCGACCACCGAGCAGCGTTGGGCGACGTCGTTCCGATCGACTATCTGGCCTGGATTCGACGCGTCGCGCTGACGTGCTTCTGCGTCTACGCCGTGGTGTGCGACGCGCGACAACGGCATCCTGTGGGACCGGATCGGGATCGCCAGCGCGGTCACCGTGTTCCTGATCTGCGCCTTCATCGGCCGACCGCTGCGGCAGTGGGGCATCCTCGCGATCGACCTCGTGCTGTACTGCGTGATGTGGTACGTCTACGAGACCACTCGCGGTGCCGCCGACGGCAAGCTGTTCGGCATCAGGTTCCCGCTGCAGGTGCAGGCGCCGCGCAACATCGACCGCTTCCTGTTCTTCGGCCACGACCCCAACGTCGGTGCTGCAGGATCACTTCTGGAAGTCGACGCGTGCACTGGTGGGACAAGGTCGCCTCGCTGACCTACTTCACCCACTTCATCTTCGTCCCGATCGTGATGGGTGCACTGTGGGCGACATCGCATCGCCAATGGGCACGGTTCATGAAGCGCTTCGCGACCGTGCTGGGCGTGGCCTGCCTGCTGTTCGTCCTCGTCCCGACCGCGCCGCCGTGGATGGTGGCGAAGAACTACCACCTGCTGCCACCGCTGACCGCGCAGCGCCGGCCGCGGCTTCACGGCGATGGGTCTGCACGCCGCGGCGGTCAGCTGGAAGGCCGCACTCGACTGGGGCAACGCGGTCGCGGCCATGCCATCGCTGCACGCATCGTTCGCACTGATCGTGCCCGGCCTTCTTCCTGCCGTGGATCAAGCCTGTGTGGCTGAAGGCTGTCGTGCTCGTGTTCCCGGTCGTCATGCTGACGTCGCTCGTGTACCTCGCCGAGCACTGGGTGATCGACGGTCTCGTCGGCTGGGCGATCGTCGGTGGATCCTTCTGGTTCTGGAACTGGTTCGAGAATCGACAACGAGTCCGACGCGCCGAACGCTCGCGCGTTGCCCTGGCCGCACTGTGACGATCGCATCGTGAGGTTCGCATGGGGATGAACCCACCGTCGGTTCTGCTGGATCTCACTTCCTGATCGCAGTAGCCGACACCGACGACGCGCACCACGACGAGGCCGTCGCGATCTATCAATCACTGATCGACGACTTCCTCGCACAGCGCCACCTGCTCTTTGCGCGCAACGACCACCTCGCCGCGGTCGGCAAGACCGATCTGTTCGCCGCGGTCGACAAGATGTACGTCGCTCGACAACATCGCAACGCTGCTGAAGAGCTGCGACGCAGCACGACGGTCGACGCCGACCTGGCGATCACGCTGGTCCTGATCCACCGGATGCAAGGTCCGCAGGGTCGCGACCTTCGACGACCGTCTCGCCGACTACGAGCTCGACCGTGTCGGCCTAGACCGTGTCATCGACAGCCGGCCGAACCCGCCTCCGAGCTCGACCCGGGAAGCGCCTAGCTCTCGAACTGCACCGAGGCGCGGGTCTCGATCCACGGCTTGACGACGCCGGCGCGGATCTCGTCGTGGCGGGGATGCTTGTCGTACACCTTCCAGTCGTCGATGGTGTCGAACTCGGCGACGATCGCGAAGTCGAAGTTGGCCATCTCGGAAGCGCCCTCGTCGGGACCACATCGATACGACTTGACCTCGGGAAGCGTGGCGGCGAACTCCAGGAGTTGGGACTGCACCGCCTCGACGTGACCGGCCGGGATGCCAGCCTTCCACTTGAACGCGACAACGTGAATGATCATGTTCCCGACCGTAGCGTGCCTCGCAGTAACGTCGCATTCCAACAGGTGGTGAGAACCAATGGCCGTCAACGATCGCGACGACGATGAAGCAATCGACGAATTTCATCTCGACGCAATCGCCGACGCCGACCCCTATCCCTACTGGTACGACGACGCCGACGAGCCCGACAGCAACCCGACGCTGGTGCGCACCGAGACATGCGACCTGTGCATCGTCGGTGGCGGCTACACCGGCTTGTGGACGGCGATCATCGCCAAAGAGCGCGACCCGTCGCGCGACATCGTCCTGATCGACGCGCACGAGATCGGCTCGGCGGCCAGCGGTCGCAACGGCGGCTTCATGGAGTCGAGCCTGACGCACGGCGTCGCCAACGGACAGGAACGCTTTCCGCAGGAGTTGCCGCTGCTCGAGGAGCTCGGTCTGCAGAACCTCAACGAGATCGAAGCTGCGATCAAGCGCTACAACATCGACTGCGACTACGAGCGCCCCGGCGTCATCGACGTCGCCACCGGCTCGCATCCGCCGAGCTACCTGTTCGAGTTGCACGACGACTACGAACAGCTCCGCGACCTCGGCCAGCAGGTCGAGTGGCTCGACGGTGCGGAGATGCAGGCACAGGTCAACTCGGCGACGTACACGGGCGGCCTGTGGCGCAAGGACCGTGCGGCGATCGTCGATCCTGCCCGGTTGGTGTGGGGATTGAAGAGCGCCGCGATGTCGCTCGGCGTTCGCATCTACGAGGACACCAAGGCGACGTCGCTCGAGAAGGACGGCGTCGGCGTGTTGATCACCACGCCGCTTGGCAGGGTGCGCGCCGGCAAGGTCGCCCTCGCGACCAACGCGTTCAAACCGCTGCTGAAGCGGATCGGCCACTACATGGCGCCGGTCTACGACTACTGCATGGTCACCGAGCCCCTGTCGAAGGCACAACTCGCCGACATCGGATGGGCCAACCGCCAAGGCCTCAGCGACATCCCCAACCAGTTCCACTACTACCGCTTGACGGAGGACAACCGAATCCTGTGGGGCGGCTACGACGCGATCTACTACTGGCGGGGCAAGGTCGATGTAAAGCTGGAGAGCCGGCCCGAAACGTGGGCCAAGTTGAGCAAGCACTTCTTCGAGACGTTCCCGCAACTCGAAGGCCTCAAGTTCACGCACGCGTGGGGCGGCGCCATCGACACGTGCAGCAGGTTCTGTGTGTTCTGGGGTCAGGCGATGCAAGGCCGCGTCGCGTACGCGTTGGGTTACACCGGATTGGGTGTTGCCTCGAGCCGCTTCGGTGGAGAAGTGATGATCGATCTGCTCGACGGCAAGCGGTCACGTGCGACCCAGACCGACTTCGTCAAGGAGCGTCCGTTGCCGTTCCCACCCGAGCCGTTCCGGTTCGTCGGCATCCAGACCACGCGCTGGTCGTTGAATCGCGAAGACCGAACCGGCAAACGCAACGCCTGGCTGAGAACCCTCGACCGAATGGGCCTCGGCTTCGACAGCTAGCGCGGATCCACCGGTCGAGCCGGAGAGTGTTCGTCAGCTAGATCGGTGAGACGACGGGGCTCGTGTCGACCGGCGGAGAGATCGTCACCGTGGTCGATGCGACCTTGCCGTCAGCCGTTGTCGTGCTGTAGGTGATGGACGACAGCGCGCCGTTGACCACCGCGACGTCGAGGGGCACGGTGCCATCGCCGGAAATGCCGAGTGAGGCAAGTGGAACCGTCACGACCAACTGCACGGTGGTGCCGTCGTTGCCGGAGACCGTCACCGAGGTCGGTGACGAGAGCGCGTTGATCGGATCGGCGGTCGGTGGGTCCGAGTCGTCGGCCTCCCACTCCCCTCCCTCGGGCATGATGAACACACCGTCGGTCGTGAAGATGTACGAGACCGAGCCTGCGTTGTTGCTGACCGTCAACCGCGCCCCATCGGGCAACCTGTCGCCATCGACCGTCAACGCGACGACTCCATCCACGGTGGCAGTCTGGTTGAAGTGGTAGCCGCCACCCGTTCCGGCAACAGCTTGCTGCAACACCGTGGCCCCGTCAGCCGGAGCCGGCGTGGCCGCAACCGCCACGGTGGTGGTTGCGGCTGCGCCGGTGTCTGCTGCCACAGAGGGAGCTGTGGCGAGCACTGTTGTCGTCGTATTGGCCGCCGCCGAACCAACTTCGGGTGAGTCGTCGCTTGAACAGCCGCCAAAAACGAGCAGCAGCCCGGCCCCTCCGAGGAGGAGCCGGGCTGCCTTGTCGTAACTACGCAACTGTCGAACTCGTCGTTGTTTCGTCGTCGTCGTGACCGTGATGGCCGCCCTGGTGCTCGTTGGCATCCTCATTGGCGTCATCGCCGTCGACCGTGGTCGGCACTGCCGAGCCGTTGACGGTCGGGTCAGCTGCATCACGGCAGCGGAAGCGGTTGTCGACCGAGATCTTGATCTGGCCATTGTCCTCGCGGACCCGGATGCGAACTCGCTCGTCGTGCGAGAAGCGCACGTCGATCTTCGAGTCGTTGGTCTTGACCTCTGCGTCCGGCGTTGCGACAACGTTGGACACGGTGCCATCGACGGCGACGTCGTAGGTGATCGTTGCGGTCGTGCCGTCGCAGAGCATGTCGGTCCACGTGTGCGGGCCGGCTGCGTCAGCGGCGTCGACTGCGACACCCTTCAGGGCACCAAGCGAAACGCTGAGCTTGGCCGAGGTGGTGCCATCGGCCGCGGTGCGAACCTTGGCCGAGATGGTCACGCTGCGCGACTGGGCGCTGGCGTCGTCGGTGAACTTCACAGTGACCCGAGCCGACGCAACGGTGTCACCATCGTCATTGGTGCCGGTCGAGTGCTGCACGTCGCCGACGACTCCGGTTGCTCCCGTTGATGCGGTCCCAGTGATGTCGGGGGTGCCGTCGGCCGCCGCACCGATGGTGAAGGTCACGGTCGAGGCAGTGCCGTTACCGAAGAGGTCGCCACCCCAAGAACCCGGGCCGGAGATGTCGGCCAGCGAACCGGCGCGTGCCGAGACGCTCTGGCCACCCCGCTTCGACTTCACAGTGACCTTGCCGGGATCGCCGGCTGGGTTGGCGCTCTCGAACACGACCTTGTGCGGCCGAGCGGATGTCGCCACGGTGGTGGCGGAGTCGACCGAGACGTCGGTCAGCGTGCTGCCGGGACCGGACGTGATGTCGATCGTCAGCGGAACACCGAACAACGGCAACGTCACCGAGGTGGGTGCGTCCACCGCAGCTGCGGTTTGAACACTGACGCCACCGACGAGTGCAGTGCCAAGCACTATCGCGGCAACCCCAATCAAATGTCGCTTCATTCGAATTTCCTCCGAAATAGTTCGCCGCGCCCGCGTCGGACTTCTTGGTTACCAGGAGACACGCCCTGTGTGAGTGCAAGGTTTTGGTATTAAGTCAGTCTTGACGGACCAACTGCAGAGAGTGGCAAGCCCCAGATCTCAGCCTGACGCAGCCTGGCTCGTCTACATACACTCGGTTCGGTGACTGATCCGTCGCTGTACGAGCGGTTGGGGGACGACGTGGTGCAGCCCACGGAGTTCGCTCGAGGTCCGTGGGATCCCGGCTTCTTGCACGGCGGCCCGGTCAGCGCGTTGCTCGCTCACGCAGTGGAGCAATCGGACTCGAACGATGTCGACTGGTTCATCGCCAGGATGACGGTGGAGCTCGAACGACCAGTGCCGATCGCGCCGCTTCGCATCCATGCTGAAGTGACGCGACCAGGCCGGAAGGTCTCTATCGTCGAGGCGACGATCGCCCGGGCCGACACCGATGCCGTTCTGGCACGGGCGCGGTCATTGCGGATTCGCAATGGCGACGTGCCGTTGCCGATGGACGACCCGGAGCTCGCGCCGCTGCTCACGATCGAGCCTCCCCCGCCGGGACCAGACCAGGGTCGCGCCGGCGACGTCGGTCAACTCGACGGCGTGGCATTCCACAACGGCGGAGCCGAGCACCGTTTCATCGATGGCGCGGGAACCGACGTGGGTCCCGTCGTGGATTGGATCCGTCTACGAGTGCCGCTGCTACCGGACGTCGAATTGACTCCGCTCGTGCGCGTCGCCGCGGCGGTCGACTTCGCCAATGGGATCTCGCGTGTCCTTCCGTGGGAGTCGTACCTCTTCATCAATCCCGACCTGACGCTGCATCAGTTCCGGCCACTTCGCGGCGAGTGGGTCGGAATGGCGAGCGCTACACATCACGGCGAGCGTGGGATCGGGATGTCGGACACTGCGGTGTTCGACATCGACGGACGCATCGGCCGCTCCAACCAATCACTCCTCCTCGACCGACGCTGAAGAATCAGGGGTCGCGATCGTCGAGCTCCGGTGTTCGCGCGCAGGCCCGCCGCAACGCTCAGGGCAATCCGATACGTTGCGGAGAATACGGGACGTTGGTCCGCGAAGGGTGAGCCAACGTGCCCTAGGGGATCAGCCGAACGGCAATCACGATGATCCGCATGGCACGAGAAGACAGATCAGTTCTGGGTTGGTTCGCGTTCGTGGTGTCGGTCGCCGCGATCGCGCTTGCTTTCTTCGGTTTGCGAAGCGGGTCGGCATCGGGCGCCACCGCATCGGGCCCACCGACGGTCGAAGTCACGCTGACGGAGTTCAGGTTCAGCCCGTTGATGATCACATTGCCCGTCGGAGGAGGGGTCCTCAACATCAGCAACACGGGAAGTGCTGTGCACACGTTGACGCTGCCCGAGCTCGGGCTGCGGTCCGGCGACATCAATCCTGGCGCGACGGCTCAGCTGAAGATCGGCGCCGACGTCGCTCCGGGGATGTACTCGGTGTTGTGCGAGATCGCCGGCCACGCAGCGAACGGAATGACCGCCTCGCTGATGATCGGAGGAGATGGGACCGAGGCCGCGGCTGCTCCACCGACGACGATGACATGGCAGCAGATGGACAAGCTGATGGCCGACGTCGCCGGTCAGTTTCCGGCAAAAACTGCTGGACATGGAGGCGACCGGCTCGAGCCGACAGTGCTCGCCGACGGCACCAAGGAGTTCGACCTCGAGGCAAAGATCGTGAAGTGGGAGGTCGCGCCGGGCAAGCTCGTCGACGCCTGGACGTACAACGGCGTCGTTCCCGCGCCGGAGATCCACGTGAACAACGGCGACAAGGTCCGCATCGTGCTGAAGAACAGCCTGCCGGAATCGACGTCACTGCACCTCCACGGCATTCGTGTGCCCAACTCGATGGATGGGGTCGATCCCTACACCCAACCACCGATCGAGCCGGGCGGCAGCTTCACCTACGAGTTCGTCGCCAAGGGACCGGCCGTCGGCATCTACCACTCGCACCACGACGCACAGGTGCAGGTTCCGAACGGGCTGTTCGGAGCATTCACCATCGACGACATGCCCGTCCCGCAGGTGCTGCAGGATCAGGGCTACGGGACGATCGCCAAGTCGATGAACATGGTGCTGAACGACGCCGGCACGATCGGGCTCAGCCTCAACGGCAAGAGCTTCCCGGCCACCGAGCCGGCGACGTTGAAGGTCGGTGAAGTGTTGGAGGTCAACTACCTCAACGAGGGTCTGATGGCTCACCCGATGCACCTCCACCAGCCGGTCGGTTGGATCATCGCCAAGGATGGCGTGCCACTACTCGAGCCGACACCGGCCGACACCATCAACGTCGCCCCGGGCGAGCGCTACACGGTGTTGTACAAAGCCGAAGAGCCCGGAGTGTGGGCGTGGCATTGTCACATCCTGAATCACGCTGAAGGCCCCACCGGGATGTTCGGAATGGTCACCGCGCTCATCGTCGAGGCGTGACGCGGCATCCGCCGCCGCTTCGTCGCCTCCCCTCGACTGGAGGCCGACGAAGACGGCGGCAAATGAGCCTCCCTACGCAATCTGGATACTGGGGATCGAGCGTTCGGGGGCTGCATCGGCATTGTGATCCCAACTGGTCCCCCGCCGAAAGGGACCTTTGGCCCTGCTTGCTTTTCGGGCCCTGCTCGGTCAGCCCTGGCGCCAGACCATCATCGAACGGGGCGCAACCGTGACTGGGGGCGACGCGTCGGTGGAGCCCGCTGTCGATAGCGCGACGACCCATGATCCTGGCTCCTGCAGCTCGAACTTCACCGGCTCCCACCAGGCATTCGCCATGACGTACAAGCCACCCGCCGACCATGCGAGCGACCGCGACTCGACGGAGGTGTCGGGCCCGGACTCGGCCCCGTAGAAGGAGAAGTCCGCCGGCGGATGCTGGCTCCTGAGGCGGAGCAACGCCTGCACGTAGTCGTGCAGTTCTCCCCATGACTCGAGCCGTGTCCAATCGACCCAGGTCACCTCGCTGTCGATGTTGTACGGGTTGTCGTGACCGCCCTGGGAACGGGCGAACTCGTCGCCCATCACGAACATCGGCGTGCCCTTCGACAGCAGCAACATCGTGAAGTAGTTCTTCAGTTGCTGCAAGCGCATCTCGTCGCCGCTGTCCCACGCGTGATGATGATCGTTGGTCATGATCGTCAGGTCGTGCAGCGTCAAGCCGTCGTGCGCGTTGATGAAGTTGACGCTGAGGTTGCTGTCATGCGGGAACAGATCGGGGCTGCCCTGCACGCGTTCGATGACCGCCGCGACGAGCCCGGGCTCGCCGCGCACGAAGCCGCGGATCTGATCGCGGAAGCGATCGTTCCACTGCAGCCACGGCTCCTTCCATTGACCCACTTGGTACGCGCCGAGATCCCACGGTTCGGCGATCAACCGCACACCACGACCCGTGCCCCATGTCGTGATCCGATCGATCAAACCACCTCCGTCGCGTGTCAACAGCGAGGCCAGGTCGAATCGAAAACCATCGACCCCCAGATCGGCAAATCGTTCGAGCGCGGTCAGCACGAGGTGCTGGATGTTGGGGTCCGCAGGGTTCGAGACGTTGCCCGTCCCGCTGTCGTCGTTGTACGTGCCATCGTCTCGGCGCAGATAGGCATTCGCTTCGTCGAGACCACGAAGCGACAGCGTCGGCCGGGTGGGATCGGCCTCCGCGGTGTGGTTGAACACGACGTCGAGCCACACCTCGATCCCGCGTTCGTGGGCCGCCGCGACCAACGACGCCATCTCGCCGGCGGCGTCGTCGCCGGCCGCATACGGCCGATGTACCGCGCCCCACACCAGTGGCATGTAGCCCCAGTAGTTGTCGGCTGAGTCGAACGGATGCACGGGCATGAGCTCGATCACGTTGATGCCGAGGTCGGAGAGGTACGCAAGGCGCTCGATGCAGCCGGCGAAGGTGCCGCCGAAACCGCGCACGTGCAGCTCGTAGACGATCGGATCGTGGTGATGGCGACCGAGCGATGGATGCGTCGGCCACGCGGCACGCACCGCGCTGCGCGGTCCGTCGATGGTCATCGCCACATCCATCGCATCCGGATCGAGCAGTGGACCGACGCCATCTGCCATGAACCAGTAGGTGTCGCCGTCGTCCGCTTCAGCGTCTGCTCGCCACCTCGGGCTGTCCGGTTGCCGGGTCATGACCGTCTCCGTGACGGTCAGCGTGTGACGACGCTGGGTGAAAAGCGAGATCTGGCTGACGCTCGGAGCATGAACAGTGAATTCCCGTACCACGTACAGAGCATGGCATCGGCTCTAGCCTGTCGAGTAATGGCTGCCACACCCTCTCTCGGGCTCACTGTTTCGCCGACCGGCCCCGCCGATGTCTCCCGGGCACTCAGCTTGCATGGCTACTTGCCCGACGACGGCTTGGCCACGTCGGTCTTCCTCGCGCTCGCGTTGAAGCGGCCGCTACTACTGGAGGGTGAAGCCGGGGTCGGCAAGACCGAGGTCGCCAAGGTCATCAGCCGCTGGACCGGCGGCGAGCTGATCCGACTGCAGTGCTACGAGGGCATCGACGCTTCGCAGGCTGTCTACGACTGGGACTATTCGCGCCAGCTCCTGCACCTCCGCGCGGCCGAGGCCAGCGGCGAGGCGCGCGGCGTCGGCACCGGCGTCTTGGAGGAGCAGCTGTACAACGAGCGCTTCCTGTTGAAGCGGGCCCTGTTGCAGGCAATCGATCACCGCGCCGAGATCCCACCGGTGCTGTTGATCGACGAGATCGATCGCGCCGACGACGAGTTCGAGGCGTACCTCTTGGAGATGTTGTCGGACTATCAGATCACCATCCCGGAGCTCGGCAAGTTCACCACCACTCGCCCCCCGATCGTGGTGCTCACGTCCAACCGCACCCGCGATGTTCACGACGCGTTGAAGCGTCGGTGCCTCTACCACTGGGTCGAGCATCCCGACTTCGAGCGCGAGGTCAAGATCGTGCGCATGCGCGTGCCCAACGTCATCGAACCACTGGCCCGCCAGGTTGCGGCAGCGGTGGAAGCGATGCGCGCACTCAACATGTACAAGCCACCGGGCGTTGCCGAGACCATCGACTGGGCGCAGGCTCTCGGTGCCCTGGGTGTGACCGAGCTCGACGAGGCCACCGTCGAGACGACGCTCGGCACCGTGTTGAAGTACCGCGAAGATCAAGAACGCGCCCGCCAGCACGGCATCGCCGACATGGTCAAGCAGGCGTTCGAGCGAGGCATGCAACAGCCTTGAGCGCTGTTCAGGCACGACCAGGTCGACACGACGCCACCTCGGCGGAGCGGATGGCTGTCACGTTCGCTCGCATCCTGCGCGGTGCTTCACTCGGCGTCACCATCGGCAGTGTGCTGATGTTCGTCGAAGCCCTCGGCCGCGTCGGCATCTCGGATCGCGACAACGTGTACTGGGCGGCGCGATCCACACTCGTGCATCGTCCCGAAGATCTGCCCCTGTTCGATCGAGCCTTCGCCGTGTTCTGGGATCACGCCAAGGCCAACCTCCTCGACGAGGAGCCGGAGACCATCAAGATCGCGCTGGCCACCGACGACGACAGCGACAGTGACGACGGTGATGCAGCCGGCGAGCCCAACGACGACCCGACGTTGACGCTGCGGTTCTCGTCTGTCGAGGTTCTGCGCGACAAGGACTTCGGCGCCTACGACGACGAAGAGCTCGCCCTCGCGCAGGAGCTCATGACGCGCCTGCGTTTCGCGGGTCCTCCGCGCCGCTCCTACCGATTGCGCAGCTCGACGCGCGGGCCGCGGCCCGACCTGCGCAAGACCCTTCGAGGCGCGATCGGTGCCGGAGGTGAGCCGATCCGCCGATACTGGCAGGAGCCCGGCGACCGACTGCGCAGACTCGTGCTGCTGCTCGACGTCAGCGGCTCGATGGAGCCGTACGCGAGAGCGATGCTGCGGTTCGTGCAAGCGGCCGTGGCCGGTCGTCAGCGGGTCGAAGCATTCTCGCTCGGCACCCGGCTGACGCGTGTGACGAAGGAGCTCAACAGCCGCGATCCCGACCGCGCCCTGCAGCAGGCCAGCGAGCGAGTGCAGGACTGGAGCGGGGGACGCGTCTCGGCGAATGCCTGCGTCACTTCAACGACGAGTGGGGCGTGCGTGGCATGGCACGTGGCGCGATCGTCGTGGTGCTCAGCGACGGTTGGGACCGTGGAGATCCGACGATCCTCGCCGAACAGATGTGTCGCCTGCATCGAGTCACGTACGACCTGATCTGGGTCAACCCGCTGAAGGTCACCCCTGGTTATGCGCCACTGGCCCGTGGGATGGCGGCCGCATTGCCGTATGTTGATCACTTCGTGGAAGGTCATTCGCTTGCAGCAATGGAGGAACTGGCCAACGTGATCGCCGGTGCCTCGACGAGGAGATCCTGATGCGCGAACTATTGGACGACATCGACCGCTGGCGTGCCGCCGGCAAGGCCGTGGCCATCGCCAGGGTGGTCGACATCGAAGGCTCGGGACCCCGCGAGCCGGGCGCGGCGATGGCCGTCAACATCGAGGGCGAAGTCGCCGGCTCGGTCAGTGGCGGGTGTGTCGAGGGCGCTGTTGTCAGCGAGGCGTTGGCGATCCTGAATGGTGAGGCAGAGCCCCGCGTCATCACGTTCGGCTACAGCGACGACGACGCGTTCGCCGTCGGGCTGACGTGTGGAGGAACCATCCGGTTGTTCGTCGAGCCGCTCGACTGGTAGTTCGGCCCCGATGACCATCTACGACCTTTTGCGCGAACGGATCAAGGCGGACGAGCCCGTCGCGCTCGCCACTGTCGTCGATGGACCGCACGTGGGCGCCAAGCTGATCGTCACCACCACCGACGAACCGGTCGGCGACCTCGGAGATCCCGAACTGACCCGCATCGTCGCGCGCGACGCGATCGCCGAACTGGAGGCGGGTCGCAGCGGTATCCGCAACTACGGTCCTCAAGGCCAGACCACGCCGGAAGATCTCGTCAACACTCCGACGGTCCGGATCTTCGTCGAGAGCTGGGCCCCGCCGCCGCAGATGTGGATCTTCGGAGCCGTGGACTTCACCGCTGCGCTGGCGAAGGTGGCCAAGGTGCTCGGCTATCGCGTCATTGTCTGCGACGCGCGCGAAGTGTTTGCCACCCGCCGCCGCTTCCCGATGGCAGATGAAGTCGTCGTGACGTGGCCGGGCCCGATGTTCGAGAAGCGTGGCGCCGAACTGAGCCCACGCGACGCCGTCTGCATCCTGACGCACGATCCCAAGTTCGACGTACCGGCAGTGAAGGGTGCGCTCGACACCAAGGTCGGCTACATCGGCGTGATGGGCAGCCGCAAGACCCACGAGAGGCGCATGGAGCGTCTTGCGGAGGCCGGCGTCGACCAGCCCGAACAACTCGAGCGCTTGATGTCGCCGATCGGGCTCGACCTGGGAGCCCGGACGCCGGAGGAGACAGCCATCTCGATCTGTGCCGAGATCATCGCCAGGAGAACCGGCCGGGCAACCCCGTCACTGCGAAGTGCCACCGGCCCGATCCACGGCGGCCCGTCACTGACCTAGCTGGTCAGCCGATCGGGTTACCGAACTTGACTCGACTCGCACGGCGAGCGGTGACATGGCCGACCTCGACCGGATGTCCCGGCTGCACGGCGTGCACGATGAGGTTGTCGAGGCCGAGCCACATCATGACGTGACCCGGGTAGTACACGAGATCGCCGGCTTGGGCGGTGTCGCGAGTTTCGGCCGTGGCGTTGCGGAGTTGGGCTGCGCTGTTGCGAGCCAGCCCGACGCCCGATTGACCCCACGCGAACGCTGTGAGCCCCGAGCAGTCGAAGGCCACCCCGACCTTGCTGGAGTTGTGGTGGTACGGCACACCGACCTGGGTGAGCGCCGACAGGAGAGCCACCTGGTGGAGTTGATCCGCCTTCAGCCATGCCTGGTGCATCTGGCCTGCGTCGACGCCGAGGCTGGCAGCCACGGCATACGCGGTGTTCTCGAATCGGACTGCGAAGACTGGTGTGCCCAGCGAGGCGAGTGCCGCTGCGGCGCTGGTCGAGACCGAGTCGGTGGTTGCGGCAACGGCAACGGTCGGGAGCTGAGCTGCACCTGCGTTGCCGGCGTCGAGTGCAACGAATCCGCCGCCGAGAACCGAGGCAGCGAGAACGAATGTTGCGAACTTCTGACGGAATGTCATGCGAGAGTCCCTCTCATGGGTGGTGCGCACCGCCCGCCTCGGGCGAATGCTTTGGTCGTGGGAGAGGAGAAACCTCCTCGGACACGGCGAAAGCGCCATACGTGAGCGCCACCGCTTGCTGTGAAAGGAATCCCGCCGGGCTTACGAACGCCGCCATGACCCTGTAACACATGACAAGTTATCGTCATCAAATCGCAATACTCAAGTCAGCTGTAACCATTTCGTAATGAAATGTTCCGCCGACGTTTGCCGTCCGGTCGTGGGCCAGTCGCTTGCATTGGAGAAAATCCGGCCCGCGAGCTGCACCTATGCTGGACGAGGTGACGACCTCCGCCGTTCTGCTCGCTGCCGGCGGCGGCTCGCGGTTTGCCGGTTCGACACACAAGTTGCTGGCCGAGCTCGACGGCGTACCGGTGTTCCGCCGCGCCCTCGACCACCTGTTGGAAGCTGGTTTCGAGCACGTCGTCGTGGTGACTGGAGCCGTCGATCTCGACATCAGCGCACCAGACATCGCGGTCGTGCACAACCCCGACTGGAGCCAAGGTCAAGCTGGCTCGCTGCAGCTCGCCATCGCCGCGGCGATCGGTCACGGCAGTGAATTCGTCGTGGTCGGCCTGGCCGATCAACCGTTCATCCCGGCGGCAGCGTGGCGGGCAGTTGCCACCTCGAGTTCCACCGCTCCGATCGTGGTCGCGACCTACGACGGCGTTCGCGGACCAAACCCTGTTCGGCTGAGCCGATCGGTGTGGTCACACCTGCCCACGCAGGGCGACGAGGGCGCGCGGCCGGTGATGCGTCTTCACCCGGAATGGATCGATGAAGTAGCGTGCCTAGGCTCAGCGGCTGACATCGACACGTTGGAGGATCTCGGATCGTGGACAAACTCCTGAATGAATTCACAGTGATTCGCCCAATCGAAGAAACGTGGAAAGTGCTGACCGACATCGAGCGGATTGCTCCGTGCATGCCCGGCGCGACCCTGGAAGAGGTCGACGGCGACGTGTTCCGCGGCACCGTCAAGGTCAAGCTCGGTGCGATCTCCACGGCGTTCAAGGGTCAGGCGAACTTCATCGAACGCGACGACACCAACCATCGCGCGGTGTTGAAGGCCGAAGGCCGCGACACCACGGGTAAGGGCAACGCTGCCGCCGAGATCCTTGCCCACCTGGAAGAGGTGGATCCCTCGACCACCAAAGTTGTCGTCGAAACCGACCTGCACATCACGGGCAAGGTCGCTCAATTCGGCCGAGGCATCATGGGCGATGTCAGCAAGAAGCTCATCAACCAGTTCGCGACCAACCTCAACACCATGCTCGACAAGCAACCCGAGCCGACCGCCGCTACGGCGACGGCCGCAGAACCAGCCGGTGCCGCGGACCAGGACGTCGCGAGCGAAGGCTCGAGCGATACGGATGAGGGCGTCGACGCGATCGCCTCCACCAACGGCGCCTCGGGCACCGCCAGTCCCATTCGCGACAGCGGGCCCCGCAAGATCAACGGCCCCGCCGCTGCCCCGATCGAGCTGTCCGACGTCGCCGGTTCGGCCATCCTCAAGCGCCTGCTGCCGCTGGTCGGCGGCATCGTGCTGCTGTGGATCATTGCGCGTCGACTCCGCCGTAGCTGACAGCGTGCGCGACGACGTCGCTGCCGTGCGAGCCGACGTCGCTGCGGTCCGCGAGCTCATCGGCAGGCCGCCGCGAGGCGCTTTCGAAGTCGTGGTTCGCGACGCCGATGGCGGCCCCATCGTCATTCGCAACACTCCCCTGCTCGATGACGGCGAACCGATGCCGACGCGCTACTGGCTGATCGGCAAGCGCGAGGTCCTGGCGATCAGCCGGCTCGAGGCAACAGGCGCAGTGCGTCGAGCCGAGGCAGAGATCGATCCGTTGCTGATCGCCGACGCGCACGCCCGATATGCGGCAGAGCGCGATGCGGCGTTGCCGAGCGAACACACCGGCCCTCGTCCGCACGGCGGCGTGGGTGGCACGCGCACCGGAGTGAAGTGCCTGCACGCACATTACGCATGGTTTCTGGCAGGCGGCGACGACCCGGTGGGCGCCTGGGTCGCACGACAGCTGTCGAATCCGCTAGACGATCAATCGTGAACGCGCTGATGATTCGGCTCGGCAACGACACGACACTGGTCGAGATCGATGGCGCACAGCACGTGATCCCGCTCGGCGCCGTCAGCCTGGGGGCCGGTGAGTTCGAGTCGGATCCACCGCGGCCCGAGGAGCTCACCAACGCGATCGGCAGTGTCGTCGATCATCTCGACGACATGTTGCGCGTGCTTCCGCAGGCCGCCGATGCCGATGTCGTCGACATCGTCGGGGAGATGGCAGCCGTCATTGCCGCGGTCGAGTTCGGCGGCAATCCACCGTTGCCGTTCGCCCTGCGTCGCGCCGCAGCCGAGGATCTGTTTCGCACCGTCGCCACCGAGTCCTCGGCCGAACGGGCACTGAACCCCGGACTGCCTACAGCAGCCGTCGACACGATCGTCGCCGCCTGCTGCATCGTGGTGGCGTTGATGCGCCACCTTCATCTTCATGAGGTCGAGCTCGACGCGAGTCTCGTCAGCGAACACGGAGCACGGCCATGACCTTCAGCCGACGTGGTGGACTACATCCTTCGATCGCCGTCGAACCGGGCATGCGCCTCTACGGCAAGCGGATCATGCTTCGGCCGCTGATGGCCAACGACTTCGCCCAATGGACCGAGGTGCGCGTGCGCAACGAGCAGTGGCTCACGCCATGGGAGCCGTTGCGTGCCAACAACCTGTCGGACCCCACTCGGCACCGCGACGCGTTCAGCTCGCGTTGCGCGACGCGCGATCGCGAACGGCAAGTCGGAACCGCATACGGGTTCGGACTGTTCGTCGACAATGCATTCGCCGGCGAGATCAACATCAACAACGTCGTTCGCGGTGCGTTCCAATGTGGCGTCGTGGGCTACTGGATCGATCAGCGCCATGCAGGCAATCGTTACATCGCCGAGGGTGTCGCAGTGATCTGTCGATTCGCCTTCGACGAGTTGCATCTCCATCGACTGGAGATCTGCATCGTGCCGCGCAACACCAACAGTCGAAGGGTCATGGAAGTGCTGGGCATCCGCGAGGAGGGAATCGCCGAGCGCTACCTCGAGATCAATGGCGCGTGGGAAGACCACATGCGGTACGCGATCACCGCGGAGGAATGGCTGGCACGCCGCAACGAGCTCGCCGCGATCTGGTGGTAGCAGCTACTCGCTAGCAACGCGGAAGGCTTGCGCCTTCGCCTTGCGCAACGTCGTGCGCCGCTTCCACATCTTCATCTTCCAATGGCGCTTCGTCGTGCTTCCGGAGCCGGCCTTCGCCTTTTCGGCATCGTGATGGTGCGACGGCACCCAGGCTCGTCCTGGCTCGTGCACCTCGTCCGGTTCGTATCCAGCACTGACTTGCGCTGCAACTGCGTCGAGCTCGCTGTGGATGCGATGCCGCTCGTTGTGAGCGTGGGCTCGTGCATCCATCTTGGGCGGTGGAACCGCCTCTTGGCTGCGATGACGCTGGCTCATGAAGTACCTCCGTTGTCTGGTCGGAACGTACGGTGTTGGAGCTACCCGTGTACGAACGGTAATCCACACCCACAGGGGTACGGAAGACACTTTGCGTAACATTCGTGCGCGCTTTTGGTTCGCCCCAGGTCAGCGGTTCGTGGGTGGTTACGGCTCAGGATTTGGCGCTGATCTTCGCTTGCAACGCGGCCAGTCGCTCGGCGAACCATGGCTGACGAGTGCTCCACAGTTGCGGCACCAACTCTCGCTTGACCGCATCGGGATGGGTCTCGATGTCGGCCATCGCCTGGATCGTCTTCTTCGTCTCGATCGCCAGATCGCGGGGCGCGCTTGCCGCACGCGCAGCCATTGCCTGCGCCGCCGCCAGCAACTGATCGTCGTCGACACAGCGGTGTGCGAGACCGACGCGGGCAGCCTCCTCACCGTCCATCACCTCGCCGAACACGACCGCGGCCATCGCCGTTTGAGGTCCGGCAATGCGCCGCAGCATCCACGTGTGGCCGCCGCCCGGGTGCAGTCCGATCTGCAGGAAACGCGTGTCGAACTTTGCCCGGCGGGCAGCGAGGCGGATGTCGCAGCCGAGAGCCAGGTTCATGCCGGCACCGACCGCCGCGCCGTTGACCGCCGCAAGTGTCGGCAGCGGGCTTCGGGCGATGCGCAGGAATCCTTCGTAGATCGAGCCGAGGCTGGTCTCGTCGGCTTCGGCGAGGTTGCCGAGGTTGGCTCCCGCACAGAACGCCGGCGGAGCACCCGTCACCACGATCGCGCCGATCGTCGTATCGGCCTCGACCTCGTCCATCGCCGCGATGATTTCGGACACCATTGGTGCCGTCAGCGTGTTCCGCTCGGCGGGGTTGTTGAGGGTCAGTGTTGCGACCCCTTCGGATCGGGTGACGACGACGAGCGACATGAGGCGCACGTTAGTTCTGGCGCCCTCGTTCTCGGCCCCTCGCGGCAGCCGATCGCGGAGCGGGGTAGCGTCGAAGGCTGATGCTCGACCATGTGTTCACCGATGCGATCAGCGCGTTGCGCGATGCGTTCGAGGCGGCGTTCCTCGAGCGCCAAGCATTCGACGAGCACTTCCAGGTCGACGTGTTGCTGGGCGACCTGTCGTGGGAGACGTCGTACGGCTTGCCGGGCGAGGGCCAGCCGCCGCGAGTCGTCGCCCACATCTCGTTCGACTGGCCGAGTTGGAGCCAGACGGCATATCGCAGTTGGTGTGTCGACGAGGTGCTCGATCGGCAGCCGGCGATCGAGATGGAGATCGTCTTTCGCGTGCAACGGCTGATCGCCCGACCGGAGCCGTCCGTCGTGCAACCGGCGATGCCCGACACCAGTCCGCTGATCGGCAACGAGCGGCTGGAGCGGGCCGGGCTTACGATCGAGATCGGCTACCTCGAGAGCACCGACGACGAGCCCGAGTACGCCATCGAGGTCACCTACGAGGGCCTGTACGAGCTCGCCGAGGAAACGTTGGCCGACGGCGCGAGCACTTTGCTCGACGAGCACTTCGGCGCACTCGGCGGATGGATCTCCTCGACCCTCGTCCGCCTCGGCGACCTCCGCCTCGGCTTCCGCCCCGCCGACGACGCCAGCCTCTAAAACCACTCCGAGTGTTTCCGGCACGCCGAGGCTCGAACGAGTGTCTGTGGCGCACCCGGGTGCGACGGAAACACTCGTTCGTGAAGCGAGGGTGGGTGGTTAGAGGGCGCCGCCTCGGGCTCGGAGCTCGGTGCGGATGGCTTCGGCGATGTCGAGGGCGAGGATCTCGGCGCCGGTCTGGTTGAGGTGGAAGCCGTCCTCGCGACGCACCGACTTGAACTCGTTGTCGCGCGGGTCCTGCACCGCTTCGGCGAAGCCTCCGCTGAGGCCGGAGAACCGCTTCCACGTGTCGATGAAGGTGACGTTGGGACGCTTGGCGGCCTCGGCCATGACCACTTCGTTCTGCACCTGCAGCCGAGCCGTGACGTCGGGACTGTCGTCGTTGGGGATCCCGACCCAGATCAACTTGCGATTGTCGCCGCCGAGGTAGTCCATCGCCGCGCCGACTCGCTTGCCGTACTCGGCTCGCCAATCGGCGTCGTCTGTCTCACCTCCGGGCACGTGCTCCACTGCCCACGTCTTGTCGATGTTGCGGAGGCCTTGGGCATCGTTGCCGCCGAACGTGACCACGACGATGTCGGGGTTCACCTTCGGGATCTGTTGGTGGAAGTAGGTGGGCCAGTCGAAGAAGTCGGGCCGGCTGAGACCGGAAGACACCTTGTAGTCGAGCGTGGTCGAGACCATCCCGGTCTGCTTCATCAGCTTGTCGAGGTACGGGCCGAACGTGCCGGCATCGCTGTCGCCGGCAACGTACAACTCTGCAGGGTCGGCGGCCGACGGGGTCGTCTTCGCCTTCGGCAGCAACAGGGTGGTCGTGGTCGACGTCGAGGCCGGCGTCAGCGGCGTGACACCGTCGCTGACGATCAACGACGTGCTCGGGGCAGTCGGCGCTGCGGATGTGGGCTGGCTCGGCGCGCCGAACACGGCGGCCACCACGGTGTACACGAGGAACAAGATCGCAACGGCAGCGATCCCGGCGACGACTCGGCGCGCGGCGTAGACACGTTGTGGCAGGCGTTGACGCGGTGGTTGTACAGGAGCGAGATACATCGTCTACCGGCGACGATTCTACGGCTTCTGATGTTCACATTGAGGCTCTGCCGAGCAACCACAGACCGGGGTAGGATGCCCGACGGAAATTCCATTCCAACAAATTGACACTCCTAGGGGGAGAACAATGCGCAATACCAAGCGATTTACATCGCTGGCAGCCGTCGCCGTGATGGGCCTCATGGTCGCGGCCTGCGGCAGTGATGACACAGCGTCCGACGCCACCTCTGCAACCGGCGCGACGACGGCCCCGGGTGCAACCACTGCGCCGGGAGCGACCACCGCACCCGACGGCACCACCGCACCTGAAGGCTCCGCCGCACCCGGGACTGCTGCTTCCGGCTCCGGCCCGAAGGTCGGCCTGGTATACGACATCGGTGGCCGTGGCGACCAGTCGTTCAACGACTCCGCCGCTGCTGGCGTCGAGCGCGCCCAGAGCGAGCTCGGCATCACCTTCACCGAGGCATCGCCGAACGCTGATGGCTCGAACCGCAAGGAGCTGCTCGACCTCGCTGCAGCATCCAGTGACATCGTCATCGCCGTCGGCTTCCTGTTCGAGCCCGACGCGGCCGCTGTCGGCAAGTCGAACCCCGACAAGACCTTCGGCGTCGTCGACTCCGCGATGATCGACGCGACGACCAATCAGCCGTACGGCGACAACATCGCCGGTCTGGTCTTCTCCGAGGAGCAGGGCTCGTTCCTCGTCGGTGCCGCAGCGGCGCTGAAGAGCACGGCGAACCACATCGGCTTCATCGGCGGCGTCAAGGGCGTCGGTGGCCTGATCGAGAAGTTCGAGGCCGGCTACACGGCCGGCGCGAAGGCTGTCAATCCCGACATCACCGTCGACGTCAAGTACATCAGTGAGGCTCCAGACTTCACCGGCTTCAACGCTCCCGACCAGGGCCGTGACATCGCAACCGCGATGTACGACGGCGGTGCCGACATCGTGTACAGCGCTGCTGGTGGTTCCGGTGCCGGTGTGTTCGAGGCCGCCAAGGCCTCGAGCGAGGCCAAGGGCTCCAAGGTCTGGGCGATCGGCGTCGACAGCGACCAGTACAACACCTCCGATCCCGCGGTGAAGGACTACATCCTCACCTCGATGATCAAGCGTGTCGATGTCGCAGTGTTCGAGATCATCAAGGCTCAGATGGACGGCAACGTCAAGGGTGGCCCGACCCGCTACGACCTGTCGGTCGATGGCGTCGGCTACGCGACATCGGGTGGCTTCGTGGATGACATCAAGGACAAGCTGGAGGCCTACAAGGCCGACATCATCAGCGGCAAGATCGTGGTGCCGACTGATCCGACCAAGGTCGGCTAGCTACGAGTTGATGCAACGCATCTGAAGTAACGCAGCAAAGCGGGACCGGGCTACAGTCCGGTCCCGCTTCTGCGTTTTGGAGGGCACTTGGCACGAGCAATCGAACTGGTCGGCATCACGAAACGCTTCCCAGGCGTCGTGGCCAACGATCACGTCGACCTCGCCGTCGAAGAGGGCGAGATCCACGCCATCTGCGGCGAGAACGGCGCCGGCAAATCGACGTTGATGAAGATCCTCTACGGCATGCAGACGCCGGACGAGGGTGTCATGAAGTTCTTCGGCAAGGAGGTGCACTTCTCGACACCCACCGACGCCATCAACCTCGGCATCGGCATGGTGCACCAGCACTTCATGCTGGCCGAGAACCTCACCGTCCTCGAGAGCGTGATCCTCGGCGCCGAGCCCACGCTGCTGGGTGGCCGCATCGACTTCAACAAGGCCAAGAAGCACGTGCGGGAAGTCGGCGAGGCCTACGGGCTCGACGTCAACCCGGACGAGCTCATCGAGACGCTCGAGGTCGGCGAGCGTCAGCGTGTCGAGATCATCAAGGTGCTCTACCGCGGCGCCAAGATCCTGATCCTCGACGAGCCGACCGCGGTGTTGGTGCCGCAGGAGGTCGAGGCTCTGTTCCGCAACATCCGCGAGCTGAAGGCCAGTGGATCGACCATCCTGTTCATCGACCACAAGCTCGACGAGGTGTTGGCCATCGCCGACACCATCACGGTGTTGCGGCAAGGAAAATCCGTGGCGACGGTGAAGCCCGCCGATGTCACTGCCCACGATCTCGCCGAGCTGATGGTCGGCTCCGAGCTTCCGACGCCGGCGACCACCGAGTCCACGGTCACCGATGTCGTGGTGCTGGAGATCGACGATCTGCTTGTCGAGGAGCTCGATCGTGCCGTCGTCAGCGACTTCAGCGTGGTCGTGCATCGCGGCGAGGTGGTCGGGATCGCCGGCGTCGAGGGCAACGGTCAGGCAGAACTGGTGGACGCGATCATCGGAACGCGGTTCGTCAGCACTGGAACCATCAAGATGCTCGGCGAGGACATCACCAACAGCAGCGTGCGCTATCGCCGCGAACACGGCATCGGGTACATCCCTCAAGACCGCCAACGCGAGGGCTTGTTGCTGAACTCCCCGCTCTGGGAGAACGCCGCGCTCGGCCACCAGACACAGCCACCGTTCTCGCACGGCTTCTGGATGGATCGCGACGGGATGCGCGATGCCACCGAGCACATTCGCGAGGCGTTCGATGTGCGCACGCCCAACATCGACGTTGCTGCCCACGCCCTGTCGGGTGGCAACCAGCAGAAGCTCATCGTCGGCCGCGAGATGTCGGCCAACCCGACCCTGCTGATCGCATCGCATCCGACCCGCGGCATCGACGTCGGTGCCCAGGCCGCCGTGTGGGATCAGCTCCGCGCTGCTCGCGCAGCAGGGTTGGCGACGTTGTTGATCAGTGCCGACCTCGACGAACTGATCGGCTTGTCCGACACCATCGTCGTCATGCTCCGAGGAAGGCTCGTCGCGACACTCGATCCCGCCACTGTCACGCCACGCGATCTCGGCGCATACATGACCGGCGCCGCGCTGCAGGCAGGTGCGTCATGAAGTCCTTGTTCCGCAAGTTCATGGATGCCGCGGCGGCGCCGTTGATGGCTTTGGTCTTCGCGATCATCGCCTCGTCGATCGTGCTGCTGCTCGCCGGCAGCAACCCGCTCCAGGCGTACAGCGACATGCTGAAGCACGCCAGCAAGCTGGAGACACAGGTCGACATCCTCAACCGGGCAACCCCGTTGTTCATCTCCGGCATCGCCGCCGCGATCGGGTTCCGAATGAACCTCTTCAACATCGGCGTCGAGGGCCAGTACCTCCTGGCCGCGCTCGTTGCGGCAGAGGTCGGTGGCGTCGTCCATCTGCCGGCACCGCTGCACGTCATGCTGATCCTCTTGGTCGGCATGACCGTCGGCTCCGCATATGCCGGTGTCGCCGGTGTGCTGAAGGTGACCCGCGGGATCAGCGAGGTGATCTCGACCATCATGCTCAACGCCATCGCCGTGTCGGGCATCATCGTGGCCGGGTTGAAAGCCTGGCAAGCAGGGCGGAGCCGTCGGCGGCAACGTCACTCGGGTCGGAACCCCGGAGATCCCCAAGTCGGGGCGGATTCCGAACCTCAACCGCTGGGTCGAGATCTTCACTCGCGACATCGGCCGCGACCGCCACCTGACAGGCATGCTCGTCGTTGCGATCATCGTCGGCGTTGCGTATCACGTACTGCTGAACCGCTCGCGGTTCGGCTACGACCTGCGCGCCAGCGGTAGCAACCCGTTCGCTGCGCAGGCCGGCGGTGTGTCGCCGAAACGAATGATCCTCATCACCATGCTGCTGTCGGGTGCCGTCGCCGGCCTGGTCGGGATGACCGAGATCATGGATGGCGGCACCTTCCCATCGAACCCGATCCAGGGGTTGGGATTCGCCGGCATCGCGGTTGCTCTGCTCGGCCGCAACAGCGCGTTGGGGGCGGCCATCGCTGCGCTGATCTTCGCCTTCCTCGACATCTCGTCGGGCATCTTGCAGACCACCGGATCGGCGTCGCGCGAGATCGTCCAGATCATGCAAGCGCTCATCATCCTGGCGGCGGTGGTCGCCTACCAGGTCACCAACCGGCTACGTGCTCGAGAAGAAGCCAAAGCCACATCGGCTGCGCTTGCTGGAGCCACCTCGTGAGCGTTGTGACCTATCTCAAGAACATGCCGGCCTGGGCGCGTTGGATGCTGTACGCCGCTATCGGAATCCTCGTGCTCAACATCGCGCAGGGCTTCGACGACACCAGCCTGCTGACCGCCGAGGGAACCTCGCGGGCAATGCTCCGTTGGGGTGTGCCGATCCTGCTCGCAGGTCTCGGCGGTCTGTACTCCGAACGTGCCGGCGTCGTCAACATCGGACTCGAAGGCATGATGGTGCTCGGCACGTGGTTCGGCGCGTGGGGCGCGTTGCAATTCGGTGCATGGTACGGGTTGCTGTTCGGTGCCCTCGGTGGTGCTGCAGGCGGCTTGCTGCACGCCATTGCCACCGTACAGTTCGGCGTCGACCACGTCATCTCGGGCGTCGCCATCAACGTCCTCGGTCCCGGTGTTGCACGCTTCCTCTCGTCGGAGGTCTTCAACAAGAAGTTCAAGGATCAGGGAGGATCGATCACCCAGTCGCCGCGGGTACCGACGGTGGGGAGGTTCACGTTCCCTTTCCTTGCGGGCGGTGATCTGTTCGGCTGGAAGACGCCCGACATATTGGGGTGGTTCGAGAAGAAGAACTGGTTCTTCATCGCCGACCTCGCCGGCATCGCGCGCGGCCTCACCAGCAACATGTCGTACGTGACACTGTTTGCCGTCGCGCTGGTTCCGTTCAGCGCGTGGTTGCTGTGGCGCACCCGGTTTGGTTTGCGACTCCGCATATGCGGCGAGCGTCCCGGCGCTGGTGAAGCACAGGGCATCAACATCTACTTCTACAAGTACATCGGTGTGATCGTCAGCGGCGCGCTCTCCGGCCTCGGTGGAGCCTTCATCGCCAGCCAAGAGCTGTCCGGCATCTACAAGGAAGGCCAGACGACCGGGCGAGGGTTCATCGGATTGGCCGCGTTGATCTTCGGCAACTGGAGACCAGCGGGCATCTTCGGTGGGGCGATGTTGTTCGGCTATCCCTTCGCGCTCAAGCTGCAGGATCTCAACGGCAAGGCTTCGCACGCCCTGCTGCTCGTCACCACCGCCGCGATGCTCGCGATGGTGGTGTGGGCAATGTTGCGCAAGAACCGGGGCGACACTGCGCTCGCCGCGGTCTTCGGCGGCACCGCGCTGGTCTGGTACCTATTGGCCAAGACGCCACCCGATTGGTGGGCCGCGATCCTGCCGTACGTGATCGTGCTCGTGGTGCTGATCTTCTTCACCAAGCGACTACGCCCGCCGGCGGCCGACGGCCAGGTCTATCGCAAGGGCGAAGCCTGACCCACGTCGCAGCGGCGAATCAGGTCGTGACGGGGCTCAGCACGCCGTCGAGGACGGCGCGGACGTCGGCGCCGACTCGATGTAACTGGTAGCCGCCTTCTTGGACGATCAGCATCGGCCGGTCGATCGTTCCCAGAGCCCTGCCGACATCGCCGAAATCGTCGGTCGACAGGCACAGTCCTGCAGTCGGGTCACCGGCCGCGGGATCGACTCCGAGCGACACCACGACGTACTCGGGATCGAACGCCGCAGACTGCGTCGATCCCGGTCGTGAGGTCGGTCATGAAGTGGTCGCCCGTCGTGCCGAGTGGCAACGGCAGGTTCAGGTTCGCGCCGGCACCGCGGCCTTCGCCGCGCTCGTGTGAACGGCCGACGAACCACGGATAGTTCTGGTCCGGATCCATGTGGATGCTGACGAACTGCACGTCGCCGCGCTCGTAGAAGATCTGCTGCGTGCCGTTGCCGTGATGGGCATCGACATCGAGCACGGTCACTCGACGCGCGCCGGAATCCAACAGCGCCTGGGCCGCAATCGCGGCGTTGTTCAACAGGCAGAAACCACCGAACGCCGAGCGTGTTGCGTGATGGCCGGGAGGGCGGCACAACGAGTAGACGACACGTTCGCCCGCGAGCACTCGATCCACTCCCGACAACGCGATGTCGACCGACGACAGCGCAGCCGGCCACGAACCCTCGCTGAGCGGTGACGAGGTGTCGAAGCAGAACCAGCCGAGACGGCCGTATGCGTTCGTCGCCGGCGCTCGGCCGACCGGCATCGACTCGACCAGACCGGGGTGGATGAACATCTCGGCGATCACCGCCTGGGCGTCGGGAAGAATCGACATGTACTCCTTCCACGCGGTCGACAGGAAGTCGACGAGATCGGGATTGTGCACACGAAGGATCGGCTCCATCCCGTGCGACGTCGAATCGACCTTGGCGAATGGGCCATCATCGAGCGCCGCGACGATGCGATCGACACGCTCGGGGACCTCGAACCGTCTGACCATCGTGCCCGAGTACACGTCGTACTCGGGATCGTGTGATCGGTGGTCATCGTTGGTGATGACGGAGATGGGATCGGCAGGCATGGTGCCGACTGTAGATCGGCAACTCGACGCTTTCTACGCCCCGATCGGTGCACTCCCGAGGCGGGCGACCGCCTGGATCTCGATGCCGCCACGCGGTCGTTGCGTCAGCGTGACAGTGACCCAGTTCGGTTGCGCAGTGGTCATGACTTCGCCGGCGATCTCCGCGGCCAATGCCTCGGCGAAGACCGGGCGATCGCGGAAGCTCCACAGGTACAGCTTCAGACTCTTCGACTCGATGCACCATTCGGCGGGGCTGTACTCGATCACCAGATGCGAGAGATCGGGCTGCTCCGTGACCGGGCACATCGAGGCCACTTCGTCGGTGGTGAACCGCACCGTGGTCACGTTCGCAGGCGCCGGAAACACCTCGACGTGATCGATCGCGTGGCGAACCGTGTGACCCAAGACAGTCAATTCCATGCGTCAAGGGTAGGCGTGCATCTGGGCGGCGCCTACGCTCTGGTGATGGGATCAGTGTTGGACGATCGGCAGATCGAGCGGTATCAGCGTGACGGGTTCCTGGTGATCGAGGGCTTCGCCGACCGGCAGTCGTGCGACGAGTTGAAGGCCGCTGCGAACCAGATCGTTGCCGACTTCGAGCCGACCGGCGAGCGGACGATCTTCACCACCACCGAGCAGGAACGGGTCAGCAACACCGAGTTCCTGTCGTCGGGTTCGGGCACGTGGTGCTTCTTCGAGGAGGAGGCGTTCGACGACGCCGGTCAACTGCGCACTGCAAAGGAACTGAGCATCAACAAGATCGGTCATGCGATGCACGACCTCGATCCGACGTTCGAGAAGTTCTCGTACCGACCGGAGCTGGCCGGCGTTGCGGCCGACATCGGCCTTGCGGATGCGCTGGCACTGCAGAGCATGTACATCTTCAAGCAGCCGCTGATCGGTGGCGAGGTCGCCTGTCATCAGGACGCCACGTTCCTGTACACCGAGCCGCTGACGGTCACCGGCTTCTGGTTCGCGATCGAAGACGCGACGTTGCAGAACGGATGCCTGTGGACCAAGCCGGGGAGCCACCGCACCACCCTTCGGAAGTTGTTCAAGCGCGCCGGCGACAGCGACGCGGCCGATTCTGATGGAGATAGCACGATCTTCGAGGAGCTCGATCCCGCGCCTCTCCCCTCACCATCTGAACTCGTGCCGCTGGAAGTCCCGGCCGGCACCATGGTCATCCTCAACGGCCTGCTCCCCCACTGGAGCGACATCAACCGCTCGCCGACCAGTCGCCACGCGTACTCACTGCACTGCATCTCCGCGGCCGCCGAGTATCCCGAGTGGAACTGGTTGCGCCGCTCGCCCGACATGCCGTTGCGCTCGCTCGCCGAGGTCGCCGGGGTCGCCGCATGAACATCCACAGCCTGCCGAAGGCACTGTTGCACGACCACCTCGACGGCGGTCTGCGACCGGCCACCGTGGTCGAGCTCGCCAGTGAATACGGCTACACGAAGTTGCCGACGACCGATGTCGACGAGCTCGCCTCGTGGTTCAACCGAGGTGCCAAGCGCAACGATCTCGTGCTGTACCTCGAGACCTTCGCCCACACGGTCGGGGTCATGCAGCATCGCGACGCCATCGAACGGGTCGCGTACGAATGCGCCGTCGACCTCGCCGCCGATGGTGTCGTCTACGCCGAGGTGCGGATGGCGCCGGAGCTGTGCACGGAGGAAGGTCTCACCCTCGACGACGCGGTCGAGGCCATGCTCGACGGTTTCCGTCGCGGCGCCGCTGGAACCGACCTGACGATCTACCTCATCCTGTCGGCCATGCGAACGGCGGCGCGGAGCCGCGAGATCGCCGAGCTTGCCGTCCGTTGGCGCGACGAAGGCGTCGTCGGGTTCGACATCGCCGGTGCCGAGGAAGGCTTCCCGCCGACCCATCACCTCGATGCGTTCGACTACGTGCGACGCGAGAACTTCCACACCACCATTCACGCCGGCGAAGCCTTCGGCCTGCCGAGCATCTGGGAGGCCGTGCAGTTCTGCGGCGCCGAGCGGCTCGGGCACGGCGTGCGGATCGTCGACGACATCACCGGGCCTCCTGGCGAGGAAGAGCTCGGCAGGCTCGCTGCGTTCGTGCGCGACCGTCGCATTCCGCTGGAGCTGTGCCCCACCTCCAACCTCGGCACCGGCGTGTGCAAGACCATCGCCGAGCACCCCATCGGCATGCTTCGTCGTCTGCGATTCCGGGTGACGGTCAACACCGACAACCGGCTGATGAGCGCAACGTCGATGACCTACGAGATGGAGCAGTTGGCAGCCGGGTTCGGTTGGACCCTCGACGATTTCGAGTGGCTCACGATCAACGCGATGAAGAGTGCGTTCGCCCCCTTCCCAGAACGACTGCGCATCATCAACGGTGTCGTCAAGCCGCGCTACGCGCTGGCCGAGCCGAACAGAGCGTCGGCCTCAGCTGAGTTCGGGCTGAACTCGTGCGCTGCCGAATCTGACACACTCGGGGTCCATGACCGTCGCCGTCCACCTCGTCGAGCACCCATTGATCGCTGATTCCCTCACCCGGGTGCGCGACAAGGACACTCCCAACGCACTCTTCCGCCAGGAGCTCGAGCGGATCGGCACGCTGCTGATCGCCGAGGCAACCCGAGGCCTCGTGACGCACGAGGTGCGAGTCACCACCCCGCTCGTCGCCACGACCGGACGAGCACTGTCGTCCCAGCCCGTGGTGATCCCCGTCCTGCGAGCCGGGCTCGGTTTCGTGCATGCCGCGCAGGAACTTCTGCCGAGTGCCGACGTCGGCTTCATCGGTGTCTCGCGCGACGAAGAGACGTTTCAACCGAAGCCATACGTCAACAAGCTGCCCGAGCACCTCGCCGGTCGCCAGTGCATCGTGCTGGACCCGATGCTGGCCACCGGCGGTTCGCTGGCGCACACCTGCCAGTTGCTGTTGGAACGCGGCGCCACCGGCACGATCATCGTCGTCTGTGTGCTCGCCGCGCCCGAAGGCATTGCGCTGCTGCAGCAAGCCGGCCTCGACCTGGCGATCTACACCGCAGCGGTCGACGAACACCTCAACGAGCACGCGTTCATCGTCCCCGGCCTCGGCGACGCCGGCGACCGGCAGTTCGGCTCCCCGGCGTCCTCGTAGCGGCTAGAGGAGGGCGGCCAGCGAGTCCAAGTAGGGCGCTGGGTCGATGTCGATGCCTTCGCCGTAGAGCTTGACCTTGGGCTCGGTGCCGCTGGGGCGCAGTTGCAGGCGTAGCTCCGGGCCGAGCTGCAACCGAAGCAGGCCGGCTTCGTCGAACCACTCCACCGACGACACGGCGCGATCCCTCACCTCGGTGGGAGGGGTGGCGCGCAACCGGGCGACGGCCGCGCTTCCGTCGACGGGGGGCATCTTCACCGACTTGTCGGCCATCACGTGGCGACCGAACCGCTCGTTGATCGCGTCGAGGCGCCCCTGCAGCGTCACGCCCTCGACCTTGGCGAGCGCAGCAACTTCGGCCAGCAACACCGCGGCGGTGATCCCGTCCTTGTCGAGTGGCCGGTGACAAACGAGGTATCCCGAACGCTTGCTCGTAGCCGAACACGAACCTCGACTCGGGCTGCGCGAGGACGGTGTGGCCGATCCACTTGAAGCCGGTGTAGGTCTCGGCGAAACGAACGCCGTACGCCGCCGCCATCTTCGCCAGCAACGAAGACGACACGAGCGTGGTGATGACCAGGCGATCGTCTCCCGAGGTGTGTCGCAGGATGTGGTCGGCGAGCAGCCAGCCGATCTCGTCGCCCTGCAGTCGGCGCCACCCGCCTTCGGGTGTCGGGATGGCTGCGCCGAGCCGGTCAGCATCGGGGTCGTTGCACAACGCGATCGCGGCTCCACTGTCGGCTGCAACAGCGAGCAACAAGTCCATGGCGCCCGGCTCCTCCGGGTTCGGAAACGCGACCGTGGGAAACGTTCCATCGGGCTGCTGCTGCTCGGCGACGACGAACGGTGTCAGCAGGCCCGATCGGTCGAACGCGGCCATCAGCGTCTCGCCGCCGACACCGTGCATCGCCGAGTACGCGACGGGCACGCCGGCGAGTTCCGGGTCGCAAACGCACCGCCGGCGCGGCAGCGATGTAGGCCTGCACGTACGACTCGTCGAGCCATTGGATCAGCGGGTCGTCGGGCTCCGACAGTGCGACATCGCACGGATCGACCATATCGATGCATGCTGCGATCTCGGCGTCGACCGGCGAGACGATCTGCGCGCCATCGGCGGTGAAGACCTTGTAGCCGTTGTCGGCGGGCGGGTTGTGCGATGCCGTGACAACGACTCCCGCAGCGGCACCGACACCGACGATGTTCCACGCCAGCAACGGCGTCGGCACGACGTGGGGGAAGATCATCGCCCGCACGCCACGCGCGGCGCAGACCCGAGCTGTGTCGAGGGCGAACGCATCGCTCTTGCGGCGGGCGTCGTAACCGATGATCACGCCGCGGGTTGCGGCATCCGGCTCCGCTTTCAGCAGGTAGTCGACGACGCCGGCAGCGGCTTGTTGCACCACCAAGCGGTTCATCCGCTGCGGACCTGCACCCACGGCGGCGCGCAAGCCGGCGGTTCCGAATTGCAATCGTCCGTCGAAACGAACAGCCAGTTCGTCGTCAGCACCGGCGAGCAGGCTCTCCAGTTCTTCACGCATGTCAGCATCGGGTTCGGCGGCCAGCCAGCGGCGCGCCTCGCTGCGGAAATCGCTCATGGCAAGAGCGTACGCAACTCCACCAACGGTCGGGGACCCACGTGTGAGATCACTTCAGCGGCTGCGATCGCACCGAACTGTGCGCAGTCCTCGAGCGATCGGCGACGGGTGTATCCGTACAGGAATCCAGCGGCGAACAAGTCGCCGGCGCCCGTGGTGTCGAGCACCTGATCGACCGGTTGAGCGGGGGCGTGCAGCACGTCGTCGGCGGTGATCACCACGCAACCGTCGGCACCGACCGTCACCACGGCCAACGCGCAGTCGCCGCGCACCGCCTTGACGGCCTCGTCCATCGTCTCGACCTGGTACAGCGACATCAACTCATCGTCGTTGCCGAACAGCAGGTCGACCTCGTCGGTGACGAGTGCCCGAAAGTCGTCGCGGTGCCGGTCGACGCAGAACGAATCGCTGAGCGTCAACGACACCTGTCGGTCATTCGCGTGGGCGATCTGCGCGGCGTACCGGAACGCTTCCTTGGCCTCGGGCCGGTCGTAGAGGTAGCCCTCCATGTACAGCACCTCGCCGACAGCCACGGTGTCGGGATCGATGTCACTGGGCGCGAGCAACGACGACACACCGAGGTAGGTGTTCATCGTGCGCTGGGCGTCGGGTGTGACGACGATGATGCATCGACCCGTCGGGTGTTCCCTCGGCAGGAGCGCCAGGGCGGAACTGCACACCGACGGCGCGGCAGTCGTGCCCGAAGACCCGACCGAGCTCGTCGTCGCTGACCTTGCCGATGTACGCCGCTGTGCCGCCGAACGAGGCGACACCGCACATCGTGTTGGCTGCCGACCCGCCGCTCATCTCGATCGCGCCGCCGAGCGCCTGGTACAGGTACAGCGCCCTGTCGGTGTCGACCAGTGTCATCGACCCCTTGACGAGGTCGTACTTCCCGATGAATCCATCGTCCGCGTGGGCGATGACGTCGACCAGCGCATTTCCGATTCCAACCACGTCGTACTGAATGCCCGGCACGTGGGTGCAGGCTACTGGGGAAGGATGCCGCGGGTACGCTCCATCCGGTGAGTGACAATCCGTACCGCCTTCCACACACCGTTCTCCCGAGCCGCTATCGGCTCGTTCTCGAACCCGATCTCGCGCTCGGCCTCATACTCGGGCACGGTGTCGATCGACGTGACCGCGTCCGACTCGGTGCAATCCGTCGCCTTGAACGCCGACGAGTTGGACATCACCTCCGTTCTCGTCGGCGGGTCGGCAGCGACGTTCCGTGCTCGACACCGACGACCGAACGTCTCATCATCGACGCCTCGATCGACAAGGGCGACACCACCATCGACATCGCGTTCACCGGCACGCTCAACGACAAGTTGCGCGGCTGGTATCGCAGCACGTTCAAGGATGCGAACGGCGACGAGAAGGTCATTGCCACAACCCAGATGCAGGCCACCGATTGTCGTCGAGCATTCCCCTGCTTCGACGAGCCCGAGTTCAAAGCGGTCTTCGAGATCACGCTCGTCGTCGAGCCCGATCTGCTCGCAGTGTCCAATGGCCCCGAGATCGATCGAACCGCCCGCGAAGACGGCAAGCACGTCGTCACCTTCAAGCCGACCATGAAGATGAGCACGTACCTCGTCGCCTTCGTCGTCGGCCCGCTCGAGGCAACCGAGCCGATCGATGTCGACGGTGTGCCGTTGCGAGTCGTGCATGTTCCCGGGCAAGGGCAACCTCACGGAGTTCGCTCTCGAAATCGGAGCCTTCTCGCTGCGGTGGTACCAGAACTACTACGGCATCCCGTACCCGAGCGACAAGGTCGACATGCTGGCGCTACCCGACTTCGCCGCAGGTGCGATGGAGAACCTCGGCTGCATCACGTATCGCGAAACCCTGCTGCTGGCCGACCCGAAGACAGCGACGCAGTTCGAGTTGCAGAACCTTGCCGATGTGGTCGCCCACGAGATCGCTCACATGTGGTTCGGCGACCTGGTGACGATGCGTTGGTGGAACGGCATCTGGTTGAACGAGGCCTTCGCAACGTTCATGGAGATCGCCTGTTGCGACGCGTTCCGCCCCGACTGGCAACGCTGGACGACGTTCAGCCTGGAGCGCAGCGCCGCTTTCGAGACCGACTCACTCGCCAGCACGCGCACGGTCGAGTTCCCGGTTGAGGCGCCTGAGGACTGCGACGGCATGTTCGACGTGTTGACCTATCAAAAGGGCGGGTCGCTGCTGCGCATGCTCGAGCAGTACCTGGGCGTCGAGGAGTTCCGCCAAGGCATCAGCCTCTACCTCAAGACGCACGCCTACGCGAACACCGAGACGGGCGATCTGTGGGACGCGATCGAGAAGGCCAATCCCACGGTGCCAGTTCGCGAGCTGATGGATTCGTGGATCTGGCAGGCCGGCTATCCGCTGATCTCCGCTCGATCTGGACGGAGCCGAACTGGTGCTGAACCAGCAGCGGTTCGCGTACGCAGAAACCGACGACCCGACTCTGTTCGTCGTGCCGATCCATCTGTCGATCGACGGTGTCGAATCGAAGATGCTGCTCGACAAGGCGCAGGCTCGGGTGCCGCTCCCATCCGCCGACGCATCCGTCGTCGTCAATGCCGGGGGCCACGGATTCATGCGTGTTGCGTACGACGACGCACTGCGCGCCCGCCTCACCGGCGACGCACTGAGCAAGCCTCACCGTCATCGATCGATACAACTTGGTCGACGACGCATGGAATGCGGTGATCGCCGGCCGATTGGCCGCAGCCGAGTACCTCACGTTCGTCGAAGGCTTCCAAGCCGAACGGGACCTGGCCGTGTGGCAGGCGATCGCCGTCGGGCTGCGAAGCCTCGGCCGTCTGCTCGACGGCGAGCCGTATGCCGCGCTACAAGCCCGCATCGCCGATCTGGCCCGTCCGGTCGTCAACGACCTCGGATGGGCTCCTGCGGAGGGCGAGCCGAACCTGACCGCCAAGCTCCGCGGCCTGATGGTCGGGATCCTCGCGATCCAGGGCAACGACGCCGATGCGCTGGCGCGCTGCCGGGAGATGCTCAACGACGACTCGACCGACCCGGAGCTCGCGGCCACCGCCGCAGCAGCCGTTGCGTCCGTCGGGACCGATGACGACTACGACGACTTCCTCCAACGGTTCCGCACGGCATCGACGCCGCAGTTGAAGTTGCGCTACATGTTCGCACTCGCCGAGTTCCCGACCGAGGAGCAGATCCGTCGGACCATCGATCTGGCGCTGTCGGGCGAAGTCAAGACGCAGGACGCTCCGTTCCTCCTCAACCGCTGCATCGCCAACCGGCGCAACGGCACGATGGCCTGGGAGACCGTTCGTCGGCAGTGGCCGGAGTTGCTCGATCGCTTCCCCAGCAACACCATCGTGCGGATGGTCGGTTCGGTCACCATGCTCACGTCGCCCGAGGTCGTCGCCGACGTGCAGGGCTTCTTCTCGGAGCATCCCATTCCGCAGTCCGCCAAGACACTCGAGCAGTTGCTCGAGCGTCAACGCGTCAACGCAGATCTGCGTGCCCGCGAGGCCGATGCATTGGCCAGCGCGCTCGCGGCCGGCCACAGCGACAGCAACTAGCGGAGCTTCTCGATCTCCAACTGGTCGGCGGCGTGCCGAGCACGCAGCACCTTCTTGTCGAACTTGCCGACGCTGGTCTTCGGCACTTCGTCGATGAACGTCCAGCGTTCGGGCAAGCAGAACTTCGCGGTGCGCTCAGCGAGCCAACCGCACAACTCCGCTGCGGTCACGTGCGAGTCGGGCTTGCGCACGACGCACGCCAACGGCCGCTCGTCCCAACGCTCGTCGGGCACACCGATCACAGCGGCCTCGGCGATGTCGGGGTGCCCCATCAACGTGTTCTCGAGATCGACCGACGACACCCATTCGCCGCCCGACTTGATCACGTCCTTGGCCCGATCGCTGATCATCACGTATCCCGTTCGGCGACACCGAGGCGACGTCGCCGGTGCGCAACCAGCCGTCGTGGAACTTGTCGGGATCGTCGACGCGGTAGTACGACGCGGTGATCCACGGCCCGCGCACCTCGATCTCGCCGAGCGACTCGCCATCCCACGGAACGGTCGCGCCGCTGTCGTCGGTGATGCGCAGTTCCACACCGGGAAGGATGCGCCCGGTGCGCGTCCGCCATGTGACCTCGTCGTCGTCACCCATGTCCTTCGGTGGATGGCCGATGGCGCACACCGGGCTGGTCTCGGTCATCCCCCAACCCTGCACGATTGCCACGTTGAAGACGTTGAAGTATCCCTCGATCAGCGCACGCGGCACGGCCGACCCGCCGCACATCACGAGGCGCAATGACGACAGGTCGGCAGCCGAGCCGTTGATCAACAGATCGGTCAGCACGGTAGGCACCGCACCGGTCAACGTCGGCCGCGTCTCTTCGATGATCCGAGCAAGTGGCGCTGCTTGCAGGAACTGCTGAGGGAACACGAGGTCGGCCCCGACCATCCACGCCGCGTACGGCGTGCCCCACGCGTTGGCGTGGAACATCGGCACGATCACCAGCATCCGGTCGCTCTCGGCAAGCGCGATGTTGGCCGTCGAGGTCACCATCAGCGAGTGCAAGAAGGTGCTGCGATGGCTGTACATCACGCCCTTCGGGTTGCCCGTGGTGCCGCTCGTGTAACACATCGCCATGCCGCTGCGCTCGTCGACGTCGGGGTACTCGAAGCCGGGCTTCTCCGCGTCGAGCAGTGTGTCGTAGTCCAACGTCTCGCCGAGCGCCGAGGTGTCGCCCGATCCCTTCACGATGATGTGCTTCACGGTCGTCAACTGGTCGCGAACCTTGGCGAGCAACGGGATGATCGAGGCGTCGACGATGATCACCTGGTCCTCGGCGTGGTTGATGACGTAGGTCAACTGCTCGGGGAACAGGCGGATGTTCAAGGTGTGCAACACGGCACCCATGCACGGCACGGCGAGGTATGCCTCGAGGTGCGTCTGGTTGTTCCACATGAACGTGCCGACCCGATCGCCGGCCTGCACGCCCAGCCTCGTCAGCGCTGCGGCCAATTGATCGGCGCGGTCTGCCACCTCGGCAAACGTCGACTCGATGTAGCCGTCACCGGTGAACGTGATGACCTTGCTGTCGGCATGAATCGTTCGTCCGTGTTCGAGGACCGGACGCATCGTCAACGGATAGTCCTGCATCGTGCTGAGCGGCATTGTTCCCCCTGTTGGCGTCAGTGCGGTCACGTTAGCCACGCTGTTGCCGCTGATCGAACGGCAGTAGGTCGAATGACTCAAGCTGGGCGAAATTAGTACCGAAGTATTAAGCCATATGGCAAGATCTCCCTCATGAGCGTCGGGACGGTCGCACAGAGAGATTCGCCGCGGGTGCGCTTGGGCTCCCCCGAGCGATATTTCGTCAACGGTCCCGTCGATGCCCTGCTGATCGGTGGCGCATCGCTCCTGCTCTACGGCATCTTTCGCCTCCGGCCGGAACTGGCAGCCTCGCCATCCGTGGCCTCGCTCGCCGCGACGCTGGTGTGGGTCTGCAACTATCCGCACTTCGCCTCGACCAACTACCGGCTCTACCACTCGCGGTCGTCGATCGCTCAGTACCCGCTCACCAGCATCGTGACGCCGCTGGTGATGCTCGCAGCGGTGATCGGCTGCTACCTGTCGCCGACCGCGATCGCGCCGCTGTTCGTCAAGCTCTACCTGCTGTGGGCTCCATACCACTTCTCCGGACAGACGCTCGGCATCACCATGGTCTACGCCCGCAGGACTGGCTTCATCATCGACGGATGGCTCCGACACAGCCTCACAGGATTCATCTTCTTGACATTCGCAGTGCAGAGCGCATGGTCGGAGGTCGGCTTGCACTACAGGCCGTTCTACGGGTTGGACTATCCCACGCTGGGTTTGCCGTTGTGGCTACCACAACTCCTGACCAAGTTGATGTGGGTCGCATTGGCAGCGACGATCGCACTGCTGGGGTGGAAACTCCTCGACGCGCGGCCAACGAGTGCCACTGATCATCCTGGTGCCGGCGCTCACGCAGTACGTCTGGTTCGTGGCGACCCCTGCGGGGCAGTTCGCGTACATGGTGCCCTTCTTCCACGCGCTGCAGTACCTGCTCGTCGCGTGGAGTGTGCAACTGAAAGTCGGGCTCAGCGAACGTCGGCGCGTTCCTTCGGTGCGATACGTGTGGACCGAGTCGGCACGCTGGATGGCCATCAACATCGTCGGCGGGATTGCATTGTTCTGGGTGCTACCGCACATCGGTAGCCAGTTCGGGAAGTCGTTGGCTTTCAGTACCGCTGTCCTGCTCGCCGCGATCCAGATCCATCACTTCTTCGTCGATGGGGTGATCTGGCGACTTCGCAACTCGGCGTCTCGATCACCGCTGTCGTCGTCGCTCCGAGAGGTCAGTGGGCGCACATGAGAGCAACGCAGCGAATCCGTCGCATTGCCGGGTTCGCCGGTCTAGCGTGCGCCGGCGCCCTGCTGTTCGCGTCTCCGTGCGCGGCATACACGCCGCCGGAGACCGACCCGCGCATCGTCGTCAACACCACAGTGGGTCCGATCCTCATCGCACTGGCGCCAGAGAACGCGCCGGATCATGTGAAGCAGTTCCTGCGGGCGATCGCTAGCGGTGATTTCAGCAGTGCGTCGGTCACCGACATCGCGCCGAACTACTCAGTGCAGTTGGTCGGTGCGCTGGGCTCGGCTCCACTCGCCGGGGGTCCGGTGGAGCACGCCAAGGTCGGCAATGTTCGCGGCGCCTTCAGCGTCTACGACGGTGGTCAGCCGGGCGACGCTCCGAGCCTCATGTTCGTGATCGTCAGCAGCCCGCAACTCGACCAGGACTACACACCGATCGGGTTCGTCGAAGTGGGAATGGACGTCGTGCGCGCCATTGCGAACAGCGGAACCATCGGCAGCGATCAGCACCCCGCCGAGACGATCAGCATCACCGACGTGCACATGGCGACAAACAAGGAGCGTGTGGTGTTGCGGGCCGCTGAGATCTCCGCCGAGACGGACCACGGCACTGCCCTCCTCGCGGCGGTCTTCATCCTGGCGTCGGCCTCGTTCGTCGCCGCAGTGATCTCCGCATTCCACGACCGCCTCGGAAGGCGCCGCGTCACTTCGCTTTCCATGCTCGCTGCACTCTTGACCTTCTTCGCCATCTGGGTCGCGCTCGGAGGCACTCGGGCAGGCTCCGGTCTGACCGGCGTCGTGCTCTTCGGAGGCGCCATCGCAACCTTCAGGTTGATGGGAAGGTTCGAACGACCAGCACCCACCCCAGCGTCAAGCGACGTCGCGCAACCACGTGAGCTCGCCGATGGCGAACTGCACTCCGAGAGCGGGATCGATCAAACGCAAGGCGAGCTCGAGGTCGTCCTCGGCAAGCGACACGCAGCCACTCGTCGGCTTGGATTCCCCGGACACCGTGTACGAGTTGCGATGCAGGAAGATGGCCGCGGCGAGCGCCGGCTCGCCGGGGGCGTCGCCGGAGATCGGATCGAGGTTCGCGCCGATGACTGCAGCGTGTCCGTAGACATCGCCGATGCTGGTCAGCCACTCGTCGGGTGACGAGCAGCCAGGTTGGTTCACCAGCGACTGGTACGACGCCGTGTTCGGTCGCGCACCCCAACAGTCCCCGTTCTGGACGAGGCGGTACGAGCCGCGCACACCGATGTCGGGTCGGTTCCCGAAGAACTGGAACTGCTGCCCGTCCCACGCCGTCACCTTGCCCAGAGGGAACGAGCCGGCGGGCGTCGTACCATCCCCGGACCGCCGTTCAGCGAGAGGTCGCGACCCGCTCTTGCCCAGCTTGGCAACGACGGGGGCTTGCTGGCATCGCCACACACCATTGGCCGTGCGGGCGACGATCTGCAATGTCGCCGAGGTGGTCGTCCAGCTGTCGGCGGCAACGATCACGAACTGTCTGACACTGGGATGCCGCACCGACAACGCCTGCGCCGTGACCAGATCGCACTGCGCTGCGGGAGTGAACATCACATCGCGGATTGCCGGACGAGTCGCGGTCGCAGGTGCCGCAACAGGCGCTGCCACCACTGACGGGATGGCCACACTGCCGGCCAACACCATCATCGAGATCGCCGAAGCAACCACACGCCGATCCATGTCGAAGCAGTCTACGAGCGCGAGTCAGCCTCTTCTCAGGCGGTGCGTTCGATGCGGATGTCGCCGGAGACGGTCTTCAGTTGGAGGCGGACCTGGCGACGATCGCCGAGGTCTGATGCTGGCGCAGGATCCGGCAGCGTCGCTCGACCACTGAGGGTCGAGATCTCGGCATCGACACGGATGCCGCTGGGCAGACCGAGCCGCACGTCGCCGGAGATCGAGCGAACGGCGATATCGCTGCCGCTGCAGTGGCCGACTCGCACGTCACCACTGGTCGACACGATCGCGACGTCGCCATCGCACGCATCGATCCGTAGATCACCGGATGTCAGTGCGGCATCCAATCTGCCGCCGACGCGATGCATGGTGCAGTCGCCGGAGATCGACGAGACATGGGCATCGCCGGCGACATCGCCGCACGAGAACGCACCGGACGCGGTCGTCATGTCGAGACGCGCTGCGTCGCCGACCTCGATGTCGCCGGACGCCGTGTGGACTCGCACGCTGCCGAGACGACCGACGAGGCGGACCTCACCGGATGTCGAGGTGAGCTCGACATCGGTTCCCATCGGGACGTGGGCGACCAGGCGCGTGTTGCGTCCGCGGCGACCCCATCGCGAGGGATGGCGCACGGTGATGCGATCGCCGGACTTGAAGACCTCGAAGTCGTCGGCATCGCCGGCATCGATCGTCAACTGAACAACTCCGGCATCACCGGCAAACACTTCGACGGTGCCAACCGGCAACCGAACATCGAGGGACGGTCGTTCGCCGACGTCCCATCGTTCATTGCGACTCATCTCTGTCTTTCTACAGGTCGAAGCTGTGGGTGGTGCGGTACCCGACGCCCTGCTGCGGCTTGCGGGCTCGTCGGGAAAGGGCGTCGAGTATCCAGGTGTTGACGGACGCTCCCGCGGTCTCCGCGGCATCCTCGACGAGGGACTTCAGTGACGGTGGGACGCGCAGGGTGATGCGAGCGTCGAGATCCTCGGTCGAGGGCGGACTCGTTGGCAACGGCCGACTCTGCGATCCGCAGCGACGGATCGCCGTCGGACAGGACGACGTCGACGGTGCGGTCGGGAAGCTGGGCGCGAACCTCGACCGCTGCCTGCTCGGCGAGATCCATCGCTGCTTGGCGGATCGCCGGCGCGAGTGCTGCCGCGAGGTGGTCGATCGCCTCCTCGACGGCAACGTCGCCGCCGGCCAGGGAACCTTGATTGGTCGAGCGCCGCCTGGACCGAGTTGATGATCGGTTGGATCTGCATGGCGATCAGCCGTGGCGCCGGCGGCGATCGTCGCTGCTGGTTTGCGGGAGGCGGCGCTCGTCGCGGCGGGGCCGGCTGGCACCGCGGAGGCGGCGGACTCGATCGTCGTGGGTGGCGGCAATGAACAGTGGGTTGCTGAAGAAGTCTGACATCATCGTGTCCTTTCTTTGACATCACTATGATGTCACGATGATGTCATTCTGTCAAGCATTTGATTCAGGCAGTCGCAGGTCGACCAGTTTGCCCAGGTCACGGTCATATTTGGACACGATCTCACGTACCCGCTCCACAGCGGGAGCCGCCAAACCATCGACCAGAGCGACGAACAAATCGTGCGCGGCGGACCGTGGCCAGCGGCTGGGAAGCAGCGCCTGGGGCAGATCGGGGTCCGTGACAGCGAAGACGAACCAGCGATAGTTCGCCCGGGTGCGGCTGACCAAGGCCTCGGTCGGGCCGATGTTGCCGCTTCCGAGCCGGCGCAGCACCGGCCGGAACTGGGTGATGAACTCTGCGTACGAATGACCGAGTTCGTCGAGGTTCCACGCCGACGCAACCTCGAGTCGTGCGTCCGACGGCAGTTCCGTCGCGCGGATCACCGTGCACGACAGCGGCGGCGCGATCTCCAATGCGATGTCGAGCTCTTTGTCGGGCGCATGCGGCGACACCCACAGACCGTCGTACAGCGGCGCAAATCCCAACGACTGCAGATCGCGCTCGCAACATCGGCCGCACACGACGTTGGTCCTCGGGAACCGTGAAGGCAACCATCGTCCACGATGCCGTCCCAGTCGGGCTCGGGCTTGGCGAACGCGCGCGTGTGGATGGGGCCGTACGGCAGCAGATGGCGAAACCCGTCGGCGACTCGATAGAAGGTGTTGCGGCCGTCCTTCGTGCCGACGAGCAGTCCGCGAATCGACAGCCGGCTGAGGGCGGCACGCGCCCCCGACGGATTGACATCGAACTCCGCGAGCAGATCGACAAGGGCTGCCGAGGGCAACGGCTCGCTACGCCCGGGCCAGTAGTCGCCGAGCAACGCGAGCAGGAGATGCTGCGGCGGAAACCCGACTTGAAACCGCGGCATGTCGAGCTCGCCGAACTCGTGGAACCGGGCTGCAGCTTCGATATCGATGTCGCCCTTCGGCGGGGCGGGCTGACGTTCGCGACCTCGACCCGGACTCATCGCGCCAACGGTAGCGACTACGGGTTGATCAGTCCGTCTTGGTCGTTGATCAGGAACTTCATGCCTCGTTCCAAGAAGTCGCCGACAACATCGGCGAACGCTTCAGGTCGATCCGACTGGATGTCGTGCGCGGCATCGAAGACGTATTGCAGCGACGAGTTGCGCAACACACGACGGAGCACTCGACCGTTGATGGGGTTGATGATGCCGTCGTCGCGACCGAACAGGATCAGCGTGCGCGTCGGCAGTTCGGTCAAGCGATCGCTGAACCCATCGTCGGCGCCGTCGCCCATCAATCGCTCGACCGTCGGCCAGACCCGCTCCATGAACGCCGGATCGGGTGGGCTCATCTGCGGCACGCGCTCGGGATGCGACCTGAATGCTCGAACGAACTGGTCGGGAGCCAACGTCGAAGGATGCGCGGATTGCTCGCGGATCTTGCCTGGCGCCTCGAGCACCAACGACTCGACTCGATCAGTGTGGCGCAGTACGAAGTGCAGTGCGCACGCGCCACCGAACGACGTTCCGACGAGATGAAAACGCTCGAGTCCCGAGCGCGGTGGCGATCTCGGCGACCTGATCGGCGAGACCGTCGAAGTCGGCGACATCGTTGGGCTGCGCGCCCCAACCGGGATACTCGAGCACGATCACGCGGAACCGCTCCGCCAACGCGTCGAGGGCAAAGGTCATCACCGGACCACCCGCGCCCGGAAGGTAGAGAACGACCGGGCCGTCGCCGGCCTCGAGGTAGCGCACGGTGAAGCCTGCTGCCTCGACGAATCGTTCGACGAATGCCGCGCCGAGAGCACGGACCGTTGTGTCGGTCATGCTGTCACCATTCCCATCTTGTGGAGCTCGGGAACGATCTCCTCGCCGATCAACTTCAGGCTCGACAACATCGCCTCGTGCGGCAACGGGTTGACAGTCCCGAGCGACACTTCGAGCCGGCCCATGCCCAGCGCGTCGTGGATGTCCTTGATGCGACCGAGCACGGTCTCCGGGCTGCCGTACAGCGGCGGGCCCATCGTCATCGGGGGCGCCATCGAGGGATCGATCTGGACATGCTTGGGCACGCCGCCCAACGCTGCGCCTATCTGCGCCATCGTCATCATGATGTCGGGCGAGGCGCCGTTGAAGATGCTCATCAATCCGCCACCGCTCAGCGACGCCATCGTCTCGTTCGCCTCCGCGTCGGTCGGCGTGACGTACATGAAGTGGCGGTACTGCAGGTTGTCGGCGGTCGGTTCCCAACCGGCCTCGGCGGCTGCCTGTCGATAGAGCGCGGCGTGTTCCGCACACTTCTCGGCGGGCATGTAGGAGAAGCCGAGATCCAATCCGTGGCGGCCGGCGAAGATCGCGCCGTCCTTGCTGTTGCCGGAGATGAGGATCGGAGGATGCGGATCCTGCACACGCCGCGGCCAAACGGCGATGTTGCGGAAGCGGTAGAAGCGACCCTCCCATCCGAACGGTTCGGGTTCGGTGAAGCAGGCCTTCAGCAGCAGGATCCCCTCCTCGTACCGCTCACGCGACTCCCACGGATTCGATCCGTAGGTCAGGTACTCGTTGGGCGTGCCGCGCAGCATGCCGATCCGCAAGCGACCGCCGACGAGGTTGTCGAGCATCGAGTATTCCTCGGCGATGCGCACCGGGTTGTTCAGCGGCAGATCGGTTCCGAACACGCCGATCTGTGCGTCGGGGAACTGGCGGCCGGCGACCGCCGCGAAGATGATGGGGTTCGGTGTCAACTGCTTCGGCGAGTAGTGGTGCTCGGCGAAGTTCAGCGAGTCGAAGCCGGCATCGAGCGCCGCACCGCACTCGATCAACGCATGCTCGATGGTGTCGCTGGCCAAATCGGGCTCACAGATGCGCGGCGGTGCCGGCCACGAATCGCCGTGCTTTCCCCAGTAGTTCATCGTGTGGAAGAACTCGATCTTCATGACACCCCTCTCGCAGCCGCTGCAGAAAGAATAGACGCACAATCTCCGACTGTCGATACGGAATGTGTAATTAGTTGTTCGGCGAACTCGGAGGCCGAGTCGCTTATGCTGCCTCTTCATGCGCCTGTTCAACCTCGATGGCCGGCTCAGCACCTTCGTCGGCGGCGCTGTCGTCGACGTTGCAACGGCCAGCGACAACCGATTCTCATCCGATCCGCAGCACATGTTCGACGACTGGGGGTCGCTGGTCGAGTGGGGTCGATCCGTCGACGCCAGCGGCTCGGGTGCCGTCGATGTGCAGCAGTTGCAAGCGCCCGTACCGCGGCCGCCACAGGTGTTCGCGATCGGTCTCAACTACAAGGCGCACGCGCAAGAGGGCATCTTCAGCGTGCCCGAGGAACCGACCGTGTTCACGAAGTGGCCGACCTGCATCGTCGGCCCGTCGCATCGCGGTCGAGCTACCGGTCGACACCGATTGGGAGATCGAGCTCGTCGTCGCGATCTCGCAGCGCGCCCACAAGGTCAGCGCGGCCGATGCCATGTCGTACGTGGCCGGCTACACGGTTGGCCAGGACCTGTCGGATCGCGTCTTGCAGCGCAAGGGCCCTGCGCCGCAATGGAGCCTCGGCAAGTCGCATTACGGATTCGGGCCTACCGGTCCGTGGCTGGTCACCCTCGACGAGTTCTCCGACCCGCACGATCTGGCAATCCACAGCTCGCTCGCCGGCGAGACGCTGCAGACGTCGCGCACGTCGATGCTGATCTTCGACATCCCTACCATCATCGAGTACATCTCGGCCGTCTGCCCGCTACTACCGGGTGACCTCATCTTCACCGGCACCCCGGAGGGCGTCGGCTACGCCCGCAAGCCACCGCGGTTCCTTGCATCCCGGCGACGTGTTGACGAGCACGATCGAGGGCATCGGCGACCTCGTCACCAACTTCGTCTAGAGCCGCTGAGGTCAGGTCAGCAGCGACTTCTGGACCTTGCCCATCGCATTGCGTGGCAGCACCTCGACGAGACGGACTTCGCGGGGCCGCTTGTGCACCGACAACAGGGCGGCGACATGGTTGATCAGCGTCACGTCGTCGACGTCGCTGCACACCACGTAAGCGACGATCCGCTGACCGAGGTCCGCATCGCTGACGCCGACGACAGCGGCTTCGACAACGCCCGGGTGCGTCAGCAACGCGGCCTCGACCTCGCCGGCACCGACCTTGAAGCCGCCGGTCTTGATGATGTCGACGGACTGCCGGCCGACGATGCGGTGGAAACCGCCGGCATCGATGACGGCGGCGTCGCCGGTCTTGAACCAGTCGCCGTCCATTGATGCCGTCGTCGCGTCGGGACGGTTGAGGTACTCGTCGAACATCGTCGCTCCGCGAATCTGCAGCTCGCCGATGGTCTCGCCGTCGTGGGCCGATGCACGCTCGCCGGTGTCGTCGACCAATCTGCTCTCGCACACCGGTGATCGGGAAGCCGACCCAGCCCGGCCGGCGCTCGCCATCTGCCCGAGTCGACACCGTGATGAGCGTCTCGGTCATGCCGTACCGCTCGACCGGCGGCTGGCCGATCAACGATTGCATCTGCTCGAAGACGGCGACGGGAAGCGGAGCACTGCCGGACACGACGCAGCCGGGCACCGCGCAGCGCCGCCGCCAGCTGCCGGCTCGGCGCAGATCCGGGACCACACCGTCGGCACGCCGAAGTACATCGTGCCGTCGGCTGCGGCGTACGCCTGCGGAGTCGGCCTGCCGGTGTGGATCAAGCGTGACCCGACGCGCAGCGCGCCGAACGTACCGAGCACCAGTCCGTGCACGTGGAACAGCGGCAAGCCGTGCACCGAGCGTGTCGTCCGGCGTCCACTCCCACGCCTCGGCCAGCCCGTCGAGGTCGGCAGCAACCGCACGCGCGCGACAGCACGACACCCTTCGGCAGCCCGGTCGTGCCCGAGGTGTACATGATCAGCGCGGTGGACTCCGCCGACGGCTCGGCGCCAGTCCAATCCGACTCGCCGCCGACCGCGACCCGAGGCAGGTCGACCTCGGGCCACTGCGGATCGCCGATCGTCGCCGCCGCGCCGGAGTCGCGCAACATGTGCTCGCGTTCCATCGGCCCGGCGTCGGCGGGCATCGGCACCACGGGGACACCGGCGATCGAGACCGGCCACGACGCCGATCACCGTGTCGAGTGTGTTGGCGCGCGCGCAATGCGACAGCGGGCATGCCGTCCAGTCGCTCGGCAACTGCGTTCGCCCGACGGGCCAGCTGCGCCCACGACACAGACTGACCATCGACAGTGACGGCGGCCGGCGTGGTCGCCGAACTCGCCGGCCAGAGTGCGGCAGCAGGGTGCTCATGACTTGTCCATTCGTACGACCACTTTGCCATACAGGTCGGGTTGTTGGGCTCGCTCGAACGCGGCGTGAATGTCTTCGAACGGATAGACCGAATCGATCAACGGATGCAGGTCGGCCGCCTCCATGAACCGGAGCAGTTGCTCGGTCTCGACACGGCTGGCACCGCTGACGCCGATGACGGAGATCTGTCGGTAGAAGATCCTGCGCGAGATCGGCGCTGGGGTCGGCACCCGTCGTCGCGCCCGACACGACGATCCGTCCACCGGGTCGCACGCTTCGCAGGCTGTGCTTCCACGTGGCTTCCCCAACCGTCTCGATGACGATGTCGACAGGTGACGACAGTCGGGCTCCGGTTTCGACGGCCTCGTGCGCACCGAGGGCCAGAGCACGCTCGCGCTTCGCCGCAGACCGGCTGGTGACGACGACGCGCAGACCAGCAGCGCGCGCGCCAGTGCTGCCGCAGCAGTTGCCACACCTCCGCCGGCTCCCTGGATCAACACCGTCTCACCCGCCTCGGCCCGACCGCGCGTGAACAGCATTCGGTACGCCGTCGTCCACGCAACGGTGATGCAGCCGGCCTCTTCCATCGACAGGAATGCCGGCTTCGGCACCACGTTGCGCAGCGGTACGATCGTGCGCTCGGCGAACGACCCCGGGAAGCGTTCCGACACCAATGCCCGGTCTGGATCGAACGACTCGTCACCGTGCCCGGCATCGGGGTTGCCGAAGGATCCGGACACCACAACCTCGTTGCCGTGCTCGTCCCAACCGGCGATGTCACATCCGAGAATCATCGGGAACTGGTCGGCGCGCACACCGACACCGCGCATCGACCACAGGTCGTGCATGTTGATCGACGTAGCGCCGACGCGGACGATCGTGTGGCCTTCGGGAGGGATGGGATCGGGCCAGTCGTCGCGCAGTTCGAGCATCGACAGCGGCTCGGTTTCGTTGATGCCGGTCGCAACCGCAGCCCTCACAACGCCCCTTTCAGATCGGTCGCGACACCGTACCTCTGGGAAACTCTCCGACCATGTTCGACAACCCGTGGGATCCACGCCAACGCACCGACCTGACAGCCAACGAACAGGTGGTGCTGCACTTCATGAGTGACTGCATGCATGGAGACGATCTCTCGCTCGTCGACCGGTATGTGGCGGAGGGTTACATCCAACACACGCCTGGTATCGGTCAAGGCCGTGAGGGCCTTCGCCACTACCTCCACGAGGTTGCGTGGAAGCGGCCGGGCGGACGCGAGTGGCGCCCGATCCAGCTGTTCGCGAGCGGCGACTTCGTCATCCTCCACAAGCTGCTGCCCTCCGTCGTGATCGCCGACTTCTTGCGCTTCGATGCCGACGGCATGATGGCCGAGCACTGGGATGTCGTGCAGCCCCACCCCGAGCCCGACTACGACCCGCTGCGTCCTTCCGTCGAGCACCTCGACCGCTTCCGCGCGGTCTTCAACATCACGGAATGACGCGGAGCGTCAGCCCTCGAACGCCGGGGTCTGAGACAGCGCGGCGAGGTGCTGGCTCTGCATCGCCGCCCCACCGCGGCGGCGACGGGCTTGCCGAACGGGGAGACCATCGGCCGGCCGGCGTCGCGGGTCAGCCACAGACGGATGAGGTGGCGGCGACGCTCCGGCTCGGGGTAGTCGCGGTAGGCGGTGCGTGAGTGCATCGCCGTGTAGTTCAGCAGCCATTGGATGTCGCCCGGTTGGAAGTCCATCTCCAGTGCGACGCCCTGCTCGGCGGCGATGTCGTCGACGAGCTGCAGCACCGTTGCCTGGTCCTCGGTCAACCGCGGCACCTCGGGATACTCCTGCGCGGTGAAGACGATCTTGCTGCCGCCGTACATCGACAGCACACCGTCGACGTAGCAGCACACGGGAGACTGGTACGTGTTGGTCGGCGAGTTCGGGTCCTGGATCCGCCAATCCCAGTGGTACGTGTCGAACAGGCGCGGCGCAAGATCGGGGCGTCGGCGCACGACCTCGTTGTAGACCGTCGTCCCGCTGGCGAGCACGCTCGCGCCGCCTTCCTTCGCGGAGTGCAGGCACATCAGGCCGACGACATCAGCACTGTCCGAGTGGAAACTGAGCTCACTCGTGGTTCGCGAGCTGAGCACGTTCGGCGCGCTGTAGGCGGGCTTCGACGTTGTCGCGATGATGTGGGTCAACACGTCGCCGGCACCGTTCTGCCGCATCGGGTTGCCGAGCCACAGACCGAGCAGAAAGAAGATCGCGCTCGACAACTCGTTCGTGTACTCGCCGACCCGGAGGCCGCGCACCAGCACGAAGCCGAGGCCGTGATCGAGTTGCTCGGCCCAGTGGGCGATGCCCGCCGCGCAGACCGGGAGCGGGTAGTCGTCACGGTCAAGGCTGTTGAGGTCGGGATCGGCGGCGACGAGCCGCGCGCCCTCGCGCTCGAGCTCATCCAACTCGGCGTCGCTCAACCGGTACACGAATTCGGACGTGGGCATCGCGTCGTCGCCGCGCCAGCCGGCGCGGCTGACGATCTGCTGTGGCGGCGTCTGCAGTGCGGAACCAGTCATGGCGATCTCCCGGGAAACACGGTTGAGTACGGGTCTACCGAAATTCGGTCACCACGTCAAACCGATACGGGTGGCTACTGAGCCGGTGGTTCGTTTCGAAACGACAGGCCCTGGTCGTTCATGGCATCCTGCAGAAGCTTGATTGCCCGAGGACCAAAACCGTGCAAGGCCAGGAGGTCCTCGGTCCGGTAACGAGCGAGTTGCGACAGTCGCGTGACCCCGATCGAGGCCAGGGCGCGCGTCGCTGGAGCTCCGATCTTGGGCAGGGCATCGTCGATCATGCGCTACGTCGCCAGCATCGAGTCGAGTCGTTCGACGATCAAATCGCCATGCGTTCGAACGTCGACGGCGGACGCGAACCAGTCCCAGGCCGCGGTACGTGGAACGTCCGCTGGAGTGGAGTTGTCGGCACGGCACCAGTCCGCGTAGAGACGGGCGATGTCGGCGCGCTCTGATCGGCCATGCACGCGTCATACGGTAAAGCCCGGGACCAGGTGAGTGCACGAGAATTCGCCGCCAGCGTCAAGTGGTCGTTGCTGCGTTTGATCACGCAGGACCACGTACGTGTCCCCCGTCGCGTGAGGCGAGACGGAGCGCGAGCAGGTCCTCCAGCCCGTGACGGACGTCGTCCGGGGAAAGGTCGGGGCGGCTGCTGGCCACGCCAACGAGGATGTGCGCCGGGTCGGGTAGGAAGCCGAGGATGTCACTGATGGCCCAGAAGCGGGCGGCGTCTCGGTCTTGGTCGAGGTGCCCGCCCTGGCGGAGGTAGGCGGTCCGGAAGGTCTCTGCATCCGCGGTCGTGTGCAACATCGCGAAGTCCGAGCAGGCGTGGGCGACGTCGAGATCGGGCGGTCCCCACGACGTCTCGGCCCAGTCGATCAGTCCCGTCACTGTGTCGCCCTGCCACAGGGTGTTGCCGAGGTGAAAGTCGCGATGGAGCAGGCGGTGCGGCGTTGGGGGCGGGCCGGCCGCCCGGACGTCGATCGCTTTTCGCCAAAGATCAGGCCAACGCGCCCAGCCCGGGACCTGCAGTTCGACCGGCCCGCGGAACGAGAAGGTCGGCGGCCGCTCCGTCACCGGGACCGCCTGCTGGTGCACCGCCACGGCGAGTCCGGCCCACGCAGAAATGGCTGCGGGCTCCAGACGCTCGAGCCGAACGCGACCCGGGCGCCAGGTCATCAGATTGGCGGGGCCGCCTGCGCTTACACCGTCGAGATCGCTGGCAACCAGGTGCGGCACTGGCAGCACCGATCCGGTGAGCAGCTGGCAGGCGAGTGCCTCCCGCCGGACGTGCTCGCGCCCGATCTCACCCCACACCTGCGGATCAGACCACCTCATCACCAGCGGGTCGCCATCGGCCAGGTGCAACAGCCACTTCGTCGCCGTGAAACCGCCGCCCATCGCTGTCACCTCAAGGACCGTGCTCGACGCGATCGCTTCGGCCCAGCTCCTTGCACGGTCGGGAAGCACGTGTCAGTGTACGGCTGCTGCAACCACTGGTCGCACGGTGTTCGTACTGGGCGACACCGGGCCTCGTCGCTGTCGGCGTCTAGGCAGCGCGTCGTCGACTCGCCTGCGAAGTCGAGCTGGGACGCTCCGAGCCTCTGCGCTCGATGTCCGCAATGAATCACGCATCACGTCTCCGAACGGTCGTCTTTCAACACGACTCACAGCCAGTCCCGCTGCCACCATCAACGCGATCATCGCTGCGAATCCAAGAAGGAGCAATTTCCACCCCTCGATGACGTCGCTGAGTCGAATTCGATCGTTCTCGCGAGCGCAAGAACTGGCAGCCAGTTCATGTCCTCACAAGAACAGACACGGCCCTCTGCAACCACGCGCCTAACTGCCGATCACGGTGCTGGACAGCCGACTCGCGGTTGGGCGACCTGAGCTCAATTGGTGCAACGAGCCGTCGTGAGCGTGACGACGGCAGGACGAGTGACCACGCCATCGAACTGCTGATTGACGAAGGCCTCGATGTCATCGAGGAGCCTGGTACGTGCGAGGGGTTCCATGGTTTGCGTGGTCGAGTACGAGAGCATGAGTTGTCGGTACTCGGCGGCACTGTAGGTCTGGTTCCAGTCGTACTGCCGAACGTTGACCGCTGCGAATCGCGGGTCCCGTTCGAGCGGTCGACGCATCGGTGGGTCGATCTCGTTTCGCTGCGGAGCGGGCGGGCCAGTGTGGCCCTGGCCGTGCCGTGCATAGATCGGCTGGGCTGCGTCGAAGAAGCCGTGGTCATCGGTCGAAGTGACCTGGATGAAATCGACAACCGCCACGAGGCCGCCTGGCTTCAGTAGGCGAGCAGGCCGATCGAGCTGTGCTTTCGAGTCGATCCAGTGGTACGCGGTGGCCGAAACGACAGCGTCGTACTGCTCGTCGGCGTCGGGTACGCGCTCGAAGTCCCCGACGATGACCTCGAGGTCGCTGCTCGGAAGGACCTCTTGCAGTTTCGTCGCCATGGCGGGTCCGATTTCAACGGCGTGCACGCTGGCTCCATGTCGCAGCAGGTCTCTCGTCGCCTGCCCAGTCCCGGGGCCGACCTCGAGGATTATCGGTCGCGCGGGGCAGCAACGCGAACAGGTCGTCGAAGAGGCGAGATGGATATCGGGGCCGGATGCGGTCGTAGACATCAGGCACGCTGTCGAACGCCACCCTCTGCGTGCGAGAGTCGGAGGCCACGGCAACAGTCTGGCCGACACGTGCGCAACAGCATTACAGCCGATGTTGCCGGCGGCGGCGTTACGTTCCGTCGGCGACGAGGTCGGCGATCGTTCGCAGGACCGTGCTGCTCAGCGCCAGTTGCGTCTCGGTTCGATTCACGTCCGGCGACGACACGACGCGCTGCAGGATCAGGTGCAGGTGATCGTTCGAGCGGGCGACGATCCGCACGAGGAGATCGCCGGAACCGGTGACGGTGTGGATCTCGAGGATCTCCGGAATCGTGCGCAGATGAGCGACGATCCGATTGTGAGATCCCTGCGAGATGGCGAGCGTCGTGAACGCCAGCACGCCAAGATCGGCTGCGGCCGGATCGATGTCGGGCCCGTACCCGACGATCACCTTGCGCTCCTCGAGCCGCCGCAGTCTGGTGAGCACGGTGCCGCGCGCACAGCTGAGCTCTCTGGCCAGATCCGACACGGTCGAATGGGGTGCGGCGCGCAGCCTGCCAATGAGACGACGATCGAGTGCATCGAGATTGGACACTTTGCTCAATCTAGTCTGCACATTGGTTCAATTATGGAGGTACCGCTTGATCGATCTTGGGCAACTTGGTTGAGTAGCAGCATGTCGTACATCAAGAAGGTCGATCACATCACGTACGCCTGCGAGGCCGGCACCATCGAGAAGTGGGCGTGGTTCCACATCGAGGTCGAGGGTGGCACGTTGATCAATCGCATCGACGACGTTCGTCCCGGCGACCCCGACAGCAGCATGAAGATCTGGTGCATCGACTACGGCGACTTCGGCGTCGCCCTGATCGAGGGCATCGACCGCGCCAAGAAGTCGCAAGTCACCAAGTTCGTCGATCGACACGGCGACCACGCCTGCCAGCACGTCGCCTACGACACCTACGACCTCGAGAAGTTCCAGTCGCACATGCGCGAGCTGGGCGGCTCGGCCGCGAGGCGGCACGCTGGTGCGCAACGACGGCTTCGGCATCCTCAAGCAGATGTTCGCCCGCGGCTACTCCGAGGGCGACGCCGCCGAGGCGACCTTCCCCGAGTACGTGCAGCGGCCCGCCGTCGAGCGACGCCGACGAGGTGCACATCACGTTCGCCGAGGAGACCGGTCGAGGCTTCTACGACCAGATCGAAGACGCTGTCGCGGCCGGCGACGAAGACCCGTTCTTCGACTTCTCGAAGATGCCCGCCGACTGGGAAGTGCCCGCCGCACAGCCGTTGACGGGTCGGTAATCTCCGCCGGATGACAGATCTGAAGAACGAGCTGCACGCCAAGTTGCGTGTCGGTCGGGCGACGATGCTCGCCAAGCTCGACGAGCCGACACGTTCTCGTCAGAGCGGTAGATCGCCCGTCGCAGTGCGCGTCGAGCCGTGATCGCGATACGCGGCGATCGTTCGCTGAGCGATCCGCATCTGATGGATCTCGTCGGCTCCATCGGCGAACCGTGCCCAGCGGGCGTGTTGGTACATGCTCGCCAGCGGCGTGTCGGTCGAGTAGCCGAGCGCGCCGTGCACCTGGATCGAGCGATCGATGACTCGACCGAGCATGTTGGCGACGAAGTGCTTGGCCATCGACACCTCCGACTTGAAATCGAGTCCGTGGTCGATGCGATACGCGGCGTGCAGCACCATCAACTTCGCTTGATAGAGCTCCATCGCCGAGTCGGCGATCATCCACTGGATGCCCTGCTTCTCGGCGAGCACCGAGCCGTGCGAGTAGCGATGCAACGACCGGTCGACCATCATGTCGAGCGCTGTCTCGGCCTGGGCGATCCATCGCATGCAGTGCGCGAGCCTGCGCCGGCCCGAGGCGATACTGACCCAGTAGGTGACCCTGGCCGCGTCCACCGAGCATGTTCGCGTTCGGTACTCGCAGGTCCTCGATGACGATCTCGCTGTGACCGCTGCCGCCGTGCATCGTCTCGACTTCGCGCACCCGGTTCCACCCGTCCGACGGAATGTCGACGATGAACGCGGTGTTGGCCGCCTGCGGCAGATCCGGGTTGTCCTCGGTGCGCGCCAGCAGGATCGCGAATGCGGCGCGCCGAGCGTTGGAGATGAACCACTTGTGACCGTTGATGACCCACTCGTCGCCGTCCTGCACGGCCGTCGTCTGGATCAGCGTCGGGTCGCTGCCTGCCACCTCGGGCTCGGTCATCGCGAAGCAACTCATCTTGATTCCGTCGCACAACGGGCGCAGGTACTTCTCCTTCTGCTCCGGTGTCGCCCAGTGCAACAGCGTGTGCATGTTGCCTTCGTCGGGAGCCTGGCAGTTGAGCACGAACGGGACCGTACGAAGCCTTGGCCGCCTCGGCCTGCACCATCGCCAGCTCGACGTGACCGAGGCCCATGCCGCCCCACTCCTCGCGGCATGTGTGGCAGCCACAGCCCCGCATCCTTGGCGGCCTGGCGCATGCCGAACAGCAACGCGATGTACTCCTTGCGATCCGATCCGCTCGCCGTCGCCCGTCTGTGACGCCGAGATCTTGGCCTCGCCGGGCTTGACGACCTCCTCGACGAACGATCCTGACGCGAAGGCGGATGTCTTCCAGTTCAGGTGACAGTGTGAAGTCGATGGCCATGTCGGTCATCGTCGCAGCTGCACGCCACGACAAGGTCAAGCCAGCGCGTGGACCCCGTCGAATGCGAGCATGTATCAGTCACGGCCGGTCAGAGGTATCTACCAGGAGACCGCGAGCAAAGGACTCCAGCATGTCCGACTTCAGTCCTCCCACGCCACCGCAACCTCCGCCGGGCTCCCACCGACGCCGTTCCGCAAACCCCGGCTGCATCGCCGCCGCTGACCACCGAGTGCGGGACCACCTGCCGGGCCGCCGCCCGCTGGACCACCGCCGCTCGGATCGACGCCGGCTGGTGAGCCGCCGCCGCCATGGTGGAAGCGACGCTGGTTGAAGCTGCCGGTCTGGGCGTGGCTCGGCATCGTCGCGCTGCTCGCCATCGCGATCGCTGCCGGACCGCGGTGTCGAATCCCAAGGACGAGACCGAGAGCACCGCTGTGACGACGACGTCGGTCGCTCGCGGACGTCGTCGACACCGCAGGGGACGAATCGACGACTCGCAGTCGAGACCACGGCTGTGGAAACCACCATCGCCGAAACGACCGTCGCCGAGACGACCGTCGCTGAAACAACGACGACGACCACCGAGCCGGCCACCACGACGACGACTCGCCGCGACGACGACCACGGCTCCGCCTGCACCGATCGTGTTCAACGGGACCGGCGACGATGTCGTCGACATCGGGCCCGGCAACACTCGGTTCGTTCTTCAGGCGACACACGACGGCGAGAGCAACTTCCAGGTCGAGCTCCTCGACGCGGCACTGCAGCCGATCGACTTCCCGTTCAACGAGATCGGCGCCTTCAGCGGCACCGTGGTGATGAACAGCACCGACGGTCGGTACCTACAGGTGAGTGCGGACGGCAACTGGTCGCTGCAGCTGATCGATGCCTCCACGCTGCCGGTTGTCGGCGACACCTTCAACGGCGCGGGCGATTCGGTCGTGCGGTACAACGGCGCCGGCGGGATCTTCACGATGACGCACGACGGCGAGAGCAACTTCCAGGTCGTGCTGCACGATGTCACCACCGGCGAGGCGACGGCGTTCGTCGTCAACGAGATCGGTGTCTACAGCGGACGAAACCCGCTCACCGCCGGACCCGGTGCTGATATCGGTCGATCGCCGACGGCAACTGGACCTTCGCCAAGAGCTGATCCGAAGCGTCAGCTAATCTTCGCGGCGATGAGCCGGTCGTCGAGATGCAGCATCGCAGTTGTCGTTGCACTGGTCGCGCTCTCGGCGTGTTCGTCGTCGGGCGAGTCCGACGAGTCGATCGCTCCGAGCACCGGCGACCGGTCGACTCGGTGCGGCCGAATCCAGCCAACGGAACTCGCAGCAACGTTCGGACAGGCGGAGCCGATCGGTGATCTGCAGGTCACGACGAGCGATCCCACCATCGGCACCGACGACGGCGGCCCGTGGCTGACTGTCACCGTCCGCGCCGAGAACCACTCGGCCGGCGATGTGCAGACTCCCCAATTCGAACTTCGCTGCGCGCGGTAGCAATGCCGGCGGTATCATGGCGCGAACCTCGACGTTCCTCCCGGGCTCGCCGGTGACTTCCTGGATCATTCGCGAAGGCTCGGTCGACCTCCTGCTGCCGGGCGACGACCGCAACGCTCAGCCTCGCGCTGCCTGCAAGACTCCGGCCACGGTGGTTGCCTCACTCCTCGTCTTCGACGATGCCGGCGCCGGCGCCCCCGTGCAGAAGCGACTCGGGTGGACCGTTCCCGACGAGCTCATCGATCAGCTGAACGCCGCGCCGCAACCGACCTGACGGTCTCGAGTCGAGCGGTCAGAACCCGAAGGCGTGGGCGGGCACGTCGTCGAAGTCGAGACCGGCGTCGCTACTTGCGTCGACATCCCACTTCAGGTTGATGAGATCGACCGGTGCGTCGGTGACGAGCGTCGGCCGCGCCTTCGCCTCAGCGATCAATCGCACCAGCAGCGCGCTCGCCTTCTCCGCGATTTCCGGCTCGACGCAGAAATCGGCGAAACCCACGGTCGTGGTGACGAAGAGGTTCGACCGCGACAGCTCCGGTGTCGGTGCTCACGACCCTGATCGATGCCATCGGTGCCATCTGGACGACCCACTGCCGACCCACGAGCGACCACTCCAGCCGGCTCGCCTTGATGCGAACGAACGCACTGCTCGTCACCGACTCGTGCGGAGAACTGCATCAATGGGCCCGTGCCTTGGATCGTGAGTGCTTCCAGCGTCATGCGCGTGGATCCCCAACCACCCGCCGAATCAAACACGCCTTGCCGAGTCTTGCCGCAACCCATACGGATTCGAGCCCTGTCGCCGTCGTGGGTGAGGAAGAACCACGCTGGGCGTCAGCAATCGAAGGACCGTCGGCACGACGAAAATGCGCCCGCCCCCGTTGCAGACTTGTGAAAGAGAAGAGGCCCCGTCGGATCTCTCCGACGGGGCCTCTTCGTCGTCGTTAACGGGTGGAGGTGAGGGGAATTGAACCCCTGGCCTCAACAGTGCGATTGTTGCGCTCTGCCAACTGAGCTACACCCCCGTTGGAGACCCTGAGTGTAGCGGTGCGGTCGTGAGACCGACCACGGACGATATCAGGCTGCGTTGAACCAGTTGGTGTCGGCTTCGCGATCGACTTCGAGCGACCGGATCTGCACCAGCTTGTAGCAGTAGCCACACAGCGACATGAACGAGAACGCGAACGCGTAGACCATGGAGTTGGCCTTGGTCGTTGCCGCGAGGAAGGCGGTGACGCCGGTGATCAACACGAGCATGAAGAAGATGTTGGCGCGACGGCGACGGACGAGCTCACGCTGGCTGACCTTGTGCAGGTGCGACTGGCGATGCTGACCGCTGGTGCGGTCGAGCGTGACGGCGTGCATGCGCTGGCCGGCGACGGCCGGCGCTGCGGCGCGGTGCATCTGGTGCGACTGGCCCGGACGGCCCTGCGCCGCCGGACGCGACAACGGTGACGGCGAAGCCAACGGGCGACCCATGGAACGCATCGGAACCATCGTGCGAGTCGGAACTGCACGCTGCAATGTGGAGAGCTGGCGGCGGAAGTCGGTGACCGATGAGTTGGGCCGATTCTCGACTCTCGACCGCAGGAGCGGTGGAATCAGAACGGCCGCCCAAGCGGCGAGTACGGCCAAGAGCACGATTTTGCTCATCGACTACGCGGTTCCTTTGTCAGACATCTGTTCACGATCTTTCTGAGGGTGCCACGCCGGCGAACACGACATTAACGGTCGGCGCTGAATCATTACGAATCTACTACATTCGTAACACTGTCTGTCACGCTATCAGCTCTCCGGTAGCTACCGGACCGCCCCCCGGTCTTCTCCCACAGGGCCAGTTCACCGATCACCATGCCCCGATCGGCCGACTTGCACATGTCGTAGATCGTCAGCGCAGCGATCGCGCAGGCGTGCAACGCCTCCATCTCGACACCGGTGCGATCGACCGTGTCGACCTGGGCCTCGATGGCGACGTGGTCGTCGCCGATCTCGAAGTTGATCTGCACCGAGCCGACCAGCAACGGATGACACAGCGGGATCATGTCGCTGGTGCGCTTGGCGGCCTGGATGCCGGCCACGCGGGCGACGGCCAGCACGTCGCCCTTCTTGACCTCGCGATTGGCGATCGCGGCGGTGGTGTCGGGCGCCATGAACACCTTGCAACGGGCGACGGCGCGGCGGTGGGTCGGATCCTTCGGGGTGACGTCGACCATGCGCGCCCGGCCCATTGGATCGAGGTGGGTGAAGGCGAGATCGCTCATCTGTCCGATCACACTAGTAAATGTGCGAGGTACTGCTCCGACACCAGGTGCGCAGCAGCGGCTCAGCCCGTCCTGCACCGGGCCGGTGTCGACGACCTCGAACGCCGTGCCGGGAATGGCCTTCAGCTGGTCGAGGTCGTCGTCGTTCCAGCCCGGGTCGGGAGCGCCCTGGAAGAACCAGTTGCTGCCGTTGTCGGCGACGATCAATCCGTAGCGCTGCATCGCGGTGGCGATGACGCAGGCCTGACCGGTGAGGCTGCTGATCGTCGATAGTCGGCGCTGCAGCCGCAGCCGCATGCCCATCGGCGGCAGCGTGGGGTCGGTGTTGCTCGATGCGAAGTGCGTGGCCGGCAGGATGTACCCGCGCTGCGTCTGCGAGAACGTCACCCGGATCGCGTGGTCGATGAGCCCCGCGGCAACCTCGTCGTAGCGCACGAGCCCGGGCAGGATCGGCAGCCCGGCTGCGTCGGCGCTGGTCCAGCCGATCGGGCGCAGCGCGCCGGTGAGGAGGTCGAACTTTGCGCCCGACGTCGGCAACCCAACCGGCGCCGGCGCGACGTCCGACGAACAGCTCGTACAGCTGGCACGTCTGTTCCTGGACGACGAGCACGTGCGCCATCGCTGCCACCCTCGACCGGAGCGTTCGAGCGGGATCGGGAACGGACCGGGATCGCTCTCGTCGCCGTACGGCGTCGTACGTGATCGGCACGAGCGGCTGGTCGGCCGGGACGACGACGAACGGGATGCCGTACGTCGGGTCTCGCCGAAGTCGGGGTGCAGGTTGTCGCGACGCCGATGGCCTGGATGTGGCGATGATCTGCGGCGCTCAGCGGATGGAGCGGCGCCGATGCGATCTCCTGGTTCCAGGCGTTGTCCGCCGGGAACACCGGGCAGCCGCCGACGTGCGGGCCGGGCGGCCGGCAGCCTGACTGCCGGCACGCTCGGCCGTGGCGACCGCCCACGATGGTGGCCGGCGCGGCAGCGGCGACGGTCGCGATGCCGACGGCGGCGACGACCACGCACGGCCGCGATCGGCCAGCGGCGCGAGCACGCGTCAGCCGCCGATCTGGCTCATCGAGCGCTTCGGTCGGATGAACGTCACCTGGTTGATCTGGTGCCCCGCCCACTTGGTGCCGACCGCGCGTTGGATCTCCGCTGCCACGGTCGTCGTCATCGGCGCCGCCGCGCATGCATCTTGAGCAGGTCGAACTCGGTGGTGGCGAACAGGCAGGTGCGGAACTGGCCGTCGGCGGTGAGCCGCACACGGTCGCAGTCGCCGCAGAACGGCTTCGTCACCGACGGGATCACGCCGACGGTGCCGCGGCCGTCGAGGTAGCGCCACCGATCGGCCGGCGCCGCGCCGCGAGCTGGCATCTGCTCGAGCGGGAAGACCTCGTCGATCGCCGCGACGATCTCGTCCTGGGTGACGACCTGGTCGTTGACCCAGTGCCCGCTCGCGTCGAGCGGCATGAACTCGATGAAGCGCACCTCGACGCCGTTGTCGCGTCCGAAGCGTGCGAGGTCGACGATCTCGTCGTCGTTGACGCCACGCTGCACGACCGCGTTGATCTTGACCGGCGCGAAGCCGGCTTCCTTGGCCGCCTCGATGCCGTCGAGCACCCGCGCCAGCTCGTCGCGCCGGGTCATCTCGAAGAACCGGTCGGCACGCAAGCGTGTCGAGGCTGATGTTGACCCGGTCGAGTCCGGCCTCGCGCAGCTCGTGGGCGACCAGCCGGAACGTCGCGCCGTTGGTGGTGAGGCCGATGTCGGGCGCCTGCCCGCGTACGGCGACGTCGACGTCGCCGGCACGCGCAGCGCGGCCAGCTTGCGGACGAGCACCGGGAGGTGGGCGCGCACGGTCGGCTCGCCACCGGTGAGGCGCAAGCCGTCGACCTCGAACCGCTCGACGAAGATGCGCGCCAGCCGCTCGATCTCCTCGAACGATCAGCACCTCGCTGCGCGGCAGCCACATCATGCCCTCTTCCGGCATGCAGTAGGTGCAGCGGAAGTTGCAGCGATCGGTGACCGAGATGCGCAGGTCACGAATGGTGCGTCCGAAGGGATCGACGAGATCCATGTGCAGGTCAGGCTACCGACGAGCAGCATCGTCGGCGACGTGGCCGCCGGCGGCGATGCCGTCGCCGTCGGGCACGATCGGCGATGCGCGTTCGCCAGCGATGTGGCCGCCAGCTGGTGACTTCCCTGGGCCGCCGACGGAGCCGACGTGGTAGCGGCCGTCGTCGCCGAACCCGCCGAGCACCCGCATGTAGTGGGTCTTGCCGTCGGGCCGTCGCCGCAGTCCGTCGTCGGCGACGGCGATGCACGGTGGGCCGGTCGTACGACGGCGTGGCCCATCATCTGGCGCAGCGCGGGCGGGCGAACAGCTCGAAGCTGACCATCGAGACTGACCGGGTTGCCAGGAAGCCCGAAGATCGGCGTGCGGCGGTCGCCCGACGTCGAGCAGCCCGAACGCGAACGGCTTGGCCGGCTTGATCGCGATCTGCATCCAGCGCATGTCGGCGATCCGCGACAGCACCGCCTTCACCACGTCGTAGTCGCCCATGCTGACGCCGCCGCTGGTGACGATGGCGTCGCACGTCGACGGCGGCCTCGCGCAGCGTCGCCTCGAGCGCGGCCTCGTCGTCGCGGACGACGCCGAGATCGATGGCCTCGCAACCGGCCTCGGCGACCAGCGGCAACAACATCGTCTTGTTGCTCTCGCGGATCTGGCCGGGCTGCAACGCGCGAGCCGTCGTCGATCAACTCGTCGCCGGTCGACAGCACCGCGACGCGAGGCGTTCGGAACACCGCGCACACGTCGGGCGTTGACGCTGGCCAGCACGCCGGCGACGGCCGGGCGAATCGACCGTGCCCGCGGGGAACACCTCGGTGCCGGCCGGCACGTCGTCGCCGGCGCCGCGGATCGACTCGCCCGGCGTCGACGGACTTGTTGATCGAACACGTGCGTCGCCGTCGACGCTCGGTGTCCTCGACCATCACCGATGCGTCGGCGCCGGCCGGCATCGGCGCGCCGGTCATGATGCGGATCGCCTCGCCGGCGTCCGACGACGCGATCGGTCGACCAGCCGGCGGCGACCTCGGCGACGACGTGCAGCTCGACCGGTGCGTCCGTCGATGTCGGCGGCACGAACCGCGTAGCCGTCGACCGCGCGGTTGGCGAACGGCGGCACGTCCTCGGCGGCGACCACGGGCTCGGCGAGCACGCGCGCCGACGGCGTCGGCGATCGACACCTCGACGACGTCGCACGACGACACAACGATCGAGCACGTAGTCGCGGGCCTCGCGTTCGCTGATCACAGACCCGAACGGTACCGTTTCGTCAGTGAGCAACTACACCCGCGCTCGTCCCGCCAGCGGCCACACGGCGCGGCTGGGCGCGCGTGGGACGGCGACGACGTCGAGGTCACCGACGTTCCGCTGGGAGAACGAGGGGTGGACGATCAGCGGTCAGGTCGGCCGCGAACGTGTGCAGTACGTGCGTGCGGCTGTCGCCGTCGTGGCAGGTTCGCCAGTTCCTGCTGTTCCGCGACCTCGACGAGCCCGACCTGTGGCTCGGCACCGACGGCACGGCCGCTGGGGCGAGATGAACGGCGCTCACCGCACCGAGCTCGACGGCTGCTACGACATCGACCTGGTGTGCACGCCGTTCACCAACACGCTGCCGATCCGACGGCTGCCGCTGCACGTCGGCGACAGCGCGGAGCTTCCGATCGTGACGGTCGACGTCGAGACGCTCGACGTGCGTGCCGCAGCACATCGGTACATGCGGCTCGACACGCATCGATGGCGCGTTCGACAACGCCGACGACTCCGTCGAGTTCGACGTCGACCGTCACGGCCTGGTGATCGACTACCCCGGCAGGTTCCGCCGGCTCAGCTGAGCCGCTCGCGCAGGAACGCGCCGAACTCCGGCGCCGATCGTCGGATCGTCGAGTGCGATCTCGACGACGGCGCTCAACCAGCCGAGCGGGGTGCCGGTGTCGTAGCGGCTGACGCTCGCAGAGCACGCCGTGGAACGGGCCGTTGGCCGCCTGCACGCGCAGCGCATCGGTGAGCTGGATCTCGCCGCCGGTGCCGGGCTCGAGACGCTCGATCTTGGCGAAGACGTCGGGCGTCAGCACGTAGCGACCGATGATGATGAGGTCGCTCGGCGCATCGTCGATGTCGGGCTTCTCGACCATCGTGCGGATGCCGACGACGCCGTCGTCGTCGAGCTCGCTCGACGGCTCGATCACGCCGTACGCGCTGACCTGATCGCGTCGGCACTCGCTTCAATCCGACGACGCTGCCGCCGGTCGACTCGCACAGCCGCGCCATCTGATCGAGCAGCGAGGAGTCGCCCATCAACTCGTCGGGCAGCAGCACCGCGAACGGTTCGTCGCCGACCGCCTCGCGCGCGCAGCCGACGGCGTGGCCGAGACCGAGCGGCTCGTCCTGGTAGGCGAAGCTGACCCGCACGTCGCGGCCGATCGACTCGAGCCGATCGGCCATCTGGTGGCCGCTCGGTCGACGCAACTTGGCGAGCACGTCGTCGGATGTGCTCGAAGTAGGCCTCGATCGCCGGCTTGTTGCGATTGGTGACGATCACGATGTGATCGATGCCGGCGCCGACCGCCTCGTCGATGATCAGCTGCAGCGCCGGCGTGTCGATGATCGGCAGCAGCTCCTTGGGCACGGCCTTGGTGGCCGGGAGAAATCGCGTGCCCAGCCCGGCTGCTGGGATGACCGCGGTACGAACCTGCATCCTCGGGATGTTACGGCGCAGGCCTCGGCCGCTAGCATTAGCAGTCGAACAGTTCGACTGCTAACGCAACGGCGGAGCCGACATGCCTACCTACGTCTACAAGTTCATCGACACCGGTGAGACCATCGAGGTCCAGCAAGCGTTCACCGACGACGCGCTGACCGAGGCCGAGCACCCCACGACCGGCGAGAAGATGAAGGTCAAGAAGGTCTTCACTCCCGTCGGCGTCACGTTCAAGGGCGGCGGCTTCTACAAGACCGACAGTCGCGGCGGTAAGTCGAAGTCGTCGTCGTCCAGCACTGCCACGAGCGATTCCGGATCGTCGAGCGACTCGTCGAAGTCGACCTCCGGCTCGGCTCCAGCTCCGGCGATTCCGGGTCGAGCAGCTCGACGTCGACCGCGACTCCCCCCGCCCCGTCGAAGGCAGCGAGCTCGTCCGACTGATCCCGTGACACGGGCCGATACAGTCGGCCCTCGACTTCCTCCAAATCGTCGGCTCGATCTGTCGAGGGAGTCACATGCACCTGTTGGCTGCGGTCCGCCTGATGGTGGCCCGCCATCCGTGGATCTACTGGTTGGCGATCGCGATCGTGGCCGCTGCAGTCGCGGTGGGCGCCGCCTCTTCACTGGCCGGTGTCGATGCAGCGCGTCGAGCGTGGGGACAGCAATCGAGAGTGTGGATCACGACGTCCGCGATCGAGCCCGGCCAACCGATTGCCGCGAGCGCACACGACGTGCCAGTGGCCGTGGTGCCAATCGGGGCGACACGCGAGAGTCCGGCCGGGGCGATCGCCCGACAACGGATGGGACCCGGCGAGATCGTGACGACCGACGACGTTTCGGCGAGGGGTTCCGCCGGCCTGATACCCACCGGCTGGGTCGCCTTCGCCGTACCAGTGCCGGGCGAGCACCTCGCAACAGGTGACCACCTCGAGGTCTACTCCGGCGACCAACTCGTCGCTGCCGGAGTCGTGGTCGACGAGAGCGACTCCGAGTTGATGATCGCCATCCCCGCCACTGCCGCGCCGGCCATGTCCGCCGCGCTGCTCGCCGATTCCGTGACCCTCGCCCTCACCCCCACTCCCTAGCCCGCCCGTGCCCTAGCCCTCGCCCACTTTCCGGCCAATCACATCTTCTGTGAGGACATGAACTGGCTGCCAGTTCATGTCCTCACAGGAACTGCGAGTCAGGAGATCCCCAGCATGAGCTCAGCCCTCCACTTGCCATATCGCCATCTCACAGCCCTGGCCGAACTCGTTGCCGACATCGGCGAACCCTGCTGGGCGAGCGGTACAACCGGCGGAGCCCTTCACCGATACGACGGTGTGGAACTTCAGCCGCCGTTCCACATCATGACTTCGCGGGATCGCAACGTTCGTCGAATCGGACACGTCGTTCACACAACGACGGACATCCCGTTGATCGACAGAGCCACCAAGTTCGGAATTCCCGTGTTGTCATCGACGCGGACCTTGATCGATCTGGCCCGAACCATCAGCGCGGAAGCGCTGACACGCGCGGTCGACTCGGCTCTTCGCGACGGCGGCACCAGCGAAGACTTCCTCCACCAGCGGATCACTGCGCTGCGAACATCTGGACGGCAAGGTCCTGCCAACCTCCTCGCAGTCATGGCCGGCGCCGAGATCACGCGAGGAGGTCAGAGTTGGCTGGAGCGGGAGGTTCTCCGACTCCTTCACACAGCAGGTCTTCCGAAGCCCGAGACCCAGGTCGTGCTCGCGCGCCGAAAGGACAAGCTCATCCGTGTCGACTTCCACTTCCCCGGAACAACGATCATCATCGAAGCACTCGGCTATCGATGGCATCGATCCGGCGCGCAGCTCGCAGATCGACGCAGAACGTGCCAACAGACTGATCCTCGACGGTTTCGTCCCCTTGCAGTTCACCTACACGCAGATCGTCGAGGGCGCGGACGCGGTGCTGGCCACGATCCGCGGAGGCGTTCGCACGATTCGCACCGGGCGTTCTCGTGAGGACATGAACTGGCTGCCAGTTCTTGTCCTCACAGGAAGTGCAGGTGGGGAGCGGAGACGTCGGCGGTCCGAGTGCGGTGCGGGTCAGCGCCAGTTGGTGGCGAGGATGATCAGGACGGCGACGCCGAGGCCGACTCGGTAGATCACGAACGGCATGAAGCTGTGGGTGCGGACGAGGCGGAGGGTGCCCCAGACGGCGATCCAACCGGCGACGCCGGCGGTGACGATGCCGACCAGCATCGGCACCGCGAGACCGTGCGGCACGCCGTCCTTGGCCAGTTTCAGCATCTTGTACGCGACCGCGCCGGCGGTGACGGGGATGGCCATCAGGAAGCTGGCCCGTGCCGCGGCATCGCGGTTGAAGCCGAGGAACCGTGCGGCAGTGATGGTGATGCCCGACCTCGAGGTGCCCGGGTTCAACGCGAGCATCTGGGCAGCGCCGACCTTCAAGGCATCGTCGCGGTCGTAGTCGTCGAGCGACCGCGTCACCAGAGCGACGATCGGCGACGCCGAACAACAGACCGAAGAAGATCATCGACACGGCGATCAGACCCGGCTTGCCGAGACGATTGTCGATGGTCTTCTCGAACAGCGCGCCGACGATCGCGGCGGGGATCGACGAGAGCAGCAGCAACCATGCGAGCCGACCCTCGGGGGTCGACGGTTCGTCACGATGGAACACCATGCGAAGCCCATCGCGGACGTACACGACGAGGTCGTGCCGGAAGTAACCGACGACAGCGGCGAGCGTGCCGAGGTGCAGAGCAACATCGAACGCCTTCTCGATGGACGAGTTGTCGAAGTCGTGCCAGCCGAACAACCACGGCACCAACAGCAGATGCCCGCTCGACGAGATCGGCAGGAACTCGGACAGACCCTGAACGAGCCCGAGGATGACGGCGTGAAGTATCGGCACGAGGCGCTTGTTCTACTCGACCGTGGTGCTCGGCAGGACTCGCGACGACCACGGGCGTGGCTCGTCCCAGTGGTGGCCGACCGGTCGACCGAAGCGCAGCTTGTCGAGGAAGTCACGAGGCCCGTCGAAATCGGGCATCTCCACGTAGGCCGCACCGATGGCATCCGGAACGTGGGCATCGCTTCCTGCACCGGCTGCCAGGTCGTGTGCTTCGGCAGTTGTCGCGGCCCGCTGGTTGAGGCTGCGTAGCGACGTCTTGGCGTTGATGACCTCGATGGCGTCGACGAGGCCGGCGGCGATCAGCGAATCGAGCGCGCCCTCGTCGAGGTTGCGCCGCATCGGGTCGTACGGATGCGGGATGTAGACGATCCCGCCCTGCTCACGAATCTCACGTGCCGCCGCTTCGGCCTGCACGCCGATGGGGATTCTCTGGTTCAGGAACAGGCCGATGATCTCCCCGGCGTGTGTTCGCAGCTCTTCGCCGACGATCACCCGACACGCCAGGCCGTTGACCAACTCGACCGCTCCCTTGATCGCGTTGTGGTCGGTGATGCACAGCACATCGATTCCTGAATCGACAACGGCAGCCGCAATCTCCTCGGGTGTGGTCGTCGAATCACCGCTCCACATCGTGTGGCTGTGCATGTCGACGCGCACCCAGCCGGCAGGCAGCTCCGCGGCGAGATGCGGATGGCGGCCGACAGCGGCGGCGCGGGGAGCTGGCACGAGCGGCAACGGTACCCCCTAGGCTCGCCGGTGTGCGTTTGAAACCGCGCCGCAGGCGGTTCATGCTCATCACGGGCGGATCCGGGTTCCTCGGTCAACACCTCAGCATCGCGTCCGAGGCAGAGGGCTGGGAGCTGTTCGCGCCACCATCGACCATGATCGACGTCCGCCAACGCGAGCGGGTGATCGAGGAGATCACGTCGTGGCGACCGACGGCCATCGTGCATCTCGCGTACCGCAAGGGTGAGCGCAGCACGATCGTGGAGGGCAGCCGCAACATCGCCGAGGTCGCGGAGATCTGCGGGGCGCGGATGGTGCATGTCAGTAGCGACGCGATCTTCCCCGGACGGCCCGAGCCGTACCGGGAGTACGACAAGCCGTTCCCGATCACCGACTACGGGGTGATGAAGCTGGAGGCCGAGCGCGCCGTGATCGCCGAGTGCCCCAGTGCTGTGCTGGTGCGTACGTCACTGCTCTACGGGACCCGACGTCTCGGACACGTGCAGCGCGACGTCGAAATGGCTGTAACGGGGCGAAAGGCGATGCGCTTCTTCACCGACGAGTACCGCTGCCCAGCCCATGCCGGCGATGTCGGCGCGGCCTTGAGCTCGCTCGCGGCACGCCCCGACATTCGCGGACCATTGAACGTTGCCGGACCGGAGTCGATCAGTCGGGCCGATCTCGCCGCGGTGTTCGCTCGATGGATGGGCTTCGACCCGCGCGCATTGAGCACCGGCTCGATGGCGCTCTCGGGCACGATCCGGCCTGCGCACGTCGTGCTCGACACGACGTTGGCGACATCACTCGGCCTGGGTTGCCGCCCGATGTCGGAGACGCTGCGCCAGCATCCGGTCGGCTGAGAGTCGAGCGGGCTAGGAGCCGCTCATCGTGACATCGCGGATGACGAGGCTGACACCGGCCGCCCGCATCGGCAGCCAATCGACGTCGCCGCCGACCTCGGCCACGTCGAGCAGCATGCGCTGCAACGTCGACGCGATGGTGAACTCGCGGATCGGCCCGCCGACCTGACCTTTGGAGATCGACAGGCCCGAGGCGCCTGCGGAGAAGTCGCCACTGATCGGATTGACGCCGGAGTGCAGACCACTGACCGATTGGATCAGCACACCATCGTCGATGTCGGCGATCAGCGCGTTCTGATCTCGTGTTCCCGGAAGCAACTGCAACGCCAGGCAACCCACGCCCGGAGTGCCCTTGAAACCACCACGAACCGCGTTGCCCGTGCTCTTCGTGCCGATCCGCCGAGCGGAGTACGAAGAGTGCACGAACTGGTTCAGCACACCGGCGTCGATCAACACGTTGCGGCGCGCGGCGAGCCCTTCACCATCGAGATCGGTCGCTGTGTACGCCTTCGGATTGGTGGGATCGTCGACCAACGTGACGATGGAGTTGGCCACGTTCTCGCCGAGACGATCCTTGAACAGGCTGCGACCCTTCGCCACGCTCTCACCGTTGAGCGTGCTGGAGATGATTCCCAGGAAGCTGGCCGTGACATACGGATCGAGCACGACGGTCGTGCGCTTGGTCGAGCGGCTTGGTCGCACCGAGCAGCCGCGTCGCCCGATCGCTGGCCTCTTTGGCGGCCTTCTCCATGTCGAACTCGATCGGTGATCGGCCGACGCTGAAACCGAACCCGGTCTGCGTCTCGTCGCCGTCGTCGGCGAGGGTGCTGACAACGACGTAGCAACCGTTCTCGCGCCCGGTGCGCCGAATGCCGGTCGTGGTCGCGACTGCGGACTCGGCGGCGACATCGGCATAGTTGGCATCGTCGACGCGAATCCTCGGATCGACCGCGAGCGTCAGTCGTTCGAGCTCCTTCGCGAGTGCGATCTTGCCGTCGGTCGAGTAGTCCGCCAGGGCCTCGCTCCACAGATCCTGCTCGATCACATCGACGCCGTCGGGCTCGGCAAGACCGGCCCATTCGTCGGGCGTACCGAACTGCACGTTGTCGCGTGCTTCGGCGAGCACCTCGGCAACCGCGGCCTCGTCGAGCACGCCCGCGTACGCAAAGCCCGTGCGGCCGTCGCGGATGACGCGGATGCCGACCCCTTCGGTCTGAGCAGCAACGAAGTGTTCGACCTGGCCTTCGTAGACACGGATGTCGGTCTCGGCATCGCGCGACACGTACGCCTCGATGTGCTCACCAGGCTGCGCCATGGAGACGACGCGATCGGCGATCGCCTGCAACTGCGCCACGCTGTTGATGGTGTCCGTCATGCTGCCGTACCGCCGATCGTCAACGCCTTGACTCGCAACGTCGGTTGGCCATCGCCCACCGGCACGCCCTGACCGTCCTTGCCGCACGTACCCGGGTTGCCCATCGCGAAGTCGTTGCCCAGCAGATCGATGTCGCGCAACACCTGCGGACCGTTGCCCAGCAGGTTGCCTTCGCGGAGCGGCTCGGTGATCTCGCCGTTCTCGATGAGGTAGGCCTCGGTCATGCCGAACACGAAGTCGCCGGTGGCCGTGTTGACACTGCCGCCGCCGAGCTTGGCGACGTACACGCCGTGCTCTGTGTCGCGCACGATGTCGTCGGGCTCTTCGGTTCCGTTGAGCACGAACGTGTTGGTCATTCGAACCATGGGCAGGTGCATGTAGCTCTGGCGGCGGCCGTTGCCGGACTGCTTGCGCCCCTCGTTGCGGGCCCGGAGGTAGTCCCACATGTAGTCGGTGAGCACGCCGTCTTCGATCAGCACGTTGTACTGGCTGGGATGGCCTTCGTCGTCGATGCCGATCGCGCCCCACTCGCCGCTCATGGTGCCGTCGTCGACCAGCGTCACCAGTGGTGAGGCGACGAGCTCGCCCTGCTTGCCGCGATACACGCTGCCGCCCTTGGCGATGAGGTCGGCCTCGAGGCCGTGACCGCACGCCTCGTGGAAGAGGACGCCGCCGCTGCCGCGCTTGATCACGACCGGCATCGTGCCACTGGGTGCAGGACGCGCGTTGAGCTTGACCAACGCCTGGCGGGCCGCGTCGCGGGCGAGCTCCTCGACATCGATGGTGTCGAACATCTCGAAACCGAACGTGTGGCCGGTGCTCTGGAAGCCGGTCTGCATGCCGGCATCGCCGTTGGCGACAACGCTGATCCGCACCGATTGCCGCGCCTGCTCGTCGGATGCCAGCAGGCCGTGTGTGTTGGCGATGAGGATCCGCTTGCGGCTGTCGCCGTAGCCGGCACTGACTTGCACGATCGCCGCGCCGCTGGCGCGCGCTGCCTCGTCCACCCGCTGCAGCAGTGCGACCTTCTCGGTCTTCGACACCTCGTCGGCGAATCGCTCGACGGGGCTGACGCGGTGCTCGGGCTGACGGGTGAGCGCAACGATGTTCTCGCCGCCGTTGCCCTGGCTGGCAGCTGCCGCGGCAGCCTCGGCAGCCGAACGCAGCCCTGCCTCGCTGAGGTCGGCCGTGTGGGCGAACCCGGTGGTGTCGCCCTTGACGACGCGGATGCCGGCGCCACGGTCGCGGCCGCTGGTGACCTGCTCGATGCGACCATCGTCGAGCGCTGCCATGGTGGAGCGCTTGTCCTCGATGAACACTTCGGCGAACTCGCCACCGGTGCGCATGGCGGCGCCGAGCACCCTCTCGAGTACATCGGACTCGACTACATCAGTTCCGGCCATCGTCATCACTCCACTCGTTGCGTCGTCAATCCGGCGATCCTGTGGCCGAGCCTACCGAGAAGGTCGGCCAGGTCCCGCCTGGCAATTCCCCCTTATCGGGAGCACCTCACGAGCCGATGTAATCACCATGAGAATGACCCGGACCTCCGCGATGTGCGTTGTCGTCGTCGCCTTCGCGCTGACTGCGTGCAACCCCGCGACGGTGGCCAAACAGGCCAAGACCGACGTCGACAGTGGCAATGCGGCCGCGTGCACCGAAGAGCGCACCGTCATCGAGAAGGCGGTGCAGTCCTACACGTTGCTCGAGCCCGACGCCCCGATCACCGAGGCGGCCTTGGTCGCGGGCGGCTACATCCACTCCGAGTCGCAGCTGATGGACGTGCAGGCCGACGGCACCGTGGTCGCCGCCGCCGGCACCGTCTGTGTCTAGCCCCGATACCTAGCCCAGGTTCGACGTGCGCGGGTACACGTCGGAGGGCTCGGTCAACACGTTGACGAGGTAGGGCACTCCGGACGCGAACGCGCGATCCAGCGCGGGGCCGATCTCCTCGGGATCGGTGACCAGCTCGCCTGCGCCGCCGAGTGCCTTGACGACCTCGTCGTAACGGCATGCGGGTTGCAGGTCGCACGCCACATCCCATCCGTAGATCATCTGCATCGGGTGCTTCTCGAGACCCCACATCCCGTTGTTGCCGACGACGATCACGACGGGCATGTTGTGACGGACCATCGAATCCACGTCCATCAAGCTGAACCCCGCGGCGCCGTCACCGAGCAGCAACACGATCTGGCTCGACGGTCGCGCCACCCGCGCCGCGATCGCGTAGCCGGGCCCGTTGCCGAGGCAACCGTACGGCCCCGTGTCGAGCCAACAGCCCGGCTCGAAGACCTCGACGAACTTGCCGGCATACGAGGCGAAGTCGCCACCGTCGCAGATCACGACAGCGTCACGGGCAAGCCGCCGGCCGAGCTCGCCATAGATCCGCGATGGCCGGATCGGCGCGTCGATCGCATCCAGCAGCAGTTGATCCGCAGAGCGGCCAGCGGACTCCGCAGCGCGCAACTCGGCGATCCACTCGGCGTGATCCGCGCGCGCACCGGTGTGATCGGCGAGCGCGTGCAGGACCTGGGCGAAGTCGCCCACCACGGTCGCGACGTCCAGGTGGGTGGCGACCTGCGAGAGCGAGTCGACCACATGCGCGACGCGGGCGTTGCCGAACCGGCCGAAGCCGAGTCGGAAGTCGAGCGGAGTCCCGAGCACCACGACCAGATCGGCGCGCTGCTTCAGCAGGCCGCGCGTTCGCAAGAACGCCAGCTCGTGATCCGCAGCGACCGTGCCGCGGCCGAGACCGTTGAAGAAGCAGGGCACCCGAAGATGTTCGGCAGCCGCAGCCAACTCGGTCCACGCTCCGCCCCAATAGACGTCGCTACCGACGATGAACGCCGGGCGCTCCGCAGTTGCGATCGCCGCGGCGAGGTCGGCCACAGCGTCGGGATACGGAGCCTCGCCCCGGCCGACACCCTCTTCCATGTCCGGCAGCTCTCCGGTCGACGGGCCGAACACATCGAGCGGGAAGTCGAGGAAGGTGGGACCGCGGTGGGGAGTCATCGCTATCCGAGCCGCGGCATGGGCCATCGCCGCGGCGCGTGTGGCGTCCTTCACCGTGATCGCCGACTTGGTGATCGATGACACCACCGGCACCGCGTCCATCTCCTGCAGCGATCCCGAGCCCCACCGGCCCTCCGGCGCACGACCTCCCATCACGACGAGCGGCGAGCCGTTGAACATCGCTGTCGTGATCGCCGACACGCCGTTGGTGATGCCAGGACCTGCCGTCAGCGCCGCGAGACCGGGACGCCGGGTCAACTTTGCCCAGCCTTCAGCGGCAAAGGTGGCGGTCTGTTCGTGGCGCGTGTCGACGACTCGCATGCCCTGATCACGCGCCGCTTCGTACAGCGGCCAGATGTGGCCACCGTTCAACGTGAACATCACATCGGTGCCGAACTCCATCATCGCTGCGATGGCTTGCTGCCCAGCGTGACCGGTGACTTGTCGGGTCGTCATCGACCCAGTGTTCCAGACCGCGTCACGTGCCGCGTTGCCGGTCTTTCGATTGCTCGTCGTCGGGATCGTCGTCGTTGTAACCAGGCTTGCGAATGGTGCCGCGATCGGGCGGCCGGAAGTCGATGTCGGGGATCGACATCGGTCGGCCGAGGTGGAGCACACCGATCTGGGCGAACACGGCCAGCCAGTCGATGAATCGGTGGAACACGACGGTTCCGGAACGCAGCAGCTTCTCGAGGTCGTCGTCGATCTCTTGATCGGGCTCCCTGTTCTCCACCAACGTCAGACCCGACACGGTCACAGAGTTCTGCGTCGGTGGAATTCGTGTGTGCCCGAAGCCATCGATGGGTCGAGCGTGAATGCCCTCGAAGCGCCAGCGCACTGCCGAGAACTCGCTCTTCGCGGCGCGCCACGTCGATGGACCGATCGTTTCGTCGACGAGGAACTTGCCGTCGAGGAACTTGTTGAGGACACCCTGCGTATCGAGTCCCACGATCCTGTGGGCGACCGCCAGGTCGAGCTTCTGTGACTTTTCGCTCATGGCGCCACGTACCTCGGCTTGATTGCGTCGATCCCGCCGCTGCGGGCTGCCGGCTGAACGGTGACGACGTCCGTGAAGTCCTCCGGAGCGATGATCGGGAGAAGGGGCGGGCCCCACTCCAGATAGCTGGAGGGCACCGATGTGTCGAACACGTTGAGCTTCTTGTGATCGCGATGCGTGACGACCCAGATCCCCTGGTGTGCGTCTCCATTGGTGTCGGCTGCCGGCGCCGACTCGGGTTCCTCGAGGAACTCGCCGTCGTTTCGCAAGGTGAACACGAAGTCGTCCATGTGATCCTTGTTCTTGTCGATCGGGACGGCGTGATCCGAGACCGGGTGGTTGTGGCCGGGCGTTGCCCAGATCACCGTGACCTGGCCCGCTGCCCGGCGATTTGCACTGTGGCACTGCCACGTCACCCAGCTCTCGAAGAACGGCTGCTGGCATTTGAGGAAGAAGTAGATCGGCCAGCTACGAGGCGGGGCACCGGTCGGAACCGGGTCGTCGTGCTTGAGCCCGAGCGACACCTCGATCGCGCGGATGAGGGACGTGGCCAGGATGCGCTCGACGTTGCCCTGGTACCCATCCCACATGCCGGTCGGCCTGTTCGGGTGGCGCTGTGTGTCGAGCGTGCCGTCCGGGCGAACCCGGTAGCCGAACCACTCCTCCGCCATGATCCGAAACATCGGGAACCCGATGTCGGAATCTTTCATCGTGCCGGGCCACATCAGCATTCCGCCATCCGGCTCCTCGCCGTTGACCGGATCGCACGGTCGGGCCACGACCTCGCGCATGTACTTCAGCATCGAGTACCGCCGGAGCAGTCCGTTGAACGTGACAGCCGAGTTGTTGTCGACCACCGCCTCGATCCCCTCGTTGAGGGTGTCCTCGATCAACTGCAGATAACGGCCCTTTTCGAAGTGGTACGGCATTACCCCCACTGGTGGCTCCTCTCGATGGTCGTCGGGTTGAAGAGCTGCGATGGCTCGTCCGTGATACTGCTACAGAGCAACTACCGACGCCAGGGCAAAGATCTCGACCGGCCTCGGCAGACCTTTCAACGAGTGCAGCCCGATCGAATGCGCCGCCGGAAGGTCGAGTCCGTGCTCGATCACCGAACGAGAGATGTGGGTCTCGCCGGCTCCGGCGGTCGACATCACCCTGGCGGCCTCGGCGACTGCCATTCCCGACACGTCGGACCCGAGGTCGAACACCGAGCCACTTGCCAGCCCGATGCGCACCTGCACTGCACCGCCGGGGACGATCAGCGCGGCGTGCTCGATCGCCTGATGCAGCGCGTACGCCGCTGCGACGGCGTCGTCCGGGTGTCCGAACCACGCTGAGAAACCGTCGCCGGTCGAAGTCATGATCGATCCGCGATGTCGCCCGACGACGGTGCGCACGAGCCGATGGTGCTCGCCGAGGATCACCGCCCACGCAGCATTGCCGGCGCTCGACATCAGGCGAGTCGAATCGACGATGTCGGTGAACATCACGGTGCGTTCGCGGCCCGACGACATTCCGAGTTGACCGACGACGGAGGTGAGTCGATCGCGTTGCAGCCGAGCGAGCAATGGCGCTCCCAACGCATCGAGGGCTTCGAGCGCAGCTCGTCCTCGATCGAGCGCCTCCTGATCGCCGTGACCATCGGCGAACGCGTGTCGAGACCGATACACGTCGACGAGCGCCTGCTCGAAGTAGGACCCGGATGCGACAGCCGATTCCTGGGCGCGGTCGAGCCAGGTGCTCGCGGACGCATCGCCGAGCTCGATGGCAGCCGCTGCCATCATCAGCGCCACACTGTTCGGCCAGTCCTGGCTGGCTCGCACGCCTGTCTGGTACGTCCGGTCGAACTCGACGAACAGGCCGTCGACGATCTCGAGGTTTCCTGCCAGAACGGCCGCCTCGAACTGCGCCGCGTGGAACCCGATGTTGCGGAAGCTCAAGCCATTGCGCGGCAGGCTCCACCGCGGCCTGATCTCGGCATCGGCCTCCTCGACGCCACGGAGCAACGACACGGCGATGAGCTCTGCGAACGGCATGTAGATCTGTTGCTGCCGGGCGACCTCGCGCAAGACGGCGACACCTGCTTCGTCGCCGCGAACCGCGCGCCGCCAGATCGCGGTCGGCAGGGTCTCGAGGAACGGGTAGGCGGAGTCCGCACGTCGCGCGACTGAGGATGCTCGACTCCGTGTCGTTGTCGGCGTCGGCGAGCCGACCGAGCCGCGTCGCGGCGACCGAACGAATCGCGACCGCGTACCCGTGCTCGGCCCAGTTCGATGACCGCGTCGACAGGTCTGCCGCAGACGTGGAGTCGCTGATGGTGGCCATCGGGTCATCCTCCAACAACCCGACGAAGGCCCTCCGGGCGAGGCTGCCGCTGAACCACCACGGATCCCCGTGCAGGCGCGAGGCCTGGTCGGCGAGGGTGAAGAAGCGCCGGGCACCATCGATGTCCAGCCGAGCCAGCTGATGCCAACCGGCCGCAAAGTGGACGAAGAACTGGGTTGCAGGGTCATCGACGCCGTCGACCAGTGCCTGGGCCTTGTCGACGAACTGACCGCGCTCGTCGGGCCGAGGCGCGGCCCACGCAAGCTCGGCCAGGATTGCGGCCGACTGGGCCCGCCAGTGACGGTCGATCGACTCGTCGGAGATCAGGCTGACGACGAGCTGGTCGAGCTCCGGGTGCCGGCGAGGGCCACCGCGGGTGAAGTCCGTTCGCAACGCCAGCAGCAGGCATTCCGCTCGGCTGTTGAGATACGCCGTGGGGGTCGCCGTCGACGCAGCCTGCTCGGCACACTTGGCGTAGAGATCTGCGGCCTCGATCAACCGTTCCGTCGCCTCGTCGCGATCGAGCTCGTTGAACCGGGCTCGTCCGATCCGTTCCAACCAGTAGGCACGTTCTTCCTCGCCCGTGGCTGTCTCCAACAGGCTCTCCGCGAGGTCGCCGGCTGCAGACCACGAGCCGTGAGAGATCGCCTCCTCATACGCGGCGCGCAGCAAGTCGGTGTGGTGATCATCGCCCGCTCGTTTGGCCGCATCGGACAGACGAACGAGTGTGCCTGCTGCCACGCCTCGACCGTCAGCGCTGTCGAGCAGATCGAGCAACTCGCCGGCAACCTCGACGACGAGCTCTGGCGGGGCGAGATCGAGTGCCGTGGTTCGCAGCAACGGATGCGTGAACACAGCCCCACGCCCGCGGCGCCGCACTGCACCGATCGACTGCAGTTCGTCGACCGCGGCATCGGCATCGGCAAGCAAGTCGAGGCTTGCCCCGCCGCGGTCTGTGCCCTGCTCGGCGAGCGCGATCAAGACCGCAATCCGCAAGGCCTCCGGCGACAGGGTCGACAGGCGCGCCCGCCATGCCACCTCGACGGGAATCGTCCCGGTCGTCGATGCCGGTGGAGGCAACACCTCGCCGACGGCGATCGAATCGACGAGCGCATTGAGCGTCAGGGGATTGCCGCCACTGAGCTCGACCAAGCGGGCGAGTCGTGCGTCGATCGGTGATTCCCGGCGACAGTCGCGTCGCCAGTTCGCGAGCCTCGCGATCGTCGAGCGTCTCCAACGTCATCCGGCGGGTGATCGGTTCGTCGACCAGTCGGCGAAACGAGCCGTCCCGAGGAGTCGTCGCGCATCACCAACACCAAGCACACGCCGGCCGGTTGACTCGTGACCGCGGCCGTCCCCAATCGAAAAGCGAGGTGCTCGACCAGGTGCTGGCCAGCATCGTCGAGCCAGTGGGCGTCGTCGATGATCACCAGCTGCGGTGATCCACGGCGCACCGCTTCATCGGTGTCGGCGATGGCTTGTCGAAGATCCTCGGCGACATCGCCACGCTCCGGCACGGTGACGACACGGTGGACCGCGCCGTGCTCCGTCGCCTCGGCGACGAGCCAGTCGACGAGGGTGGATTTTCCGACGCCGGGAGGGCCATCGAGCACGACGACGACCGGCTGCCCGTTGATCGCCGCGGCCAGCCATCGCGACAGCTGGGCGCGTTGCAGGATTCGCCCGACGATGCCGACTGCCACGTGACCTCCGCCGTTGAGACTAGGTCACGAGGGGCGTGCCCGGCACCACAGATTGCACCTGAGTACCTGGGGCATCGCGGGGAGAAGTAACGTCGTGCCCGTCATGTCGCTGCACGAGATCCGTGAGCCCGCAGACCTGCGGGCGTTGAGCCCTGCGGAGCTCGACGAATTGGCCGGCGAGATCCGCGACTTCGTCGTGCAGGCAGTCGCCGAGACCGGTGGACATCTCGGCTCCAACCTGGGCGCCGTCGAACTGACGCTGGCGCTCCATCGGGTGTTCGATTCGCCCCAGGACGCGATCCTGTGGGACACCGGCCACCAGGCCTACGTCCACAAGATCGTCACCGGTCGACAGAACGGGTTCGAACAGCTGCGCCAGGCCGGCGGGTTGTCGGGCTACCCGAGCCGCGAGGAGAGCGTCCACGACTTGGTCGAGAACAGCCACGCCTCGACGATCCTGTCGTACGCCTACGGGCTCGCCGTCGCCCGCGATGCCGGCACCGACCCGCATCGACACATCGTCGCGGTGATCGGCGACGGCTCGATGACCGGCGGAATGGCCTACGAGGCGCTCAACAACATCGGTCACTCCGGCCAGCGGGTCATCATCGTCCTCAACGACAACGGGCGCAGTTATGCGCCGACCATCTCCAACCTCACTGCCGGCCCGACTCCGATGGATCTGGCGATGGCCGACCACCCCAGCCTGCCGTCGCGGATCACCGATCGGCTGTCGCACAGCCTCACCAGCATCCGTCTCAACCCCGTGTACGTGAAGCGGCAACGCAAGCTCGAACAGTTCCTGCGCGAGCTCCCCTACGTCGGCCCGCAAGCGGAGAAGAGTGTCGAAGCCTTCAAGGCGGCGGTCCGCGAGTTCCTGCAGCCGCCGTCGTTCTTCGAGGCGCTCGGCGTTCGGTACGTCGGCCCCATCGACGGTCACGACATCGAAGAGCTCGAGCGCACGTTCCTGAACGCAATCGAGCTCTCTGCAGACGGACCGATCCTCGTGCACGTCCTGACGCAGAAGGGCCGCGGTTATCCACCGGCCGAGGACGACGACGAGAAGCACCTGCACGATGCGCCGGTGTTCGACCCGATCGTCGGTCCCCCACCCGCGATCCCGTCCGGATACACCCAGGCGTTCGCCGAAGGCATCATCAAGGAAGCCGACGCCGATTCGCGAGTCGTCGCGATCACCGCTGCCATGGCCGGACCGACCGGGCTGATCCCGTTCCAGAACCGATTTCCCGACCGCTTCTTCGACGTCGGCATCGCCGAGCAGCACGCCGTCACCGGGGCCGCGGGCATGGCGATGGGCGGCCTTCGCCCGGTCGTCGCGATCTACAGCACCTTCTTGAATCGGGCGTGGGATCAGGTCGTCTACGACGTCGCACTCCACCGGCTCCCGGTGGTCTTCTGCCTCGACCGCGCCGGGATCACCGGCGACAACGGGCCGAGCCACCACGGCGTCTACGACCTCGCCCTGCTGGCCAAGGTGCCGGGGATGCGTGTGCTCGCGCCGTCGAGCGCGCAGGAGTTGCAGGTGATGCTGCACGATGCGCTGATGCTGGCGGACGAAGGTCCCGTCGCGATCCGCTACCCAAACGGCACGGCGCCTCAGGTCGGCGAGCACGAGGTCGGTGTCGGGCAACTCGCGAACCAGCTCCGCCGCGGCGACGGCTCCGTCTGCATCCTCGCAATCGGCAAGCTGGTCAGCTTCGCCAACCAGGCTGCGGCCGCGCTGGCCGAGCAAGGTATCGAGGCGACGGTGTGGGACGTGCGCTCCTGCGTCCCGCTGGACCCGGCGATGATCGCCGACGCTGCGACCCATCGATCGGTCGTCACGTGCGAGGACGGCATCCGTGACGGCGGCATCGGCATGTCCATCGCCGACCAGCTGCACGCGATCGCGCCAGGCGTCTGCGTCGACGTGCTCGGGTTGCCGGCCAGGTTCATTCCGCAGGGCAAGCCCGACCGCATCCTCGCCCAACTCGGTCTCGATGCGGACGGAATTGCCGCGACCGTCGTCCGACGCCTCGAGGCCATCACCTCGGTCTGAGGTCCGCTACGAGCGCGGCGCTAGCGTGCGGCCGTGCCGAGCCAACGATTCGACCGATACACCCGTCTCAAGATCGAGGACCGCGACAACGGCGTGATGCTGATCACGCTGTCGAACCCGGGCAAGCTCAACGCGACCGACGCGGCGATGCATGCCGAACTGGCGACGATCTTCGTCGACATCCACAACAGCCCCGAGGTCCGCGCGGTCGTGGTCACCGGCGAAGGCACGGCCTTCAGTGCCGGCGGCGATCTCGATTGGATCTCGCTGCAGGTCGGCGACCATCGGCGAACGATGGCCGCGATGCGCGAAGGCGGCGACATCGTGCGAACCATGATCGAATGCGACACGCCCATCATCAGCGCAATCAACGGCGTCGCTGTCGGGGCCGGACTGGCCGTCGCGCTGCTCGCCGACATCTCCATCATCAACCAGGACACGAGGTTCACCGACGGGCACATCCGGATCGGTGTCGTCGCCGGCGATCACGCCGTGGCGATCTGGCCGCTGCTGTGCGGCATGGCGAAGGCCAAGTACTACTTGATGACCAGCGACTTCATCACCGGCGCGGAGGCAGAGAGGATCGGGCTGGTGTCGAAGGCGCTGCCGGCTGACGAGGTGCTGCCAGAAGCACTGGCCGTCGCCGACCGTCTCGCCCGCGGGCCGCGCGAAGCGATCACGCTGACCAAGCGGGCGCTCAATCACTGGCTGCGCCAAGCGCTCCCCAACTTCGAGGCGTCGCTGGCGTACGAGATGCTGAGCTTCCTCGGTCCAGAGGCCGAAGAAGGCATCACCGCGCTGCGCGAGAAGCGCAAGCCAGAGTTCCCGCGATGACGATCGACCGAGACCTCGCCGCCGATCTGAGGCTGGGGCTCGAGCTGGCCGGGATCGCTGACGCCATCACCTTGCCGTACTACGAACAACGGTCGTTCAACCTCGACTGGAAGTCCAACCACACCGAGGTCACCGAGGCCGACCGCGAGACCGAGTCGGCGATCTCCGGCGTTGTCCTGGCCCAGCGACCGGGTGATGGCTTGTTGGGCGAGGAGCACGGCGTCGTGGGCGACGCCGATTCGCCATGGCGATGGGTGATCGATCCCGATCGACGGCACCTCCAACTTCGTCCGCGGCATCCCGGTGTGGGCCACGTTGATCGCGTTGACGCATCGTGACCACGGCCCGCTGGTCGGTGTCGTCTCGGCGCCGGCGCTGGGCCGTCGCTGGTGGGCGGCAAAGGGCTCGGGCGCGTTCGCCGACGGACGAGCGTGCCGCGTGTCGGCAGTGTCGACCCTCGACGAGGCACAGGTCTCCGTGACGTTCTCGAACGGGTGGGAGGAGGCCGGCCTCACCGACGCGCTCGTGTCGCTGGTGCACGGCGCATACCGTGCCCGAGGGTTCGGCGACTTCTGGCAACACATGCTCGTCGCCGAGGGCGCGATCGATCTTGCCATCGATGCGATCGGGCTCGCCCCGTACGACCTTGCTGCCGTGATGATCGTGGTCGAGGAGGCCGGCGGAACCTTCACCGATCGCCACGGCGAGCGCACCTACCTCAACGACTCGGCCATCTCGTCGAACGGCATCCTCCACCACCACACCGCCGACCTCGGCGGCGCGCCCGAGTAGGCGGCTGCGGTCAGGTACCGACTGGGTGGTCTGTCGGGCCGAAGATGAAGAAGTGGTCGAGGTACGGGGCCGGATCGGCGGACCAGCCGTAGGCGGAGACCATTTCTCGGGTTCGGCGGCCGAGGCGGCCACGGAACATCTCGAAGTCGGCGACGTCGATCGTCACCGGTGGCAAGCCCGCCGCAGCGACCTGCGCATCGAACCCCTCGCGCATCGTCGCGGCCGCCCACGCGAGCATCTCGTCGCTCAGCGCAGGGGCAAGGCCGAGTGCCGCGCGCAAGTCGGTCTCGTGGCAACTGACATCCATCAACGCCGCGCTCGCATTGACGCCTGCCGGCGACGACAGGAACGTCTCGAATCCGGGTGCAGCCGCGGCCCAGTCATCCACCAGCTGGCTGATCGGTCGATCGCGGCCACGCTCGACCTGCGCCGCCGTCCACGGGTCGGTTGCAGCGCCTTCGAGGTTCCCGGTAGCGACATCGTTGAGCACGCCGGCGAGATGCGCGACAACATCGTGTGCGGTCCACGCCGGTGTCGCCGGCACTGCTCGATCGGCGACGCTGTCGTCGACGAGGTCGGCGACTCGCAGCCGCGTCGTCCTGTAGGTCTCCCCGAGATCGATCGTCATATTCGAGAGAATACTGAGTCGCCAACTCGGTAGGAACAGTCGTGCGGGACCACGTAGCGTTAGTCGGATGAGCGAGAGCCAACAGCCCGCGACACGCGCAATCACCGCGGGCCGCGCGCACAGCCGCACGTCGCTGGCACCCGCGCTGTGGGCCAGCACGGTGTGGGAATCCGACGGTTTGATGGACGCCAACCGGCGGGCGACATCCATCCGCGCTGGCGAGTTCTACAGCCGATACTCCAACCCGACGGTGCGTTCCTTCGAGGAGGCCATTGCCGTGCTGGAAGGCGCCGACGACGCGTTGGCGTTCGCCTCGGGCATGGGGGCAATCGCCACCGTCGTCTTCGCGCTGTGCTCGTCCGGCGACCACATCGTGGCGCAGCGTCAGTTGTACGCGGGCACGCTCGCATTCCTGCAGGGCCCCTGCCAGCGGATGGGAATCGAGACGACGTTGGTCGACGCCACCGAGCCAGGTGCATTTGCCGCTGCTGTCCGACCCGGCCGCACGATGTTGGCACTTGCCGAGACACCCTCGAACCCACGACTCGAGCTGGTCGATCTCGACGAGCTGGGCTCGCTGCGCGGACCCATCACGGTGGTCGATTCGACGTTTGCGACGCCACTCGGTCAGCAGCCGCTGGCCCACGGCGTCCACCTGTCGCTGCATTCGGCCACGAAGGGCATTGCCGGGCTCAACGACGCGACCCTCGGAGTGATCTCCGGCGAGCAGGAACTGATCGACGCCATCTGGGCGTACTCGGTGCTCCACGGTTCGACGCCCTCCCCGTACGACGCACACAACGCGATCCGCGGCATCCGCACGCTCGCCGTGCGCACGACCCATCAAGCGGCATCGGCGTTGCACATCGCCGAGGTGCTGGTCGAGGAACCGGCCGTGGCCGCCGTTCACTACCCGGGCCTCGTGTCGCATCCGCAGTTCGATCTCGCCAAGCGCCAGATGCGTCATGGCGGCACTGTGCTGGCCATCGAGCTGGCCGGCGGTCGTCCTGCCGCCGAGCGATTCCTCGACTCGCTGCAACTCGCCCGCATCGCCACATCTCTGGGCGGTCCGGAGACGCTGGTGTGTCACCCGGCGACGTCCACCCACGCCAGCCTCAGTCCGGAAGAGGCGACGTTGATGGGGGTCAGCCCGGGCCTGCTCCGTATCTCGGTCGGCCTCGAGGACACGGCCGATCTGGTGAACGATCTCACCAACGCGCTGCATCAATGACTCGGGTGCTGTGCCTGCACGGGCTCGGCGGCACCGGAGCAACCATGTGGCCGATCGTGGCCGCATGCATCGACGCGAACTTCACGACGCTGGCGCCCACCCTTCCCGGCCACGGCACTGATCCGGCGGACCTCGTCGGCGTCACATGGGACGACTGGCTCGAGGCCGCACGCGGGTGGGAAGCCGATGTCGTCGTCGGCCAGTCGATGGGTGCCGGCCTAGCGCTGCAGCTGTGCGCCGAACACCGGTGCGCTGCGGCGGTGTGCATCAATCCGGTGGCGGAGGACCCTGACGCGATGGATGGTCTCGAGTGGCGGTTGAGCCGTGGGCAATCATGGGTCGAGGTGGGACCCTCCGCAGTGGGCGAGATCGCCTACGAGCGACTGCCCATCGAGGCGGTGATCGAGATGACACGTGGCGTATCGGCAATGGACCTCTCCGCTGTCGACCGGCCGGTGCTGCTGGTGACGAGCGCGGAAGACGACGTCGTCGATCCAGCGTCGTCCGACGTCATCGCTGCTGCGTTGCGGGGCGACGTGCGCCGGCTACGCCTCCGGCACAGCGGTCACGTGGCGACACTCGACAAGGAACGTGACGTGTTGCAACGAGCCGTCGTCGAGTTCGTGAACGCCACCGTCGGCGTCACGAAGTAGCGCGATCTCAGTGGTAGTACGGATTCTCGCCTGAGGTGTGATCGGTGAGGTCGCGGACTCGCTCGATCTCCGGGATCTGCTCGACCAGCATCGTCTGAACACCATCGAGCATGGTCATCCGGCTCATCGAGCAGCCATGGCAACCGCCGCCCATCGTGAGGTACGCGGTGCCCTCGCCATCGTGACCCACATACGACACGAAACCACCGTGCGCCGCGAGTGCCGGATTGACCTCGACCTTGATCAGCGTCTCGACCTCCGCGCTGAGCTCGTCGTTCGAGATCAGACCTTCGACGGAGGGAGCCTTCGGCTTGTTGGGATTGCGGATGACGAGGCCTTGCGTCGCGGTGTGATCGAGCGTTGCGCCCTCGAGCAGATCGATCGCCGATGCAGCGATGATGACCTTGAGGCTGCCGATCTCGGGACGTGAATGGGTGCGCACCTCGTCGCTGAACGCCGCCTTGGTGACGATGTCGAAGCTGAGGTCGTACTTGAAGTCCTCGCCCGGATTGCTGACGATCTCGAGTCGCAGACCCAGCCGATCGCCCTCGGGCTCGGTGTCACGCAATTTCACGAGCTCCTGCAACGCCTCGGGAGTGACGGTGATGATCTGACCGACTTCGGTCTGTGCAGCCTCTGCGGCAAGTGGACTCACGACCACAACGCTATCGCCGCGATCCGATTGCAACCATCCAACCCGCTAGCCCCCGCCGTTGCATTCGATGCGCTGACCGGTGATGTAGCCCGCACCGTCGCTACACAGCCACAACACCACATTGGCGACGTCGAGGGGTTGGCACACCCGTCCGAACGGGGCCGAAGCGTCGAGCGAACGCAGATCTTCGAGGCCTCGATTGCCCGTGAACGCACGGGCCAGCCGCACGCCCATCTCGGTCTCGACGAGGCCGGGCGCGACGACGTTGACATGGATGCCGTTCGAGCGTTCTTCCTTCGCCAAGGTGAATGCCAACGCCTCCATTGCAGCCTTCCCCATGCTGTACGGCGCGCCGTTGGCCGAGTAATTGGAAGTGGCAACGGAGGAGATCATCACGATGTCGCCACGGCCGCGAGTGCGGAGGTGCGGCACGGCAAGACGGGCGAGATGATGCGGACCGAAGGCGTGGGCCGCGACAACTCGCATCATCTCGGCGGGATCGGTGTCGGCGACCGAATTGCCGCGCGAGGCGATGCCCGCGTTGCACACCAGGATGTCGAGACCGCCGAATTCGGCGACCACCGCATCCACCAAGGTTGCGCACGCATCCGCGTCGTCGACCGAGGCCTGGAACGCCATCGCTGCTCCGCCGGCGTCGCGAATCGCATCGACCGTGGCCGATGCCGCGTCGGCATCGCGCCGATAGTTGACCGCGATGGTCGCGCCTTCAGCAGCGAGCAACTCGCTGATCCCGCGGCCGATCCCACGGCCGCCTCCGGTGACCAAGGCAACGCGTCCGTCGAGTTGACCCATGTGAGCTCCCCTCCGAAATCCGTACTTCTCTTTGAATTGCACCTGCGGCAATGCCAACCTTGCACGCATGCATGAGGGCAGCCGAAGAGCAATCATCGCCGCGTTCTTCGCCAATCTCGGCATCGCGGTCTCCAAGTTCGTCGGGTTCGTGATCACGGGGTCGGCAGGGTTGCTTGCCGAATCGGCGCACTCGCTCGCAGACACCGGGAATCAGGCGCTGCTGATGCTCGGATCCAAGCGCGGTAGTCGCCCGCCGGATCAGGCCCATCCGTTCGGCTACGGCCCGGAGCGTTACTTCTGGGCATTCGTCGTCGCCCTCGTGTTGTTCAGCATGGGCGGCCTGTTCGCGTTGTACGAAGGCTTCGACAAGTTCCGGCATCCCCACGAGCTCGACAACGCGATCGTGGCGTTCGTCATCCTGTTCATCGCCATCGGTCTCGAGAGCTACTCGCTGCGCACGGCAGTCAAGGAATCCAACCACTCGCGCCTACCGGGCATGTCATGGCGCTCGTTCATCCACACCAGCAAGGCCCCTGAACTACCCGTCGTGCTGCTCGAAGACGTTGGAGCGGAGATCGGTCTGGGGTTCGCGTTGATCGGCTTGACCTTGGCCCAGATCACCGGCGATCCGAGGTGGGATGCGCTCGGTTCGATTGCCATCGGCGCGTTGCTGGTCGTGATCGCCTTCATCCTGGCCAGGGAGATGAAGCCACTGCTGATCGGCGAGTCGGCCAGCGAGACGGACCTCGTCAAGATCAACGGTGCGTTGTCGACGTCGACCAACGTCATATCGATCATCCACCTGCGCACGATGCACCTCGGTCCCGACGACCTGCTCCTGGCAGCAAAGATCGACTTCGACCATTCGCTGTCGGTCGAGGAGTTGGCACACGCCATCGACCAAGCCGAGCTCGCGGTGCGGACCGCGGTCCCGAAGACCACGACGATCTACATCGAACCCGACATCCGCAGGCAGCCGTCCACGTGACAGTTCCCGCACTGCGCGGCTAAACTTCGGGCAACCGAAAACGGGGAGCTCGCAGGATCGGCGGGCTGAGAGGGTGGGCGCCGCCACCGACCGGAACCTGATCTGGGTAATGCCAGCGGAGGGATGCGATGTCGCAAGTGGTGGTAGTGATCGGCGGGGGTGCCCTCTCGCCGCGCCACATCGCGGACATCGCACCCGACGCCGTCATCGTTGCCGCCGACAGCGGTCTCGACCACGCCGTGGAGGCAGGGCTGCGCCCGACCATCCTGGTCGGTGACCTCGACAGCATCACCGCGCACGGGAAGATGTGGGCGTACGCCCACGAGTTGGAGATCGACCAGCATCCTCTCGACAAGGCCTCGACCGACACCGAGTTGGCGTTGGCACGCGCAGTCCAGACGGAGGCCACGGACCTGCTCGTGTTCGGCAGCGATCGGCGACCGCTTCGACCACGCCCTGGGCACGCTTGCCGCGCTCGGCAATCCGGCGCTGGCTCGCTTCGAGGGCATCCGATTGGTCCTCGACGAGATCTCCGTTCACGTCATGCATCCGGGTCGATCGGTGACCCTCGATCTCCCGCAGAACTCGACGTTCTCATTGCTCGCGCTCCACGGTCCGTGTCGTGGGGTCGAGGTGACCGGTGCGCGATGGCCGTTGGACGACGCGACGCTCGAGTCGTCGAGCACTCTCGGCATCAGCAACGAATCAACCGGACTTCTTCACGTCGCCGTCACCGACGGCATTCTCACCTTGGTGGTTCCATGAAGCGTTTCCTCGCCGTCCCCGCGCTCGTCGCCTTGGCCGCTGCCGCCGTCGGCTGCGGGTCGGATTCCGCTACCTCCGACACTCCATCACCGATCACGCTTGTGGCCTACGACTCGTTCCCGACCGAGAAGACATCGATCAACACGGCGCTCGACGAGTTCACCAAGTCGACCGGCATCCCGGTGAAGATCGTGATCGCCGGCGACACCGGCACCATGGTCACCAAGGCAACACTGACGGCCGGCAACCCGGAAGGCGACGTGATGTGGGGCGTCGACAACACCTTTCTGTCGGCAGCGCTCGATGGCAAGATCTTCACGAAGTACGAGCCGCAGGATTGGGAGGCGATCGCCACCGATCTGCGGGCCTTGGTGCCAGGTCACGAGGTGACCCCGGTCGACTTCGGTGACGTGTGCGTCAACTACGACATCACGTGGTTCACGACCAACAACGTGAAGCCACCGGAGTCCCTCGACGATCTGCTGAAGCCGGAGTACAAGGATCTTCTCGTCGTCGAGAACCCTTCGACGTCGTCCCCGGGTCTCGCCTTCCTGTTGGCGACCATCGCGCACAGCGGTGAAGACGGCTGGCAGGACTACTGGACGAGCTTGCGGGCGAACGGCGTGAAGGTGGTCGACGACTGGACCACTGCGTACTACGACGAGTTCAGCGGCTCGGCAGGCTCCTCAGGAGTGCGCCCGTTGGCCGTCAGCTACGGGTCGAGCCCGCCGTCGGAGGTGATCTTCGCTGATCCGCCACGCACTGATGCGCCCACCGCCGCGATCGGATCGACATGCTTCCGTCAGATCGAGTTCGCCGGCGTGCTGCGCGGCACGAAGCACGAGACCGAAGCTCACAAACTGGTCGACTTCCTCATCAGTTCGACCTTCCAGAACGAACTCGCATTGAACCTGTTCGTCTATCCAGCGCGAGTCGACTCGTCGCTGCCGCCCGAGTTCACCAAGTTCGCAGTCGTCCCCACTGACCCGCTCACGATGGACCCCGACGTGATCGCCGCCAACCGACAGCAGTGGCAGGACGAGTGGACGAACATCGTCCTGCGTTGAACCGTCCCCCTCGGTGGTTCATTGCCGCCATCGCGATTGCACCAGCGCTGTTCATCACGGTGCTGTACGCATGGCCGGTGGTCACGTTGCTCTCGACCACCTTGCAGCACCGCGCCGCGCAGGGCCCGCTCCTGGGCGATACGGCCGGCATCGTGTGGTTCACGGCGTGGCAGGCCGCGGTCAGCACCGTGTTGACACTGATCGTCGGAATCCTTCCCGCGTACGTGTTGGCTCGCTACAGCTTCCGCGGGCGTCGCGTGCTGATGGCGGTAGCCACCGTGCCGTTCGTGCTCCCGACCGTGGTCGTCGGCGCTGCGTTCCTCGCTCTGCTCCCCGCGTCGTGGCATGGCACAGCCACAGCCATGATCGTCGCCCACGTCTTCTTCAACATCGCCGTCGTCGTGCGACTGGTCGGTTCGATGATTGCGGTGATCCCGCACGATCTGGTCGGCGCGGCACGCACACTTGGCGCTTCGCCGTTTCGGGCTGCTCGTCTGGTGATGCTGCCGATCCTGAAGCCGGCGCTGTGGTCGGCCGCGGCGGTGATCTTCCTGTTCAGCTTCACGTCGTTCGGCGTGGCCAAGTTGCTCGGCGGCCCGACGCATCCGACGCTCGAAGTCGAGATTGCCCGCCGAGCGACCCAACTCGGCGACGTCGGAGGCGCGGCGGCGCTCTCGGCGATGCAGCTGTGCCTGCTCGCAATCGTGATCGTGTGGACCTCGCGGCGGCAGAAGCGCGCCGCTCTCGAACTGCAAGGTGCGTCGGCGCCCCGCGTCGCGCGCAGCCGGCGAGACCGTGCGTTGGTGGCCGGTGTCGCATCGGCCACGTTCCTGCTCGTCGGCGCGCCGATCGTCGCCCTCGTGGCCCGATCGTTCGACCTCGGCAACGGCTGGTCGCTGACAGCGTGGAGCCGTCTCGGCGCCGGCGAGGCCCGGCCGGGGCTCGGCTTGGGAGTCGACCCGCTGGCTTCGATTTCGGTATCCCTCCGATTCGCGGTCGTCGCTGCTCTCGTCGCCACGATCATCGGTTTCCTCGCCGCGACCGCCATCAACATGTCGCCCGGATTGGGAAAGCTGCTCGATGCCGGACTGATGCTGCCCCTGGCCACCTCGGCCGTGACCATCGGTCTGGGAATGCTCATCACCTTCGACACCGCCCCGTTCGACTGGCGAGCCAAGTGGTGGCTCGTTCCGCTCGGCCACGCATTGGTGGCCGTGCCGTTCGTCGTGCGCGCCCTGTTGTCGGTTCTGCGCGCGATCCCACGCGACCTGCGCGCTGCGGCAGCAACGCTGGGTGCCTCGCCCGTTCGCGCATGGTGGCAGGTCGATGCTCGTGCGCTGCGCCGACCGTTGCTGGCAGGTGCCGGCTTCTCTGCGGCCATCTCGCTCGGCGAGTTCGGCGCCACGACCATCCTGAGTCGTTCAGGCACGGAGACGCTGCCGATCGCGATCGGCCGTCTGCTCGGCCGAGCCGGTCCACTGCCACAGGCTCAGGCCTTCGCGCATGGCGACGATCCTGCTGGTGCTGTCGACGGTGGTCGTGATGGCGTCGGGCACATACGAGCGGCTCGGTTCGATCGATGCTTGACGTCGTCGATGTCTCCATCCGATTCGCCGAACGAGCCGTGCTCGACAACGTGTCACTGCATGTCGACGACGGCGAGATCGTCGCGATTCTCGGCCCGTCGGGCGCAGGCAAGAGCACGCTGCTGCGGATCGTCGCCGGATTGCTGCAGCCCGATTCCGGTCGCGTCGTACTGAACGGTGTCGACATCACCAACCGGCCCGCACACGAGCGCAACGTGGGGATGATGTTCCAGGACGAGCAGCTGTTCCCGCACCTCGACGTCGCCGCCAACATCGCGTTCGGACCGCGGATGCACCGATGGCCCGCGGTCGAGGTCACGGCGCGCGTCGACGAGTTGCTGACGATCGTCGGGCTCGACGAGCTTCCGCAATCGACAGGTCGACCGGCTGAGCGGTGGGGAGAAGAAGCGGGTGGCCCTCGCCAGATCGTTGGCGCCGCGACCGACCGTCCTGCTGCTCGACGAGCCCTTGACCGGACTCGACCGCGAATTGCACGACCGTCTCATCGCCGAGCTCGCCGGCGTGCTGCGCGCCACCGCAACGACTGCCGTGATGGTGACGCACGATCGCGACGAAGCGACGGCGTTGGCAAGCAAGGTCGTCGACTGGAGTGATCTGCAGACGGCGGCGATCTAACCCATCCGCGTGTCAGCCGGTGTGAACGATGAGCACGGCTCGATTCGACTGATGGCCCAAGCGGCTCGCAACGGATCCGCTGAACTTGCGAATGTGGCCCGACATCACGGTGTTGCCGACCACGATCAGGTCGGCATCGATCGCGTCGGCGACGGCCATCAGGACCGACGCAGCCTCGCCGACACGAGGATGCTCGATCACCCTCACGCCGTGGCGCTTGCACACATCGCGGCCGATCCGAGCAGCGGTCTTCGCCGAGGCGTCGGACAGCTGGGCCATCACCGCCGGAATGGTGGCGGTGGGTCGTACCGGTGTTGCGCTGGGCGAGGCGGCGGCCACGACGTGCAGTTCGGCCGCAAACGCAGCTGCCAAACGCGCGGCATGGTCGACCGCAATCAAGGAACGGTCGGTTCCGTCCGTGCCAACCACGATCCTCGAATACATCGATGTTCCTTCTCGAGAGTGTCGCCAATGGAGTCGACGAGGCAGGTTGCTGATACATCGAATCTGCCGGCATCGATCGGGTACGGTCGCCACGATGGCTGAGCGACTGCGAATCGGTTTCCTCGGTGCCGGTCTCATCGCTACGTACCACTCGAAGAGCCTGCGACGCAGCGGAGCGCTGATCGATCGAGCCGGCGTGTACGACCCCGACTCGCAGCGCGCCGAGGCATTCTCCGCGGCGTCGGGACACACTGCGATGGCCACCGAGGATGACGTGCTCGACGCTTGTGATGCGGTCTACATCTGCACGTGGACCAGCGAGCACCTCCGCCAGGTCGAGAAGGCCGCGGCACGCAACCTGGCGGTCTTCTGCGAGAAGCCATTGGCGTTCGATGTCGCCACCGCCGAGCGAATGGCTGCGATGGTGAACGATGCACGCGTCGTCAATCAGGTCGGCCTCGTCCTGCGGCGATCACCCGCGTACCTGTTGGCCAAACACCTCATCGACGAACCAGCGGCAGGACCCGTGATGGGAGTCGTCTTCCGCGACGATCAGTTCATCCCGATCCAGGGCCACTACGGCTCGACGTGGCGCGGCGATCGCACGCTGGCGGGGTCGGGAACGTTGCTCGAGCACAGCATCCACGACGTCGACATGTTGCGCGTGCTGGTCGGCGAGATCGAGCGTGTCAGCGCGCACGTGACCAACTTCCACGGACACGACGGGATCGAGGATGTCGCCAGCACCACGATTCGATTCGCGAGCGGCGCGCTGGGGACGCTCGCCAGCATCTGGCACGACAACCTGGCGCGTCCCAGCCTGCGTCGCGTCGAGGTCTTCTGCGCGCACCGCCACATCGTGATCGAGGGCGACGATTGGTACGGTCCGGTCAGTTGGACCGACTCGAACGGCGACACGGGCACGCTGGACGGTGACGCACTCTCACAGGCTGTCGTCGAGATGCGCGATGGCACGGAGAACCCTGATGGCGAATTCGTCCGATCCGCTCTGGCCGGGACCGCGGCGACGCCCGACTTCGCCGAGGCGGTGAAGGCGCACCGGATCGTCGACGCGATGTACACATCGGCTGCTCAGGATGGCGCCTCGATCGAGATCGCCCATGGCTGACCTGACCGTTGTCGAGCTGACCGCCGAGGCGACCCATCCGCTGCGGCTCGCCGTGCTGCGCGGCGACACACCGAACAAGTCGGTCGTCTTCGACGACGACGATGCGCCGGGCACATTTCATCTCGGGGTTCGCGATGGCGATGCGGTGGTGGCGATCTCCACGTGGATCCGCCGGCCTCATCACGACGAGCCCGCCGTGCAGCTCCGAGGCATGGCGACGGCGCCCGATCTGCAGGGCCGCGGCGTGGGTGCACTGCTGCTGGAATCGGGATGCACGCGATCGGCCGCACTTGTCCCGCTGGTCTGGGCCCGGGCCCGCGACACCGCGCTCCCGTTCTACCTCCGCCACGGTTTCGTCATCGAGGGTGACGGCTTCATCGACGAGCACACCGCCAAGCCGCACCACATCATCACTCGCCGCTTGCGCTAGCCCACGGCGACCCTCAGTGGCGTTTGACGCCGCCGTACTTCATGCGTGTGTCGCTCATCGATGCGGTGCGGGCCTCGTCGTCGTTGATCGCCGCGTCGACGACCTCGCCGACGAACAGCGTGTGGCTACCGAGATCGAGTCGATGGCGGACTTCGCAGTCCATCCACGCCACGGCCTCGTCGAACACCGGTGCGCCAGTGGTGGCTGCACGCACGGGACGACCGTTCAACGTCGAGCCGTCGTCGACCGCGGGCTTCGAGAACTTCACGAACACCCGGGTGTCGCTCGCGTTCCACAGGTTGACGGTGAACGATCCGCCGTCCGCGATCAATCGACACGTGATCGCCGAGTTGTCGATCCCGACACCGATGAGGACGGGTTCCATCGACAACTGCGTGATCCAACTCGCAGTCATCGCGTTGCGCTCGTCTCCCGACCGTGACCCGATGAGGGCAAGCGCGTTCGGGATCTTCCAGGTGACCTTGTTCAGCGTTTCATCTTCGACGGCCATCGACGCATCGTACGACCACCACGCAGACACGTTCCGCTCCCGCAAGGTGGGTGCACATCTCTTGGAGGCATGAGCAACCCGAACCAAGTCGAGCAACTGCGGGCGTCCGCCCGACAACTGCATTCCGTCGCAGGCCTGATCGACGGCAGCCGAGCACTGAACGTGTACACCCTCGCCGGACCCGACATCTGGGTCGGCCCGACACCAGAAGCCTGCTGTGCGGCGCTCGTCGCGCTTCGGCGTCAGTTGCTGGCAGATCAACGGACTGCAACCGACATTGCGCATCGCCTCGAACGGCGTGCCGATCTGCTCGAAACCCAGCCCGCAGTCAGCTTGGCGTCCTAGTGGACCGAATGATGTCGTTCGATCGTGCGCGAGTCGACTCGCTTCGGCTCGCGCTCCGGGCGACGGTCGAGGAGTTGCGCGCCATCCGAAACGGCGACGCGGCTGCCACCGATGTGATGCGGTCGCTCGCCGCAGCATGTCGGACGATCGAGGACTGGCTTCCACGCGTCAACGACATCCTCTACTCCACCGCAATGACATCGTGCACGCGCTCTGCGCTCGGTGTCGCCGACGTCTCGCAGGCCGCGATCGTCGCAGCAATGACCCACCCTGGAATGGAGGTCAAAGTCGACCCACTTGCAACGCTCGGACCACCGGCGCCGGTGCGGTACGGAACGATGGAGGAAGTGCTCGCCGCCGTCGAATCAGGGGAGCTGCGGCCCATGACAGCGCCGATGGATGCGAACGGTCGTGCCAACGCCGCCTACGAGTCGGTGGGGTTCGCGCCGACCTCACCACCGATCGAGGTCGGTCGCATGGACGTCACGTCATTGCCGGCCAGGTTCGCCGCCTTCTGGTCGGAAGGACTCCCAGTGGGCTTCACCCAGGACGAGACCCTGATCGTCGTGCGTCTCGAGAAGGTCCGAACCACCAAGAGCCTGCATCGCCTGACTGCATTCGATCGCGACGACGGTCCGGAGACCATCGACAGCCTGACGACTGAAGCGACGACATCTGGCTTGCTCATCTACACAATGGTGACCGACGAACTCGAGGTCAGTCACGACATCGGCGAGGACGGCGATCCGACCGCCGACTTCCCACTTGCCAGCCAACGATCTGCAACGTTCGTGCGGCGCCTACTACCCCGATACGGAGCCCGTGTTCGAGCCGGTTCCAGAAGGACCGCGCGTCGAGAGCCCCGCCGAGTGGACGTTCACGACCTCCGCGTCGCCGATGATGGACGACTGGGGCACATGGCACGTGTAAGGAAACATTGAGACCGGCATTCGGCCGATCGGGCGGCACACTGCAGACGTGCAGATCGACACGCTGCGATCGCTACCTCGACCACTCGCATTCATACTCCCTGGCGGCGGCGCCTTGGCCTCGTACCAGGTGGGTGTCCTCGACGCGCTCACGGCAGCAGGTCTGCAACCTGACCGGCTGATCGGCGTTTCGGCGGGATCGATGAACGCGGCGATGTTCGCCTGGTCGGCCGACATGGACGGGGTGCGAAGACTCGAGCGCCTGTGGGTCAACGTCAGACGACGAGACCTGTTGCGCATGCATCCGGGACGCGTCGCGCTGGCCTTGGCGGGCAAGCGAGCGTCGTTCCTCGACAACCGGCACGGCATCGCGTTCCTGCGCAAGCACTTCGGAGCTCGACTGATCCAGCACGCGCCGACCCCGTTGACGATCATTGCCACGGACCTTGCGACCGGACGCCCCTTCGTCCTCGAATCGGGTGATGTCGTCTCGGCAATCGTCGCCAGCTCCGCCTTCCCCGGCGTCTTCCCGCCGGTCGAGGTCGACGGTCACACGCTGATCGACGGAGGCGTCGTCGCCGATGTGCCGCTCGACGTCGCAGCCGAGTTGGGGGTCGCCAGCGCGATCGTGCTCACAGTTCCACCGCTGGCGCCCGGTCCGGCTCCGCAACACCCCGTAGCTGTCGTGCTCCGCTCGTCGACGTGGGGCGTCGAAGCCCACGGCCGAACGATCGTCGCCCGACCGCCCAACGGACTCCGAGTCGTCGAGATCCCGACACAGCCATCGTCGGTGACAACGTTTGCCGTCGGGTCGGCCGCGTCGACGATCGAGGATGCACGCGGGTCTTCACGGCAGCCTGGCTGCGTTCCGAGTAGCCGGTTCACTCTCGGCGGTACTGTGTGGACATGGCCGAAGCGCACGACGACAACACCGTCCGTCGTGTGACGCGCGCTGTCACCGCGACCAAGTGGACCGCCAAGATGCGCGAGGCGGCGGCGGCGTTGAAGGCGCAGCACGCGGCAGGCCGCGACGGCGATGACTCGCCCGTGGCTCCGATCTGGCCGACGCCGAAGGAACAACTCGACGCGCTGAAGCACCTCTTCCAGAAGCCGGACGTTGCCACCGACGAGGATCGCATCGCCGAACCGGCGCCGTCCGACGCCGCCATGGAGGCGACGGTTGCTGCCGAAGCCGAAGAGGTCGCGGCAGCGATGCGCCGCGTCGACTGGACGCAGGTGCGCGCGGCGACCAGCGAGCGGGCGACCGATGTCAGCCACACCATGCGCTCACTCGCCGATCAGGTCGACTGGGCCAAGGTGACGCCGGTGGCGGCGCAGGTGTCGAGTGCGTTGATCGCCGCCGTCGCTGCCGGGCGCATTCCGGTCGGGGGCCGGCTCGGCCCGATGGTCGCGAAGGCGATCACCGATCAGCACAACCTCGGCAAGAGAATCGCGGTCGACCTGCAGACGAGCCAGACACCGATGCCGCCCGATTTTCGTGGCGCCATCGAGGCAACCGCAACCGAGGCCTGAGCCGCAACCCGGAACTCAGGCGTCCGCACAAGAGGTGGTCGATGTCGACTGCATGTCGAGAATCGGGTGGCGGCGTCGTCTCCATGGTGAGAACACGCTCCATGAAAGGACCACCGTCATGAACAACGCAGAGATCGCCGAGATCCTGGCCAAGCCGTACTCGCAGCAGCTGCTCAATGGGCCGGAACCGGCGCGCCTGGCCTACAACGGCCTCGACGGCGATCCTCGGGTCATCCCGATCGGCTTCTGGATGGAGGGTCTGCACATCGGGATGGCAACCGTGCCGAAGGCGGCCAAGGTGGCAGCCCTCCGCAAGAACCCGAAGGTCGCGCTCACCATCGACCAGGGCGCATACCCACCAAAGGTGTTGCTGATCCGCGGCACGGCAGAGGTCGAACTGCTCGCGGGGGTCCCGGACGGCTACCTGACCGCGGGCCGGAAGGTGATGACCGAAGAGCAGTACCCGGAATGGCTCGCCGGTGTGCAGAGCTTCTACGACGAGATGGCCGTCATCACGATCACACCGACGTGGGTCAAGCTCCTCGACTTCGAGACGACCATCCCCAAGGCCGTCGAAGATTTGATGAAGGAAAGGGCTGCCAGCTGACGCCGTCACTCTTCAGCGCTGGGCGCTCGGCGTGAGCACGTCGGCTCGGCCGTAGTGACCGACGACGTCGAAGTAGCGCTTGGCGTGCAGCGCCTCACGAAGGTCGCAGTCGGCGATGACGATCCCCTCCGCGTCATACAGCGGGCCGGCGATCACCTCGCCGCCGGGCGACACGATGCAGGCACCTCCGCGGCCGAAGACGTCGACGCCCTCGGGCAACCGCAGCGGGAAGTCATCCGGGAAAGCGCTCGCCGGGATGAACTGCGGCACGCTCACCACGAAGGCGCCAGCCTCGATGGCGATGTGTCGCATCGAGGCGATCCAGCCGTCGCTGTCGTCGGCGGTCGGTGCCAGCCAGATCTGCGGACCACCCTCGTAGACCCGCCATCGTGCCAACGGCATTCGGTTCTCCCAACAGATGAGGCCGCCCACCCGGGCGCTTCCGGGAAGCTCGACCACACCGAGATCGTCACCAGCGCCCACCCCGTGGAACACACGCTCGTGCATCGTGGGCATCAGCTTGCGATGCCGGTGCAGCACCCCCTCGCCGCCGATCACCAGCAGCGTGTTGTACAGCGAGCCGGGTCGGTCATCCTCGCGCTCGTTGATGCCGATGGCGAGATGAACGCCCCGCTCCGCGCACGCCATGGCCAGTCGGTCGACCAGCGGCCCGCGGACGTCGATGCTCGACGCCCACATCCGCTCCCACAGCTCGTCACATCCCTCTGTCCAGGTCGCCGCCTGCGCCGCCCACGTCCCGCTCGGGTACACCGACACGAAGCACTCCGGGAAGACGACAAGGGTCGCACCACCATCCGCCGCCTCGCCGAGGAGGTCGATGGCCTTGTCGATGGTCGCGTCGGCATCGAGGATCACCGGCGTCGCTTGGACGGCCGCAACACGCACCGTCTCGAATCCAGCCACGACCCGGATGGTACCCCCGTCGCCGGAACCCAGGAGCATCGTGGTCCTACCCTGGGATGGGCAACGTTGCGCTCAGCAACACGGTTTGGCCCGCGGTGGGTTCGACAAGGATCTGCACCGTCCAGTCACCGGCTTGCGACAGCACGATCGTCCCCGTGTAGTGGTTGGGGCCGATGGATTCCAGGATGCCGGGCACCTCCCCCGTGTTCGCTGACGTCAGCTCTGCCTGCACGCTCGTCGACACGACCGGGTCGATGCTGCCGCCGGGCGGCGTGATGATGAGGTGCACCTCGTTCTGCCCGACCCTGCCCGGCGTGACGGTGACATCGGCGATCACACCTTGCTCGGTGAGCGTCGTCGTGAACACCTTCGATGCGGCCACACTCTGCGGGGGCAGGGCGACCAGCGCCGCGGCAAGCCCGACGATGCCGATCCCGATCAGCGCCTCGACCAACACGTTGCGTTTGATCGCCGCGGGACCGTCATTCCGCAGCAGCCAATTCGAGACTCCGCCGATGGCAACGAGCACAGTGACGACGGCGACCTTCACCAGCAACGTGCGCCCCCACGAGGTGCTGGTGACGTCGTCGAGGTTGCCGGCGAGCTTCAGGGTTTGAGCCACGCCTGTAGCGACGATGACGGGGACGGCGACCATCGCGGTGACGCTGAATCGGCGGACGATGCGCTCGGAGTCGGGATCGGTCAGCCATGTGCTCGTACCGAACGCGAACATCAACAGACCACCGATCCACAATGAGACCGCCGTCAGGTGAACCGCATCGACGCCGATCCACAGCGTCGCCGGGTGCTGCGCGTTCGCGTGGCCGATGCTGGAGTAGGTGAGTATCGACGCGCGACGCCGATGGCCAACGCGCCACCGCGCCACACGTCGCTCGCTCGGCGGGCGAAGGTCAGCAGCAACACCCCGAGCACGAGCACCAGAACGACCCGAACGAGCAGGATTGATGCGGTGTGCGACCCGACGACCTTGCCCCACACCGAGGGCTTGATCGCGTCGGATGGAGAGCCTGCCACCACCTTCGCGCCATAGAGCCCGAAGGACCCGAGCGATCCGACCAGCATGAAGATCCACGCCATCCACAGCAGCATCAGGTTGGACGCGGCGTCCGCAGATCTGACGGCGAGCAGACCGCCTCCGACGACAACGATGAGGCCGATCAACGCGAGGAGACGTGCGGCTGTGTCGAGTCGGCCCACCTCGGACGTGGCGGTCGCGTTACCGCTGACCTTGTCGATCAGCGCGCCGACATCGACTCCCGATTGCGCGCCGACCTGGAAGCTGAACACCCCGTCGACCACGTGGCCATCGGCGGACGGAACACGCCACACGACCACGTACACGCCATCGCCGATCGTCGGAACCGACGCCTGCACGACGGTGTCGTCGGTGATGCGTTCGGGGATGCCCGTCGGGATCGATGTCGCGGTCTGGTCGTACAGCTCGATGTTGGCGAGGTTGGCGTCGACTGCCTCGTTGAAGTCGAGCTCGATGTTGGGGGGCCCCGTTTCCAGCACGGCATTTGCCGACGGAACGCTGGCCTCGAGACCCGCGTGTGCCGATGCCTGCTGTGCAGGTGCGAACACGGCGAGGGCAAGCGCCGCGCCAACCGCCACTCTCTTCCAACGCATCAATTCATGATCCCCGCTGGGGCGAGTCCATCGATGTCCGCGCGGCCGAGCAACCAGGCCAGACGCTGATGATCCGTGACCGACATCGATTCGGGTGGCAGCGCCGTCATGCCCATCGGTTTGCGACTGGCCCACAGCATCGTGAGCCGGACGAGATCCAGGCGCACGTACTCGGGATCCCAATCACTCCACGAGAAATCGAGCCCGAGGTCGGCGTGATGGACTTCAGCCTCACGCCAGCGGATGAACAGCAGGTCGGCCATCGTCTCTTCGCCCGCGATCGTCGCTCCGCGACCGGCCCACGCATCGGCGGGCATCGCCTCCCACACACTCTCGAGCCGCACGACCGTGGTGATGACATCGGCGACGATGTCTGCAGCCGGGCGGCGAGCACCCGCCTCGATGTCGGCAGTGCGCTGTTCTCGTCCACCTGGGTACATCTCGGCGACCTGACCACGTGTGGCTGCATCGAACATGCGGATGTGCCCCTCGGCATTGCGGGCGATGTGGGAGGCCACGTGACCCACCGTCCATCCCGGCAGCAACGACGGCCGTGCGGCCTGATCGTCGGTCAGGTCCTCGAGGGTGGCGATGACCGCTGCGTGCGCTCTGACCGCTCCGGCACGGTCGCGTTCGACATCATTCATGGAGTTCTCACCGTATACGGCGCGCGAACGTGGCAACCTTGCGGGCATGCAAATCGCGATGGTTGGTCTCGGGCGCATGGGCGCCAACATGGTGAAGCGCCTGCAGCGCGCGGGTCACGACTGCGTGGCGTACGACCTGAATCCGGCAGCAGTTCAGGCGAGCGAGGCCGACGGCGCGCGCGGGGCGGCAACGCCTCAGCAGGTGGTCGACGCGTTGACCGCGCCGAGGCACATCTGGCTGATGGTCCCGGCCGCGTACGTCAGTAACACGATCGAGTCGTTTGCTCCCTTGCTGTCGCCCGGCGACACGCTGATCGACGGCGGCAACTCGTGGTATCGCGACGACATCGACAGAGCCGGACCCTTGCGCGAGAAGGGCATCAACTACATCGACGTCGGTACCAGCGGCGGCGTCTTCGGCCTCGATCGCGGCTACTCGCTGATGGTCGGCGGGCCCATCGATGCGGTTGCCGAGATGGCACCGATCTTCACAGATCTCGCTCCCGGGGTGATGGGCGCGCCGGTGATGATGTTGGCGGTGCGGCTGTTGACACCCAGCGCCTCCAGCAGCTTGGTGGTCGGCACCGCGGCGTCACCCAGCGCCGCGGCATTCAGCGTGTTGACGTTGTCGGCCTGGTAGCCCTTAGAGAAGAGCCCATCAGCGGCCAGCATGCCAGCGATGATCCACCCGATGATGGGGACGACCGAGACTCCGCTTGCCGCTGACCCGGCGCCACCAAGAGTCGCCCCTGCCGCGTCTGCGCTTACCGTGGCCCCCGTGGCATCAGTCGCCAACCCCTTGCCGATCGTCGACGCGAAACTGCCGCCAAATCCTCCGCTGCTGCGTCAGATACTCCCCGAAGGAAGCGGCAAATGTGTCGGCCCAGATCGACCGTCTGCGATTCGGTCAACACTGTTGTCGGGCCAGCCGCCACTGCCGAACAGGCCGGAGAGACCACTTGGAACCGGTGTCGAAGAACTTGGAGCCTTTGGTCCACAGGTTGCTCAGCGTGTTGGCTTGCTGGGCCATGCCCAGAGCCGTTGGTGCACCTCGCCGAGGAACCTGTACCGGCACCGCCCAGGGCGCCCGTGAGGCCCATCATGTTGGCAACGATGTTCACCACGAAGGGCTGCAGGAACATCTTGTAGATCTGGTCGGCCACCGTGGTCTTGAAGGTGGTGGTGAGCGACTTGGTGAAGGCCTTCCACGTGCCCTCGCCGCCGTTGACCATGTCGGCGAAGCCCTTGCGGAATACGTCGTCGATCTGGTCGACGGACTTCTTGAACTCGTCGACCTGGACGCGGCCCGCGACACCAGCTGTTGCACGGGCAGCGGCTTCGTTGGCCTTGATGCGCTCTTCCACACGCTGCTCTTCGTTGTAGCCAGAGTTCTTGTCGATCGCCAGGATCTGCTTGCGGCGGTCGATCTCGACGCGGTACTGCTCCAGCAGGATCTCGCGCGCCTGGCTGCCTTTGCCGAGCAATGTGATCTCATACGCCGTTGCATCGTTGCTCTCATCGATGGCCTTGGCGTAATCGATCACGGCTTGGCGGCCGGCATAGATCTGCTGCGTGCGCTCGACTTCGGCCTGCGCCTCGTCGTCTCGTCCCTGCTGCTCTTCGGCGGCATAGAACAGACGCGCGACCTCCAGTCGCTTGAACTGCAGCGCGAGCAACTCGTTTTGCGTCCTGATCTCGGCGGAGGCGCGGTGAGCAAAGAGCTGTGCAAGCCTGCCCTCAAGCTCCTCCTGCTCCGTTGCCACTGTCTTTCTTCTGTGCCGGCGGCTGCGAGCTGCTTCTTCGTGAGTTCGATGCTCGACGCGATGGTCTGCAACTCGATGCGGCCGCGCTGCTCAATCGCATCGCCTTCGCTGATCTGCCGCAGCTGCAACTGCAGGGCGATACGGTCCTGCTCTCGCTTGCTGACGATCTCTTCCAACGAGATCTGCTGTTTCAGCCGCTCGATGATGGCGTTGTAGCCATCGTTGATCGAGCCCTGGTGTTTCTTGGCGTAGTCCGCCTTGAGCGCGTTGATGCGCTTCTGGCGGCTTCCTCTTCCAGCCCGGCCTCGCGCCCCTTGTTGCGGGCCTCCTTGATGTCGTTGTTGAGCTTCTGCTCGTCGGTGAGCAGCTTGAGACCATCCTTCTCGAACTCGGCCCGCGCCTTGATCTGCGAGGCCTGCAGGCCCTGCGCTGCCGCGATCTCCTGCTCGACCAGCAGGCGGCGCGACACCAGGTTGATCTGCTCCTGCAGCTCTTGCGTAGCCTTGCCGTCCTTGATGCCGAGGCTGGCGTTGCGCTCTTGCCGACTGCGCAGGTTGTCCTGCAGGGTCTGCAGACGGCTGACGTTGTCGCCGCCGCGGCCGATGTCCAGCACGGCATCACCGGCGCCCTTGACTGCACTCTTGATGGCGAGCCAGGCGCGCTCGACGTACCCCAGACTCTGCAGCATCTGCGGCGTGCGCTGCTCCAGGGATGCGGCAAACGCCTCTTGCGCGACCTTGGCGGCATCGGTGGTACGGCCCTGCAACTCCAGCGCGCGGATCTGGCTGTACGCGCTGGCGGTGAGGTAGTTCATGGACTGGTTGAGCTTGAGACTGCCCTCCAGTGGCGACTCGGCCAACTCGGCGAATGCCTTTGCGGTCTCGCTCGCGGCCTGGCCACCGACCGTCTCGACTGATGGCGGCCTGCGGTGACAGCGTCCAGCTTGGCCTCAGCCCACAGCGCCGCGTGGCGATCTGCGTGAGCACCTCAGCAGCGCGACCTGCGTGCCGCCGCCCATGGCGGCCACCGCCTTGGCCGCCTGTGCCAGGCGATCGGCCGTGACGCCCGCGGCGTTGCCAGAGAGGATGAGCGCGCTCTGGAATTCACCGGAACTCGCTGGCGCCCTTCTCGTGCGCCAGCACCAAGCCCAGCGTGGCCGCCGCCGTGACGGTGTAGGGGTTGACCAGGCCGAGCACATACCCGCCAAGCGCCTTGGCCGCGGCACCGGCGCCACCGAACATGTCCTTGAGCTGGCCACCCTGCTGCAGGAACACGGTGAGCGGCGCCTGGCCACCCTGCAGCGAGGTGATGATGTCGGTGAACTGCGCAGGCACGCCACGCAACGCGGCCGCCGTCTGCTTGGCGGAGATGCCGACCTTATCCAGGTGCTGGTGGCGCCCGCAGCCTGCGCAACGGTGGCGGCCTGCTGCTTGAGGGTCACGGCCTCCAGCTGGTCGAGGTAAGGCTTGAGCAGCTTACTGTCGATGCCGCGCGTGTTGGCCAGCGCCTCGTAGTACGCGCGCGAACCCCGCTCGCCAGCGGCCTGCACGGCCGTGGTGCGCTGGATGCTGTCCACCATGGACTTGGTGGCGCGGTCGAGCTTTTGCGCGGCCTGCTCGCCCTTGTCCCCCACACCGCCCAGGCCCTGCGCCGCGACCTGGCCGGATTGGACGACGGACTGCGCCATGTCGCGTGCGCCCTGCTTGACCTGCTCGAATCCTTGCTTGGCATCGGACGCATCAACGCCGATGCCAAGCTGCAGCTTTCGCTCTTCTGTACTCATGTGGGGACTCCCTCAGTCGTCACGCTGGGCCATCACGCCCAATGCGGCGCGCTCCATGGCGCGGATGTCGGCGAACAGGACGCGGCGGTCGGCCTTGCTCAGATCCAGCTCGTCCAGGTCGGCGAGCACTGCGGTGTGGTCCAGGCCCGTAGGGCCGCGCATGCCAACGCGCCACTGGGTGCTGCACTGGTCTGCAAAGAACTCGAAGGCCGGCCAGTTCTCTGGCCAAACCTCGACGCGGGTGTCGCGTCGACTTGCCCGGCCCACGCGCTCTGCTGCTTGGGCGCCTGCTGGTAAAGCGCGGCGGCCGCCGCTATGAGTTTCCCAAGCGGCCGTCGCGGCAGGCCGAGCGGTAGCTGTCGACCAGCGCGTTAGCAGCGGCCGGGATTTCGTCGGCGAGCTGGTGCACGTTCTCGCGCGTCAGCTCTGCCCGCGAGGTCCCACACCTCCAGCGAATCCAAGATGGTGTCAGCCGCGCTGATGTTCATGTCCTTTCAGCAGCTTGGCTACCGAGAAGTTGGGCTGCAGCGGCGCTTCTGCAGCACGCGGCGGTAGCGTCTTTCTCTCGGGCCGCGGCCATGACGGCATCGAGCCACTCGCCGTACTCCTCGCGCGTGCGGTACTTGTACGTGGCCATGATCTGGCCCTCGCCGCCCTCCGGCATTGGGAACTTGACAGAGAAGGATTTGAAGCGTGCGGGCCGTGTGCCCAGGATGACTTGCGTTGCCATGATGTTCTTTCTTCAGGAGGTAAAAAGGCCCGTGCTCGGGAGCGACCCGCGGGCATGAAAAGCCTGGCGCCGGTGGTCGGCGCCAGGCAGGCGGACTGCAAAGTCCCGGATCAGTAGGAGATGGTTCGGCCGATCACGGAGATGGCCGCGGTGACCGAGTTGGGCTGGTCGTTGTTCATCGATGGCCGCTCGGTCACGTATGCACTGTAGCCGTAGCCGTAGGTGACAGCGCCGCCGCTGATGACCTGCTTGAACGCGCACTTGCTGAGCCGGCGCGAGATGGCCAGCATGGACTTGTAGTTTGCGTTGCTGGCGTCATGGCCCATGACGATGTTGACGGACTCGGGGTTTGAGCCGACCGGCACCTGGAAGCCGTTGCGACGAGACAGCGGCTTCACGGCTGTGAAAACGGAGCCGCCCTGGCTGTTGATGGTGAGGATCTGCGGGATCTCCGTCCAAGCGGAGAGCCGCGCGCGGTGCCTCCACCGGTGCCAGCCGGGTAGAAGTTGGTGTCGGTCGTGTCGAGATCGACCAGGCCGAAAGTGTCCGCCGTCAGCTGGTCGGCCTTGAAGACCGTGTCGGTGGCATCGTCCCAGCCGGAGGGCGACGAGCAGCTCGTCGCCGTCGACGTAGCCATGGCCCACTGCGCCAGCGACGGCCATGGCCGCATTGCTGAGCGAGGCGATGGCCACGGCGGTGGCAAAGGTGTTGGAGAAGAAGAACTTACTCCCTTCTGGGAAGAAGTAGGACATGTCGACTCCTTTCAGCCCGCAAGGGCATGCACGCAAAATGGCCACCTCTGCAGGTGGCCGGTGGTGAAGCCCTTGCGGGCACAAAAAAACCCGCCGTGGCGGGTTCCCTTGCTCAGTGGGGGTGGCCGGCTAGCGGGCCGCCCAAATCGAAAAATCCTGAAGGGCGCCGTAGAGACCCAAGTCGACGTCGCGATCGGCGAGCATTCCGGCCTCCGGCCGCGCCCTGAAGACGTAGGTGGTGCGCAAGGCGTCTTCGATGGCGAGCATCAGTGCCGATGCATCGCCTCGCGAATCGGCCCACACCTCGATCTGCATGCGCGCATTGCGCTGGTCCGGGATGTCGTTGCCCAGCGGGTTGATGACGCGGCCGCCGATCTGCGAATACAGGATGTACGGCCGCAGGCTTCCCGCTGGCGCGTCGTCCGGGTGCACACGCGGGCACAGTGCCTTGAGCAGCATCCTCGACCACGCGTGGTTTCCAGGCCCATCGCACTTCTCCCTACCACGCTGCAGCAGCTCGGTCGATGACGGCCTTCTCTGCGGCCGGAAACTGGTCCATGGCATTGCGCATGAACTTCTGCGCGCCCACCTTTTTGGGCGTGGGCAGCGACGCATCCTTGTTCGTGTACCACTTGCCGTCGCTGCCCATGTAGACCTTGTATTTCTGGAAGTGGCCGTACTCGACCAGGAACCCGTGCGGCGCCACCAGATGGTTCCACGACACGTGATAGGTGGCCTTGTGCTCGCCGCTGTTGTCCTTCGAATACACCTGGTAGATCGACTCTTCGAGGTTGCCGGTCTGCTTCTTGATGCGCTTCACGTTGCGCAGCACGGCCTGGTACAGCACCTCTGAGCCGGCTTGCGCGACGGCCGCACCGCCTCATCGAGCTCGGCCTCGATGCCCCCGATGACCGCGTCGATCGCCGACGTGTCGACGCTGATCGTCAGCGGCGGATGCCGAGCGGCATAGCGCTGCTGGCGCCCAGCGGCGGTTCGGCTCGGTTTTGTCATGCTGGGGCAGCAGCCCCGCAGCTGAGATCCGTGAACTCGCGATCGACCTTGTCCAGGCCAGCACGGCCTTGATGTCGTACGCGTCGGTGCCGTCGAGCACACGCATGCTCGCCCGCACATCGGGGCGGTGCCTGGTTGATGCGGATGCTGGCGCGCACGATGGAGGTGGGCGCCGCACCGCGCAAGGTCTCCAGGCCGCTGAGGTGCCGGATGCTCGCCCATGGCCTGCAAACGGTGGTCGACCAGTCGTCCACGGGCTGGCCATAGGCGTCCTCGCCGGCGGCAAGGGCGACGATGCGCACCTGGCAGTTGGAGTTTCTCAATGTGCAGGGGTAGTAGTACCTTGGCCGCATCGAGCAGCGTGTCCACGCCCATCAGCAGCAGCTGGACTTGCTTGTCAGTTACGGCCTGCTGTGGCGGCCGTAGTGGCGCGCCACGAGCAGCATGGCCTGCACCTGCTTCGTCGGGCAGGTCGCCCGCCTGGTAGCGCACGCGCACGGCGTTGGCCACCGGGGCCACCGGGGCCAGCTGGTGCCGGCGGCGCACAGTAGCCAGGTGCCGACGTTCATGTCGTCGATCGTGTGCGCGGTGGGTGGCAGGGTCTGCTCAACGTACGCGCCGCTCACTATCGGCCACGTAGGTGACGCTCGACACGCTGAGCACGGGCGTCCATGGCATCTTCCCGATGGCGCTGGTGCCAGGCGGGAAGCTGTCCATCACCAGCTCGACGGTCTGCTCGCCGATGGCGCGGTTGGCGTGCTGCTCGGCCAGGCGGCGTGCGGCCGCGAGCGCGCGCAGGAACAGCGGGTCTTCCGGGTGCGTGTCGCCAGGCGCCAGGCCAAGCTTGAGCTGCAGGTGAATCTCGTCCAGCGGCAGCACCGGCGCGACCGGTGGGGTGATGATCTGAAGCCCATGCTCGTTCTCTGAATGTTGCCGCGGGCGCACCGAGTCAGGTGGCGCGCTCGTACCGAAGGGGCCAGCGCGCCGTAGACCGTGGGCAGTAAAGACGCTCAGGTTGGCCGTGAGCGTGACGCGTGCGATCAGGCTGGTGGCCAGCGTGATGGGCGTGCCCAGCTGGGCGTTCACCACAGCGCTGCACTGGAGCTGGGCCGCCAATGTCGGGCCGGCGCTGGCCAGCGTGGCGCTGAGCGTGGCGGTCGCTGCCAGCGTGGCGGCCAAGCCGGCGGTCGGCACCGTGAGGTCGGCCGCCAACGTGGCCGTACCAGCCAGCGTGGCGGCCAGTTGAATCGGCGTGCCGAGCGAGGGCGTGGAGATCGGCGGTGGCCGTGAGCGATGCGTCGAGCGCGGTAGGACTACCGTTGTCGAACGTCATCGTGTGCGTGAACCGCTGCGTCCAGACGCTGGAGCCGTAGCTGTACGACTTGCTAGAACGGCCGTACCAGGTCACCACCGCGCTCGACCAGTTCGAGAAGCTCCCGCGCACCGGTTCGCGCTGCCTACATAGGTGCTGTACCTGGTCGGCAAGGTCTACGGCCGCCAGATCCAGCGCCTGGTGCCCGCGTACCTGGTCCAGTGGAGAAGCCTGGAACACGCGCGGGCCGGGCAACCCACTCGAACCGTATTGGCTGTTCGTGCCGTCATCGAAGGCGGAGGCATGCATGTCCCCCGCCAGCAGCATCGTCTGTTGTGCAGGCCAAGGGCCACCAGCTGATCGCAGATCTGCGCGCGCGCTGCCGTGAAGCCCCACCACGTGTCGTTGTCCGAGGTGGCAATCCCCTCGCACCCCCACCACCACAACGATCGCCGGTTCGGGGGCAGCCGCCAGTTCGGCGAAGAAGCTGCGCCTGCTGCGCCGTGCCGAGGCGCTGGTCGTCGAAATGCTTCGATGACGGCTCATCCAGCAGAAGAACCGGACCTTGCCTACGACAAAGTTTTGATAGACCGGCCGTGTCGTTGTCCAGCCCGGCAAGCCCCATCGGGTAGTGCGGCACCCACTCGCGGTAGGTGGCGCCTGCGTACTGCCGGCCGGTGGTGGCGCCGCGTGAGTTGCTGCCCGTGTAATCGTGGTCATCCCACATGTACGCGAACGGCACGTTGCGATACAGGGCGCGCTGGCGCGAGTTGTCCAGCGTGTAGCGGTAGGCCCTTCCTGGTACGGGGCCACGTCGGCATCGTGACATCACCGTAGTGAAAGTCGCCCGTGTTGATGTAGAGCGCCGGGTTCTCCGCGCGAATGGCGTCGAAGGTCTCGGCGTTCGATGTGACGCCGGGGTTCGAGCTTGGCGTGCCGTAGGCGCAGCGCGCAACGCGATCTTGAAATTCGCGTTGCTGCCGGCCGTGGCGAAGCCTCTGTCTGCCCCAAGGCGTGGTGGACAGCACCCCGTTCAGCTCAAGGCCCCAGTAATAGGACGTGTTCCGCCGAAAGGCCTGTGATGCTGGACTTGGCCTTGCCCGTCCTCGCACTGCTTCGTAGCTCCGGCAAGCCCATGTTCGAGGCCGCCAACATCGGCGATTCCGGGCGGTGCCCAGCGTGCTCAGCTCGTACCGGCACGTCATTGCCCCGTCTATCACCGCGCCGATCCAGGCGTAGGTGATCGAGGCGGGCGTGGTCTGAATACCAGCGGCACGTCACCCGGTGATGGTCAGGCTTCCAACGCCTGGAGTAACCGACACCGCCCCGCCCGCCTGCTGCACCAACGGCGCCGTAACCGGTAATGGTATGTTTCCAACGCCAGGGGCGACGCTTGTTCGGCACCGCGGCCGGCTGGTCGAAGATCGCCCTTCGACGGTGCCCGTTGGGTTGGTGCCGCCGTTCACCGACCGCGGTGCCGACTCCGAGGCGTACGGTCGATCGTTGGCGCGCGAGTAAGGCGGGCCCCCCAGGCGATCACGAACAGATGGCGTCATCGCTCAGAAGCAGGATTGGTAGACCCGAGTTGTTCGGCAACGTGGCAGCCGTCGGCACGTGTTCGTGCCCCACCCTGCCGCCGACCAGCTGATAGGAGCCCAGGTAGGGCGATCCGCGCTCGATGCCCGACAACAACGGCATCCCCGGCATGACTGAAAGAGATCGACCGGCCGCTGGCAGTCAGGCCCGTCCCTGGGTTCGCGTACTTTGTCCCGATCGCTCCGCCCGAGAACGGGGTACACTGCATGTACGGAATTGCATTGCACGCAGCCGCCAGATAAGCGCCATCGGCGGACCACGTCAGCCCGCGCGCCTGGTCGCCGGGAACGGTTCGCCAGGGTTGGCGAGCTTCGTGCCGAAGCCCGTCGCTGCATCGACCGGGTAGACCGAGATGAACGGCGTGTCGTTGTGGCCGATGGCCACGTACGCGTTGTCCGCGACACCTGGATGAGAGCCCTCGCGCGCAGGAGCACACGGGTCGGATCAATACTTCGTGCCGTGACCCTGCCCGCCCACGGGTAGCCCGCCAGATGTACCGCGTCGTGGCCGCAACACCACGAGATCGCCGTGCCGGCCGTGTCGAACGATAACGCCGAGTGATCACGCCGTACAGGGCGCTGAGGGGTCGGCGTACTTCATCGAAGCCGAGTCTGACCAAGGGTAAGTCGACGAGCGTACGGGTCGTGGTGCTGCGCTACCAGCCAGTTAGCATTCCGGCTCGGGTGGAACGTGACCCCAGGCCGTGCCCGCAGGCAGGTCGATGGATCGAGAATCTCGTCCCGGTACTCGCCGGCGGCCCACGGGTACGCCGTGACGTACGGCGAACTGTCGTGGGCGACCCCTTACAAGCACACCTGTTTACCCCGCCTTGTCTTCCGCAGCTTCACGTTGGCGCGCAGACGCTCGACTGCGCGTGGCATGGGCAGCCGATCCGGTGGATCTTGCCGTAGTCGACGCCTGGTGGGCAACGCTCGCACACGGCCTGTTGCGTGCGCCGGCATCGACCAGCGTGCACGCGGATATCGACGATTGCGCATCGGTAGCCTCGGCCAGGCCCTGGAACACGTGCGAGAAGTTGTCGATGTTGAGCTGGTAGTGGTAGTGCTCCACTTCCCGCGCGTAGTGTTCGCGGCGATGGTGTCATCCATCGCGGCGTCGGTGCTCAGTTGCTTGTATTCCATGACGAGTGCGCAACAAGAGCACGCCTGGCACCCATTTCGGAGTTACGTCGCAGGTCAGGTCCGTGGGCGATGGCGGGCACGTCTGGAGATGTTGGCGCACCGAGGAAGAAGCCGACGATGGGGTTGACCTTGCCGTGCGAGGTGCCCCAGAGCAGTACACGACGCCGTAGCGCCCCACCGGGATCGACCCGCCGGAGGCCGTCCACATCAGGCCGCGCTGGTGAACTTGACGCACCGCCGGCCCTGGTCCGGTGGCGAAGCCGTGCGCAGCGTCCGCCACCAATGACGTAGCCTTCTGCCGTCGGCAATTCCATCGGGAATGATTCCGACCGCTCACCAGCCTCGATCCGCGAGCTGTCCGGATCTCGGAGTCTCGATCGCATTGGTGACCTGCGCAAGATACGAAGATCCTGTCGCGCAGTTCGCCCCGAGAAAGATCGGTCGGGTGAGCCAGATTCCAGTTTCATCGGACCTGCAGACCAGGGACCTGCTGCCATGGTTGGTTTCCTCGGTGGGACGTGTTAACCGACGTGGCCAGTCGCATCAGGCCAGGGTGACCACCAGCGAGCCGGCCGGGAAGGTCGCCGTGGCGTAGGGTCGTTGCTGGCGATGGCCTGCGCGTGCCCAACGCGCCCTGCAGCTAACGCGGTTCAGGTGCCGTGGCCGCATCGAAGATGCCGACATGCGTGACCGTCTCCCAGTTGCCGGGAGTGGCCGCCGGATAGGTGAGCACGTCGGCCGCTGTCGGGTCGGGCGACCGGTGCCGGACGATGCCGGCCGTGGGGCCTGCTGCCTGTGTGTGGGCCAGTCGCAAGCGCGTGTGGTCACAGACGCCGCCGCGCATGCTGTTGCCCGCCACCTCGGTACCGCCACCGCATCGGACGGCGCCGCGGTGATAACAGCCGAACACTACATGGAGTCGGCTGGGCCTGCCCCGCAGCGGCGGTGGCGCCGGTGATGCCGAGCGCCTGCGCGCGCAGCAGGAAGTCGATGAGGTCGATTGCTCGGAAGTTGCGACTGGCGGACATGGTGGCTTCCTTCTGGCGGGGAGCGCCGGAAAACTATAGGCCCCGAGGTGGAGGCTCTGGCGGAATACGCCCTTCATGAAGAGGGCGCAGACGGCATCGCCAGGGCGGCACGAGCTGCACGGGTCAGCGCTGGTATTGCTCCAGCGTCATCGCGTAGGCGACCACGGCCTTGTTGCTGTCGACCTGACCGTCGGCCTCGAGCTGCTCGGCGGTAAATCGGGAGATAACTCTAGACGACGTCACTTGCTTTGCCGTGAGCCCCGCTGGCCAACACACGCACCCGGACAGCCTTGCCCTTGCTCGCCGAAGGCGACGCCTTGCCCTATCTTTCGAAGCCGCCAGGGCTAACGCTTCCAAATTGGACAGCGCCACGTCTTCGCCGGTGAGCGTCCGGTCCTGCGCCCTTGGCAATCAGCTCGTCGCCGACCGAAGGCGACCATCACGTGGTTGCGGCATGTCGGCTAGTTGCCGCTGCGAAAGTGCCGAAGCTATCACAGCCAAAAGTGTGATCTTCGTCATCATGAGAATCTTTTTCAGGTGAGCAGATGGAGAGCTTACCGGGCGCGCGGCCCCGGGCGCCTGCGCGTCAGCTGGCGCTGTTCTGGTAGTACTTGACGCGCCGCCTGCGTCCACCAGGTGCCGCCGGCGCGCATGAACGCGACGGAAGCCGACCTGGCGGCCAGCAGCGTGAAGGCGCTGTCGGTCATGCGGAACTGTGAGGTCCATCACGTCACGCACGATGTACTTCTGGAAGTCGCCGAAAAGAATGGACTTCGCGTTGGCGGCCATCACGGCCATCTCTTGCGGAGATGTTGATGAGGCGACCCATCAGCCGATCAGGCGCGCCGCCGGGGTTGCCGAGTCTCGTAGCCAGGGCACGAACATCAGGCGGCCCTGCGTGTCCTGCATCTTGCGGATGACCTTCAGGCCGCGTCGTTCATCGGTAGACGCGGCGAAGCGTTGTCACCGCTAGCAGGATCGACCACGTCGAGGTCCAGGTACGACCAGGTCGAGAGCATGACGTGAGTGGTGGTCTGGCCTGTGTGCCGACCTTGCCGGATGCAGCACCCACCACGATGCCGCGTCGGCTGCGAGGTGCCGCTGCCGTCGTGAAGTAGGTGTTGGTGATGCGGCCGAGGGCGCCGTGCCAGGATGGACTGGATGTACTCCTCGATGTCGATGAAGTTGTCTTGCCGAGCAACTCGAAATGGCAGCGCGATCTCTTGCTGCTGAACTTGTACACGTCCATCGTAGTCACCACGAAGCATCCGGTTTCGCCAACGTCACCGCGGTGCGTTCCGTGCCACCAGCTCGCCGGTTTCGGCGTTTGTATCAGCAGTCGGAAACTGCAGCTGATGCCTCGCAGTTCAATGCCCGTGGCTGCCTTGCGGACGCCGCCAAATGCCTTCATCGAGGCTTCGAGCGAACGCTCGATATTCCAGTGCCGTGGTGTAGCCACCGTCACGTCGGTGTCGTGGGTGGCGTCATCGCCGCTGGATTTCCGGATCTGGCGAGACTGCCTCGCCATCCGTTGCTGCGCAACAAGGCCAGAGACCGGCCCTTGCAGGAAGGCTTCGATCGCGCTGGCTTCCTGCTTCGACGTGCTTGCCCAGCTTTTTGTCGTTGGCCTCCAACGCGCGCCCTGTTGGGCCTGCGGTCATCGTTGGCGGCCAGGTGTGACACACCATCAGCACCTCCCCGTCGACGATTGCGCCACGCTGGCAGCAGGCACGAACTCGTCGCCGTCTTCCTTCGGCATGACGCTGGTCAGCCGGGTACTGGCGTTGATGGTGTCGCCTGTTCGGCCTTGATGTCGCGTTGCTCGCGCAATTGAGCGAGTTCTCCTGCCGTCGATTCCTTTCAAGAAATAAAAAGGCCCACCGAGGTGGGCCGGTTCTCACTGCGCGAGGCGCTGCAGTGAACGGAAGCGGCCCGCCACCTGCAGACGCTGCTGCTGGCGGGCACGGTGGTCGTCGTTGAGGTACACGATCGGGTCTTCAGCAGGCGGCGACTAGCGTTTTCGGCGCATGGTCATAGGCCGCCAAGTTCCAGAAGCCGCCGGCTGCGCGGGCGCTGGCCTTGACCTCTTGCTCGTCCATGTCGTTGGCGAAGCCGGCCTCGATGGCCGCAGCCGCGGTGAACCAGGTCTCGGCATCCATCAGTCGGAGATCTGCTTCAGATCCTGGCTGCTGCGCTCTTGGTACTGGCGCGCCAGGTCGCCGTCGACCTTGGCCAGCAGTTCGATCGTCTTGGCGAGATCCGTCGCATCGCCCATCGCGGAAGTCACGCGTTGCCGATCATGTACATAAACGTCTAGGCCATCAGCAGCTCGTCGCGCACGCGCAGGCGATGCCGGTAGCTGCGCTCGCCGGCGACGCCGTCGACGTGGCCGATCACCTTGGCACTATGGCGATCAGCGCGGTCCATGGCCTGGCCAGCGAAGACATCACCGCCCGGAGCTGTTGATGCGCAGGTGGATGGTCGATGCCTCGATGGCAGCGTCTGCGGCACGAAGTCGTGCGCACAGACGCCGGCCCAATAGCCTCGGCGGTCAGCTTGTTCGCTCACCATCACGTCGTACAGATAGACCGTGGCCCTGATCGCTGGCCTTGGCCTGCACGATGCGTGTCTGCACGCCGCCGCCGGCGAGCGCACGGGCGCGGTTCTCGATGCAGCAGCTCAGCAGTTTCTTCATTGTCTTTTCCTTCACTGGCCGGATTCGCCGATTTGTCGGTAGGCTCGCTGCCCGATGCGGCCGGCTTCGCAGTGGGCTTCTGCAACTTGCCGCCGATCGGCAAGCGGTTCAGGGCCTGCCGGACCTCGTCCGCGTCAGCGAACCCTGCTCGACCGTAGCGCGATCGCGCCAACGGCGGTAGCCTTCGATGCGCGGCTGAAGTCACCACGCTACCAGCGGCGACACGTCGATCGTGCCGCGAAGAGCGTCGCGGCTCGGCCACGCTTGCCGGTTGAACTCCTGCGCGATCGGCGTCAGATGCCGGCCGTAGCGGTGCACCCATGACGAAGGCGATGACCCTGCGACTCGATTCCGGTAGACCGAGCTGTGGTTTTGTCGGTGGCGCGAACTGATCGCGGAAGGCGAAGATGATCGGCAGTCTCCTCGACGCTGGAGCTGGCGGGTGGGCAGCAGCGCGGCATCGTTCGGTGTGATGGAAAGCTTCTCGACATAAGGCCACCGGTCAGGATCAGCAGCGTCGGTTGCTGGCGATGCCGCCGTACTTAGCCGATGTAGCTGGTCCGCAGCGAGTCCTTCTGGTCGTCGTCGAGCTTCTGTCCGTCTTCAGCGCAATGTCGTGGGTGCTGCCCTCGGCTGAAGAACTTACCGCTGTATGACTCAGCTGCAATGCTTGGCCCATGGCCTCGACGCGCTGCGTAGGTAATCGGGCTCGGGCTGCGCAACCATCCAAGCGCGAGCGACGGATATGGATTCATGTCGATGCGCAGGGTCGTACACCTCGATACGCCGCCGGCCTCGATCAGAAGCTCTCAGTGCTTGAGCTTCGCGTGCCCTGTCTGCGACAAGGTCTTCGAGTCCGACGGGTACGGTGTCACCGAGCCATGTACGACACAATTGGTGTAGGGCTGGCGCGGGATCCGAAGGCCGAACAGCGTGCCGCCGTAGAAGAACTTCGACGCATCAGTACTCGAACGCCATGTCGACCTGAGCGTTGGAGTCGGCCTGCTGGTCGAACATCCACCGGTACCGTCGTGCGCCACCTCTTTTGCTGGCGGCTTCAGCGCGCTCGTGAACGCCGAACGGCAGCGTGCTGATGGCACCGGCGATCGAGCGGACACGCACGCATAGACCTGTGGACACGCCAAACAGCGCGACTCTCTCGCGTGACGTTGACGCCCGACGTGGTCGTACGACATCGCCCCAGCATCTCGCCAGCTCGTCGACGTTCAGGTTCGTCGTGACGCTGTTCGCAGGCAGGTGCATGCCTGAATGCCACGCGCGATGCCCCTCCTTTCCGCGCGCAGCGATCCGAGTCGCCCAGCACGCGGCTGGTGTACGGATTGGCGGTGAGGTCGAAGGTGTGGGTCATGGTCAGCACGGTGATACCGAGCCTCTTCCTCTTCTTGGAGCAACAGCGCGCGGCCCGATGCCATCAGCATCGCGATGGCGCCGTCGATCTTGTCGTCGTCTCTGTCCTTAGTGGGCTGCATCAGCTTGTTGAACTTGCTGACCTTGACCACCAGGTTGCCGATCATCCAGTTCATCACTGGGTTGTTGTCGTGCTTGAGCTTGCCCGCCAGCACCAGCGCCTCGACCTGGACAGCAACGCGGCCGTGAAGAGCATTGCGCTGGCCGATCTCGACAAGCCCGGCAAACCTTTTTCGATCAGCTTGCCCGCGAACGTACATCGATAGCGCGGGTCGAAGCCGATCTCCTCCATCTCGTGCAGCTTGCAGTTCTTGTAGAAATCGAAGCTCCACCGCGATCACATCGAAGTCGGTCAGGTTTCCCTCGATTGACCTCTATGTCAGCCGCCGATCTACCCGATGCCTGCATCTGCGCGTTTGTGTATCCTGCGTACCGCGACGGCGTTGTAATAGTAGATGCACGTGGAATAACGTCCACACGCCGTCTCGCTCGAAAGCCTTGGCCTGGTACTGGCGAAGTCTTGCTTCTGCGCCAGGTCGAGCCCGCCGAAGCCGCATGTGCCCTCGAAGTCCTCGCGCTTCATCTCGACATCGGCGCACTTCGGCCCAGAGCCTCCATGTCCATCCGCGCCGTACCACGTCGGTCCAGATATTCAGGTGCTTGGTGTGGAAGTCGCCGCGCGCCAACAGCGTACTGCGCTTGCGGCAGATGTTTCCAGCTTGTCCAGCTTGGCGCTCACGCCAGGAGATTGGGGTTGCCTTCCGCCACACCGGCGCTGTCGGATCGGCCGGTCGTCGCCTTCGTCATGGTGAAGATCGATGCCGAACCCATGCTGATCAATGCGCCAGTGCCCTCGAGAATCGCCGCACGTGCAGCCGCGCTGCTCGTAGCAGACGCCGGCCATGTCCTTCCCCCGACATAGTGATCGTGGAACCAGATGGGCTGCGACGGCGCCTTCGGCGGACTCGATCACGTCCGAAAGGTCGCGCTTCTTGTGCGCGTGCAACTCGTCAACGATAGCGCCGTGTACGTTCAGGTCGTCTTGCGTCGCACGATTCTCCCGCGCGTTCACGACCTTGAAGACGTTAGTCGATCCCCGCGGTGATGTCGTGCTTGCCCACTACCCACGCCAACCGCTGCCGGAATCCGCATCCGCATTCGCTGTCACTGCCGCGCGCTACGTCGAACACGCGTGCCTGCTCGGCAGTGGTCACCGCGCTGTACACGTGCGCCTTCGGCTCGCCATCGGCGAACGCCGTACAGGCCGCGACCCGCTGCGCGTTGCCGGCGTTGGCGGCGTGCGATCTCTCGTAGCTTCGGCGGAAGCGCCGCAGGTGGTGTTCGACGTGAACCCAGCCCAACAAGTTGAACTCGACGAAGACCTGCCAGTCTTCGAGCACGATGCGCGCCGGCATCGGTAAGTGGCCGTGCCATATCACCGGTTTCGCCCACTCGCCCTTCACCGTGTGACAGTCAACTAAACTACATCACTCGGCGAACGCTCACCGCTCGTCGACGACATACGGGAACGCCGGCGTACCAGCCTCGGCCAGATCTTCAAGAACCCGGCGCTTGCACGCGAGGATCTCAAAGTGGCGGGCACGTCGAGACGACCATCGACGATACGCGGCGTGCATACGCCTGCGCGCGCTCGAAGTAAGAGGCTCTTCACTGGAAGTCGGCAAACCCCGCCGGCTTACCGCGCAGGCTTCTCGGCGCTGCCGGCCGCAGGCTTTTCCCCGGCCCGGTGAAAAGCCCGAGCTGCGCGCGCATCGGCGAGCGTCACGCGCAGGCATCTGGCCGTAGCCCGAACATCTCCAGCTGCTTGTTCAGCTTGTCCTGTTCCTTGTTCAACACT
>CAVPUO010000008.1:0-102819 GCA_963708925.1 Ilumatobacteraceae bacterium | reverse complement strand
CACCTTCGTGTTGGACTGGCTATTGGTGTACGTGAAAATGCTCGTTGGCCGGCGTCGTCGTTGGACTCGGTGTCGACAGCGTCAGTGTTCCACCGCATTGACCGAGGGCGATTGCCTTCAACGCATCCTTCACATCTGTCCACGCCGTTGTCGTGTACATGTTTGCGACCTCGGCATTGATGACTCCACTTGCATCCTTGATCGGGTCGACGATGCCGGACGGATCGATGAGATCACCGAGGATGTCCTGGCGGTTCGTTTTGGGGTACGTGTGTGTTGCGTCGTAGCCCGTGTACGGAGCCTCGTAGAACTTCGTCGCCAGCACCATCCGTCGGCGTTGTTGGTCGGGTCGTAGCCGGTGTTCTTGTTGGCGATGTACGTTGCCTCGTCGATCGGGAGCGACGACGTGAAGGGTGACGTGTACGACTTGTATGTCCGCCATCCACTGGGGTTGCCACCGACGCCGGAGTTGTAGGCCGACTGGGTCGCGTCCTCCCACTTGTCGTACGGCGCCGAATACGAGTTCGCGATGCGCGAGCCATCGGTCGAGTCGGTGGTCGTGTTGCTCTTGTTGAACGAGGCGAGGTGATCCACCCACCCAGCTGCCGCCGCCGGGATACGTCGTGCGCCAGCCGTCGGCAGCGCCGTTGTCGACGTTGCCCGTGTTGTAGACGGACTCCGTGACGTTCACCCAGGATGTATTGGCCGTCGTGCTGCCCGTCACCCATTGGTACCCGTCGGTCGCATCGTTGGTGGTCGTGGCGTCGCCCGTGGTGTTGCTCTCGTTGTAGTCCGCCAGTGTGATGCTGGTCCACGGGGTCTGCGAGGCAGCCGTGAGGATCACCTTGTACCCGTCTGTCGCAGTGTTGTTCACGTTGTTGGCGTCGTAGGTCGACCAGGTGGGTGTTCTGCCACAAGTCGTACGGCGCGCTTGCCGCGTTGGCAATCTGCCAGCCGTCTGTCGCATCGACGGTCGTGTTGCTCAGGTTGTACGTCGCCAGGGAAACCGACGTCCACGGTGTCACCGAGGAGCCTGTCGTCGTCGTGCGCCAACCATCGGCGGTTCCCGACGACGTGTTGCTGTCGGCGTACTCGGCTGCTGTGACGCTGGTCCAACTGCCGCTCAACCCCCCGCTCAGGATCATGCGGAAGCCGTCTGCTCCGGAGTCCCCGTCGGTGATGTTGGCTTTGTCGTACTGAGCCTGCGTGATGGTGGTGAACGTCGGGCCGGTCGTGCCGGTCTTGGTCACCCGCCATCCATCCGCGTCATCGGGTGTGGTGTTGTTGCTCAGGAAGTTCGTCGAGTTCGACGATTGCCAGGTTCCGCCGTTGAGCTTGAAGAATGAGAGCCCGGTGCTGCTGATGCCGAACACGATGTTGTTGTTGCGCTGGAAGTCGACGTTGTTGGCTTTCTGGTAGTCGAGGTGGTAGCCCTGCTGGGGCTGGAGGTTGTTGGCCCGCTGGTACTCATAGCCCGCGTTGGAAGACCACGGTGCTGGCCTTCTGATAGTCGTCGTGATAGCCCTTCTCCCACACGTCGTGGTACCACTGCAGCCAGTTCTCGAGGTGGTAGCCGGCGTGGACGTCGGTCCAGTTCGAGGATGCAGTCGTGTCGGCGCCGACGAAGACTCCGATGTAGTCGACCTGCACACCGAACTCACGGGCGACCCGGTTGGCTCGGTTCCACGAGCGCTGCGAGTATGCCGAGCCGTTCGGGGTTGCGAGGCCGGTGTCGTCGGCAACAACCGCACCAGGGGGCGAGGCTGTCGAGCCGGGCTGGCCCGAGACGCCGCCGAGGCGGTCGTAGCTGGGAATGCCGTCGGTGAAGAAGATGACCTTCGAGGGCAGGCTGGCCTGGATGGTTCCGTCTGTATTGCGGAATGCCCGGTAGAGGCCGTCCTCCCAGTTGGTCGCATCGTTGACCGAGTCGATCTTGGAGACGACCTGACCGGTCGAGGTGGTGCCGCCGTTGACGTACACCTTGAGGTCGCTGACGTCGGCTTCCTTGAGCATGTCGAAGTAGCGTGCGCCGGTGGCGCCGCCTCCGAGGACCGCGCCGACCCAGCCGAACTTGGTCAGCTCCAACTTCACCGGGGTGCCGGCAAAGGTGTCGATCATCGAGGTGATCGCGGTGCGAACGGTGCCCATGTTGGATGGGTCGGCTCGGTTGATCGAGCCGGAGATGTCGATGACCATTCCGAAGTTGCCGCCGCAGCGGGTGCGGGCTGCTGTCAGCGTCTGGTCGAACGACACGGAGTCGGGCGCGAGATCGGCCTTGCGCTCTGTGCCGCCGGCGCTGAGGCTGATCTGGTTGGTTCCACCACCGGCTCCGGCGACATCGCCGCCACCGTTGATGGTCACGACCACGCGCTGGCCGTTCTTGTTCTTGAAGGTCGGGTCATCGACCGGCGCAGGGGTGTTGCCACTGGTGTCACCGGGGTCGAGGGCCTGGCTGACCACCATGATCCACGTCGGCTTGGTCACGCCGACGATGTACGGGGTGTTGAGCGGCGGCGGGTCGAGATCGTGGAGCACGATGTTCTTCTCGCATGTCGGTGAGCCGCCGGCGATGGTGGTGCACTTGACGCGGATCATCTGATACTCGGTACCCACGAGCACATAGCGGTAGGAGACCTTGGTCTCCGTGTCTACCGCGACGCCACCGGCGCCGGGAACCTTTCCGTGCCACGTCAACATCAGTGCGTTCGTTCCGCCGACGTCGGCTCCCGGGGGGCAGACCGGAGCGCACGGCGATGCACCTGGGTCGGTGCTGACGGTCTCTGCGGACGACAGGTCGGCCGGCATCCACACGTTGACGTTCTGCTCGGAGCGAGCGTTGTTGGTTCGACCACTCGTGTTGTCGGCCTGCCTGTAGAGGACAGTGATCGACATCGACAGCGAGGCGATGAGGATCCCGGTGAGGACCACCGAGATCAGGAGCTCGGGAAGTGTCATTCCCGAGTCGCGATGTTGCTTGCGCTTAGACATTGCTCTTGACCACCTGCATTGAACGAGTCACCCTTCCATTTGGGCTGGCGATTGTGATCTTCACCAGTTGGACGTCTTTTCCAGCTACACCGGGAGTACTGCACGCGTCGTTGGCGACAACGGGCGTATGCCATGTTCCGCTGGCCGTGGCGTCGACGCCGGGTGAGTACCACCAGTACGTCGCAGTCGCTTGAGCGGGGTCCCAATGCGCAGCCTGGGCGGCGGCTTTCACGTATTGGTCGTAGTTGCACTTGAGTGGGGCACGGTTCACGCGGTCCGCGGCGTTCTGCAACACCGTCTCGATCTGCGCAAGATCAGTGGCCGACGTCGACGCCTTGATACCGGCGATCGACGCATCCATGATCGTGAGCAGCACTGTGCCCATCAACGCGATCGTGATCACCACTTCGACGAGCGAGAAGCCGCGATCGGGCGCGGAGGACGCGAGATCGTCGGTCCTGTATCGTCGCCTGAGACCTCGAAGCTTCATTTTCGCCCGTCCGGTTGCGTCATATGAGCACGGCCAGTCCATGCCTCAATGAGCTATCGGTGCAGTGTGCGGAAGGGTTGAGCGAAAAACCGTCAAGGTTTGCTCAGATCATTCACAAGAGTTCTTGCGACCTACACGCTCAGCGGAACATCGACGATCCGATCGTGAGCGCCGCGATCCTTCGACAGTCGTCCAGGTTGTGATCGGTCACGCCCTTGCGAACCATCTCATCGCGATACTCACGTGCCAGCTTCTCGACCCTCCGTAGGAACGCGCTCGATCTCAACCACGAGTTGCACTCCCTCGGGTGTCAGCGAAAGGTCCATGACAGCAACCTTTTCGGTTGCTGCAGCCATCGACTTGAGAGCCAGCGTCTGACCGCTGGCGCCCCGTTACGGGGCCGGAGCCGCCAAACGCAGGCTGAAAGATGGTCGGGCTGACAGGATTTGAACCTGCGACCCCTTGTCCCCCAGACAAGTGCGCTAACCAAGCTGCGCTACAGCCCGCTATTGCGGATGACCGCCGGGGATCGTAACGCGTTGCATGCGGACTTCCGCTGTGAATCAGGTTCCGGCACCTCTGAATCTGGGAACGTGATTGGCTTTAGTGGTAAAGAGAAGGGGTGAGCGCGACGACCTTGAACGCCGGAAAGTTCCGGTGGGATCGACTCACGTATTCGTCGGCGCTCGGCTACGCGTTGCTTGCCGGCGGGCAGAGCATCGGGTTCGTACTCGGCGAACTGCGCCACCAATTCGGGCTCTCCGGCGTCACCGCCGCGCTGCACGGATCGGTCTTCGGTGTCTCGGCGCTCGTTGCTCGGGCTCTTTGGTGTGCGGGTTGTCGATCGGCTCGGGCGGCGAACCTCGATGCTGGTCGCGGCGATCACCATCACGGCCGGAATCGCGACCTTCTGCGTCGGTCCGGCGTGGCCTGTGACGCTCCTCGGCGCGACGCTGGCCGGCCTCGGCGGGGCGTCTGCTGGCCGTCGTGATGCCCGCAGTCATCAATGACCATCACGGCGAGCACTTCGCCGCGGCCTTCGCTGCCGTCAACGGCGCGGTCGGTCTCACTGCAGTGACGTACAGCTTGGTCGTCGGCGGAGCCTTGGCGTTGACCTGGTCGTGGAGGCCGCCGTACCTGATCCTGACGGCGGTGATCGTGGTGATCCTCACCGCAGTTGCGTGGCCCGTCGGTGTGCCCGAATCGTCGCGGCACACCAACTTCTCCTTGGCCCATTTGCGTGACCGCGATGTCCTGGTCCCGTGGCTGCACCTCCTCAACGCGATCTTCCCCGAGATGGCGACAGCAGTGTGGGCAGCGACATATCTGAAGGAGGTCGGGCATGCGTCGGGCGGGCTCGCGGCAGCCATGGCCGGGGCGTTCGGTGTCGCGATGTTTGCGTCTCGACAAGTCGTTCCGCAGATCGTCGGCTTCTTCGGAGCAGCAACAGTGTCGGCATGTTTCATCATCTTGGGAATCGGTTCGTTGGTGATGGTGTTCGGCGGCGGACTCGCGCCGCGTGTTGCCGGCCTGACCATCGTCGGCCTCGGCGCCGGCCCGCTCTATCCACTCGACGTCGACCGCCTGTACGTGGCTGCGGAGCACCACATCGACCCGGTGTCGCTCGGCGCGATCTGCATGCTCGCAGCCGGCACCGCCATCACGCTCGGCCCGCTCGCGCTCGGCGTGCTGGCCGATCAGATCGGCCTGCAGCGTGCGCTCCTGATCGTGCCGGCGAGCTGTGTTCTCGGTGCCGTCACCCAGTTCAGGCGAGATCAGCCGTCCACACAACCCGTCCTCACGTGAACAGCTGGATGATCCTCCACGTGAGGTAGAGCGCCAGCAGAACCATCAGCAGCTTGAAGTGCCACGGAGTCTTTGTCTCCTCCTCGCCGTCCTCCCCCGCCGCCAACTGCCGCAGGTTGATGTTCTTGGAGGTGATGGGTTGGCGCTTCGGTGTTTCGACCAGTCGCCCGCAGGTGGGGCATGTGCCGTCTTCGTTCATCGCCGCCGGCGCCCAGTACTTGGCGCAGTCTTCGCACCACGGCACTAGTCGGTCCGCTTCCTGACTCGCAGTTTCAGCGGTGTGCTACCGAACTCGAACGCTTCACGAATGCTGCGTTCGAGGTAGCGCATGTAGGTCTGCGGGAGCTCGCGGTTGACGAACAGGGTGAAGGTCGGCGGATCGGTGGCGCCTTGCAGCGCGTAGAGCACTCGCACGCCGTGACCGGCGGGTTGGCGTTGCTGAGCATCCGAGATGACTCGGTTGACGTCGCGTGTCGGGACTCGGCGATGGTACTGCGTGATCGCTTCCTGCAGCACCGGTTGCAACTTGTTGACGCCTTTGCCGGTGAGCGCCGAGATCTTCAAGATCGGTGCGTCGCCGACGAAGTAGAGCTTGCGCTTCAACTCGGCTTGCACCTGCAGGCGCTGCTCGGGATCGTCGATGAGCTCCCACTTGTTGAGCATCACGACGATCGGGCAACCTGCGGCGTCGACGCGTTCGGCCAGGCGCTGATCCTGGCTGGTGATGCCGTCGGTCGCGTCGATCACCAGCAAGGCGATGTCGCTGCCGTCGATGGCGCGCAGTGCGCGCACCACCGAGTAGTACTCGGCCGAATCGTCGACTCGACTGCGCCGACGCATGCCGGCGGTGTCGACGAACACGATGGGTCCGTCCGGGGTCTCGACCAACGTGTCGATGGAGTCGCGGGTGGTGCCGGCCATGTCGTGCACGACCGAACGGTCCTCGCCGACGAGACGGTTGAACAGCGTGCTCTTGCCGACGTTCGGACGGCCGACGATGGCGACGCGCGGCGGTGGTGTGTCGCCGGCCTTCCACAACTCGGTTGCATCCTCGAGGTCGACGCCGATGTCGGACTCGTCCTCCTCGGCCGGCGGTAGCAAGGAGATGACCTCGTCGAGCAGATCGCCGGCGCGGCGGCCGTGCAGCGCGCTGACCGGAAAGGGGTCGCCGGCGCCGAGCGCCAGGAACTCCCAGCGGTCGTTCTCGCGGCGCTCGTTGTCGGCCTTGTTGGTGACCAGCAGCACCGGCGCCTTGATGCGTCGCAGCCAACTGGCAAGTGCCTCGTCGTCCTCCGTGACGCCGGTCGTGGAATCGACGAGGAACAAGACGACGTCGGCAGTCTTGACGGCGGTTTCGACCTGCCGGCTGACCTTGGCGTCGAGGTCGCTTCCACCCGGCAACCAGCCACCGGTGTCGACGAGCATGAAGTGCACGCCGAGCCAGTCGGCCTCGGTCTCCTTGCGATCGCGCGTCACGCCGGGGCGGTCCTCCACGATGGCGACCTGCTCGCCGACGATGCGGTTGAAGAGGGTGCTCTTGCCGACGTTGGGCCGTCCGACGATGACAACAGTGGGCAACGTCATGATGCGGGCTCCAGGGCTTTGCGAAGTGAGATGCCGTCGGTCGCGACGACTTCGACCGGCCGAGGCAGGTCGTCGATGGTGGTGCCGTCGAGGAAGCGTCCTTCGGACAGGCACACGTCGGGCAACAGGTAGCGATGACCGGAAGGCTCGGCCGCCAGTACACGCTGCAGATCGTGACCGACCATCAAGCCGGTGACCGCGGTGTTGCCACCGAAGAACTCGTTGGAGACCGGGATGACCCTGACGTCGGATCGATCGAGTTGATGGATGAGGGGTTCGATGACACGAGCACCGAACTCGCCGGTGAGGATGCCGATCGGCGCGCCGCGGCGAGCACTGAGCCGAAGCGGCGCGGCGTCGCTGCCGCACGCCGCAGCGCGAGAACGCAAGCCTGTGTACGCAGCCGGGTTCGGCGGAGCGTCGACGGCGGCGAAGAACCCCGCCTGCGGACCCGTCGGTTGCGCTGCCCGTCCGGTGAACTCCATCTCGAACGTGCGCGCCATGCCGATGCCGTCCTCGTGCATCGAGAAGTCGCCGTACGCATCCTCGGTCGGGAACGGGCGGTCGGCCATGAGGTAGTACTCGTCGGCGGCGAACACCATGCGGTGGCCGAGCGTGTGCAGGAACACCCCCTGCCAGTCCTCGATCGCGTCGATCATCGCCGCGGCCTCGTCGCGAGTGTGCAAGCGCATCGCCGATTCGTTGTTGAACCGGCTGAGCCCCAGGGGCACGACAGCGACCGATTCGAGCTCGGAGTACTCGTCGAGCACTCCTGCCATCGTGCGGTCGAAGATCTCGCCGTCGTTGACTCCGGGGCACAGCACGATCTGGCCGCGCACGACGATGTCGTTGTCGAGCAACGCCCGCAGCCATCGCAGGCTCATCCCGCCGCGCGGGTTCTTCAACATCCGTGCACGGACCTCGGGATCAGTCGCGTGGATGCTGACGTTCAACGGCGACAGCCGTTCGGTGATCACTCGTTCGAGATCGGCTTCGGTGAAGCGAGTCAGGGTCGTGAAGTTGCCGTACAGGAAGCTGAGGCGATAGTCGTCGTCCTTCAGGTACAGGCTGCGGCGCATACCGGCGGGCAGCTGGTAGATGAAGCAGAACTCGCAGTGGTTGTCGCACGTGCGAACCCGGTCGAACACCGCGCTCGACACCTCGACACCCAGCGGCTCGCCGGCGCGCTTGGTGATCTCGAGTGACGACTGCAAACCACCGCGGAGCAGCTCCAGTTCGACCTCGGCTTCGTCGGCCGCGAACTGCCATTCGATGATGTCTCGCGGCACCATCCCGTTGATCGTCACCACCTCGTCGCCCGCGCACAATCCGGCCCGCTCGGCCGCGGACCCGGGCGCGACGCTGACTACCACCGGTGCGGACATGGCTTCCCAGGCTATCGGCGGCACGCCCGGGTAGCCTTCGAGCGTGGACGTCGATCGGGTTCTACTGGCCGAACCACGTGGCTTTTGTGCCGGTGTCGAGATGGCGATCAAGGCGTTGGCGTGGATGGTTCGTACGTTCGAACCGCCCGTTTACTGCTACCACGAGATCGTCCACAACAAGATCGTCGTCGACCGGTTCGTCGAGCAGGGTGTGGTGTTCGTCGACGACATCGCCGACGTTCCCGCTGGCTCACCGATCATGTTGTCCGCCCACGGTTCTGCCCCCGAGGTCGTCGCCGCCGCACGTGCCCGTGGCAGCTACGTCGTCGACTCGGTGTGCCCGCTCGTCACCAAGGTCCACCACGAGGTGAAGGTGCGCGCCAAGAAGGGCTACCGCATCGTCTACGTCGGTCACGAAGGTCACGAGGAAGCGGTCGGCACCATGGCCGTCGCGCCACTGTCGATCAGCCGCGTCGAGAGTGTGGCCGAGGTCGATGCGCTACCGCAGTTCGATCAACCGGTTGCGTTGCTCGCCCAGACCACGTTGTCGCACCGCGATTGGTCGGGCGTCGCCGACGCGGTCACCGCGAAGTATCCCGACGCGTGGACGCCCGGTCGCAGCGACTTGTGCTTCGCGACCACCAATCGGCAGTCGGCGTTGATGGCGATGGCGTCGAAGTGCGATGCGATCGTCGTGATCGGATCGTCGAACTCGTCCAACACGCGCGCCCTCGAGAAGTTGGCGATCGAAGCAGGTTGTCCGCAGGTGTTCCGCGTCAACCATGCCGGCGAGCTTCCCAACGATCTGCACGGCGTCGTCGGCGTCACCGCCGGCGCCTCCGCACCGGAGGAGCTCGTCGACGAGATCCTGCGCTACCTCAATCCGCGCCATGGTGTCGAGCCGGTGAAGGTCACCGACGAGGACGAGTACTTCCCTCCCCCGCGCAACATTCGCGAGCTGCAAGCCGCGATCGGTGCCGCTTCGGCCGCACTGCTGGGTGGCTCAGTGGGTGAATCGGCGACGCTCAACGACCGCGAGTTCGCGGCCAGCGACGTGCTTGCCGCTCTACGAACTGCGTAGCGTCGGCGCCATGACTTCCCGACTGGTCAACCTCTGCATCGATGCGAACGACGTACCTCGACTCGCCCGCTTCTGGGCCACCGCTCTGCAATGGGAGATCGAAGACGAGACCGCCGATGAGATCGGTGTGCAGCCGACGGACGGCACCCCGTTCCGGCTGCTGTTCCTGCCGGTCCCCGAACCGAAGGTGGGCAAGAACCGCGTCCATCTCGACCTCACGAGCACGTCCATCGACGACCAGAACGAGTTGGTCGAGAAGTTGCTCGCGCTTGGCGGTCGCCACATCGACATCGGCCAGGACCCCAACGACACGCACGTGGTGCTTGCCGATCCCGAAGGCAACGAGCTCTGCATCATCGATCCGGGCAACAAGTTCCTCGCGGGGACGGGCCGATTGGGCGCTATCAACAGCGACGGACTGCGAGCGACCGGGTACTTCTGGAGCAAAGTGCTCGGATGGCCGTTGGTCTGGGATCAGGATGAAGAGACTGCGATCCCGCGCTCCGGACCTCACCGGACCGCTCATCACATGGAGCGGTCCGCCGCTGATTCCGAAGACGGGCAAGAACAGGATCCATCTCGACGTCGCGCCGCCGGCCGACGTGGATCAGCAGTCGGAGGTCGAGCGAATCACGGCTCTCGGAGCGAGGCAGATCGACATCGGTGAGGGAGATGTCACGTGGGTGGTCATGGCCGATCCCGACGACAACGAGTTCTGTGTGCTCAGTTCCCGCTAGCGCGATGATGGCCCGATGAGGGGCCGCAGATGTCGACGGTGACGGTGTTGGACGACTACCAGGCGGTGGCGCTCTCGAGCGCCGACTGGTCGCCGGTGCAGGCGACGCACACAGTCGAGGTGATCACCGAACACATCGCCGACGAGGCCGACGCTCGTGCGCCGGCTGGCGCAGCAGCGAGATCGTCGTGGCGATGCGCGAGCGCACGCCGTTCACCGGCCGACGTGCTCGCCGCGCTGCCGGCCCTGCGTCTGCTCGTCACGACCGGCATGGCCAACGCCTCGATCGACCTCGACGCCGCGGCGCGCCACGGGATCACGGTGTGCGGTACCGGCGGCTCCGGCAACGTCGATGCCCGAGCTGACGATCGGGATGATGATCGCGCTGACACGCAACTTCGCCCAGGAGGACGCCGCGGTCCGCGCCGGTGGATGGCAGCACACGATCGGGCCTGGTCTGTCCGGGTCGACGCTCGGTGTGGTCGGTCTCGGCCGTCTCGGCGTGCCCGTCGCCGACCTGGCGCAGGCGTTCGGGATGACGGTGATCGCGTGGTCGCCGAACCTCACCCAGGAACGAGCCGATCCGCACGGCGTCCGCGCGGTCGACAAGCGCGAGCTGTTCTCGACGGCCGATGTGATCACCATCCACATGCCGTTGTCCGACGCGAGCCGTGGGCTGATCGGCGCCGCCGACCTGGCGCTGATGAAGCCGTCCGCGTACCTGATCAACACATCGCGTGGCCCGATCGTCGACGAGGCTGCGCTGGTCGATGTGCTGCGTGCCGGGCGGATCGCCGGAGCCGGGCTCGACGTCTACGACGTCGAGCCGCTGCCCGTCGACCATCCGCTGCGGTCGTTGCCCAACACCCTGCTGCTGCCGCACATCGGGTACGTGACGACCGACAACTACCGCAGCTTCTACCGCCACGTCGTCGAAGACATCGTCGCCTTCAACGCCGGCTCCCCGGTCCGAGTCCTGTCCCCCACTGCCTAGTTGCGGGGGACTTGGCTCCAGGGGACTTCGCGGTCGACCCGGACGTCGCCGGGCAGGCCGAGAACGCGCTCGCCGAGGATGTTCTTCATCACCTCGGTGGTGCCACCTTCGATCGAGTTGGCCCGGCTGCGCAGGAACGCCTTCTGCATGTACTCGAACGCCATCGCATGCTCGGGACGCACCATCTCGTAGCTGCCGTAGAGCATGCCCTCGGCACCCATCAGGTCGATCGACCATCGCGTAGATGTCCTTGTTGAGGTCGGCGCCGGCCATCTTGCCGATCGAGCCTTCCGGGCCGGGATCGCCCATCTTGCGGTTCTGGTTGGCACGGATGTTGGTGAGTCGCAGCACCTCGGCACGCGACCACAGCTTCATCAACTCGTCGCGTGTCGCCGGATCCTTGCGGTCCTCGGGAAGGTCGGCCCACGTCGCGGTCAACGCCTGGATCGTTCCCGAACCCTTCGCCGGCATCGTCCCGCCGATCGACACGCGCTCGTTCATCAACGTGGTCAACGAGACGCGCCAACCGTCGCCGGGGTTGCCGAGGATCTCCGAGTTCGGGATCTTCACGTCAGTGAAATAGACCTCGTTGAACTCTGCTTCGCCGGTCATCTGTCGAAGCGGTCGCACCTCGACACCGGGCGCGTTCATGTCGACGACGAACGCGGTGAGGCCGGCATGCTTCACGGCCTCGGGATCGGTGCGCACGACGAGCAGGCCGAAGCGCGACAGGTGCGCCAGCGTGGTCCACACCTTCTGGCCGTTCACGTTCCACTCGTCGCCGTCGCGCACGCCCTTCGACGCAAGGCCGGCGAAGTCGGAACCAGCGCCGGGCTCGCTGAACAGCTGGCACCAGATCTCCTCACCGGTGAACAGCGGGCGGAGGTAACGCTGCTTCTGCTCCTCGCTGCCCCACACGGCAACCGTCGGGCCACACATCCCGTAGCCGATGGGATTGCGATAGTACGGATTGGGTCCGCCGGCGGCGAACACCTTCTCGCTGATGACCTTCTGCAGCTTCGGGTTGAGGCCGAGCCCACCGTTCCCCACAGGGAAGTGCACCCACGCCAGTCCCTTGTCGAACTGTGCACCGAGGAACGTCACTGCATCGTGTGTCTTCGGGTCGCATTCGGTCAGCAGCTCGTCGACGAGATCGTCGACACTGGCTTCGTCCGCTTGCGCTTGCGTCTCTGTGGCGGTCATGGCCGAACACAATACTGGCGCGCTACAACTATCGCAGAGCCGAGTCGCCGGATTGCTCGATGAGAGCGCTCGATCACTCCTCGTCGTCTCCTTCATCCGGCGTGTCGAACCCGGCTGCAGCGAGGCGTTCGAGCAGTTCGTCGCGGATGCTGCGTCCCGGCTCGCGAGCCCTGTCGCCGGTGATCCGCCAACCCAGCCTGCTGCTGTAGAGCAGCGGCGGCTCCTTCAATCGCCCGGCGCCGACCGCCACGACCCGGGCGAAGAAAAGATCGTGGTCGGCCATCGGCTTGACCTCGAACACCTCGCATCGCAGCCAGGCGATGCAGTTGCGAACGACAGGCAACTGACTGCCCGGGATCGTCTCGAGGTACTCATCGACGATGTAGCGGAATCGGCGACCGGGATACGAGAAGTATTGCCCGACATCGACCTGATCGCCGGCAAGGATGCTGACGGCGTACTCACGACTCTCCACCATCAACCGGTGTGTGTCGTGCTTGGGCGACACGCTCGCCATGACGATCGGCTCCTCGAAGCTCACCTGGCAGACCCAGTGGCTGCAGTAGGCGCGGGTGATGCCGTCGTGGTGCGCGCCGACCACCTGCACGCCCTTCATCATCTGCCCGAGGCTGCGCTTGATGGTCGGGTCGATCATCAGTTGAAGTGTCGCAGCCAGCGACGATGCTCGTCGCGTTCATCCGCGAGCTCGGGGAAGGCTTCGCGCAGCGGGGCCAATCGCGCGAGCAGCACCGGCTCGTCTCTGGTGACGAGGCTCTGCTTCAGGTTGTTGAGGATTCGGAGAGTGATCTCGTCCGCGCCGGTGGGCGTCATCATCGACGGCCTGAACGTTGCACCCCTACCCATTCGCTGCTGCCACGACGTGATCATGCCTGCCTCGTCGTAGCGAACTCCACCGCCGTACGGATCGGCGAACGTGCCCGACTCCTTGTCGCGGATCACGAAGTGGCCGGGCAGGCCGACGCCGCGGATCGGCACGCCGAGGCGCTTGCCGACCTCGATCGCCACGACGCTGAGCGTGATCGGCATTCCCACCCGCCGGCCCAACACTTCGTGCAGCAACGAGTTGCGCGGGTCGTGATAGTCGTCGCTGTCGCCGACGAACAGGCCGGAGGCGAACAACGTGTCGACGATTCCCTCGAACGTCGCCGGGCAGGTGTCCGCGATCTTGTCGAGCCCGACGATGATCGATCCGACGTCGGCGGTGTGGTCGATTGCAGCGGCGATCAGCGCACATGCCAGATCCAGGTGCCGGTCGGCCGACGGCCCGTTGATGAGATCGGCAAACCGTCGTGCTGCCGGGTCCATACGAGCAAGGTACCGTCGGGCTACGTTCGCCGGCATGTATCCCGGTGCATTCCTCGAGACGCAACCCGACAAGCCGGCGCTCATCATGGCCGGCTCCGGCTTCACCCAGACCTTCGCCGAGCTCGATGCCGCCGCCAACCGGTTGAGCCGACTGCTGCGGGCTGTCGGCGTGCGGCCCGGTGACCACGTTGCGATCTGCATGGAGAACCACGACCGATACTTCGAGATCGTCTGGGGCTGTCACTACGCCGGCGCGGTCTACACCGCGTGCTCCAGCCGGCTGACGAGCAGCGAACTGCAGTACGTCGTCGACGACTGCGAAGCCAAGGTCTTCATCACGTCGAAGTACAAGGCCGACCAGGCTGCCGAGATCGTTGCCGGACACTCCGGAGGTCGTCGTGCGGCTGATGCTCGACGGCAACGATCGACGGGTACGAGTCGTACGAGCAAGCGGTGGCGGCGCAGTCGCCCGAGCCGCTCGACGAGGATCGCATCGCCGGCACCGACATGCTCTACTCGTCGCGGCACGACGGGTCGCCCGAAGGGCGTGACTCGGCCGTTCGTGGCCCTGCCGTTGGAGACCGCACCGGAGGCGTTGCGCCGCTCCTGCAGATCCTGTTCGGTGGCAACAACGACAGCATCTACCTCTCGCCGGCGCCCTTCTACCATGCCGCTCCGTTGCGGTTCTCGATGGCGACGCAGGTGATCGGCGGCACGGTCGTGGCGATGGAGCACTTCGACGCCGAGCAGTACCTGGCAGCTGATCGAACGGTACCGAGTCACCGTCAGCCAGGTCGTGCCGACGATGTTCGTGCGCCTGCTGAAGCTCGGATGCCGAGGTGCCACGCAAGTACGACGTGTCGTCGATGCGTGTCGTCATCCATGCCGCGGCGCCGTGCCCGGTTCCGGTCAAGAAGCAGATGATCGAATGGTTCGGGCCGATGCTGCACGAGTACTACGCCGGCACCGAGGGCAACGGCTTCGTCTACTGCAACAGCGAGATGTGGCTCGCCCACGAGGGCACCGTCGGCACACCGATCAACTGCGTTGTGCACATCTGCGACGACGACGGCAACGAGTTGCCACGTGGCGAATCGGGCACCGTCTACTTCGAAGGTGGGGCAACGTTCGAGTACCACAACGACGCCGAGAAGACCATCCTCGTCGCGCCACGCAAAGGGTTGGAGCACGCTCGGCGACGTCGGCTATCTCGACGACGACAACTTCTTGTACCTCACCGATCGCAAGGAGCTTCATGATCATCAGCTGGTGGCGTGAATCTGTACCCTCAAGAGGTCGAGAACGTGTTGGTCACTGCACCGAAGGTGATCGATGTCGCCGTGTTCGGTGTGCCCAACGACGAGTTCGGCGAAGAGGTCGAAGGCAGTCGTGCAGCCGATCGCGATGCCGGCGACGCCCGACGAGGCCGCGGCGCTGTCGCGCGAGCTGATCGCGTACTGCCGGTCGCAACTCGCCGACGTGAAGTGCCCGCGGTCGATCGACTTCCGCGAGGAGCTGCCGCGTCATCCGACAGGCAAGTTGTACAAGCGACTCCTGAAGGACGAGTACTGGAAAGCGGCCGGCCGCTCGATCTGAGGTGGCGATGCGCCGGAACTACGGCAGCGTCAATCGGTGCAACTCGTCGAAGATCTCTGCCAAGCGCAGACTCTCGTCGCGTCCGAAGATCGGCTCGGCGTCGCCGGCGACGACCGCCTCGAAGTGCGCCACCATCTCTGCGTACACGTTCGCACCGGCGCATTCGATGATGTCGATCGAACCGTCTCGGCGCTCGATCTCCAGAGTGCTCGGCTCCTCCGGCCCCGGCACGTGCAGACCGGGCACGTTGACGAGACCGTCGCTCCCCGACAACGCCATCTGCTTGCGCACCGGCCCGTCGAACGAGACGTCGAACGAGCAGCTGAAGCCCTGGCCCCAATCGATCCAACCGCGACATCGACGATGTCGACATCCAACTCGTTGCGCGCCGCGGCGGCAGCCAACCCGACCGGGTCGCGGTCGGCGATCAGCATGAATGGCGCGATGAGTAGATGCCGATGTCGAACAACGCGCCGGCGCCACGCGTCGTCGATGCGGTGATCGCCGGCGCTCATGTCCATCGGGTAGCTGAACGACCCGCGTCGGCCGAACTGCAACGTGCCGAGCGAGCCATCCGCGGCGATCTCCAGCATCGCACGTGCCCGCGGGTGGTGCGGCCACATGTAGGCCTCGAGGATGGTGAGCCCTGCCGACTTGGCGTGGTCGAACAGCTCCTCGCTCTCCGACGGCGTCAGCGTGAGCGGCTTCTCGCACAGCACGTGCTTGCCGGCGTCGAGCGCACGGTGGCTCCAGATCGGCGTGGAGGTGGTTCGGCAACGGGTTGTACACGGCATCGATGTCGTCGCGCGCCAGCATCTCGTCGTACGGCGCGAAGTCGTCGCCGTTCCTGCTCGGTGCATCGACCACGACGTGACCGAGCTGATCGAACGCCGGCTTCAGCGAACTCTTGTAGATGCGGCTGGATCCGCCGAAGACTCCCCAACGCATCATGCGCCCAGCACGACCATGCGGATCTCGGTCATCTCCTTCACCGAGTAGGCCGGTCCCTCGCGGGTGTTGCCGCTGTCGCGCAGGCCGCCGTACGGCTGCTGATCGGCTCGCCACGTGGGTACCTCGTTGACCAGTACGCCGCCGTAGTCGAGCGTGTGAATCGGCGCGCAGACGCCTTGCTGATGTCGGCGGTGAAGATGGCCGCCTGCAACCCGAACGACGAGTCGTTGGCCAGTTCGAATGCGTCGTCGAGCGATCGTCGTACGTCGGCAATGGCCACGACCGGACCGAACACCTCCTTCGAACACACCTTCATGTCGGGCTTGGCGTTGGCGATGACCGTCGGGCGCAGCACGCCGTCGTCGTCGACGGCGCCACCCGTCAGCACCTTCGCGCCGCCAGCCTCGGCTTCGGTCGACCCACGACACGACGCGGTCGCGTCTCGCTGTGGAGATCAGCGCCGACACGTCGGTCGCCTCGTCGAGCGGATCGCCGACCACGAGCGAGTTGACGTGATCGACCAACGCCGCGGTGAAGTCGTCGGCGATCGACGGTGCACGAAGATGCGCTGCGTCGAGATGCAGCTCTGACCGGCGTGGCTGAAGCCGGCGACCTTGATCTTGGCGGCGGCGGTCTTCCAGTCGCCGTCGGGCTCGATGATGACCGGTGCGTTGTTGCCGAGCTCCAGCCCGACGCGCTTGCGCGGCGCCCGGGCACGGATGCCCCAGCCGACGTCCGGCGAACCGGTGAAGGTGATGAGGGCGATGTCGGGATGATCGACGATCGCGTTGCCGACCGTGCCACCGCCGCCGGTGACGACGTGCAGGTACTCGGGCGGCAGGCCGCACTCGTCCGATCAACATCTTCGCCAGCGCGATCGAGCTGAACGGTGTCTGGCTGGCCGGCTTCAGCACGACCGGGCAACCGGCGGCGATCGCCGGTGCGAGCTTGTGGGCCACGAGGTTGAGCGGGAAGTTGAACGGCGCGATCGCGCCGACGACACCGATCGGCACGCGCAGCGTGAAGCCGAGCTTGCCCTCGCCGGCGGCGAGCGCGTCGAGCGGCACCATCTCCCCCGACAGCTTGCGCGCCTCGGCCGCGGCGAACTGGAACGTGCCGACGGCGCGCTCGGCTTCGGCGCGAGCGGTCTTGATCGGCTTGGCCGCCTCCTTGGCGATGATCGTCGGCGAACTCGTCGCGGCGCTCGGTGAGCAGTTGCGCTGCCTTGTCGAGGATCGCGGCGCGCTTCCACAGTGGCAGCGGCGTCTTCAAGGCCGCCTTGGCGATCGCGACCGCCTCGGCGACGTCGTCTTCGGTCTGGGCCGGAATCTCGCCGATGACCGAGTCGTCGAAGGGCGAGCGAACTGTGATCGTGTCAGCCATGTCGACCGACGATACTTGCCGTATGAGCAGCCCTCGTCATCCGTTCCTCGACTGGGACGGACCGCTCGCGTTCGCCCATCGAGGCGGCGCCAGCGATGCGCCGGAGAACACCATGCAGGCGTTCGAATATGCGGTCGACCTCGGCTATCGCTATCTCGAGACCGACGTACAGGTGACCTCCGACGGCGTGCTGGTGGCGTTCCACGACAACGATCTGCTGCGGACGACGCGGCCGTCCGGGAAAGATCAGCGAGCTGCCGTGGTCGGAGGTCTCGAAGGCCCTTGTCGACGGCAAGGCCCCGATTCCGCTGCTCGAAGATCTCCTCGGCGCGTGGCCCGAGGCGCGGGTGAACATCGACTGCAAATCGAATGCTGCCGTCGACGCATTGGTCGCCGCGCTGCGCCGCACCAAGTCGCTGCCTCGGGTGTGCGTCGCCGTCCTTCAGCGACCTCCGGATGAGGCGCGCTGCGGGCGGCATTGGGCAGCGAGCTCTGCACCGCCCTCGGTCCGCTCGAACTGGCCATGCTGCGCTTCGGGCTCCTTCCCAAGCCGCCGGGGCTTGCCGCTCAGGTGCCCGTCAAGGAAGGTCCGGTCACCGTGGTCAACCGGGCCTTCGTCGAGCGGTCACATCGCCTCGGCCTCCAGGTCCACGTGTGGACGATCGACGATCGCGCCGAGATGGACCGCCTCCTCGACCTCGGTGTCGACGGCCTGATGACCGACCGCCCCCTCATCCTCCGCGAGGTCCTCGAATCCCGAGGCCAATGGCACACCTAGCGGCCGCATCTTCACCGGCGGCATCACCACGCTCAGCGTTAGGTGGCGCAGGCCCCGTAGCGGGGCCCCAAGGGTCAAACGCATCTGTCGCGGCCCGCGGAGTTTCGTCACGGACGATTCAGGAGGGCTCCGATCGCGAGGGTGACTGCTCCGGCAAGGGTCACGGTGGGGCCGTATTCGACCGCTACCAGTGACGTGGTCGATGCAGTCATCACTGCGATCGCGACTCCTCCCACGTAGGCGACAGCGATGGCCGCGGCGAGTCCGGTAATCCACTTCCGCGGGAACCACTGCAGCGTCGCGGCGGTGACGAGCAGGAGCGGAGCAAGGGGCCACACCCGAAGACCCCAGCCGACGATGCTGGACTCCGAGATCCCGAGCCGCTCCACCAACGAGAAGATGTCGTAGCTGTTGCGGCGCCGGGCACCGGACCGCAGCCACGGCAGGAAGGTACCGAGGAGTGCCACCGCTGCGCCGACGGTCGCCATCACCCGCCCGATCACATTCCGCTGCACCGCGAGAGCGTATGTTCCGGTCATGGCCTCGCCTCGTTTCCACTCGGTCCGTTCCTCGCAGGGCCTCGTCGCCAGTGCCGATCAACTTGCAACACAGGCCGGCCTCCGCGCCCTGGTGCTGGGCGGCAACGCCGTCGACGCAGCCATCGCCACGAACGCAGCCATCGCCGTGACCGCGCCACATCTGTGCGGCATGGGCGGCGACCTGTTCGCGCTCGTCCATCGCGACGGCGAGGTCTTCGCGCTGAACTCGACCGGCCGTGCCGGCTCCGGCGCCGACGCAGCGGCACTGCGCGCCGAAGGACACGTCGAGATGCCGTTCCGGCACGACATCCGCAGCGGTCACCGTGCCCGGTTGCGTCGACGGCTGGATCGCCCTGCACGAGCGCTTCGGCACGCCTGCCGCTTGGCCGACCTGCTGCAGCCGGCCGATCGATCTGGCGAACAACGGCTTCCCCGCCAGTCCGCTGCTGGTCGGCGCTGCAGCCCGTGCCGACGAGGGCGCATCCGAGAACCTCGCACGCACTGCTCAGCCAGCTCACCCGTCCCGGCGTCCGCGTGACCCGCCCGGGTGCAGCCCGTGCCCTCGACCGATGTCGCAACGGGTGGACGTGCCGCGTTCTACCAGGGAGAGTTCGGCAACGGGCTGAAGGCGATGGGTGCGGGCTTCTACAACGACGACGACCTCGCCAACCCGCTGTCGGAGTGGGTGACGCCGCTGATGGTCCATGCGTTCGGAGTCGACCTCTGGACCCTCCCGCCGAACTCGCAGGGCTACCTCATCGCTGGGTGCGGCAGAGCTCGCCAGCCGCCTCGACCTGCCGGCCGACCCCAACGACGTTCGTTTCGCCCACCTCCTGATCGAGGCGGCGACCGCGGCCGGCTTCGATCGACCCGATGTCCTCAGCGACACTGCCGACGGCGACGCATTGCTGAAGTCGATCGCCGAGCGGATCGACATGATCGATCGCGATCGCGCCTCGAACCGGTGGGCGCCCGGCACGCGATGGCGACACGACCTACCTGTGCACGATGGACGGCAAGGGCATGGGCGTGTCGCTGATCCAGTCGAACGCGGCCGGCTTCGGCTCCGGTCTCGTCGAGCCGAGCACTGGCATCAACCTGCACAACCGCGGCCTCGGCTTCAACCTCCGAGAAGGTCACCCCGCCGAGTTCGTCGCCGGGCATCGGCCGCCGCACACGCTGTGCCCGGCGATGGCCACGGCCGACGGCGAGCTGCGCTCTGTGTTCGGCACCATGGGCGGCGACGCCCAGCCGCAGATCCTGCTGCAACTTGCGGCGCGGCTGTTCCACTACGGCCAGTCGCCCGCGGCCGCGGTGTATGCACCGCGCTGGGCGCTGCACGGGCCCGTCGACCGGGTTCGACACGTGGACCAGCGGCGAGGCTCCGACGGTGACCGTCGAAGGCCATGCGCCCGAGGAGTGGCTGGCCGAGCTCGCCCGACGCGGGCACAAGGTCGCGGCCCGCCCTCCGTACGACAGCGGCTTCGGGCACGCACACGCCATCGTCGTCGATCACGACGGCTTCCGAGCCGGCGCCGCCGACCCGCGCACGATGATCGGCACCGCTGCCGGCATCTGAGCGCGAGGCCCGCGGAGCAGTACGATTCGACCATGCGCGTCGATTCCAACTTCTTCTGCACCGTACCGATGCCCGACGCGGGCGATCCGTCGATCGCACCGACGGCACGCCGGTACGGCAACGACGCCGTCATCGAGTGCTACAAGAACCTGCTCGACTGGGCCAGGACGGCCGACCAACTCGGCTTCGACACGATGTGGCTCACCGAGCACCACTTCCAGTACGAGGGCTACGAGGTGCTGCCCAACCTCATCCAGTTCGGTCAGCACCTGGCGATGCAGACCGAGGGCCTGCGGCTCGGGCAGATGTTCAACGTCGTGCCGCAGTGGCATCCGTTGCGCCTCGCCGAGGACTTCGCACTCGCCGACATCATCACCGGCGGCCGCATGGAGTTCGGCGTCGGCCGCGGCACGGTGCCGCGCGAGGCGTGGGCGCTGGGCACAGTCGTCGCCAGCGGCGACAACGAGATGTCGGCCGAGCACGACCGCATCAACCGCGAGATCTTCGAAGAGTCGATGGAGGTCATCAAGCTGGCCTGGTACCACGAGCAGTTCAGCTACCGCGGCAAGCACCTCGTGCTGCCACCCGACGACGTCCCCGATCGCGGCACGATGGTCAACGATCTCACGCTCATCCCCAAGCCACTCAGGCATGTCGACATCTACCAGCCGGTCACGTCGCCCGAGACCATCGAGTACGTGCCGAAGGCCGGCCACAAGGCCGTCTACTGGCTGCAGAACGCCGACAGCCAGAAGCAGAAGTGGGATCGCTACGCAGAGATCCGCGAGGCGTGCGGCACACCAGTCGGGCCGGGTGAGGATCGGTGCCTCGTCCTCAACCTGCACGTCGCCAAGACACGCGAGGCGGCGCTGGTGAAGGGTCGTCCGGGGCAGGACGAGTTCAACAAGTTCCTGTCGCCATACGGCCGGTTCAGCAGCTATCGCAATCCGGACGGCAGCAAGGTCGCGTTCAACCACTGCCCGACCGTCGAGGAGAGCAACGAGCAGAAGATCCAGATCGTCGGATCGATCGACGACGCTGTCGACGCGATCGGCTACTGGCGCGACCTGCTGGACCTGAAGCACATCTGCTTCTTCCTCGACTACCCGGGCCTCACCCGCGAAGAGATGAACGAGCAGATGCACCTCGTCGCCGAAGAAGTGTTCCCCCGCCTCGGCGAGCCGATCGAGCGTCGCCCGATCACGGGCACGCCCCTCGTGTGAGCCTGCTCTCGCCCACCGCGCGTTCGCTGGCCGCGGACGGCTATCTCCTGCTGCCGGCGTTCGCCGAACCGCACGCCCATCTCGACAAGGCGTTCCTCGCCGAGCGCGTCGAGAACCCGACGGGCGACCTGATGGGTGCCATCTTGGCGATGGACGTTGCGCGGCACACGATCACGCTCGACGACACCATCGAGCGCGCCGAGCGTGCCGCCCGGTTGCTCGCCGCCAACGGATGCACCGCCATCCGCACGCACGTCGACCTGACGTTGGCCGCCCGTTTGACATCGGTCGCGGCGCTGATCGAGGTGCGCGAGCGGCTCCGCGATCTGGTGGAGATCCAGGTGGTGGCATTGTGTGCGTGGCCGTCGATCGGGGACCTGGGCGCCGACCAGCGCGCGCTGGTGCGCGAGGCGGTCGACCTCGGCATCGACGTCATCGGCGGCTGCCCGCACCTCGAATCCGACCCTGCCGCCGCCAACGACAACTTGCTCACGCTGGCAGCCGACGCCGGGCTGCCCATCGACCTGCACACCGACGAGACGTTGAACCCGTCGATGCTGGCGTTGGAGGACCTGGCCGAGCGGGTCGTCGCCACCGGTTTCCCCTACGGGGTCGCCGCGAGTCATTGCGTCAGCCTCGCATTGCAGTCCGAGCGACGTCAGCAGGAGGTGGCCGAGAAGGTTGCCGCAGCCGGCATCAGCGTGATCGCGCTCCCCCAGACCAACCTCTTCCTGCAGGGTCGCGAATCGCAGTCGTGCATGCCGCGTGCGGTCACCGCCGTGAAGGCGTTGCGCGCCGCGGGCGTGAACGTCGCGGCGGGCGCCGACAACCTGCAGGACCCGTTCAATCCGGTCGGCCGGGGTGATCCGCTGGAGACGGCTGGGCTGATGATCATGACGACCCACGTGCTCCCCGACGACGCCTTGCACATGGTCACGGGTGCCGCGCGAATGGCGATGGGCCTTGCACCAAGTGACGACGTGGTCGCGATCCGCGCGTGCTCCTGCCGGGAGGCGATTGCGTTCGGTCCGGCGGATCGAGTGGTGGTCCGCCACGAGCCGAACTTGGAAACAGAGCGTTCACACGATCGCGACTGAGCGGTCGAGGTCTCTGCCCTACACTCCCCCGTAATGGGGACCCATCAAGGCCGGCTGGCCGGCCGGCGAGCGCTGATCACGGGTGCAGCTCGTGGAATCGGAGCTGAGATCGCAGCCTCCTTCAGGCGCGAGGGCGCCGAACTTGCCCTGGTAGACGTAGACGTCGAGCGTCTCGCCACGACGGCAGCCGACGTCGGCGGCAAGGTCTACGGGGTCGATCTGGCCGATGCCGACGCCACGGTCGCAGTCGTCGAGCAGGCGATCGTCGACATGGATGGCATCGAGATCCTGGTGAACAACGCGGGCATCCTCAAGATGGCTCCCCTCATGGAGATCGACCCTGCGGATTGGGACCACACGTTCGCCGTCAACGTTCGAGCGATGCTGGTGACCATCCAGGTCGCTGCCAAGACGATGATCGCCAACGGCCGCGGCACGATCATCAACATGGCCAGCATGGGCGGCAAGGTGGGTGGTCCCAATCAGGCCCACTACGCGGCATCGAAGGCCGCGGTGATCTCACTGACACAGGTCGCCGCGAAGGAGTTGGGGCCCTCGGGCATCAGGGTGAACTGCATCTGCCCCGGCTATGTCCTGACCGAGATGGGGGCCGCCACGCGCACACCGGAGATGATTCGCGAATGGTCGTCGAAATCGCCGCTCGGCCGTCTCGCCGAGGCTTCCGACGTCGCCAACATGGCGGTCTTCCTGGCCTCCGACGAGGCCTCGTATTGCACCGGTCAGGCGATGAACGTCACCGGTGGAATGGTGATGCATTGAGCACGTCCGAGATGCCCCAGACACTGCCCGCCGCGGCTACCGTGGACCGGATGATGGGCGACGTAGGGACTGCTCCTGCCTTGAGTTTTGACGGCGTGTCGATGGTGTTCCCCGACGGCACCCACGCACTTCGCGAGACCACGTTCGACGTGCGCGCCGGTGAGCTGGTGACGGTTGTCGGGCCTTCCGGATGTGGCAAGAGCACGCTGTTGCGGATTGCCTCCGGGTTGACGACTGCCACCAGCGGCAACGTGTTCGTCGAGCCCGGACACATCGGCTACGTGTTCCAAGACGCCACGCTGCTGCAGTGGCGTACGGTGCAGCGCAACGTCGAACTGTTCGCCGAGCTCGAAGGCATCGACAAGGACGAGCGAGCACGTCGCGCGGCGGAGAACATCGCCTTGGTCGGGCTCGAAGGGTTCGAGGCGAAGTATCCGAAGCAACTGTCCGGCGGCATGAAGATGCGTTGCTCGCTGGCACGTTCGCTGGTGATGGATCCGAAGGTGTTCCTGTTCGACGAGCCGTTCGGTGCACTCGACGAGATCACTCGAGAGAAGCTCAACGACGAACTGCTCAGCCTCTTCCAACGGAAGGGTTTCGCCGGGCTGTTCATCACCCACTCGATCTACGAGGCCGTCTTCCTGTCGACACGCGTGTTGGTGATGTCGGCGCGCCCTGGCCGAATCGTCGGGGACTTCAAGGTTCCGTTTCCGTATCCGCGCATGCCTGAGCTTCGATTCGAGCCGGAATTCGCTGAGCTCAGTGGACAGGTGTCGCACGCATTGCGCGGGGCCCACGTATGAGCGACGTGACCGCGCCCGCTCTCATCCAGCACGACGAGATCCGGATCGTCGACGATGCCCCGGTCAACCCGAAGCCACAGCGCCACGCGGTCGACTACATCGCCCCGATCATCGGGTTCCTGGTGTTCATCGGCCTCTGGTACTTCATGTCGTACTGGGGGCTCGAGCACATATGGAACAAGCCGAGCTTCCTCATCACTCCCCCGCACAAGGTCATCAGCGTCAGCTTCTTCGAGTCGATCAATCGCAAGGCCTTGCTCTCGGGGCTGTACTGGACCGCTCGCGTCGCGCTGATCGGGCTGTCGATCGCGATCGTGCTCGGGATGTCGTTGGCCATCATCATGTCGCAGGCCGTGTGGCTGGAGCGCTCGATCTGGCCGTACCTCGTAGCGATGCAGGCGATCCCGATCCTCGCCCTGGTGCCGATCATCGGCTCGATCTTCGGCTTCGACATCCCGTCGCGCATCCTCGTGTGCGTGTTGATCGCGATGTTCCCGATCGTCAACAACACGCTGTTCGGCCTGCTGTCGGCAGAGCGCGGTCAGCACGATCTGTTCACGCTTCACCACGTGTCGCGCGGTACTCGGCTGCGCAAGCTGCAACTTCCCAACGCGATGCCGACGATCTTCGCCGGCTTCCGCATCGCTGCCGGCCTGTCGGTCATCGGCGCGATCGTCGGCGAGATCTTCTTCAAGCGTGGCGACAAGGGGGTCGGCATCCTGCTCGACTCGTACCGGTCGCGTGCTCAATTCCCCCAGATGTATGGGGCACTCATTCTGGCGGCGGCGCTCGGCATCGCCGTCTTCATACTCTTCGGATGGCTCGGCAACCTCGTCGTAGGACGCTGGTACGAACCCACCCGCAAGAGCGGCTGACGTTTCGTCGGCTGCGCACCAACCATCAGCGTGAACACTCAAAAACAAAAGGGAGAACAGATGCGACGACGTACCACACGTTCGTTGTTCGCCGTTTCGCTCGTCGGGGTCTTGACCCTGGCGGCATGTGGAAGCGACGACACATCATCCGACGCCACGGCAGCGCCGGGCACGGCGGCCGCGGCCACAACCGCGGCACCTGCTGCGACCGACGCACCCGCGGCGACGGACGCACCAGCGGCGACCGACGCTGCAGGCACGACGGCAGCGGGTGGCGCAACCGCCGGCTCGCTGGCCAGCGTCTGCCCGGCAACAGTCGTGATCCAGACGGACTGGAACCCGGAGGCCGAGCACGGCTTCCTCTACAACCTGCTCGGATCCGACTACACCGTCGACAAGGCGAAGGTGTCGGTCACCGGCACGCTGACCGCGAGCGGTGGCGTCGACACGGGCGTCAAGCTCGAGGTTCGCTCGGGTGGTCCGGCAATCGGCTTCGGCACGGTGACCGCACAGATGTACACCGACCCCGACATCCTGTTGGGCTACGTCTACACCGACGAGGCGATCCAGAACTCCGTCCAGTTCCCGACGGTGGCGATCGAGTCCGGCTTCGAGAAGAACCCGCAGATGATCATGTGGGATCCGACCGTGTACCCCGACGTGAAGACGTTCGAGGACATCGGCAAGTCCGGCATGCTCGTGCGGTACTTCAGCAGTGCGGCGTGGATGGACTACTTCACCACGCAGGGCATCATCCCGAAGGACAAGGTCGACGGTTCGTACGACGGCACCCCGGCACTGTTCATCGCCGATCAGGGCAAGGCCGGTCAGCAGGGCTTCGGTTCCGCCGAGCCGTACATCTACGAGAACGAAGTCCCGGACTGGGGCAAGCCCGTTGCCTACTCCTACGTCAACGACAACGGTTGGAACAACTATGCCGAGTCGATCGCGACGAAGCCGGAGAACATCACCAAGTACGCCGACTGCTTCAAGGCTCTGGTTCCGATGATCCAGCAGTCGAGCGTCGACTACCTCAATGATCCGGCCGCGGCCAACAAGATCATCCTCGACGCCGTTGCGCAGTTCGACAACGGTTGGGTGTACAGCCAGGGCGTCGCCGATTACGCCGTGAAGACGATCAAGGCCGATGGCCTCGTCGGCAACGGTCCTGACGACACGGTCGGCAACTTCGACGAGACACGAATCAACGATCTGATCAAGATCGCGATTCCCGTCTACACCAGCCTCGGCACCCCGCCGAAGGACGGTCTGACGGCCACCGACATCATGACAAACGAGTTCATCGACCCGTCGATCGGCGTGTAACGTTCGCCCGACTGCACTCGGGCTGCAGTAGTTCGAAGGGCGTCGGCTTCGGCCGGCGTCCTTCGTATTTTTCGCCGCAGCTCAGTCGGTTCGCTGGGCCGATTCGGTTGCGAGAAGGCCGAACACCATCGAGTCGACGAATCTTCCGTCCACCCAGGCGGCCTCTCGCAGCACGCCCTCGGCACGAAACCCGACCCGCACAGCGACAGCGCGCATTGCCGCGTTGTCAGCGAGTGTGTCGAGTTGGAGCCGATGCAATCCACGGGTTGTGAACCCGTATCGGCACAGCACGCGCACTGCTTCGGTGCCGAATCCTCGACCGCGGAACGAGGGCCGCAATGAGATCCCCACGTTTGCCGCACGCGAATGCGTGTCGATGCCCCAGAGCAATGCTTCGCCTACGAGTTCGTCAGTAGCGATTTCGGCGACTGAGAAACACGCTGTCTCGTTGTTCGGTTCGGTCACTGCATATGGTGAGGCCACTGACCCGGCAGACATCGGCTGCCACGGACGACTGTCTGCCCGCGACCTGGTCGCCACGTCGTCGTACAGTTCGCTATGGAGAACGGCGACATCGGACTCGGCGCGAGCCCGAAGCACAATCCGATCCCCACGCAGCATTCGGGCGAGCCTAGTCGTGCGTCCGGATGCGGCGTCGGCCCGCTGAGCGAACCTGCGGATCGGCAGATCTGTGTCGGCGCATTCCGAGGCCAGTACCGTCGTTTGCATGTCCATCGACCTGTCGCATCTCGGCACGCCGACCGGACCGACGACCCGTATCCACGGCGGCTACGCCAACCGGCTGTACCGGCTCGACACCGACCAGGGATCGTTCGCGGTGAAGGAACTCAATGTCGTCGACCGTCGCTGGACCTATCGCGTCGACGACGTGTTCAGGTTCGAAGAGGCGGCGTTCGCCGCGGGCATTCCGATGCCCGAGCCGATCTTGGCCAGCCGGGACACGCTGGTCCACCGGTGGGTCGACGGGGACAAGGTGCCCGAGGCCCCCGCACCGGCCGCGTTCGCGTTCGAGATCGGCGAAATCCTCGCTCGCATCCACGCGCTGGACGTCGAGTGGTCTCACGCGCCGATCGAGGAACCGCCGCCGCGGGACTGGCCAGACCTCGCCGACCGGGCGAGGGCGACCGGACAGCCGTGGGCCGACGACCTCGCCTCGCACGTCGAGACGCTGCTCGCGATCGCCGACTTCGTCGATAGATGCGAACGGCCGGGCCCTGTGGTCCTGACCCACTGCGACATCCAGCCATGGAACCTGCTTGCCCGGGACGGTCGGCCGGTCCTGCTCGACTGGGAGCTGTCGGGGAAACTCGACCTAGCCAGTGAACTCGGCTCGACCGCGCTCAGCATCGCAAAGGGACCTGACTTCGACCACATCGAACCCACCATCTTCCGCGCGGTCCTCGACGGCTACACGGCAGGCGGCGGAACGCTGCCGCCATCGGGTCCCAGCTGGTTCGTGTTCATGATCGGTGGCTGGCTGGGGTTCACGAGGTGGAACATCCTGCGCTGTCTCACCGGTGTCGAGGTCGGCACCGGCCCCGACCTCGCGCTATCGCAGGAGTCCGTCAGCAACGGCGTGCGTGGCCTCCCTGACATGTTCGGCCGCCTCCCCGAACTCGTCGACCTGCTCGCCTGACTACCTCTCTTCAGCGTTTGACCCCGCAGGCCCCCATACGGGGCGCCAGCGGTCAAACGCATCAACGACCACCTGACGTTGGCGTCGAAATGGTCCGCATAGGACCAAATCGCCGCCTGCGTCAAGCAAAGCCGTCAGGTGCATCACTGCCGATCGGTGTGCTGGACAGCCGTCTCGCGATCGGGCAATCTGTGCGCTTCGAGGTTCACGATGATCCGATCGTGGGATGCGTACTGATTGGGCCTGACGTCGCGTGGAGTTTGAAGATCTGGTTGCGGACGCCGCGCACAGCCTGGTACGTCGGCGATGGACGAGCGCTGCCACCGTCGGCGCTTTCGCGGGTTCAGCCGAGGCGACCGCATCGTGTGGGTTTGCACGCCGGTCGGTTCCGGCCGACAGTCGCTCGATGTATGAGATTGGAAGCCTGACCAAACTGTTTACGGGACTGGTCCTGGCTGACATGGTGGTGAACGCAGAACTCGACATCGATGCGCCGGCGAGTTCGTTCCTCGACCACACGGAGGAGCTTCCAACATTTGGCGGAACACGGATCACGCTCGGACACCTCGCAACGCATACGTCCGGCCTTCCGGGTTCGCCGCTCTCCAGTCTCGCGTACCTGCGCTCGGATCCGTTCTCGACGATCGACGATCGGCAGGTGCTGGCTGCCGCAGCGCGGGCACAGCTGAAACGCTTGCCCGGCACCGGGTCGCCGTCGTATTCAAATCTTGGATTCGCCATTCTTGGAATCGTGCTGGTTCGAGCCGCTGGTGCAGTCAGCTACGACGACCTTGTCACGAGACGAGTATGCGATCCACTCAGCCTTTCCGACACTGTCACGGTTCCTGGCGCAGAGCAGATTCGAGCGCGTCGCCCAAGGTTTTCGTTGGGGAAATCGCTCCAGTCCCCCGTGGCGCCTGACCGGTCTGGTTGCGGCCGGTGGTCTGCTGTCGACGGTCCCGGATGTACTGAAGTTTCTACGCGAGCAGGCAAGACCCGTTTCATCGCTGAGTCCCGCAGTCCTCAAGATGCGAGAACTACGGATCGGGACTGTCGACGATGGGATCGGTATTGCTTGGATGCTCAGCCGCTCGAACCAGAACGTCGTCATGCACCACAGTGGCGGTACCGGAGGGTTCCGTTCATGGGTTGGCGTAAATCCGCAACAGAACGCGGGTGTCGCCTTGATGTCGGCGCACGCTGATTTCGGAAGGCTCGACCACGTCGGCGAGTGCCTTCTCGCCGCGATCGGCGCACCCCTGGGCGACTAGCGGCGTATCCGTGCTGACCTGTTGCGAACGACGGGCTACGCGTTGAAGCTGAGTGTTGACCCCAGCTCTGGCATCGCCGATTGCGCTGCTCGGGAGCCACGAGGGCGTTACTCAAGGGGTCAATGACTCGCGGGCACGATTCTGGCGGCGCTTGTTATCGTTTCGCATTGCGAAAGAGGGGGTTGCGAATGGAGGCGTTGGCAACACCGATCAAGCTCGACGGTGCGTTCGACGACCCGAGCGCAGTTCGTCTACTGGTCGAGCACAACGGGCCGTATCCGTCGATCGCACACTATCTGCCGCCCTCAGCGACCCTCGGGAATACCGACGGCGCAGCCGGTGCCGACGTGCTGCCATGGTTCCGGGCCAACTGGGCCGTCAACGGCAGCACGGACGTCCCCGGCGCAGACCGAATCCTCAACAATCCGCGCTTCGCTGCTGCCGCGTCGCGGCTGTTCGCCGGCGCCCGAGTGCGTCCGACGACCGTCGTCGTCAACATCAACGCCCCGATGAGACCCGGCGCTATCCACGTCGACATCCCGTCGTTCCACGGAGCAAACCGCGACCGTTACTCACTGCGGCTCCTCCAAGCGATGGGTACCTCCGGCCTGTTCGAGCAGTGGCGGATCGTAGAGGCCGGCGCGGTCACGTGGTTCTACAACGGTCCAGGCGGCGCGTACGACTACTGGCCAGAAGGTTTAGCTGGAGCCATGCATAGCTGCCAACCACCGTTTGACAACGTTGCTCTGGTCGCAGACAACGACCGGATGTTCCACCGGATCGGCTGGATCGGCGATCCCCACGCATCGACGCCGATCTTGACATCCGCCGCGCAGATTCACCACGACTCGGTGGGCCAGTGGACCATCACTGACACCGGCGGAACCGTTTGTGGCTATCCCGACGAGCGGGTGCGTATCTCGATCCTGTGGAAGGCCCAAGTGCTCACCGAAACCGTCGTCCACGCACTGACGCCCGAACAGATCGTTGACATCGTCACCCGCGATCTTGTTGCGCGAAAGGCCCAGGTCCCCACCGCTGCGACGGAGCCCACCAGCGACGACGCCTGGATCGAGGCCGTCCACCGCACCTACTACCCGACCGTCGCAGCCAACCAATAACATCACCCGCCGCCGGACGACCCAGCGCCCGAACTGCCGATCGGGTGGTGGACAGCCGACTCGCTTCGGGCATTCGGCGCTGCGGTTTCCGTCCGCTGGCTAGTCAACGATGTCGGGCGACTGCATCTTGGACTCTTGCGGCGACAGGTGTTCGATTACTTGCACGATGTCGTGCAGCTCGATGTCGGGGTAGTGCTCGCGCATGCCATCGAGCAACGCCTGTGGAGGCCATTCAGTCTCGGTGCCGAGGTATTCGGCAGCATCGGCGAGCGGCATGCTGGTCACCCGGACAACCCGTACAACAGCGGTCTGATCGGGGTCGTCGAGACAGACGTACCGCATCAGACCCAGACGGATATCGCCCTCGCGCCATCGAATTGTCGATCGCTTGGCACCCGACACCACGGACGGGAAAAGTCGAGCGACCACGTGCAACTCCTGCTCCACAATCACCCTCACAGAATTACCGCCGGAGTCCTCGTACAGCTATTCCGCGAAGTACGGATCGCCAACGCGGGAGGCGCATAACTGCCGCTCGGCGCTCGTTGAGCAGCGCGCGCCGTTGTCCTCGCGCCGACGCGCCGGACCGGGCACTCGGCGTGCTGTTGCGTGAGCGGCGCGTCTCCACGTTCGCTACCGTCTGAGCGATGTCTGGTCACGTGAATCGCCGCGGATGGATCGTGGTCAGAAGCATCGAGTCGCCTGACCGCAGTTATTGTGTCGACTTCTTCGAACGCCCCGCGGGGGGCTTCGGTTACGAGCAATTCCGAGCGGACCCTGAAGACGGAGGGAGCTGGACACCCATCTCCGGATTTGCGGCAAGACACTTCGAGAGCGTTGATGCCGCGCTCACCGACGCCCGATTGACGGTGAGTTGGCTGCTGCAGGCGTTGCCAACGGTGGTGATGAGCGCCGGCAGAGAGTTCGAGGTGGTGGTGTCCTCTGGGAGTCTCAGCCTGGCGGACGGCGTGAGGATGTCGCATCGATGGACCTCGGGCGGAGTCATCGTTCAGACCGAGTTCACAGGTGCTCACCTCTACCACTTGGCTGCGGCAGGTTGCGTCCTCAATGACGTCTATCGAGAATCGGACCGACTTGGGCTCGCCATCGATGGGGTGCGTGTCTGCGCATTTGGCAGCTTCGACACCCTGACGTGGGCGTCAACCGGGGTCGTCTACGAGGTAGAGGTGGCGTCCGAATCGAGCGATGCAGACATCGACCGTCTCTTGACTGTCGTCGACGAGGTGGCCGAGATACCAAAAGCTCTCCGCTCGGGTACCACAGTCATTCGTCACGCCAGGGGCTGATGGCGCTGCGGATCAGTCGGCTGCGCGGGCCAGCACGACGTGCAACAACACGTTCGCGCCGGACTCGATGTCGGCCGGCTCGGTGTACTCGGCGATGTTGTGCGACAAGCCGTCGACGCTCGGCACGAACACCATCGACGTCGGGCACACCCGTGCCAGCATCTGCGCGTCGTGGCCGGCACCCGACGGCATCCGCTTGGTGGTGTGGCCGAGTCGCTGCGCAGTGGCCTCGACGAGATCGATCATGTCTGCATCGAACTCGACCGGTTCGAAACGAGCCAAGGTGCGCATCGAGATGTCGCATCCCTCGTCGTTGGCGAACGCGTGGCACGCCGCAAAGACCTGCGCCTCGACGTCCTTCAGTCGTGCCTCGTCCGTGTTGCGGAGGTCGATGGTGAACACGACCTTCGACGGCACCACGTTGACGAGGTTCGGCGTGACGTCGAGCATCCCCACCGTGGCGACCTGCGGTGCTCCGACGTATCCGGCGATCAAACGGACTTCGTGGATGGTGCGCGCCGCGACTGCCATTGCGTCGTGGCGGAGTTGCATCGGCGTCGTGCCGGCATGCGCCGACTGACCGGTGACCGTCACCTCGGTCCACGAGATGCCTTGCACGCCCGTGACCACGCCGATCGTCACGCCCTCGTCCTCCAGGATCGGTCCCTGCTCGATGTGCAGCTCGGCGTAGGCGTGCGGGAACCCGGCCGCGGGCACGGGAGTCGGGCCCGCGTAGCCGATGCGCGACAGCTCGTCACCCAGCCTGGCGCCGTCGTCGGCTGCGAGCACGTCGAGCGCCGCTTCGACCGCGAGCCCACCGACGTACACGAGGCTGCCGAGCATGTCGGGCGCGAAGCGGGCGCCCTCTTCGTCGGTGAAGAAGGCAACCTGAATGGGTCGCCGTGTGGTGATGTCGTGCTGGGCCAGCGTCTCGACGATCTCGAGCCCGGCCAGCACACCGAGGTTGCCGTCGAAGCGTCCGCCGGTCCGCACCGTGTCGATGTGCGAGCCGACCATCACCGCCGCGGCAGTGGGATCATCGCCGGCGCGAGTCGCGACGACGTTGCCGATCGCATCGATCTCGACGTGCATGCCGAGGTCGACCATCCACGACACGACGAGGTCGCGACCGTCGCGGTCGAGATCCGTGAGCGCGAGCCTGGCGGAACCACGCTCGCCGTTGGGCCCGTGCACCGCGCCGATCTCGCCGAGCGCTTCGAGGCGTTGCCACAGCCGATCACCATCGACTCGCACGTCGTGCCACGACGGAGCTGGTGGTGTCACGGTCACCTGCCGAAGTCGAACGTGGCGATCTCGCGCAGCGCGTCGCAGAACGAGTGCACCGAGCCCTCGAACAACTCCTTGCCGCGCTCGGCGGTCGCCGCGGTCGGGTCGCCGATGACACCTTCGGGGTGGAAGTCGTTGGAGAGCCATCCGAAGCTGACGCGGCCACCGAAGCGGACGTACGTGTTGTCTGCGAGCTTGTCGGGAACGCGCCGCGTCGCCTTGCTCATGTCGCAGAGATCGGGTGCGAGGTGCAGCATGATCGAGGTCTCGTCGGTGCCTCCATGGACCCCCATTCCGAGCTCGCTGGCCGGCGACGTGCCGCCTTGATCCACCGGCATACCCGGGTGGGCGAGGAACGTCATCAGCCCGTGCTTGAGCCGGATCTCGCGGTTCGCGACACTGAGCAACGAGCTGTTGCCGCCGTGACCGTTGAGGAAGACGAGGCGCTTCGCGGCAGTGGTGGCAACGCAACGCCCGATGTCGTCGAGCACGGCGAGGAGCGTCGTTGCCGAGAGCCATACGGTGCCGGGCGACCATGCGTGCTCGTTGGACTTGGTGAACTGCAGTGTCGGCAGCAGCCACACATCGAGCTCGTCGCCGACCTCCGAGACGGCTGCTTCGGCGACGGCCGAGGCAACCACGGAATCGGTACTCAGGGGCAGGTGCGGGCCATGCTGCTCGATCGCACCGAGCGGCTGGACGATGATGCTGCGCTCGGTCAGCCGCTCGCCCACCTGCGGGCCGGTGAGGTTGGGGAAGTAGCGCTCGCTCGATGTCACGAAGGAACGTTACCCGCAGCGATCAGTGGGCCAGAATGACGAGATGACCACGCCCGACCGGGACTACGACGCCATGGTGATCGGCGCCGGTCACAACGGTCTGGTGTGCGCGGCCTACCTGGCGAAAGCGGGATTGCGCACGCTGCTGGTCGAGGCTCGGTCGTCGGTCGGTGGGACTGCGTCGAGCGAGGTGTTCGCCGGCGGCACGGTCAACATCTGCAACTGCGATCACATCACGTTTCGGACGACGCCGATCATGGACGAACTCGCACTCGCCGATCACGGTCTGGAGTACATCGACATCGATCCCGCGCAGCGCAACATGGCGTGGGACGGTGGGCCGCCGTGGACGATCTACCACGACGTCGAGCAGACCATCGACTCGCTCGCGCGCACGTACCCGGCCGAGATCGACGGCTATCGCCGATACTTGAAAGCGGCGATGCCCGCGGTGCAGATGGTGTTCGACAATGCCAACGATCCACCGTCGATAGCGACCATCGGTCGCAAGGTGATCGCCCGCCGCGGTCGCGGAGCGGCGACGTTGCTGAGGTGGAGCCGACGGAGCGCGGCAGATGTGATGCGCAACTACTTCGCCTCGGAAGCCCTGCGCGGACCGGCGATGGTGGCGGGTCCGATGGTGTGGGGCATCTCGCCGGAGCTGCCGGGCACGGGGCTCGGTGCGCTGACCTATGCGATCCGCCACGTCGGTCGGGTCGGTCGTCCGGTCGGCGGCAGCGGCATGGTGCCGGAGTCGTTGCGGCGGGCGTTCGAGGCGGCCGGTGGCACGCTGATGCTGAACACCAAGGTCGCCCACCTCACGTGCGAAGGCGACGCGATCCGCGGCATGGTCTGCACCGACGGCACCGAGGTGACGGCTCGGATCGTGGTGTCGGCATGCAACCCCCACGACACGTTCGTTGCCTGGCTGAAGAACCCACCACCGCAAGCGGCCTCGTTGGTCGAACGATGGCGAGCCATTCCACACGACGACGGTTACGAATCGAAGGTCGACGCGATTCTCGACACCGCGCCGACGCTGGCAGCCGGCCAGCCACTGGGCGCGACAACGGTGATCTCGCCGTCACTCGATGAAATCCACCGCGGCTACTCGATGATGGCCGACTGGGCGGATACTCGATCGTCCGGGCATGTTCGTCAACTCGCCCTCGGCGCTCGATGCAACGCTCGCGCCCGAGGGCCGGCACGTCTTCAGCCTCGAGGTGCTCTATACCCCGTACTCAGTCACAGGAGGTTGGACCGACAGCAGCGAGCCGCGTCGCTGGCTGGATCAGGTGGCGACGGTGTTGGCACCCGGCTTCACGGATTCGCTCGTCGATTGGCGAGCGATGACACCCGATCGATACGAGCGCGAATTCCATCTTCCGCATGGTCACGCAACCAGCTTCGCCGGAGGTCCGCTGGCCGCACTGCGCAACAAGAACCCGGAGTTGACCCGCTACGAGACCGCGGTGAAAGGGCTGTACCTCACCGGTGCAGCGACGTTCCCAGGGGCAGGCATCTGGGGCGCGAGCGGCCGGAACGCGGCGCTCCGTGTGCTCAGCCAACACGGTTAGCCCTTGACACGATTGGGTACCGTCGGACGCATGAGTGACTACATACTTCCCGACCTCGCCTACGACCCCGGTGCGCTGGAGCCGTACCTCAGCGGTCAGATCGTCGAGATCCACCACGCCAAGCACCACGCCGCCTACGTCAAGGGCGCGAACACCGCACTCGAGAAGCTGGCCGATGCGCGTGCCGCAGGCAACTTCGACGCGACTCGTCGGCCTCGAGAAGTCGCTTGCCTTCAACCTCGGCGGGCACGTCCTGCACTCGATGTACTGGGCGAACCTCTCCCCCGACGGTGGCGACAAGCCGACCGGCGAGTCTGGCCGCAGCGATCGACGACCAGCTTCGGCTCCTTCGACGCGTTCCAGTCGCACTTCACCCAGGCAACGACCCTCGTGCAGGGCTCCGGTTGGGGCATCTTGTCGTGGGAGCCGGTCGGTCGGCGTCTCATCATCGAGCAGCTCGAGGATCACCACGAGAACACGACGCTCGGCGCCGTCCCGCTGCTGGCGATCGACGCGTGGGAGCACGCCTACTACCTGCAGTACCAGAACCGACGCCCGACTACGTCGAGGCGATCTGGAACGTCGTCAACTGGCCCGACATCGCCCGTCGATTCGCCGCCGCAACTGCCTAGCCTCGAAGAGGTGAACCTGCTGGGGTGAGACGGCACGACGAAGTCGATGCCGGCTCACGCGTCTTTGACGGACCACTGCGCTTTGGCGACGGGGGGCTTGTCGCTCCATGGGAAGTTGATCCACTTGTCGGTGCGCTTCCACACGTAGTCGCACTGCACGACGCTGTGGCTCTTCTCGTAGAGCACGGCGGTGCGCACTTCGGCGACCTTGCCTTCGCAGAACAGCTGCACGCTGCGCAACGTGTGGCCGGTGTCGGCGACGTCGTCGGCGATCAGGATTCGTGCGTCGCTGACGTCGACGAAGTCGGGTGCCGGCGGCAGGATCCGCGGCACTTCCAACCGCTCGTCGACACCGGTGTAGAACTCGACGTTCATCGTGTAGACGTTCTTCACCGAGAGGGCGTAGCCCATGGCCCCGCCGATCAGCAGTCCACCACGGGCGATCGCCAGGATCATGTCGGGCTCGTAGTCGTCCGCCACCGTCTGAGACAGCGCCCGCGACGCTTCCCCGAACATCTCCCACGTCATGATCTCACGCTCAGTCGCCACGTCGGCCAACCTAGTCGGTCGCCATGCAGATGTCCGAGGGACGAACCGGGACGCGGTGCAGATCTCGCCGATCGCATCGCGAATGGCCGCGACGATCGCCGGTGTCGACGAGATGCACGGCGGCTCGCCGACCCCCTTGGCACCCATCGGTGCCATCGGGTCGGGTTGCTCGATCATCGCTCGCGACGACGGGCGGCATGTCGAGCATCGTCGGCAACAGGTAGTCGGTGAAGCTGGCGTTGCGGACGAGGCCGTCGGTGAGGATGATCTCCTCCATCACCGCCAGCCCGAGACCCTGGGCGATGCCGCCTTCGATCTGACCGATCACGCTCATCGGGTTGAGGGCGATGCCGACGTCTTGCGCCGTCGCGATCTGCACCACCTTCACCAGGCCGAGCTCGGGATCGACGTCGACCACCGCACGATGGGCGACGAACGCGAAGGCCGTGTGGCAGTTGCCCTGACCGTTCTCGTCGAGGTCCTCGGTCGGACGGTGGTGATGCTCGAACGTCTCCTCGAACACCACCCCCGCGGTCGCCGCGGACACCGAGATGCGCAGCGTGCCCATCGTGTCGACGACGTCGCGACCATCGATGGCGAGTCGCACCGGGTCGATGTCGTGCAGTCGCGCCGACGTGCTCGAACAGTTGCTCGCGCACCAGCCGGCACGCGCCGTCGACCGCACCGCCGCTCATCCATGTCTGGCGCGACGCCGAGGTCGAGCCTGCCGAGCCGATCGTGGTGTCGATCGGCTCGACCACCACGTCGTCGACACCGAGGACGGATCGAGCGATCTGTGGCGCGAGGACGACGAAGCCCTGGCCCGACTTCGGACGTCGCGAACTTCAGTGAGGCGACGCCGTCGGCGAGCGTGCAGCGCGCCGTCGAGTAGTCGTCGAACTTCTCGGAGTACATCAGGTTCTTGATCGGCGACTCCCCAGCCGATCCCGCGACGAATGTGAGACGATGTCGGCGGTCAGTCCGGCTCCGCCCGGGCAGGTGCATCGGGTCGCCGTCGTGACCGCCGACGGGCATGTCGGGCAACGGCAGTTCAGCCGTCAACCGGATGCATTCGGCGACCGGCGCGACGTTCTCGATCACCTGTCCGGTGATCAGCGTGTCGCCGGTCTCCATCGCGTTGAGCAATCGGATCTCGACCGGGTCGAGGCCGCACGCCGCGGCCAACTTGTCCATCTGTCCCTCGTGGGCGAAGCACGCCTGGACCACGCCGAAGCCGCGCATCGCGCCGCACGGCAGGTTGTTGGTTCGCACTGCGTACCCATCGACCGTCGCGTTGGCGCACTTGTACGGACCCTGCGTGTGCGTGACGGCGTTGATCAGCACGGCCGACGACGTCGACGCGTAGGCACCGCCGTCGAGCACCATGCCGCGCCTCGATCCGTTGGATCACACCCGTCGCGCGTGGCGTGGTGGCGCATCCAGATCGTGCGCCGGGTGGCGATGGACGTGGCCGAGGAAGCTCTCCTCGCGGCTGTACGCGATCCGCACCGGCCGCCCCGTGCGCAGCGCGAGCAGGCAGGTGTGCACCTGCAGGCTGATGTCCTCGCGAGCGCCGAACGCGCCGCCGACTCCGCCGAGCGTCAGGCGTACCTTGTCGGGTTCGAGGTCGAGGCACGCGGCGATCTGGGTACGGTCCTCGTGCAGCCACTGCGTGGCGACGAACAGGTCGACGCCAGCGCCGCCGGGGTCGGGCATCGCCAGCGCCGCCTCGAACCCGAGGAACGCTTGATCCTGCATCCCGATCTCGTACGTCCCCTCGACCACGACCTCGCCGATCGATCGACTGGTCGCCGCGGACGATCCGTTGATGGCGGATCACGTTGCCCGCCGGATGGATCGGCGGATGGCTGCCGTCGATCGCCCGCTCGGGATCGGTCAGCGGCGCGAGCACCTCGTACTCGACGACGATCGCCTCCAGCGCCCGCCGGCAGGTCTCGGGATGGTCCGCGGCGACGGCGGCGATCGGCTCGCCGACGTAGCGCACGAACTCGCTGGCGAAGACCGGTTGGTCGCTGCTGATCAACCCGTAGGTCGCCTTGCCGGGGACATCGTCCGCGGTCACGATCGCGGCGACACCGTCGATCTTCCATGCCGGCGTCACGTCGATGCGCACGATCCGCGCATACGGGTGCGGCGAGCGAAGCGTCGCGCCCCACAGGAACCCGTCGGCACGACAGGTCACCGGAGAACGCGAACGAGCCCTGCACCTTGGCGATGCCATCAGGTCGCGGCGGGCTGTCGCCCAACCGCCCGCGCATCGACACCTTCGCTCGTCGTGGTGGTCATGACGACTCGCGTCCGCGAGACGGCGACCGCTGCACCGCTTCGATGATCCGTGCCGTAGCCGGTGCAGCGACAGATGTTGCCGGACAGCTCCTCGCGGATCTCGGTCTCCGTCGGCTCGGCGTTGCGCTCGAGCAGCGCATGCGCGGCCATGATCAAGCCGGGGGTGCAGAAGCCGCACTGCACCGCACCGAAGTCGACGAACGCCTGCTGCACGTCACTGGGCGAGCCGACCGGTGCGATGCCTTCGATCGTGACGATCTCCTGACCGGTGGCCGAGGCGGCGAGCACGAGGCAGCTGCACACCAACTCGTCGTCGACCATCACGCTGCACGACCCGCACTCGCCCTGTTCGCAGGCACCCTTGCTGCCGAACAGACCGATGCGCTCGCGCAGGACATAGAGCAGGCTCTCCCCGATCCACGCATCGCGGACCTCGTGCGTCTCGCCGTTGACGTGCAGCGCGTAGTGCTGGTTGTCAGCCATTCGGGAACGCCCTCCGCAGCAGGCGCCGCGCCAACACGGCGACAGCGTGACGGCGATACTCGGCGGTCGATCGATGGTCGTCGATCGGGCGCGAGGCTGCGGCGGCGAGCCGGCCGAACTCGATCGCGTCCGCATCGGCGACCGAACGGTTGGCGTGGTCGACCGACCGACCGGCGAACGCCTCCGCCTCGTCGCAGCGGATGATCGTCGGACCGACCGAACCGAGTGCCAACCGCACGCCGCCCGCGTCGTCGACGGCGAGGCACGCGCCGGCGTTGGAGATGACCATCGCGTTGCGCACACCGACCTTGGCGTAGCCCTGCCAGCCGGCGAACACGGGCACCGAGACGGCCTCGATCAGCTCGCCCGGCAGCAACGCGGTTCGCTTCGGGCCGGTCATGAACTCGGCGAACGGAACCGAGCGGTGATCCGGTCGCCGACACGAGGTGGACGACCGCATCGAGTGCGGCGAGCACCGGCAACCCGTCGCCGGCCGGCGAGCACGTGCGCGACGTTGCCGCCGATCGTCGCGGCGTGACGGATCTGCGGTGAGCCGACCGTCCGTGCCGCTTGGCTGAGTGCCGGCACCCATTGCAGGAACGGCTCCGCCTCCAGCTCGGCGTAGGTGACGCCGGCGCCGATCCGCAACGAGCGCTGGTTCGCGAGCGTCGTGCGACCATGTGCGCAACTCGGGTATCCGACCGACCGACACGACGGATTCCGGCCGCCGATGCCCCATGTTGATCTCGACCATCACGTCGGTGCCGCCGGCGAGCACCATCCGCGTCGGATCAGCCGCCAGCGCGGCCAGCGCGTCGGCGAGAGTGGTGGAGATCAACACGCTCATGTCCCGCACGACTGTACATTTCGTAAAGCTGCGGAGCAGGTGATTCACATGAATGGAGTGTTTCCGGCACTCCACCGCTCAGGTGATCTTGATGTCCTTGGTGCCGATCTCCGGCTCGGGGAACTTCGGGTCGAGGTCCTTCAACGTCTGCAGCAGGATCTTGGCGACGGCGAGGTTGCGGACCCAGTTGTGATCCGCGGGAATGACGTACCACGGGCGCGTACGACGTCGACGTCTTGGTCGAGCGACGTCGTCGTAGGCCGTCCTGGAACTTCGGCCACAGCTTGCGATCGGCGAGGTCGCCCTTCGCGGAACTTCCACCGCTTGGTCGGGTCGTCGAGGCGGTCCTGGAAGCGCCGTGCCTGCTCGGCCTTCGACACGTTGAGGAAGCACTTGATGATCGTCGTGCCCTCGTCGGTGAGCATCCGTTCGAACTCGTTGATGTGCCGGTACCGCTTCTTCCACACCGAGTCGGGCACGAAGCCCTTCACCCGCACCACCAAGACGTCTTCGTAGTGGCTGCGGTTGAAGACGCCGATCTCACCGTCGGACGGACAGGCCATGTGGACGCGCCACAGGTAGTCCTGCACCTTCTCGCGCCCTGCGGGCACCTTGAAGCTGGTGACGTCGACGCCGGCCGGGTTGAGCCCGGAGAAGATCGATCGGACAGTGCCGTCCTTGCCCGCAGCATCTCTGGCCTGCAGGACCAACAGCACGCTACGCTGCGCCTCCGCGGACAGCCGCTTGCTGCAGCTCGTCGAGCTTCACCTTGACGTGCTCGAGCTCGGCGGTCGCGCGAGTCCTTGCTGCCAACCGAGCGTGTCGCCGGGATCGCACTTGTCGAGTCGAAACGACTTCGGGCTCGACAACTTGCAGTTCGGAGATCTTGTCGGTAGCCATGGCGTGCGACGGTAGTTCAGTCGATCACGAACGGACAGTGCCGGCACCCGCTGTCGCAGCAATACTCCCGCTCGGCGAGGAAGGCCGCCGTGAACACGCTGAGATGGGTCGCCGGATCGTCGTAGCACGGCACGCCGGCATCGACTGCCTCGGCATGGCGCCGCATGATCTCATCGAAGCGGGGGTGCAGCGCCGAGAGACGCTTGGGATGGGGCTGCACGAGGTACTGATCGCGCAGTAGCGGCACGATTTGCAACGGTATCTGCTTGGTGTCGTTGACAAGCTGTACAGCGCAACTAAGGTGCCGCACAATCGACCTGTGATGACGGTCACATCGCACCTGTCACACTCGACGACACGAAACATCATCCGAATAAGGGGGAACTGGTGCGAGTACGGCAACGATCGACGAAGCGGGCCATGGCGGCCGTGGTGTTGAGTCTTGGGCTCATCGCCGCAGCGTGTGGCAAGAAAGACGACGGCGACTCCAGCAACGTCACAACTGGTGGAACCACTGCGGCGACTGATGCGCCGACCGCCGGCACGGATGCGCCGGTCGCAGCCGATACCACGGTCGCCGACACGACGCCGGCCACGACACCGGCCGAAACGGTGACACCTGGCGGGGAGATCACCGTCAGCGGCGAAGCAGAAGTCACCAATCCATGGATTCCCGCCGCCATGCAGTGCGACTCGTACTGCCAGCAGCGGGCGAGGTCGTTCTTCGACCCGATCGCAGCAGTGGGAACGGACGACAAGGTTCACCCGTACCTCGCCGAGTCCATCACGCCGAACGCCGATTTCACGCAGTGGACCGTCAAGCTGCGCAGCGGCATCTCGTTCACCGACGGCACGCCGGTCAATGCCGACGCCGTCATCGAGAACCTGCAGCGTTCGGGTACGGGCCTGCTGCTCGCAGCCGCCATCGCGGACGTCGCCAAGGTTCCAGATCCCAGCGGCGCAACCAACGAGGACGGCACGCCGAAGATGATCCTGAAGATCGAGAAGGCCGACGACTCGACGTTCACCATCTTCACCGGCAAGGACGGCGATCCGGCCCAGCCGCTTCCGTGGCCCGGCTTCGACGTGCTACCTCACCGGCCAACTCGGCCTCATCGCTTCGCCGACGTGGCTGGCTGCTGTCGACGCCGATCCGACCAAGGCCACCTCGCCGGTCGGCTCCGGCCCGTTCATCGTGCAGAGCTACGCACCACGCGACGCTCTCGTCGTCACGAAGAACCCCAACTACTGGCAGAAGGACGCCAATGGCGTCGCCTTGCCGTACCTCGACAAGATCACGTTCAAGGTCATCGAGGACTCGACCACGGCCGGCGGCGCGTTGCGCAGCGGCGACATCGACATCTTCTCCGACTCGAACGCAGCCGTCATCGCCGACTTCAAGGATGATGCCGACTTCCCGATGACCGAGATCACCGATCACGTCGAGACCAACTTCTTGCAGGTCGACGGCGCCAAGGGCGGCGTGTACGCAGACGCCCGCGTCAGGTGCGCGTTGTCGATGGCACTCGACCGTCAAGAGCTGATCGACCTGGTCGGTGGCGGTCTCCTGCAGCCGGCCAACGGCGTGTTCTCGCCCGGACAAGAGGGCTACCTCGAAGACAACGGGTTCAACATGGACCAGGACATCGAGGGTGCAAAGGCGCTGATCGCCGACTACCAGAAGGAGCACCCCGGACCCATCTCGGTCACCTACGGCCACACTGCCGACCGAACTGGTGATCAGCAGGCCGACCTCATCAAGGGTTACTGGTCGCAGATCGGTGTCGACACCACTGTCGAGACCATCCCGCAGGACCAGTTCATCACCAATGCCCTGTTCGGTGCCCCGAACTTCTTCATCTACGGGTGGCGGCAACATGCCGGCATCAACGTCGATGAGCAGAACTTCTGGTGGAACTCGCGCAGCGCACAGCCCGACGGAGGTCTGTCACTGAACTTCGCCAGGATCAAGGATCCGATCGTCGACGAGAACCTGGCAACGGCCCGGTCGTCAACCGATCCTGCAGCACGCAAGACGGCAGCCGAGGCGATCAACAAGGAGATGGCCAAGGAGTGCTACCAGATCCCCGTGGTCCTACACCTTGTGGGCAACCATCCACACGCCCGCGATCCAGGGCCTCGCCCAGACCACGCTGCCCGACGGTGGCACCGCACAGGACGGCGCCGGGTTCCCCGGTCAGTTCTGGGTCAACGGTCTCTGGCTGAAGCAAGGCTGACAGCAGTGTTGACGGGGTGGGTCAGCAGCACGCTGACCCACCCCGGTTCATTCAGATAGATCACTCGACGAGGTTCACGTGCGTTACTTCCTTCAGCGACTCTTGCAATTCGTCATCGTGTTCTTCCTCGTCACGTTCGGCGTGATGGTGTTCATGCGCATCGGCATGAACAAGCCAGGCGATCCGGCCCTCACCATGCTCGGTGGCACGGTCCGGATCGAGGACGCCGAGAAGATCAACGCCAGGTACCACCTCAACGGCAACCTCCTCGCCCAGTACTGGTACTGGCTGAAGGGCATGTTGACCGGCGACTTCGGGATCAGTGTGCAACAGAACACCACCGTCGCCAAGTACCTCGGTGGCCGGGTCTGGACCACCATCTTCCTCGGCTTCTATGCGATCCTGTGGGCAGTGATCATCGCGGTTCCGGTCGGCGTCTACCAGGCGTACAAGCGTGACTCGAACTTCGACCGCAGCGGCAACTTCCTGTCGTTCCTGTTCGTGTCGTTGCCGGCGCTGATCCTTGCGCCGTTCATCATCTACCTGTTCGTCGTCAAGCTCGAATGGTTCCCCAGGGTCGGCGAGAAGATCATGCCGTGGCAGAGCCTCTCGGAGCACTTCAGGAACTTCTTCTTACCTGTCGTCGTGCTGACACTCCCCCTGGCGGCGATCTTCACCCGAGTGCTGCGCAGCGACATGATCCTCACCTTGCAGAGCGACTTCATCACGCTGGCCAGTGCCAAGGGCGTACCACCGAAACGAGTGCTGTGGACGCACGCGCTGCGCAACTCGTTGTTCACCTTGCTGACAACGATCGGCATCCAACTCGGCGGCATCGTCGGCGCTGCCGTCGTCGTCGAGCAGTACTTCAACATGAAAGGCATGGGAACGCTGTTGCTGACATCGATCCTGTCGAAAGATCTGTTCGTGGTGCAATCGGTGACGGCCATCGTCGTCTTCGTGGTGTGCCTCGCGAACCTCATCATCGATCTGCTCTATGCCGTCATCGATCCACGGATCCGCCACGCGCGGGCGCTGACGTGAGGAGGCAGCGATGACCACGACCCTGACCCCGACACCGACCGCCGCCATCGACCCGGTGGTGACCAAGAAGACTCGCAAGAAGGTGCCCAGTGTCGGCTGGATGATCGGCACTGCGTGGCTGGTCACACTGGCCTTCTGCGCGTTCTTCGCCGACTACCTGCCGTTCATCCGCACCTACGACGCCAAGGTGTTGGTCAACGGCCGCGCCAAGAAGTACGGCCTCGGGCCGGGTTGGACCGCGTGGTTCGGCACCGACAACTCCAGCCACGACGTGTTCGCCAGATGCATCTACGGCGCCCGCCAGACCCTCATCATCGGCATCGGCGCCACCATCATCGGCCTCGTGATCGGCGGGTTGCTGGGCGTGCTCGGCGGCTACTACCGCGGCTGGGCCGACCGTGGCGTGTCGATCCTGGTCGACTGCCTCCTCGCACTTCCCGCGCTGCTGCTGGCGTTGTTGCTGATCCAACGCTCCGACCAGATCAAGGACACGATCACCTGGCTCGGCTGGCTGACACGCACCGAGGAGATCATGATCACCCTCGGCATCTTGTCGATCGCACCGTTCGCCCGCATCGTCCGCGCCCAGAACCCTCGCGTTACGAGAACGCGACTTCGTGTTGGCCGCGCGCAGCGTCGGGGCGCGGAACCGTCGCGTGATCTGGCGCGAGATCATGCCCAACCTCGTTCCGGCGATGGTCACGGTGGCCGTCACCGGCCTCGGCATCCTCATCGCCGCCGAGGGCACGCTCGCCTTCCTCGGGCTCGGGGTCGAGCGACCGCAGACATGGGGCAAGATGATCGACGCGGCACGCGACGATCTCGGCAAGGCCTGGTGGGCCGCGATCTTCCCGTGCCTCTTCTTGTTCCTCACGGTGTTGAGCTTCAACTTCATCGGCGATCGATTGGCGCGCAAGTTCGACATCCGTGAGGCTGCCGTATGAGCATCAAGATCCAGGCGTCGACCAGGGAGGTCGAAGGGCCGCTGCTGGAGCTCGAAGACGTACGCACGTACTTCGAGACGCCCCGCGGTGTCGTGCGCGCCGTCGACGGCGTTTCCTTGAAGCTCGAACGAGGCAGGGCGCTCGGGATCGTCGGCGAGAGCGGCTCCGGCAAGACCATCCTGTCGCGCTCGATCATGGGCTTGCTCCCGCCGCGCGGCACCATTCGCTCGGGAAGCGTGCGGTTCGAGGGCAGGGAGATCGGTGGGCTCTCACGTGCCGCGATGCGCGACGTGTGGGGCAAGGAGATGGCGATGATCTTCCAGGATCCGATGACATCGCTGAACCCGCTGATGAAGATCGGCGCACAGATCGCCGAACCGCTGCGCCTCCACCTCGACATGCCGAAGAAGGCCGCGTGGGCGACCGCCGAACGGCTGATGCAAGACGTGCGCATCCCGGCCCCGGGGCGACGATTGCAGCAGTACCCGCACGAGATGTCGGGTGGCATGCGCCAACGCATCATGATCGCCATCGCGATGGCGTGTGGCCCCACGCTGCTGTTGGCCGACGAGCCGACCACTGCGCTCGACGTCACGGTGCAGGCCCAGATCCTCGATCTGCTCGGCGAACAGCGTCGCGATCCGCAACATGTCGCTGGTGCTCGTCACCCACGACCTCGGTGTCGTCGCCGGCCACACCGACGACATCGGTGTGATGTACGGCGGCAAGCTCGTCGAGATGGCGCCCACGACGGAGCTGTTCGCCAACATGAAGATGCCGTACACCGAGGCGCTGCTGCAGAGCATCCCGAAGATCGGCGACCCCAGCCACACTCGGCTCAACGTCATCGCCGGCCGCCCTCCCGATCTGGTCAACCCTCCGGTCGGCTGCCGCTTCGCACCGCGTTGCCCGTACGCGCAGGATCGCTGCCGCGAAGAGGAGCCACCGTTGATCCCGACCCCCGAGGAGCCGCGCCACCTCTACGCGTGCTGGTACCCCGTCGGCTCACCTGAGTACCACGAGACCAAAGAACGCCGGCAACGAGAGGAAGTGGTGGCAGCCTGATGGCCGGAACCGGCAAGGCGCATCTGCGCGACGAAGGCGACATCCTGTTGCGAGTCGAAGATCTGGTCGTCGAGTTCCCCGTCGGGCGAACTGGGCTGAAGGTCAATGCGGTCAGCGGCATCAGCCTCGACGTGCTCCGCGGCGAGACGCTTGGGTGTCGTCGGCGAATCGGGTTGCGGCAAGAGCACGACCGGTCGAGCCATCATGCAACTCCCCCGGCCCACCAGTGGGTCGGTGATGTTCGAGGGTCGCCAGCTCACCGAGATGAACAGCGACGACATGCGCGAGGCGCGCACGCGGATGCAGATGATCTTCCAGGATCCGATCTCGTCGCTGAACCCGCGCCGCAAGGTCCGCGACATCGTGATGGAGCCGCTGAAGATCTGGAAGCGCGGCACCAGCGCCGAACAGCGCTCCCGCGTCGACACGTTGCTCGAAGATGTCGGCATCGATCCGACGCGTGCCGCGGAGAGCCAACCACACCAGTTCTCCGGCGGTCAGTGCCAGCGCATCTCGATCGCCCGGTCGCTGGTGCTCGACCCGACGCTGATCATCTGCGACGAGCCCGTCAGCGCCCTCGACGTCAGCGTGCAGGCTCAGGTGCTGAACCTGCTGGAAGACCTCAAGGCCAAGTACGGGCTGACGCTGATCTTCATCGCCCACGACCTTGCGGTCGTGAAGAACATCAGCGACCGAGTTGTGGTGATGTACCTCGGAAAGATCTGCGAGGTCGCGCCGTCCGACGAGCTGTACCGTGCACCCGCGCATCACTACACGCATGTGTTGTTGAACTCGATTCCCGGTTCCCGACCCCACGCTCGCGGTCGCCAAGACCGCGATCGAGGGCGAGCCGCCGTCCCCGGTGTTGCCGCCGTCGGGCTGCAGTTTCCACACTCGCTGCCCTGCCGCGAGCGACATCTGCCGCAGCGAGGAACCACAGCTGCGCACCATCGGGCCGTCCCACTTCGTTGCCTGCCATCACCCGATCTACGGCGACGACACGGCGCCGGTCGCAGCGGAATGCTGTCGGGCGAGTCGCTGCCCTGATCCGACCGGCGCTGGTTCAGCCAGTAGCCGATTGCCACTGCTGCGAAGACCACGATCGACGGCTCTGCCGACGAACGGATGCGGTGGCCTCCGTAGATCACCACGGTTGTGACCAACGCGATCATCACCGGGATCAACAGCACGACCCGATCGCGTCGGCGTGTCTTGATCGCACCGAACACGGCGATCGGCGCGAGCACCCAGAACGAGACGATGCCCAGCCACGCGGCCCAACGCTCACGTTCTTCGCCGGCATCGCCACGCACCATGTCGCGTAGGGCGAACAGGTCGAGCGTCCTGCCGACGCGTTGCAGCTCGACCCGCGGCACGCTCGTACAGTGGTCGCGAACGTAGTCGATCGCCTCGCGCCGTCTGACCTGCGGCGCGCTGCGATGTGTCCTTCGGCGGGATCGTTGAATGGGTCGTTGACCAGGCACAACAGCGACCATCCGCCCTGTGCCGGGCCGTAGTAGGTGTCGTCGCAGTTCGCTCCGTAGAGAGCGCCCGCCTTCGTTCGTCGTCAGGAAGATCGGCTTCTCGAAGCGGGCCAGGTTGAAGATCATCCACGGCAAGAGCAGGAGCGACGCGCGACGCCGGCGGCGGCGATCACATGCGTCAGCGGGCGATGCAACGCAGACCTGCGGCCGACGATCCACATCACGACCGCTGCGGCCGGAACGAACAGGATCACCTCGCTGCGAGCCAACGTGCCGAGCCCGACGCACACACCGACCAAGTACCGCGCCGCGCAGCGTCGGGCGGTCGGCCCACACGAGGATTGCCCACAGTGCCAGCGCGATCAGCAGGCAGCTGACACTCTCCGACATCACCAGTCCATCGCTGATCCACAGGTTCGGGTAGACCGCGGCGATCGCCGCAGCGATCGAGTCCGACCCGATCGCCACCGACCCGGCGGCCGACGAGGCCGATGATCGCGACCAGTCGCGATGCCGCAGACGACGGTCACCAATCCGCTGCCGATCGAACGGACTATTTCCCCAACTGACCAGCGACATCAGCGTCGACGTCAGCGGCCCGTGCTCGGCACCCGGCTGGTCGACGAACACCTCGCGGAACCACACGCCGTGGGCCAACTGTTGGGCCTGCGCGCTGTAGTACAGCGAGTCGTTGAGCAGCAGTGGCTGGCCCCACTTGTCGACGATCAGACGAACGATTCGCAGCAGCGCCCCGAACGACACGATCAGGGTGAGGCGTCGTCGGAAGTCTCGTTCGCTGCCGGCCCCCCACACAACCGGCGAGGCTAGTGCTCGCTTGCTACCGTCGACCGTGTGGCGATGGCTGTGAGTGCGACGAAGGGGCGAAGCCCGATCGGCGCCTGCCTCGCTGCCTACCGCTTCGGTGGTGGTGATCCGACAACTCGGCTGTCGCCCGGCGAGTTCTGGCGGGCGTCGTTCACACCATTCGGCCCGGCGACGCTTCGAATCCGTTGGAATCCCCTCGATCCCGATGGTGACGTCATCGATGTCGAAGCGTGGGGCGACGGACGCGAGTGGATGGTGCAACAGGCGAAGGCGATGACGGGAGCGTTCGACCCGGGGTACCAGTTCGTCGATGCCCACCCTGCTGTGCTGCGGTCGCAGCGGAACCACCCCGACGTTCGCTTCGGGGCGAGCTCGATGTTGTTCCACGAACTGGTACCGACCATCCTCGCCCAGCGAATCACTGCGGGCGAAGCAATTCGGCAGTGGCACCGGCTCTGCCGCAAGCTCGGGACACCTGCACCCGGACCGCAACCGGCACAGGGACCCGGTGCTCCTGTTGCCGCCCTCGCCTGCCGCCTTGGCCGGTCGACCGGCCTGGTGGTTCCACCCATTGGGCATCGAAGCGAAACGGGCCGAAGCACTGCGCACTGTGGCAAAGCATGCCGAGAAGCTGTGGGCGTGGGCGGAGCTCGGAACGGTCGAGCTTGCCGCGAAATTGGCCCTCCTACCTGGCGTGGGACAGTGGACCATCGGGTCTGTGCTCGCTTCCGCGGTCGGCGATCCGGACGCCGTAGCAGTCGGTGACTACCACCTCAAGAACTGGGTGTCGTACGCCCTCGACGGCCGGCCCAGAGGGACCGACGAGCGGATGCTCGAGCTGCTGGCACCGTATGCCGGCCAGCGCGGTCGGGTGGTCCGGCTGCTGCTCCTCGACAGCCCGGCGCCCCCCAAGTTCGGACCGACGGCAACGGATCCTGCCGATGGCACGATGGTGATCGGCGTCCTCTGTTAGCTTCTCGTCCGGCCCTCCCGGCCCGTCAACCACCAATGACAGAGACTCTCGGATCACAACAGGCGGCCGTCGACGAAACGTCGGCAACTTGGCACCGCATCCTGCGCAAGGTCGGGTTGGTCTATATCTTCTCTCGCCTCTGCGTCCTCGCCGGCGCCGCGATCGTCGCCGTGGAGCTGCAGGCCGACATCAACCAGACGAAGGGGATCCCGAACGTCCCCTTTGCGGATCCGCACATTGCCGGGCGGCCGCTGCCCACCTCGGCCCTCGGCCCGATGAGCGACGTGCTGGCGTCGTGGGATGGCATCTGGTATCTGCGAATCGTTCGCGACGGTTATCCCCGCCACGTTCAGGATCACGTGACGTACTTCGTCGCCGACGCCCGCGCTGCCTTCTTTCCCGCGTATCCGATGTTGGTCAGGGCCGTCGACAAGGTGCTGCCCGGCGGCGACACCCTTGCCGCGCTGTTCTCCAACTTCGTGCTCGGTGCGATCGCGATCTTCCTCCTCGGCGTCATGGCCAAGATGCTCTACGGCGAGCAGGTCGCTGCGAAGGCGATGGTTCTCGGCGCGATGTTCCCCGGCAGCTTCGTGCTCTCGTTCGCATACACCGAGGCACTGCTGCTGGTGTTCGCGATGGGCTGCCTGTGGTGCCTGATGACGAAGCACTGGTGGTGGGCCGGCGTGCTCGCCGCATTGGGCACTGCAACGCGGCCCAACGGCCTTGCGTTGGTGCTGGCGTGCGCGGTCGCCTCATTGCTCGCGATCCGCAACGATCGCGACTGGCGATCGCTCGCCGCCCCTCTCCTCGCCCCCCTCGGTTTCATCGCCTTTCAACTCTGGCTCGGTCAGCACACCGGTGAAGCGGGCGTGTGGTTTCGCGTGCAGTCCGAAGCCTGGGGTGAAGGAGCCAGCTACGGCCTGACAGCTGTGCGCAAGACCTTCGAAGCATTCGCCCATCCGTTGACATCGTCGACAAACGTCATCACGGCTGCGTCGGTCATGACGATGCTGCTGATGCTCTACTTCCTGTGGGTCAAACGACTCCCGCTGCCGATGGTTGCGTACGTCGCCGGCATCCTCGTCCTCATGCTGCTTCCCAACACCGTCACGGCGCGCCCGCGGTTCCTCTACACCGCCTTCCCACTGTTCATCTCGGCAGCGGCGTACCTGCACCAGGATCGGCGGGATTGGTGGCCCTACGTGATCGGTGCGTGCAGCGCCGGTCTGGTGACGCTCACCGCGCTCTATGGAGTCTTCGGGGCAATTCCGTGAATTGGCGCCGGTACATGTCGGGCCAGTGGCTCGGCGTGTGGGCGCTGGGACTGCTCGCCTACGTACCCGCGCTCCTGGCTGCGCCCGGGAAGATGCCGAGCGACACGAAGCTCTATCTGTACCTGGACCCGGGCCGACTGATCTCCGACGCGCCGTACACGTGGGACAACCGCCAGTTCGCTGGATGGGTGCCGCACCAGACGGTCACCTACCTGTGGCCATCAGGTCCGTGGTTCTGGGTGTTCGAGCAACTGCATGTGCCGGATTGGATCGCCCACCGTCTGTGGATCGCCACGCTGCTTGTTCGTCGGCGGCCTCGGTGTGCGGTGGGCGGCACGACACCTCGGGCTTCCCGCAGCCGGTGCCATCACCGCTGCGTTCGTCTACCAACTGTCGCCGTACATCCTCCCCTACCTGTCGCGCACCTCGTTGATGTTGTTGCCGTGGGCGGGCGTCGGCTGGTTGGTGGGGCTGACGATCCGATCCGCGACGCGAACGCGTTGGCGGGACCCGGCGATCTTCGCGCTGGTCATCTTCACCGTCGGTTCACCCAACGCGACCGCGTTGATGATGATTGCGCCGGCCCCGGTTCTGTGGCTCCTGCACGCCGCTTGGCAACGATCCATCACGTGGCGGCGAGCCGTCGCCGCAGGGCTGCGCATCGGAGGGCTGTGCCTCGGTGTGTCGCTGTGGTGGATCGCGATGCTGCTGGTGCAGAGCCGCCACGGTGCCGACGTGTTGTCGTACTCCGAAACGCTCGAGGCGGTGTCGTTCACATCGGTCAGCACCGAGACATTGCGCGGTCTCGGCTACTGGCTGTTCTACATCCGCGATCCAGCGGGCTTCGCCACCAGCGCATCGGTGGACTACCTCGAATCCGGTCGCATCATCGCGATCGGGTTCGCATTGCTGATCTGCTGCGTTGCCGGCATCGCCCTGACGCGCTGGAGCCAGCGGCGATATGCGGCGATGCTCGTCTTCGTCGGGATCGTGCTCGCCGTCGGTGTGCACCCGATCGCCGACCCGTCGCCATTGATGTCTCGGTTCGCGAACGAATCCCGATCGTCACTCTCACTCGCCATTCGCAGCAGCACGCGCGCGTTGCCGTTGAGCAACTTCGGCCTAGCGCTCGGTGCCGGAGCATTCGCCACCGCGGCGACCACGCTGATCGTCCGGCGGCGCCCTCGTCTCCGCCTGCTCGCGCCGAGCATCGTGATCTGGCTGGCGGTGCTGAACCTGCCGGCGCTGTTCAACGGTGGGTTCGTCGATCCTGCCCTCGAACGCGACGAGAACCCGCCGGCGGCGTGGCAAGAGGCGGCCGCCGCGCTCGATGCGGGATCGACCGAGCATCGGGTGATGCAACTGCCGGGTGCCGAGTTCGGAGCCTTCCGTTGGGGCTACACCGTCGATCCGCCACTGCCGGGTCTGACCAACAAGCCGCTGATCACGCGCGACCTGTTGCCGCTTGGGTCGCCTGGAGCAATGGACCTGCTGTACGCCCTCGACGATCGTGCGCAGACCAATGTCCTCGACCCCTCCTCGATCGCGCCGGTCGCCCGGTTGTTCGGTGCCGACACGATCTGGGTCAGCAACGACATGGCCTTCGAACGATTTCGCACGCCACGGCCCGAGCTGACAACGGCGATGTTCAGCGCGCCGCCGCCCGGCCTTGCCGCGCCGCAGCCATTCGGCACGCCGACGCCGAACGAGCCGAAGTTGGCCACGCTCGACGAGACCGCATTGGCCAATCCGACGATCGGCGAACCGGTCGCGCCCGTCGAGCTCTCCGATGTGGACCAGCCCGTCGCGATGGTGCGCGCGGCGTCGCGCGTCGTGGTGCTGGCGGGTAGTGGCGACGGCATCGTCGACGCGTCGGCTGCCGGCCTGTTGCGCGGCGACGAAGCAATCCTCTACGCCGCCGATCTCGCCGCCGAGGATCCTGACACGCCGGATCAGGTGATCGTCACCGACTCCAATCGCGACCGGGCACACCAATGGCGTGGCACCCAAGACGTCGTCGGGTTCACCGAGACGGGCGGGCCGCAGAGCGACTTGCTCGTGCCCGACACGGCCGATCAACGACTCCCCGTGTTCGCCGATCAGTCGGCAGTGCACCAGACCACCGCTGCCGTCGATGGGCTCGACATCCGTGCGTCCGGCTACGGCGAGCCGTTCGCCTACCGGCCCGAGGATCGTCCGGCGATGGCGGTCGACGGCGATCCGGCGACGGCGTGGGTCGTCGCGGACAGGTTCGATCCGATCGGTCAGCGACTGGAGGTGTCGGGCGACATCGCGAACCTGTCGCTGCTGCAATCCCAGCAGTCGGGGGCATCGCGAATGATCTCGTCGGTGCGGCTCGACTTCGACGGTGCGGGATCGGAGAACGTCGGCTCGCAGGTGGTCGATCTCGATGATCGGTCGTTGTCGGGTGAAGGTCAGCGCATCGATGTACCCGTCGGCGCGACCTTCGTGCGGATCACGATCACGGGTGTCAGCCCTCGGCCAGGAGCAACGGATCCCGGGCCCTCGGCAGTCGGCTTCGCCGAGCTCGGCCTGGGTGCGCACACCGAGGTGGTCACCGTTCCGCGAGACACGACCGGGATCTCGGCGACCACTCCCCTGGCGATCGTGCTCACCCGGCTGCGCACCGATCCGCTGAACCGTTGGCGCAGCGATCCGGAGCCACGTGTGGTGCGCGAGTTCACCCTCGGTTCGACTCGCGACCTCGCCGCGACATTCACACTGCATCGCAACGACCGGGCACCCGACGACGTCCTCAACGGATTGGCAGGCATCGCTACGGCGACATCGAACCGGCGACTGACCGGCGATCCTGGATCGACCGCAGTCCATGCGATCGACGGAGATCCCAAGACGGCGTGGACGTCGCCGTTCTCCGATGTGATCGGCTCGACGTTGACCATCCCTCTCGATCCGTCGCAGGCAACGTCGACGCTCGCGCTCACGCAACCGGTCGACGAGTCACACAGCGTCATCACCAAGGTCACGGTCACGCTGGGGGACACGACGACGACCGTCGACGTACCACCACCCGACGCCAGCGGTCGCAGCAACATCACGTTCCCCTCGGCCAGCGCGGCCGAGATGTCGTTGACGGTCGCCGACATCGACCCGCGCACGACCATCGACCGTCGCTATGCCGAAACGACTGTGCTGCCCGTCGCGATCAACGAGCTCGAAGCGCCGTCGATCGCCGAACCCACGACGACGGCAGTGCAACCCGAGTGCCGCGGCGATCTCGTCGAGATCGACGGCGCCGCTGTGCCCGTCGCTGTCGATCAGACAACGATCGCCTCTCTCCTCGCCGGCGACTCCGTCGATGTCCAACCCTGCGGATCGGCTTCGATGTCACTCGCGTCAGGTGACCATCGCCTCACGACGACCGGCGGCCTTGCAACCGGAATCGATGTCGATCGGATCGTCCTCAGCGATGCGAAGCCCGATGGTGCCGCCGCTGCAATCGCTCCCCCGACCGTGGCGATCGAGCGGACCCGCACCACCCGCACCGCCACGGTGTCGAACTGCCCCGACGGTTGCTGGCTGGTTCTCGGCGAGGGCTACAACGACGGCTGGAAGGCGACCGCCCCTGGCTTGGACCTGGGTGCCCCACGGCAGATCTCCGGCGGCTTCAACGGCTGGCGGCTGCCCCCTTCGAACTCGCCGGTGACCGTGACCATGACCTGGACGCCGCAGCGGACGATGTGGATCGGCATGGCGCTGGCCGCGTTGGCAGTAGTGGCGTGCGCGGTGTTGATCTGGCGCGACAAGGCCAAGGCCGAGGTCCGCGTTCCCGCGGCGCCGGTCGCGGACTGGCCATCGGCACCCGTCGGACGTCGCCCAGCGTTGATCGCCGCGGGCACGATGGTCGTGGCGGCCGCTCTGGTGATCTCCCCGAAGTACGCAGTCGTGGCTGCGGTCGTCGGCGTCGCGGTCGTCCTGCTGCGGCGCACTCTGGTCGCCGGGGTCGCGTCCCTCGCGCTCATCGCCTCGCTTGCCCTGCTGATCATCCGTCGTCAGATCCGATACCGGCTGATCGCGAGCCCGTCGTGGCCTGCCGCGTTCGACGATCTCCACCGGTTCGGGTTGCTCGTGGTGGTGCTGCTGCTGGCATCGACCATCGCCGATGATTGCCCGGCTGATCGGCCCGAGGAAGTAGCGTGAAGACTCGTGTCACATGACCCGCGACCCTGCCTGTCGGTCGTCGTGCCGTGCTACAACGAGCAGCGCACGATCCTCACGCTCCTCAAGCACGTTGCCGATTCACCGTGGGTTCGAGAGATCATCGTCGTCGACGACGGCTCGACCGACGACACGCGCCAGATCCTCGCCGGCGTCGACGACCCGACGGTCCGCGTGGTGTTGCACGAACGCAACCAAGGCAAGGGTGCGGCGCTGCGCACCGGCTTTCACCACGCGACGTCCGAGTACGTCATCGTGCAGGACGCCGACCTCGAGTACGACCCACACGAGTTCGGGGACCTGCTGCCGCCCATCCTCGACGACAAGGCCGACGTGGTGTTCGGGTCACGGTTCCTGTCCGGCCGCCCGCATCGCGTCCTGTACTTCTGGCACTCGATGGGCAACCGCATGCTGACCCTTGCATCCAACATGTTCACCGGTCTCAACCTCAGCGACATGGAGACGTGCTACAAGCTGTTCCGCCGCGAGGTGCTCGAGTCCATCACCATCGAAGAAGACCGCTTCGGGTTCGAACCGGAGATCACGGCCAAGGTCGCCAAGGGCGGATGGCGGATCTACGAGGTCGGCATCTCGTACAACGGTCGGACCTACGCCGACGGCAAGAAGATCGGCGGTCGAGACGCGGTGCGCGCCGTGTACTGCATCGTGCGCTACTCGAGGGTCGGCGACCGCTTTCGCCGCCGTACCTGATGCGGCGTTCGCGCCGCGGTCGAACCGCGAGCCTGCGCCGTTCGACGCGGCTGATCGGGATCTGCTCGATGTCCTCGAGGACCTCGAGCACTCCAAGAACTACTCGGCATGGATCCTCGAGCTCATCGGGCCGCACATCAGCGGACGAATCCTCGAGGTCGGCGCCGGACGCGGCACGTACTCCGAGTACTTCGCCGAGCATGGCCATCTCACTGCTCTCGAGCCGTCTGAGTCGCACAGTGCCGCGCTGCGCGAGCGGATGAAGGACTTTCCCAACGTCGTCGTCGTCACTGCACAACTCAACGGCGCGGCAGCGCCGGGCTCGTACGACACGGTCGTGTTGCTCAACGTGCTCGAGCACATCCCCGACGATCACGAGGCGCTCGGCGACATCTACGAATCGCTTGCGCCCGGCGGGAAGATGGTGCTGTGGGTGCCGGCGTTCGAGTGCTCTGTACGGAAAGTTCGACGAGCGAATCGGGCACTACCGCAGGTACCGGCGAAACGAGCTGTTGGCACTGGTGCACAACACGGGGTTCCAACAGGTCACGGCCAAGTACACCAACCTGCCCGGCTTCTTCGCTTGGTGGCTCGTCGTGCGCGTGCTCGGGCGAGCGCCCACGGCCGGTCGACTGGCGGTGATCCATGATCGCTACTTCGTACCGGTCATCCGACGTGTCGAACGGGTCGTGCGGCCACCCGTCGGCCAGTCCCTGATGGTTGTCGCGCAGCGGTCGTAGATGACGCTCGTCGACTGCTGCGCCACCGCAACCGGTCGCAGACGGTTCACAACCACGCCACCACATCGCGGCCCTCGACGGGTTGCGCGGCTTGGCAGTCATCGCGGTGATGTTCTTTCACGCCGGCAAGTTGCAGGGCGGCTTCTTGGGGGTCGATCTCTTCTTCGCGCTCTCGGGATTCCTCATCACCTCGCTGCTGCTCGCCGAGGTCGACCTCCGTGGCAGCGTCGACGTGGTCAAGTTCTGGGGTCGTCGGTTCCGCCGGCTGCTGCCGGCGGTGCTCGTGCTCTTGGTCGCGGTCACCATCCTCGCGACGATCTTCGCGACCATCCCCGAACGCGCCGCCACGATCGAAGACGGTCCGTGGGCGCAGATCTACCTGGCCAACTGGCACTCGATCGCCCAGCATCGCGACTACTGGGCTTCGTTCGAATTGCCGCGAATGTTCGGCCACCTGTGGAGCCTGGCGATCGAGGAGCAGTTCTACGTCCTGTGGCCAGTGGTCGTCGGGTTCATCGCGTGGCGTAGCCGCAACGCACATCGGACGATCATCATCAGCTGCATCGTCGCCTCGGTCCTGTCGCTGGCGTTGATGATCGCGTTGTTCGATCCGTCCGATCCCACCCGTGTCTACATCGGCACCGACACACGGGTCAGCAGCCTGCTGCTGGGTGCGCTGTTCGCCGCCGCCCCGATGCGCGCCATCGTGTCGCGGACTTCGGACCGCCTCGGCGGGATGTTCGCCGTGGTGGCATTCGCCATTGCCGGAGTCATCGGGCTGTCGTGGTTCCTGATCGACGGGCCGTCGTCGCCGTGGCTGTTCCGAGGTGGACTGTTCGTCCACTCGCTGCTCTCCGCAGTGCTCGTCGCGGCGTGCTTTGCCCGACCGAAGTCGACGACGTCGCGATGGCTCGGCTGGGAGCCGCTGCGCGTCGTCGGCGTGATGTCGTACAGCCTCTACCTGTGGCACTGGCCCGTCTTCGACCTGTTGTCTCCCGTGCGCACCGGCATGTCTGGCTGGCCGCTGCTGATCCTTCGATTCGCGGTTGCCTTCGCCGCCGCAGCAATCTCGAAGGTGCTCATCGAGGACCCGATTCGCTTCAGGGCACGATGGGCACGAGGGCGGCAGGGCCTCGTCGCCCTGATCGCTGCGTCCACCGTCGTCGGAGTCTTCTGGCTCGTGGTGCCGCTCCCTGACACCGCGCCCGCCGCGTTCTCGCTCGACCAGTTCGCGTCGACGACGGCGGCAGTGCCGACGACGGTCGATCCGACATCCGTCGTTCCGTCAACAGTGGCAGCGAACACGGCGACGACCGTCTCGCCCGCCACCACGATCCCGGCGACCACCACGACCGTTGCGCCGTTGCTGGCCCCGACCTCGCGGGTGCTGATGGTCGGCGACTCGATGGCGTTCGACGAGTGGCCGGCCGTCGCCTCGGCGCTCTACGCCGGCAAGATCGCGATCGCCGGCTACGTGTCGCCCGGCGCCGGATCTGCTCGACACGAGGTACGACTCGACGACCGAGATCGACAAGATGGTGCTCGACTTCAAGCCCGACCTCGTGCGTGTACCAGGGCTCGCTGTGGGACTTCGGCACGGCCGACGTTCAACGCGCTCGCGTACGAGCGGTTCACCGACGTCGTGCTGGGTCAGGGCGCCCGTCTCGCCTTCGTCACGATCCCGCCGTTGCGCGCCGACCACCAGGACCCGGCCAACCTCGGAGCGCTCACCGGCATCATGGGCGACATCGCCGACGAGCACCCCGGCCAGGTCATCGTCCTCGACAGCGACGAGGTGTGGGGTCCGGTCTTCGAGCAGGACGTCAATGGCGACAAGGTGCCCGAACGCAAGCCCGACGGAGTGCACGTGTGCCCGTCCGGCGCGGCGATGTACGCGCTCTGGTTGACCGACCAGCTGCAGCAGCGGTTCGCCGATTTCGTGCCCGCTCCCCTCGCCGACTGGGCCAATGCCGACTGGGTCAACGACCCCCGCTACACCCAACCCGAAGGAATCTGCGCCGCCCTCCCGTAAGCGCGTACGAGTGTTTCCGTCCCACCCGGGGTGCACGGAAACACTCGGACGGAAGCGTCAGCAGGTGCCGGGGGCTCGGGGGCGACCAGGTAGCCATCGACATCGACCGGCAGCTCGATGACCGCGGCGGGCAGTCGAAGGTCGCTGTACTGCTGCAGCAGCGGCTTGGCGTCGGCCGGTAGATCAGTCATGAATGTCAGCAGCGTGTGGCCCCAGCGGGTGAAGAGGAGGCTGCGCAAATCGTCGCGACCGGCCGCGCACAACGCATCGAGCAACTCTGTTTGCAGCTCGTCGGATCGCGTCACCTCATCCTCACTACGGGGGTCGTAGAAGGCCTGCACCTCGGCACCCGGCAACGCCATGAACGCGTCGATCACCGGCTGGCTGGCGACGTACCACAGCGTCGAGTCGGCCTCGTCGGTGTCGACGACTCGGAACGGCGTGACACCGGCGACGCCCCACGGACCGATCCCCGCGTGCACGTCGCTGTGCTTCTCCAACTCCAACGCCAGTCCGAACGCGACCGAGCCCAGCGCAACAGGATCGACCTCGTTGATCTGGTAGCGCTTCGCCGGATCGAGAGACGCTCTCCAGCTGCTTGGCCAGCGCCCCGGTGATCGCGCTGTCGCGTTGGTACGGCACCTCGGCGCTGGCAGCACGGACGACGCCGACTCCGGTCAACACAGTTGCGCAGGCGACGACGATCCCGACCCCGATCTGCATCGTGCGACCGTCACCCGCCTCGACGGGTTCGGCCGGCGTGTCCGCCTCGGCTCGCCAGGTGAGCCAGCACGACCACACGCATGTCGCGACCCACAGCGCGACCAGCGGGAGCATCCAGCGGATCACGTACTCGAAGAAGACGCCGAAGATTCGCATCGTCGAGAACAGCCCCAACACGGTCGCCGCGATCAGCACCGCGTACAGCGACAGTTCGATCCGCTCGCGTCGCTTCCACGCCAGGCGCGCCGAGACACGCGACCAGTGCGGCGAACAGGACGAAGCCGATGTAGTTGGGTGTGCTCAGCGGGTCCTTCTGCGCGTCGATGATCCACGGGCCGAGCAGGTTGAAGCGACCGATCATCGCTTTGACCGCCGCACGGCTTCCGACGAACGGCTCGCCCGGATCGGTGAACTGCTCGTACAGCTTGCGAAGGTTGCCGGTGCCTGGCTGCAGTTGCTCGATCACCGGCGGCAGCCAGGCGACGATCAGCGTTGCAGTACCGATCAGCAACCAGCGCAGCGGATGACGTTCGGCAAGCCGGTCGGTGCGCCACCACACCACGCCGAGCCAGGCGACCGCTCCGCCCAGCAGCCCGCCGACGAGAACCGTGTAGCTGATGTGGGTCTGCACGCAATGGCTGCCGACGGCCACGGCGATCGGGAGCAGTGCGCACGTGTTCGCACACCAGTCCCCACACGAGGATCAGGAACAAGGCGAAGGCGAAGAGCGGCACCCACACGTTCCACGGCTCGAGGAAGAAGCGCGGCGCGAGTGCCACGACCACGACGGTCAGGCTCAGCGCCGTGAGGACTGCGATCGATGCGCCACCGACCCGCTTGGCGACCATCACCGCGCCCGCGATCGCCGCGAGGTGCAGCAGATCCACCGCGGCGACCAGTGCGAACGCGGTCGACCCGAACAGCTTGTAGAACGGGTACAGCAGGTACGCCATGCTGGGTCCCGGCGTCGACCCGAGGTCTCGGACCCGGGCGGCGACGCCGATCAGCGGCGGATGGCGCGGAATGGCGCGCACCAAGAACTCGGTGTGCGAGAAGTCGCCGGTCAGGAACCACGTCGTGCCGGCGACCGTCGCCGAGGATGACGACGAGGATGATCGCCGCGGGGACGACCGCGAGGACGGGGTACCTGCGGAGCACATCCGCGATCCGTGTGCTCACGGAAGCTCGGCGACGATCATCCGAGCAACGCGATCGCTGCCCTCCGCCGTCAGACGTGCCGTCGGCGCTGCGCACCGGCACCGATCCCGTCGGTGCAGATGTCCCACCACTGACACGGCATCGAGGTCGCGGTCAGTTGATCGCCGATGTACTGCGTCGGGATCGATCAACGTCGGCACCGTGCACGGTCGCCGGTCGGTCTCGACGCCGCTGCCGCCTGGTTGGGCCACGATGACGACGCTGTGTCCCTTCGCGGCGCGCACGGCATCGGTCACCGCGGTCGCGTCGCAGCCCGTGGCATCGGAGAACGACAGCACGACGGCCGCTGGGTCGAGCTGGTCGACGGCGCGGCGTGACTGCACTCGGCCGCGTCGCACCACGACGTGGCGTCCTCGTCCCATCGAAGGCTGCGCCCGTCCTCGTGGATCCGATTCGTCACCGGGAGCTGCGTCGGGGCAAGGAATCCGTCGGTGATCAGCACGACATCGGTGCGTTTGTCGTGGCCGTCGATCGTCGGCCATTGCCACCAGACCAGAGCTGCCACCACCAGCAACGATCGCGACGATCTTGGCTGGTGAGCCGCGGCAGCTCTTTGACCCAATTTCGTGCCGGACTCACCGGTTCGTGAGGGTAGCAGGCGGCTATGGTCGGCACCCGTGGGAGACCGGTCTGCGACGCGATGGCCCTTGCGCGCAGGCGTGATCGTCGCACTGGGCGCTCGATGGCCCTGCTGATGCAGCGTGCGGCCATTGCCGGCAACCGGTTGTCGACCGGTTCGTGGGGCTCGGTCCTGGCCCGGTTCGACCTCGCGGTTCCCGTGATCATCGCCCTCGTCGCCTTCGTGGCTGCCCGGCGGAGCCTCAGCGAACCCGGCCTGTTCGGACGAGATGCAGTCGCCCCGGGTTGGCGTGGATTCCGGCCACGTACGTCGGCTGGGCGCTGACGATGCTCTTCGCCAAGGCCGCGCTGCACGTGCAGGCCTCGCCGCGCCGCTTCCTGACCACGCTGCTCTTCTTCCGCACGCTGGGTACGCCCCTCCCCGGACTCGGTGCCGGTCCCCTGCTGCTGACCCTCGTGCTGACCGTCGTGCTGATGCCCGTCCTGGTCGGCGCGACCCGCCGCACCTCGATGCCGCCGTGGACGATCCCCGTCGGGCTGGTGGTCGTTGCCCTCGTCTACCGCGTGATCTGCACGGCGAGCGGGCACACCGACCTGTTCGGGCCGCTGAGCTGGCTGCCGAACCACCTCGATCTGGTCGGCGTCGGTCTCGCGGTCGCACTCGTCGATGCGTCGATGACCGACAGCGATGCTCGCCGCCGGCTTCGGATCGGCGGCATTGCGCGTCGCGGTCGTCGCGTTCGTCGTTGCCGCGTTCGCGCTCGGGCTACCGAAGTCGCCGTTGATCGCGGAGCCGGTCGACATCCACGTCTACGCCTTCGTCGCGTTGATCGTGTCGGCGGGCGTGCTGTTGCGGATGGTCGCTGATTCCACCCACGTTCACTCGCCGCGACGCGCCGCGACTGTCGAGGGTCCTGGCCGTGATCGGTCCAGGCATCCTGCTCGTCGGCGAGCCCGCATTCACATTGGTGGCGCGCCAATACCACGAGCGGGTTTTCGAGTTCGACGGTGGAGTCTTCCTGCGCGGCAACGTCGTCGCCCCGTTCATATGGTCGCTGCTTGATCGGCAGCGCGTTCGGTGTCGTGGTGGTCGCGATCGCCGGGTCGATCGACCTCATTCGCCACGGCCAGTGGCGCGCTCTCGTTCGATCCCGCCTGGCGCTTCCCGCAGTCGTCGCGATGGGGTACTTCGTTCGCGTCATCACATTGCTGACGGTGCTCCCGGAACGCACCGACAACGGCGATCCGCTCTTCTACCACACGACCGCGAACGTGCTCGCCCGTGGTCGTGGCTTCATCGAGCCGCTGCGATGGCGCGACTTCGAGACCTATCGCCCCAGTGCGTTTCACGGTCCGCTGTATCCCGTCGTGCTGTCGATCAGCTCGCGGTTCGGAGGCACCAGCTACTTCGACCACAAGATGATGTCGATCGTGATCGGCACGCTGGTCGTGCTGGCAGCCGGCGATCCTCGGCAGGCGGCTCGGTGGCCCGACAGTGGGTCTGGCCGCGGCCGGCTTCGCCGCCATCTATCCGAACCTGTGGCAGATCGACAGCCTGCTGTATCCCGAGGGGCTGATGGCCCTGCTGGTCACCGTGACGATGATCCTCAGCTATCGATGGCGTGATCGACCGCGACTGAGTCACGGCGGCCCTGCTCGGCGCCATCATCGCGCTCGCCGCCCTGGCGCGCGGCGAAGGAATCCTGCTGCTTCCGCTGCTCGCGGTCCCGTGGATCCTGCTGACGCGGACGCTGACGCGACGCCGTGCGATGGCGACACCTCGCCGTCACGGTCGTCGCATGTCTCGCGGTGCTCGCACCGTGGATGATCCGCAACGCGACCACGTTCGAGAAGTTCGTGCCGCTGTCGACCAACGGCAACGAGGTGATGGTCTACGCCAACTGCGCGTCCGTCTACAACGGTCCGTTCGTCGGATACTGGGACTTCCAGTGTCAGCAGCGCGTCCGCGATGCCCAGGGAGAGCCACCCGGCGACGAGTCGCAGGTCGCCTTGTACTGGCGGTCGCTCGGCTTCAACTACGCGCGCGCTCACGCCGGTGAACTGCCGCGTGTCGTCGCCCTGCGCGTGCTGCGCCAATGGGAGCTGTTCCGGCCGCTGCAGAACGTGAACCTCGGTGGCATCGAAGGGCGCAACCGCGACGCCAGCACGATGGGTCTGATGATGTTCTACGGCCTCGCCGGACTGTCGATGGTCGGTGCCGTCTCGATGCGCCGCAAGCGGATCCCGTTGATGCCGCTCGGCGTCCAGTTCCTCAGCGTCACCATCACGTCGGCATACACGTACGGCAGCGTGCGATTCCGCGCGCCCGCCGAGACCGCGCTGTGCGTCCTCGGTGCAGTGGGTCTCGTGCCCGTCGTCGCGCTTGGCGCGGCGCTGGCTGGCGCGCGGTCCGGTCGACGAACCCGACGGCATGCCGTTCGTGCTGGGTGGGTCGGGTGGGTCTACGGCCGCGGCTCGCCGGCGCGTGGCAGCGCGGCGCGCTGGCGACGTGGGCGGCGATCGGTTCGGTGCTGGCGCTCGTCGCGCTGCCGCTCCGCGGGCTGTACCACACCACCGGCGGAACGATGGAAGAAGCGTTCATGATCGTCTTCCCCGAGCGAATGCTGAAGGGAGACCTGCCGAACCGCGACTTCCTCCACCTGTACGGCCCGGGCGCGCTGCAGGTGCTCGCGGCGTGGTACAAGGTCGTCGGCATCTCGTTGGAGTCCGAGCGGACGTTCGGTCTCATCCAACACCTGGCGATCATCTTCGGCCTGTTCGCGCTGGCCAGGCCGTGGGGCCGCATCGCCGCTGCCGCAGTCGCCGGGTTGGCCGTGTTCTACGTGCTGACGCCGATCGGCCTCACCGCGATGGCATGGAACGGCGGCATCGCCCTGTGCCTGTGGAGCATCGTGTTCGCGCTCCGCGCCCGCACCGTGGCCAAACCTCGTCGCTTCGCTGATCGCCGCCGGTGTGTTGGCCGGACTGGCGTTGACGTACCGGCCCGACCTCGCGCTCGCGTTGATCCTCGTCTACGGCTGGTACCTGTGGCGCAATCCACGATGGAAGACCGTCGGTGCTCGCCGCGGTCGTCGGACTGCTGCCGATGTGGGTGCACATCGCCCTGGTCGGCCCGAGCACGGCATTCCGCGGCATGGTGATCGACCCCGTCTTCAAACTCCGCGCCGGTCGCGAGCTTCCGCGACCGCCGTCGTGGAGCGCATCTCGACGGATCGCTGCAGGCGATCGCCGAACTGGTCCCTCCGTGGTGGAAGCTGCCGGCATTGTCGGCGCAGAAGTCGCTGTTCCTGTGGTTCTTCGCGATGCTCATCGTGCCGCGTGATCCTGATGTGGGTCGCGGTTCGCTTGTGGCGACGATCGCGCTCGCCGCGCGGCCGCGGTCCTGCTGGCCGGCAGCGCTGTTCAGCGTCGGCATCGCACCGCAGGCACTGCAGCGACCGGACTCGACGCACCTCTCGTGGGTCACGTGCATCTCGTTCCCGTTCCTGATCCTGGCGGTGGTCGAGCTCGTCCGCGATCGGCACCCGCGGATCGACGCAGCGGCAGCGGGTTGCGGCCGGCCTCGCGGTCGCGCTCGGCCTCACGTTCGTCGTTGCTCCCCTGTTCACGTTCCGGTACTACCTGCTGCACACCAGGGTCAGCCTCGGCAACGTGCAGACGCCGTTCCCCGTCTCGCGCGACGGGCGGCGCTTCTACCTCGGCGACTTCGGGCCGTACCTCGCCAGTCGCGATGTGATCGCCGATCTCGACCGGTTGTCGAAGCCCGGCGAACGTCTGCTGGTCGGCCCGAACGATCTGCGTCGCACCTGGTACAGCGACGCATTCTTCTACTACATGTTCCCCGAACTGACTCCGTCGACGTACTTCATCGAGATGGATCCCGGGTTGGCGAACGCGCCGGGTCGCGACTGGCGTCGGAGGTCGCATCGTCGGACTGGGTGATCACGACCGGTTTCTGGGATGGTTGGCGCGAGCCGAACAGCTCGATGGACTTCGGATCGGACGAGCCAAACCAAGTGCTGAAGAGGGACTTCTGCGAGGTCAAGAGCTACCAGGATGGACTGGTGCAAGTTGTTCCATCGGTGCACCAAATGAGCATCGTGCGAGCAGATGCAGTCGTTTCGTCGCCGGCGCATCGCGATCCCGGTCGATGCAACGTCGCTGGTGCTCGATGTCGGCAGCGGCGACAAGCCTCACTGGCGCGCCGACGTGCTGCTCGATCGCTTCCCGGACGAGGCCCACGGCGGGCAACGCTCGGGCGCCTCGGCGGCACGTGTCGACCGTCCGTTGTTCGATGCGGACGCTGCCGACATGCCCTTCGCCGACAAGGTCTTCGACTACGCCATCTGCTCGCACGTGCTCGAGCACGTCGAACATCCCGACGCCGTGGTGGCCGAGCTCACGCGGGTCGCCAAGGCCGGATACATCGAAGTGCCCGAGGCGGCGAGCGCCAAGATCGTCGACTTCCCCAGTCACCTGTGGTGGGTCACGCTCGACGAGGAGCGTGCTGGTCTTCACCGCGAAGACACAGCCGTACTTCGACGCCGACATCGACCGCTACCTCACCGAGCAGTGGCATGCGTCAACCCCTCGCCGACCTGCTCGACAAGCACCTCGACCATCGTGTCATCGAGCTGCCGTGGACCGACTCGATCGCCTGTCGGGTCGTCGGCACGCCGCCGGCGGAGTTGATCGCCGCAGCCCAAGGTCGCCGACGCCGCATCATCGCGGCGGCGAGACGGTTGCCGGCAGGGCGCTGACCGTCGGTGCTGACCGTGCCACTGCGCCGACGCAAGCACCGCGGCCCGATCCTCTACGACGACATCGTCAAGCCCGAGCTGCGCACCGGCACAGGCGAGCCACTGCCGAGAACCGGATCTACGCGATCTGAGTCAGTGCCGCGTTCGTGCGATCGAAGATGCCCCACTTGGTGACGAGCAGCATCGACTCGGCGATGATCCGACCCGACATCTTCGACGTGCCGAACTGGCGGTCGCGAAACACGATCGGGGTCTCGACGATCGTGGCGCCGTTGGCGATCAGCTTGCGGACCAACTCGGTCAGGAAGGCGTAGCCCTCGGCCGTCGTCGAGGCGGGATCGATCGCCTGCAACGCCGAGGCGCGATAGGCCCGAAAGCCCGAGGTGCAGTCGCTGACCGGTAGTCGCAGCACCGCCGCGGTGTACTTGTTGCCCCACCTCGACAGCAGGCGTCGACGCAACGGCCAATCGACGGTCGCCCCGCCGGGTACGTAGCGCGAACCGATCACCGCGTCGGCGCCGTCGTCGAGCAGTTGCAACATCGTCGGGATCACCGCCGGATCGTGCGAGAAGTCGGAATCCATCGAGACGATCGCGTCGTAGCCCTCGTCGAACGCAGTGGTGAACCCGTGGCGGTACGCCGCGCCGAGCCCTGCCTTGCCTGCCCGGAGCAGCACCTTGATGCGACCGAGCTCGGCGGCAACTCCCTCGGCCAGCGTCGCGGTGCCATCGGGGCTGTTGTCGTCGACGACCAGCACATCGGCCTCGGGCGCTGCGGTGCGAACGGCGCGCAGGAAGCCGACGATGTTCTCCGCCTCGTTGTAGGTCGGTAGCACGACGACGGTACGCACGGGCTGCGAGCGTAGTCGCCGGGTCCGGTCGCCCAACAGGCACCGCTACCACGGAACAGGCACCGCTCGAGGCACAGAGCTAACCTGACCGCGCTCGCATGGCCTCCGACCCTCGTCACCTCCGGCTCGACCAGATCATCGATCCGTTCGCCGCAGGTGCTGCTGGCCGCCGACCTTCCGGATCTGACGATGCGATCGGCGCACCGACGTCGTCGAGCTTCATCCGGCGACGGGTCGAGACGATGCCGAGCCTGACGCGATTCGGAGTCATCGCGATCGGTGTGCTGTACCGGATGCTGCTCGTCGTGCCGTTCGGGTCGGTCGCCATCCGATTCCTGGTCGCCCGACCACTGCCGATCCTCGGCGAGTACCCGCGGCTGATCCGCTCGCTCGGGTACGCGTACGTGTGGGAGCACTGGCCCGACACCCAGCCGAGCGGCGCGTCGACGATGAAGACCGACCGCGGCGACACAGTCGATGGACGCCGAGGTGCTGGTGATCGGATCCGGTGCCGGTGGTGCCACGACTGCCGCGGTCCTGGCCGAGGCCGGGTTCGACGTGCTTGTGGTCGAGGAGGGCGAGTGGGTCGAGCAGGGCTCGGTCGTTCCGTTCTCGCTCGAGCAGATGGATCGGCAATACCGGTCGGGCGGGGTCACCGTTGCACTCGGGTTGCCGTCGATCGCCTACACCGAAGGGCGCTGTGCCGGCGGGGGGACCGAGATCAACAGCGGCCTGTATCGGCGACCGCCCGACGACGTCTTGGCGCGATGGGCGGCCGACTTCACCATCGCCGATCTCGACCACGACGAGGTGTCGCACGATCGCCGACGAGGTCGAGCGGGCGATCAACGTCACCACCGTGCCTGGACCGCCGAGCGCGCCGAGTGATGTGCTGCGGCGCGGTGCCGACGGCCTCGGGTGGCAGAACAGCGAGATCCCTCGGTGGATGACGTATCCCGGCAACGACCCGGCGAAGGGCACGCGTCAGAGCATGACCCGCACCTACCTGCCGCGGGCGGCTGCCGCCGGGCGCGCGATTGGTGACGGGTTGCCGGATCGACAGCCTCGACACATCCGCCGGCGTCGCACGCAGCGCTGCACACGACATTGGCCGACGGACGATCGGGCACGATCACGCTTCCGCCATGTGTTCGTGTGCGGAGGAGCGATCCAGACACCCGCGTTGCTGCAGCGGTCACGCATCGCCGGCAACATCGGGCGGTCGCTGGCGGTGCATCCGACTGTCAAGCTGGCCGCCCGTTTCGCGGACGAGTTGAACGTTCCCGACGACGTGCCGGTGCACCAGGTGAAGGAGTTCGCACCCGACCTCTCGTTCGGTGGCTCGGCCAGCCAACCCGGTCTGGTGGCGCTGGCGCTGAGTGATCAGTGGCGCACGTTCGGGCGCGGCCATCGTCGACTGGCGACGGATCAGCGTGTACTACGCGGCGATCACCAGTGAAGGCCGCGGCAAGGTGCAGGGCGGTTCGTGGGTTGCGTGATCCGATCGTCACCTACGGCCTGACCGGTCGCGACCGGGCGCTGCTCGGCAGCGGGCTGGCGCGTCTCGCGTTGCTGATGCTGGAGGCAGGTGCCGACGAGGTCTATCCGTCGTTCCGAGGCGCGCCGTTGATCCGCAAACGCAGCGACCTGGCGACGATGCACTCGGCGTACTCGGCGAGCAAGGCAAGCGTCATGACCGTCCATCTCTGCTCGACCGTGCCGATGGGCGAAGACCTCGCCAAGTGCGGCGCCAACTCGTTCGGACGTGTCCACGGCACCGAGCAACGTGTGGGTCAACGACGCCTCGTTGCTGCCGACTGCTCCGGGCGTGAACCCGCAGGGCACAGTCATGGCGTTGGCCATTCGCAACGCCCGACGATTTGCAGCATCGGAGCGCCCGCATGGCTGATCGATTCGCAACCGCCGCAGACGACGGTCATCACCGGTGCATCCGGATGGCTGGGACGTGCGCTCGTCGACCGGATGCTGTCCGACCCGTCGCGACCACAGTTGCGACTGCTCGCTCACACGACCGCCGAGGCGCGAGCGCTGCACGACCTTGCCACGAGCGGAACACGGCCATCGACGTCGTGATCGGTGACATCGCCAAGGCCGACACGGCTGCACGTCTGCTGCATGGAATCGGCAGCGACGTCGACGTGATCCACACCGCCGGGATCATTCATCCGACCGTCGACACGGCAGTTCTTCGAGGTCAACACCAACGGATCGCGAAACGTTGCCCAGGCAGCGCTCGATCACGGTGTGCGCCGAATGGTGCACGTTTCGTCCAACAGCCCGTTCGGTACCAACCCGCGGCCCAGCGACACGTTCCGCGCCGTCGAGCCCTACCACCCGTACTACGGCTACGGCCGATCGAAGATGCAGGCTGAGCTCGCCGTGATCGACGCGATCGAGCACGGTCTCGACGCCACGATCGTTCGCCCACCGTGGTTCTACGGGCCCGTTCCAACCACCGCGGCAGACGACGTTCTTCCGCCTGGTACGCATCCGGCAAGTTTCCCGTCGTCGGCGATGGTCAGCAGCGTCGGTCGATGGTCTACATCGACAACCTCGTCGACGGCGTGATCGACGCGGAGCTGACTCCTGCCGCGAAGGGTCAGGGCTACTGGGTGGCCGATGCCCGTGCGTACACCGTCAACGAGATCGTCGAGACCGTGGGACGGGCGTTGACGGACGAGGGGTTCAGCGTGAAGCCGCCGTCGACCCGCCTGCCGGCGATCGCCGGCCGCGTCGCCGAGCTGGCGGACCGTATCGTGCAAGGTCTTGGCCGCTACCAACAGCAACTCCACGTGCTGGGTGAGATGAACCACACGATCGCCTGCGACATCTCGGCAACGCGTCGCGACCTCGGCTACGAACCCGAGCGTCGAGCTCTACGAGGGCATGCGCCGCAGCATCCGCTGGTGCGTCGCCGGAGGGCATCGAGCTGTGAGCGGACGCCGGTGAGCCTCGTCACCGGGGGCAGCGGGTACTTCGGATCGCTGCTCGTGCAGCGGTTGGTAGAGGCCGGCCATCGCGTGCGTGTGCTGGATCTCAACGACTCGGACCAGCGTCCTGCGGATGTCGAGTTGATCATCGGCGACATTCGGGATCGCCATGTCGTGCGACGCGCGGTGACCGGCGTCGACATCGTGTTCAACAACGTCGCCCAGGTACCGCTGGCGAAGGACGAAGCGCTGCTGCGTTCTGTCAACGTCGACGGCACCGACCTGCTGCTGCAGGAATCGATGCAAGCGGGTGTCGGCAAGTTCGTGCACACGTCGTCGAGCGCGGTGTTCGGCATACCGGCCGGCAATCCCGTGCTTCCCAGCACGGTGCCCTCCCCTGTCGAGGCCTACGGTCACGCCAAGCTCGCCGCCGAATGGGCGTGCCTCGAGGCGGCTTCGAAGGGCTTCGACGTCACCATCGTCCGGCCGCGCACCATCCTTGGTCACGGCCGGCTCGGCATCTTCGGGATCCTGTTCGAATGGGTAGCCGACGGTGCCGACATCTTCGTGCTCGGCGACGGGTCCAATCGCTACCAGTTCGTCCACGCCGACGATCTCGCCGAGGTGTGTGTCCGCGCATCGCGCCAGTCCTGGCGCCGCTGTCTTCAACGTCGGTGCCGATCGCTTCGGCACGATGCGCGAGTCGCTGGAGTCGCTGTGCCGCCACGCAGGCACCGGCTCGCGAGTGCGGTCGCTCCCGGCCAAGCCGGCGGCGGCATTGATGAAGGCCGCGGCCGCCGCGCACCTCGCACCGTTCGCGCCATACCACTGGCTGATGTACTCGAAGTCGCTGTGGTTCGACATCGAGCATGTCCGCGTCGCCTTGGACTGGCGACCGGTTTGGTCCAACGAAGAGATGCTCGCCGACAGCTACGACTGGTTCCTCGCCAACCGCGCCGGCACCGCCGACGCAGGTCGGTCTGCCCATCGCACGACCGCCAAGCAAGGCGCGCTCCGCGCCCTGAAGCTCGGCACCAAACTGCTCCCCGGCTAGATCGAGGGGGTCAACCCGGCCTGGCCGTGCAGCGCGGCGAGGATGCCGCGGGCGGAGGCATCCCAGGTGAGGGTCTGCGCCCTCGCCAAGCCCGCGGCGGCGAGTCGGTCGCGCCGGGCGTCGTCGAGCAGCACGTCGGCCATCGACCTCGCCGAGGCGGTCGAGCGGGGCCAACACTCCGGTCACTCCGTCGACGATGCTGCTGCGATGGCCACTGACATCGGTGGCCACGGCCGGGGTCCCGCACGCGGCTGCCTCGGTCAACGTCAGACCCCAACCCTCGGCGAGCGATGCGCTGCTCACCAACCAGGCGCGCTGGTATTCGGCGACGAGCTGCTCGTGCGACAGGCGTCCCGACAACGTGATCCAGTCCTGCGCGCCGTGAGACGCGATGCGTGCTTCCAGCGCGGGTCGCAACGGACCGTCGCCGACGATCGCTCAACTGCAGATCAGGCACCCGTCGACGTGCGACCACCGCCGCCTCGATCAGCTCGGTCGTGACGCTTCACCGGTGCAAGCCGGCCGACACCGAGCACCAGCGGCGTGGCGCTGCGGGTGCCGCCGGTACGGAACATCGGATCGACACCGTTGTTGACGGCGACGACTCGGTCGGCACGAAAGCCGAGACCCGAGCAGATCGTCACGAGTTGCGTCGGAAGGAGTCAGCGTCAGGGCTGCGTCGGTAGAACGGCGGCGCCAACTGCGCTTCGAGCGCCCGCCCGATGCCGGCCAGCGGACGCGGCAGCAGTTGGTCCCACATCGGTCCGTGGACGTGATGGAGGAACGTGATGTGCGGCTTGCGGCACCACACCGGGCTCATCCACGGCACGCCGTTCCACACCTCGACGAGGGCGTCGTAGCGGACCCATGCGTCCGACCCACTCGCTGCCGACCGCTCGGGGAAACACCGAGTACCGACTGCCGCGACGGACGACGTGGTAGCCATTGCGATCGGCCATCGCCGGTTGTCCGACCGCTGCCGACGTGCGATGGGTGACGTCGAGGCCGGCGGCCGCCCACCGTCGCATGAACTCGTCGGCGTGCACCTCGGATCCACCGGCGTCGGGGTCGTCGAGATCGCGCCATGCGAGCACGTGCACCCGGCGCAACACCCGCCGACATCATCTCGTCGGCAAGCTGCTGAAGGCTCGGAACCGTCAGTGTCATCCAAGGGGCAAGCGTCTCCAGACCCGGCTCGGCAGATGACGCAACACGGAGAACACGTACCGCAGGATCGGCGGCGCCCAGACGATTCGTCGCTTCGCCCGCAAAGCCGCGCACGGTCGCGTCGGCGACCTTCTCGGGAGTCGTGGAGAACGGCGCAGGCTTCAATCCGGTCGTCATCTTGGTGATCACGAAGCCAGGCCGGACGATCATCATGTGCACGCCATCGTCGGCAAGCACGTCGCCGAGACCCTGCGCGAAACCGTCGATGCCGGCCTTCGTTGCGCCGTAGACGGGGTTCGCCCGGCGGACTCGTTCGCCGGCGACGCTGCTGAGCATGACGATCGAACCGTGACCCTGCACGACGCATCTGGTTGGCGACTGCGATCGTGCTCGTCACGACCCCGGTGAAGTTGACCTGGGCGATCTCGGCGGCGGCGACGGGGTCGACGGACGTCTCGGCTCCGACGCCGAGCAGCGAGAACGCGACGATGCACACGTCGAGTCGCCGTACTCGGTCGCCAGGTCGCGGACGAGTCCACCGATGTGCGTGCGGTGTCGAGCGCATCGAAGTGAACGACATCGACCGCCAACGAATCGTGCCGCAATCCCGTGGCGGCCGCTTCGCCGCGATCGACGTCGCGACAGCCGAGCACCACCGTGTGCGTCGTCGGGCTGATCAATCGGCGAACGATGGCCAAGCCGATGTCGCTGGTGCCGCCGAGCAGCACGATCGTCTGGGGTTCGCCGAGTGCGTTCTCCATCAGACGTCAAGATCAAACCCAGCCGGCGGCCGAGATCGCTCTGCCACACGCCGAGAGGATCGACCTCGTCGCGAATCGCCTTCCACTCGTCGAGCCGGGGATAGCCGCGCCGCACTGCATCTGGGGTCATGTGCGCATCCTTGGCGAAGTAGTGCCGGCCACCAGCATCGAGCACCACCCGATCGAGGCCGTGCAGCAGATCGCCGAGCCCGTGCGACGAGCCGGCGATGTCGAGTGCCAGCGTCCATCCGGCTTGCGGAAAGCTCAGCGGCGCCGGATTGGCGGCACCGAAACGCTTCAGCACGGCGAGGAAGCTTGCCGCCCCGCTTGCCGAGAGGCGCTCGACCACAGTGCGCATCGCGTCCTCCTGTCCGAAGGGAACGACGAACTGGTATTGGACCATGCCGCGCTTGCCGTACAGGCGGTTCCACGATCCGACGAGGTCCAGAGGATGGAAGAAGGCGCCGATGCCTTGGATCTCCGCTGTCCTGTTCTTCGGTGACTTGCGGAACCACACCTCGTTGAAGGCCGCGATCGAGGCGTGGTTCAGAACGCCCATCGGCGGGACGACGGGCGGCACGGCGACGAGCTGATGTGGTCCATACGAAAACGGTGCGACCGCGTCGCCGGCATCGAGGTCGGCAAGTCGGGCGTGGTCGCCGCGGCTCAGCACACTGCGCCCGAGATGTCGCCCCTTTGCCACGAGGTCGATCCAGGCAACGCTGTACCGCACGTCGTCGTCGCCGTCGCTCATCGTCGCCAGCAGCGTGTCGAGGTCGGCGACGCGCGACGTGTCGACTCGCATGCGACTTGTCTCGATCGGGATCAGCCGTATGGTCGCGTCGAGCATGACGCCTGTCAGGCCCATTCCGCCGACCGTCGCCCAGAACAGCGGGGCGTTCAGATCGGGACCGATCACCGTCGTCGATCCGTCCGCGAGCATCATCGTGATCGACACGATGTGCTTGCCGATCGAACCGTCGACGTGATGGTTCTTGCCGTGGATGTCGCTGGCGATGGCCCCGCCGATGGTCACGAACCTGGTGCCCGGTGTCACCGGGACGAAGAAGCCGCGCGGCACGATGACCTGCAGAAGCTCATCGATGCTGACGCCTGCGCCAACGGTCGCGCATCCTGCCGTCGGATCGAGAACGATGTCGCCGGCACCTGCGGCGAGACGGACAACGAGGCCGCCTCCGTTCTGCGCGGCGTCGCCGTAGCTGCGCCCGAGGCCCCGGGCCAACGCCCCACGAGCGCCGGCTTCCTTCAGTGCGGCGGCGAGCCCCCGTTCATCGACACTGATCGAGTCGGCGACAGTCGGGTTGGTTCTGCCCCAGCCCCACAAACGGGCTCGTGAGGAGGTCGGCACGCTGCGAGATTGTAACGGTCATTGGATCCCGGTGGCGCTGGGAACGGTCTCCTCGGGCTCGCCTCGCGATGGTCGGTGAATCGTTCGACGGGGGTCTTGCCACTGTCGACCTCGTCGTACGTCCAGTCCGGTTGCTTGTCGACGAACGTGCTGTCCACGCGGGCTCCCTCGTCATCGATGTCGACGAGGGCAGCGATCAGGTGCACCCCCACCTCGGGCTCGTTCGGCTGGAACCTCGCAGTGATCTCACGGTCGAAGGCCCGCAGCAGGCTTCCGATCACCGTCTGCTGTTGTGAGGCGAGGCTGCAGCGGGCACCGTCGGCGACCGTGGTCGAGTCGCTCGTTGATCGTGACCAGATCCTCCGGCGTAGCCTGGCCGTGTGTTGCCGCCTCGAGCAGTCGAGCGATCTCCAAGCCGTCCTGCTTGCACGGCGTGCACTGTCCGCACGACTCGATGGCGAGGAAGCGGCGCGCGCCGGCAGCCACGCTGATCGCCTCGGTGTCGTCGGCGATCACGATGTAGCCCGCGGAGCCGAGCCCGCTTCCAACGGCGGCCATCGCCTCGTAGCTCAACTCGGTGTCGAGTTGCGCCGCTGTCAGCACTGCGCTCGACACACCGACCATCACAGCGCGCGAGGGTCCTGCCCTCGGGCACGCCGCCTGTGCTCTCGATGACATCTCGCAGCGGAGTGCCCATCGCTACTTCGACCACGCCCGGATGCTGCACCGCACCGGTGACCGTGCACACGATCGTGCCCGGCGAATCCGCGGTTCCGATCGATCTGAACCAGTCGGCACCCTTGGCGATGATCGCCGCGACGTTCGCCATCGTCTCGACGTTGTTCACCAGTACGGGTGGCGCGGCGCTGTCGTCCTCGGTGCCGGCCATCTGTACATCGGCCGGCAGACCACTCCCGGAATCGACGTCGCTGTCGCTCTCGACGACCTCGACGACGCCACGCCGAAATGGCGGGGCGATGCGCGGAAACGGTGGGCGATCGTCGACGACTTCCAGGAGCGCCGTCTCCTCGCCGTACAGGTACTCGACTCGGGCCTTCGAGGACCCGAATCTCGACGTCTGCGAGCCAGCCCGCGGACGCAACTTCGGCGATCGCCGCATGCAGCCGTGCGACCACGTCGGCGAATGCTTCCTTCGTCGCGATCACGATCGTCTTCGCGTCCATCGCACGCGCGGCGATCAGCGCGCCCTCGATCACCGCATACGGATTGTCGCGGATGATCACCCGATCCTTGAACGTTCCCGGCTCGCCCTCGGCCGCGTTGACGACGACCGACGTCCGCAACAACGGTGAGGCGAAGGACTTGATCGTGCGCCACTTCTCCCCCGTCGGGAACCCGGCACCACCACGGCCACGGAGACCCGACGCAGCCAGCTCCCCGATGATGACGTCGGATTCGACAGCGCGTGCTGCGGTCAGGCCCTCGCCCCCACCGGCCGCGACGTACTCGTCCAACGTGGCGTATGGCTCGAACGGCAACACCCGGCGTACTGCGACCTCGACGGCATCTGACATTGGAACCCTCCATACCTCTCGCACTCGCGCGGCGTCCACGCGAGCGCCGTGCTGGAAATACCCTTCGGGCGAGCACCCCAAACCAGTGGGCCGGACGGATCATTCGCCCTCCTCCGCCGTTCATCGCGATGTGCTGCAGGTGGTCGACGATCACGGCGTGCATCCGACTGCTGAACACGTTCGCCCAGCGTGTGGGACCACTGGCAGCCGCCACCGGTGCACGCCATCCCGGCTTGACGATGCCTTGACAAAGGCTTGATCGCCGCTGTCTAGGCAGCGGGCCAACTCCTGTCTACAACTATGCGAGTACTGCGGAATTGGGACGGCGAATCCGCAGTACGACGATCACTCGCCGGTCGAGGAGGCGCACATGCGTCGGCAACCAGAACATGCAACAAGGTTCATCCACACCCCGAAACGGGTCCTCGTGGCCACCGCGACCATGGTCGCGATGATCGCCACGGTCGGCGCGCCCTTCAAGTGGTCGATGATGTGGCATCCCTTCGGCTGACGCCGAACGTTGACGCTCTCCGGTGAGTGCAACTCAAGTATCGTGTGGGCATGACCAGCGCCGCGCAGCAATCGGAGTGGGAGCCAGGTCCAGTCGTTGCTTGGACCGAGTCTGACGGACCGGGTCGCTTACCGCCCGTCGCCCCACGGCGCGTCAGTGTCGCTGCTGCGATCGCAGCCGGTGTGGCCGGATGGGGATTCATCACAGCCAACGATGTCTGCCCGGGGCACTCACTGCTGATCGAGTTCGCCGGCACCATCGCCATCGTCCTCACATTTGTCGGCGTGGTCGCTGCCATCCGTTCGTCAGCCGCAGCCGCGCCGGTGATCCTGGCAGCCAGCGTCTGCGGCCTGTCGATCGGTGTCGTGGACGCGTTGCACGATGTCACGCGCAGCCGCCTCGTCGCCACCGGATTCGCGATTGCCGCCGTCGCCGCGGCGTTCTCTGCGGTTGCATCGGTTCGCATGGCGCAATGGGAGCGCAGCACGGTCGCCGAAGCCGAGCAGCCTCTCGATGCTCGGCTCTTCCAGGCGCCGGTCGTCGAGCACCACGACTCCGAGATCGCCAGTCCCGAAGTTCCGCAACCATCCGACCAGCACTGACTCGGCTGCGCGGGGCGCGCCGTTGCCATTTCCTCCGCCCGCTGTGGTGGATCGGACTGACGCTCGTGTTCGTCGCGATGCTGACGGCGGGCAGCATACGGTCGATCGTGCGGTCGAGCCACGGCCGCGAGAACTGGCCGCGGGTAGAGGCAACCGTGGCCTCGGACTACATCGCCGGCCGCCACGTCGTTCCCGTGGCGTTCGTTCACCCGGTGACCGGGCAACTCGTCGACGTCGATGTGGTCGTCGTCAACGACTCGTCATTGCCACACCCCGGCGGTCGGTTGACCATCGCCGCCGATCCGGCCAACCCCGATTCGGCCGTCGTTCCCGGCGATGGCGACGATCTCCAGGAGATCGTCGTGGGCTGGATCGCCATGATCGGCGCAGCAGTTGCTGCGGCAGCCGCGCGATGGATCGCGATCGCCCGCACGGAGCGCCTCATACGCACGTCGCGCCCGTCGTTCGCGATGCTCGCCGCGCTGTCGTCGAAGGGAAACTTCCGCTACCAGGTGCAGTGCTCGTTGTACGCACTCGATGCCGCGCCCGGGGCCGCTCCTGTGTGCACCTTCCTGGTGTTGACATCGGGTGGCTTGCCGGTCGACGGGCCGGCGTTCCCGATCGACGTTCGTGGCCGCCCATTGCCGGGAGGGCTGCTCGTCGCCCGTGCCGGCGATCACATCATCCGTCCGGTGCGGCGCCCATTGACCCGCGGCCGGCAGCCTCGACCGGCCGCACTGACCGACGCGTTGCAGCCGAGGCCACACGTGATAGCGCCCGCCAGAGAAGCCATCCGGACGGCTCCGCTGTGGCGGTGCCTCGACGTGTTCGCCATCGTCGGCCTGATCAGTGCCCTCGCCCTCACCGCTCTCTCCGTCCCCCGAATGTTCGTGGGAATCGATCGGGTCGAGCGCTTGCAGCAGCACGGGCAAGCGGTGCTGGTCCAGCTGCAATCGAAGACCGAGACCACGTTGACCGTGCTGTACCAGCCGCCGACAGGAGCGCCACTGGTGCTGGCCACGGATGGCAGCGAAGAGCGGACCATCGGTCGTCTGTATCCGGCGCACCTCGACGCGTCGAACCACGTTCGCCTCGACGCCGATCCCTACGACTGGGGCCTTCCAGTGGTGCTGATGGTGCTGTGGTGGGGATTCACCGCGCTCCTCGTGTGGCCCGCGATTCGTTGGTGGCGCGATGCGCGGCGGGCCGCGAGGCGCGGGCCGTGGTACCGGGTCCAAGCCAGGTTCGACGGCCCCAACCTGCTGGCAATGCCGCCCGAAACAGCCGAGGGCGGTCACATCGCCACCGGCCGCGCCCATCCTCCTCGAGCGGGCTGGTTCAGCTGCGAGATCGCCGGAGACCTCGATCCGGGCGAGGCCTTCGCCATCGCCGGACCCTGTGCCAGCACCGGAAGGGCCTGGCGCGGACCGAACGGATAGTTTCTTGCCGAATTCGCGAGGACGATGTCGAGAACTCCGGAGCCTGCTCCGTCCCAGGGGTGCATCCGGCCGGCAGGGCCGACGTCACACAAGGAGAACACCATGGCCAAGTACCTGTTGCTCAAGCACTACCGAGGCGCGCCGGCGCCCGTCAACGATGTCCCGATGGACCAGTGGAGGCCCGACGAGGTCGAGGCCCACATCCGGTTCATGAACGACTTCGCCGCTCGGCTCGAGGGCAGCGGCGAGTTCATCGACGGACAGGCGCTGTCGCCCGACGGCGTGTGGGTCCGCTACGACGGCGAGGGGCGGCCGCCGGTGACCGACGGCCCGTTCGCCGAAACGAAGGACCTGATCGCGGGATGGATGGTGATCGACGTCGACAGCTACGAGCGAGCGATCGAGCTCGCCGGTGAGCTGTCGGCAGCACCGGGGGCCGGCGGCGAACCGATCCACGAATGGCTGGAGGTCCGACCCTTCCTGACCGCGCCGCCCAACTTCACCCACTGACGTGACCATGATCGTGGACGACGTCGAGCTACGCGAGCTCGTCCCACGGGTCTTGAGCGTCCTCGTCCGTCGCGGTGCAGACTTCGCGACGGCCGAGGACGCCGTGCAAGAGGCGCTCATCCGGGCGCTCTCCGGCGTGGGAGGACGAGTTGCCCGCCGACCCCACGGGGTGGCTCATCACGGTCGCGTGGAGAGCCTTCCTCGACATGACGCGGTCGGACGCGGCGCGCCGCGACCGAGAGCTCCGATTCGACACCGAACCGCCGGCCGGCGCGATCCCGAGCGCCGACGACACGCTGCGCCTCTACTTCCTGTGCGCGCACCCCGATCTGACGTCGTCGTCGGCGGTTGCGTTGACCCTCCGAGCCGTGGGTGGCCTCACCACACGCCAGATCGCTCAGGCCTACCTCGTGCCCGAGCCCACCATGGCGCAGCGCATCAGCCGCGCCAAGCGCATCGTCAGTCGAGGCCGGTGTCGATCGTCCCGGCGACGTGCGCACGGTGATGCGGGTGCTGTACCTCGTCTTCAACGAGGGCTATTCCGGCGACGTCGATCTCGCGGCCGAGGCGATCCGACTGACCCGGCAGCTGGCCGCCTTGGTGGACGACCCCGAGGTCCACGGGTTGCTCGCCCTGATGCTCCTGCACCATGCCCGCCGCCGCAGCCGCACCCGACCGGACGGAAGCATCGTGCCGCTCGCCGATCAGGACCGCAGCCAGTGGGACACCGAGCTCATCGCCGAGGGAATCGACATCGCACAAGCTGCGCTCGCGCGCGATCAGCTCGGCGAATACCAGGCGCAAGCGGCGATCGCCGCGCTCCATGCCGACGCGCCGCGTGTCGAGGAGACCGACTGGGTCCAGATCGTCGAGTGGTACGACGAGCTGCTCCGGTTCGCCGACACTCCGATCGTCCGGCTCAACCGTGCGGTCGCAGTCGGCGAGGCCGACGGCGCGCCCGCAGGACTGGCGGCGCTGGCCGAGGTCGACGAACACGTCCCGCGGCGCGAAGCGGTCGCCGCGTACCTCCACGAGAAGAACGGCGATCTCGAGCTCGCGGCCCGCCTCTATGCCGACGCAGCTCGCAACGCACCCAACCTCGCCGAACGCGACCATCAGACGCGCCAAGCAGCGCGACTCAACCAGCAACTACATCGCCGCAACTGACTAGTAGGGCCACTCCGGCCGATGGCCGGTCACGCGCTCCAGCACTGCGCCGAGATGCAGGGTCAACAGCACCTTCAGCGAAAGGTTCTTGGCGAACCACGGGAGTTGGGCGATCTGACGCGACGCGTTGGCAGCTCTCGACCGACGGCCCGCGGCCAGATCGCACCGATACTCGGTCAACGAACGTGAGCGACCGATGTAGCGGAAGCGGCGACCGAACATCAACTCTCGTGTGATCGCCAGCGTCACACCCACCGACGAGAACGAGTCGTGAATCAGCATCGTGCCGCCGGGCTCGACGCGGGCGCCCCAGTCGCGGATGTCGGCTCGCGCCGGCGAGTAGCGGTGAGCGCCGTCGATGAACAACACGGCGACCTGCCCGTCGACGGACGAGTGAGCGTTGTCGCTCAACTCCCGCACATGACGAACCCGGTCGGCGACATCGGCGGCCGCCACGTTGGCGATGAACACCTCGTGATCGTCCGCGGCCTGGGCCGCGAATCCACTGATCTCCTGCGGCCCGCGATCGTTGCCGGCGTGCGGGTCGATCGCGACGACTTCCACACCGTCGGGAACGGCGCTCGCCAGCACGATGGTGCTACGCCCGCGGAAGCTGCCGATCTCGACGATCTGGTCGCCCGGCCGGGTCGACGCAGCAACGTTGTACAACCTGGTCACCTGGTCAGCCGACAGCCAGCCCTCAACTGCTTTGGCAACGCTGTCGATGTGAGCGAGCACCTCGTCGAGCGAGCGTCGGCTCATGCGAGGTAGACCCCGAGCCCGAAGGTCACGAGCCAGATCGCGCCGAGGATCTGTAGGACCCGATCGTGGGCGAAGATCTCCTCGGGTGCCGCCCCGTGGCCCTGCTCGAGGATCAGGGTGTAACGCAACAGCGCGGTCGCCATGGGGATGATCGACAGCTCGTAGAACGGCCACGTCGAGGTCGACAGCTCGCGCGTGTCGAACGCCCAGATGCAGTACGTCACCAGCGCCGAGGCGCAACTGACCGACAGCACGATGCGAAGGAAGCCGAGCGAGTAGTCGTCGAGCGTTGCTCGCGTCTGGGCATCTTCACCGAGATCGCGCAGCTCCGCGTACCGCTTGCCCGCGACGATGAACAGAGACGCGAACGAGATGGTCAGCGAGAACCACTTGCTCATCTCGACATCGGTGGCAACAGCACCACCGACGGCCCGAAGGACAAATCCCGCAGCCACTGCGATCAGATCCACGACGGCGATGTGCTTCAGCACCACGCTGTACAGCGTCGTCAGCACGACGTAGGCGAGCACCACGATGGCCGCCTGCCAACGGGTGGTCGCGGCCAGGCCGATTCCTGCGACGAGCAGGAGCGAGCCGACCAGCCGGGCGACGCCGACAGGAATCTGCCCGCTGGCGATCGGCCGGTACTGCTTCGTCGGATGGTTTCGGTCGCTTTCGACGTCGAACAGGTCGTTCCAGAAATACGTGCCGCTGCTCGCGAGGCAGAACGCGATGAAGATGACCATCGATCGCCACAGCGACGGCCACTCGTTCAGGACCCCGGCGGCTCCAGGCGCGGCAAACACCAGCAGGTTCTTGACCCACTGCTTCGGGCGTGCCTGCCGGAGAAGGGCTGCTGTCATCCAGCGACCACCTCGGGGACTTCCGAGATGGTTGCGTCGTTGACCCACACGGGGTGATCGGCTCGTGCCAGCAACTCGCGGTCGCCGGCGCTGTCGCCATATGCCCACACTTCTGCGTGGACCCAGCGTCGTTCCTCCAGCCACAGATCCAGCCGCCTCCTCTTCTCTTCGGCCCGACAGTTCGGCCCGTTCAACCGGTCGCCGTAGCGATCCCCCGATCGGGTCGAGTCGGTGCACAACACATCGTCGATGCCAAGGCGGAGCGCCAGCGGCCGCAGGTAGGCAGCCAGCGATGCCGACACGATCACCGTCTGGTGGCCCGACTGCTGATGCCAACGGAGTCGGCGCAACGTGTCCGGCCGCAACCAGTTCACGAGGACGTACTGGGCGAACTGCTCGCCGCTGCGCTCGACATCGGCGATGAGCTTGCCGCGCAGTGCGCCCCCGACGATGATCTCCTTGAACCGATCACGATCGCGCCGGATCGCAGCGTTGACCGTGGCGAACGGCCGCCGCATCATCGAGGTGACGAGTCGTCGACGACCGGCCACTCGTTCGAGGAACGGTCGCACGCAGTCGCGCGTCGTCAGGGTGCCGTCGACGTCGAACGCAGCAATCACCATCCTGTCGCTCACCGCAAGCCCCCGAGCATGCCCCAGTATCCCGGCCAGCTCTTAGATACCACATCGGGATCATCGATCTCGACACCGGGAACACGCAGGCCGATCAGGCCGAAGGCCATGGCCAGGCGATGATCGTGGTGGGTGTGCAGTCGCGCGCCATGTAGCTGCGAGGGCTCGATCGTCAGTCCGTCGTCGGTTTCCTCAGCAGCCGCGCCGAGCCGGCGAAGTTCGGTGCACAGGTCGCCGAGACGATCGCTCTCCTTGGCGCGGATGAAGCCGACACCGCGGATGCGTGTCGGTGAATCTGCAAACGCGGCGACGGCGGCGAGCGTCGGCACCAGATCCGACAGGTCGACCATGTCGATGTCGATCCCGCGCAACGTGGCACCGCTTTCGACAACGGTTGACGCGTCGTTGCGCGTGGCTGTGCAGCCCATCGCGGCGAGCACGTCGCAGAAGGCCGCGTCCCCTTGCATCGCCGTGGCGGTGAGACCCGGTATCTCGACTCGGCCACCGACGATCGCCGCAGCAGCGAGGGGGTAGCCGGCGGAGCTCGCGTCGGGCTCGATCGTGTAGACGCAACTGCGATAGCGGCCCTCGGCGACTTCGATCTCGTCGTCGCTGATGGTGACTGCATCGTGACCGAAATCTGCCATCACCTGCTTGGTGATCTGGACGTAGGGACGCGAGACCAGCGGCGTCGTGATGTGGATTCGCAGGCCACCGGGCACGCGGGGACCGATCAGCATCAGCGCGGTGAGGAACTGGCTGCTGATGTCGCCAGGTATCTCCAGGCGATCGACTGGAGACAGCGGACCCGAGACAGTCACCGGTAGGAGCCCCCACTGCTCCCCCGGCTGCAGCGTTGCGCCGAGGGCCCGCAGTGCATCGTGCAACGGCGCCATCGGCCGGCTGCGAAGCGGTGGTGCACCGTCGACCAGATACGGCCCAGAGCCGAGAGCGGCCAACGCGGTGATGAACCGCGAGGTCGTGCCGGCCAGACGGGTCGGCAGCTCGATTGGTCCGGGTCGCAAGATGCCGCCCGTGCCGGCAATGTGAGCCGCTCGATCCTGGTCGGTGGAGATGCCGATCCCGAGGAGGTCGAGGCACGTCAGCATGGCCTCTGTGTCGTCGCCGTCAGGAAGGTTGTGGAAGGTCGAGGTTCCGTCGGCCAGTGCAGCGCAGATCAGAGCACGGTTCGCGATGCTCTTCGACCCCGGCACTTCCACGACTGCATCGATGGGATGGGCCAGTGGCTCGACGCGATGGGTGGCCACTAGGCCAGCCGTTGAACTGCCGGACGGTATCCGCGAGCCATCAAACCGCCGCGATACAGCTCGGCGGTGGCCACGTCGACGAGTACGACAGCGACACCGCGGTTGCCCTCGACACTGTGCACGACTTCGAAGCTGGCGATGTTGACCCCGAGCTCGGCGGCGAGCGTGAACACTTCCGCTGCTGCACCCGGGCGGTCGGGAATGGGGATGCGAACCTCGGCGAGCTCGCTCGGTTGGTTCACGCGGTTCGGCAGGTTCGCGCGTGCCTCGCGAGCGTGCTGCAGTCGGTCGAACAATGCGGTGCGGTCGTCGCGATCGACGACGTCGCGCATCGACGAGAGGCCATCGATGAGACCGTCGAGTGCCGAGAGGATCGCCGGCCGGTTCTCCGCACAGATGTCGAGCCAGATGGCCGGATGCCCAGAGGCGATTCGAGTCATGTCGCGAAAGCCGCCTGCAGCGAGGCGCAGCAACGCGGCGTGCTCTTCGGCGCGGTCGCTGGCCAGCCCCATCAGCGTTGCCGCGGCGAGGTGAGGCACGTGGCTGATGACGGCGACGACCTGGTCGTGACGGTCGGCGGGCAGCGCGACCACGTCAGCTCCCAACTCGGCGACCACCGCGGCGACGCTGCTGAAGGTGCTGTCTGCTGTCGTGCTCGACGGCGTCAGCACCCACACGGCGCCTTCGAACATCGACGCATCGGCGCCGTCGAAACCTTCGAGCTCGCTGCCGGCCATGGGGTGGCCGCCGATGAACCGAGGGTCGTCGATGGCTGTGGTGATGCCGCTCTTCACGCTGCCGACATCGGTCACCAGCCCCGTGGAATCGGCGAGGGCCTTCTTGACCTGATCCACGACGGCGAGCACAGGTGTGGCCACGAACGTGATGTCAGCGGAGGGATCGAAACCGGTGGCGTCGATGGCCCGCATTGCCATTGCCCGCTCGACACGTGCCGCATCGAGATCGTCGCCGGTCACATGCCAGCCGCGGCCGCGCAGGGCGAGCGCGATCGAGCCACCCATCAGGCCGAGACCAGCAACATTGGCGCGCCGAGTGCGGTTCACGGCCGGTCAGCGTAGCTGCGAGCCGGTGGCGCCGACGCTCTCGATCAACTCCTTGACCTCACCGATCGTGAGCTCGCGCCACTCTCCGGGCGCGAGCGCCGGATCACGCAACGTACCGATCCGCACCCGAACGAGCCGGCTGACCGGATGGCCGATTGCCTCGCACATCCGTCGCACCTGTCGATTGCGGCCTTCGTGGATCGTCAGTCTCAGCACACCCGGACTCGGCTGCGACACCTTCGCCGGCGCAGTCAGGCCGTCCTCCAGTTCGATGCCCTCGCGCAGCTGCCGGAGCTTGCCCTGGGCGACGTTGCCACCTTCCAACTCGGCCAGGTACTCCTTCTCGACGCCATGACTCGGATGGGTCAGACGTTGGGCGAGGTCGCCGTCGTTCGTCAGCAGCAACAGGCCTTCGGTGTCGATGTCGAGGCGACCGACCGAGAACACGCGCGGCTCGGTCGGCACCAGTTCGATCACCGTCGGCCGGCCATGGGTGTCGCTGGCGGTCGCGACGATGCCGGCCGGCTTGTTGAGGAGGTAGTAGACCAGGCCGGGCTTCACGCCGATGGGCACGCCGTCGACTTCCACGGTGTCATGGTCGGTGTCCACGCGTCGGCCGAGCACCGCGACCTCGCCGTTGACGGTGACCCGCCCGGCGGAGATCAAGTCCTCGCAGACGCGCCTGACTCCCCCAGCCGCGAATCGCCAACACCTTCTGCAATCGCTCGCCCTGCGGCAGCGCCGCGTTCTTGGCCGCCCACTGCTCCCAGAGCGGCGGCTCAGTTGGGGGCATCAGTTGCAGGCAGGTCGATTCGTAATCCGTGTTCGAGCGCCTCGACGACATCGGCACCGGGGACGAAGTCGGCGATCGCCGGCAGATCCGACAGCGAGTTGAGACCGAGCTTCTCGAGGAACGAGGGCGTGGTGCCGTACATGATCGCTTGCCCGGGACCCGTGTCGCGGGCAACCTCGGTGACGTATCCGCGGGCCTGCAACGTGCGCAGCACACCGTCGGGATCGACCCCGCGGATCGACGCGATCTGGCCGCGCGACAACGGCTGCTTGTAGGCCACGATCGCCAGCGTCTCCAGTGCAGCTGCGCTCATGCGCGCCCGCTGACCGTCGAGCAGGAATCGCTCGACGTACGGCGCCAGGTCGGCGTGCGATTGATACCGGTAGCCGCCGGCGACCTTCACCAGTTGGAAGCCGTGCCCAGCCTCGTCGTAGGCGGCCGCCAGCTCCTCGCAGAGGCGCTCGATGACCGCTGTCGGCTGCTCGAGCAGCTGCGCCAGCAGATCGGGCGCAACGGGCTCGACGGCGACCATCACGATCGCCTCGATTGCCCGCACGGTTTCGGTGTCCACGTCGTCTCATCGTCATCTCACATCTCAACCCTCGTAGTCGTCGATCGAAATCGAACCGGCGGCAACAGGCTCCAGCCCACCGGTCCACAGCACGTCGATCTCGCCGAACTGCTCGTCTTGATCCAGCTCGATCACGCCCTGCTTGAACAGCTCCAGCAGCGCCAGGAAACGCACGATCACCTCGAGTCGTTCGACGAGCCCGCTGGTGAGCCTGCGGAACGAGATCCGCCCGCAGCGGGGCAGTTCATCGACCAGCTCCGCCACCGCGTCGGCGACGCTCGCTCGAATCGGGGCAACGTGGAACAGGTCGATCCGCGGCACGGGCTTCGGCGTCACGGCACGCAGGTAGGCGGCGTGCAGTCGCTTGCCGGTGACGCCGTCGAGCAGGTCGGGCATCAACTCGTCGAAGCGCTCGTCGGGACCCGATGTTCTCGCAAACGTGCGGTCGGCGTCGTCGGCCAGGCGACTGAAAACACCGGCGACGTCCTTGAACGTCTTGCACTCCAGCAGGCGGGCCAACAGCAGGTCGCGTTCCTCCCACAATGCCAGCTCGTCGTCGAGGTCGATGTCGTCGCGACCCGGCAACAGACGCCGGGCCTTCAACTCGACGAGTGTCGCTGCGATCAGCAGGAACTCGGTCGCGATGTCGAGGTCGACGACCTGGAGACGCTCGATCTCCTCGAGGTACGCATCGACGATCTTGCTCAGCGACACCTCGTAGATGTCGACCTGTTCACGCAGGATGAGGTGCAACAACAGGTCGAACGGCCCCTCGAAGACGGGGGTTTCCACCGCAAATGCCATACGGGTTCAGGCTAGCTCGCCACTAGCCTGGCGCGCCGTGACCCGCGTCCTGTCGTGCATCCAACCCACCGGTGAAGTCCATCTCGGCAACTACCTCGGTGCGCTGCGCAACTGGGTGGCCGGCCAGCACGACGCCGACGCGTTCCACGGGATCGTCGACCTGCACGCGCTCACGGTCACCGAGGTACCCGGCGTGATCGGCGACACCACCGTCCGCCTCGCCGCCATCCTGTTCGCCATCGGCCTCGATCCCGATGTGGCCACGGTGTTCGTGCAGAGCCACGTCGTGCAGCACAGCCAACTGTGCTGGGTGATGGAGTGCACGGCCTCCTACGGCGAGCTCAGCCGCATGACGCAGTTCAAGGACAAGTCGGCCAAGCGGGAAGGCGATTTCATCTCCGCCGGCCTCTTCACCTACCCGGCGCTGCAGGCAGCCGACATCCTCCTCTACGACGCCGAACACGTTCCGGTGGGCGAGGACCAGCGCCAGCACATCGAGATCACCCGCGACATCGCCCTGCGCTTCAACTACCGATTCGGCGAGACCTTCGTCATCCCGGAGGCGGTCACACCGAAGGCCGGTGCCAGGGTGATGGACCTGCAGGATCCGACGTCGAAGATGAGCAAGTCGGCCGACAGCGATGCCGGCTGCATCATGATGATGGACGATCCCAGCGACATCGCCCGCAAGTTCAAGCGTGCCGTCACCGACAGCGACAACGAGGTGCGTTACGACCGTGCCACCAAGCCAGGCATCTCGAACCTGCTCGAGATCCTCGCCGTCAGCACCGGTTCGACCCCGCAGGACCTGGCCGACAAGTACACGCAGTACGGGCCATTGAAGACCGACACCGGCGACGCGGTGGTCGAGATGTTGCGTCCGATCCAGACCCGCTACACCGAGTTGATGACCGATCGTGGCGAGCTCGCTTCGCTGCTGCGCAAGGGCGCCGAGAAGGCCACCGCGGTCGCTTCGGCAACGTTGGATCGGGCGTACAACGCGATCGGCTTCCTGCCCCGCTGATTCGATCAGATGTCGTCGGCCGCGCGTAGTGCCTGCGCGGCCGCAGCGGACCCACCGCCACGAACGAGCTCGACCGTGACGGGCGATGCGCCGGCGGTCGCGAGCACGTCGGCGCCGATCTGCTCGTGGTCGTGATATCGGCGGAACTGTTCCGTTCTCGGCCCGACGACGGTCGCGACGACGCGGCGGAATGTTCCGAGACCGCAGTCGAGCTTGCCGATGTCGTGCAGCATCGCAGCCGCCATCTCCTCGCGCGACCACTCGCCCGATGCATCGAACCGTCGCGCGACCAGGATCGAATGACGGCGGTCGGCCACCGACATCCGATGCCACAAGTCGCGCTCGGTTGCGAGGAGCTGCGAGTCCACCCACGCGACATCCGCGACATCGGGCTCACGTCGCGACAGCGACGTCGTGAATCGCCGCGCCAGATGCGCCACGCTGCTCATCGACCGCGGGCGCGCGGGTGGGCGGATCGGTAGACGTCGAACATTCGCTCCTGGCTGACCCGCGTGTAGACCTGCGTCGTCGAGATCGACGCATGGCCGAGGAGCTCCTGCACGATGCGCAGATCAGCACCGTGGTCGAGCAGATGCGTCGCACACGAGTGACGAAGCACGTGCGGCGACAGCTTGTCGCCGATGCCGATCCTGTCGCCGTACTTCTTGACGATGGCCCACGCCGCCTGGCGCGACAACCGTGCTCCGCGCAGGTTCAAGAACACCGCTTCGGCGTCGCTGCGTCGAGCCCAGCGTTCCGGTTCGAGATGCGGGCGTCCCGAAGGACCGAGCCATTCGGCCAACGCGGCGGCGGCGTGCCGGCCGTAGGGAACGATGCGTTCCTTCGAGCCCTTGCCGAAGAGACGCACGAGCTGCTCTTCGTGATCGAAGTCGCCGAGCGAGAGACCGCAGGCCTCGGAGATCCGCGCTCCGGTCGCGTACAGGAACTCCAGCAGTGCCCGATCCCGCAGCCCGGCCGGCTCGTTCGTGGCCGGAGCGGCGAGCAACGCGTTGACCTCGTCCTCCGACAACGGATGGGGAATGCCCGCGGGCACCCGCACGCCTTCGATGTCGGCGGTCGGGTCATCACGCCGCACGCCCTCCTCCGCCAAGAAGCGGTGCAGCATCCGAATGGCGGCGACCTGGCGGGCAACCGACGCTGCCGCGCCGCCGGCACTACGACGTTCGCTGACGAACGCGTCGAGCGCACCGCGATCGACGGTCAACAGTGTGAGGCCGTGCGCGGTCAGCCAGGCGGAGTACCCAGTGAGATCACGCCGATATGCGGCGAGCGTGTTCGCCGATCTGCCGCGCTCGGTCGCCATCCACGACAGGAACTCCTCGACCTCGAGCGGAAGCATCGCCGTCGACGTGGACATCACGACCCCGGAACGAGGGTGCCCTCACGTACCTGTCGGTCGACCAGCAGCAGTCCGATGACCGTCTTCGAGTCATTGATCTCGCCACGCACCACCATCTCGACTGCGTCGGCGAGCGGCATCTTCGACACGTCCATGTGGCTCTCTTCGATGCCGTGCACATCGCGTGCGACCGGCGTGAGTTCGGTCCCGACGTACACATGCAGCATCGAGTCGGTCATTCCCACAGCCGAGTAGAAGTGCGTCAGGTACTCGATGCGACCGGCAGAAAAACCTGCCTCTTCGATCAATTCGCGACCGGCTGTGAGCTCTGGTGGCTCGCCTTCCACGTCGCACATTCCGGCGGGAATCTCGAGCACCATTTGATCGAGCGCGCCCCGGTACTGGCGAACGAACACCACCATCGGCACTCCGTCCTCGAACAGAAGGGGAACGACCGCAACAGCCCCCGGTGAGCGGACGACGTCGCGCTCGAAGAGCTCGCCATCGGGTGACTCGTACGTCGCGTTGACCACGTGCCAGATGAAGCTCTGATGTATGAGTCGATCGCCGAGGTGACGAAAGGATGGCAATCCGCTCACGCCACAGACGAACTGGCTTCGTCGACGACGAAGAGGTGCGGGGCGCGCGATTCGCGGCGAGCCAACGCGGCGTAGACGAGTTCACGGAACAGAGGATGGGGGCGGTCGGGCCGGCTCTTGAACTCCGGATGTGCCTGGGTGCCGACCCAGAAAGGATGATCCTCGAGCTCGATGAACTCCACGAGGCGTCGATCCGGCGACAACCCGCTGCAACGCAAGCCGGCGGCTTCGAGCTTCGGCTTGAGTTGGGCGTTCAGCTCCCAGCGATGGCGGTGGCGTTCGCTGACGACCGGCTCGCCATACGCGCGGTACACCCGGGAATCGGGTTCGAGGATCGCGTAGTACGCACCCAAGCGCTGGGTGCCTCCCTTGTCGACGACATCACGCTGGTCGTGCATCAACGCGATCACCGGATGCGGCGTCTGAGGATCCATCTCGGTCGAGTTCGCGCCTGTGAGGTTCATCACGTTGCGGGCGAAGTCGATGGTCATCGCCTGCAGGCCGAGGCAGATCCCGAGACACGGGATGTCGTGCTCGCGTGCGAAGCCGGCGGCGGCGATCTTGCCTTCGAAGCCACGCTCGCCGAAGCCACCTGGGATCAACATGCCATCGAGATCGACGAGGCGGCCCGCTGCGAGCAGCCCCTCGACATCCTCGGCCTGGATCCAGTCGACTTCGACCTTGGCGCCATGGTGGAAACCGGCATGCTTCAGGCTCTCGACCACCGAGAGGTACGCGTCGGGCAGGCTGATGTACTTGCCGATCAGGCCGATCCGCACCGGCTTGCTCGCCTCCTCGATCATCGACACCACCGACTGCCAGGGAGCGAGATCGACCGGCGCGTCGAGGCGCAACACGTCGCACACGACATCGTCGAGGCCTTCGTCGTGGAGGATCAACGGCAGTTCGTAGATGTTGCCGGCGTCAGCCGCGTTGACCACCGCACGCTCGTCGACGTCGCAGAGGTTGGAGATCTTCCGCTTGAGGTTGTCGCTCAGCGGCTCTTCGCTGCGGCACACGATCACGTCGGGCTGGATGCCACGGCTGCGCAACTCGGTGACCGAGTGCTGCGTCGGCTTGGTCTTCTGCTCCCCCGACGGTCCGATGAACGGCACCAGGGTCACGTGGAGGTAGCAGACGTTGTCGCGTCCCGCTTCTTTGCGGAACTGGCGGATGGCCTCGAGGAACGGAAGGATCTCGATGTCGCCGACCGTGCCCCCGACTTCGGTGATGACGACGTCGACATCGTCACTGGCGAGGCGATGGATCCGCCGCTTGATCTCATCGGTGATGTGCGGGATCACCTGCACCGTCTTGCCGAGGTAGTCGCCGCGACGTTCGGCGGCGAGCACCGCCTGATAGATCGAACCCGTCGTGGCGTTGGAGTTGCGGGTCAACGGCTCGTCGATGAACCGCTCGTAGTGGCCGAGATCGAGGTCGGTCTCGCCGCCATCGTCGGTGACGAACACTTCGCCGTGCTCGAACGGGTTCATCGTGCCGGGATCGACGTTGATGTACGGATCCAACTTCTGCATCGTCACCCGCAGGCCTCGGAGCTTCAACAGGCGACCGAGTGATGACGCGGTGAGACCTTTTCCCAGGGAGCTGGCAACGCCTCCGGTCACGAAAATGTGCTTCGGCATTGGGCAAAGACCTCCGTCTCAGGCGAACTGACAACGGGACAGCAGCATACCGCGCCGCGCGCCCGTCGCGTGGATCCCGCGGTCACTCATCGATTCCGGCCAGTCGCAACGCGTCGCCGACACCGTTGTCGACCCCTGGCGGGAGCGCCGGAACGAGCAGCGTGCGGATCCCTGCTCGCACCGCTCCGCTGTCTGCCGTCGGGTCATCGCCGATCATCACCACATCGGCCGCTGCAAGGCCCAACGATTCGCATGCGGCATCGAAGATCCGATGATCGGGCTTCACGAATCCGACCTCGTACGACAGCGTGAAGGACGAGACGACGTCGGCGAGCCCGTGTTCGATGAAGACATCGCGCACGTTCCAACCTGTGTTCGAGACGATCCCGATCGCGACCCCGCGAGCGTGCAACGAACGCAGCGTGGCATCGGTGTGCGGATACGGGATCCATTCGGCAGGGGCGTGCATGCTCGTGTTGATCGCCTCGCCGAGTCCCGCGCCCCACTCGTCGGCCATGCTGTACAGCAGCTGCCAACGCTGCTTCCACACCGTCTGATCGAGGTCTCGCGGGTGGAGAAGCTCGTCGGCCGTCATCGCCGCCGAGTCGATGCGGTACGCGATCGCGACCAGATCGTCCTCGCTGATCTGCAACCCCAACCGGCCTGCCGATTCACCAATGGTCAACGCCAGCGGCGCATGAGCGAACAACGTGTTGCCGAAGTCGAACAACACGCCCTTCACGTTCGATGGGGGGACGCTCACAGACCGAATCGTAGAACTAGCCTCCCGGAATCATGTCCCCCGGTTGGCGCAACAGTCGCATCACGATGTGCGCCGGGCTCACGGGATTGGCATTCGTGCTCCGCGCCCCGACGTTCGTCGGAAGGTTGTTCGACCCGGACGAAGCGGCGATCGGTGTGCAAGCGATGGTCGTCCGCGCCGGCGGAACGCTGTACACCGACATCTACGACCGCAAGCCTCCCCTGCCGCCACTGGTGTACGCGGCATCCTTCGGGCTGACCGACTCGACCGACATCCGGCTGATGCGGGTCTTCGTGACAGTGCTGCTGGCGGCGGCCGGCATCCTCGTGGCGATGGAGTGCATGCGGCGATGGGGCCCGCGGCACGCCTGGTGGGGCGGAGTGCTGCTGATCACCGGCGCAATGGCGCTGTTTCCCGCCGATGCCGGGGCTGCCAACTACGCGCACTTCGCGCTGCTGCCGGGAACTGCGGCGATCATCTGGTCTCGCCGCGGAACGCTGTTGACCGCGGTCGCTGCCGGCGTCGCCATCGGTGTCGCCATCCTCAGCCGGCAGAGCTGGCTGCTCGGCGTCGTGCCGATGTGCCTCAGCATCGGCCGCTACGGTCGCTGGCGCAACGTGGTGCCATCGTGCGTGGCCGCCGCGCTCACCATCGCCACGACGGGCTTCTACGCACCTCTCGGTCGCTTCTGGGAGTGGAACGTCACCAACAGCCCCGGCTTCGTGTTTGCCGGGACGGGGATCTTCTCCACGGTCGGCAAAGGCTTGGCATCCGTCGCCGGATTCGTCGCATTCCATCCGGTTCTGACGGTGGCGATCGTGATCAGCGCAGCGGCCGCGATCGTTGCCATCCGCAGTCGTCATCTGCCGGAAGACATCGATCTGTGGGTGTGGGTCGCCACGGGTCTCGCGGCGTGGGCCGCGGGCCTGAGGTTCTTCGGCCACTACTGGCTGCAGGTCGTGCCGCCTGTCGTTCTGCTGGCCGTACCGGTCGTCGCACGGTGGACGGGTCGGGCTCGCACCGCGGCATTCGTCGGGGTCGTCGTGCCTGCGGCGGTGGCGTGGATCCTGCTGTTCGTGCCGGGATCGTTCCACGATCGTCCCGATCCGTCGACGCTGGCGAACTACGTCTCCGCTCACACGACCGACTCCGATCGCGTCTTCGTGTGGGGTTCGTACCCGGAGGTACTGGTGGCCGCAGAACGACTTCCGACCGGTGGATTGGTGCACACCGATTTCGTCGTCGGTCGCTCGGGAGGACGCAACGATCCTGCCGAAACGCTTCCCAGTGCAGTGCCCGGAGCCCGCGAGATCATGCTCGACTCGCTGGCCGCCCATCCCCCGGCGCTGATCCTCGACACATCGACGTCGAGCCGGCTGGGATACGAGAATTTCCCGATGTCGTTGATTCCCGAGCTCGACCGCTTCGTCCGCGACGGATACGACCTCGTCACGACGGTCGACGGAGTCGACATCTGGCGCCGCCGCTGACCGTGTCAAGTGACACGAAACCGTTCCCACCTCACCAGCCCGGTCTGCCTAAGCTGGCTCGGATGGATAGCCGCCGGTCGAGGGATTGGATTCCCTCCGAGGCGCAGCGAGATCTGACGGAGACCAGTCCGGCCCCCCGATCACATTGGTTGCGCGAGCTCTTGATCGTGCTCGCGTTCTATTACAGCTACGAGCTCATCCGCAGGTTTGCGCACCTCGGCAATGTGCAGCCACGTGCGTTCCGCAACCAGATCCGCCTCACCGATCTCGAACGCTTCCTGCACATCTACACCGAGTCCGCGGTGCAGAGGGCGTTCCTCGGCGCGCGGTGGTTCATCAAGGTGATGAACGTGTACTACGGCACGCTGCACTTCATCATCACCGCCGGCTTGCTGGTGTGGGTTTACCTCCGTCGCAACCAGCACTACCGCCAGTACCGCAACCTGCTCGGCATGACCACCGCGCTCGCACTGATCGGTTACTTCGCCTTTCCCCTCGCGCCGCCGCGCATGACTCCGTGTCACGACTGCTTCGTCGACACGCTCGACACCATCGGCGGTCTGTGGTCGTACCACTCGAGCGCAGCCAAGGCCATTGCCAATCCATTCGCGGCGATGCCGAGCCTCCACTTCGGATGGGCACTGTGGTGCGGGACGTTGCTGTGGTCGTTCGCGCGGAGCCCGTACGTCCGCGCCCTCAGCGTCATCTATCCGTTGATGACGCTGCTGGCCATCGTCGTCACCGCGAATCACTACTGGCTCGACGCCGTCGGCGGCGCCGTCATCTTCTTCACCGCCAGCTACACGTTGCGCTTCCTGAACAACCGGAAGCTACGCAAGGCGCAGGCGGTCAGCGAGGAGATCAGCCGCGTGGAGACGGGCTGACTCGCCGGCCGCGTTCACCGCTCAACATCCTGGCGATCTCATCGATTCGCTCGTCGCCCTCGACGCTGCGAGCCGTCGCCGTCGTGATGTTCTTGGCAACCCGTTTGCTGACCATGATCTGGGTGTCTGCCATTGCTGCGACCTGGGCGAGATGGGTGACGCACATCACCTGATGACGTCGACCCAGACGGGCCAGCGACTCGGCGACCGCGGTCGCTGCGGACCCCCCGATTCCGGCGTCGACCTCGTCGAACACGAGGGTCTCCGGAGCCTCCGTCAACACCAGTCGCAGCGCCAGCATCGTGCGTGCCAACTCGCCCCCACTGGCGACACGAGACAGCGGCAGCAGGGCAAGGCCGGGGTTGGCTGCGATCAGGAATGTCACGTCGTCTCCGGGCGCCTCGTCGCCGACGGTGATCTCCACCTCGGCGTGCGGCATCGCCAGCGACCGCACGACCTTGCGAACCGCGGCCGCCAGGCTTGCAGCACCTGATCGACGGACGTCGGCAACCTGTTGCGCCGCGGCACGCTCGACTCGGACCGCCTCCTCACGTTCTCGCTCCAGCGTCGCCACGCGTTGCTCGTAGCTCTCCAGTTCGAACAGTCGCTCCGCCGCCTCCGCCCGGAAGGCGATCACATCTGCCAGCGAGTCGCCGTACTTGCGGCGCATGTCGCGGAGCAGTTGCCGGCGGCCGCGAATCTCGGCCAAGCGCTCCGGATCTTCCTCCAGCGCCTCGGTACGAGTACGCAGGTCGTGCCCGATGTCGGCGAGCTCTGCCTGTAGAGCGTGCAGGCGGGCGCTGAACTCCTCGAATGGCACCCGGCCACCGAGTGAGTGGATTGCCGCACCGAGCCCTTCCGCCGCGGCACTGCTACCGGCATCGGCCGGTCCATCGATCAATGCGCCGAGCGCGATCTGGCCGGCTTCACGGTGGGCTGTTGCATCGGCGAGAGCCTCCTCCTCGATCGCCAGTTGAGCGTCCTCGTCGGGATCGGTGATCGCTGCCGCGACTAGCTCGCCGACCTGAAACTTCAACAGATCGACCTCCCTCGCCCGCGAGCGCTGATCACCGCCCAGCGCGGCGAGCGACGCATCGATCTCAGTCAATCGAGCACGTGCCGCGCGCAACGGCTCGAGGTCGGTCGAGCAGAAGCGGTCGAGCGCGTCGCGCTGCGCAGCAGTCGACAGGAGGCTCTGATGGGCATGCTGGCCGTGGAGATCGACCGTGCGCGCACCGAGCTCGGCGAGGGTTGCCGCGGTCGCCAGCCGACCATTGACGTAGGCCCTGGAACGACCATCGCTGGGGATGACCCTCGACACGATGTACTCCTCGTCGCCGACGACGAAGCGGCCCTCCACACGTGCTTCGGCAGCGCCGGTGCGAACGATGGTGGGGTCGGCGCGGCCGCCGACCAGCAGGTTGATCGCCTCGACCAGCATGGTCTTGCCAGCGCCGGTTTCGCCGGTGAACGCTGTCAGCCCGGGCGTCAGCACGAGGTCGAGCGCGTCGATGACTCCCATCGATTCGATGTGCAGTTCGTGCAGCATCTCAGCGATCCGACAACCCGAACTTCGTCTTCAGGATCTGGTGGAAGCGCCGCTCGCCGAAGCGCACGAAGCGGGCCACCGATGCGGAGGCGCCGACGATCACGATGTCGCCCTCGGCGAGGCTCGTCGCACTCTGGCCGTCGATCGACAATGTTGCCGGCCGGCCACCGATGACCTCGATCTCGACCTGCTCGTCGGGATCGAGCACCAACGAACGGTCGAACAACATGTGCGGCGACACCGGCGTCAGCAACAGAGCGCGATGCTTCGGCGACACCACCGGCCCGCGAGCCGACAACGAATAGGCGGTCGAACCGGTCGGCGTGGCAATGATCAATCCGTCGGCGGCATACGACGTGAACGTCGCACCGTCGATGCGCACCAACAGCCGAACGGTGTGACCGGCCTCCTGCTTTTCGACCACCGCCTCGTTCAATGCGGTCCACTTCTCGGTGTCGATCGCGGCCCCCGAGCGATGGAGCGTTGTGTCCAACATCATCCGCTCCTCGATGCGCCACTCGCCCGCCTCCGATCCGGCATCCCATCGCTCGAGCGCGGCCGTCAACGCCGGAGGCTCGACCTCGGTGAGATATCCGAGCAGCCCGACGTTGACACCGATGATCGGGACCCCGGCGCCGTCGAACATCTTGACGGTCCGCAACATCGTGCCGTCGCCGCCGAGGCTGAGGGCGAGCCCCGCCGACTCGGGCTTGCGCTCGCTGACGAGATCGAGCAACTCCAACGGCTCGGCGTCCTCTGGCGTCATCCACGCCGTGTGACCATGCTCGGTCAGCCACGTTGCCGCCTGCCTGGCGAGCGCAGCTGCTTCGACCCGCTCGTGGTGAGCCACCAACAGAACGTCCGTCATGTTGCAGATCCTGACCGACCGGCACGGGCATGCACAAGGAACTCGCGATTGCCCTGGGCACCGGTGATGGGCGAATCGATCCAACCGAGCACCTCGCAGCCCTGTCCGACCAGAGCCGCCGTCACCTCGTCGCACACACGCTGATGGATCAGTGGATCGCGAATCACCCCGCTCCCTCGATCGACCTCCGCCTTGCCCGCCTCGAACTGCGGCTTCACGAGCAGCACCAACACTCCGGACGGACGAACGACCCCGAGGAGCCTCGGCAGAACACGGATGATCGAGATGAACGACAGGTCGGCGACCACGAGATCGACCACACCGCCGATGGCGTCGGCAGTGAGGTCGCGCACGTGGAATCGCTCGAGCACGGTGACGCGCGGATCGTCGCGGATGCGCGGGTGCAACTGACCGTGACCGACGTCGACGGCCACGACGTGTGCTGCGCCGCCTTGCAACAAGCAGTCGGTGAACCCACCGGTCGATGCGCCGGCATCCAGCGCGCGGCACCCGCTGACGTCGACGGTGAACGCCTCGAGTGCGGCGGCGAGCTTCTCGCCGCCGCGACTGACGAACCGCGACGGGGGTCCCTGCAACACCACTGCGTCTCCGGGGTCGACGAGGCGCGACGCCTTCTCGGCGACGGATCCGTTGACCAACACCCGGCGCGCATCAATGGAGTGAGCCGCCTCTGCTCTGCTGAGCGCCAAACCGCGGCGCACCATGTCTGTGTCCAGCCGTAGGCGCCGCCCCACTGACTACTGCTCTGCGGGTGCTTTCTTGGCCGCTGCCTTCTTCGCAGGAGCCTTCTTTGCTGCAGCCTTCTTGGCGGGCGCCTTCTTCGCAGCAGCTTTCTTCACTGCGGCCTTCTTGGCCGGCGCCTTCTTCTTTGCCGCGGCCTTCTTGGCGGGCGCCTTGCGAGTCGCGACCTTGGCAACACCAGATGGTCCGGCCGCTGCCTTCGTGGCTGTCGATTTCTTCGGCCCGAGCCCGAGGTTTCGTGCGACCTCTTCGACGCGGCCTTCGATGTCGTCGAGGCGGACACCGAACGTGCCCAACTGCTTGGCGATCTCGGCCTGTACCAACGCGATCACATGCTCCGTCGTGGCCCGACCGCGCTCGACGAGATGTTGGACAGCTTCCTTTGCATCCTTGCGGTGCAACTCGCCGGCCTTGACGAAATCGTCGACGATCTTCTCTGCCTTCTTCTGCGACATCTCGCCGAACTGCATACCGTCATCGATCAAACGCTTGAGTAGTGCTGGACCTTTCATGGGCGAAGCCTACCCTTCGTCGCACCCTCGTCGATCAGGACCTTCGCCACACCCGCGAGGTTCGCCGCGATCATGTCGGGTGTCGGGCGGACCGTGCTCCCCGGCGGCGTGACACCAGACTCGACATGTGCGTAACGACAGCCGAGTGTTGCCGCCATCAAGCCGTCGGTCTCCGGGCGATCGCCGACCATCACGGCCATCAGTGCCGCAGCTTCGCCGATCGTGACCCTGATCAGATCCGCCATCGGCTTGTTCGGCTTGCCGGCGACGATCGGAGCGACACCGGATGCCGTCACGATGGACGCAAGGATCGCGCCGCCACCCGGGATCGGACCGTCCGGCGTCGGGTAGGTCGCATCGTCGTTGGTGCCGATCAGGCGTGCACCGTTCCGTACCGCGCGATTCGCCCGCAGCATCGCCTCGTAGTCGAAGGTGCGGTGAAAGCCGACGACCACCGCATCGACCGGTTGATCATCGTCAGGGTCGACGACGACTGCGCCGCGAACGAGCACCGCCTCGACGACGCCCTCGCCACCACAGACCAGCACCCGTTCGCCCGGCTGCAGCAGCAGTGCGGCTGCGTTCGCGGACGTCAACACGTCTCCGTGCGCCGGGATGCCGATCGCGGCGAGCGAGGCCTCTTGCACCTCGACGCGCGCCGAGGAGTTGTTGGTGACGAACAGCACCCTGTGCCCTGCAGCGCGCAGATCGGCGATGGCCTCGACAGAGCCATCGATGGGCTCGTGGGCCAGCCAGACGACACCGTCGAGATCACAGAGGACGACACAGGGCTCGTCGGCGAGTTGCATACCTGGCATGTTGGCATGCCAGATGGCAACCTGTGCGGGTGCCACGATTCGAACCGTTCGCCGCTCTTCGTTACTCGGCCGACGAACCCCTCGACGACGTCGTCGCCCCGCCGTACGACGTGCTCTCGACCGCCGATGTCGTTGCCTTGCTGTCGCGTGACGACCGCAACATCGTCGCCGTCGACGTGCCGCTCGACAGCGACGGTCCCGATCGCTACCAGGCCGCCGGCGAACGATTGCGGTCGTGGATCCGCGGCGGAGTGCTGCAACTCGATCCGGCTCCGACCTTCACGCTGTATCGGATGCGGTTCACCGACGAGACCGGCCGCGACCGCAACACCGTCGGTGTCATCGGAGCGCTCGAGGTTGTCGACGAGGGCGCCGGCGGAGTGCTGCCGCACGAGCGGACGACTCCGAAAGCACGAACCGACCGCCTCGATCTCACCAGGGCGACCCGGTGCAACCTGTCGCCGGTCTGGGGCTTGTCGCTGACCGCCGGGCTCAGTGATCTACTGCTCGAACCCGCCGAGCTCGTCGGGGAATGCACCGACGAGAACGGAGTCGTGCACCGCGTCGAGCGCGTCAGCGATCCTCAGCGAGTCACCGGGATCGCGAATGCGGTCTCGGCAGACGCCGGTGCTGATCGCGGACGGTCACCATCGGTACGCGATCAGCCGCACCTACCGCGACGAGATCCGAACGGCAACCGGTCGTACCGACACCGATGCCGAGTCGACGATGACGTATGTCGCCGAGCTCGTCGCCGAACAGCTCAGCATCGACGCCATCCATCGCGTCTACCGCGGAGTCTCGGCCGCCCATGCTCGCCGCCCATCTCGCGCAGTACTGCGACACCTCCGAGGCCGGTGTGGTGACACCGCGCTTCGCCGCCGAGGCGATCGACCGCGGTGCGATGTGCCTCGTCCGGCCGGACGGGAGCGGCGTGTGGTTGACCCCGCGTCCCTCGGCGTTCGCCGACGTCCGCGCCCTCGATGGTGCGTACCTCGAGCACGCGCTCGCCGGTCTCGCGGTCGACGATCAGTCGATCGATGTCACCTATCAACACGGCGTGCAGAACGTCGTCGACCTGCTCGCTGCCGGCGACGCCGACGTGGCCGTGCTGATCCGCCCGACGAGCATCGAAGAAATTCGGCGCACGGCGATCGAGGGGCTGCTGATGCCGCCGAAGTCGACGTTCTTCACCCCGAAGCTGCGAACGGGATTGGTGATGCGGCCACTCGATGTGGCCGGCTGAGCGGGGTTGAGGCGACGGTCTTCAGGCGACGGTGATCGACGCGTCGAGATACACGTCCTGAATGGCGTGGAGCAACGAAACGCCTTCGGCCATCGGCCGTTGGAACGACTTGCGACCGGAGATCAGGCCTTGCCCGCCGGCGCGCTTGTTGATCACCGCCGTGCGAACGGCCGCGGCCAGGTCGGCGTCGCCCTTGCTCTCTCCACCACTGTTGATGAGGCCGATGCGACCCATGTAGCAGTTGACGACCTGCCAACGCGTGAGGTCGATGGGATGGTCGGTCGTCAGCTTGTCGTAGACCAACTGGTTCGTCTTGCCGTACGAGCTGGTGCCCATGCCGCTGAGCGCGTTGTAGCCGCCGTTGTTCTCGGGCAGCTTCTGCTTGATGATGTCGGCCTCGATCGTGACACCGAGATGATTGGCCTGGCCGGTGAGGTCGGCTGACACTTCGTAGTTGACTCCATCGACCTTGAACTCGCTGTTGCGCACGTAACACCACAAAACGGTGAACATCCCGAGGTCGTGCGCTTCCTTGAACGCCTTCGACACCTCTTGCAGTTGGCGGGTGCTCTGGTCGGACCCGAAGTAGATCGTGGCGCCGACACCGGACGCGCCGAGATCGAACGCCTGCTGCGCCGTACCGAACATCACCTGGTCGGCCTTGTTGGGGTACGTCAGCAGCTCGTTGTGGTTCATCTTGACGATGAACGGGATGCGGTGCGCGTACTTGCGGCTGATCGCACCGAGCACGCCATAGGTGGTGGCTACGGCGTTGCACCCACCCTCGATCGCGAGCTCGACGATGTTGGCCGGATCGAAATAGAGGGGATTCGGTGCGAACGACGATGCTGCCGAGTGTTCGATGCCCTGATCCACGGGCAGGATCGACAGGTAGCCGGTGTTCGCCAGACGACCGTGGCCATAGAGCTGACCAAGGCTGCGCAGCACCGCCGGCGACCGATCCGACATCGCCAGCGAGCGGTCGAGAAAATCAGGCCCGGCGAGCATCAACTGATCGCGGGTCACACCGGCACACACATGGCTCAACAACGTCTCGGCATCTTCGCCGAGCAGGGTGGACACGTCCACGAGACTCCTCGAAATTGGTTCACGACCCGTCACGGGCCGGCACCACCACATGGCGTAGCGGCGCTCTGATCGTATCGGGCCGGGGGTGCCCGACCCGATCGATTGTGTGCCGTCACGTCGCGGCCAGCGCGCTGACCGCGTGCTCGAGTACTCGTTGTGCCTGGCGACGCTTCGTCACCTCGCACACCTCGATCGCAACCACCTCGGTTCGAGCCTGCGTACCTGCGGGACCGCGGTAGAAGCGGCGCTTGACGACGCCGCGCACGACCACGTCGACGCCGGCACCCCAGTCAGGAATCGTCGGCGGGTCGAACCAAGCCACCGGCACGTTGGCCGTGCCGTCGTCTGTCGACGTCGTCACCTCCAGCGACAACAACCGACTACCGGACGACAACTCTCGAATCACCGGATCGCTCGACAAGCGACCTTGCAGGAAGACAACGTTCATGATGGACGACCTCCGACGCGCCGTGACCGGCGCCATGGATGAATTGTTCGGGGGAAGCCGTGGGGTGAACGTAGCAGCGGGGTGTTACAGAGTGACCGACTGTTCCTCTGAGCGACTGTTCCTCTTAGCGACCGAGTCCACGCAGCCGGTCAGCGACATCGGCGAACTGCGGATCGACTTCGTGGATCATGCCGAAGAAGCGGCGAGCCTTGATGATGTCGCCCGACCGGTCGTGCAGGTCCCCCAGCACGTACCACTGCCGTAGGTGATGGTCACGCACCTTCTTCGGAACGTCGGCGCCGCGCTCCATCAACTTCACCGCGCCTTTCAGGTTGCCCTGATCCGCCAGAGCGCCCGCCGCGACGATGCGACCTTCGGCCATCAAGGCGGGTTCGGGTGATCCCTCGCGCAGCTCCAGCCACAACTGATCGACCTCGTGGTACCGCTTCAGCGCCCGGTAGCAGTCGGCCAGGACGGCGTTGTGGTTCAGCGAGCGGTCGAGCTGACGGGCAAGCTCCAACTCCGCGGCGGCCTTGCGCCATTGACCCGTTCGGTAGAAGGCGAGTCCGGCGATCTCGTGACCGAAGGCCATCTCCGGCAGATCGCGCAGAACCGGTTGCACCATGCGTCGGGCATCGTCGTAACGGCCTCGATCCAGTGCGTCGGCGGCCGTCGTCAAGCGCTCGCGGTACTTGGCCGCTCGTGCAGCCGGCGCAGCCTTGCTGAGCTCTTCGGCGATGTCTGGTGCGAGGTCCGCGGACTTGCGTCGCCGGACAGGCTTGGCGCCGGCCTCGGCGATCCTCGGGTCGGCAGTGGCGTGGCTCTCGGGACGTTGCGCGCGTGCCGTCGCCTTGCGGGCTGCGGCGCGAAGTGGGCCGTCGTCGACCCATTGCTCGCGCTCCCACGGCGGGGGCTCGGCCTGTTGGCGGGGCTCGCGAGGACCACGCGCGGCCTTGACTTCCATCGAACGGATCTGCGCGGCGGTACGTTGCGGCTCGACGCGACGCGGCGGCACCCGATC
>CAVPUO010000007.1:0-20974 GCA_963708925.1 Ilumatobacteraceae bacterium | reverse complement strand
ATGGTGGGCGACCGTCCTCCGGCGGACGTCCGTCGTCAGGCGGTCGACCGAGTGGTGGTTCTCGTGACCGGGTGCCGCCGCGAACGGGTCGAACCGCAACGCACGGCAGCACAGATCCGATCGATGGAGGTCAAGGCGGCGCGAGGTCCTCGGCGAGCCGTGTCAGCAGCCTGCACCCCCACCGTGGGAGCGCGAGCAATGGGTCGACGACGGACCGCTGCGCTCGGCAGCACGCAAGGCCACGGCGCGGCCCAGCGACCCGAGCCCAGTAACTCCAGCGACGCCCGGATCGCCGAAGCCGGTTCCAGCCGACGCGCAGGCGCAAGTCCAGTGACCTCGCCCCAGACGTGGCGGACGATCTCAACAAAGCGGCTCCGGCAGCACGCGCCGCCAAGTACCGCGAGCGCCTGACGACCGCAGCGGACGCCCTGGACCGGGGTCGCTACGACGACGCTCGTCGGATGGTGCAGCCGGTCTTGCGGGATTTGCCGGAAATGGCGTTCGGACACGAGATCGCCGGCCTGGCGTTCTACCGAACGGGGCAATGGCGCAAGGCCGCAGCCGAGTTGGAAGTAGCGCGCGAGCTCGATCGGTCGTTGAACCATCACGCGGTGCTGGCCGACTGTTATCGAGCGCTCAAGCGCTATGACCTCGTCGACGCGTTGTGGCTCGAACTGCGCGAGGGCATCACCGGAGCCCGCGCTCGATGGCCGAAGGCCGCATCGTCGCTGCCGGTGCGTTGGCCGACCAGGGCAACCTCAAGGGTGCGCTGAAGTTGATGGAACGGGCGGCCGACGTACCGAAGAAGGTCCGCGACCACCACCTGCGCCAGTGGTACGTGCTCGGCGATCTGCACGATCGTTCCGGCGACATCATCAAGGCTCGTCGACTTTTCGGCATGATCTATGAGGTCGACCCGCAGTTCGCGGACGTGACGGACCGACTGCGCAGCCTCGGCCGGTAACGGCTCGATCAACCGTGTGACACCCCGCTGCTACGTTCAGCAGTACGGCTTCCCCCGAACAATTCATCCATGGCGCCGGTAACGGCGCATCGGAGGTCGTCCATCATGAACGTTGTCTTCTTGCAGGGTCGCTTGTCGAGCGATCCGGTTCTTCGAGAGTTGTCGTCCGGTAGCCGTCTGCTGTCGTTGGAGGTGACGACCACGACCGACGACGGCACCGCGAACGTCCCGGTGGCGTGGTTCGATCCGCCGACGATCCCCGACTGGGGTGCTGGTGTCGACGTCGTGGTGCGCGGTGTGGTCAAGCGCCGGTTCTACCGCGGCCCGGCAGGCACCCAGGCGCGTACCGAGGTCGTCGCCACTGAGGTGTGCGAGGTGACCAAGCGTCGCCAAGCACAGCGCCTGCTCGAGCACGCAGTCAGCGCACTCGGCGCCACCTAGAGGGCGCGAACCATCGGGCCGACGCGATCGTTCCGATACGATCACGGGGTCGCTACGCCATGTGGCGGTGCCGGCCCGAGACGGGTCGTCAACCAATTTCGAGGAGTCCCGTGGACGTGTCCACCCTGCTCGGCGCCGATGCCGAGACGCTTGTTGAGTCATGTATGTGCCGGTGTCACCCAGCGATCAGTTGATGCTCGCCGGCCCGGACTTCGTCGACCGGTCGCTGGCAAGTCCGATCGGTCGCCGCAGTGCTGCGCAACCTCGGTCAGCTCTACGACCACGGTCGGCTCGGCGGCACCGGCTACGTGTCGATCCTGCCGGTCGACCAGGGCATCGAGCACTCGGCGGCGGCGTCGTTCGCGCCGAACCCGATCTACTTCGACCCGGCAGAACATCGTCGAGCTCGCCATCGAGGGCGGCTGCAACGCGGTCGCCTCGACCTTCGGCGTGCTCGGCGTCGTGTCGCCGCAAGTACGCGCACAAGATCCCGTTCATCGTGAAGATCAACCACAACGAGCTGCTGACGCTACCCGAACAAGTTCGACCAGATCATGTTCGGCTCGGTCGCAGCAGGCGTACGACCTCGGCGCGGCCGGTGTCGGCGCGACGATCTACTTCGGCTCCGACCAGAGCCACCCGCCAGATCCAGGAGGTCGCGGAGGCGTTCGAGGAGGCGCACGAGCTCGGCATGTTCACCGTGCTGTGGTGCTACCTGCGCAACAACGCCTTCAAGCAGCGACGGCGTCGACTACCACGTGTCGGCCGACCTCACCGGCCAGGCCAACCACCTCGGCGTCACGATCGAGGCCGACATCATCAAGCAGAAGCTGCCGGAGAACAACGGCGGCTACAACGCCGTCGTCAAGGGCTACGGCAAGACCAGCCAGCTCGTCTACGACGAGCTCACGACCGACCACCCGATCGACCTCACCCGCTAGCAGGTCGCCAACTGCTACATGGGCCGCATCGGCCTGATCAACAGCGGTGGCGAGTCGCAAGGGCGACGGCGACCTGGCCGAGGCGGTGCGCACCGCGGTCATCAACAAGCGCGCCGGCGGCATGGGCCTGATCTCGGGCCGCAAGGCGTTCCAGCGCCCGATGGCCGAGGGCGTCGACGCTGCTCAACGCGATCCAGGACGTCTACCTCGACGCCGTCGATCACCATCGCCTGATCACACGTCGCTGATTTCAACTGGTCGGCAGATCGAGGGGTCGAATCACGAGCCCAGTTCGCAGTTTCGGTGTGAAGAACGTCGACTTCGGAGGCATCAGCAGGCGCTCGATCGCGGTTCGGCGAATCTCGTCGATGCTCGTCGGGCGAATCAACACCGCGGCGTCGGCTTCGCCTGCCGCAAGTAGGTCGACGACGTTCTGTACGCCATGCTGGTACGTGACCTCGATCGACGTTCCGTCGGCATCCGCCACATCGCTCAGCGCGTGTTCGAGGTATGCACCGTCGAGAGCGCGGACGTCGGCGAACGCTTCGGGTCGCGGCACCATCCACACACCGCTGCCGTCGGGTCGAACCAGGCACATGGCTCCGCGATCGATTGCCTCGGCTGCGAAGCGGGCGGTGACTTTGCCGGCATCGGTCGGCACGCAGTCAGCGCGCAAGCTGTGCCTCGAGCGCATCGGCCGAGATCCCGCGGTACACCCGATGGATCGCGTCGATGCTGAGTTGCTCGTCGACGAGCTTCGCCGACGTACGTCATCGTCAGCTCGGCGTCGGTGTCCGTGCGGCCCGTCGATGCACGGATCTCGTCGCGATACGAGCGGCTGATCGCGTAGCGATGGTGACCGTCCGCGATCAGGACCGGGTTGGTAGCGACAGCATCGGCGATCGCTGTGAGTCGCGCCGAGTCGGTGACCCTCTCGACGCTGTGCACCACTCCGCTTTCGTCGGTGCACCGACCGACGAGTTCGGCAGGCTCCGCGAGGAGTTGGCTGAGCCCGGACGACAGCGACAGTCCCCACACCGGCGACAGGTTGCAGTGCGTTGCGCGAGTGAGATCGAGTCGATCGGTCTTTGCCTTCGGTGTCGTTCGCTCGTGCGGCAGGACCCCGCTGGCACCCTCGTCGACCACTTCGAGCGCGCCGACGACACCGACAGTGTGTCGCGCCCGTCCGGTCTCGTCGGTGAACTGCATTCGGTACAGAGTGAACGACGGTGTCGAATCGCGTTGCAGCACGCCCTCGCGCAACCACTCGGCCAGCCGCTCGCCGGCGGCCCTGTAACGATCGGGTCCGTCGCGATCGAGAGGTACATCGATCGCGACGATGTTGTGGTCGTGTCGAGCGAGCAGCGCATCGACGTCGGCGGTCGAGAGCACGTCGTACGGCGGCGCGACCACATCGTCGAGGGGCTCGCTGGCCGAGTATCGAAGAGCAGCGAACGGTTCGAATCGGGGCACCCGCACAGGTTGCCACCTGGCATGGCAACATGCCAGGTATGCAAGCTTCGGACGGACCCTGTGTCGTGCTGTGTGATCTCGACGGTGTCGTCTGGCTGGCGCACGAGCCGATCTCCGGATCTGTCGACGCAATCGCCGACCTCCGCGCCGCCGGACATCGTGTCCTGTTCGTCACCAACAACTCGTCGGCAAGGGTCGAGGTGCAGGAGGCCTCACTCGAAGCCATCGGCATTCCCGCTGCGGGAGATGTGCTGACGTCGGCCAATGCGGCCGCGCTGCTGATCACCGCGGGGGAGCGGGTGCTGGTGTGCGGAGGTGAGGGAGTGATCCAAGCCGTGCTCGGTCGTGGCGCAGTCGTTGCCGACGCCGATGACGATCACATCGATGCGGTCGTCGTCGGCTTTCACCGGACGTTCGACTACGACGCGATGCTCGTAGCCAGTAGGGCGGCACGCAACGGTGCGCGCTTGATCGGCACGAACGACGACGCGACGTATCCGACGCCTGACGGACCGATCCCGGGTGGTGGTGCGATCCTCGCTTCGATCGTCACCGCATCCGGCGTGGCGCCGATCATCGCCGGCAAGCCGTATCAGCCGATGGCGGAGTTGGTGCGGTCGACCATCGGCGTCGCTGCAGCCGACCGAGCGGTGATGGTGGGTGATCGACCCGAGACGGATGGCTTGATGGCTGCCACCCTGGGTTGTCGCTACGCGCATGTGGAGTCAGGCATCACCGCTCCCGGCAGCGCGGTGCATCCCACTCCCGATCTCATCGCAGCCAACCTCGCGGGTGTGGCAAAGGTCCTGATCGACGAGAGTTCGAGGAGCGATAGGCTTCGCCCATGAAAGGTCCCGCACTACTCAAGCGTTTGATCGATGACGGCATGCAGTTCGGCGAGATGTCGCAGAAGAAGGCCGAGAAGATCGTCGAGGATTTCGTCAAGGCCGGTCAGCTGCATCGCAAGGATGCGGAGAGCGCCGTTCAACACCTCGTCGAGCGTGGCCGAGCCACGACCGAGCATGTGATCGCGTTGATCCAGGCGGAGATCACCAAGCAGCTCGGTTCGTTCGGCATCCGACTCGACGACATCGAAAGTCGTGTCGAGGAAGTCGCCGCCAACCTCGGTCTCGGCTCGAGGAAGTCCTCTGCCAAGCCCGCGGCCGGTCCTTCCGGTGTCGCCAAGGTCGCGACGAAGAAGGCGCCCGCCAAGAAGGCAGCAGCAAAGAAGGCGCCCGCCAAGAAGGCAGCAGCAAAGAAGGCCCCTGCCAAGAAAGCTGCGGCAAAGAAGGCTCCTGCCAAGAAGGCTGCGGCGAAGAAGGCTCCTGCCAAGAAAGCTCCTGCGAAGAGTTAGTTCGTGGGTCGGCGCCTGCGGCTGGATACAGACATGGTGCGCCGTGGGTTGGTGCTCAGTAGAAGCGAGGCCGCGCATGCGATCGACGCGCGGCTGGTGCTGGTCAACGGTGCGGTTGCCGACAAGTCATCGCGTCTCGTCGACCCCGGCGACGCCGTGGTCGTGCAGGGCCCGCCGTCGCGGTTCGTCAGTCGCGGCGGTGAGAAGCTCGATGGAGCGCTCGATGCGTTCGATGTCGACGTCGCAGGAATGCGAGTGCTCGACGCCGGCGCGTCGACCGGCGGTTTCACCGACTGCCTGTTGCAACGTGGCGCAGCCCATGTGGTCGCCGTGGATGTCGGCCATGGTCAGTTGCATCCGCGAATCCGCAACGACGAGCGCGTCACCGTGCTCGAGCGATTTCATGTCCGAGACCTCAGCGTCGGACGCGATCGGTGGAGCCGTCGATCTGGTGGTTGCCGACCTGTCGTTCATCTCGATCATCCGAGTGCTCCCGAGCCTGCTCGGTGTCGGGCGCGACGGCAGCGAATTGGTGTTGCTCGTCAAGCCCCAGTTCGAGGCAGGCAAAGCGGAGGTCGATCGCGGCAGTGGCGTGATTCGCGATCCGTTGATTCACCAGCGCGTCTGCGACGAGGTCTCCGCTGCGTTGACTGCGCAAGGGTGCGAGGTGCTCGGCTGGATCGATTCGCCGATCACAGGCGCACAGGGCAACCGAGAGTTCCTTGTGCATGCCCGTGCCGGTCGGTCAGGATCTGCATCATGACCGATGTGCTGCTGGTTGCCCACCACGACAGGGTGGAAGCAGCGGCGTTGGCCCGGCTTGCGGCGAACTGGTTGGGCGAGCACGGCCATGCGGCATGGATGACGCCCGAGGACGCCGAGCCACTGGAGTTGCTCGATCTCGTCAGCGAGCGCAGACCCGAGTCCGCCGGCTTGGCCCTCAGTCTCGGTGGAGACGGGACGATGTTGCGAACGGTCAAGATGCTCGGCGGTTCCGGGGTTCCCATCATCGGCGTCAACGTCGGATTGCTCGGCTACCTCACCGAGGTCGAACCGCCGGCACTCACTGCCGCGCTCGAACGTTGGGATGCAGGTTCGGAAACGGGCGAATGGCGGATAGAGGAACGGATGATGTTGGACAGCGTCTCTGCACCGCTCGAGCGCTGGACGCGATGTCGAGCACGACAGCGAACCGCCGGTGATGTGGACCGCGTTGAATGAAGCGGTGGTCGAGAAGCAGGAGGCCGGTCACACCGTGCGCCTGCTCGTCCGCATCGATGGAGCCACGTTCACGTCGTACGCCGCCGACGGCCTGATCATCGCCACGCCCACCGGCTCGACTGCGTACTCGCTGTCGGCACGCGGCCCGGTTGTGTCGCCCAAGCATCGAGCGCTGCTGCTGACCCCTGTCTCGCCACACATGCTCTTCGACCGCTCGTTGGTGCTCGACCCTGACGAGCAGGTCGAAATCGAGGTCATCGGTGATCGTCCCGCGACCCTGTCGATCGATGGTCAGAGCGCGGCGACTCTCGCCGAGGGCGACACGGTCGTGGTACACGCCTCGGCATCGGTTGCCCGTTTCGTGCGGTACGGAGAGCGACGCTTCCATCAGATCCTGAAGACGAAGTTCGGCTTGTCGGATCGCTGATGCTGCACGAACTGCACATCGAGTCGATGGGCGTCATCGAGGCGCTGGATCTGGTGCTGTCGCCCGGTTTGACTGCATTCACGGGTGAGACGGGCGCGGGCAAGACGATGTTGGTCGAGGCGATCAATCTGTTGGTCGGTGGCCGAGCAGATCCATCGGTCGTTCGCACGGGCGCGAACGAGGCGCGCGTCGAAGGCAGGTTCGTCGTCGGCGACGAGGAGTACATCGTGTCGAGGGTCATCCCCGTCGACGGTCGGTCACGCGCGTACGTCAACGGTCGATTGGCGACGGCAGCGACCTTGGCGGAGTTGGGCGAACGCACTCGTCGACCTGCACGGTCAGCACGCTCATCAGAGCCTGCTGTCCACCGCCGCGCAGCGCGAGGCGCTCGACCGGTTCTGCTCGACCGATCTCGAGCCGTTGCGATCCGCTCGGGCGCGACTGACAGAGATCGACGCCTCGCTCGCGGCACTCGGCGGCGACCAGCGCTCCCGGGCGCGAGAGGTCGATCTGTTGAGGTTCCAAGTGGGCGAGCTCGAATCGGCAGCGATCACCGATCCCGACGAGGACGCCCAACTCAGCATCGAGGAGGACTCGCTCGCCGATGCCGCAGCCCATCGCGAGGCCGGCCAGGTCGCGCTTGCCGCACTGATCGATGGACCGGTCGACCCGGGAAGCAGTGCGGCGGCCGACGGTCTCGGCGCGGCGATCCACTCACTCGGTGGCCGGGTCCCGTTCGAGGAGTTCAGCGCACGCCTGCATGCTGTGCAGGCAGAGCTCTCCGACATCGGACGCGACCTGCGCACGCGAACCGAAGGCCTCGACGAGAACCCGGAGCGCCTCGCCGAGATTCGCGGCCGCCGGCAACTGCTGCACGACATGCGCCGCAAGTACGGCGACTCGCTCGCCGATGTGATCGCATTCCATACCGAGGCGCAAGAGCGGCTCACGGAGTTGGAGAGCTACGAGCAACGCGTGGCCACGTTGGAGAGCGAACGCGAGAGTGCCGTGCGCGCCGAACGCGTCGCGGCGCAGCGAGTGGCAGACGTTCGTCGCGACGGTGCGGCAAACCTCGCGGCAGCAGTCCGCAAGGTGGTGCGGTCGCTGGCGATGCCGCACGCCGAAGTCGAGATCACGGTCGGCGAAGAAGCACCCGGCGACGACGTGACGTTCTTGATCGCGGCGAACCCCGGACTCGCGTTGTTGCCGCTGTCACGAGTCGCCAGTGGTGGCGAGTTGGCTCGCACGATGTTGGCTCTGCGGCTGGTACTGACCGAAGCACCCGAGACGTTGGTCTTCGACGAGGTCGACGCCGGCATCGGCGGCTCGGCGGCGACCGCTGTTGCCGAGGCGTTGGCTCGACTCGGAAAGCGTCACCAGGTGATGTGCGTCACCCACCTCGCCCAGGTGGCAGCGCTCGCCGATACCCAGATCATGGTGTCCAAGCGCGTGGCTGGACACATCACGACTGCAACCGCCGCGATCGTCGATGGCGCCGAACGGATCGACGAGGTGGCTCGGATGTTGAGCGGCGAACAGGCCGGCGAATCGGCCCGCCTACACGCTGCTGATCTGCTCGGTGACCGCCTGCGCCTTGCGTAGCGACCGGTTGCGCAGGAACTTCAACGTGTAGCTGGCGGTGAAGAAGATGATCGCCCCGCCGACGGCGTCGAGCCAGTAGTGGTTGGCGGTCACGACGATCGCCAGCAGCGTCATCGCCGGGTAGATCACACTGAGGGCACGGACGTAGGGGCTGCGGGCGAACGACCACAGCAACGTGCCGCACCACAGCGCCCAGCCGAAGTGCAGGCTCGGCATCGCCACGAACGGGTTGGCGATGGCCTTCGCTGCGCTCGAGTGGTACGACCACAGCCCACCGATGGTGTCGAGAGTGTCGACGAAGCAATCGTGGCACGGCGTCATTCGCGGTGGTGCGAGCGGAAACGCGAAGTACCCGATCAGCGCGAGCGCTGTCGTCATCCCCAGCAGGTTCCGGTACTGCCGGTAGTGCTCGTGCCGGCGCAGGTACACCCACACCAACAACCCGGCCGTGATGATGAAGTGCAGCGTGCCGTAGTACACGTTCATCACCTTGATGAACCAGCGCGCACCGAGGAACGCCTTCTGCACCGCGGACTCCGTGTAGATGTGCAGGAATCGTTCGAGGTCGGTGAGGTAGATCTGGTTGCGGAATGCCCTCGGTTGCACGTTGCCGAGGTGGGCAAACCTGCGGATCAGCTCGTAGCTGTAATAGAACGCCAGCACGATGAGGAGCTCGCGCAGCCAATGAGATCGCGGCGCTGGGGTGGTCTCGGTGAGATCCCGCTGAGCCTCCGAGGGAATCCAGTCCCTCGTCCGGCTGCTCTCCATCCGAGCCAGCTTAGGCAGACCGGACGGTCGATGTGGGCACGCTTTGATGTGTCGTGGGACTACGCCGTCCGACGCCAGATGTCGACCCCATCGACGGTCGTGACCAGCTCGTAGCCATCGTGCAGGAATTTGTCGAGCTCGGGGATCAACGAAATGGGGAAGTTCTCGTATCCCAGCTGGGACGACGACGAGGTGTCGAGGATCAGCTCTGGAGGATGAGCAGCGAGGGAGTCGAGCATGATCTGGCGAGCCCCCGGCACGGCGCTGGACAGAGTCTCGGCCGGATCGTTGCGACCTCCCGAACGTCCGACCACGAAATCGGTGTGCACCAATGAACCCGCCGGGAGCCGATCGGCCGCGACCAACACCTCCGGAAACGAACCCCAGACGAACACACGGTCCGCGCTGGTCGTGTTGGCCGTGATGTAGTCCGCCAACGTGGTCGGACTCGGCCGGTCGTGGAACGAGCCGGGTACGAACAACAGCACCCAGGCCACCACGAGGGGGACGGCGACGCCGGCGAACGCTGCCGTCCGCGCCCGCCCAGTCCAGCGCGCGACCACCGGCACCGCGAGCAGCACCAGCGGCGGCACGACCTGCAACCAGTAGTGGCCGAAGAATCGGAGTCCTGCCGCCCACGCCGCCACGCCGGTCGCGCCCCACAGCCACAGGTCGATGTCGTCGGGCAATTTGCGACGCCGCAGCGCGGCGATTCCCGCCCACGCACTGATCGCTGCTGCGACGACCGGCACCGGATGGAACACGACGAATCCGGCGACCGATGCCAGCCCCTTGCCGACTGCCGACAACAGGTCTGTGCCGGCGAAGACGAAGCCTGGGCTGTTGGTGACGTTCCACTCCCAGAATCGGTCGAGCGGTGCGTAGAAGGCCGTTGTGACGATCGTCAGCGCGGCAGCGGCCAGGGACGGCACGATGTTGCGCCAGCGGCCGTAGAGGCCGATGCTGAGGCACAGCGGCACGACGCCCAGGAGCCAACTCTGTCTGCTCAGTATCGCCACGCCGATCGCGACCCCGGCCGCGACTGCGGTGAGCAACGTGCCACGACGCGACCAGATGATCGCAGCCGTTCCGGGCAACAGACGCGAAGTGGGCGTAGTTGGCTGCCCCTGCGTCCGCAGGGAACAGTGCCATCGACGCGGTGATCATCAACACACCACCCCACCAAGCGTGTCGGGGTCCCCAGCGTCGCAAGCACTCCATCGCGACGAGGATCCCGGAGGCCGCCAGTAGCAGCGTCACGAAGATCCGTATCAGGCGGATGTCGGTCGAGTCCGTCATCGAGAAGGAGAGCCGCGTAGAGCAGCGGTGGAAGTGGCGGCTTGCGGTCGTAGATGTCGGTGTAGAGCGTGCCGCCGGCTCGCACGACCATCGCCTGCACACCGATGGCCGCCTCGTCGGGGTCGAACAACCTGCTGACGAACGTCGGCGCGCGAAGAACGAATGCCAGCGTCGTGAGGCCGGCGCACATCGTGATGCGATTGGTGCGCCAACCGGGGGTCATGATCCCGGCAGGCTAGTTCTACGATTGCGTTGTGAGACCTCCACCGCCAAAGGTCGCGGCGGTGTTGTTCGATTTCGGCAACACGCTGTTCGCCCACGCACCGCTCGCCATCACGATCGGCCGCACGGCCGGCACGCTCGGCGTGCAGATCAGCGAGGACGACGCAGTGGCGACGGCGTACCGAATCGACTCGGCGGCGATGACGCCAGACGAGCTGTTGCATCCGCGTGATCTCGATTCAGAGGTGTGGAAGCAGCGGTGGCAGGTGCTCTACAGCATCGCCGACGAATGGGGTGAGGGCATCGGCGCCGCCGTCGACGCAGACATGCACGCTCCCCGCGAATGGATCCCGTACCCAGGCACCGCGGCCACGCTTCGGGCGCTGCACGACAACGGCGTCGCTGTCGGGATCGTGTCGAACACAGGCTGGGACGTGCGCACCGTGTTCGCCGAGCACGGGTTGTCGGACACCGTCGACTCGTTCACCCTGTCCTACGAAGCCGGGTTCGTGAAGCCCGATGGTGAGATCTTCGAGGCCGCCTGCGCGTCCTTGAACGTTCTGCCGGCGCATGCAGTGATGGTCGGCGACGACCCACGAGCCGACAGTGGCGCGGTGCGAGTCGGCATTCGCACGCTGCTGCTTCCCGCAGTGCCGCCGAACGTCGACAACGGGGTCTCCGGCGTCCTGAATCTCGTCGACATGAACGACGAATCGCACGAATGACGCGGATCCGCGCGACCGCCGCGCGGCGCGGTATGCTGCAGTCCCGTTGTCAGTTCGCCTGAGACGGAGGTCCTCGCCTAATGCCGAAGCACATTTTCGTGACCGGAGGCGTTGCCAGCTCCCTCGGTAAAGGTCTCACCGCGTCGTCGCTGGGCCGCCTGTTGAAACTGCGTGGTCTGCGGGTCACGATGCAGAAGCTGGATCCGTACATCAACGTCGATCCGGGCACGATGAATCCGTTCGAGCACGGTGAGGTGTTCGTCACCGATGACGGCGGCGAGACCGACCTCGATCTCGGTCACTACGAGCGATTCATCGACGAGCCGCTGACCCGCAACTCCAACGCGACCACTGGCTCGATCTATCAGGCCGTCCTGGCCGCCGAACGTCGCGGTGACTACTTCGGCAAGACCGTGCAGGTGATCCCGCACATCACCGACGAGATCAAGCGGCGCATCCACCGCTTGGCGAGTGACGACGTCGACGTCGTCATCACCGAGGTCGGTGGCACCGTCGGCGACATCGAGATCCTTCCGTTTCTCGAAGCAATCCGTCAGTTCCGCAAGGAGGCCGGCCGCGACAACGTCTGCTACATCCACGTCACGCTCGTGCCGTTCATCGGTCCTTCGGGGGAGCAGAAGACGAAGCCGACACAGCACTCCGTCACCGAGTTGCGCAGCCGCGGCATCCAGCCCGACGTGATCGTGTGCCGCAGCGAAGAGCCGCTCAGCGACAACCTGAAGCGCAAGATCTCGAATCTCTGCGACGTCGACGAGCGCGCCGTGGTCAACGCTGCCGATGCCGGCAACATCTACGAGCTGCCGCTGATCCTGCACGACGAAGGACTCGACGATGTCGTGTGCGACGTGCTGCGCCTCGAAGCGCCGGTCGACCTCATCGCCGTGGCAGTCCGTCGTGTCGATGATCGAAGAGGCGAGCAAGCCCGTCAGGATCGGCCTCATCGGCAAGTACATCAGCCTGCCCGACGCGTACCTGTCGGTCGTCGAGAGCCTCGAAGCACGCCGGCTTCCATCATGGTGCCAAGGTCGAGATCGACTGGATCCAGGCCGAAGACGTCGAAGGCTTGCTGGCCGCCGGTCGGCTCGCCGATCTCGACGGCATGCTGATTCCCGGCGGATTCGGCGAGCGAGGTTTCGAAGGCAAGATCGCGGCCGCCGGATATGCCCGCGAGAACGACATTCCGTGCCTCGGGATCTGCCTCGGCCTGCAGGCGATGACGATCGACTTCGCCCGCAACGTGATGAACCTCACCGGTGCGAACTCGACCGAGATGGATCCGACGACACCACATCCGGTCATCGCCCTGATGCACGACCAGCGTGACGTGGTCGACAAGGGCGGCACGCAACGACTCGGTGCGTACTATGCGATCCTCGACGCCAACACCAGGGTCTATCGGCGCCTACGGCGAACCGGTGGTCAGCGAACGGCATCGCCATCGTTGGGAGCTGAACGCCCAGTTGAAGCCGAAGCTCGAAGCGGCCGGACTGCGATGCAGCGGTCTGTCTCCCGACCGCCGCCTCGTCGAATTCGTCGAGCTCGAGGATCATCCGTTCTGGGTCGGCACGCAGGCACATCCCGAGTTCAAGAGCCGTCCCGATCGCCCGCATCCCTTGTTCCGTGAGCTGGTGTACGCCGCGCTGGCCCGCCGCGAGTCGCGTGCGCCGCACCTGTTCGTCGTCGACGAAGCCAACTCGTCGGTCGCGTGACAGCGATGCCGGCGCCGACCTTCCGTCACCTCGGCGATCGGCTCGTCCACGAGGGGTACATCTGGAACGTCGCGGTGGCGACGTTCGAAGCTCCGGACGGCGAGCTACTTCGAGCGCGACATCATCCGCTCACCCGGCGCGGTCGGTGTGGTGCCGGTGCTGTTCGAGGACGGCGTACCGATCGTCGTCTTCGTTCGCCAGTACCGCGGGCCGCTCGACCGCTACGTGTTGGAAGTCCCGGCGGGCATCCGCGATGTTCCGGACGAGCCGCCGGAGCTGACGGCGCAACGCGAGACTTGATCGAGGAGGCCGGATTTCGGCCGGCACGCTCGAGTTCCTCACCCAGCTTCTACAGCTCCGCAGGAATGACCGACTCCGTCCTGCACGTGTATCTGGCAACCGATCTCACGGCCGTGCCACGCGATCTGCACGGTCCGGAAGAGGCTCACATGGAGGTCCTGCGGATCCCGTTGGCCGAGGCCGTCGACATGGTCGTCCGCGGTGAGATCCACGACGCCAAGACGGTGATCGGCCTCCTCCTCGTCGATCGACGACTCCGAGGGCACCCTGGTTCCGGGGCAGTGATGCCCACGTCGACCGCGATGCTTCCTCTTCGAGGTCGAAGAGTTCCTGTCGTGGATGGCGACCGAGCGCGGCAGGTCGGCCAACACACTGGCTGCCTATCGACGCGACCTCACCGGGTACTTCCGCGTGGTCGACGTCTCAGGCCGTGACGCTGCTCGACGTCGATCGCGTCGCGCTCGACGCGTTCGTCGGCGAACGCCGAAGCGGCGGCGCGGCGCGGCGTCCGTGGCCGCGCCAGGTCGCCGCGATCCGGATGCTGCACCGGTTCCTGGCCGAGGAGGGGTTGCGTCGACGACGACCCGACCGCCGACATCGAGGAGAGCACGTCCCGGCGGGCATTCCCCACCCTCTCTCGGAGGACGAGGTCGCTGCGCTGCTGGCGGCCCCGCCACCAACGAGCCCGCTCGTCTCCGTCGATGGCGCCCTTCTGGAGTTCCTGTATGCGACCGGTCCGCGCATCTCGGAGGCGTGCGGTCTGTCGCTCGGCGACTTCGATCATGCTGAACAGCTGTCCGGCTGTTCGGCAAGGGTTCGAAGGAGACGGATCGTCCCGTACGGCCGGCATGCCGCAGCGGCCTTGGCAACGATGGCCGGCCCTCCGGCGCCCATCTGGAACCCGGAGCGTTGGGCTCGCCGCGGCGATGCCGAGGCGGTCTTCTTCAACCCTGCCCGCGGTGCCCGCCTCACACGTCAGCGGCGTGGGCCATCGTCAAGAAGTACGGCGACCGGATCGGCGTCGGCGACAAGCTGTCGCCGCACGTGCTCCGGCACTCCTGCGCCACGCACCTCCTCGACCACGGTGCCGACCTTCGCATCGTCCAGGAGTTGCTCGGGCACGCATCCATCTCGACCACCCAGGTCTACACGCATGTCAGCCAGGAACGACTTTTCGACGCCTACCGATCGGCGCACCCGAGAGCGCTCGGCCGATGAGTCACCTCGCGCACCTCGGTCGCCGTTTCGTCACATCACTGTCGCGTCGTGAGCCCGATGCTCGCGGATATCGCGTGGGTGGACTCGCAACTTCCTCGACGGCGAGGTCGCGCTGTGGCGGAAGATGCCCGTCGCCGACCGCCGGCACTCGATCACCGTCGCCCGTCGATTCGAAGCCAGCGGTCCTCGATCGCGCGAGGAGATCGCCGGCGCCCTGTTGCACGACGTCGGCAAGATCGATGCCGGGCTCGGCACGTTCGGACACTGCGTCGTCGCCACCGTCACCGGTCCACGCACCGAGCGGTTCCGGCGCTATCGCGATCACGAACAGATCGGCGCCGACATGCTCGCTGCTGCCGGATCCAACGCCGTCACCATCGACCTCGTCGTGGCCGCGGCGATGCTGCCGAAGCGCTACGCGTCGCCGACAACATCTAGCGGGCCGACGACATTTAGCGGGGAAGAAGCCGATCGCGTTGTAGGCCCTGTCGAGGGTTGCTGCGGCAACTGTTGTCGCCTTGTCGGACCCCTTGCGCAGCAGCGACCGAGCTCGCCGCGGTCGGTCATCAACTCGTTGTAACGGGTCTGGATCGGACGGAGCATCTCGACGACTGCATCGCCGGCGTCGGTCTTCAACGGTCCGTATTGCGTGTACTTCCCGGCCAGTTCCTGCGGCGTCGTGTCGGTGCACACTGCGAGGATCTCGAGAAGGTTCGACACGCCCGGCTTGGCTGCACGGTCGTAGCGAACCTCGTTGTCGCTGTCGGTGACAGCTCGCTTGAACTTGCGGGCGATCTCCTTCGGGTCGTCCATCAACATGATGCAACCGGCATCGCTGTCGGTCGACTTGCTCATCTTGGAGGTCGGGTCCTGCAGGTCCATCACCCTCGCGCCGGCCTTCGGCGTGACGGCCTGGGGGATGACGAACGTCTGCGCCGAACCGGTGGTTGAACCGCAGGGCGATGTCGCGAGTGATCTCGATGTGCTGCCGCTGATCTTCGCCGACCGGTACGTGCTCGGCGTCGTACAACAGGATGTCGGCGGCCTGGAGAGCGGGGTACGTGAACAGCCCGGCAGAGATGAAATCACCTTCACGCTTTGCCGACTTGTCCTTGAACTGGGTCATGCGGCTGAGCTCGCCGTAGGACGCCGTGCACTCCATCACCCAGCACAGTTGGCTGTGCTGAACGACATGGCTCTGCACGAAGACGGTCACCACATCGGGATCGAGGCCGATGGCGAACAACACCGCTGCCAGTCGCACGGTCGATTCGCCGATCGCTCCTGGTACTTCGGTCACCGTCAGGGCGTGCAGATCGACGATTCCGTGAAATGCGTCGGCATGCTGGCCGTTCACCCAGTTGCGCAGCGCCCCCAGGTAATTTCCGAGGTGGACTTCGCCGGTGGGTTGGATGCACGAGAGCACGCGGGTCACGGCGCGCCAGGCTAGTGGCGAGCTAGCCTGAACCTGTATGGCATTTGCGGTGGCGACCCCCGTCTTCGAGGGGCCATTCGACCTGTTGTTGCATTTGATCCTCCGAGAACAGGTCGACATCTACGAGGTTTCACTGAGCCGGATCGTGGACGCATATCTCGAGGAGATCGAGCGCTTGCAGTTCGTCGACCTCGACATCGCTACAGAGTTCCTGCTGATCGCGGCAACCCTCGTCGAGCTGAAGGCCCGCCGTCTGCTGCCGGGTCGCGACGACATCGATCTCGACGATGAGCTGGCGTTGTGGGAGGAGCGCGACCTCCTGCTGGCTCGCCTGCTCGAGTGCAAGACCTTCAAGGACGTAGCCGGAGTTTTCAGTCGGTTGGCCGACGAGGCCGACCAGAGCTTCGCCCGTACCGCCGGCCCCGACGAGCGCTTCGACGAACTGATGCCGGACCTTCTCGACGGCGTCACCGGCAAGCGGATCCACACTGCGTACCTGCGAGCCGTGACGCCGAAGCCGGTGCCCAGGGTCGACCTCTTCCACGTTGCCCCGGTGCGGGCGAGCGTGGCCGACGCCGTTGCCGAACTGGTCGACGAACTGCCGCGCTGCGGCCGCATCTCGTTCCGCCGACTCACCAGTGGGCTGGTCGAGCGACTCGAGGTGATCGTTCGCTTCCTGGCTCTCCTGGAACTGTTCAAACAGGGCGTCATCGAGTTGGACCAGGACGAACAATTCGGCGAGATCGATGTGCTGTGGACCGGTGGGCTCGAGCCAGTAGCGGCCGGGTCGATCGCGATCGACGATTACGAGGGTTGAGATGACGATGAACGACATTGACAGCGAGACAGTGCGTGCGATCGAGGCGATCGTGATGGTCGCCGTCGAGCCCGTCGCCCCGGATCTGCTGGCGCAACTGCTCGAGCAGCCGACCGCCGTCATCGAGCGGTTGTGCGTCGAACTGGCTGCCGCGTACGACGAGGCCGGGCACGGTTTTCAACTGGTCAAGGTGGCCGGTGGCTACCGATATCAATCGCACGCCGAGTTGGCGCCGTACGTCGAGCGCTTCCTCCTCGACGGACAGCGCGCCCGAATGAAGCGCGGCCGCGTTGGAGACCTTGGCGATCGTCGCCTACAAGCAGCCCCTGTCGACGAGGCCAGATCGCCTCGATCCGCGGCGTTGATCCGGACGGTGTGCTGCGCACGTTGCAGGCCCGCGGATACGTCACCGAGGTCGCTCGCGACAGCGGTCCCGGCCAGGCGATCATGTACGGCACCACGCCGTCGTTCCTGGAGAAGTTGGGCCTCAACTCGCTCTCGGACCTGCCCGCGATTGCCGATTTCGTTCCCGGCGCGGACGTCGTCGAGGCGCTCGAATACGGACTTCGAATCGACGTGCCCTCGGCCGATGCCCCCAATTGAGCCACCGCTCTGGGAGCAGTGGGCCGCCAAGAACGCAGCATTGCCGCAGGGAGAACGCCTTCAGAAGGTGCTGGCCGTGCGCGGGTGGGAGCAGACGCGTCTGCGAGGACCTGATCTCCGCCGGTCGGGTGACGGTCAACGGTGATGTGGCCGTGCTCGGGCGACGGGTCGACACGGACCACGACCAGGTCGAAGTCGATGGAGTGCCGATCGGTGTCAAACCGGGCCTCGTCTACTACCTGCTCAACAAGCCGGCGGGGATCGTGGCGACCGCCAGCGACACCCACGGCCGTCCAACGGTGATCGAACTGGTCCCGGATGATCCGCGCGTGTTCTCCGTCGGCCGCCTCGACATCGACACAGAAGGTCTACTGCTGCTGACGAACGACGGTGACCTCGCCCAACGCCTGACCCACCCGAGTCACGGCGTGGAGAAGGAGTACCTCGCCGAATTGGCCGGCGGCAACGTTCGCCCAGGGCAAACTGCGCCAAATCCGCGAAGGCATCGAGTTGGAAGATGGGATGACGGCACCGGCGAAGGTGTCGCAACCCAGTCCGGGGGTGCTGCGCCTGACGATTCACGAAGGCCGCAACCGCCAGGTGCGGCGGATGTGCGAGGCAATCGGTCATCCGGTCGAGCGGCTGGTGCGAGTGCGCATCGGGACGCTCCACGATCCTGCGCTCGCACCCGGAGAGTGGCGTGAGCTCACGATGGGTGAGGTCAAGGAGTTGATCGAAAGCGTCGGCGTGGTCGGCTCGCAGCTACGCTGACCGGCCGTGAACAGCACCCGGCGCGCCAATGTGGCTGGTCTCGGCCTGATGGGTGGCTCCATCGCGCTTGCGCTTCGCGCTCGAGGCTGGCATGTCACGGGCGACGATCTCGACCCCGCTCGAGTCGAGCGTGCGCTGACGATGCGAGCCATCGATGCCGGCGGGTTCGACACCACCGCGGACATCACGTTCGTCGCCACTCCGGTGCTGTCCGTTGTCGATCAGGTGAAGCGTGCGCTCGCCGACTCGTCGGGCCTCGTCACGGATGTCGGCAGTGTGAAAGGCGGCATCACCGCAGCCATCGAGGACCCGCGGTTCATTGGCGGCCACCCGATGGCGGGTAGCGAGCTAGAGGGTTTCGACGGCGCCGACTCCTCGATGTTCGAAGGCGCGGTGTGGGTGCTGACGCCTTCGGCGACCACGGCCGACAGCACGTTCAGCCAGGTTGCTGCAGTGGTTGCGGAGCTCGGCGCCGACGTCGTCGTGATGCCGGCAGACCGTCACGACCAGGTCGTCGCCGTCATCAGTCATGTGCCGCATCTCGCCGCCGCAACCCTCATGGGGCTGGCCAGTGATCGTGCGGAGGAGCACGCTGCGCTGTTGCTCGCGGCCGGCGGCTTCCGGCGCGAACACGACACGCATCGCCTCCGGTCACCCGGCGATCTGGCTCGACATCTGCGCCGAGAATCGACCTGAAATCCTGTCGGCGCTCGACGGCCTCATCGACGGGCTGTCGTCGATGCGATGTCGTCGATCGTGATGATCGAACCGGCGTTGTTCAACCGGCTGCAGCATGCCCGTGAAGCGCGAAACGAACCTCCCAATCGTGTCAACCAGCCGAGCGAGCTGGCTGAAGTACGCATCCCCATTCCCGACCGGCCGGGCGCCGCCGCCGAGGCGTTCACGCTTGCCGCGGAGCTCGGCGTCAACATCGCCAGCTTCGAAGTGGTGCACAGCGTCGAGGAACTGCTGGTGTCGCTGTCGTGCTGGTCGACGTGGCCACCGCCGAGCTCTATCGCGGCGGGCTGATGGCTCGTGGATCGTCCGGCAGCGCAACGGCTGGCCTAGTGGCCACGTATCGGGTCGAACTCCGTGCACCCGATCGACGCGGTCGTGTCCGTGCCGGGGTCGAAGAGCATTGCCAATCGGGCGCTGGTCTGCGCCGCTCGCCGACGGCGACTCGACCTTCCACAACCTTCCGGACGGTGACGACACCGAGGCGATGCTGACGTGCCTCGACCTGTTGGGCATCGGCGTCGATCGCACATCGGGGATCGATGGGGAGGCAACGATCCGCGGCACCGGCGGAGTGCTGCGCGCGGGGTCCGATCCAACTGCCCACCCGACTCGCTGGGACGACATCGCGGTTCGTCACCGCACTGGCCGCGCGCACGGGTGATGATAGATCGACGGCCTACCGCCCCTTCGCCCGCCCGACCGATGGCACCGCTGCACGACGCCCTTGTGGCACTGGCGCCTCGGTGCGGCCGGACGGCGCCTGGGGGCACCTACCCGTGACCGTCGCCGGTCCGCTACGAACTGTCGATGATCTCGCGTGCCAGGCGACACCGACCAGTTCCTGACGGCGCTGATGCTGATCGGTCCGTACGTCGCCGGCGGACTGCGTATCACGATCACGACACCGTTGGTCTCGCGTCCAGTACGTGCTGATCACCAAGGCCGTGATGGCCGAATTCAGCACGACCAGGTGACGGTCGGGGACACCGAGATCGAGATCGGCGCCGGGCGCTACGTGGCTCGCGAGTACACGATCGAACCAGATGGCAGCTCGGCCAGCTACCCGCTCGCCGCCGCAGCGATCGCCGGCGGCCGCGTGGAGATCCTCGGCCTCATGGAGGGTTCGATGCAGGGCGACTCGGCGTTCTGCGATGTCCTCGGATCGATGGGATGCACGTCGCTGCGGACCGCACGATCGACATCGGTCGAGCGCGGCGACGTGCTGCACGGCATCGACATCGACATGGTCGACCTCTCCGATCTCGTACCCACCCTCGCCGTGGTCGCCTTGTTCGCCGACTCGCCGACCCGGATACGCGGCGTCGGCTTCATCCGCGAAGGAGAGTGATCGGCTCGGCGATCTGTGCGCCGAGTTGCGCCTCCTCGGCGCGGCGGCAACGGAGACCGACGACGGGCTGATGATCGAACCGGCGGCGTTGCACGGCGAAGGTTATCCTGCACACCCACGACGATCATCGCCTGGCAATGGCGTTCGGCCTCATCGGTCTGCGCGTTGCTGGTGTGGAGATCGCCGATCCCGATGTGGTATCCAAGAGCTGGCCCGGATATTGGGCATGCTCGGGGCCGATCGTGCCGCGACTCAGGAACTGGAAGCGGCGGATGCTCGAATCGCGGTCGCGATTGAGGTCGCTGCCGCCGAAGTAGAAGTCCAGCGTGGACGCCTCGCCGAACGAGAACGGCAGCTTGAACTGCACGAGCCCTTCGCGCACGCCATCCTCGAGGTCGGCGAACGTGGTCTGGTTGTTGTCCGAGCGGCCGGAATAGCGGAAGCGGCCGTCCGGCGTCTGGTCGTAACGATAGTTGCGCGTGTTCGGCGACTCGCGCGAAGCGGTGGAATCGCTGTAGGTCCAGGTGAAGCCGAGGTCGTGCGCGCCGGGGAACGTGCTCGCCGCCGAGCTGCACGG
>CAVPUO010000006.1:0-78489 GCA_963708925.1 Ilumatobacteraceae bacterium | reverse complement strand
CTTTGCCTTCGACCGGTCCACGATGCCGCTCCACAGGAGGTGGCCGATGTTGGACGTCAGACTGTCAACCGGACGCTTCTCCCATCAAGCGCGAGGGCGAAGAACTCACCGTCCGCGACCCAGAAGTCCCGGTTGAAGCGGCGCTTCAGGTCGCGCCGCCTCGCGCTCCAGTCTGATCCGCCAGCCGGAGTCGTCCCAGACCTCGCGCGCCAGTCGGGCGCAGCGCAGCTTGGCGTCGTACGCATAGCCCTGCATCTCGCAGGTCGCGCGCGGGAACCGGGGCAGTCTGCCGTCGGCGAACTGGATCGAGTTGCCGGAGTCCTTCCAGCACTGGTTCTCCAACCCGGTCTGCTCGTTGCGCCGCTCGTACTCCACGTACCCGTCGTGGTCGAGGTCGGCGTACTCGTCGATCCAGTTCAGCGCGCGCCCGAGCCTGTTCGAGTCCGAGACCAGGTCGCGGTCGCCGGTCCACCGCTCGTACTCATCCAGCAGGACCACGAACAGTGGCGTGGCATCGGCGCGCGCCGTAGTACGGCGAATGTGGACGCTCCTCGAAAGCTGTGAGTTTCGCCGAAGCGATGCTCGTGGAGATCTTGCCCGGCGTCCTCGTCGCGAAAGTCGTCGAGCGGGTGCCCTGCCGGACGGCGAGAATGCGCAGCGCGTGGCCCGCGAGTCCCGGGGTGAACGGCAGCGCCTGCAGGCTGGTGATGAGGCTGTCGCGACCGAAGATCGTCATGAACCACGGCAGGCCAGCGGCGAGGATGGCTGCGGCCGGAGACGCGCAGGGAAGAAGCGCAGCGCCGCCAGGTCGATCACGCTGCGCCGATAGGTCCGCTCGAGCGTCACCCAGTTGGAGGTGAGCGTCGGTGCATTCGCCGATCCACTGCTCGAAGCCGTCGTCCATGGTGGGCTTGCCGTTTTCGGCGGCGTGCCCGTATTTGGTCCGCGTGAAACGTTCCGTCGCCCAGCACTCGCGCGGTCACGACCTCGATACGTCGTCCACCCACCGTGCCCGGGCGACACTGGATGGCGAAGCTGAGCCCTTCGTCGTCGACGCCGCGCCTCCGGCGCTGGCGCAGATCCTCGTCTCCCGCGGACAACGCTTCGCGCTTGTACCCGAGCGTCAGCCGGCCGTTCTCGACCCGACGATACGTCTCCCCTTTCTTCGGCAGCGCGTCCTTGACTTCGAACAGGTCCGCGAAGTCGGCCGCGATCTCCACCCGAACGATCAGATCGACCGGCTACTCGACGTGATTGAAGATCGTCAGCTCCTCGTGGAAGCCCTGCCCTCACGGACCGCTGCCGGATAACCGAGAGCGTGGCATCGACGTACACGGTGCCGGTAGCCCGCGACCAGAAAGAAACGGACCTCAAAATACTCCAGCTCGTCATAGACAAGCTCGCCAGCCGCTCGCCGTTGACGGTCAGCACCCACCGTGACAGGAACCGCGTGTCGGCGGCAAACAGCCCGGTCGGCTGGGACGGCGTAGCCTCGATATCACCACAGTGGTCGCTGACGACAAACGTATTGCCATCCAGGATGCTGACCAGCGAATCGGTCATCAGGCACCCCTCACGGCCGAAGCCGGGACGACGTCATCTGCGCCCGGAGGCGACGGAAACAACCGCTGCAGATAGATCAGCAGCTCCACATCTACCTCGGCCTGCCCCGTCCCCACAGAGCGGCGTGGCGTTCACTCTGCCCTCGACCATGCCCTCAAGCGTCGCCCGATCCGTGCGCACGACGCAATCGGCATCGCGCACAGCGCCAGATACGCCCAGCGCCCCCCGGTCGAGGGTGACGCACCACCGCTCGCCATCCTCCACCTCCAGCCGGATTGTCCCACGCACCCGCCCGGCGCGAGGATCCCTGCCGCGCTCTCCAAGCCGCTGGAAGAACCTACTCGTCGAATCGTTGCCCACGAACGCCTCCCAGCTCATAAAGACCGACCGCCGCGGCCGGCAACCCCGAGCGTATCCGCCGCGACCGGCGTTGGTCGCAAGAACAAGCCGATTCCGGATGCCCAAGGGTGCTCTCCTGCGGCCCACACACGAGAGTCGGTGCGTCTCTGGTGCGTCCTGGCGATGCGGTCGATGGCGTTCCTGGCCGTGCGCGAGTCGGGCACGTGCCGCTGAACTCCGACAACGCGCTACGCGTCCACGTGCGCCGTGGGAAAGGCGTCGGCGGCAGATCGGCGCTATGCGCCTGAGGTGATGGTGCTCGCTAGCGGCAGACGGCATCGAGAAACGCCCTCGTCTCCCGCCGCGAACGGAGCACGTGCACCGTCGTGTGAGACCCGTGCCGCAAGATCTCGGAGCGTGCGTATTCGGTCTGAACGGCGGTTGCGCCAAATCCTCCCAACGCCGCCCCACTCGTCGCGCAAGCGTCGATTGACCGAGTCCTCACAGCCCTCGGGCATCTCGCCAACGGGCTTGCGAAGCCCTCGCACAAACGCGCGACTCGCGCACAACCACCAAGGACTATCGAGAAAGATGACCGTTTCCGCGCGTTCGAGCCGGAGAGGAAGCGTCTCGTTGTAGTTGCCGTCGATGATCCAAGCCTCGCCAGCGAGCAGCGCGCGTTGCCGTTCTCGCCACTCGACGTCTGACGGTCGCACCCAGCCCGGCTTCCAGTAGTGGACGTCGAGGTGAATCACCGGCAAATCGGTCCGTGCCGCGAGCGCACGTGCGAACGTACTGCTCTCCCGGACCCCATCATCCCGTCGACGAGGACGCGGTGGCCGATCATCCGAGACCCACCGTTCATGGCGCGGTCTTCCAAAGGCGCCGAGCAGATTGCCCGCTCCGAGCTGGTTACCGCCAATGACGAACCAGCAGAGCGTGCGCGTAGCGCAACCCCCATGCTGTTTCGAGCGACACACCTGCGGCTGGGCGGCTCGCGCGGTGCCTAGCTCTGCCGGTATCACCAAGGCGCTCCGCTGTCCGCGCCTCCGTTCGTTTGAGCCACGGGCGTGCAGAGCGTGCTCGAGCCGCGAGCCCGGACGCTTCGGTTCGCTGTCGGTATCATTGCTACCGGTGCCCGAGGGCGTCGTCATCCGTCCCGAGCGCGACGCGGACCATCCCGTCATCGCCGAGGTAGTCCGCGCCGCTTTCGTCGGACATGCCGACGAGGTCGCGTCGTTCGTGGAGCGCATACGCTCGTCCGAGCAGTTCATCCCGGAGCTGGCGTTGGTCGCCGAGGACTCCTCCGGTGTGATTGCGCACGTGATGCTGAGCTGGGTCGGCGTTGAAGGCGGATCCCGCACCAGGATCCTCAATCTCACGCCGATGTCGGTTCGGCCGGATCGCCAGCGCATCGGGGTCGGGACACAGCTGATCCGCGACGCGCTCGACCGGGCGGAAGATGCAGGCGAACCTGCCGTCATGGTCGAGGGCGTTGCCGCGTACTATCCCCGCTTCGGCTTCGAGCGGGCAAGCGCGCTCCGTTTCATCTCGCCGCATCCGAAAACCCCCGACGCGGCCTTCATGATCAAGCGGCTCCCAGGATACAGCTCCGACCTCGCCGGTCGGATCGTCTATCCCGCCACGTTCGACGCTCTCGGCTACTAACGACTGGGTTTGTCGGGCCGCCCGGAACGCAGGTGCCCGAGGCAGCCGGTATCACTATGCCCGCCAACGACCCGACGGCTACCTCGGCGGCCAGGGCCTGAGGGGCGCGCCGATCTCCCACTCCTGACCGAACGGGTCGAGGATCCGCCCGAGCCGCCAGCCGTGTTCTTCGCCGACCGGTGACGTTTCCGTCGCGCCCGCGGCGACTGCCCGTCGGATGACCGCGTCGGGGTCTTCCACGACGAGCGTTGTTCGGCTGGTTGCGCCATCGATCTTCAGCGGGCTGAGTCGCTTCATGGTCGATGACGCCGGTGCGATCCAGAACGGCGCGCCACCGATTTCGAGTTGCGCGACGATGTCGTCCCCTTTGCCGACGCAATGAAGGACTGTCGCGCCGAACGCCGCCGCATAGAACAGAAGCGCCTCGCCCGGTCGATCGACCCACAACTGTGGCTGGATGCTCGCCATCGCGACTCCCTTGGTCGGGTCGTGCCGCACGATAACGGCATGCACGCTCGCACTCAGGTCCCGATCGGCGTGCGAGTCCGACTGACGCGCTCGGACAGGCCGGCGCTGAGTCCCTCGGTCGGGGGATTACCTCGCAGCGCCATCCCTCGGACACTTGAGCCGCTGGCGACTCCCCGTGGCGAAAGGCTCCTAGTCGCATGAAGACTTTCTCGTACTGCGCAACCCGTCGCAGGTCTTGCGCGCGACGTTCGGGTATCACAGGCACCGGCCGCTGAGCGGCGCGGCTGGTCAGACGCTGCCGCTCGTCGTGCTCTTTATGGGCGTGTTGTGCGCGATGTCGGGTCTGGTGATCGATCTGGGTAATAGTTATGTGCAGAAGCGGTCGACGCAGAATGTGGCTGACGCGGCGGCGCTGGCAGGCGCGGCGACGATCCCGCAAGGTACCTGGCAGGCGACGGCGCAACAAAACGCAGCGTCGAATGACAAGCCGGGTGACCAGGTGTCGATGTCGCTGAGTGGCGGCGATACGGTGACCGTCACGGTCAGCCGGCCCTCGCCGACCTATATCCTCGGCCTCTTTGGTATTCACTCGATCACGGTCACCTCGACCGCTACGGCGAAGATCGAGGCGCTCGGCCAGGTGGCCGGCCACGTCGCGCCATACGCCGTCCCCGAAGCTTCGTACAACAACGGTGTCGGTACCACGCTGTTCGACCAGACCCAGCCGGGTGCATATGGCACGGTCGACCTGCCGGCGTCCGGGAATAACGCGGGTGGCAGCTGCAGTGGCAACACCAACCTGGGCACACCCACCAACGTCAAGGATGAGCTCAGCGACCAGCTGCCCTCCAACCCGCTGGTGATCGGCGGCTGCCTGTCTGTCAAGTCCGGCGCCTCCCAGCCCTCGGCAAACGTGATCAACCAGATTCCACCCGGCAACAACCTGATGAGTTCTGACCTGCAGAGCACCGGCAACGGCCAATACCAGATCATCCCCCAGTCCTGGGACGACGCAAATGGCCTGCCGCCCCGGCTCATGTACGTCCCGATCGTCGCCTCGCTCCCGGGCGGGAACGGCTCCGCCACCATCACCCGCTTCGCGTGGTTCTACGCTACCGGCACCAGCGGCGGCGGCAGCCGCCTCGTTATCAATGGCCAATGGGTCAGCCTCCCGCTCCCCGCCGCCGGACAAACCAGCCCATACGTTCCGGGAATGCCAGGCCAGGTCTTGACCGTCGAACTCACCGCCTAGACCGCCGTCCCCTGGACAAGTCCTGAAAAGTCCTCGTTCAACTCGCTGGGTCTACGTCCGTTCGCGATTGAGAGGAACGCCGCCCCTCTACCCCACCAGGGGGATGGCGCATCGCGGGGCCCAACCAGATGATTGTCGGACATGAAACTTCTTCGCCGCACCGCGTTGCTAGCCGCCGTGATGGCCGCGCCGTTCGCGGTGTCGTCGCCCAGGCCGCCAGCAACACCGCACCCCTGGCGCGCACCCACTCGATCGTTGTCGATGCCGCAAACAACCAGGTGTTCATCTCGGGAGCGCGCGACGACGCGTCCCAGAGCTCGCTGTTTGTGATGAACGCGGACGGTACGTTCAAGCAGGAGATCGCGGGCGAGACGGATGCGGCCGGCCTGGCGCTTGACGGGTCGTCGCTCTATGTCGGGCGCTGCGCGGCCGGCCCCGACTCGACCCACGGGATCGTTGACGTGATCGACACGAACACGCTGACGGTCACCGAGAGCATCCCGATCGCGCTCACGCCGAACGCCGACGTGGGCCCGTGCAACCTGGCCATCGCGGGTGGGCGACTCTGGTACAGCCCGGGCGATCAGTGGCAGAACCTGGCGGCCGTCGACCTTGCCTCGCCGCACACGCAGCACACCTACAACGTCGGACCGTCGATCTACGGCGAGCAGTTCGCCACCAGTCCGACCGATCCCAATCTGCTGATGGTGGCCGACCAGGACTTATCCGGCACCAACGTCTACAAGTATGACGTCTCGGCCGACACGCCGGTGCTGGCCAAGAGCCTATCCATGTTCGACGAAGGCGATGTCGGTGGGGATGGCGATCACGCCGGACGGCTCGACGTTCGTCGCCGCCGCCAACGATGCGGTCTGGCGCTACGACGTCGCAACCCTGACCAAGCAGGGCAGCTACTCGACCACGAACTCCGGCCCGCGAGGCGTCGCCATCTCGCCGGACGGCAATACCTGGCCGCTCCCGACCGGTAGTGCCATACGTGTTTACGACACGTCCACCGGCACGCTGATCGGATCGGTCAGCGTACTCGCCGCAAACCATCCAGTTCGGCCTTGTTGGGTTCTCGCAGGACGGCATGAGGCATGTACGTGCCAACGTGGACGAGCTACTACTCGTCGCCGACAACGCTGCGTGTGCTGACGAATCCGATGCATCCCCGCGGCAAGCCTGACGCTAAAGACTTCGGCGAGCGTCGTCCGCTACCGCGGGCGGGTCAAGATCACCGTGCATCTGGGTGGCACCCACACCAACCGCTCGGTCCACATCTACAAGACGGCATACGGTGGCTCCCGTACGCTGCTGACCACGGTCACCGTCGGATCGAACGGCAGCGCCACGGTCACCTCACCGACGCTCTCCCGTCGAACCAAGCTCCAGGCCGAATACGACGGCGACGCCACGGCCGCCCCTTCAACCAGCACCAACGTCACCGTGAGGGTACGGGCGCTGATCACCATCTCACAGAGCGACCAGTACGCGATCAGCCACGGCTATCACCTCTACCACTACCGCGCCGGCTGTTGGACGGGCAGGGCGCCGTGTCCGGCGCTGCTCGGCCGGATCCGCCCCACGACCGGCGGCGCCGCAATGACGTTCGTGATGCAGCGCCACACCTCGTCCGGGTGGGTGACTTCGGTCAAGGGCTCGGCAACGACCAACGCCAACGGCTACGCGAGGGCGATCTTCCGCTACCGGGGCACCGGGTTCATCGGGCTGCCGATGCGAGCACACGTGACGTGGGGCGGTAGCAAGGCCAACATCGGCGGCAAGTCCGCCTGGTCGTATGTGCGCATCACCCACTGAGCGAGGGCGATCACTCGCCTCTCAGATGCGAGTCGGGACGGCGAGATTTGACCTCGCGACGGTGACTCGATACTCCGAAGCGTCGAGTTTCGGGTGTTTACCGCTTGTTTAGGCGCGACCGGAGTGGAGCCGTTCGCAGGTGCGTGGTCAATGCGCGCGTCGGAGGTCCCGCTTCTGGAGGTATTTCGAGGGACGAGGCTTCTGGCGCCGAGACTGGTAAGTGGATTGCGCCACCAAACCTCTAGTCGCGATTCGTTGACCCCAGCCCTCGGTCTTCGCTAATGCTTTGACCGGAGCAGGGAGGCCACGGTGACCAAGTCAGACCGCAGGTGCGCGAACACGAAGTGCCCAGTGTTCGGCGAGGCGACGAAACTTCTCGTCTGCCGCGGCAAGTGTTACAGAGCAACTGTTCTCTCGATCTACCGGCCGCGAGTGACGTCCGGCCGTTATCGGGAGCGGTCAGCCGTACATCCCCGGGGGCGGCCCATCTCGTCGGCTAAGGCCGGGCGAGGGCGACCCACATCGCGATGCAGCTCACGAATATGACGAGCGCGCCGAGCCGGCGGTGTAGCTACCAGCGCCACGGTCATCAGGCGGTGGACAAGCCATTCATGCCGAGCATGCGTTCGACGAAGCCCTAGACGAAGCGGAGCACCAGACCGACGGCTGATCGTCCGGAGGCGCTGACGAGCGTCCACCGCGGTTACGACCTTACTTGAGTCGGGACGACTGGATTCGAACCAGCGACCCCCTGCTCCCAAAGCAGGTGCGCTACCAGGCTGCGCCACGTCCCGTCGCTGGTCAGTCTATGCCACCCGTGCCCACAACCCTGCACGCGCCCGGTGGTCGACTACCAGGCGGCGCCGAACTGCTCGGCGGCGATCCAGCGCGCCTCCGACATGGTCAGCCGCAGCGTGCCCATCGCGGTGACCGCCTCGCCCAGAGCCTCGTCTTCACGCCAGCCGTCGTGACCGTACCGCTCGAACCAGAGGTCACCGCCGCCGCTGACCGCCCGCCATAGCGGGATCTGCTGAGTGTTGTCCTCGACCGCGATCGTGGTCAGGTAGGCGACGCCGCCGGTGCCGTTGCTGCTCATCTCGCAGCTATCGGAATCGCACCGCCGCGACTGTAGCCTAATCGCTCAGTCAGTCTCTGGTTTGTCCTCGCCATCCGGCCAGAACAGGATCGCCGCAACGATCCCGCCCAGCGCCGCCACCCCGGCCGCCAGCAGCAGCGCGTACTTCGCGAAGCTGGTCGACCCGGAGCCGGAGCCGTTGCTGGACGGCGGTGTCGCCGTATTCGCGAGCGGGATCACCGGCACCTTCACGCCCTCGGAGGCCGCCAGCTTCCGCACCGCCACCGTCGCCGCCGCCATTAGCGCGCCGTTGCGCCGTTGGCCGGGGGCGGCAGACCCTTCAGCGCCTTCACCCCTGCCAGGTAGGGCTTCGTGTGCTCGCGCACGCCGTAGCCGGCCGCCATCACCACCAGCAGCTTGCCCGTCCACGCGCTCTGCAACTCCGCGTCCAGGAACTTGGCGTACGGCGCCGGGCGCCCGAAGCACCCGGCACCGATCCCAGGTCGGTGGGCGACCCGATCACCGCCACCCGGATCTCGTACCCGGCCTTCTTGGCCGCGTCGATCGTCTTCTGCGTGCGGTCGATCTGCGGCTGCGACGGCCGCGGGTTGTTCGGCACGCACAGCGACCCCACCAGCAGGTAGTCGCTGCAGGGGTCGCCGTCGGCCCGCGCCGGAGCCGCCGGCTGCAGCGCAACCGCCGCCGCCAGCACCGCGAACACGAGCGCCGCGGAGCGCCGCATCAGACCACGGCCTGACCGAGCAGCAGCACGATCAGCACCGCCGCCACGCCCGCGCCCAGGGCCAGCAGCGACGCCAGCAGCACTCCCGTCTGGCTCTTCATCTCAGCCCTCCGCCTTGTCCTCGACGATGACGGTGAACGGCGCCGAGCCCTTGGGCTCGACCTGGAACGACAGCCCCCAGTGACCGACCATCACCAGCGCCGGCGTCGACCGTGAGTACGTACCGGGCGGCCCCTCCGTCAGCGTGTATGCCTGCTGCTGCATGTCCATGTCCAGCATGTCAAAGCGCTGGATCACCGTCGCACCGGTCACCGGCTTTCTGCCACGCTGGATTGTGATCGAGAAGTCGCTTGGCGCCGCCGCACGGTTGGGGTTGATCTTGATGTCGACCGTGTAGGGCCCCTCGTGCACCGTCTGGTTGACGGTGCCCGGCCCGCGTGCGCGCTGATCGCGCCAAGCGAGCCCAGCGCTTTGGCCGGCGGCGGCAGGCTCGAGAGCACCATCGCCGCGGCCACGATCCCGGCCACGATCAGCACCTCGCCGGTCACGTTTCGCCGCAGCAGCCGTGTCCCCGACGCGGCCCAGCTCCGCGTCCTTGCGCTCGTTCGCGGCCACCAGCCGCGGGCTGGTGCGCGCGAAGTTGAGGCCGCCCAGCACCAGCGCCACGCACAGCAGCCCCACCTTCACCAAGATCGCCTTGCCGTAGCTGGTCTGCCACAGCGTGGCCAGCGTCGGCAGGTGCAGGATCGACGCGCCAACCCCGCTTGCAATCACCGCCAGCACCGATGCGATCGCCAGCTTCGAGAACCGCGGCACCGATGTCGCCAGCACCTCGGCCCGCCGCTCGCCGGCGAAGGCCAGCAGCACCAGCAACCCGGCCAGCCCGCCGATCCAGAGCGACCCCGACACCAGGTGCACCCAGTCGAAGGTCAGCGACAGCGCCGCCGGCGAGGTCTGCGCCGCGTGCCCTGCCAGTCCCGGCACCGCCAGCATGGCGCCGCCGATACGTCAGCCGTTACGGGTTGATCGCCTTCGCCAGCAGCCTCGACCAGATCGGTCCGTTCGCCACCAGCGTCGCCGACGCGGCCCGCCTCCTCGACGTCATCGGCGGGCACGATCCGATGGACTCGACATCGATTCCCGTCGAGCATCCGTCGCTCGTCGACGCGATCGATCACGGGGTCGAAGGATTGCGCGTCGGGCGGATCACCGATCTACCCGAAGGTGCGGATCCCGACGTCAACGAACGGGTCGAGGCCGCGTTCGACGCGCTGCGCGAAGCCGGGGCGACGATCGTCGATGTACAGGTACCGGCGTTCACGTTCGGCCTCACCGCGTACTACCTCATCGCACCCGCCGAGGCCAGCAGCAACCTGGCGCGCTACGACGGCGTCCGGTTCGGCCTACGCGTCGAGGCGCCCGACACCAACGCGATGTACGGCGCCACCCGCGCCGCCGGCTTCGGCGACGAGGTGAAGCGGCGCATCATGCTGGGCACCTATGCGCTGAGCGCCGGCTACTACGACGCCTACTACGGCAAGGCGCTGAAGGTTCGCCGGCTGATCAGCGACGAGTTCGAGCGCGCCTATCAATCCGCGGACGTCCTGCTGACACCGGCGTCGCCGAGCGTCGCGTTCCCGTTCGGATCCAAGGTCGACAACCCGTTGGCGATGTACCTCTGCGACGTCTACACGATCCCCGCGAACCTCACGGGCCAGCCGGGGATGAGCGTGCCATTCGGTACGGGCGCCGACGATCTGCCCGTCGGCGTGCAGGTCCTGGCCGGAACGCTGCGCGAGCCGCAGATGTTCCGTGCTGCGGCAGCGCTCGAACGGGCGGTCGCAAAGGCGGGCTCACAATGAGCGCGCGCGACGGTCTCCCCGGAGATTGGCAACTGGTCGTCGGTCTCGAAGTGCACGTCGAACTGGCGACCGTGACGAAGCTGTTCTCGGCGAGCCCGAACAGGTTCGGCGACGAGCCCAACACCAACATCGATCCGGTCACGCTCGGCCTGCCGGGCGCGTTGCCGGTGCTGAACCGCGAGGCGGTCGAGCTGGCGATGCGCATCGGGTTGGCGCTCAACTGCACCATCAAGCCGTGCACGTTCCACCGCAAGAACTACTTCTATCCCGACATGCCGAAGGCGTACCAGATCAGCCAGTACGACCAACCGCTGAACGTCGACGGCTTCCTCGCATTGCCTGATGGAACCCGGATCGGCATCGAGCGGGCGCACCTCGAAGAGGACACCGGCAAGAGCACTCACTACGGCGGCTCCGGTGGACGCATCCACGGCAGCGACTACTCGTTGATCGACTTCAACCGGGCCGGTGTTCCGCTGGTCGAGATCGTCAGCCGTCCCGACATCCGCACTGCCGAGCAGGCGCGGCAATACGTCACCGAGCTCCGCGGCATCCTGCTGGCGGTCGGCGCGTCCGACGCCAAGATGGAGGAGGGGAGCATGCGCGTCGACGCCAACGTCAGCGTGCACCTTCCGGGCACCGAGTTCGGCACGCGCTGCGAGATCAAGAACGTCAACAGCGTGCGCTCGATCGGCCGGGCCATCGAGTACGAGGCTCGACGCCAGATCGACCTGCTCGAGGTCGGCGACAAGGTACGTCAGGAAACTCGTCACTGGGACGAGAACGACGGTCGCACGCACACACTTCGCAGCAAGGAAGACGCCGACGACTACCGCTACTTCCTCGAGCCTGATCTGGTGCCGCTCGACCCGTCGCAGGAGTGGATCACCGCGGTGCGTTCTGCGCTCCCGATGCTGCCCGCGGCGCGGCGGGCGCGCCTCGCCGAAGCCACCAATGTGGCTCCCGACAGTGAGGCAGCGATGGTCGTTGTCGACCGCGGCCAGGACGAGTACGTCCTCGCGGTCGGAGCCGCCGGTGGCGACGTGGCACGCGCCCTGGTGCACGTGAAAGAAGCGTGGGCCGACTCCCCGTCGGTGCCTGCGGAAGACCTTGCCAAGCTGACGACCATGGAGGTCAGCGGTGCACTCACCGCAACGCAGGCCAAGGCAGTGGTCGCCGAACTGATCGCGAACGGCGGGGGAGACGCCGCAACGATCGCCGCGGCCAAGGGCTTCGAGGCGATGGGCTCCGGCGTGCTCGATTCGCTCGTCGATCAGGCCATTACCGAGAACGCCGAGGCATGGACCAAGTTCTGTGCCGGCGAGGGCAAGGCGATGGGTGCGCTCGTCGGCGCGGTGATGAAGCTCAGCCAGGGCAAGGCCGACGGCAAAGCAGTCACCGCACTACTGAACCAGCGCAAGCCCTAGAGCTCTCCGGCGACGATCAGGTCGATCGCTCGCCGGCACGTGCGATGGAAGGCGTCGGCCGCCATCTGCAGATGCTCGACCGGCGTGTCCTCCTCCTTCGTGTGGCTGAGGCCGTTGGTCGACGACGAGAAGATCATCACGGTCGGGACCTCGCGGGCCATCTCGCTCGCGTCGTGCAGCGCGCCGCTCGGCAGTTCGACATCGTGGCCCTCGACTTCTTCGACGCTCTGCCGCGCGGCGTCGAGCAGCGCCGGATGGAACGGCATCGGCGGGATCCGGAAGATGTGCTCCCACTCGACGGTGCATCCCTCGGCCTCGGCGGCGCGGTCGGCCGCGACGTGGGCCTCGTCGAACATCGCTTGCAGCCCGACGGCGTCGATGTGGCGCATGTCCATCGTCAACCGGGTCTCGCCGGCGACAGCGGTGACGACGCCGGGCCAGCACTGGGCGACGCCGACGGTCGTGACGCCATCGTGACGCTTGCCGATCTCGGCGATCTCGAGCGCAAAGCGCGATGCGGCGCGGAAGCTGTCGCGGCGCATCTCCATCGGCATCGTGCCGGCGTGCGCGGCCTGACCGCGAAAGATCAACCGCTCGCGCTCGATGCCCTTCGTGCCGGTGACCGTGCAGATGCCCGCGACCCATCGACTCGAGGATCGGGCCCTGCTCGATGTGCACCTCGACGTAGGCCTTGACGTCGGCCATCCGTGTCCGAGCCCCGTCGAGGTTGTCGATGTCGACGCCGTGCGCGGCGAGCACCTCGGGCAGCTTGTTGCCCTCCTTGTCGGTCAGACCGCGCAGCACCTCGATGTCGAGCGTGCCGACGCTGGCCGCCGAGCCGAACAGGCTGCGACTGAACCGGGCACCCTCCTCGTCTGCCCAGTCGACCAAAGCGACGGTGATCGGCGGCGTCCCCTCTGCAGCGAGCGAGCGCAGCAACTCCAATCCCGACATCACGCCGAACGCGCCGTCGAGCCAACCGCCCTTCGGCACGCTGTCGAGGTGGCTGCCCACCACCAACATGTCGTCGCGTTCGCCGCGTAGCACCGCCCACAGGTTCCCGGCCTCGTCCTCGTCGACCTCGACCGGCAGCGTGGTCAGCGACTCGCGCAGCATTGCCCTCGCCTGCAGCCATTCCGGTGTCCACGCAAGCCGACGGCTGCCCTCGGGCCCTCCGGTGTGATCGGCGAGGGCACGCAGGTCGGCGACGACTCGTTCGGGCACATAGGTGGTCATGCATGGAAATTAGTGGCTCGGATCGGTTTCGACGGGCCAGACTCGCCCGATGGCGATCACGTTGCGAACAGCGCAGGACAGTGACTGGCCCGCGATCTGTCAGGCCGACGGTCGCGCCTTCGGCTTCGCGTACACACCGGAACGGATCGAGCAGACCCGATCGATGACCGATGTCAGCCGATACGAGGTGGCGTTCGACGGGAAGAACGTCGTCGCCACCGTCGGTGTCTATTCGCTGCAGGTCACGATGCCCGGTGGCGCGCAGATCCCCATGGCTGGTCTGACGTGGGTATCGACCGCCACGACGCATCGACGGCAGGGTTTGCTGACGCAGTTGATGGCGAGGGCACTTGCCGATGTCGACCGTCGAGGCGAACCGGTGGCAATGCTCTTTGCCAGCGAAGGTGGCATCTACGAGCGCTACGGATTCGGAGTCGCGACGCAGGTTCGAGCGATCTCGATCGATCGACGGTTGGCTCAGATCCGCCCGGAGTTCCGACCGCCACGTGGCGCAGTCCGATTCGTGGCCGGCGACGAGGCGTTGGATCACGTCATGAAGATCTGGTCGCGGTTCCATCGGCTGCGCGCCGGGTGAGGTGGACCGCGACCCGGATTGGCACCGCTACATCCTCAGCGCGCAGGCAGAGCCGATGGGCGCCTACAGCCCGGCGATCTACGTCGCCCATCGAGACGGCTATGCGGTCTATCGGATCGAACCGCAATGGAACGATGGCCGGCCGGCGTCGAACATGCGGTTATCCGAGTTGGTCGCGAACACACGGCGAGGCGCATGCCGCGTTGTGGCACACGTTGCTCGGTGTCGACCTCGTCGGCACCATCATGTCGCGGGTCGTACCTGTCGACGATCCGTTGCCGTATCTGTTGACCGACCCGCGTGCCCTGCGAGACCACGGCGCTGCTCGACGGCGTCTGGGTCAACGTCCGAGACGTCGCGGCGGCCTTCTCGGCTCGCTGTTATGGCACCACCGATCAGATGGTGATCGAGGTCGATGGACGTGCGTTGGTTGATCGACGGCTCGCCCGACGGCGCGTCGCTGCAAGAAGGTCAGGACTCGACCCGACCTCGTGCTGGATCACGCATCCGCCGGAGCGTTGCTGCTTGGGAGGCGTTCGACCGTCTCGCACTCGCCGCCGGTCAACGCCTGACATCACGCAACAGTGAGGTCGCTGCGCAGAGCCGATGCCTTCTTCGTTACGTCGCCGGCGCCTCATTGCCAGACGAACTACTGAGGGCCAGATCTCGCCACACCTCGCGATGGAATTCGAGATACCCGCGATGGCGGAGTGTCGTGACGTTGCGCAGTTGTGCGTCGGCGTCGGCGAGCCGCCACCACGACGCGGTCGGGAACACGTGGTGGGCGAGGTGGAAGTTGCCGTCGAGCGTCAGCCAGCGATAGAGGGGGATCGACCGCACGGAACCGGTTGCGTCACCATCGGGTTGTTGTGCGGCGCCGCGTAGTGCTCGGGCAGCGCGAAGAACGTGTACGGACCGCACAGGAACAGCACCATCGGCACGATCCACCAATGCACGAGCTCGCCGGTGTGACCCGTTAGGACGGCTGCTGCGATGACGCTGGTCCACAACGCGAACGGCACCCAGCCCCAACGACGAACGTGTCGCTCGAGCGAGCCGGCACCGACGTACGCGGGTGAGCGACCGAGCATCGTCGCGATCGCGCCGATGACCAGTTGCACGGCGAACGAGATGCCGCCGATCAACATGCCGACGACGTACACGGCGCGGGCACGGAAGTGGAGCGGGCCGACGAGAACGGTCGCGTCAACAGCTCGTCGTAGAACGCCTCCGGATCGGTCTGGCCATTGTCGCGCCGCGTCAACGCGTGGTGGGCGAGGTGGAAGCACCGATACGTCGGGCCGTGAAACCCTTCGAACGCGCCGGTCAACGATGCGATCACATCGTTGGGCCAACGGCGCACGTACAGGCTGCGATGAACAGCCTCGTGGTGCGCAGCGTCGATCCGCATCATGCACATCACCAGACCGACCCAGGCGATGACCCAGCCCCACCAGCGGTCGATCGTCTGGCCGATGACGATGAACGTCGCGTACAGGACTGCGGTCTCGACCAGCATCAGCGATCGCCCGAATGGCGCTTCGTTGTGCGACGCGAGCTCGCGCACCCCACTGACGGATCTCGGCAGGCACGGCGAACAACGGCAACGTGCTGTCATCGGCGACGGTTGGTGCCAACTCTGTGGGCATGGTTTCCAGACTGTGCTATCCGGAAAGCAGGCGAGCATCTGCATCCCGGCCGCCACGCCGAGAACAAGCTTACCGGTAACGTCGCCCGCAACATGGCCTCGGCGTCCCTCGCACCCTTTCGATCTCGCAACTTCAGCCTGATGTGGTCCGGCGCATTGCTGTCGAACATCGGGACGTGGATGGAGTCGGTGGGGCTCAGCTACTACGTCGCGCACACGACCGGCAAGGCATCGTGGTCGGCGATCGTCGGCGCAGCGGGGTTCCTGCCGAACGGCATACTCGGTCCGATCGGTTCGGCGATGGCCGATCGGTGGAGCAGACGTCGACTGTTGATCGTCGGCAACGCGTTGTCCGCCATCGTCGCGGCCATCCTCGCGATCGTGGGTCGGAGGAGGTAACGCAACGCCACTTGGGATCGCGATGCTCAGCTTCCTCGCCGGCTGCATCGGCGCGTTCACATTCCCGTCGTTCCAGTCGATCCTTCCGGACCTCGTCGCAGCGCGAGCACCTCGTCGCCGGTGTCGGTCTGTCGAACGCGCAGTGGAACCTGGGACGGATCATCGGGCCGTCCTTCGCCGCGATCGCGATCTCCATCGGTGGGATCGGGACTGCGTTGTGGTGCAACGCCATCAGCTTCTTCGCCGTCATCGTCGCTGTCTCGTTGGTGAAGGTGCCACGTCGCCAAGGCGATCGTCGCCCGGTGTTCGGAGCGCTGGCCGATGGGCTTCGCTTCGCAATCGCCCACCCGGTGATGCGACGGATGTTGGTGCTGATGGTGCTGACGATCGGTATCGCCTCACCGTTCATCGCCTTCGTGTCGCAGATGGCGACCAACGTGCTGCACGGCGATGCCCAGGCGACCTCGGTGTCTGGTGACGGCTCAAGGGATCGGCGCGGTCACCGCCGCGTTCACGCTCGGCTCGGTGACGAAGAGGTTCGGGGTCAACAGTGTGATGTTCGGCGGGGTCGCGCTGCTGTGCCCGGCGTTGGTGATCTACGGCTTCGCTCCGCATCTCTGGTTGGCAGCGATCACGCTGATGCGATCGGGCTCTTCTACGGCTACGCGTTCACGTCGTTCGCCAGCGTGACCCAGCAGGCCGCGCCCGACGACATGCGCGGCCGGGTCCTCGCGGTCAACTTCATGGTGCTCGGCATCCTGTTTCCGATCGGCACGCTGATCCAGGGACAGATCGCCGATGCGATCGGGCTGCGCTGGACCACTGCCGGCTCAGGTCGTCGTGCTCGGCGCCGGTCTGGCGGCGATGGCTCCATGGCAGCGACGGGCAGCGGCTCTCGTAACGTCCTAGATCGTGGACTTCACGATTCCTGCCGAGATCCAATCGACCCTCGATCAGCTCGACGAGTTCATCGAGCGCGAGATCAAGCCGTTGGAGCAGACCGACGACAACATGCGCTTCTTCGACCATCGCCGCGAGTGGGCGCGCACCGACTTCGACAACGGTGGCGTGCCACGCGCCGACTGGGAGGACGCTGCTCCGCGAGATGCGTCGCCGCGCCGACGCAGCCGGGTGGCTGCGGCTTGCACTGCCTGCCGAGTTCGGCGGCCGCGATGCGTCGCAACCTGGAGATGGCGATCATCCGCGAGCACCTGGCGACGAAGGGCCTCGGGCTGCACAACGATCTGCAGAACGAGTCGTCGATCGTCGGCAACTTCCCGACCGTGCTGATGATGCGCGACTTCGGAACGCCGGATCAGATCGCGACGTGGATGCCGGGCTTCCTCGACGGCACGCGCCGGCTCGCGTTCGGACTGACCGAGCCGAACCACGGCAGCGACGCGACGTACATGGAGACCACCGCCGTGCGCGACGGCGACGAGTGGGTCCTCAACGGGATGAAGCGTGGAACAGCGGGCTGCACCACGCGACCCACGACATCATCTTCGCCCGCACCAGTGGCGACGACGGCAACCCGAAGGGGATCTACTGCGTTCCTCGTTCCCACCGACGCGCCAGGGCTTCAAGGTCGAGTTCTTCTGGTGGACGTTCAACATGCCGACCGACCACGCCGAGGTGTCGCTGACCGACGTGCGCGTCGGCGCCGACGCAGTGTTCGGCACCATCGATCGCGGGCTCGAACTGGCGCAGCACTTCGTCCACGAGAACCGGATCCGCCAGGCCGCCTCGTCGCTCGGTGCCGCGCAGTTCTGCATCAACGAGGCGGTCGCCTACGCGAACAGTCGAGTCACGTGGGGCAAGAAGCTGTCGACGAACCAGGGCATCCAGTTCCCGCTCGTCGAGCTGCACACCGAGGCGGCGATGCTGCGCCAACTGGTGCGCTACACGGCGTGGATGCTGGACCACAAGCACCACATGGAAGTGACGCACCTCGTGGCGATGTGCAACTACCGCGCCAACCGGCTCGCCTGCGACGCCGCCGATCGGGCGATGCAGACCTGCGGTGGCGTCGGCTACTCGCGCCACATGCCGTTCGAGCACATCTACCGCCACCACCGCCGTTACCGCATCACCGAGGGCTCCGAGGAGATCCAGATGCGCAAGGTCGGCCAGCAACTCTTCGGCTTCGGCCGCTCCGCCAACGCATAGCGACGGAGTGTTTCCGTGCACCCCGGGTGGGACGGAAACACTCCGACGAGGTTGTGGGGAGGCGATTCGTCAGCGGGCTTTCCAGATCGGGGCGCGGCGTTCGGTGAACGCGGCTTGGCCTTCGGTCGCGTCCTCGGAGTCGATCGCCCGGCGGTAGCTCGGCAGCGACTTCAGCATCGCCATCGCGTCGGCTGTCGGGAGGTTGACGGTGCGGCGTTCGATGTCGAGCAGCGCGGCGATGCTCAGCGGCGCGGACGCGGCGATCGCTGTGGCGAGCTGGTGCGCCGTGACGAGCAGGTCATCTGCAGGCACGACTCGGGCGATCAGACCCCAGCGCACACCCTCCACCGCATCCATGCGGCAGCCGGTCAGCAACATCTCGCGAGCGACGTGTGGCGGCAGCAGGCGCGGCAGCCTGACGGCGCCGGCATCGGGGAGGATGCCGAGGGCAGGCTCCGGCAACCAGAACTGGGCGTGCTCGGCGGCGACGATCAGGTCGGCGGCCATCGCGATCTCGAATCCTCCGCCGACTGCCATGCCGTTGACAGCGGCGATGACCGGTGTGGTGCGGTCGGGCAATTCGGGGAACCCTCCGAAGCCGCCCACGCCGTAGTCGCTGTCGAACTCTTCCTCTGCCGACAGATCCCAGCCGGCAGAGAAGAACTTCGGCCCCGCGCCGGTGAGGATGATCGCGCGCACCTCGGGATCCGCATCGAGCGCGGCGAACGCGTCGCCCATCGCCTTGCTGGTTGCGGCATCGATCGCGTTCGCCTTCGGGCGATCGATGGTGATGACGGCCGTGCCGTCCTTCTGCTCGACCTGGAATCCGTTCACGTGACCTCCTCGAGCCGTGTCTCCTCGAGCCACAGCGCGTCCACGGCGACGGCGCCGCGCTGACCGACCAACACTGGATTGAGCTCGACCTCGACGACGTCGCTTCCGACGACTGCGTCGGTCAATGTGACGACGAGCGAGACGAGCGCGTCGATGTCGGCGAGCGGTCGGCCGCGGAACCCGGTGAGCAATGGGAAGCTCCGCAACTTCGTCAACGCGATGCGAACCTCGTCGGGCGTCACCGGTGCCAGCAGGTGGGTGACATCGCCCCACACCTCGGTCATCACGCCGCCGAAGCCGAGCGTGACGAGCCAGCCGATCGGGGGATCGCGACGCACGGCGACCAGCACCTCTGCGACGACATCGGTGACGGTTGCTTCCACGAGGTAGCGCTCCGACGCGGGCATCGCTGCAAGAGCTTCCGCCAGCTCAGCGGGATCGCCGAGTCCGACGCGCACAGCGCCCGACTCGCTCTTGTGGGCCGTTCCCAGCGCTTTCAGTGTGATCGGGAAGCCGATCTCGATCGCCGCAGCGACGACATCTGCCGAGGCGACAGCAGTTCCACGGGGAACCGCAACACCGAACCCATCCAGCCGGCGCTTTGCGTCGGCTTCGTCCACCAGCCGGACGCCGTCTGCCTGCGCCACCGTGGCATGCACCGAACCGCATCGGCACACCGACGGTTGCGGCGGCTTGCAATGCAGCGAGACCTTCGCTGAGGCCCAACAACGGCGTCAGCCCGCGCTCGATGATGTGTGCGCGCAACTCCTCGTTGAGGCATTCGGCCATCGTCGCGACCACCACGGCTCGCCGACCAGTCGCTTCGGCGGCGTCGGCGAGCGCGTCGGCGGCGACGATCCACGACGCGGGATCGTTGTCGGCACTGGGAGGCGCGTCGAGCACGAGCATCGTGGCGTCTTGCGGCCCTTCCATGACCGCCGTGAAGCACTTCGAAATGGCGGCTCGGTCGCCCCACATGAACGTGTGGTAGTCGAACGGATTGCTCACGGTGACCAGCTCGGTCAACGTCGCCTCGATTCGACTCGCGTGATCCTCTGCGAACGGTTCGAACTGCAGCGTGCCGTGTTCGGTGCGGTCCGCGACCAGCGAGGCCTCGCCCCCCGAGCAACTCATCGACACCATCCGCGGTCCGCTCAACCGCCCGCCGTTGTCGAGCAACTTCAGCGTCTCGAGCAGCTCGGCGGGCGTCGTCACCGTCGCCACGCCGTAGCGGGCGAACAGTGCGTCGTACGCCGCGGCTCGGCCCGACATCGAGCCGGTGTGCGAGGTTGCGATCGCCGCGCCGGTGCTCGATCGTCCGGTCTGCAGCGCGACGATCGGCACACCCTGGGCGTGTGCGCGTTGGGCGACGGTTGCGAAGTGCTGTGGATCGCGCACCGCTTCGAGGAACAGCCCGATGGTGGTGATCCGCGGATCGTCGAGGAATGCCTCGACGCAGTCCTCCATGCCCACGCGTGCCTGATTGCCGACCGAGACGATCGTCCCGAGTCGCAGCCCTCGCTGTTGAAACGTGAGGTTGACAGCGACGTTGCCGCTCTGCGAGACGATCGCGACACCGCGCTCGTGCCGTTGCATGCCGTGCTCGTCGGGCCATAGAGCAACTCGGTCGAAGGTGTTCACGTAGCCGTAGCAGTTGGGCCCGAGGAACGGCACACCGCCGGCGGCGTCGAGCAGGTCGCGCTGCAGGTCGGCCTCACCCGACTCGGCAAAACCTGAGCCGTAGCAGACAGCACCGCCCACTCCCATCGAACGCAACGTTGCCATCGCCTCGACCGTCGCGTGACGATTGACGCCGAGGAACACGGCATCCGGCACTCCGGGCAGCGCATCGAGACTGGGGATGCACGGCACACCGCCGAGGTCCGGCCGTCTGGGGTGGACCGGCCAGATCGGACCGGGAAAGCCGAGCTTCAGACATTGACGTACCACTCGTTCGGCGGGAGCACCTCCCACGATCGCGATCGATCGTGGAGCCAGTAGACGGCGAAGGTCGGCCACGGATCAGGCTCCGAAGGGGCGCAGCATCGCCCGCGAGATGATGTGGCGTTGGATCTCGGACGTGCCGTCCCAGATGCGATCGACGCGAGTGTCGCGCCACATCCGCTCCAGCGGCAGTTCGTCCATCAGACCCATGCCGCCGAGGATCTGGATGGCCTCGTCCGTCACGAACTGGCACATCTCGCTGGCGAACACCTTGGCCATGGCCATGTCGGTGTCGGTGGCCTCGCCGTGCGCGTCCTTCCACGCGGCGCGCAGCGTCAGCAACTCGGCAGCTTCCAGCCGCGTCAGCATGTCGGCCAGCTTGAACGAGACACCCTGGAACTTGCCGATCTGCTGACCGAACTGTACGCGTGTCGCCGCCCATTCGGTGGCGACCCCGAGCGCCCGGCGAGCGCGTCCGACGCACACCGCTGCGACCTGCAGACGTGTCGAGCCGAGCCACTCGTTGGCCGCGTCGAAGCCACGGTGCTCCTCGCCGAGGATCTTCGACACCGGCACGCGGCAGTCGTCGAAGTTGATGATCAGGTTGTGGTAGCCGCGGTTGGAGACGCACTTGTATCCGTCGATCACGTCGCAGCCAGGTGTGTCGAAGTCGACGAGAAAGCCGGTGATCAACTTCTTCGGGCCCCGACTCGTCTGCTCCTCGCCGCTTGCCGCGAACAGGATGACGTAGTCGGCGAGGTCGGCGTGGCTGATGAAGTGCTTGGTGCCGTTGATCACGTAGTCGTCGCCGTCGCGCACCGCACTGCACTTCATGCCGCGCACGTCGCTCCCCGCGTCGGGCTCGCTCATCGCCATGCAGTCGACGCGCTCGCCGGTGATGGTCGGAATCAGGTACTCGTCGACCTGGTCGCCCGTGCATGCCCGCAGGATGTTGCTGGGCCTGGCGACGATGTAGTGCAGCGCGTAGGAGGCGGCACCGAACTCGCGGTCGACCAATGTGACGCCGAAGCTGTCGAGGCCGCCTCCCCCAGTTCCGCCGGCATGTTGGCGGCGTACAGCCCGGCGTCGATCGAACGCTGCTTGATCTGCTGCACCAGTTCGGGTGGCACCTCGCCCAGCTTCTCGACCTTGTCCTCGTGGGGGAACAGTTCTCGTTCGGTGAAGTTGCGAACGGTGTCGACGATCATCTGGTGCTCGTCGGAAAGGGCAAAGTCCACGGGTCTACTCCGGGTTCGGTACGGGAAAATGGCCGGCCCGTTCGGCCGGCGCGAGGGTGGAATGGGCGGCGCAGATCGCATCGAGCGCAGCGCGTACATCGGGCAGTATCGCAACCGATCGGCCGGCGTTCATGTCGACGTGCACGAGCATCTGCTCGGTGGTCGCGAGCAGTGTTCCGTCGTCGCCGTGGAACATCTCGTGGTAGATCAGCAGGCGCTTGCGGTCGACGCCGAGGACACGTGTGGTGATGCGCAGCGGGGCGTTCTCCGCAGCCTCGCGCAGGTAGGCGATGTGGGTCTCGACCGTGTAGAAGCTGTGGCCGTCGGTGCGGTACTGATCGTCGTCACCGATGTACGAGAACAGCGCATCGCTGGCCCAACCGAAGGCGGTCAGGTACGCCGCCTCGGTCATGTGGCGGTTGTAGTCGACCCATTCCGGCTTGACCTCGCCCCGATAGAAATCGAGGGGGGCGGCCACAATGTCGCCGGGTTGCCAGCGCGTCGGAGCGTGCACCAGTCGACCGTCGTGGTCGACCTGTGCTTTCCCCGAACCCATAAGCTGAATATACACTCAGGATTCGCATGCCAAGACCTCGACTCGACCATGTGCGCAAGGCGCAGATCGTCAGCGCAGCCGCGGAAGTGCTGTCGGAGCGCGGTTATGCGAATGCGCGAGTGGTCGACATCGCCAAGGTTGCCGGCACGAGCCCTGCAGCGATCCTCTACTGGTTCGACGGCAAGCAGGGCCTTCTGGCCGAAGCGTTGGCCTTTCGGGAGCTGGAGTTCCACGACCGATACACCGTTCGCATCGAGCAGGCGGCGACGGCGTCGGAACGGCTGCGGATCCTCGTCGAGGCAATGCTGCGTCACTACGACTGGGCGTTGTGGATGGAACTGTGCGTGCTGGCATTGCGCGACAGCGCGGCCGCGGCGGAGCGCGATCGGATGGATCGGCGGTGGCGGGCGATGTTGCGCAAGGTCATCCGCGACGGCCAGCAGCAGGGCGAGTTCATCGACAGCGATGCCGACGAGACGATGTTCGTGCTCGCGGCTCTCCTCGACGGCATGGCGCCGCTGTTGGCGATGAAGGCCAAAGGCGTGACCCTCGCCCAGGTGGAGCGGACCTGGCTCGCAGAAGCGGCCCGACTGCTCGGTCCGTCCTTCGACTCCAGTCCGGTCCGCCGCACGCGCTGAGCCATCCGAGCGTTGCCCCCGGGCCGCACCGAACGAGTGTTTCCATCCCGCCCGGGTGTGCCGCAGACACTCGTTCGGGCCGCAGCGGTCCGCAAACACTCGGATGGGATTGGTCAGGCTTTGGGTTGGCCGATGGCGCGGCCGGCCTGAATCGGGCGCGCCAACTTGTCGTGCTGCGCAGCGATCTCGGCCAGTGTCGCCAGGATCTCCGGTGACGCCGGTGAGGCCTTGCCGACGTGCGAGTCGACATGCAGCAACATGTGCTCGGCGGTCGCCACCGGGCTGTGGTCATCGGCGCGGTTCATCGCGGTGAAGATGTGCAGCCGCTTCTCGTCGTGCGACAACAGCTGCACCGTGACGTAGAGGTGATCACCGGCACGCGACTGGGCGATGTAGTTGATGTGGCTCTCGACGGTGAAGTAGCTGCGACCGGATTCGAGGTAGGCCTGATCGAGACCGATGTACCTCAGGAACTTGTCGCCACCTTCGCTCGATAGCTGCATGTACCTGCTGTCATTGGTGTGTCCGTTGTAGTCGACCCAATCGGTCGGCACGGTGCGATCGAGCGTGCGGATGGGACCGGTGATGTCGATGGCTTCCTCGAAGCGCGCGCCCTTGTCGAACAGGTGCCTCTCGAAGTCGGCCAATGTCTTTCCGGCGGCGAACCCTCGGCTGCGAAGACCGTGCATGACCTCGACCAAGCAGTCGTCGCGCAATGCCTCCAGCTCGCGGATCGACAGGCCCGGCGTCTGGAGATCGACCTGCGCATCGCTCTGCTCGCAGATCTTGTCGAGCAGTTCGTCGGTCAGTTCGGGGACGTCCATCAGCTTCGTCCACGGCCACTTCAGCGCCGGGCCGAACTGGGCCATGAAGTGGCGCATTCCTGCCTCGCCACCGGCGATCCGGTAGATCAGGAAGGTACCCATGAAGCTCCAGCGCAGACCCGGACCGAAGCGCATTGCATCGTCGATCTCCGCTGCCGTTGCGACGCCGTCGTTGACCAGCCACAGCGCCTCGCGCCACAGGGCTTCCATCAACCTGTCGGCGACGAACCCATCGATCTCCTTCGACAGGATCAGTGGCTGCATCCCGACGCTGCGGTAGAGCTCCGCGGCGCGCTGCTTCGTGGTCTCGCTGGTCGCCGCGCCACCGCACACCTCGACCAGTGGCATGAGGTACACGGGGTTGAACGGGTGCCCGACGACGAGACGCTCGGGATGCTCCATGTCGCGCTGCATCTCGGTGGGGAGCAGCCCCGACGTCGAGGAGCCGAAGATCACGTCGGGCCCGGCGATGCGACTGGCCGTTGCGAACAGCTGCTGCTTCAACTCCAGCCGCTCGGGTGCGCTCTCCTGCACGAAGTGAGCCCCGTCGACGGCCTCTTCGACCGTGGTGACGATGCGTAGCGACCCTTCCTTCGGCCACTGCACCATCGTCAGCTTGGCGTTGGCCCTACGGGCATTGGCCAGCACTTCGCCGACCTTGCGGGGCGCCTCGGGATCGGGATCGAACATCACGACGTCGTGACCGTTCAAGAGGAATCGTGCAGCCCATCCGCCGCCGATCACGCCGCCGCCGAGCAGGCCGATGTGGCCAGTCGTCATCCAGCGTCGCCTGTGACATCGCTGGGTGGACGCGATGCGGGACCGGTGTAGATCGCCGACGGGCGGATCAAGCGACCGGTGCGCTTCTGCTCGAGGATGTGGGCGCTCCATCCGGCGGTTCGGGCGCAGGCGAACATCGCCGTGAACATGTGTGCGGGGACCTCGGCGAAGTCGAGCACGACAGCGGACCAGAACTCGACGTTGGTGGCCAGGACGCGATCGGGGTAACGCGCTTTCAACTCGGCCAGTGCTGCCTTCTCGAGTGCATCGGCAACTTCCACGCGGGGCGACTTCAGCTCTTTGGCAGTGCGACGAAGCACGCGGGCGCGGGGATCCTCAGCGCGGTACACGCGGTGACCGAAGCCCATCAGTCGATCGCCACGGTCCATCGCCCGCTTCACCCAGCGTTCGGCGTCGCCTTCCTTCTCGACCTCGTCGAGCATCTGCAAAACGCGCGCAGGTGCACCGCCGTGGAGTGGTCCCGACAACGCGCCGACTGCGCCCGACAAGGCTGCGGCAACGTCGGCGCCGGTCGAGGCGATCACCCGTGCGGTGAACGTCGATGCGTTCATGCCGTGCTCGGCTGCCGAGACCCAATAGGCGTCGACCGCCTTCACGTGGTCCGGGTCCGGTTCGCCCCGCCAGCGGCGCATGAAGCGCTCGGTGATGGTGGCAGCTCCGTCGATGTGCTTCTGCGGCACCATCGCCAGGCCGAGACCGCGGGCCGATTGGGCAACGAACGACAACGCCATCACCGATGCGCGGGCGAGGTCGTCGCGTGTCTGCGCATCGTCGATGTCGAGCAACTGATCGAGGCCCCAGAACGGAGCCAACATCGCCAGCGCGCTCTGCACATCGACACGGATGTCGCCCGAGTGGACGGGAATGGGGAATGGCTCGGCGGGCGGCAGGCCGGGATCGAAGGAGCCGTCGACCAGCAGGCCCCACACACGGCCGTAGTCGTAGTGACCGACGAGTTCTTCGATGTCGACGCCGCGGTAGCGGAGCGCGCCACCGTCGCGATCGGGCTCGGCGATCTGCGTCTCGAAGGCAACTACCCCTTCGAGCCCATGCTGAACTACTACTGGTTCACCCATAGCCGTTACCCCTCGTATCTAGCTGGTCAGTGCTTGACGAGCTTCAGCTTGTCACGCACTTCCTGGGGCCCGAGAATCCGCACGTTCATGCTCTCCAGCAATTGCTTCGCGCGGGCGACGAGCTCGGCGTTGGTGGCCTTGTGGCCGGGCCCGAGGTAGAGGTTGTCCTCGAGGCCGACTCGCACATTGCCGCCGGCGAGTGCGGCCATCGCCACGAACGGGATCTGCATGCGACCGATCGAGAACGCCGAGAACACGCAGTCGTTGGGGAGGTTGTTGACCAGCGCCATGAAGGTGTTGGGATCGTCGGGCGCGCCGTAGGCGATGCCCATGCACAACTGGATCATCACCGGGTCGTCGAGCAGTCCGTCGCGGATCAGCTCCTTGACCTGCACGAGATGACCGGTGTCGAACACTTCCAGCTCGGGGCGAACACCGAGCTCCTGCACCTGGCGGGCCATGCTGCGCAACACACTGGGCGTGTTGACCATGATGTAGTCGCCGCCGGAGGCGAAGTTCATCGTGCCGCAGTCGAGCGTGCAGATCTCCGGCATCAGGGTGCGCACGTGATCGAGTCGCTCGGTGGCACCGGCCATGTCGGTGCCGTCGGGGTTGATCGGCAGCACGTTCTCGTCGCCACCCAACACGAGGTCGCCGCCCATTCCGGCGGTGAGGTTCAGAACGACGTCGACACCTGACGCCCGGATTCGCTCCACTGCCTCGGCGTACAGCTCGGTCGCTCGTGCGCCCTTTCCGGTCTCCGGATCGCGAACGTGGATGTGGGTCACCGCGGCGCCGGCCTTGGCGGCATCGATCGCCGAAGTGGCAATCTGCTCGGGGGTCACGGGCACATGCGGGCTCTTGCCGACCGTGTCGCCGGCACCGGTGATTGCGCAGGTGATGAAGACTTCCCAGTTCATAGCGGTCTACCTTTGGTCTCGGACCAGTTGTCTGAACGAACGGTCAGCTAACTGTAGCTCAAGCACAAGTGAGGACACCATGGAAGATCTCGACGGTTTGCGTGCACTTGTCACCGGTGGAGGGTCGGGCATCGGCGCCGCGATCGCCGCGAGGTTGCGGCAGGCAGGCGCCGAGGTTCTCGTCGTCGACATGAACCCGGCGACCTCACCAGACGTGGTTGCGGATGTCGCCGACACGGGTGCCGTCGACGACGTGTTCTCCGAGGTCGTCGAACGGCTCGGCGGCCTCGATGTGCTGGTGAACAACGTCGGTGTTGCCGGGCCGACAGCCGGGGTCGACTCGATGGATCCCGAAGCGTTCGACGAGTGCGTTCGCATCAACCTCGGATCGATGTTCAGGTGCACTCGCTTGGCCGTGCCCTTGCTGCGCGAACGGCCCGGCTCGATCACCAACATCTCGTCGAGCGCCGGCCTCTTCGGCTATCCGTTGCGTTCGCCGTATGCGGCCGCCAAATGGGCTGTGATCGGGTTGACCAAGACGTGGGCAATGGAGCTTGGATCGGATGGGATCCGCGTCAATGCGATCTGTCCCGGTTCGGTCGGCGGTCCGCGAATGGACGGGGTGATCGAGCGCGAGGCAGCGGCCCTCGGTGTCGCCGAATCGTCGATCCGGTCCGCCTACGAGAGCCAAGTGTCGATGGGCTCTTTCGTGGACGCCGGCGACATCGCCGAGGCCGTCGCTTTCCTGTCTTCTCCTGCCGCCAGATACATATCCGGCCAGGTCCTCGGGGTCGATGGACACACCGAAACATTGCGCACGAACTGTTCACATTCATGATGAAAAGCCCCAACTGGGAGCGCGGTATAGTCCGTCGCAACTGAGCGTCGCACATACAGGTGCGCACTCGATACAAGGGGGAAGTGGAATGGCTTTTGATCCTGTGAAAGGTTTGGTGCCGGGAAGATTCAACCGCCGGCAATTGATCGTCGGCAGTGGTAGTGCAGCGATGCTCGCCGCGGCGCTCGCCGCATGCGGCAGCGACAGCGACAGCAGCAGTGCCCCGGCCGCGAGCGACGCCGCGTCGCCGACCGATGCGGCTACGACCGCGACGGATGCGGCCACGACGGGCACGGATGCGGCAACGACCGCCACCGACGCGGCGGCAGCGCCTGCGGGCACGCCCAAGGCTGGCGGAATCCTTCGCGTCGGCACCAAGGGTGATGTCAACGACATCATCGACGGCCAGCACATCGTCGCGAAGGCCGACATCATCCGCCAGGTCACCGGGTGGGAGCCGCTGATGAGCTTCAACCCGGACTTCGAGCCCACATACGACAACGGCTCGCCACGGACGTCACCGCCAAGGCTGCCGACGACTTCGTCGTCACGTTGAAGGACGACATCAAGTTCAGCAACGGCAACCCTGTGACGGCCGACGACGTCGTCTACTCGTTCACCCGAATGGTCGATCCCGACCTCAAGGTGTACGGCGGCTCCGTGCTGCGGGCGCTGCTCGACAAGACCGGCATCACCAAGATCGACGACCGACGGTCGAGCTCAAGCTCAACCAGGGTGTCGTCCAACTTCAAGGAGACACTGTGCGCGTACGCGTGGCGATCGTGCCGGTCGGCTACGAGCGATATCTCCGGCGACGCCACCACACAGGTCGGCACCGGCGCGTACATGCTGAAGGAGTTCGAGGTCGGCAAGCAATCCGTGCACGTCAAGAACCCGAACTACTGGGACACGGGCAAGCCGTACCTCGACGAGGTGCACATCATCGACTTCGCCGATGCCGACGCGCTGGTCAACGCGCTGCTCGCCGACCAGATCGACGTCGCTGCCGACATCCCGTCGGCCGCGGTCGAGACGGTGCAAGGGCAACCGCCGGCTACAAGCGTGCTCAACTCGGCAGGCCGGCGGCTGGCTGCCGATCTCGATGGCCGTCGACCAGGATCCGTTCGACGACGTGCGCATCCGCCAGGCGATGCGCCTGATCGTCGACCGCGACGAGATGGTCGAGCAGGTGCTGTCGGGCTACGGCCGTGTCGCCAACGACCTGTACTCGCCGCTCGACGCCGTCTACGCCAACGACCTTCCGCAGCGCACGCAGGACATCGACGAGGCCAAGAAGCTCCTCGCCGATGCCGGCCAGAGCGACCTCACGATCGACCTGTTCGCGCCGAACGACACCGCCGGTCTCCCGGAGATGATCCAGTTGTTCGCCGAGCAGGCCAAGAACGCCGGCATCACCGTCAACGTCCAGGTCATCGACGGCGGCACGTACTGGGGCGACGAGTACCGCAAGCGCACGTTCGCCACGACTTCTGGGGCACCCGCAACTTCCTGCTGCAGGTCGCCGCCGGCAGCCTCAAGGACGCCGTCCCGTACCCCGGACGATCACTGGCCGCCGGCCGGCTCGACGTTCGAGGACGACTACAAGGCCGCTCTGGCCGAGACCGACGACACCAAGCGCAAGATCATCACCGACAAGATGCAGAAGGAGCTGTACGACGACGGTGGCATCATCATCCCGTTCTTCCAGAACCTGCTCGACGCATACAACGGGAAGGTGCAGGGCCTCGTCGAGCGACCCAACACGTTGAACCTCGACCACTTCGGCCGGGGTTGGAAGAACCTGTACTTCTCGGAGTAGCCGGGCTCGTCCGAACGCATCGACCGCCGCTTCCCGGGTCTTTCTGGGAGCGGCGGTCAACGATTTCGTCGAAGTGATATCCGAGGAAGGGGCTGGATGTCGAACAACCGGGGAGTTACTTCTTCATCGCTCGCCGTCTGTTGTTCGGCGTCCTCACCCTGTTCGTCGTGTCGCTGCTGGTGTTCGGTGCAACCCAGCTGCTGCCGAGCGATCCGGCCCAGGCGATCCTCGGCCGCGACGCCAGTCGCGACCAGCGTCGCCGCACGCGACCAAGCTCGGCCTCGATCACACCGCGGTCTACCAGTACACCGCATGGCTGAGGGGATCGTCGCGGCGATCCCGGTGACTCGTTCAACGCCCGCGATCCGATCCTCGACTACATCGGCGATCGCGTCATCAACTCATTGTTCCTCCTGTTCCTGCGCATCTGCGATCTCGATTCCGCTGTCGCTGTGGCTCGGCGGCTACTGCGCTCGCAAGCGCGACACGACCTTCGACAACGTCGTCTCCAACGTCATGCTGGCGCTCGCGTCGCTGCCCGAGTTCGTGATCGGCACGTGCTGGTGCTGCTGTTCGCGAGTCAACGTGTGGCACGTGTTCCCGGCGGTCAGCGTGATCGGCGATCGCAAGGCCGTGGTACGACCTGACGGGGATGGTCCTGCCGACCACCGTGCTCGTCCTCGGTGCGTGTTCCCGTACATCGTCGCGGGTCGCGCGGACGTCGATGATCGAGGTGCTCGAGAGCGACTACGTCGAGATGGCTCGCCTGAAGGGATGCGCCCGGAGTGGCGTGCTGTGGCGTCATGCGCTGCCGAACGCGCTCGGCCCCATGTTCCAGGTCATGGCGCTGAACCTCGCCTACCTCGCCGGCGGCGTCATCATCGTGGAAGGTCTTCAACTATCCCGGCATCGGTCGGCGCTGCGCGACGCGATCGTGTCCCCAACATACCCGTCATCCAGTTCATCGTGATGTTGATCGCAACGGTCTACGTGGTCGTCAACATGGCTCGCCGATGTCGGCACGATCCTCGTCACCCCCCGCCTGCGAACGAGGATGCAATGAGCCTGTCGATCTGCCCATCGACGTTGCTCCCGCCGATCGTGGAGGCCGCTCGAGCGAAGCCGCCTGGTGTCGCTCCGCGTCGCGCTGCGAATGTGGCGCACGCGGATCGGCCTGCTGATCGTCCTCGTGCTCGGGCTCATCGCCCTGCTCGGTCCGCTGTTCGCGCCGTACGGCGAGACCGAGGCGTCGGCCTGCCGTTCAACCCGCGGGTGAGACCGAGGCAACGTGTTCGGCACCGACAACCTCGGTCACGACGTGTGGTCGCGGTTCCTCTACGGCGGCAAGTCGATCCTGATCATCGCGATCGTGGCGACGGCGCTTGGTCTCGGTCCTCGGTGTCACCGTCGGGCTCGTCGCTGCGTACAACCGCGGTCGGCTCGACGATGTGCTGATGCGCTCGATCGACGTGATCCTGGCGTTGCCGCAGCTGATCCTCGCGCTGATCGTGATCTCGACGTTCGGAGCGTCGACCTGGCTGATCGTCGTGACCGTCGGCGTCTCGACCATGCCGCGCGATCGCCCGCGTCACCCGAGGTGCCGCGATCTCGGTCGTCGAGCGCGACTTCGTCGCCGTCGTCGAAGCGCTGGGCGAGTCGAAGTGGCGGATCCTGTGGTCGGAGCTGCTGCCCAACGTGTCAGCGCACCATTGCTCGTCGAAGCCAACCTGCGCCTCACCTTCTCCGATCGGCACGATCGTCGCGGCTCGCCTTCCTCGGCTTCGCCACCCGATCCGGAGCTGCCAACTGGGGTCTGATGATCAGGAGAACCGCAAGGGCCTCGTGTCCGAACCACTGGGGTGTCATGCTGCCGATCGATCGCGATCGCCCTCCTCACCATCGGCACCGGTCTGATCGGCGACGGATCTGCCCGAGCCAACGCCGGCATCGACCGAGATCGAGGCCGACAGCTGATGCGAGGCGCCCTGACCATCAGCGAACCTGCGGATCGACGTCAGCGGAAACGGTCACGACATCGTCGACGAGATCGACCTCGCCATCGAGCCCGGCGAGGTGCTCGGTCTCGTCGGCGAGTCCGGGTCCGGCAAGACCACGGTCGGTCTGGCCGTGCTCGGTCATGCTCGACGCGGTGTGAAGTTGGCATCGCGGCGGGTGTCGATCGCTGATCGACGATGCATGACGTGCTCGGCCTCGGTGTCGCCGTGCTGCGCCACTTGCGCGGCGGCGAGGTGACGCTACGTCCCGCAGGACCCGGCGACCGTCGCTGAACCCGGCACTGCGGATCGGCAAGCAGATCATGGAGATCCTCGAGTTCCACGACTTCGGCGGCAGCGACGCGGCGCGGCAAGGCCCGCGTGCAACGAGGTGATGAGCGAGGTTGCTGCTGCCCAGCACGCCCGGAGTTCCTGAAGCGCTACCCGCACCAGTTGTCGGGCGGTCAGCAGCAGCGAGTCGGTCTGGCGATGGCGTTCGCCTGTCGCCCGAGCGTGATCGTGCTCGACGAGCCGACCACCGGCCTCGACGTCAGCACCCAGGCGCACGTGCTCGACACCGTTCGTCGACCTGTGCCGCAGCACGAGGTCGCCGCGCTGTACGTCACCCACGACCTCGCCGTCGTCGCCAACCTGGCCGATCGGGTCGCCGTGATGTACGCCGGGCGGATCGTCGAGGAGGGGCCGACAGCGGCGATCTTCTCCAACCCGGCCCACCCGTACACCCGCCACCTCGTCGCGGCCGCGCCCGACATGACGGCGAGCGCGCGATGGTCGGCCTCGCTGGCCGAGCCCGGCGCCGGGCGATCGACCGATCGGTTGCTTCGTTCGCCGATCGGTGCGAGCTGGTCCACGACGCCTGTCTGGCGGAGTTGCCGCCGCTGGCCGAGGTGGGCACCGGCCGATCGTGCGATGCATCCGATCCGTTCGAGGTCCCGGAGCGGATCCAGCACGTGCGCCGCCGAGTCGTCGGCCATCGCCGCATCGGCACGTCACGCGCTGATGGTGCGCGACGTGAGCGCGTCGTACACGCGGTCATCAGGTCGTCCACGACGTCGATCTTCGACGTCGAGCGCGGCGAATGTGTCGCGCTGGTCGGCGAATCCGGGTCCGGCAAGACCGACCCTGTCGCGATCGATCGGCGGGCTGCACCGCGAATGGACCGGCGAGATCCTGCTCGGCCGGTGTCGCGCTCGCGCCGTCGGCGCGTGATCGCACGACGAGCGCAGCGGCTTGCGAATCCAGTACGTGTTCCAGAACCCGTACCAGTCGCTGCAACCCGCGGCGCACCGTCGGTGAGTCGGTGGCTCGACCGCTGCTCGATCGGCGGTGAATCGAAGGCCGATGCGGCGACGCAAGGTCGGCGAAATGCTCGAGCGCGTCGCGCTGACCGGCGGCTACGCCAACCGTTACCCCGATCAACTGTCGGGTGGCGAGCGCCAGCGTGTCGCCATCGCCCGTGCCCTGGTCAGCCGGCCCGACGTGTTGGTGTGCGACGAGGTGACGTCCGCGCTCGACGTGCTCGTGCAGGCAGTCGATCGTCGAACTGCTCGGCGAGCTGCGGCGCGAGCTCGGTCTGTCGATGCTGTTCGTCACCCACAACCTGCCGTTGGTCGCTTCGATCGCCGATCAGGTCGCCGTGCTCGCCGACGGCAAGATCGTCGAGACCGGGCCCACCGAGCGGGTGCTGCGCTTCCCCGAAGCCGAGTACACCAAGCGACTGATCGCCGATACTCCGCAGATCTCGGAGCTCCCCGAGCGCTGAACCCTCAGCGATTGACCGTTGCGGCCCCGTAGCGGGGCCTGCGGGGTCAAACGCTGGGCTACCCGAGCGACAGTCGTCGTAGGCGGCTCTCGACCATGTCGCGATCGACGTAGCAACCCTGCAGGTGCCGCCGACCCGACTGCGGGTCGAACTGCCCGCGCCCGTGCAGGACGCGACGGTTGTCGAAGCACACCGTGTCGCCGGCCTCGAGGCGCAGCGACAGCACATGTTCGGGATCCCGCAGCATGTGCCACAGGGTGACGTAGGCCTCGTAGAACGGCTCGTCGGCGAATGGGTCGACATCGCGGATCCAGTTGTTGAACCGAATCGACACCGGTCGATCCTGCGTGTCGAGCTGGATGATGGGTGCGACGAAGCGGATGTCGTCGATGTCGTCGTGAAATCGGAATGGCACCGGCGTGGTTGCAAGGATCTCGAACGCCTTGGGATCGCTCGCTCGCAGCGCATTGGCGACGGCGACCCCATCGGCCAGCATCGAGTCCCCGCCTTGCGCCTCGTTGGCCAATGCGTGCAGGAACTGGAAGTCGGGTGGATTGGCCCAATTGGGAAGGTCGGTGTGCAGGTCGAGACCGGCCGCGGTGTAGGCCGAGTTGTTGGGATCGGGTCGTGACTCGACATCGAAGATCGTGCCGAAGTTGGTCGGCCGGGCATACCCCACCAGCTCGGCAAGGCGAATCACCTCACCGGATTCGTCCGGAGTTTCTTCGACGACGATCGCGCCGTTTTCGAGCATCGCGGTGAGCCACCGGATCATCCCTCGACGTGTACTGAGCTCGGCGTGGCTGATGCGTTGGAGCGGAGTGAGATCGCCGGTCAGCACGGTGAGCTCGGGGCGCTCCACCAGCAGCTCGACCGGGAAGATGCCGACGTGGCCATGGCCCCAATCGACGGTCACCGTCGACTGCTCGCCGGTGGTGATCGACACGGGCTGCACGTCCGGCTGGTCGACCAAGGTGACGGTGCGCTCACGCGTGATGGGATGCAGGCACCGCGGGCACGGACAGTTGTCGAGCAGCCAACGCCAGGAAGGCAGCGGTGTCGTCGAGGCCATATCGGATCAAGTCTGGCAGGTCGAGGTCGGGTAACTTCGCCGTATGGCCGCGAACGAACCAGGCACGCAAGTCGACATCAAACCCCGAAGCCGCGACGTCACCGATGGGATGACGAAGGCGCCGGCGCGGGCGATGCTGCGCGCCGTCGGGATGACCGACGACGACTGGGTGAAGCCGCAGATCGCGATCGCCAATGCGTGGAACGACGTGACGCCCTGCAACATGACGCTGCGCAAGTTGGCCGAGCACGCCAAGGACGGTGTCCGCGCGGCCGGCGGGTTCCCGATGGAGTTCGGCACCATCACCGTCAGCGACGGCATCAGCATGGGCCACGAAGGCATGCGCGCTTCGCTGGTCAGCCGCGAGGTCATCACCGACTCCGTCGAGTGCGTGATGCACGCCGAGCGGCTCGACGGATTCGTCGGCCTGGCCGGCTGCGACAAGAGCATCCCGGCGATGCTGATGGCCGCTGCTCGCCTCGATCTGGCCAGCGTGTTCGTGTACAACGGTTCGATCCTGCCCGGCGAGCACAACGGCGTGGCGCTCGACATCACCAGCGTGTTCGAGGCGGTCGGCGCGTGCGCGCTCGGCAAGATCACCGAGGACGAGCTCGGACAGATCGAGCGCAAGGCGTGCCCCGGCGAGGGTGCCTGCGGCGGCATGTTCACCGCCAACACGATGAGCTCGATCGCCGAGGCGATCGGCATGTCGCTGCCCGGTACCGCCTCGCCTCCTGCCGTCGATGCGCCGCCGCGAGGACGACGCCCACCGGGCCGGCGAGGCCGTCGTCAACATGCTGCGGCTCGGCATCACGCCGCGGATGATCATGACCAAGAAGGCGTTCGAGAACGCGATCGCGGTCACCTCCGCACTCGGCGGCTCGACCAACGCGGTGCTGCACCTGCTGGCCATCGCCAACGAGGCCGGCGTCGACCTGCATCTCGACGACTTCAACCGCATCGCGGCCAAGGTGCCGCACATCGCCGACATGAAGCCGGGCGGCAAGTTCCACATGAGCGATCTCGACCGCAGTCGGCGGAGTACCCGTCGTGCTGAAGCATCTTCTCGACGCCGGGCTGCTGCACGGCGACGTCATGACGGTGACCGGCAAGACGATGGCGGAGAACCTCGCCGAGATCGACCCGCCCCGCCCCGACGGTGTCGTCGTGTACCCCCTCGATCAGCCGCTGCACAGCGAGGGCGGCATCAACATCCTCACCGGTTCGTTGGCGCCGCAAGGGATCGGTCGTGAAGGTCGCCGGCCTCACGCAAGGAGCAGATGCGTTCGAAGGGACCGCCCGCGTCTTCGACGGCGAAGACGGCGCGATGGATGCGATCCTGGCCGGCTCCGATCGTGCCCGGCACCGTCATGGTCATCCGCTACGAGGGCCCGAAGGGCGGGCCCGGGCATGCGCGAGATGCTGGCCATCACCGGAGCGATGAAGGGTGCCGGCCGAGGTGCCGATTGCGCGCTCATCACCGACGGTCGTTTCAGCGGTGGCACGTGGGGTTTCTGCATCGGCCACGTCGCGCCCGAAGCCGTCGACGGCGGGCCGATTGCCTTCGTCCGCGACGGCGACCAGATCCTGATCGACGTCCACGAGCTGAAGCTCGATCTGCTGGTCGACGACGGCGAGCTGGCCAGGCGACGGGCCTCGTGGGCGCCGAACCCGCCTCGCTACACCAGTGGTGTCCTCGGCAAGTACGCCAAGCTCGTGCAGGGTGCCGAAACCGGCGCGATCACCAACACGTTGTGAGGCGGCGGCATGAACCTCCAAGAAGTTCTCGAACTCATCCAGCTCCGCCGCTTCGAGCGCGATCCTGTGCAGCGGCTGATCAACCGCACGCACATGCCCGACGATTTCCGTGCGGTCGCCAAACGCAAGCTCCCGAGGGCCGTCTTCGACTACGTCGAGGGCGGCGCCGACGAAGAGATCGCGATCGCCGCCAATCGCCAGGCGTTCAAGCGGCGCAAGCTCAACCCGCAGTTGTTCCGCGACGTCTCCGTCACGGATCTGACGGGAGAGCTGTTCGGCCAGCCGTTCCAGGTGCCCTCGGCATCGCGCCCACCGGGTACACGCGGATGATGCATCCGACCGGCGAGGTGTCGTCGTGCCTCGCGGCGAAGGCCAAGGGCATCCCGTACACGTTGTCGACGATGGGCACCACGACCATCGAGGAGGTTGCCGCGACCGGCCACCCGAACCTGTGGTTCCAGCTGTATGTCACGAGCGATCGCCGCCTCAGCGACCCACTGATCGATCGTGCCGGCGCCGCCGGTTACAAGGCGCTGGAGATCACCATCGACACCGTGGTCACCGGTCGCCGGACCGCGCGACTGCGCAACGGTCTGACCATCCCGCCACAGCTGAGCCCGCGCACGATCATCGACATCGGCCGTCGGCCCGGCTACTGGATCCGGATGCTGCGCAGCCCCGCCATCGGCTTCGCCAACTTCACGGCACTGTCGGCGGAAGAGGTCAAGAGCGCGGCCTCGACGCGGATCGGCACACTGTTCGACCATTCGTTGAACTGGTCCGATGTCGAGTCGATCCGCGCCCGCTGGGATGGCCCATTGCTGCTCAAGGGCCCGATCGGCCCGGCCGACGCCAACGCGCGCTCGACATCGGCGTCACCGGGTTCCATCTGTCGAACCACGGTGGCCGCCAACTCGACCGCTGCACCCCGACCGATCGACATGCTGGCGCCGTTGCGTGCCTCGGTCGGTCCCGACGTGCCGATCGTGATCGACTCCGGCGTTCGTCACGGTGCCGACATCGCCGTGTCGATCGCGCTCGGCGCCGACTGGCGTTCATCGGCCGCCCGTACGTCTACGCGGTCGCGGCTGCCAGGTCAGCGTGGCGTCGAGCACGTCATCAAGATGCTGACCGATCAGTTGCGATCGGTGATGCAGTTGAGCGGTGTCACGACGCTTGCCGAGCTCCGCAAGCATGGTCCCGAATTGCTCAGCGACCCCGGCTGATCGGCCGTCCCGCGGCGTCACCGGCGACCACCATCCGCCAGCCGACCAGGAAGACGCCGAGACCGACGTCGCGACGATGATGAACGGCAGCGCGGTGCCGCGGTCGAACACCAAGTTGCGCAGCACCATGCCGAGCGCCGACCGTGACCGGCCAGATGATGAACGCCGCGTCGACCTGCATCGGCCGCGTCCACGCACGGGCGACGATCCATCCGACGACGAGCCGATCAGGAACGGAGCGGCGACGGTGAGGATGCCGTCGACCGCTCTCACCTTCGTCGTGGTTGCTGCGACCGATCGCGACGAACACGACGATGGCAGACGATGTCGGCGACCGCGGCGATCCCGACCCGGCGGTTCATGTCTGCCCCGCGAAGCCGCCCGAGTTGGCCTCGGAAGAAGAGGAGCGGCGCCGGCTGGCTCTCCTCGTCGGCATGGTCCATGGCGACGACGAGACCCATCACGAAGTAGTGGTCGCCGGCATCGACGACTTCGGCCGTGGTGCAATCCATCCACGCGATCGCTCCGTCGATGATCGGCGAACCGGTGACGGCGACGGTGACCACGCGACGCCCTCGAACGGTTCCTCGATGCTGCTCTTGGCGAACTGCCAGCACAGGTCGCCATGATCGATGCCGAGCACGTTGACGCAGAACGCTGCCGGCCGAGGCCATCCGCAGCCAGCGCTCCGACGTGGTCATCGGGAGGAACCCGACGAGCGGCGGATCGAGTGACACCGAGGTGAACGAACCGACCGTGAACCCGACTGGTTGGCCGTCGACCATCGCCGTGACGACCGTGACTCCGGTGGGGAAGTGGCCGAGCACGAGCCGATACTTCAGTGGATCGATCGACATCACGGTGGACTGTACCGTGCGTGCCCGCGTTGCGTTGACAGCCGTGGCACGCTGTGCAGGTGATCGACAAGGCCGCCCTGCGCCAGCGGATGCGCATGGTGCGCGACATGGTCGACGATCATCTGATGCGCAGCGTGCAGCTGTGGGCCAAGGTGGCCGAGCTGACGAGTACCGCCAGGCAGCAGTCGTGATGGCCTTCGTGGGTTCGGCGGCGAGCCCGACACCGATCCGCTGTTCGCCAGGCTCACCGTCGAGGGCAAGCGGCTGCTGCTGCCTCGCGTCGAGCCGTCGGGGATCGTCGCTCGCCGAGGGTGACTCGCCGATGGTCGTCAGCAAGTTCGGCGTCAGCGAACCCATCGGGCCGCCGGTCGACCTCGAGGAGATCGACTTCATCATCGTGCCGGGTCTGGCGTTCACGACTGCGGGCGACCGGTTCGGGTACGGCCAGGGCTACTACGACCGGTTCCTGCCGACGGTGTCGGCGCCGTCGGTCGGTGTGTGCTTCGTCGACCAACTGGTCGACGAGATGCCGCTCGAGGCGCACGACGTGCGGGTGGATATGGTCATCTGTTCATGATGAGGCTGTGGTCATGACGCTATTCACGCTCGACGAGTTCGCCGACGCTGCCGAGGTCGTCGCCCGCCACGTCACTCCGACGCCGCAGTTCGCCTGGCCACTGCTGGGTGCAGAGATCGGCACCGAGGTCTGGTTGAAGCACGAGAACTGCACGCCGACCGGCGCGTTCAAGGTGCGCGGCGGGTTGGTCTACGTCGATCGGCTCGTGCGCGAGCGGCCGGAGGTGCGTGGGATCGTCAGCGCCACTCGCGGCAACCATGGCCAGAGCCTGGCGTTCGCCGGTCGAGCAGCCGGCGTGCCGGTGACGATCGTCGCGCCGCACGGCAACAGTCCCGACAAGAACGCGGCGATGCGTGCGTTCGGAGCCGAGCTGATCGAACACGGTGTCGACTTCCAGGCCGCGCGCGAGCACTCGGTGATGCTGGCCGAGGAGCGCGGTCTCGAGGCCGTGCCGTCGTTCCATCGCGATCTGTGCATGGGCGTGGCCACGTACGCCAGCGAGTTCTTCGATGCTGCCGGTCGCACTCGATGTCGTCTACGTGCCGGTGGGAATGGGTTCGGGCATCGTCGGCCTGATGACCATTCGCGATCTGTTCGGCCTCGACACCGAGATCGTCGGTGTCGGTCGCCGAGGGTGCGCCCGCGACCGCTCTCTCGTTCGCGGCCGGTGCGCCCGTCAGCACCGAAACCGCAGTCACGCTGATCGACGGAGTTGCGACTCGGGTTCCCGACCCGGTGGCCATCGACTTGATCGTTCGTGGTGCCAGCCGCATCGTGCAGATCAGCGACGAGCAGTGCGTCGAGGCAATGCGGTTGATCATGCGCACTGCACACCATCTCGTCGAGCCGTCGGGCGCCGCCGCGCTGGCAGGATTGATCGCCGATCAGCAGGCGATCGGAGGCAACATCGCCGACCGTCGTGTCGGTGCGATCGTCAGTGGTGGCAACGTCGACGCAGCAGTGCTCGCCGAGATCCTCGCCGGCCGAACACCGTCGCCGTGATGACCAGCTTGGTGTGACGGCGTCACACCAAGCTCACAGAGTTGTCTCAGAGTGTCGATTCATTGTGATGCATGTCCGGTGAACGCTTCGCCGGCATGACACAAGGAGAAGGCAATGACGACCCCCCGTCGGAGTTCCTGAAGTCCACAGTGATGATCGGTGCCATCGTCGTAACGGCCGGTGCCGGACGATCGTGCCCACCGCTGCATTCGCAGCGAGCACCGCCACCGATACCACGCCCGCAGCAGCGACTCGCGGAGCTGCCGCCGCGTTACCAACGAGCGTGCCTGCGCATCCCGAACCTCGCAGCTGCGCACCACCAATCTCATCACCCGCCTGAACGGCGATGCGACGCACGCGTGGTTCGCTGCTGTGGCTGCAGGCCCAGATCGACGACGCGAACGCCAAAGGTCGCACGCAACTCGCGACCGTCCTGCAGAACCGGCTGAAGGTGCGTACCGAATCGCTGCAGGTGCTGATGAACCGTCAGGAACGGTTGACCAAGCTGGCCGATCTGTGCCGTAGCCACGGCGTCGATGTGTGATGACGCTTCGCAATCACAGCCGTCCGGCGGCGACCGTGCTTGCGGCGCTCGCAGTCGCCGTCGGACTCGCGGCGTGCGGGTCATCCGATGCGAGTGTCACCACGGTCGTACCGCCTGCTCCGGCAGCGGCCCCGGCCACCACCGTCGTGGCGACGACAACGACACCGCCTGCGACAACAACGGTGCCTGCCACAACAACCGTCGTCCGACGACACCGGCCGCTGAGGCGACGACCACGACCGACAACGCCCTCGTCGTGTCCGACGCCGAGGTTGCGGATCTCGAGAAGCAACTCGACGAGATCGATCAACTGCTCGCCGGTGTCGATGCCGATCTCACTCACGACTGAGCGTCACCGGCAACAATGGAAACGTGTCAATGATCGCATCGTCGTGAGATCCCATGTCGATGAGCTCGTCAGAGGGCGGCCGCGTGCTGGTGGTGGAGGACGACGATGGCGTCCGGGCCGCGGTCGATCGTGGGCTCGGCGTGCACGGCTTCGACGTGTCGTCCGTTCCCGATGCCGAGGCGGCCTTGGTGTTGGTCGCCCGTCGCCGACCCGACGTGATGATCGTCGACGTCGGCCTGCCGGGCATGTCGGGAGTCGAGCTGTGCACCGAGCTCGCGCGGGCTCGACGTCGATACCCCGATCCTCATCCTGTCGGCACGCGATCAGGTCGGCGATCGGGTCGCCGGGCTGCAGGCCGGCGCCGACGACTACGTGGTGAAGCCGTTCTCGCTCGACGAGTTGGCCGCACGTGTGCACGCCCTGCTGCGTCGGTCTCGCTCATCCTCCGCTCCAACTTCTGCTCTCGCCGCCGGACCGTTCTGGATCGATCTCGATCGACGCGTGCGCAACGATCAACGAGGCTCGGCTGGACCTCTCGCGACGCGAGTTCGACCTTCTCGCGGTTTTCGCTGCAAACCCCGGCATCGTCCTCTCGCGCATGCGCCTGCTCGAGCTGGTGTGGGGCTACGACTTCGACGTCGACACCAACGTGGTCGATGTCTTCGTCGGCTACGTGCGTCGCAAGCTCGACGCCGCCGGCGCCCACGCTTGATCGACACGGTGCGCGGCGTCGGCTTCGTCCTGAGGGTCGAGTAGATGCGGCTGGCGACTCGAACCGGCCTTGCGTCGTTCATCGCGGCGTCGATCACGCTGCTCGCTGTCGGCGGACTGTTTCGTGGCTACTTCGCCACCGTGCTGCAGGAGCGTGTCGACACCCAGCTCGAGGAGCGGGCGAAGACCGCACCCATCCTGGCTGCCGTCGCTGATCGGCTTGCCCAATCCGAACTGCGCACCACCTTGGAGGGTGCGCGGGTGGTGAGGGGCGACGAGACGATCTCGCTCGGCCTACTACCCCAGGACCCACTTCCCACGGAGATCGTGCCGGGTTGGTCGACGGCCCGGGCCAGTGGCGATCGCTGGAGGCTGTACACGGTCGAGGTGCTCGACGTGCCGAATCCCGGCGACAAGGCGTTGGTGCAACTGGTCGCGCCACTGGGCGACGTCGATGCCCGGGCGATACAGCTTCGACGCCGCGTCATCTTCGTGATGGCCCTCACGTCGCTGGCTGCCGGGCTCGTTGGCTACCTGCTCGGCAAGGTGGCCACGCGGCCGTTGACGGCCTTGCGGCGCGACACGTCGCTGATCGAGGACGCCGAACCGACCACGTGGAAGGTGGGTACCGCGTACGGATCGACGGAGGTCGACGACGTCGCCTCCACGCTCAACGAGAACCTCCAACGGTTGGCGGATGAAACACATCGACGTGGTGCCGCGCTCGACGCGGCTCGGGCGTTCGCGGCGTCGGCCACGCACGAGTTGCGAACGCCGCTGCAAGGAGCGCTCATCAATCTCGACATGGCTCGCAGCGACCGAATCGCAGAGTCGGATCGCGCCGAGGTGCTCGGTCTCGCCAACGAGCAACTCCAGCGGATGGCGACGTCGCTGTCGGCTGTCCGGGCGCTGGCCGACGCAGAGTTCGCGGATCCGTCGTGGTTCGACCAGGTCGATCTGGCCGACGTGGCGGATGCGGCAGTGGCGGACGAGCGGCGGCGAAAGCCGGACGCGACGATCGAGATCGAGTCGACGCCGCCGACGACGATGATCGCCTGGCGCGACGGTGTACGGCTCGCCGTTGCGAACGTCGTGCGCAACGTGTTGGTCCACGGTGTGCCTGCCGACGGTTCGCCGCAACGAATCGTCGTCACGATCGCCGGCCACACGGTGACGGTCGACGACAACGGTCCAGGCATCGCGCCCGCTGACCGCCGACGTGTGCTCGAGCGGTTCGAACGCGGCAGCGGCAGCGGCTCCGGATTGGGCCTGGCGATTGCTCAGCAGGTCGCCATCGCCCACGGTGGTTCGGTGACCGTCGGATCGAGCCCGTCCGGCGGCGCCCGAATCGTGTTGTCCCTGAGCCCCGGCTAGCACGCGGACGACTGAGCCATACTGGCAGCGTGTACCGGATCCTTTCCGTTGGAAGCGACTTCCACGAGATCTGTGACGAGTGCGGGTTCCACGGCGGCACGCTCGACCTGGCCGCCACCGTCGAGCGAATCCGCTCGCTCCCCGACCGATGGTCGGAGGTGATGTCACAGGATGAGGAGCTGCTTCGAGCTCGCCCCGAACCCGACACGTGGTGCGCCGTCGAGTACGCCCAGCACATCATCAATGCGATCGCCAGTATCGAGTGGGGTGCGCGTATCTTCGCTGCGGGGCGCTCGCCCGACTGGGATGAGTTGTCGGAGGATTCGCTCCCCGCTGTCTTCGAGCACCCCACTCACGAGTGCGACCGTTTCGACATCGCCGCCACGCTCGACTCGCTCGGTGCCGTAGCCGGGTCGATGGCAACGTTCGCCGAATCACTCACACTTGAGGAGCAGGCCACGATCGCGGTCTACGTCCCGGGTCAAGTGCTCAACACGACCGCGGTCATTCGACATGCACTGCACGACGCCGAGCACCATCTGCTCGACGTCCGCCGCGGCATCGCCCGTCAGCAGCTCCGCCCCTGACGAACCGGCCGTGTGTCGCGGAGACCTGCCTACATGTCCTCGTAGTACTCGCGGCCGAGGTGAGTGATCTGCTCCTCGCCCATCATCCATCGGAGCGTGTTCTTCAACTTGGTCTCCTGGATGAACAGGTCGTGCTCGGCGTACAGCCCAGGCGCCACCATCGGAGCCTTGTAGTAGAAGCTCAGCCATTCCTGGATCCCCGACAGGCCGGCGCGTTGCGCCAGGTCGCTGAACAACACGAGGTCGAGTGCCAGCGGAGCGGCGAGGATCGAGTCGCGGCACAGGAAGTCGATCTTCAACTGCATCGGGTAGCCGAGCCAGCCGAAGATGTCGATGTTGTCCCAGCCTTCCTTGTTGTCGCCGCGCGGCGGGTAGTAGTTGATCCGAACCTTGTGGTACACGTTGCCGTACAACTCCGGGAACACCTCGGGATCGAGGATGTGCTCGAGCACGCCGAGCTTCGACTCCTCCTTGGTCTTGAAGTTGTCGGGATCGTCGAGCACCTCGCCATCGCGGTTGCCGAGGATGTTGGTCGAGTACCAACCGGAGAGTCCGAGCATGCGGGCCTTCAACATCGGCCCGATGACCGTCTTGATCAGCGTTTGGCCGGTCTTGAAATCCTTGCCGCTGATCGGGATCTTGCGCTCCTTGGCCAGCTCGCGGAGTGCCGGGATGTCGACGGTGAGGTTGGGTGCGCCGTTCGCGAACGGCACACCTTCCAGAATCGCCGCATAGGCGTAGAGCATCGATGGCGCGATCGTCGGATCGTTGGCGTCGATGGCAGCCTCGAACGCGTCGAGGCTCATGTGCGCCGGGCCAGGCTCGATGAAGATCTCGGTGCTCGCGCACCAGATCATCACGACACGATCCACCACCTTCTCCTCGCGGAATCGATTGATGTCTTCGCGGATCGCGTTCAGCATGCTGCGCTTGTTGATGGTGTGCATCGTGTTGTCGGCGTCGATGCGCTTCACGTACTCGCGGTCGAACGCCGCGGCCATCGGTCGCACCTCGCGCAGCGCATCGCTGACAGCCTCGATGTGCTTGCCGCCTTCCAGGACACCGGCGCGTGTCGCAGCGACGTATGCGTCGTCCGGGAACGGATCCCACGCACCGAACACGATGTCGTCGAGCGTTGCCAGCGGAAGGAAATCCTTGATCAACGGTCGGCGATTGTCGGTGCGCTTACCGAGCCGGATCGTGCCCATCTGGGTCAACGAGCCAACCGGAATGCTCATGCCGCGCTTCACCAGTTCGACACCGGCGATCAGCGTCGACGCAACGGCGCCGAGGCCGACGGTCAACACGCCGAGCCGGCCCTCGGCTGGGGCAACGGTGGGGGACGGGGGAGTGGTCATGGCTGATCAGGCTATGAATGTGGAGCGCTCCAGGCGCGCGACTCCCAGAAATCGCGACAAGCGCGTACGGCGCGGTCGTCCGTAGCGAATCGGGACGTGTATGCGAGAACTAATCTCGAGTGGAACATGGAACCGACATCTGAGCTCGATCCACCCTTCAGCGGGCCCAACGCGACCGCCACGCCGTGGGCCGAGGTCCGCGACATCCTCGAATCTGCCGAGACGTTCTGGGTGACGACGGTTCGAGCGGACGGTCGACCGCACGTCACCCCGCTCGTCGCTGTCTGGCTGGACGATGCGATCTACTTCTGCACAGGACCCGATGAACAGAAAGCCGTGAACCTTCGCGGCAATCAGAACGTGATCCTGACCACGGGGTGCAACACGTGGGACACGGGCACCGATGTCGTGGTCGAGGGCGAGGCATCGCATGTCACCGACAACGCACAACTCGAGCGGCTCGCCGCGGCATGGACCACGAAGTGGGACGGCAGTTGGCAGTTCAGAGTGGTCGATGGCTCCTTCCACCACGACGGTGGAAACGGCGAAGCGATCGTGTTCGAAGTGAGGCCGACGAAGGTTCTCAGCTTCGCCAAAGGCACGGGCGCGGCGACCCGGCACCGCTTTCAGTAGGGCGTGTCGCCCACGGCGAGTTGCAACCGCGCCAGCTCTGCGAGGAGCTCGGCGGTAATCGATTCAGCGGCGGGCTCGCCGTAGATGTTGTGCACCTCGAGCGGATCGTCGACGAGATCGAACAGCTCCCACTCCACCGGGTCGGCGGGGCCGTGGGCGCCGAGCTGGCCGAGCGGGTCGTTGTAGTAGCAGATCAGCTTGTGGGTCGTGGTCCGCACGCCGTAGTGCGCCGGACACGCGTGCGAGCTGTCGTGGTGCATCCAGTAGCGGTAGTACATCGACGTCGGCCAGTCGGTCGGCGTCTCGCCGCGCGAGCAGCGGAGCGATCGATCGGCCCTGCACGTGCGTCGGGCACGTCGACGCCGGCGAGCTCGAGGAACGTCGGGGCGAAGTCGACGTTCACCACGATGTCGTCGTTGACCGATCCCGGCCGCGCGTCGCGCCGGGTAGCGAGACGAGGAACGGCATCGTCAGCGACTCCTCGTACATCAGCCGCTTGTCGAACCAGCCGTGATCGCCGAGGAAGAAGCCCTGGTCCGACGTGTAGATCGACGATCGTGTTGTCGGTGAGGCCGTGGTCGTCGAGGTAGTCGAGCAGCGGCCGACGTTGTCGTCGATCGATGCCACGACCCGCAGGTAGTCCTTGATGTAGCGCTGGTACCGCCAGCGATCTCCTCGTCCTCGGCGAGCCCGGGCGGTACGTCGGCGCTTCGAGGTCGATGATCGGGTCGAGGTCCATCATCCGCATCCGCACGGCCTGGACCGACCTCGGCCCGTCCGGCGAGGTCGTCGTGGAACGTCGGCGGGCTCGGGGATCGTCGACGTCGTCGTACATCGTGGTGTGCTCGTCGGCTGGGTTCCCACGTGCGATGCGGCGCCTTGTGGTGGCACAGCAGCAGGAACGGGCTGGTCGTCGTCGCGGTCGATGAAGTCGAGGCAGTCGTCGGTGATCAGATCGGTGACGTAGCCCCCGCGTTCGATCACGGCGTCCGTCGCGGCCGAGCATCACCGGGTCGTGGTAGTGCCCCTGGCCGGGCAGGATCCGCCACTCGTCGAACCCGGTCGGGTCGTGGCCCGGTCCGTGGCCGAGGTGCCACTTGCCGAACAGGCCGGTCGCGGTAGCCGGCCGCCTGCAACGCCTTCGGGAACGTCCACAGCTCGTTGTCGAGCGGCGTGTCGAGCGTGGTCACGCCGTTGACGTGGTTGTAGGTCCCGGTGAGGATCGCCGCCCGGCTCGGCGTGCAGATGGAGTTGGTGCAGAACACGGCGTCGAAGCGCATCCCCCGCTCGGCGATGCGATCGAGGTTGGGCGTCTGGTTGATCCGGCTGCCGTACGCCGAGATGGCGTGGGCGGCGTGGTCGTCGCTCATGATGAACAACAGGTTCGGCCGACGGCTCGTCGGGTCGTTCACGGTCACACGAACGTCGCTTCGATGGTGACCTCTTCATGCTGGAGCTCGTCGAGTATGTGTCGGCGGAGTCCGGCACTTGTCGCGGCATCGACCACGGCACCCTTCGTCCACAGCAGCCTGAGAAACTCCAAGTCCTCCCAGATCGGCCCGCGCGGTCTGGCGTCGTCCGCGTGCCGAGGGGTGAGCCACCAGTGGAGGTGAGGGACGCTGTTACCCAACGCCTCGTAGTTCATCTTCGGCGCACCAACGGCGCGCTGCACGGCCGCGGCGACGGCAGCCATCTCCATGAGGTGCTCGCTGCGGGTGGCCGCGTCGAGTTGGTGGAGCTCGGCAACACACTGCCGTGAGACGAAGAACACCGCCCCGCGGTAGTACTGCGTGGGGTTCAACCACACATAGCCGGTCGTCAATCGGGCGATGCCGTAACCGTGCTCGCCACCCTCGATGGCGGCGATCTCGCTGCAGTTCCCGCAATCCATGCCCTGAGTCTTGCGCGAGCGTGCGCCGAGCCGTTCACTAGCTTGGTCGCATGGCGAAGTGGAAGGTGCGCCCGGTGCGCGACGACGAGTTCGAGCCGTGGACCCGACTGTTCCGTGGTTACGCGGACTTCTACCACTGGCCGACCAGCGACGAGCATCAACAACAGATCTGGCAATGGATCCACGAAGACCACAGTGTCGAGGCACTTGTCGCTGTGCCGGTCGACGACGCCGGCAACGAGACCGGCGAGCCGCTGGGTCTCGCTCATCTGCGCGAGTGGGTGCGACCCTTGCGTGGTGTGATCGCCGGCTACCTCGACGACCTCTTCGTGGATCCGGATACGAGAGGCTCCGGCGCGGTCGAGGCTCTCTTCGCGGAGATCAACCGACTCGCGCTCCAACGAAACTGGTCGGTGGTGCGCTGGACGACCGCTGACGACAACTACCGCGCCCGCGCGGTCTACGACAAGCGGGCAGTGCGGACGACGTGGATCACCTACGACATGACTCCGGACGCCGAAACAGGCTGAGGTTCAGGCGAGCAGTTCCTTCTGCATCGGTGCCGGGAACCGAACGTTGACGCGGGCGTCGCCGATCAGTTCGCGCAGCTTGCGCGCTTCGGTAGCGATCGCCTTCACCCGACTCGCCGGCACGTCGACGAGCAGCTCGTAGGCGATGTCGCCGTTCTTGCGCTGGGCCCATCCACCCACTACTCGGCCGTCCATCCAGATGGTCGGTCCGGCGTTGCCATTGCGGTCGAACACCGGCCCGCCGAACGCGGCGAGATCGCCGAGGTACCACGCTCGCTGCTTCCAACCCATCGTCGTCGGATCGAGCGCCGGCAGGAACGCGACCCACGGTTCGCCAGCCGGTTCGTCCTCGTGGTCGTCGGCGAGGACCCAGCCGATTCCGCCGTCCTCGAGATCCACTTCGACCGCACCGATCGCGGCGACGGCACGTCGTGTGGTCCCGAGCGTCCACCCTGCCCACCACTGCAGGTCGGCGAGTGTGACAGGACCGAAGCGAGCCACGTAGTTGCGGGCCAGCTCAGCGGCGCCGACTGCCGAGACCTCGCCGGCGATTGCTGTGCCCAACCACAACTCGGTCACCGACCACGGGTACTCGGCGTTGGTCCACGATGGCTGCGGCCGTCCGCGCACGATCGCACCATCGAAGCCGAGGTTCAAGAGCAGTCGGGTGTGCGCGCCCTGCGTTGCCGCGTACGGCTTGCCGACGGCGAGGTGCAGCTTCTCGGTCAGTGCCGGAACCGCCTTGCCCAACTGTCGAGCTGTCGCGGTGCCCATCGACGTCGAGCGCGGCGAGCGTGTCGGCGCGCGCCGTTGCGACCCAGGCTTCACCATCGGTGGCGATGCCGCTGTCCTCGACCATCTTGGCGAGCAGTTTCCACTGCGCCGTCGCCAAGGTGGTCGTGCAGGCGGCGTGCGCCCACCGTGCCATCTGTGGTGTGAACACCCACAGCGTGCGGCGCATGGCGTGGTGTCGCACGACAGTGCGATCGTCGTACAAGGCCTTGGAGATCGCCTCGATCGACGGGTGCCGCATGCGCGTGAGCGTCGAGAGGTAGACCGTCGACGGATCGGTGGAATGGAGTGCGACGACGGAGTCTGCGATCGTGGCGACGTCGTCGATGCGCGCCGATGGCACAAGTCGATGTCGAACCGACAGCCGTGCCCGCCGCTGTGCATCCGTGAACGTTGGTCGCGTAGTCACCGCAGGATTGTCGCACTACTGGGTTGCGCGTCGGGCTGTCGGCATGGCACACTACGCTTCATGCGTGCCGGAATCATCTCGATTGTCGTAGTACTCATGTAGATGCACGCCCACATATGCGTGCATCTTGGCCTCCCATCCGGGAGGCCATTTGGTTTTTCGGCCCAGCGTTTTTCGGCCCAGCGTTTTTCGGCGCAGGTTTTTCGAGTTGATTTCGGATGAAGGGAAGAGGAGACGACAGATGAAGATGACAGGTGCCCAAGCCTTGATCAAAGCCCTCGAGATGGAGGGTGTAGAGGTGATGTTCGGTCTGCCCGGTGGCTGCATCCTGCCTGCGTATGACCCACTTCTCGACTCCTCGATCCGCCACATCCTCGTTCGTCACGAGCAAGGCGCCGGCCACATGGCGGAGGGCTATGCCCACGTCACCGGCCGTCCCGGTGTGGCCATGGTGACCAGCGGTCCGGCGGCAACCAACATGGTGACGCCGCTGTGCGATGCGTACATGGACTCGATCCCGATGGTGTGCATCACGGGCCAGGTGCCGACGACGGCGATCGGCACCGACGCGTTCCAAGAGTGCGACACGGTCGGCATCACGCGCAGCGTCACCAAGCACAACGAACTGGTGATGTCCGCGCAAGGTCTCCCGATGGCCGTGCGTCAAGCGTTCCGCGTGGCGACGACGGGTCGACCCGGGCCGACGCTGATCGACGTTCCGAAGGACGTGCTGCAGAACTCGATGGAGTGGTACTGGCCGACCGACGCCGAAGTCATCGACAGCCTCCCCGGCTACCGGCCCAACATGAAGGGCCATCCACGGATGATCAAGGAGGCCGCCAAGCTGATCCTTGCGGCCGAGCGACCGATCCTCTACGTCGGTGGCGGCATCTTGAAGGCACGAGCCGCGGCTGCGTTGCGCGAGTTGGCGGAGATGACCGACATCCACGTCGTCACCACGCTGATGGCTCGCGGCGCCTTTCCCGATGACCATCCGCTGTGCCTCGGCATGCCCGGCATGCACGGCAACGCGACCGCGATCACCGCGCTGCAGCGCAGCGATCTGCTGATCACACTCGGCGCCCGCTTCGACGATCGCATCACCGGCAAGGTCTCCACCTTCGCGCCAGACGCGAAGGTCATCCACGTCGACATCGATCCGGCCGAGCAGGGCAAGGTCCGCAAGCCCGATGTGCCCATCGTCGGCGATTGTCGCCTCGTGATCGAAGAGCTCATCAAGGCCATCCGCGACCTGCTCGCGAGTGGCACGACACAGACCGACATCGGTGCGTGGAAGAGTCGCATCAGCGGCTGGCGCGAGCAGTTCCCTCTGTCGTACGAGGCCAGCGAGCCCGGCGAAGCGTTGAAGCCGCAGTTCTGCCTCGAGCAGCTACGCGACAACGCCCCCGAGGGCACCATCCTGGTCAGCGGCGTCGGCCAGCACCAGATGTGGTCGTCGCAGTACTGGCGCTTCAACGAGCCGTACACCTGGGTCAACTCCGGTGGCCTCGGCACGATGGGCTTCAGCGTGCCCGCCGCCATCGGCGCAAAGGTCGGCCGGCCTGATCGCACCGTGTGGGCCATCGACGGCGACGGCTGCTTCCAGATGACTGCGCAGGAGTTGGTCACAGCCAGCGTCGAGCGCATCCCGATCAAGGTCGGCATCTTGAACAACAGCTACCTCGGCATGGTTCGCCAGTGGCAGGAGATGTTCTACGACGAGCGCTACAGCGAGGTGTACCTGTCGCCGGAGCTGCCCGATTTCGTCAAGTGGGCCGAGGCGATGGGTTGCGTCGGCATCCGCGTCGACTCGCCGGAGGAAGTGCAACCGGCCATCGACAAGGCCAACTCCATCGACGACCGTCCCGTCGTCGTCGACTTCCGTGTCGACGCCCGCGAGAAGGTGTACCCGATGGTGCCCGCAGGCATGGGCAACGACGACATGATCCTGCCGGACGCGCAGATGGCTCGGAAGGCTGCCCTCAAGTGAGCACCGACATGAACCATCACATCCTCTCGGTGCTCGTGCAGAACCGTCCCGGCGTGCTCGCTCGCGTCGCCGGCCTGTTCGCCCGGCGCGACTACAACATCTTCTCGCTCGCGGTCGCGCCCGCCGAGGAGGAGGGTTTCAGTCGCATCACCATCGTCGTCGACGTTGATTCGTCGCCGCTCGAACAGATCACCAAGCAGCTCTTCAAGTTGATCGAGGTCGTCAAGATCAGCGAGCTCGATCCGCGACGTTCGGTCGAGCGCGAGTTGCTGTTGGCGACCGTTCGAAGCACCGCGGAGACCCGTGGCCAGGTCGTCGAACTGGCCACCATCTTCGAGGGCAAGATCCTGGCGGTCGGCGTGGATGCCGTCACGATCAGTCTCGACGGGCACCCCGACAAGCTCGACGATTTTGAAGAACTCCTCTCCGGATATGGCATCGTGGAGCTCCAGCGCACAGGACGGGTGGCGCTGCCCAAACTCGATCGCGAGGCGCGTCTGCGTGCCGCGAACTCCAACTCCAAGAAAAGCGACTACGGAAAGGCTGGCTGAGATGGCCGCGAAGATGTACTACGAGGCGGACGCTGATCCGTCGATCATTCGAGGTCGCAAGGTGGCCATCATCGGATATGGCTCGCAGGGTCACGCGCACACGTTGAACCTCAAGGAGTCGGGTGTGCCCGTCGTCGTCGGTCTGCGCGAAGGCAGCAAGTCGGCTGCCAAGGCCGAGGCCGCCGGCCTCACGGTGATGGACATCGCCGCCGCCGCGAAGTGGGCCAACGTCATCATGCTGACGATGCCCGACACCGAGCAGAAGGCCACGTACGAGGAGTTCATCAAGCCGCACATGCGCAAGGGCAAGGCCATCGCGTTCGCCCACGGGTTCAACATCCGCTTCAAGCGCATTCGTCCGCCGAAGACTGTCGACGTCATCATGATCGCTCCGAAAGGTCCCGGTCACCTGGTGCGCCGCACGTACACCGAGGGTGGCGGCGTGCCGTGCCTCATCGCCGTCCATCAGGACGCGACCGGCGAGGCTCACACGTTGGCCCTCAGCTATGCCGAGGCAATCGGCGGCGCCCGCGCCGGCGTGATCGAGACCACGTTCAGCGAGGAGACCGAGACCGACCTGTTCGGCGAGCAGGTCGTGCTGTGCGGCGGGTTGACATCGTTGGTGCAGGCCGGGTTCGACACGCTCGTCGAGGCCGGGTACCAGCCGGAGATGGCGTACTTCGAGTGCCTGCACGAAGTGAAGCTGATCGTCGACCTGATGTACGAGGAAGGCATCGCCGGCATGCGCTACTCCATCAGCGACACGGCCGAATACGGCGATGTCACGCGCGGCCCGCGCATCGTCAACGCCCGCACCAAGGCGGAGATGAAGAAGATCCTCAAGGAGATCCAGTCCGGCAAGTTCGCCAAGGAATGGGTCGCCGAGAGCGAGGCAGGTCGAGAGAACTTCAACGCATTGCGCGAGGCCGGCCGCACGCATCCGATCGAGGAGGTCGGCGGACGCCTGCGAGCGATGATGCCGTTCCTCGGTGCCGGTCGCCAGAAGGTCGCGGACGTCAGCGGCGGCTGACATCAGTCGTTTTCTCATCCTGATCGCCGCGCTCACTTCGCTGTCGGCGTGCGCTGACGCGGCGGTCACCGCCGTGTCGGCGACACGAACGACGGTGCCCGATACGACGCTCGACGACACCACGACCCGGCCGGCGACGACCACAACGGAGCCGGACACCGCACCACCAACGACGCGACCTGCGCCGACCACCCGGAGCTCGAGAACGTCGCCGCGCTCGCGGTGAAGATCGACAACCATCCGGATGCACGGCCGCAGTGGTCGTTGTCGTTGGCCGATGTGATCTTCGAAGAGAACGTCGAGTCGCTGACGCGGTTCATTGCGATCTTCCACTCGAGGTTGCCCAGCGTGATCGGCCCGATCAGATCGGCGCGCACGAGCGACCTCAACATCCTCGCTGCCTTCAATCGTCCCGTGCTGGCGTGGTCCGGTGGCAACAAGAACGTGACGGCCGTCGTGAGATCCGCCGCGAGCTCGGGGATCGTGGTCAACATCAGCGCACAGTCGATCGGCCGGTGCTATCGACGCGAGTCGGGTCGCAAGGTCCCGCACAACTTGGTGGTCGCGCCAGGATGCGCACTGGGCGCTGCTGCATCCGCGGGACCGGCGCGAGCACCATGGACGTTCGACGACGCCTACGTTTCCGTCGGCGCGAACGATGCCGGTTTCGAGCTGCGGATGGACGGCGTGCGCGTCGGGTGGACGTGGGATCCCGCATCCGGCAAGTACCTCCGACAGCAGGATCGCCGCGCCCACGTCGCCGCAGATGGAACCCTGTTCGCCGATGCCGCCGGCGCGCCGATCCCGTTGACGAGCGGCACGACGTTCGTCGAACTCGTTCGCGCTTAGGCCTCAGTCGCCGATACCGACGAGCGCGTAGGTCATCAGCAGCCCAAGCGCGACGAAGATCGGGACTTTGATACGCCGCTGCAATCTCCAACCGTCGGCTTGCGGCTCCAACGTGAACCGCGTGGAGACGATGATCGTGCCGTAGATCAGCCAGCAGGCCCAGGAAGCCGATCAAGGCGCGTGGAGTGAGTATCCGAACGAGCCGACGAGTTGGCTGCCGACGAGCTACGACAGGGCCGAGCCCGACGAGTGCACAGAGCCCACGTGGCACCCGTCGCCCAGTCGGTTCGCCACAATGCGAGACCGCCTCCGACGACGGTCGGCAACATCAACGCGCCGGCGCCGATGAACAGCGGGACGAACCCGATCACGCCCACGATGCGAGCAACGGTCAACGTGCGGCGGCGCAGAGCGCGCCGACGGGCGACGGCTGCGATCGACTGCGTCAATCCGAAGATGGTGAAGGCGAGGACGACGGAGACGGTGCCGGCCACGGTGAATTCCGGTTCTTCGGCGATCAATCGCATCCACGCTCGGGCGATGACACCGAGCCCGAAGCCGCCGATCGTTGCGGTCGCGATTGTCGAAAATGCCGGCGCCGGTCGAGCGGTGGTGCGATCGAGAATGTGCGAAGAATCGAAATCAGTCACGGTGGTACCGAGCCCTTGCCGGCTTGTCGGTTGACAGCCAGTATCCGTATCGTTCGAGGGCCAAGATCGCTCGCGTTCGAGGGGGACAATGACACTCAGTTGGGAAGAAGCGTGTGCGCAGATCTCTGCGCCCGGATCACCGTTCGAGATCGTCGAGGACGAGCACGGACGTCGGCGATTCAAGCATGCTCCGCCCAACATGCGGACCCTGTTCGCGTGGCGCGCGAGGGTGGCGACGACATCTTCATCGTCTACGAGGACGAGCGCCTGTCGTTCAACGAGGTCTTCGAACAGGTCGACGCGCTCGCCGATGCACTCGTCCATCGGTACGGCATCAACAAGGGCGACCGAGTCGCCATCGGCATGCGCAACTACCCCGAGTGGGTCATGTCGACGATCGCGATCATGTCGGTCGGCGCGGTCTCGGTCGCGCTCAACGCGTTGTGGGTCGAGGACGAGCTGGACTACGCACTCGACGACTGCGGCGCGAAGGTGTTGATCGCCGACGTCGAACGGATCGGGCGTGCGATCGGCACCGTGTCGTCGACTCGGGCATTCGGATGATCGAGGTGCGCGCCGAGTCACCGTCGGCCGCCGACGTCGATCAATGGAACGACGTCGTCGTGCCGGGCCCGGCGATGCCGGCCGTCGACGTCGATTGGGACGACGACGCGACGATCCTCTACACCTCCGGCACGACCGGGCGACCGAAGGGTGCCGTCTCGACCAACGGCGCGATCGTGTCGTCGGCGATGGCGTTCGGCAGCCGGGCGGCCGCCGACGCGGTGCGTGCCGCTGCCGCACTTGCCGACCCGGCGAATCGCCACCGGCAGCGCCGACACCGGTGTTCATCCTGATCGTGCCGCTGTTCCACGTCACGGGCTCGGTGCCCGTGATGCTCAGTTGCGTCGTCCTGAAGTCGAAGCTCGTGATGATGTACCGCTGGAACGCCGAGAAGGCGCTCGAGTTGATCGAGCGCGAGCGCGTCACCAACTTCGTCGGTGTGCCGACGCAGAGCTGGGATCTGGTCAACTCGCCTCGGTTCAGCGAGTTCGACACCTCGAGCCTGCGCGGTGTCGGTGGTGGCGGTGCACCTGCGCCGACCGCGTTGGTCGAGCGCGTCGCCGGCAGCATCAAGAGCGGCGGGCCGACGCTCGGCTACGGCATGACCGAGACCAACGCCTACGGTCCCAGCAACACCGGCGCCGACTACATCAGCCATCCGACGTCGACCGGTCGGGCGATGCCGATCATGCGCATCGAGATCCGCGATCCGCAGGGGAACAAGGTTGCCGAACGGCGAGCGTGGTGAGATCTGGTTCGACGGTCCGACCCTCATCCGCGGCTACTGGAACAAGCCGGAGGCAACGGCCGAGACCATCGTCGACGGCTGGCTGCGCAGCGGCGACATCGGGCGCGTCGACGACGAAGGCTTCGTCTACGTCGAGGATCGGTTGAAGGACATGATCCTGCGCGGTGGCGAGAACGTGTACTGCGCCGAGGTCGAGTCAGCGATCTACGCAGCACCCGGACGATCCACGAGGCCGCAGTGTTCGGCATCCCCGACGAGCGTCTCGGCGAAGAGGTCGCCGTCGCGATCCACCTCGTCGAGGGCGCGACGCTGACCGCCGACGAGCTCCGCGCGTTCCTGTCGAAGAAGATCGCCGCGTTCATGATTCCCGTCGCGGATCGTGTTCGTCGACGAGCCCTTGCCGCGCAACCCCGCCGGCAAGTTCCTGAAGCGCGAGATGCGTCAGGGCTTGGTGTCGTAGTTGACGGTGACCTGACAGAAGTGGTTCTGGCTGAGGAAGAAATCGCCGACCCTCAGCGCATACGAGACGCCGGGAGCGGCGATCTCCGAGCCCGCCGGTGTGATCAACGTGTGAACCAGTCCGGTGCCCCCGCCGAGTCCCGAGACGAAGCCGAGGTGGTTGACTGTCACCCCCAGCGTCGTGATGGTCGTCTTGATGAGGTCGACCGAATACGTCGTTGGCCCGACACCGTCGAGCACCAGCGTGTCGACCGAGATCAATCGTGAGCCGACTGGCATGGTGATCGGGATCTCTGCGAAGACTCCACTACCCGTGGTGTTGCCGACGCACGTGTTGTTGATCGACTGGTTGAAGACCGCCGGCTGCTCCCACCGAGCGTCGTACGAGCCGTGCACCTCAGTTCGCAACGTGTCGTTGACGGTCGCGTCGATCTCCGCTTTCGTGTAGTAGCGGTCGTCGTGGTTGTGGTCCGCGTAGTAGCCGACCACGTCGGCCAGCACGTTGACGCTGCCGGCGTTGTTGAAGATGCCGATTGCTCCCGTTGCCGACAGTTTCACGTCGACCTTGTTGGGCGTCGGCGGTGCGCCTGGTGTCCAGTTGAGGTTCGACGCCAACGGCACGGCGGCTGCATCCGCGGGATAGACCGTCAGGTAGCTCGCCGCAGTGCCGTCGACGGTGGTGACATTCAGCGAGACGGCAGAGGCGTCAGCCGGAACCACACAGTGTCCGTTCGCTCCCGTGACTTGCTGGATGTACGACTCCGCCGCGCCGATCGGGGTTGCCCGAGGGCCGACGTTCGACCCACCCGATCTCGTGTCGAAGAGTCGACACGGTTCGACGGGCACGAACACCGCCCGATCTCCGGACGACACCGCCGCGCTCGCGCTGGGCATCACCGCCCCGGCTCCGACCACAACTGCCACCGCGGCGCCGAGCGCCGTCCACCGAGTGCGTTGAAACATGCCGCCTCCTCCGAGTTGGTGAAATGCCTGTCGATTCATCGGCACGAACACGGGATGTCTTGAATTCCGACTTGATTGGTCGGGATTTACGTCAGTAGCGTGACCACCCATGAGTGACGCATGGGGATTCGAGACACGCCAGATTCACGTCGGGGGAGATCCCGACCCAACCACTGGCGCGAGGGCGGTGCCGATCTACCAGACGACGAGCTACGAGTTCCGTGACTCGGCGCACGCCGCCAACCTGTTCGCCCTTGCCGAGGTCGGCAACATCTACACGCGCATCATGAATCCGACCCAGGGCGCGCTCGAGGCACGCTCGAATGCGTTGGAGGGCGGCTGCACCACGGCCATCGGTATTCCCGGAACGCTGGTCGTCGGCTCTGGTCAGGCCGCCGAGATGCTGGCGATCACGACAATCGCTGAGGCCGGCGATCACGTCGTGGCATCACCGTCGTTGTACGGCGGCACGTACAACCTGTTGCACTACACGCTGCCGAAGCACGGCATCGAGATCACGTTCGTCGAGGATCCAGACAACCTCGACCAGTGGCGTGCTGCGGTGAAGCCCAACACCAAGCTGTTCTTCGGCGAGGTGTTGTCGAACCCGAAGAACGACATCTTCGACATCGAGGGCGTGTCGAAGGTTGCCCACGAAGCGGGTGTGCCGCTGATCGTCGACAACACCGTTCCGACGCCATACCTCATCCGCCCGATCGAGTGGGGTGCCGACATCGTCGTGCACTCGCTCACCAAGTTCATCGGCGGGCATGGCACGTCGATCGGTGGCTCGATCACGGACGGTGGCACCTTCGACTTCGGTAACGGCAGGTTTGCCAACTTCACCGAGCCGGACCCGAGCTACCACGGGCTGCCGTACTGGCCGGCGTCTGGGTCATGGCGCCTTCATCTTGAAGGCTCGCGTGCAAGGTCTACGCGACACGGGTGCGGCGGTCTCGCCGTTCAACGCATTCCTGTTCCTGCAGGGTCTCGAGACGCTGAGCCTGCGCATGGAGCGCCACTTCTCGAATGCGGCCAAGGTCGCCGAGTTCCTGCAGGGTCGCGACGAGGTCGAGAGTGTGATCTGGGCCGGTCTGCCTTCGAGTCAGTGGTACGAGCGAGCCAAGAAGTACGGCCGCGACAAGGGTTACGGATCGATCATCTCGTTCATCATCAAGGGTGGACGCGATGCAGGCACTCGCTTCGTCGAAGCCCTCGAGCTCCACAGCCACGTGGCGAACATCGGCGACGTGCGCAGCCTCGTGATCCAACCGGCAACAACGACACACAGTCAATTGACCGAGGAGGAGCAGGCGTCGACCGGTGTCTATCCGGGTCTCGTGCGCCTCAGTGTCGGGCTCGAGTCGATCGAAGACATCCTCGCCGACCTCGAAGCCGGGTTCCGCGCCGCCAAGGGCTGATTCAACCGACTCGGTATTCGATGAGGAACAACGTTGCGTCGTCGCGCAATCCGGCGCCGACGAACACGATGAGATTGGCCGACAGCCGTCGGACCGTTTCGGCTGCCGATACACCGTCGAGGGTGGCCCGGACGAGGTAGTCGGCCAATCGTTCGATGCCGAAGACCTCACCGTCGAGCGATCTCGATTCGGTGATCCCATCTGTGTAGAACAGGACTCTGTCGCCACTCTGGAGGCATTCTTCGGCCACCTCCACGACGGTCCCACCGAGTCCCATGGGCATCGACGGCTCGCACTTCAACTCACCGGCGAAGGTGCCGTTGCGCACCAGCAGCGGTGTCGGGTGACCCGCATTGATCCATCGCAGAAGTCCGGTCTCGGAGTTCAGCGAGCCGAACTGACCGGTGACGAATTGAAAGTTTCCGAAATGTGCCGCGATCAGCTCGTCGACTTGTATGTAGCCGTCCATGAGATCGCCGCCCTCGCGCCGGACGTTCCTGAGACCATTGATGGCTCCCGCCGACATCAACACCGCAGACATGCCGCGGCCCATCGCGTCGACGATTGCAAAGTCCAGGCCGGCCGAGTTGAGCGCGTAGTCGAAGGAGTCGCCACCGATCGAGTACGCCGGCTCCAGGATCCCGGCAACCGCGATTCCGGTCGCCGTTGCGGCAAGGGGGGGTAGCAGGTCCCACTGCACCTCGGCAGCAGCCGTCAGTGGCTGGGCTCGTCGGCACCGGACCCACGCGTCGGTGTATCTGCTCTTGGCCACCAACAACGACACGAGCACCACGATCACGGGGGCGAGCACGAATGGCACGCCGTCCCAGATGTCGAAGTCGAGCTCCAGCAAACCGATTCGCTCGCTGCCGTCGACGAGCGCGACGTGCAGAACCGTCGGGCCCTCGCCGCTCGCGATCGTGATGCCGTCGGCGAAGACCCGTCCGGCCACGGTGCCCTCGATCATCACCGGTTGTCCGAGCGGTCCGTCGGGCCCGAGCTCGCGCAGCGATTGCAAGGCGTAGTCCGCGACATACAGCCGGCCTGCTTGCGCTCCGACGATCTCGCAGACGACGTCGACGAAACTGGCGACCGACGCTGGCGGCAGAATGTTTGCCACCTCGTACAGCTGGATCAGCGCACGGCCGAGCGCGGCGTCGGCATCGTCCATTGGTGGTCGAACATCCATTGTCTGCTCCGAGCTGTGGGGGCTGACCTTAACGGTCACTCCCGCGATCGGAGTACCTTGACGCAGAACGGCTGGTCAGGCCACCAGCCAATCCAAATCCGATGCGGCCGGCCTGGCGTCGATTCGACGTTGCTCGTCCGACAGCGCTGCGACGAGGCCGGAGATCAGACGCTCCTTCAGCTTGTCGGCACTTTGAGCGGCCCGGTACGAACGGGCGATCTCCAACTGGATCGCGGTCGCACCTTGACGCTGGGCCCACGAGGTCATCGTGCCCGGTCTGGTCGCACCGAAGCCGCGCTTGCCGCCATCGGGATCGGTGGTCACCTTCGCCGCCTCGAGATGCGTCGCGACGCGAACCGCAAGTGCCTTGGCCTCGGGCGAACCATTCCCGCAACCGATGATCACATCGGCGCCGTGGCCGTCCTTCATCCCGTGCAGGTCGAGGTACACGGTGTTCTGATCGACGTGGCCGAGCTTCTCGAGCTGCGCCTTCAACGGGTGGTACTCGTCCCAGTTGGCATCGCCCATCATCGGAACGCTTCGAGTCACGGCGATCTTCGAACAACCCAGCACGTTGCTCAGCGCCATCGCCAAACCGCCGGTGCCGGCGTCGGTGTTCTTCCACTGTCCGTCGCGCTCGTGATCAACGCCGTGCACGGCGGAGACGACCAACGGTCCGCGCCAGTCGATGATCCACCGCGGACCTTCCTTCGGGCCTCGGTTGGAATTCGATGCGAAGGGAGCGTTGAGCTCGGTCCATTGCCGGACCAGGGGGTTCTGGTTTGAACAACATGCCGAACCATTGTTCGGCGGATTCGTGCTGTCGCTTTAGCTCTCGTCGTCCCGTTGGTCCCGCAAGAATCTCTCAAATTCGGCAGCGAGGTCGTCGGCGCTCGGAATCGCTGCCTCGGAATGCTGGTCGTACTCGCGCTCGAGCATCGCCACGTACGCGGTCGCCTGCTCGTCCTCGGCAACGGCTTCGTCGTGGAGCACCCGTCGACGTGCGGCTTCGGCGGCGAGTCGCGCAGTGTGCACGGGCACGCCGAGCACATGATGGAGATGTTGCAGCAGGGCGATCGATGACTGCGGATGTTGGGCGTTGCCGAGGTAGTGCGGTACGCCGACTCGCAACGACACCGCCGGCACACCCGCTCGATCGAGGCGTTCCTGCAGCACGCCGACCAGCCCGGTGATGCCCTGATACCGCGGCGGCGACAGACCGAGCGCGCTCAGCAGATCGGGATTCGTCGTGCTGCCGACGACCAGGGGTGGTCGCGTGTGCGGGATGGTGTCGGCGACTGCGCCGACGGTGACGACGACTTCGCACTTCGACAACTTGGCGACCTCCAACACGCTGTCGGCGAAGGTCGCGTAGCGCAGGTGCGGCTCGACGCCGGCGAGCACAACGAGATCGTGTGGTGCACCGGAGAAACGCGCGAACCGGAACTCGTTCTCTGGCCAGTGCACCTGGCGCATCTCGTCGTCGTCGAGCTCGACGAATGGGCGCTCCTGCGTGAAGTCGAAGAACGGATCGGGATCGATCGACGCAACGATCGGAGCTACTCGATCTGCGACGAGCTCGTTGATCGCGGTGGTCGCGACTTCGGCGATGTCGAACCACCCTCGAAGGGCGAGCACCATGATCGGCCTGTTCAGCGGGGCGACCCCATCGAGATGGGTCGACAGGACGTCGGCGACGTTCACCCGCCGAGCGCCTCGACGACGTAGTCGATGCAGGCCGTGAGCGCGGCGACATCGTCGGGTTCCACAGAGGGGAACATACCGATGCGCAGCTGATTGCGGCCGAGCTTGCGATAGCTGTCGGTGTCGACGATCCCGTTGGCGCGCGAGCGCGGTGCACACGTCGTCGGCCCGCACCGATTCGTCGAGATCGATGGTGCCCACGACGGCCGAGCGTTGCCGCGGGTTCGGCGACGAACGGCGTCGCGAAGCTGGATGCGTTGGCCCAGTCGTAGAGGTATCCCGACGAGGTACGGCAGCGATCGACGCACCATTCGAGACCGCCGTTGTCGAGCATCCACTGCAGCTGTTCGTTCAGCAGCACGAGCGTCGCCAACGCGGGCGTGTTGTACGTCTGGTTCAGCAGCGAGTTGTCGAGCGCGACGCTGAGATCGAGTGACGTCGGCATCCAACGGCCCGATGCGGCGATCGCTCGGATGCGTTCGATCGCGGCGGGAGAGCAAGCAGCCAGCCACAAGCCTCCATCGCTCGCGAAGCACTTCTGCGGCGCGAAGTAGTAGACGTCGACTTCACTCGGCGACCACGGCAATCCACCCGCTGCCGACGTCGCATCGACGACGACCAGTGCGTCACCATCCGGACGGTGCAACTCCATCGCAACACCCGTCGACGTCTCGTTGTGCGTCAGTGCGACGACATCGATTCCATTCGGCACCTCGCCGATCGATGGATGGGTGCCGGGCACGCTGCGGACCACGACCGGATCGCCGAGGTGCGGCGCGCTGGCTGAAGCCTCGGCGAACTTCGACGAGAACTCGCCGAAGACGTAGTGCTGGCTGCGTTCGACGATGAGGCCGAACGTGGCGACATCCCAGAAGACCGTCGAGCCGCCGTTGCCGAGCACGATCTCCCACCCGTCGGGCAGTGAGAACAGGTCGCCGAGCCCGGCGCGGATCGTGCCGACCAGGTTCTTGACGGGCGCCTGGCGGTGCGAGCTGCCCAACAGGTTGCTGTTGGCCCTGGCCAGCGCCAATGCCTGCTCGGGACGGATCTTCGACGGTCCGCACCCGAATCGCCCGTCGCTCGGCAGCATCGTGCGCGGGATGTCGAGCAAGGTCGGGGTCGTCGTCACCCGTCCAGTCTCGCCCGTTCGTGGCGACAGGCCAACGAGCCGCGCAAAAAGTAAGCGAGGCGAAATGTCGCCGGAGTCGGCGCGAGGCCTGCAACTACAATCCTCCTCGCAACTCCACCGAAGGGCATCCAGTGAACCGCACGTCAGCACGTCTCGCCGCCATCGCCGAATCGGCAACCCTCGCCGTCGACGCCAAAGCCAAGGCGCTGAAGGCCAAGGGCGAGAACGTGATCGGCTTCGGTGCCGGCGAGCCCGACTTCCCGACGCCCGACAACATCGTCGAGGCCGCGGCCCGTGCCTGTCACGAGGTGAAGTACCACAAGTACACCCCGGCCGCCGGTCTCCCCGAGCTCCGCGAGGCGATCGCCGTCAAGACGCTGCGCGACTCGGGCTTCCAGTGCCAGGCCAGTCAGGTGTTGGTGACCAACGGCGGCAAGCACGCTGTGTTCACTGCGTTCGCGGCACTGTGCGACCCGGGCGACGAGGTCATCTGCCCTGCTCCGTACTGGACCACGTATCCCGAAGCGATCACGCTTGCCGGTGGCGTGCCGGTGATCGTGCAGACCGACGAGTCGACCGGCTTCAAGGCGACACATCGAGCAGCTCGATGCGGCGCTGACTCCGCGCACCAAGGCGCTGCTGTTCGTCAGCCCCGACAACCCGAGCGGCGCCATCTACTCGCCGGAAGAGGTCGAGGCGATTGGTCGCTGGGCGGTCGACAAGGGCGTGTGGATCCTGACCGACGAGATCTACGAGCACCTCGTCTACGGCGACAACAAGTTCGTCAGCATGCCGACGGTCGTCCCCGAGCTCGCCAACCAGTGCATCATCGTCAACGGCGTCGCCAAGACGTATGCAATGACCGGCTGGCGCGTCGGTTGGATGATCGGGCCCAGCGACGTCATGAAGGCAGCGATCAACTTCCAGTCGCACACGCACGTCCAACGTCGACAACGTCGCCCAGGTCGCCGCGCTCGAGGCCGTCAGCGGCGATCTGTCGGCGGTCGCGATGATGCGCGACGCCTTCGCGCGTCGGGCCGTCACCATGCACAACATGCTCAACGACATCCCCGATGTCACCGCCATCGTGCCGCAGGGTGCGTTCTACTGCTACCCCAACTTCTCCGGGCTGCTCGGTCGACCGCTCGGGCCCAACGGCACGGTGAGCAACACCACGCTGGAGCTCGCCGACAACATCCTCGGCGAGGCCAAGGTGGCGTTCGTGCCCGGCGAGGCGTTCGGCACTCCCGGCTACGCCAGGTTCAGCTTCGCGATGGCCGACGACGACATGGAGGAAGGCATCCGCCGCATCCACGAGTGGGTCAAGTACTAGCGACGACTCAGTACTCGATGCCCTTCTTGGCGGTGATGCCTTGGTCGTAGGCGTGCTTGATCTTGCGCATCTCGGTGACGGTGTCGGCGATCTCGATGATCTCGGCGGGACAGTCGCGGCCGGTCACGATGACGTTGACGTCGTCTGGCCTGTCACGAAGGGCGGCCACGACGTCGGCAGTATCGATCCATCCCCATGTGCAGAGGTAGGTCAGTTCGTCGAGGATCACGAGGCGATGCCGACCCTCGGCGATGGCGGTCGCCGCGACCTTCCAGGCTTGTTGCGCGTGCGCTTTGTCGTGCTCGAGATCGTTGGAGTCCCAGGTGAATCCCTCGCCGAGCGAGTGCCATTCGACGCCGAGTTGCCGGCCGATCTTCTCCTCGCCGACCTTCCACTGGCCACTCTTCACGAACTGCAGCACGACGACCGGCCACCCCATTGCAACGGAACGAAGCATCACGCCGAATGCTGCGCTGCTCTTCCCCTTGCCATCGCCGGTGTTGACGAGCAGCAACGAACTGGCTCGGGCCAACCCGTCCGGACGGGGATCCTCGGTCAGCGGTGCGTCGGCCATCGACAGACGAGCATAGCATGGCATTGCTAGCGTGGAGACTCCCTATGAAGCGGATGACTCTCTCGGCCGCTCTGGCAGTCGTCGTCCTGCTGGCGGCGTGTGGCGGGGACAAACAGGCCTCCGGCGACACGACCCAGGCCACCGTCGGCGTCCGTTCCCACCACGATCCCGGCCGCCGTCAACACCCCCTCGACGTCGACGTTTCCGGCTGCCGACCACATCGTCAGCCTCTCGCCGACTGCTACCGAGATGCTGTTCGCCATCGGTGCCGGTGACAACGTGCTGGCCGTCGACGATCATTCCAACTATCCACCCGAGGCGCTTGGCGAAGCCGCACGACCTCTCCGCCGTCGAGCCCGACGTCGACGCGATCACGGCGTTGCAGCCCGACCTGGTCGTGATCGCCGACGATTCCGACGACCTGACCCAGCAGCTCGAGTCGGCCGGTCTCGCAGTGTGGAACGGCCCGCCGGCGACGTCGTTCGACAACGTGTACGAGCAGATCGAAGCAACTCGGCACGATCACCGGGCACGTGGCCGACGCTGCCGCTCTCGTCGAGACGATGCGCAGCGGCATCGACAACACGGTCGCAGCGACGCCACGACCTCCGCAGCCGTTGACCTACTACCACGAACTCAACGACACCTTCCGCAGCGTCACCGAGAACACGTTCATCGGTCAGGTGTACGCGCTTGTTCGGGATGCAGAGCGTCGCCGACTTCCAAGAGGTCGACAGCGACTATCCGCAACTGGCGGAGGATGAGATCATCTCGGCCGATCCCGATTTCATCTTCCTGGCGGATGGTGGTGAATCGGCCGCAGACTGTCGCGGCACGACCGGGATGGGGCCACATGCAGGCGGTCATGAACGGCAACGTCGTCGTGCTCGATCCCGACATCGCGTCGCGTTGCGGTACCCGCCTCGTCGACTTCGTCGCCGCGGTGTCGCCGCTCTCCTCGGTGTCTGACCCTCGGCCCCGATACGGGGCGCCAAGGGTCAAACGCAGAGACAACCGAGGACCATGACTGCTGCCGAACTCAGGACGGGGTGAACCAGCTGTCGCCGTCGAGGATCCGATCGGCCTCGGTCGGGCCCCATTCGCCGCGGAAGTACGGGTGGACGGCACCGGGTGTGTCGAGCGCGGGCTGGACGACCCGCCACGTCAGTTCGACGACGTCCTCGCGAGCGAAGCGACGCGGCAGCCCGGCGATCGCGTCGTACAGCAGACGCTCGTACGCCTCGCGTCGCTCGCCGAGCGCGGCCGCGAAGTCGACCGCGACGTCGACGTTCTGGCTGTCGAGGTGCGGCCCGGGCGTCTTGGCCTGCAGCGTGAACGTGACGCCGTCCTTCGTGCCGAGGCGGAAGCGCACCAGGTTGCGCGACGGGGTCGGCCCGCCAGCCTCGTCGAACAGCAGGCTCGGCGGCTCGCGGAACTCGACGATCACCTCGGTCGCCGATGCCTTCAGCGCCTTGCCGCAGCGGACGTACCACGGCACGCCGGCCCAACGCCACGAGTCGATCTCGAGACGCGCCGCGGCGATAGGTCTCGACGGTCGAATCCGGCGCGACGCCCGGCTCGTCGCGGTAGCCGACGTACTGGCCGCGCACGAGCCTGGTCGGATCGATCGGTCGCATCGCCGCGAAGACCTTGGCCTTCTCGTCCTGCAGGTAGCTGGCGTCCGGGCCGACCGGTGGCTCCATCGCCGCGAGCGACAGGACCTGCAGCAGGTGGTTCTGCATCGACGTCGCGGATCGCGCCGACCCCGTCGTAGAAGCTGCCGCGACCCTCGACGCCGATGGTCTCGCTCATGGTGATCTGCACGCTGCGCACGTAGTTGCGGTTCCACACCGGCTCGAGCAACGTGTTGGAGAAGCGGAACACCATCATGTCCTCGACGCTCTCCTTGCCGAGGTAGTGGTCGATGCGGAAGATGCGCTCCTCCGGGAACACCGAGTGCAGCGTGGCGTTCAACTCGATCGCGCTGGCCAGGTCGCGGCCGAACGGCTTCTCGACCACGATGCGGCCGCGCTCGTTGAGGCCGACCGACGCCAGCGACTGGGCGACCGTGGGGAACATCGACGGCGGGATCGCCATGTAGAACACGGCGGTCTCGCTCTTGTGCTTGTCGAGCGTGCGCTTCAGCGATGCCCACGTCTTGTGGTCCGAGTAGTCGCCCTGGATGAGGTCGAGTCGCTTCATCAGCGAGTCGATGACGGCGGCCTCGGCGTTGGGCATCGCGGCGATGATCGCGTCGTGGGCGTTCTGGCAGAACGCGGCGTCGGTCCAGTCGCTGCGGGCGACGCCGATCACCGGAATCTTGAGGTTGCCGTGGCGCTCGAGGTCGATACAGCGCGGGGAAGAGCTTGCGCTTGGCGAGATCGCCAGTGGCGCCGAACAGCACGAGTGCATCGGCGACGGGTTGTGTGGTGGCATCGCTCATTCTGCGTGTCCTGTTCCTTCGACGTGGCCACCGAACTGAGCCCGCAACGCCGACAGGATCTTGTTGGCTGTTGTCTGCCGCGGCCACGCGAGTCGAACCGGTCGTACAGAGCGGCGCTGAGCACCGGTGCCGGCACGCCTTCGTCGATCGCCGCGTGGATCGTCCAGCGACCTTCGCCGCTGTCGCTGACGTAGCCCTCGAAGCCCTTCAACTTCGGGTCCTCACCCAGGGCCGCGGCCGCCAGGTCGACGAGCCAGCTCGGAGATCACGCTGCCGCGTCGCCACAGCTCGGTGACGGCGGCCAGGTCGAAATCGTATTGGTAGTACTCGGGATGCGTGAGGGGTGCTGTCTCGGCATCCTTCGGTCGATCCGATGCGCCGACGTTTGCCTCCGACAAGATGTTGAGCCCCTCCGCGAGCGCCGCCATCATCCCGTACTCGATCCCGTTGTGGACCATCTTGACGAAGTGGCCGGCACCGTTGGGACCGCAGTGCAACCAGCCGAGCTCGGCAGGCATCGGATCGCCCTTGTAGACCGGAGTGCGCACGATCTCGCCGGGGCCAGGAGCGAGATCGTTGAAGATCGGCGCCATCTCGGCAACCGCATCATCCGGTCCACCGACCATCAGCGAGTAGCCACGATCGAGGCCGAACACGCCGCCGCTGGTTCCGACATCGATGTAGTTGATGCCCTTCTCGCGCAGCGGGGCCGGCTCGATCGACGTCGTCGCGATACCAGGAGTTGCCGCCGTCGATCAGCGTGTCGCCTGGTGACAGCAACGGGGCGAACGTCTCGATCGTGTTGCTGACGTATGCGGCCGGCACCATCAGCCAGATGTGACGCGGGGCAGCCAACGCATCGACGACGTCTTGGGGCGTCGCGGCTCCGCGCGCGCCATCGGCTTCGGAGGCCTGGACTGCCGCCGGGGTTGAGGTCGTAGGCGACGCACTCGTGCCCCGCCCGCTGGAGACGACGAACCATGTTGGCGCCCATGCGCCCGAGACCGACCATCGCTATTTGCATGCCCGCAAGGTTGCCACGTTCGCGCGCCGTATACGGTGAGAACTCCATGAACGATGTCGACCGCGACCGTGCCGGAGCGGTCGGAGCACACGGGCGGTGGTCGCCGGATTGCAATCGTTGACGGACGAACAGGTCGCTCAACCGTCCTTGCTGCCGGGCTGGACCGTCGGCCATGTCGCCAGCCACATCGCCCGCAACGCCGACGGGCACATCCGCATGTTCGATGCCGCGACACGCGGCGAGGTCGCCGAGATGTACCCCGGCGGCCGGGAGCAGCGCACCGCCGACATCGAGGCCGGAGCTCGTCGTTCGGCCGCAGAGATCGTCGCCGATGTCACCACGGCTGTGGTGCGGCTCGAGCTCCTTGTGGAGGCGATGCCGGCCGGAGCGTGGTCCGACCGCGGCAGCACGATCGCCGGCGAAGAGCCGATGTCCGAACTGCTCTTCATCCGCTGGCGAGAGACGGAGGTCCATCATGCCGATCTCGGTCTCGGGTATTCCTGGTCGGACTGGGACCCCGAATACGTCCGACTCGATCTCGTGCGGCTGACGATGTTGTGGGCGAGTCGCAAGCCGATGGGGATGACAGCGCTTGCCATCGGAGGCGATGTCGGTCAGTGACCATCAGCGACTGGCCTGGCTTCTCGGCCGCGCCGAGATCGACGGCCTAGCCCCAGCGGGGATCATGAATTGATGCGTTGGAAGCAAGCGGTAGTCGGCGCCGCGATTGCCCTCGCCGTGTTCGCACCGGCGCAACAGGCACTCGGCGCATGCCGGTCTCGACGCCAGTGTCCCGTCGGCGAACGCCGTCCTGGAAGAGGGGCCGCCCAACATCGAGCTCGACTTCAACGAGGCGATCGACGCCGACCTCGCCAACATCGAGCTCTATGACCAGAACGCGACGCTGATCCCGACCGGCATCCCGCAGAGCATCACCGACGACACGGTCGTGCAGGCGTCGGTGCCGACGATCGGCGACGGCGTGTACGTCGTGGTGTGGCGCGTTCCGTCCGCCGACGGGCACGTCGTCGATGGAGCATTCAGCTTCCAGGTCGGTGCCTCATCCGGGGTCGACGTCGGTGCGTTGATCGACAAGGTCAGCGGTAACGCGACGGCGACATCCACCGTCGGCCGGCTCGACACAGCAGCGCGCCTACTGGCACTGATCGGCCTGATCGTCGTGGTCGGCGGAGGAGTGCTGGCCGTGCAGTCGTCGGACACGGCATCCAATCGGATGCTGCTCTGGCTGGCGTGGGTCTTCATGCTCGTCGGATCGCTCGGCTCCTTCGGGCTGTACGGGGCCAAGGTCGTCGCCGGCTCACCGTCGGACGCGATCAAGCCGTCGGTCTGGGGCAAGGTCGTCGGCTCGCACACGGCTTCGGTGCTGCTCGTGCGCGGTCGTGCTGGTGCTCGTGCTCGGTGTGCTGTTGGTGACGTTCGCCGCGCTCGCGCCGGCGACATCTGGCGCGGAGGGGCGCTGGCGATCAGCGTCGGGTTGATCCTGACGTACTCCAGCATCGGCCACGCGAACGCGCAGCATCCCGCGCCGCTGTGGATCGGCGTCGACGCCGTTCACCTCACTGCGGTATCGCTGTGGATCGGTGGACTGTTGATGTTCGCGTTCGGTACCAGCACATGGCTGACAGATCCCGACTCGGAGCGCATCGTTCGCCGATTCAGCGTCGTTGCGACCGTCGCCGTTCCCGTGATCGTCGCGACCGGCGTCGCCCAGACGTTCAAGCTGGCCGGCGGCTTCGATGATGTCACCAGCACCTCCTGGGGACGAACCCTGCTGGTGAAGGTCGCAGTCGTCACGGTGCTCGTCGCGATCGGTGGCGTCTCCCAATGGGTGCTACGCAACGACGGTCCGTCGGCGATCAAACGCAACGTTCTGGTCGAGGCATTGATCGGCATCGCGATCGTGGGGCTCGCCGCGGCGTTGGTCGCGCTTCCGCCACAATCCGTCGCCGCGTCGAAGGTCTTCACAACGACGCTGACGAGCGAGGGTCTGATCGCCGACGTCACGGTGACACCCGGTCGGGTCGGGCAGAACGAGGTGCATCTCATCATCACGCCACCGGGCGGCAGCATCGACCCGGTGGTCTCGACCAGCGTGCAGGCCGAGTTGGCATCGGCGTCGCGGCGAGGTGCCGGGCATCCTCGAATCGATCGGTCCGAACCACTACACCGGCACCATCGTCCTGTCGCAGGCCGGCGATTGGACCCTGCAGATCCTGGTCGAGCCGACCGCAGGGCCGTGCCCTGCTGAGCATCACGTTCCCGTCCCAGGGTCGGCCACGATGCTCCTCGATCCAACGGATCCATCCGGTCGTCGCTCAGATCAACGGTGCAGCGTCCGGGCCCCTATCCAAGGCGACGCCGTGATCCTCGATGCCAAGGCGACCATCGACAAGGCCGTCGATCTCCTCGGCGATACGGCCGATGGCGGTGCAAACCTGGTCGTCTTTCCGAAGTCTGCTCGTGGTCTTCGTGCAGACGGCACATCAGCAGCTCCCACGGCAACATCGACTGACGGTTGTGACGGCTGTTCGGACGCATGACGGCATCGACGTCGACGTCGATCAGCCACTCGTAGATCGATTGATCAAGGCGTCGCGGAACACGGCGTCCATCTACGCCGTCGGCGTCGACGGCGGAGGATCGATCGTCCAGCACTCGCTGTCATTCGCTTCTCATGATCAGCAGCGAGGGCATGCTCCACCGCCATCGGAAGCTAATGCCCACGATACGAGCACGTCTTCCACGGCGTCAGGCGCTGGCGATGATCTCGGCGCGGCACAGCTTCCCAGCGCGCCCCGTCGAAGGCTTCATCTGTTCGGAGGCCGATCCCATTCGCGCGATGGAGCATTCTACGTCCGGTCCCGCAGTCTGGCTCGCACCGACGGCAACAACAGCGACGAGCTGATCGCCTCGATGCGACGATCGCCGTCGAAGCTCCGGGCTTTCGTGGTCGCGTTCCTCGTTCGTCCCGGCACGCTTCCCGGATGACTCCCGCTGAGATTGCCCGAGGGCGTTGCGATGTCTTCGGCCGGGAGGTACCTGGTCGTCTCGCCCAGCGGCAAGGTGGTCCCGGCGCCGCACTATGACGCGAGCGATCATCTTCACCACTACGACCTTCGAGAAACGCTGCACGCCAAGCGCTTCTTCGACATTATCGCCAGCACGGCCGAGTCGACGTGCTCGCGCGAGCGCCCAGCGCTGAAGTAACGACGTCGGCTCGCCAGCCCCTTCCTTCGTCGATCTTCGACGCCTTGGGGATGTGTTGCGTACTCTCGAGAGTCGAGGAGCTTGACCACGTCGAGTATCGTAATAACGGCCATCCGTCGTAGAAGCTCTGCACGCCAGCGAGCAGTTCCGGTACTGTCTTCGTCATCACCTTCCGGCCCACGGTCAGGTGGCCGTCCATGACCCCCGCGGCAGTTTCGACCTCTGCCGTCCAGCGAGTCATCGACGCCTTCGTGGTTCGGCGCCTGGTCGATCGTCAGCACGACCTTTCGGTTCTTGCGGACGCTGCCACCTTTCGCCGCCTTCGGCACGGTTGCCGTCCAGATGTGCAGACCCTCCATCCGGAGGCCGATCAGGATCACCCCGAGGATCACCGTCGAGGCCGTTGTAGGCCAGGCACGCAGCCCGGCCCATTGAGCAGCTGCTGCGTACCGGCTTGGCCAGGATCTCGGCGATCTCTGCATTGTTCATGACGTGCGTCCTTTCATGGGACGTCTTCTCACCATGGAGACGACACCACCACCCGATTCTCGACATGCAGTCGACATCGACCACCTCTTGTGCGGACGCCCTGAGTTCCGGTTTCGGCTTCGCCCTCGGCCACTACGTCCTCGATGGCGCACGAAAATGCGGCGGCATCAGTGTCTGGCTCGTCTGCAGGTCGAACCACGATTCTCTTGCAAAGGTATGCTGATGGTGATCGCCTCGCGACCATCGGCCGGCCCCCGACGATGCGCCCGGCAGCGACGGCGGCGATCGACGCCGCTGGCACCTACGCCGCCACCAGCGTCACCTGGCCCAGTCGACCTGATCGGCGAGTAACGCATCGATCAAGCTGACATCGTCGACCGCTCGCTCGTCGCCACGCCTGCGTCCATCGACGCGGCGCATCGCTGCCGCGACCTCTTCAGCTTCGGCAGCAACCATCGCCTCCATGGCGACGTCGGACGGCGCCGGTTCGGCGATGCGATCCTCGTCGGTGGCGACGTCCGGCTTCTGAAGATGTTCGGCCTGAGTCGCTGCTCCTTCGGCGTCGGCCAGATAGGAGCCACGGCGAGTTCATCACCATCACGGCCTGCCGCGTCTCGCCTCAACGCGACAACCAGCACCGCGTCGAGTACCGCTGATGATGACGGCGCACGACGGACGGTGTTGTCGTCGTGCGCTTCGGCCATGTCCACACAGTACCGCTGAGAGTCGACCGGCTACTCGAACGCCGCCAGGCTGCCATGAAGACCCGCGCATCCTCGATCGTCGAGCGGCCGACCGAACGGCGAACGTTGTCACCGACGATGGCTGTCTCGGTCTCGACGACTCAAGATTCATTCCGGCGGGAGTCGGCAACGATCGTTCGGCCGTGGGCTTCGACGCCGCGTCGACGGCGGAGCACGACAGCTACGGTGTTGGGAGCCGGACCGGGCGCCAGCGGTCGAACTGCGGCACCGATCGCGCTCAGCGACCCCGACTCGCTCGACGTCGAGCGGCGCATCGGCGACAGCACCCGTCGTCAGCGTGTGACCGTCGACCTCGACCGGCGGGAAGACGCCGGGGAAGGCGAGGAGCTGGCGACGATTGCCGAGACGACATCACCGATTCGAGGACGACGATCAGGTCGCAAGGTCCGTGGCGATGATCGTGGACGGATCCGCGTGCTGGATCAGTCGACTCCGAAGTGCTTGCGCAGGAGCGCGATGCCGTCCGTCTCGAGGAACGACAGTCGCTTGCCCGCCAAGGCCAGCAGGACGCGTCCCGGATGCATGCGCAACAGGTCTCGTCGTTTGACGTTGACCCACAGGCGCTCGAGTCTTCGCACCCCGTCCATGTCGGCCGACCAGGCGAAGCGTCGCGGCGTTCATCGATCCCGCCGAAACGCCGATCAGCCGGTCAGGTTGCAGACCTGCTGATCGACGCGTCGAGGACACCCACCTGGTACGAGGCCAAGGCGCCGCCGGCAGATATGATCAAGTGGTCGAGGTAGCGATCGCAGCGTGTCGATCTGCACGTCTGCAGTGTGCGGCCGATCCACCAATGCCAGTCTTCAATGTTTGCCTACATGCCATGCCATCGTCCATCATCAGCGACAAGGTGGTCGACGTCCACTCGGCGGGCTCTCGTCGCCGTCCTTCTGGACCGGCTCGAACACGTTGCCATTGTCGGGGTGGTCGGCGCCCACGAACAGTTGCAGATCGTCGCTCGCAAGTCGGAAGATCGAGCAGTCGATCAGCCGTCCTCGCCGATGTAGTGACTGACCTCGAGTTCATAGATCCACCCATTGTGTGGATCGACAGCCAGATGCGTCGCTTCGATCGTCAGGCTGTCGATGGTCTCCGGACCGTCGTCGCGATCGAATGCAGTCAGGCGATGCAGGCTCTTCGTCGTTCGGACCTTCTCGAGACGCACGACGATCAGGGTCTCGTCCTGAATGAAGCCCACTGAAGATCCTTCCGACCAGAAGGCGGCGAACCTGGCCGGCGATCATGCAGCGTCCATGCGACCAACCTCGATCGGTGGTGAGGTACGACACGAACCCCACCGACTCGTCGGCGGCATTCGTCGACCGTTCGTCCATCGGCGCTGTCATGGGCCGCAGCTCCCCTGATTCGACAGCAGCGAGCACTTCCTCCATCGTTCCATTCACGCCAGGCGCCGGTGGTCCGAGCGTTGCAGTTCGTCGACTTTGACCTACCATTCCCAGGTGGGTCATTTCTGCAACAATCGCGGCCTGCGAGATGTCAGCGACACCGAGCGCAAGGCGTGCACGATGTCATTCAGATGGAGTCGAGGATGTCGTTGACACAGGAAGCCAGTCCTCGATCGTCCGACATCTGTCGCAGCAACCACATCACATCGGTGGCAGCCACGTCGCCGTTTCGGATGGCACGCGTCGACCGTCACCCGCACGAGCCGAAGCGAGTCGACTCGCGCACGTCGAACGACATCATTCGGTCCGCTCGGACGCCAAGCTGACGTTGCGGGCTGGGTTCGAGCAGATCGGCGCGCCGTTCGAGGCGATCGCAATGTCGGTGCAGTTGATTCATGCTCCAGCAAGTTGACGCCGAAGCGCGACGAGCGCCGCACAGCAGCTTCTCGTGTCGGGCCAACCCCCAGATGTCGGGTCCAGCGAAGGTCTGTTACACGTTCAGTGCTTGGCTGCCGTCGATCAGGCCTGCGACGATCCAGTTGTTGGCAGACACCCGCAGTTCTTCGACTTCGTTCGGTTCATGCCTCCAAGAGGTGTCCGCCCCACCTTTGCGGGAGCGGACGTCTCTCGCGTCGTCGTACCGTACGATGCGTCGATCGCCGTCGAAGAATGAAACGCTGAACAAGGTCACCTCGAAGAATCCAAGACCGCTTCCTCATCGGTCACGGTCGACAGCGCGACACGATGACTGCGGCTTCGATCACACGGTCTCGATGGAACCATCCTCATCGGTGTCGAGATCAACAGTTCGGCGATCACATGTCGATTGATCGCGACAGCAGATCGTTCACCGTCGACCTGTGGAGCAGGCGGATCAACGCAGTATTCATGAAGTTCTCGAAGACCACATCGACCGACGGCTCGACGTTGAACAGTCAATCCCGGTGCATACAGCCACCGCTCGGCGCACCAGTGTTCGACGAGGCCGTGGCGTGGATCGGACTGCGAAGTCCGCCATCGACTCGATCTCGGTCGCCACACGCTGTTCGTCGGCAAGATCATCGACACGGCGATCAACGACGACGACCGCACCACATCGATAGACAACACACGCATGAAGTACGGCAGCATCAAACACCACTGAGCTGACCATAGGGCTGGCGCAGAGCATGATGATGTGGTACCAGTTTGGCGGATGTTCTCGTCGATGAAGCCGTCACCCTCGATGACGAAACCGTCGCAGAAGATGAAACAGGAGCACAGTGTCGGCCAGACCAACCAGCAGCATGCAGCCGATGCGCGTCGTTCCCGATTCCAGCGGCGGATCACCACGCCACGGCCCTGCGGATCGGCACCATCGCCATGCCTCAAGCTGCACAGCTCGTTCGTGATGGAGCCAGCAGATCCACGTGAAGATCGCCACCACCGCATCACCATCACGAACCCCAAGATGAATGTACCAGCGCATCGTCGTCGTCGACGACCGACTTGTCGGTGTGTCGCCGCGCGGCGCGGCGAGCCGCAGCGGATGGGTCGCCTCGGCGGTCAGCTCGACAACGGTCAGGTCAGCCATGGGCGATGATCGAGGCGCCATCCTGAGCAGCCGATGCTCATGGCGACTTCGTCGACGATCCGGCGTCGCCTTCACCGCCTCGGCGAAGTAGGGCGTCACCCGCGTCCCGGCCAGAGCGGATCGGACGAATTCGCCATCAGGTTCTCCCGTACCATTACGCGCATCTCGACGGCCTGTCGAGGGTGACCAGCCGTCCAGCATGCCCGTGTCGCCGTTCGAGGTAGGTCCCAACTGACCAGACCGTCCCGATCGTCGCCCTCGATCACGATGTGGCGTCCGCGCAGAAGCATCGACACGACGCAGCTGGGCCGCGCCAGGTTGTCGTGCAGGATGTGCTCGCGGCGGCCCGCGCCGCGCGGATCGATGGTGGTTCTGGCGACATTCCTCGATCCCGTCGTGTCCGTGAAGTTCGTCACGTCCGCGCTGACAGGCTCGATCTCGCCGACCAGCACCACGCAACATGTCGACGTCGTGGTGTCGACGGCGGAAGCGTCCCGACCCCGCCGAGCGTGCGATCGCCGCGCCACGCGTCGAGCCGTCGTGGCCCTGGATCAGATGAAGCTGGATCAGTCGCGGAAGACGACTCCCGTCGCGGGTCCTGCCGCTGGTTCGTCGATGAGGCGTTTCGCCAACAGGTACGCGGGTGATCGCCGCAGGACGAGGCCGACCTGATTGACGGACACATGGCATCATTCGTCGCCATCGCAGCCATTCGCTCGGCGGTCGCAACATCGAACGCCGATGGCTTCTTCAAGAAGACCGCCAGGTTGCGTCCCGCGGCCTCTCGACCTGGCGAATACTGCTCGTCCACGTGCCGATGACCGCGTCGCAGACGTCGAGCACGTCATCCTCGGTGGCCATCGCCATCTGTCCCAACGCCGCGAGATGCCTGGGCGCGCTGCGAGTCGGTGGTACCTCGCCGGCTCGATCGATCAGCGCTCCGCTGCGTCGCAGCGCTTCTTCGAGTGGTACGTAGCGATCAACCAGCACGAGGAAACCATTCGCATCGCTCGGCCGTCGTGGCGACCATGATCGATGCCGGCAGATTCGATGTCGGCGACCTGCCTCGTCGACTCCATTGGCGACGCTTCGAAGGAACATCGATGTGTTCGAGGATCGTGGTTGGCACGGACGGAACCGACCGTTCCTTGATTGCGGATCGACCATGCCGCGCGTTTTGGCGGCTGCGTTGCGGCCCAACTGCGCGTCGTGGCCGCCGCCTCGCCCAGCGCAACGACGCCGGTACGACCACCGCCACCATTCCGGCGGTGATCGCCCAGCTGTCCGCACCTCGGCGAAGACCGCTGTTCGGATCAGCCACGATGTGTGCAAGCACGGCGTCAAGGTGATCGACATCCTCGTGTGGGCGGGGCTACGTCGAGTTCCTGATGGCCGTCACCGGCACGATCGATGCCGACCTGATCATCGTCGGCAACACCGTGATGTCGGCCAGCATCGCAGGTTCAGCAGATCGTTGCGAGCCGCTTCGGCCATATTCAGTTCGATCAGCATGCTCATCGGTTCACCGGCTGATTGCGCGGATCGGTTCATCGCCACCATCTGCGGATCGCTCCAGTCGACGACCTTGCTTGCCAACGCCGTCACTTCGTCGCGATCATCGTCGCCGTCGCGGCAGTCGTTGCGGTCAGCGCGGCACCGCCGGCGAGCTCGGCGATCAGACGGTCGTACAATTCACGGTGCGTTCCATAAGGCTTCGTCGAGCGGCGGGTCGGTTCGCACCAACGATCTGGCCGAGGGCCGCCCGCTTCTTCTCCACCGCTCAGCCGGTCGACCTGTCGATTCCGGACTTCGTCGAGCCCGACGATCGTCAGCAACTTCATCGACCGCGCGCCGTGACCTCGACCACGGCCATCAGTGCATCCACGGTCCGAACACGATGTTGGCGGCGACGTCGGTGCGGGGACGGCTGCTTCGTCCTGGAACATCATCCCCACGTTGGCTCCGTGTGCGGGCCAGTTCGTGATGTCGACACCCGTCGTACGACAACCAAGATGGCTGCAGCGATGCCGGCGACGATCCGCAGCAGCGTGCTCTTTGCCTCGCCCGATGGGCCGAGTCGCGATGATCTCACCATCGTCGACATGCAGTGACACGTTGTCGCACCGCTCGTTCGGCGAATCAGATCGACACATCAACGACGTCGAGCATCGATGGACCCGAGCCGCTCGTATGTGCCCGACGCCATCACGACCACCGTCGACAGCACCCGCATCGTCGCCAGCAGAGGCCTGAGCCTGTGGCGGTGGACCAGCTCGGCCGAGCAGACGCCGAGTGCGCGATCAGGAACGTCTGCGTGCCCCTGAACAACTACAGATCGTCGTCGCGCCGGACTCGCCGAGCGAGATGGCCGCAGAGAAGCCGGCACCTGCCAGCGACGGTCGGCGCAGCGCACGAGCATCGACCTGCCACCATGCGCGAACGGGCGAGGCACCCAGCGTTGCTCCGGCGCACCGCAGCCGCGTCGGATCACACAGACCGACAACAGCACGCACGACGAACGGCACAGGCCACCGATGCGTGGCCGGGCGACGAGCCGCCCGCTTCGCTCGCCAGTCGAACAGGGCGGTGTCGAAGGTGATGAGCATTTCCAGACCAATGGCGGCCGAGGTCAGGCCCAGGGCGGCATCAGTCCAGCATCGGCCACTCCCGATCCGGCGACATGTGATGGCGTGGCAGAGAAACCGATGATCGTCGCGACGAGCAGCGACAGACCGCGATCAAGGATGCCGATGGAGGCCAGCGGGTCGACCAAGCCGGCCCCGGCCGGGCCTCGCCGCGCGACGGCTCCACGCTGTCAGCGACGAGCCGTTGCCGAGGTACGAACGATCGGGCCACGAGGCGACAATCGGCAGGCCGCCGACGAGCAGGACGTGGCCGATACGACGCGGCCACCGACGCATGCTCGCCGGCTGCGCAACGCGCTCGACGCGCCTTGCGGTTCGAAGCGACGCGCTTCTGCGCCACGAGGTCCACACGATCGCGATTCGAGCAGCACAGCTGCATCGCCGAAGCGCGCCACGCCTCCGACGTCGCCGAGTTGGGTCGCTCGGCGGGCAATCTCGACTTTCGAGCGTCGGATGCGTCGGGCGGCCGGCGACTGGCCACGCCGAACAACATGAAGCTGAACAGGAAGATCACCGCCGCGGCCGACCACAGCGCCGGCTTCATGGCGGCGTAGCCGAATGGCG
>CAVPUO010000005.1:0-436596 GCA_963708925.1 Ilumatobacteraceae bacterium | reverse complement strand
TCGAACATGTGCCGGTGGCGGGGGAGAGCGTGACCCAGGACGGCTGGCGGTTCACGGTGACCGAGGCGAAGGGGCGACGATCCGTCGAGTCAGGGTCACTCCAGGCCGATGCCAACGCCTCGTCGACGGAGACCGACACCCGTTAACTTCCGACATGCAACTTTCGTTGGAGGGAAAGCGCGTCGGTGACCCGGGCGCATCGAAGGGCATCGGTCGGGCGATCGCCGGCGTCGGCGGAGGCCGGTGCGAACGTGATGCTGAGCTCGCGCAAGCAAGACCAGTTCGAGATCGCCGCGGGCGAGATCGCCGCGGCCGGCGCCGCCGGAGAGACAGCAGCGTTCGCGGCGAATGCGGGCGACGTCGACTCGGCGAAGGCGTGGCTGTGGCCGCGACGATCGAACGTTTCGGGGTGGACTCGAACATCCTCGTCAACGTGGCGACGAACCCGTACGACGGCCGGACCCTGGGTGTCGACGAGGAACGCTTCGACAAGACGTTCCAGGTCAACCTGCGCGGTCCGCTGTTCTGGTGCCAGCCGGCGTGAGCAGGCGATGCGCGACAAGCCCGGTGTCATCATCAACATCGCCTCCGTCGGCGGCCTGCGCGCCGAGGGTGTACTGGTGTACAACCTCACCAAGGCCGCGCTGACGACCTGACGCGTCAACTGGGTGGCGCCAGCTCGCTACGTGCCGCATCGCGCCGGTTGTGAAGACCGACTTCGTCGGTGCTGGTCGCGAACGACGGCGACAGCCTCGCGGCTGCCCTGCCGACGAAGCGACTCGGCGAGGCAGGACATCGCCAACCTCGCGACGTTCCTCGCCTCCGACCTGGCATCGTGGATCACCGGTGAGACGTACGTCATCGACGGTGGTGCCGGCGTGCGCTCCGGTGCGATGGACGAACCCCTCGGCGCGGTGCTCTGCTCTGTGTGAGCGCCGCAGCAGCTCCGCGTTGAGGTGGTCGCATGCGGATGTGTGGCTCGGTCTTCGACATGCCTCCGATTCTCGAGGATCGTGTGGGCGCGAGACGTGCCACCGACGGCGATATCGATCCGAATTCGATCCTCATCGGGCGCGATCTTCTGCTCTGCCGCAGCGCGGCATCGTGCCCGACTGGGCTCATGGAGGCCACGACCCATGGACCATCCGTGACCTGAATCGTGGGGACGCCGTCGTTGCGCTGATCGGTGACGGGCGACAATGTCGTCATGGCCCTCGAGCTGCGACCGATCTGCGAGAGCTGCGCCGCGGACCTTCCCCGGCATCCGCCGATGCGAATCATCTGCTCCTTCGAATGCAGATCTCTTGTTCGGCTCAACTGCGTCGAGCATGTGCTCGAGAACGTGTGCCCAAACTGTGGCGGCGGCTTCGCACCTCGCCCGATCCGGCCGTCGACGGGACTGGAAGAGTGGCAACTCGCCGGCCGCTCTACCCGGCATCGACCGCGCGTACGACATCGCCTCCGCTCGATGTCGAGGCCCATGTGAATGTCTCGCCCGCGACATCAAGGACGTGCGTCCGTCGGATCGGTAGCCGATCGGCGACCGCGCAAAGTCTCGGCCGTGACCCGACCGAAGGAGTCACACGCGCCTGTTACAGCTGGGTTCAATCACGTCGCCACATTGACCTCCGACATGGATCGAACGGTGCAGTTCTACCGTGACGCGTTCGAGGCCGAATTGGTCTTCGAGATGAAGGCCAACGGTGACCATCCACGTATGTCGATCCTCGACCTCGGGGGAGGCGCAGCGCTCAACGTGTTCGAGGTCGACGCGGGCGACATCATCGGCGAGCGTCGCAAGCAAGGTCACCGTGGCGCGATCGATCACTACGCCTTGGCGGTTGCTTCGAAGGACGTGCTCGAAGGGGTCAAGTCACGCCTCGTCGCAGCCGGCGCGGAGATCGGTGAGATACAGCGACTCGGCGATGAGTGGTCGCTGGTCTTCCGCCACCCGACGGGATGGAGCTGGAAGTCTGCGCAAAGGCCAACACGTGAGCCGCTCACCCGTCGGTACCGTGGATCTGGAGAGCGGGTCCTGCGCAGCGGTGATGCCCAGGAAACTGCAGCGGCCGCCGCAGAGCTCGAGTCGCTGGGTTACAGCGCGTTGTGGATTCCCGACATCGGGGGCGATGTGTTCGGCGCCGTCGACCATCCTGCTCGCCGCCACCTCGACGTCGACGATCGCGACCGGCATCCTCAATCTGTGGATGCACACCGTCGCGGAGGAGACTGCTGCACAACATGCCAGGCTCGACCGCTCAGCACGGGCCGAGGTTCTTCGTCGGCATCGGCGTCAGCCACGTGCTGTTGATCGACAACAAGCTGGATGCAGGGACGTATCGGGAAGCCGATGGCGCAGACCAGCGCCTACCTCGATGCTCTCGATGCTGCGGAAGGACCGCTGGCGAAGGAGGACCGGGCGCTCGCTGCCCTGGGTCCCAAGATGCTCGAGCTCGCGGCGACTCGCACGGCAGGCGTGCATCCGTACCTGGTCACTCCGGAGCACACACGCATCGCCCGCGACGCGGTCGGACCCGACGCGTCGGTGGCCACGGAGCAGGGCGTGGTGCTGGAAAACGCGACCCGGTCGGGCGTGGTGCGATCGCCCGTGCCAATGTCGCCCCGTACTTCGGCTTCTGCCGAACTACACCAACAACTGGAGGCGTCTCGGCTTCAGCGAGGAGGAGATCGCCGGTGGCGGAAGCGACCGTTTGATCGACGCGCTCGTCGTGTGGGGCGACGAGCAGGCGATCGCAACACGAGCTGCAGGAGCACCGCGATGCCGGCGCGAGCCATGTGTGCATCCAGGTGCTGACCGACAGCCCGAAGGCGTTGCCCCTCGAGCAATGGCGAGCCCTCGCGCCGGCCCTCTGCTGAAGTCCACGGCTGACGTGCCCACGTCCGACGGCATCGAGGTCTGCGCCTGGACCCCTGTCGGGCCTGCCGCGTGCTCGACCTGACGCAGGCACTCGCCGGGCCGTTCTGCACGATGCTGCTCGCGGACCTCGGCGCCGATGTGATCAAGGTCGAACCTCCGGCCGGCGACATGACGCGGCTTCACCGGTCCATACACGGCGGAGGACACGTCGCGCGACGACGGCGGCTACTTCGCGAGCATCAACCGCGGCAAGCGCTCCATCGTTCTCGACCTCAAGCAGGACGCAGATCGGGACGCGCTGCTCGCGATCGCGGCGACCGTCGATGTCGTCGTCGAGAACAGCCGCGCAGGAGTGATGGACCGGCTCGGCGTCGGGTACGAAACGCTCGCGGCATTGAACCCGACCGTGTACGCGGCGATTCGCGGCTTCGGTGATCCGCGGACCGGCACGAGCCCTACGCTCGATTGGCCCGCATACGACGTGGTTGCGCAGGCGATGGGCGGCGTCGTCAGCCTCACCGGAAGCGGCGACGGACACGTCGTGAAATGCGGCCGAGTGTCGGCGACATCTTCACCGGGGCGCTCAGCGCCGTCGGCCTCCTCGCGGCAGTGATCAATGCTCGCAGCACCGGTCAGGGCCAGTTCGTGGACGTGGCGATGTACGACGTGGTTCTGCGCCTCTGCGAAGGCGCCGCGGACACTCGGTACACCGGCCGCGTCGCCCGTCCGGCGACCGGCAACGGCCATCCGACGATCGCGCCGTTCGACATCTTCCCGACGAGCGACGGCCACTGTGCGATCGGCACCCCGTCGGATCGAATGTTCGCCACCCTGTGCGAGCGGATGGGCCATGCCGACCTCGCCGACGACGAGCGGTTCGACAGCGCTGCGAGTCGGCTGGCGAACAGGCCGGAGCTCAACGAGTCGCTGGTTCGATGGACGATGTCGAAGACGACTCCCGAGATCGTTCGACTGCTCAGCGGCGATGTGCCGGTCGGCCCGGTCAACGACATGGCGGCGATCTTCACCGACCCTCACGTCGCGGCACGCAACATGTTGGTCGAGGTCGAGCAACCCGATGGCAGCAGACCCGTGGTGCTCGCGGGTCAGCCCATCAAGATGTCGAAGTCGCGGACGGGGATCCGCTGCCGCCCGCCGCGCCTCGGAGAGCACACAGAAGAGATCCTCGCCGAGGTCGCCATCGTCCGTCGACGACGTGCGCCTCAGTTCGGCGTGATCGCGTTCGGCTGCCACCGACTGGAACAGTGCGCCGATCTGATCCCAATGGGCCACGAAGATCGCCTCGTCCAGAAGCGGCGGATCGGCGCCCTGCGCTGCAGACGGGCGAGCACTGGCACATCTCTCGTTCGTTGACGCCGAAGATGACATCGGCGAGCGACGATCGGGCGCTCGCGAACTCCTCGCCGATCGCATCGCGATCGACGAACATGCGCCATGTGCTCGATCGTGTGATCCGGTGCGATGGGTTCGAATCCGATTGACCTGGAACCAGTCGGCCTCGATGAACAGGAGCGTGTTCGGGAAGAGACAGAAGATGTCCTGGTCGCCGGCCTGCACCTCGAGCGGTACATCGCCGAACGTCGGCAGCGGACGGCCGGCCTTCGACGCCTCGCCGGTCGCCCCACGCAGGGTACGTACCGCCGACTACGATCCGCTCGTCGAGAACGAGATCGTCCACGTCGAGAGCGGCAACGGCGGATCCGACTCGCGGATGGACGGACGTGCAGGTGGTAGTAGTCGAGGAAGTTCTCGACGACGGCTTCCAGTTCGCGGCGATGTCGAATCCGACGCGTCTCGACGTGCGGCGAGACGACCGAGGTCCAGTGCTTCCCAGCGGTTCGACAGTGCCGCCGTCGCCTCGACGAACGATTGCTCGACCGCCCGCCGAGGTGCACGAAGACCATGCCTGCCCGACAGCACTCGCGAACCACCTCGAGATGCAGCTCATCGCGGTGACGCCGCCATCCGGCCCGCCCTCTCGGAGTCGCCGTCCCAATACGGGGTCGCCTGCAGCGAGCCATCCAGTCCGTAGGTCCAGCCGTGATACCGGCAACGGATCCGCGTCGCAGAACCTGGTTCATCGCAGAGCAACAAGCCACGGTGCCGGCACACGTTGTGGAACACCTCGATGCCATCCCGGCCACGGACCAGCACGATCGGCCGCCCGGCGATGGTGACCGGATGGACATCACCAATCTCCGCGAGCCAGTGCTCGTAACCGGCCCACACCCGCAGCCATCGCCGAAGATCATCTGCCGCTCGGCGGCGAACCAAGCCGCGTCGGTGTACGCCTCGGCCGACAGGAGGCTCGAACCGATCGCCGCCTCGCGTTCGAGCGGGCCGGGGCGCGCCGCTGGACGTGCGTCTCGGACGACGCCTCGGAGGTCATTCGGGCCACGGGTAGAGACCGGTGTCCGTCTCTACGGGTGTGTCGTCGGCGGTGGCCTGCGTGCCGCCGAGCGCTGCCAGCGACTGCGGCGTGATCGAGAAGAACAGCGTGATGAGCGCCACCAGTCCGAACGTGGCGCCGATGAAGAATGGCGCCCGCAATCCGAACTCTCGGGCAACGAGGCCGCCGAACGCCGACCCGATCGAGATCGAGCCCCACACCAACCAGCGATACACACTGTTGACGCGGCCGAAGAGGTTGACGGGCACGATCCGTTGACGCAATGACACGGTGACCGTGTTCCAAACGGTCGTTCCGAAGGCCATGGCCATCGTCGCGATCGCGCTGACCCACAGCCGCGGCCAGAAGCCTTCGGCGAACATGCACAGGATCCAGACGATCACGGTCCCGTAGATGATCCTCAACGAGCCGAGGCGCTTGCTCAACCGTTCGGCGACGAGTCCGCCGGCGACCGCGCCGATTGCGCCGATCGCGATCAAGAGGCCGTACCACCGGTCGCTGAGGTCCAGCAGATCTTGGGCGAACAACACGAAGATGGCTGCGGTCATCTGCATCCCCAGCACCGACAGGCTGGCAGCGATTGCCAGACCGCGCAGCACCTTGTGCCCCGACAGCCAGCGCAACCCATCGGCGATGTCGCTACTGAGTGGTCGATGTTCGCGAGGGGTCGCAGGCCGCGGGTCGCGGCGATGTGGATGCTGGAGACCAACAGCGCCGCGACAGCGAAGGTGACCGCGTCGAAGCCGAACGGAAGCCACATTGCGGCAACGAACAGCAGACCGCCGATCGGCGTTCCGACGAAGCCGTTGGCAGCGATCTCGGCGGCGAATCGGCGTCCGTTGGCCTTCTCGAGCAACTCGACCGGCACGAGCGACGGGACCATTGCCTGAGACGCATTGTCGAAGAACACTTCGGCAACTCCCAGACATGCGGCGGCCACCCACAACATCCACATCTGCGCGTTGTCGGACGCGACCGCGATCGTGAGGGCGCCGACGACGATGGCGCGGAAAACGTCGGCGCGCACCATCAACAAGCGGTGGTTGATGCGGTCGACGAACGCGCCGACGGGCAGCGAGAACAGCAGCCAGGGCAGCGCCGCGGCAACACCGATGAACGCGATCGACAATTCGCTGCGGGTCAGCCGTGAGGCAAGTAGCGGGAGGGCAACGACGAGTACGCCGTCACCGAGGTTGGAGATGGTGCTGGCGGTCCACAAACGCCAGAAGGCCGGGGAAAGCCTGGCCTTGGCGTCAGTCGGATTCACCCTGGGCCACTCCGACCAACATCGCTATGTCTTCCGAATGATTGTTCCGCATCTGTGGCGACCTTAGTCGTTGAGGTTGGCAAATCGTGTCGACGCACCTTGCCCGACGACGTAGTCGGCAGGCTTTCGACGAGACGAATTTCCTTTGGTGCCATGTACATCGGCAGAGACTCGGCAGCCATTGAGCGAATCGATGCGAGCGTGGGTGGATCCGACGGATCGGCGGCGACGATCCAGGCGACGATTCGTTGCCCCCATTCGACGTCAGGCTCGCCGGCAACCGCGATCGCGGCTACGGCTGGATGCGTCGAGAGCACCGCCTCGACCGCAGCCGGCCACACGTTCTCACCGCCGGTGACGATCATGTCGCCACGCCTGCCGAACACGGTCAGAGTCCCGCTGTCGTCCAGTAAGCCCAGGTCACCGGTGGGAAACCAGCCATCGATCAGGGGACTGGTTCCGTCGCGGTAACAACGCAGCAGCATCGGGCATCGCAGGTGTATCTCGCCGTTGGTGTCGACGCGAATCTCGACGCCATCGAGGGGCCGACCGTCGTAGACCACTCCGCTGCCCGTCTCGGTGAGACCGTACGTGGCGACGACGTTGTCGGGCAGTTCGTCGGGCGGCCGCGAGCCGCCGAGCACGATCTGCCGGAACAATCCGGGGTCGATTCGGCGTAGCGCCGTCGACACCAGCGACACCAACGTTGCGCCGCGGCGCGCTGCTGCCGTGACCGCCTCGGCATCGAACCCGTCCTGCACGACCAGCGGAGTGCTGGTTGCCAACGCTCGAGTCACGACGGACAAACCACCGACGTGCGACAGCGGAAGGCATGCGAGCCACACGTCGTCGGCGGAGACGCCGAGCCGAGCAGACGTGGCTTCCGCCGATGCCTCGACCGCCGCATGCGTCAGCACGACGCCTCGCGCGTGCCGGTGGTGCCGCTGGTCGCGACGACGAGTGCGTCACCGTCGTCGACGCCGCGGCCGGACAGGTGATGCGTCCCGTCGCTGTCGATCAGCCGGTCGGGGGCGATGGCATCGAGCATGCCCTGACGAGCTCGTGGCGGCAGGCGTCGATCCAACGGAAATGCCGCGTCACCGTCGTCCCACGTACGCCGGAGCGCGTCGACGAATTGCGAGCCGCCGGGAAGATCGATCGCAACAAGGCGCGCCACGGTGAGAAGGCTACGGTGACGCCGTGAATCGGTGGATACTCGGCGCTCGTCCGCGCACCCTCCCAGCTGCTGTCGTGCCCGTGGCGATCGGGGCAGGCGCCGCAGTTGGCGGCCCATCGCCGATCTGGTGGCGTGTCGGGCCTGCATTGGTGGTCAGCCTTGCCCTGCAGATCGGCGTCAACTACGCCAATGACTACAGCGACGGTGTCCGCGGAACCGACGACGTTCGTGTCGGTCCGGTACGGCTCGTTGCCGGAGGGCTTGCACCGGCTTCGCAGGTGAAGCGCGCCGCGCTGGCCGCGTTCGGTGTTGCCGCTCTCGCCGGGCTGGTGTTGGCGATCGCCACGACGTGGTGGCTCATCGTCGTCGGGCTCCTGGCGATGCTCGCCGGTTGGGGCTACACGGGCGGGCCGAAGCCGTACGGATACCTCGGCTTGGGGGAGGTGTTCGTGTTCGTGTTCTTCGGTCTCGTCGCAACCGCGGGCACCACCTACGTCGTGATCGAAGGCGTTCCGGCGCACGCCTGGTTGGCCGGTTGTGTCGCCGGGTTCCTCGCATGTGCGCTGTTGGTCGTCAACAACCTGCGCGACATACCAACGGATCGGGCGGCCGGCAAGCGAACGCTGGCGGTTCGACTGGGCGACAAACGCACGCGCCTGCTGTACCTCGGCTGCCTTGCCGCTGCCGCGATCTTGATCATCGTGATCGCCGAGGGCTATCGAACCTGGGCCGGACTTGCGCTCGCCGGATTTGCGGTCGCTGGCGCCCCGATCCGGATCGTTCGCCGTGGTGCGACCGGTCGAGAGTTGATCGCTGTGCTCGCGGGAACAGCACGAGTCCAACTGGTCGTCGGGCTGTTGCTGGCGCTCGGCCTGGCGCTCGGACCGATCAGTACTTGATCTCTCGCAACCACGCGGTCAACGCCTCGACGACGCGGTCGGGTTCCTGCAGATGAGCAGCGTGACCGGCCCCAGGTATCTCCACGTACTCGCCGTCCGGACACGGACGCTGCCACCTGACGCCCGATGGCCGCGAACTTGTGGTCGAGCTCGCCGGCGATCGTGAGCACCGGCATGTTCATCTCGTGCAGACGCGGCCACAACGAATCCTGCGCACCCGTTCCGGCGAGTCGAAGGCTGCTGGCCAGGCCATCGGCAGTGTTGGTCAGTCGATCGGCGCGCTGCTGGTCGTCGACAGTCAGCCCGGCGAACAGGGGTAGCGCGAGCCACTCGTCGAGAAAGGCGTCGACTCCGATGTCGACGATGTGGTCGGCCAGCTTCTCGTCAGCCAATCGGCGCTCGGCGCGCTCTATGTCGTCGGCGATGCCCGGCGACCCGCCGATCATCGCGAGGGCGCGAACGAGGTCCGGGTACATCGTCGCGACCTGCATGCACAGTCGTCCGCCGAGGCTGTAACCGACGTACACACCGGAGCCGCACATCGCTGTCAACATGCCGGCGGCCGCTCGCAGATCGGCGCGAGTGCTGCTGCTGCCACCGTGCCCCGGAACGTCGACGACGATTGCCTCGTAGCCGTTGGTTGCGAAGCGCTCGGCAATGGGCTTCCACGAGTTCGACGTCTGCGTGAAGCCGTGGACGAAGATCAATCGTGGACCCTGCCCGCATGTCCACCCGGCGAGCTCGCCCTCGAGCGGCCGCCAGTCAGACATCCGCGGTGCGCTTGGCGACCACGCGTCGCAACACCTGCACGAACGTGTCGGGATCCTGCGCTCCCGGCACCATCCACTTGCCGTCGAAGACGAACGTGGGGACCGCGGTGATCTCCATCTCGGCGGCGGACCTCAGCTCCTCGCGCACTTCCGCGAGCCCTTCGTCGCTGTCGAGGAAGTCGCGGACGCGATCGGAATCGAGACCGACCTCGGCAGCAAGCGTCGCCAGAACATCGGGATCACCGACGTCGAGACCGTCCATGAAGTACGCCTGCAGCAGGCGCTCCTTCATCGCGATCTGATGACCACTCGATTCGGCCAGCCAGAGGACTCGGTGGGCGAGCAGTGTGTTGGCGCGCAGGGCGCGGTCCATGTGGAACTCGAGCCCACTCTCGGCAGCAACCGCAGTGACGTGATCGATGATCTCCTGGGCACGTTCGTATCCACCGAACTTCTTGGCATAGGCGTCGATCACCGGACCGGCCTTGCCCGGTGACGCCGTGGGGTCGAGTTGGTACGGGCGGAAGACGATGTCGACCTCGATCTCGTCGTCGAGCTCCGCCATCGCGGTCTCGAAACGACGCTTTCCGATGTAGCACCACGGGCAGACGACATCCGACCAGATCTCGACAGTCACACTCGGGCGCACGTGGCGATGATAGGCCCCGTATCGTGGCGATCATGACCCCGGCGCCGCAGGACGTGCAGGCCACATTCTGCGCCACGCTGGTCGATCAATGGGTCCTGCAGGGTGTGCGCCATGCGGTCATCGCCCCAGGATCTCGGAGCACGCCGATGGCGTTGGCGTTCGCAGCCCGGACCGACATCGATCTGCACATCTTCCACGACGAACGATCTGCAGCGTTCGCCGCGCTCGGGATCGCCTTGGGTTCGGGTACACCGGCTGTGCTGCTCTGCACCAGCGGCACGGCAGCGACGCACTTCCATGCCGCGGTCGTCGAAGCACATCAATCAGGCGTGCCGCTGATCGTGCTCACCGCCGACCGCCCGCCCGAGTTGCACGGTGTCGGTGCCCCACAGACCATCGAGCAGAACGACCTGTACGGCGACGCTGTTCGCTGGTTCCACGATCCGGGTGTTCCAGTCGACGAGCAGCGCGCGACCTGGCGATCGGTGGCATCGGGCGCGTGGAAGCGAGCGACGGGAGACCGGCCAGGTCCGGTGCACCTCAACCTCGCGTTCCGAGAGCCGCTTGGTCGGCGAGGTTGCCGAGTTGCCCGACCTCGATCCTGCGGAGTTGATCTCACCTCCGCTCCTCGTCCTCGACGACGTGGTCGACCTGATGGGGAGGTCCCGCGGGGTGATCGTCGCGGGCAACGGTGTCGACGAACCGCACGATGTCGAGGCACTTGCCGAGGCACTCGGGTGGCCGGTGCTGGCCGACCCGTTGTCTGGATGCCAGATGCTGCCGTCGGCCGTCGTCCGGTTCGACGCGGTGTTGCGACACGCAGGATTCGCGGGCGCGCATAGGCCGGATGTGGTGCTGCAGCTCGGCATGCCGCCGGCGTCGAAGGTGCTCGCACAATGGCTGGCTGCATCGGGAGCCACGCATGTCGCCGTGTCGCCGTCGGGACTGATCTCCGACCCCAACCTCGTGGGCGCGCGGCAGGTGCACGCACCGATCGGCGTGCTGTGCGCCCACCTCGCCGCCGAATGCGCGCACGGCGAGACCGGCGGCGAATGGATCGATGCCTGGCGCGATGCCGATCGCACAGCGCGTGAATCGATCGACACCGCGCTGATCGCCGAGCAGACGCTGTCGGAACCGGGTGCTGCGAGGGCGATCACCGCGAGCGTTCCCGCCGGTGGCCATCTTCTGGTCGCCTCGTCGATGCCGGTCCGCGACGTCGAGTGGTTCGGCACCCCGCGCAGCGATGTCACCGTCCACTCCAATCGCGGCGCCAACGGCATCGACGGAGTACTGGCGACGGCAACAGGAATCGCGATCGGCAGCCGAGCACCGACGGCTGTGCTGCTCGGCGATGTCGCGTTCTGTCACGACGCGTCGTCGCTGACCGCGTTGCAGTCTCGAGGGCTCGATCTCACGATCGTCGTGACCGACAACGATGGTGGTGCCATCTTCTCGTTCCTTCCGCAAGCCTCGTCACTGCCCGGCGATCGTTTCGAGCAGTTGTTCGGCACGCCCCACGGCACCGACATCGTGGCGGTTGCCCGCGCGTTCGGACTGCGCGCGTACGACGCCGAGACGGCGGAGGTCTTGTCTGCCGCGTTCGACGAGCCGGACACGTGCGTGGTTCGTGTTCCTTCCGATCGCGCGAGAAACGTCGATGTCCATGCGGCGCTCAACGGTGCTGTCGTCGACGCGCTCGGCTGACGTCGCGTCGTGAGCTACGGCCGGACGATGGCCGACAGCATCGCTTGAAACTTGGCCTGCGTCTCGGCCAACTCTGCCAAGGGCTCACTGTCGGCGACGATGCCTCCGCCTGCCACCAGCCGAGCGCTGCGACGGTCGTCGGAGAACTCGGCGCAACGGAGAGCGACCGCCCATGTCCCGTCGCCGGCGGAGTCGACCCAGCCGACGGAACCGGCGTAGCGGCCGCGCTCGAACCCTTCGACCTCCTCGATCAACGCCAACGCCTCCGCCCTTGGGAAGCCGCCGACTGCGGGCGTCGGTGCCAGCGCGCGGACGAGCTCGAGGACGTTCGGTCGTGGGTCCGACAGGTGCCCCTCCATGCGTGTGCCGAGGTGCTGCACGTTGGCGACGGCAACGATGGAGGGCTCCGGCTCCCAGTCGAGATAGCTGCACCACGGCAGCAGCGTGTCGTGGATCATGTCGATCACGACGCGGTGCTCGGTCTGGTTCTTGGCGCTCGCCAGCAGTTCGGCAGCGGCCTTGCGGTCCGTGTCGGGGTCCCCGGTGCGCGGCGTCGTGCCTGCGAACGGATGAGCCTGCACGGTGTTGCCTTGCACCGATACGAGCAGCTCCGGCATCGCGCCGACGAAGCCATCGATCGAGTAGCGGTAGCTCGAGCCGAACGACATCCGCAGGCGGACGAGCACTGCGTGGATGTCGATCGGCTCGTCACTGCTGACCAGGATCTCGCGGGCGATCACTGCCTTCGTGAGGCGACCGTCGCGGACGGCATCGCGCGCCGCGGTGACGGCAAGTAGATAGTCCTTCACCGGCGTCAACGGTTCGGTCGTGAAGCTCTGCGCGCGAGGCTCGGGCCGAGCCGGAGTGTCGAGCTCCGCCTCAGCATCGTCGATGGTGGTCACCCACTGCCGCCCGTCGGCGGCCTTCACCACACTCATCGCCGGGATCACGAGCTCGCACGGCGCCCCTGGCTTGAACGGCACGACACCGAGCGCCAGTGGTCGTGCGCCGTCTGCGTGATCTTCATGCTCGATTGCGGTCAGCGCCGCAGCGACGTCGTCGATGGGGACGCGTGCGGCAATCCCGCGCCCCGCGACCCCGACTCCGTCGCGGACGAACAGGTAGCCGTCACCGCGAGCGATGTCGTTGAGGTCGACCTCGCGATCCAGCGGTCGACTGACAGCTCGCACAGCTAGCTCCGTGTGCCGAGCAGGAGCTGCGTGATCCCACCCGACAGCTGATGATGCTCCGCGTCGGCGAAGCCGGCCGCGTTCAAGTCGGCCAGCATCTGTTCGCGTGTCGGGAGGTAGGCGACACTTTTCGGCAGGTAGCGGTAGGCCGCGCCATCGCTCAGCAAGCTGCCGATCTTCGGGACGATCTTGCCGAAGTAGATGTTGTTGCCCCAGCGGATCACCTTGTTGCGCGGCACCCCGACGTCGAGGAGCGCGATCCGTCCGCCGGGTCGAACGACACGACCGAGCTCTTCGAAGAACCGCGGCAGCTCGACGAGGTTGCGCAGCGCGAACCCGCACGTGGCGCCGTCGACCGAATGGTCAGGGAGCGGCAGCCGCAGGATGTCGGCCTGCACGCGTGGCGCTCCGCTGCGGTCGGCGGCCAGCATCCCGTAGCTGAGGTCGAACGACAGTGGACGATGGCCGGCGCGGGCCAGGTCGACGCACAGATCGCCGGTTCCGCTGGCGAGGTCGATCACCGTGCTGCGCGGCGGCAGTGCCAGCAACTTCACCGCCTTGCGGCGCCAGTGCACGTCGAGACGAAACGTCATGATCCGGTTCACCAGGTCGTAGCGCGGCGCGATGGCGTCGAACATCTCTCGAACCGCGGTCACCTTGTCGTCGCCCTGCGGCAGTGTCTCGCTGTCCCACGCTCGTTTGCTCACGTGCTGGAGGCTATTCGCCCCAATCCCGTACGAGTGTTTCCGTCGCACCCGGGTGGAACGGAAACACTCGTTCGCAGTGGTCGTAGCTCGGCCTAGATCGGTGGTTGGGCGGCGGCGATCTCTGTTGGCCCAGCGATAGTCGGCCTTGCCCGATGGCGAGCGGACGATCTCGTCGACGAAGACGAATGCCTTCGGCAACTTGTAGCGGGCGATGTGCCGCTCGGCCTCGGTCGAGCAGCGACGGCTTCGTCGACCTCGTAGCCCCTCGCAGTGCGAACGACGGCGACGACCTCGTTGCCCCAACGCTCGCTCGGGCGACCGGCAACGACGCAGTCGTACACGTGCGGGTGGGCCTTCATCGCGGCTTCGACCTCCTCGGCGAAGATCTTCTCGCCTCCTGAATTGATCGTCACGCTGTCGCGACCGTGCAGCTCGATGATGCCGTCGGCACGGAGCCGGGCCCGGTCGCCCGGCACGGCGTAGCGCACGCCGTCGACGACGGGATACGTGCGTGCCGTCTTGTCCGCGTCGCCGAGGTAGCCGAGCGCGAGCCGGCCGCTCTTGGCCAGCCACCCGAGCTCGTCGTCGCCGGGCGACAGCTCGCGGTCGAGGTCGGCGGACAGCACGTGGTTGCCCGGGCTGATCGCGAACGTGCCCGTCGTCGCGCTGCGCTCCGGCGGACACCTGAGACAGCTGACCGCCGGCCTCGGACGAGCCGAGACCGTCGACGATCATCAGCGTCGGGAGGTGGCTGAGGAACTCCTCCTTCAGGTCCGGCGCTCAGCGGCGCGCCGCCGGACAGCAGCACCGTCAGCACTCGACAGGTCGTATGTCGTGCGTCGAGCTCGTCGAGCAGCGGTCGGGCGAACGCGTCGCCGACGATCAGCAGGAAGTTCAACGCTCGCGCTCGATCAGGCTCCAGATGTCGACGGGGTCGAGGCGCTCGGGGATGGACTGGACGAAGACCGTGCCGCCGATGTTCCAGGTGCGGAACGCCATCCAGTGCCCGGCGCCGTGCATGAACGGCGGGAGCGAGCAGTGCCTTCAATCCGCCATCTGCAGCGGCGACGACTCCGTCGAGCGTCTCCGCTTGCGAGCCACCGAAGCACTCGACGTTGGCGTCGCCGTTGCGCCACAGCACGCCCTTGGGCATGCCCGTGGTGCCGCCGGTGTAGAGGATGTAGAGGTCGTCCGGGCTCCACTCGACGGCCGGCTTGTCGGGAGACGCAGCGGCGAGCGCATCCTCGTACCAGACGGCGCCCGGCAGCAGGTCGTTGCCGGATTCGTCGGGCACCTGGAGGATGACTCGCAGGTTGGCGAGGTCGGGGAGCACCTCGGCGAGCGTCGGCGCGAACTGGGTGTGCACGACGACCGCGGCGGCCCGCGAATCGTTGAGCAGGTAGCGCAGCTCCTCGGCGACGTAGCGGTAGTTGACGTTGAACGGCGCGACACGGGCCTTGAACGCGCCGAGCATCGACTCGAGGTACTCGTTGCCGTTGTGCAGGTAGATCGCGAGGTGGTCCTGGCCGCTCTCGTGGCCGGCGAGCTGCGACCGCTCGGTGTGCACGCCGAGCCCGGCGTCGATCAGGTGGTTGGCCAGGCGCCGCGTGCGCTCGGTCACGTCGGCCCACGTGAGCCGGCGGTCGCGGAAGACGAGGCACTCCTGCGTCGGGTCGGCGTGGCAGCGATCGCCTCGTGGATGTCGGCGACCGAGAACTGCATGCCGCAACCTAGGGAAGCTGGACCAGGTCACCCGTCGCCACGAATCGCGGCCGAGACCCGCCGGTCAGCACGGCTATGGTGCGGCCATGAGCAACGATCATCTTCGGTGTGTTCATGCCGCAGGGCTGGAAGATGGAGCTGTCGAGCATCGACGGCGCCGCAGCGAAGTGGAACAAGGCGGTCGACATCGCGGTGCTCGCCGAGGACCTGGGCTACGACTCGATCTGGGTCTACGACCACTTCCACAACGTGCCCCGGCCGGCGCACGAGGCCGTGTTCGAGTGCTGGACCACGATGGCCGCGATCAGCCAGCTGCACCAGCGGGTCCGGCTCGGGCAGATGGTCGGCTGCAACAGCTACCGCCAGCCGAGCGTGCTCGCCAAGATCACCTCGACCATCGACGTCATCTCCGGCGGACGGCTCGACTGGGGCATCGGCGCCGGGCTGGTACGAGAACGAGTACAAGGGCTACGGCTTCGAGTTCCCGCGAGCCGAAGGATCGCATCGGCATGCTGCGCGAGAGCGTCGAGATCGTGCAGGAGCATGTGGACGCAAGCCGGAGACCACGTACGACGGGAAGTACTACAAGCTGTCGCGCGCCAACTGCGATCCGAAGCCGCTGCAGTCACCCGCACCCGCCGATCTGGATCGGTGGCGGCGGCGAGCAGCTGACGCTGCGCGTCGTCGCCCGACACGCCGACTGCAGCAACTTCGGTGGCACGCCCGAGGAGTGGGCGCGCAAGCGCGAGATCCTGAAGGGCCACTGCGCTGCGGTCGGACGCGACGAGGAGACCATCCGCAAGACGTGGTCGCCGGAGATGTTCATCCGCTCGACCGAGGCCGAGTTGCAGGCGCTGGGCAGCCGCAGCCTGTGGGGCGAGCCGTTCGACAAGTGGCAGAGCCAACGGCTTGGTCGGCACGCCCGAGCAGGTCTGCGAGAAGGTCGCAGACCTACGTCGACCTCGGCTGCACCGGGTTCATCCCGTGGTGCAGCGACTATCCCGACACCGAGTCGATGGACCTGTTCGCGACGGAGGTGATGCCGAACTTCCGCTGACTGCTCGGCTAGCGCATTCGGATGACGTTGCCGGTCACCATCCTGGCCTCGTCGGTGCACAGCCAAGCGATCACTCCGGCGACCTCCGACGGCTCGGCGACGTGGAAGTGCTCGCTACTGGTTGCGGCGAACTCGCGCACGCCGTCGTTCACCCATCCCGAGTCGGTGATCGGTGGATGGATCATGTTGGCCGTCACCCCGCGCCGCCCGAGCTCGGTCGCCGCGGCCAGGGTGTAGTTCTCCAGTGCGAACTTCGCCGCGCCGTACGTGACCTCGCCCGGGAAGCCGTTGGGGCCACCCGATGTCAGGCCGACGATGCGACCCCAGTTGCAGTCGCGGGCGATCATGCCGGCGGGCGAACTCCGCGATCATCAGCGCGCCGGCGCGGGCATCGACACCGAAGGTCCGGTCGAACAGCTCGGCGGTGACTTCGGGTGTCGCTCGTCCGGCAGCGTCGGGACCGCCCGCGGCGAACGAGTCCCCGGAGTGCCACCCGGTCGCGTTGTTGATGAGGATGTCGACGGGCCCGAACTCGGACTCGGCCCGATCGAACAACATCGCCGGGGTCGTCGAGTCGCAGCAGATCGGCTTCGATCGCGATCGCACGTCCACCCGCCTCCGTGATTCGAGCTGCGACCTCGTCGCCCGACTTCATCCGGTTCTCCTGGTAGCGCTCGGGAGTCGCAGGATCCGACGTCACCCGGCCGCGTAGATACGTGATCGACCACCGCGATTCCGGCGGCGGCGAGTCGCTCGGCGCGTGGCCGCGCCGATTCCATGATTGGCGCCCGTCACGATCGCGACGTGGTCGGCAGGCTGCGTCATCGGCGAGAACCTACTGCCGCCGTCGTTGTCTACTCGTAGCTGCGGAAGATCACTTCGGCGACGCAACTGGGCTTGGCGGCGCCCTCGCATCTCGAAGGTCAGCTCGTAGCGTCGACTGCACGCCGCCGGCGATGTCGTCGACGCTGAGCAACTTCACGCCGAGCCGCAGGTTCGCGCCGACCGGGACCGGCGACATGAACCGGACCTTGTTGCAGCCGTAGTTGACGCCCATCGTGAAGCCGGTGGTCTGCACGACCAGCGGCATCAGCATCGGGGCGAGCGACAGCGTGAGGTAGCCGTGGGCGATGGGCCCACCGAACGGGCTCTCCTTCTTGGCGCGCTCGGGATCGACGTGGATCCACTGGTAGTCGCCGGTCGCCTCGGCGAACTGGTTGACACGCTCCTGCGTGATCTCCATCCAATCCGTGTAGCCGAGGTGCTCGCCGACGACTTCCTTCAGTCCGGCGGATCCGTGAATCATGCGTGCTGCCATCGTGCGAGCATTGCAGTCGCCGCGACATACGGTGAAGTCGTGACCGATCTGTTGCTGCGCGCAGTGCTGCTGCCGCTTCGCTTGACCAAGAACGCTGCCCGCCTGCTACGAAGTGCGCTGATGTCCGACTTTCTGACCGCCTACTCGATCACCCAGCCCGACAAGTTGGCGGTCGTCGACGATCGTCCCGACGGCACGATCACGACGATGACGTACAAGGAGCTCAACGAGCAGGCCAACCGGCTGGCGAATGTTCTGCTCGACCTCGGTGCGCGCCCCGGTGACACGAAGGTGGTGTGGTGCGGCCAGAACTCACCGGGCGTCGTGGTGCTGATCAACGCCGCCCGCAAGTTGGGTGTCACCGCTGTGCCGTTGAACTATCGACTCAGCGACGAGGAAGCCGCATACGTCGCCGACCACTGCGACGCAACGATCGTGTACGTCGACGCCGAATCGGCACCGATGTTCGAGCGAATCCGCGGGGAGTTGCCGAAGGTGCAGCACTACCTGGTCTACGCAGGTGCCGCGCCCGAGGGCATGGTCGATGTCGACGCGGCGATCGCTGCCGCGCCGGATCGCGAGCCAGAGTTACCGGCGACCACCGAGGCCGGCGCGACCATGATCTACACCAGCGGCACGACCGGCAAGCCGAAAGGCGCGTTCCGCCGCTCTGCCAGCAACCCTGCGCAGGCCGCGGCGATGCTCGCGTACATCGGGTACACGCCGAGCGACATCTACATCACCACGGGTCCGCTCTACCACAGCGGGCCCGGCGGCTTCATGGGCATCGCCCAAGTGCTCGGTCAGACAGTCGTCTTGCAGCGCAGGTTCGACCCGGAGGACTGGCTGCGGTTGGTCGAGAAGTACAAGGTCAACTCGACGTTCAGCGCGCCGACCCCGATTCGCATGGTGTGCAACCTGCCGGCCGAGGTGAAGGCGAAGTACGACACCTCGTCGATGCAGCGGATGATCGCCAACGCCGCGCCGTGGAGCTTCGCGTTGAAGCAGATGTACCTCGCCGACTTCCCCGACGATTCGTTGTTCGAGGTCTACGGCTCGACGGAGCTCGGCGTCAACACGATCCTTCGTCCGGAGGATCAGTTGCGAAAGCCCGCCTCGTGCGGCAAGCCCGCCCCGATGGTCGAGATCAAACTCTTCGACGACGACGGCAACGAGGTCAACGGGATGCGGGCCAGAGCACACCGGCGAGTTGTTCGTGAAGAGCCCGAGCATCTTCGTCGACTACTACAAGCAGCACGACAAGTTCCTGAAAGATCAGACGCGACGACTACCAGACCGTCGGTGACATCGCCTACCGCGACGACGAGGGCTACTTCTACATCTGCGACCGCAAGAAGGACATGATCATCAGCGGTGGAATGAACATCTACCCGGCCGAGATCGAGGCGGCGTTGGAGATCCATCCCGACGTGCTCGAGGCCGCCGTGTTCGGCATTCCGAGTGAGGAGTGGGGCGAATCGGTGCACGCCGTCGTCGTCGTTCGCGAAGGCGCGACGATGTCCGAGGACGATGTGATCGCCCACTCGCGCGAGCACCTCGCCGGCTACAAGATCCCGAGGTCGGTCACCTGGAGCCCGGAGCTACCGAAGACCGGTAGCGGCAAGATCCTGAAGCGCGATCTGCGCGCGCCGTTCTGGGCCGGTCGAACCAGCAAGGTCTGAGTCGTCGGTGGAACGAGGTCAGTCCGGCGACTCCGTGAGCGAGCTCGATCGTCGGTAGGTCCGCGTGAACGTCCTGGCGGTGAATCCGCTGCTGAGGTAGACGTGCCCGGACACCGGATTGTCGTCCATGAACGTGATCTTCATGCGTGCACACCGGGCCACTGCGAGCCGCTCGACACCTGCGGTCCCACTGCAGATCCTCGGCCTCCCACACACCACCCTCCGGAGACGCCAGGCGAATCCGCTGCAGCAGACCCGTGACCAGCTCGAGGTAGGCCAAACCCGAGGCTTCTCGCTGGATCAGGCTCAGCCCTCCGAACTGCCACGAGAGCAAACGGTTGTTGTCGCCGAGGATGCCTCCTGTGGCTCGATAGGTCGCGACCGCTGCTGGGTTGTCGTCGTCCGTGAGCACCCACATGCCGTAGCACCCGCTCTCGCGCGAGCGCTGCGAGTGCGGTCACGAGGGCCCGGCCGAAGCCGCGGCCTCGGTGACCCTCGTCGACGCCGAGCTCGTACAGAAACATCTCGGTGCCCTTGTCAGGGTGAGTCATCTCGACACCAGTCACCATGCCGACCGCTTGGCCATCGAGGTAGGCGATCAACAGGTGGTGGCCAGCGTCGGCCAGGAAGCGATCGGTCGCGTCGTCCTGCGGCGGATCATCGAACAGCTCGCCGGCCGCATGTACATCGCGTGCGCTGGTGATGCGACGGATCTCGATGGCGGCCACCGGTCGATCGTAGGAGCAACGCCGTGATCATGGCCAAGCGATTCGTGGAAGTGCGTAGGTTCGGTGAAGGACGTGTGCATCGAACCGACGCACTTCGTCGGCAATCGGACCCGAGATCTGAGCCGAACCGGTTCAGGAGAATTCGTCGAGCACAGCAGCCAGTGTGACTCGGCCGATCGAAGGCATCGACGTGGTGTCGTCGGCGGTCATGTAGGCGAGCGACAGGTTCAGCGCCCAGCCCGCGGCGCGCCGCCATGTGTCGTCGTCGATCGCAGCAGCCTCGCGGAACACCGCTCGTTCACGCTGCTCGAACATCATCCACGCGAGTGCGAGGTCGGTGGCCGGGTCTCCGCTGGTGATATCACCGAAGTCGATGATCGCCGAGAGCCGGCCGTCGCACGTGAGCATGTTCGACGGATGAAGATCGCCGTGCAACCACCGTGGTGAACCGGCCCACTCGGGCGTCGATCGGAGGTCGTTCCACGCGCTGAGCACTCGATCCGCAGCAACCTCCAGGTGGAGAAGCTCTACCCGTTGCTCGACGGCCTCGGCTCGTTCGCGAAGGTGGACGCCACGAAAGGGGTTCTCCGGCGCGTCCGGCGGTGCCGGTTGATGCAAGGCGACGACGAAGGCGGCTAGCGCCAGTGCTGTGTCGTGTGCGTCCGACGGCGGGTTGCTTGCCGCCGAATCGCCCCGCAGCCACGGGCAGATGCTCCAATGCCACGGGTACCGCGGGCCCGGACATCCGGCGAACACCGGCGTCGGAATCGGCAACGGCAGACGCGGTGCAAGGGTCGGCAGCCAGCGTTGCTCGTTGAGCACCAGCTGCGCAGCGGCAGCGCGACGTGGGAGGCGGATCAACAGGTCGTCGCCGAGTCGGACAACGACGTTGTCCCATCCGTTCGCGACGAAGCGCAGAGGAAGTTCGGCAAGTTCAGGCCGTTGGTCCGCCAACAGCTCGCCGACCATGCGCTGGTCGATGTCGATCTCGGCCGACGGTGTGGCCATCAGTAACCGAGTCGTTCCACGCGATCCGGCCGGCGTTGCCAGTCCTTGTCGACCTTCACGAACAGCTCGAGGTACGCGCCTTCGGGGAGCTGGGCGCGAGCCAGCTTCCCGACCTCCTTCAACACCGAACCGCCCTTGCCGATGACCATGCCCTTCTGGCTCTCGCGCTCGACGATGATCTCGACGCGGATGCGTGGCCACTCCCACTCGGTCACCCTCGTCGCGATGCTGTACGGCAGCTCGTCGTGGGTGACGGCGAGCAGCTGCTCGCGCACGAGCTCGGCGACCCAGGTCTCCTCGGGCTGATCGCTGACCGTGTCGTCGGGGAAGTACAGCGGTCCCTCGGGCATCAACGCCGTGAGGTGGGCGATCAGCTCAGGAATGCCTTCACCGGTCTTGGCCGAAACCGGGAAGTAGTCCGACGCTCCGAGCGACGACGCCGCGCTCGAGCTGCCCGATGACCCGGTCCTTGTTGACAGCGTCGATCTTGTTGACGATCACGATCGAGGTCGGCAGATCCAGATGCCCGGCCACCCATTGATCGCCGGTACCGAACGGCTTCGTCGCGTCGATGACGAGGCACACGGCGTCGACATCGCTGACGCTGTCGAGCGCAGTTGCATTGACACGCTTGCCGAGTGCCGTGACCGGCTTGTGCAGGCCTGGCGTGTCGACGAAGACCACCTGCGCATCGGGCGTCGACAGGATGCCGCGCACCCGCGTCCGTGTCGTCTGCGGCTTGTCGCTGACGATCGAGACCTTGCGTCCGCACATCGCGTTGACGAGGGTCGACTTGCCGACGTTCGGGCGCCCGATCAGAGTGACGAATCCGCTGCGCACGATCAGACTGTCGTCTCGGCGACGGGTGTCGTCGTTGTGGTGGAAGTGGTGGGTGCCGGCGGATTCAGCAGGTCCTGGTAATCGCGGCGAGACAACGGTTCACTTCCGTCGCTCTGGCCACCGCTCGGACCGCGCGGAACGCCCAGCGGCTGGCCGCCCTGCGTGAACAACACCTGCCCCACTCCGCCGACTTCGGTGACCGTCAGCACGATCTGACCAATGGCCAGTAGCTGATCCTCGACGGGGATCTGCTCGAAGAACCCCGGCTCCAGCTCGATCGTCGCAACTCCGGAATTGTCGTCGTTCCCCGCTTTGATCAGGGCTTGGTCCCTCGTGGGCAGCGCAGAACGAATGCCGACTCCGACGTCGCCAGGCGGGCGGCCTTCCTGCAGCGCCGAGAGCACCGAGTTCGTCGTGACGGGCTTGGCCAGGGCACGGGGATACCCCTTCAGCTGCCCTCCGCTGATGAAGTACAACGTCACATCGTCGGTTGCGATGGTGGTCGCCGGATCCACGATCGTGGTCGTTGTCACCGGCACGATCGTCGTAGCCGGAATTGTCGACGTGGTCGTGGGCGGGATGGTGTCGCCGAGCTGACGCAGATCCTTGCTCTGGATCGAGGCGACCTGGCCGTTGTCGGGGATGCCACACGCAACGAGCACCGCAATCAGGGCAACGCTGATGACGAGGAGTCTTCTCAACATCAGACGACCTCTCCGAAGCTGACCTTGAACCGTGCGCCGCCGCCGGGCCGATCTTCCACCCACGCCTCGCCACCGTGCGCATGCGCATGTTCGGCAACCAAGGCCAAGCCGAGGCCGGTGCCGACACGATGACGAGCTGCACTGCCCCTGGCGAATCGCTCGAAGATTCGCACTCGTTCGCCACGGGCGACGCCGGGACCGACATCGTCGACCGAGAGAGCGATGCCGTGGCGGCCTTGCAGCTCGACCTTCACGCGGGTCGGACCACCGGCGTGCTCGCGTGCGTTTTCCAGCAGGTTGGCCAGGATCCGCTCGAATCGGAGCTTGTCGACGCGTACGGTTCGCGGCACCTTCGGGTCGATTTCGATCGGCACATCACTGAACCCGTATCGCTGGGCGATGCGAGAGACGAGCTCCTCCACGTCGACCTCCTCGCGGATGAGCTCGGTGGAACCGGCGTCGATGCGGGAGAGCTCGAGCAGGTCCATCACCATCTGATCGAACCGACGAACTTGCCCAACCACAACGTCGAGCGCCTGTTGGGTTCGCTCCGGCAGGTCGCCTCGGCGGGTGTCGAGCACCTCGACGGCTGCCGTGAGCGCGGTGATGGGCGAGCGCAGCTCGTGGCTGACGTCGGACGCAAACCGAGCCTCGCGCTCGTAGCGGATCTGCACTGCATCGGCCATCTCGTTGAACGATTGTGCCAATCGGGCCAGGTCAGGATCCGCTTCGGGCGCCATGCGGGCGTCGAACCCACCCGATGCGATTTCGCCCGCTGTCGTGGCGACACGCGAGATCGGTCGCAGCAATCGCCGGCTGGTCGACCAGCCGAGCGCGCCCGCAAAGAGAATCGTCACGGCCGCACCGATCGCAAGTGCGGTCCCGATTGCGCGGAGAGCGCGGTCGGTGTCGCGGAGCGGAATGGCCTCGAAGTACTGAGCGTGCGCGGCCGGAATACTGAGCCCGACTGCCATGTAGGGCTCCCCGTCGACGTTGAACCGCTGCGTCGCGCTGACCACCGCGGTCCACGTAGGTCATGAGGTCCGGCGGATAGGCAGTTCGTGGAAACGCGGCGTTGGACGGCAGCGGGTCCTTGCCGTCGACGACGAGCAATGCGAAGCCCTCGCTACTGCCTTTCAGGCTCCGGATCAGGGCACCCACCTGAGAGTCGGTCTGTGCCGGATTCTGTTGCAGGAGGCTGGTCCGAACCGAGGTTGCGTTGGCGACGGCTTGAGTGAGGATGACATCGGAGCGCTGCTGGACGAGGAAGCTGCGAGCCACTCCATACGTGACGACCGCCAACGCAAGACTGGCGACGAGCGCGGTCAAACTGAAGAACAACGTGACGCGAGTGCGAAGACGTAGAGAGCGTCGTTGTCGATCGGCCACGGGCACAGTGTGCCCGATCTGTAGCCGCCCTGCGGTGGCGGGTGAACTCAGGCGGCGACGCTGACCAGCGGTACAGCTTGCTCTTCGCTTTGCAGCACCGGAGCGAGCGTGTCGAGATCAGCAAGGATCAGTTCGCTGCGCAGCATCAATTCGGCGCAGACGAAGACGAGTTGTTGGCCGCGATCGGCACAGATGCGAGCGACGTCGCGCAGCGCCTCGACACCGACTTCGGCAAGCAGCGACACGCCCGACAGGTTGATGACCAAGCCGTAGGATTGCGGCCCGATGAGGCACGTGCTGCGGATGGACATCGCTTGCTCGCGGTTGATGATGGGCCCGGACACGCTGATCATCGTGAAATGACGGAAGGTGTCGGTGTGCGCAGTCAGGATCGGTGTCAACACTTGCGGCCTCCTACGAAGGGACTCACCTTGGAATGTGATCTGGCTCGGGTCGATCAGACTCGAGAAGGTGTGCTGCCCGCACTTGTTGCGCTCAACCGCTTTTCGCGCTGCCGGTGGAGTACCAGGGGGAGGTAGGTACCCCACCGGGGCAGCGTGAACAGTGGCTATGTTGACGTACCTTTGTGACAGGACAACGCGGCGAGTGTGCGTTTTCTGTAACAGAATGACCACAGCGAGTAGGTTCTTGAAGTGCATTCCTTGTTGTTCATCGAAGATGACGATGCCATTCGGCTGGCGTTGAGCCTGGCCCTCGAAGACGAGGGCTACGAGGTTCGCGAAGCCGAAGATGGCAGGTCAGGACTCGCTGCTTTTGCCGAGCGAGAGCCTGACCTGGTGTTACTCGATCTTCGGTTACCTGATATGAGCGGTTTCGAGGTATGTCGAAATCTCCGGGCCACCAGCATCGTGCCCATCATCATCGTCACGGCACAGGCGGATACGTACGACCTGGTCGCCGGGTTGGAGGCAGGTGCCGACGACTACGTCACGAAACCGGTCGTACCGAAGGAGTTGGCGGCCCGGATTCGCGCTGCCTTGCGCCGCGTGCACCTGCACGATCTTCCCTCGCTGGCGCCGGCGAGTCGCTTCGGCGACGTCGAGTTGCGCCGCGAGCAGGGCATCGCGTTGAAAGGCGGGCGCGAGCTGAGCCTGACCAAGACGGAGTTCCGCCTGCTGTGCGAGTTCGCCGACCACGTCGGCATGGTGCTGTCGCGCGATCAGCTGCTGGAACGGGTGTGGGGGTACGAGTACCTCGGCGACAGCCGGCTGGTCGATGCCCATGTACGCCGCCTGCGAGTGAAGATCGAAGACCAACCCGACGAGCCGAAGCTCATCGTCACCGCCCGAGGCATCGGCTACCGACTATTGCCCTAAGTAAGCCCGGTGCCGGAATCGGCCCTGACGGGCCACCTCCGGCGCCCGACCTTAGGCTCGTGCCCAAATTGGCAATCTCTTTTCCCTGAGGGCGGCCATTCCTTCGCGACCTTCGTCGCTGGTGAACAGCGATTCCGACAGCGCTTGGAGCTCGTCGATGGAGTGCGGTCGACGCAGGAGTGCTTTGGTTGCGGCGAGCGCGTTCGGGCCACCGAGCAACAGATCCCGGCACAGATCGTCGACCGCGGCCTGGACGTCGTCCACGACATGGGTGACCAGACCGATGTCGAGTGCTCTTGCCGCGTCGAACACCTCGCCGGTGAGGTAGGGAGCAGCCAACTTCGACCAACCGCACCGCGCCAGGATCGGCGCCGTGATGATGGCCGGTGCCACGCCGATGCGGACCTCGGTGAAGGCGAAGGTGATCGACGGGTTGACCACGACGAGGTCGCAGGCCGCCATGATCCCGATTCCACCGGCACGTACCGGGCCGTCGATTGCGGCGATCACCGGCGCGGCGATAGTGCCGAGGCGATCGATCGCCTGCACGAACGAGGTCGAGTCGACGATGCCGGCGGCGCGTTCCTTCAGGTCCGCGCCGGCGCAGAAGACCGGCGGCGTGTGCGTCAGCACGATGACTCGAGCATGCTCGCGTTCGGCATCGTCGAGCGCAGCGTGCAGGTCTGCGAGCAGTTGCTGCGAAAGAGCATTGCGATTGGACGGAGAATCGAGCGTGATGGTGGCGATCCCGCTCGACGATTGCGTTGCTGACGAGTTGCCCCACGTCGGGGGAACCTAGCTCGTGATCTCCCGGAGGAATGCCTCGACCTCGCTGCGCTCGCGAGTCCGCTTCATCGGCGGGAGGGCACTCACGACCTGCCACCGATAGCTGGCCTTGCCGAGTCGTGGATCGAACACTGCGACGACGCCGCGATCGGAGGCGTTTCGAATCAACCTGCCCGTTGCCTGGGCCAACAACATCGCCGCCCGCGGCAAGTCGATCTCACCGAACGCCGCGGCGCCGAGCAGTTCGCGGCGCGCCGTCAGCAGCGGGTCGTCGGGCCGAGGGAACGGGATGCGATCGATGGTGACGAGCGAAAGGGTTCGCCCTGGGATGTCGACACCCTGGAAGAAGCCGGCCGTCGCGAACAGACACGACGACTCGTCGTCGGTGAACGCTTTGACCAACGCCGTCTTCGGGAAGTCGCGTTGCGTCAGGACCTTCACGTCGACACGTTCCTTCACTGCTGCCGCTGCCGCGTCCATCGCCTTCCAACTGGTGAAGAGCGCCAGCGTGCGACCGCCGGCCGCCGTGATCAGGGCCACCAGCTCGTCGTGGACGGCAGCCCGCGAACTGCGGCGAGCGAGGGTCGGGCAGATGCAGCGCGCAGTACAGCAACGCGTTGGTGCCGTAGTCGAACGGGCTGCCGACATCGATCTGCGTGTACGAACCGTCCGGGATCCCGACTCGGTGCGCGAGCGTCGCAGGCAACGTCGCGCTGGTGAGGATCGCCGTTCGCTTCGTCCAGATTCCCGTCGACAGGACCGGGCCGACGTCGAGCGGTGCAATTTCGAGTCGTGCGTGATCGGGGCTGCCGGAGACGAACGCCACGTATCCCTGGTGGGCGCCCAGCGAGAGGTCGATCTGCTCCTGCACTCGAGTCGCCACTTGCTGGGCGCGCAGTTTGCGCTGTTGCGCCTCGGGCACATCGGTGTTGATCGCCCGCAGAGCCGACTGTGCCTTTTCGATTCGACCGCGGGCATCGACGAGCACGTCCTGGATGGCGGCTGGAAATGGAGTGCTGAGACGCTGACCGGTGAATGGTCGCAAGGCCTCGCGGATGGCGGGCGCCGCTTCTGCAAGCCCGCCGACGATCTCGGGATCGTCGATCACCCTGCGCACGATGGCGGCGAGACCGGTGAAACGACCCGGGCTGATCTGTACGCCGACGGTGTCGCTCATGATGTCTTCGAGCTGGTGCGCCTCGTCGATCACCACCACTTCGTGCTCCGGCAGCAACATGTTTCCACTGGCCACGTTCAGGCCGTAGAGGTGCAGGTTGACCACGACCACGTCGGCCACCGCGGCCCGAGCACGCGCCAGCTCGGCGAAGCACACCGCACCCATCGGGCACTTCGTCCCGCCGGGGCACTCGTCGCTGCCGACACTGACGGCTTGCCACGAACGATCGTCCGGCGACCAGTCGAGGTCGGCCTGATCACCGGTCTTGGTGGTGCCGCGACCACTCGCTGAGCCGCTTGATCTCGACCTTGGTCGTCGCTGCAAAGTCCTCGATCTCGAGCTGTCCCTGACCAGCAGACGCCTGCAGCTCGCGCACGCGCTGCATGCAGATGTAGTTGCTCCGCCCCTTCAGCACAGCCCACTCGAACGCCCGGCCGAGGTGTGCCTCCAGGAACGGCAGGTCCTTCGCGGCCAGCTGATCCTGCAACGCCTTTGTCGCGGTGGCGACGACGATTCGCTTCCCCCTGAGCACTGCCGGGACGAGGTAGCCGAGGGTCTTGCCGGTGCCTGTGCCGGCCTGCACGATGAGGTGCTTGCCGTGCGCGATCGCGTCGTCGACTGCGGCCGCCATCTGCTGCTGGCCCGGTCGATCCTCCGCCTTCGGCAGTGCCGCGGTCACCTTGGCCAAGGCAGCATGAAGGCGATCGGCGGACATGGAGTCGACCCTAGCGACAGGCGTCACGTCCGCATCGGTACGCTCAGCCGCGTGGTCTGGGGCTGACGCACCTGGGCGAGAACGTCGAGCCGCGGCGTTTCGCTTGCGTGAAACAGTAATCGCTGAGGCGACCGAAGTCGACAGGTCGCCTGTCAGCGTCGGGCGACGGCGATGGCTTCGTCGAGCTCGTCCGCGCCGAAATCCGGCCAGGTCTGTTCGGTGAAGTAGACGGGTGCGCCCGCCGACTGCCAGAGCATGAAGTTGGAGATGCGCTGCTCGCCCGACGTGCGAACCACGACGTCGATGGGCGGCAGCTCGGGCAAGTACATGTGCGCGTCGAGGTCGGCGGCCGTGACCAACGCTCGACCTTGCGCGGCTGCCTGCTTCGACGCCTCGTCGGCCGCGTGCACGATCTCGGCGCGGCTGCCGTAGTCGAACGCGACTGTCAGCACCATTCCCGTGTTGCTCGCAGTGTCGGCAATCGCCTTCTCGATTGCCTTCTGGACATAGCGCGGTGTGCGGGCATCGGGGCCATCGAACGGTCGTCCGATCCATTGCACGCGGACGTTGAGATCGTTGAGCTCGGCGACACGTCCGAACAGCTTCTTGTGCAGGCCGAGGATGTGGCGAACCTCGACGCGGTGGGCGAACCCAGTTCTCCGTCGAGAAGCCGAACACGGTGAGCCAGCCGATGTTGCGCTTGACCGCGAGGCGCACGACTGCGGCCAAGTTCTCCTCGCCCTCGGTGTGCCCGGCGGTTCGTGGCAGGTTGCGCCGGCGTGCCCAACGGCCGTTGCCATCCATGATGCAGGCGACGTGAAGTGGTCGTTCGGCAGCATCGTGCACAGGCCGCCAACCATAGCCAGCAGCAATGCCCCGATGGCCGTCACATCGTGGCCACGCGTGGGATGATGAGCCGTATGAGTCGCGCCGTCGATACGCCTGTCGAGCTGCGCCACGTGGTGATCGTCGGGGGCACTCTGGCCGAGTGGAACTCGCTCGGCGAGTCGGGCTGGCGGGAGCGGATCCTCGAGCTCGTGAAGGCTGCCGAGCACGCCGGGGCGGAGTGGTTGACGATGCGCCCGCTCGACCGCGTCGAGCCGCCACACGGCGGAACGCCGGCGTCCGTCACGCGAGTCGGCCGATGCACCGGTGTGGTCGATCCGCAGACCGACGGTCGGCAACGACTGATCGCCGCCGTCAACGTGCTGCGTCGCGACGGGAGGCCGATCACCGACGCCAACCTGGCCGAGATCGTCAACGCTCCAGCGCCGTGCGACCCCGATCTGGCGATCATCGTCGGCCCCGACACCGACCTGCCATCGACGCTGGTGTGGGAACTGGCGTACTGCGAGCTCGTCTATCTCGATCGGACTGGATCGATCTGCACGGCGACGACCTCGAAGCGTGCCGTCAGCCGAATTCGCCGGCCGCCATCGACGGTTCGGAGGGCTCGACTGATGGCCTCTCCCGTCTACCGCGACACCGGCAGTGGTGTTGCGCACCTACAAGCTCGCCGAGGCCGACCGCATCGTCGTGCTGATGACCGAGCACCACGGCAAGGTCCGTGCCGTCGCGAAGGGTGTTCGCAAGACGAAGTCGAAGTTCGGCGCCCGCCTCGAGCCGATGAGCCATGTGCAACTTCTGCTCGTCCACGGCCGCAGCGATCTCGACATCGTCAGCCAGGCCGAATCGATCGAGACGCTCGCGCCGATGGTCGCCGACCTCGACCACATGACCAACGGCATCGCCATGCTCGAGGCGGTCGATCAGCTGGCGCTCGAGCGCGATCCCGCGCCGCATCTCTACCGCATGCTCGTCGGCGCGTTGCGCACCGTCGCCCGACGGTCCGGTCCGTTGGTGGTCCCGTCGTTCTACTGGAAGCTGCTCGCGGCCGAAGGCATCACGCCGCTGCTCGACGAGTGCGCCCGATGCGGCGAGCCGGGCCCGCTCGTGGCGTTCGACATGGACCAGGGTGGCGCGCTGTGCCGCAACTGTCGCACGGGCGCGCCCCTCAGCGAAGGGGCTCTCGAACTGATGCGCATGGTCTTGGGCGGTCGTCTCAACGATGCCCTGTCGGTGCCGATGTCGTCGGCCACCCACGAGGTCGCCGCGCACGCAACCCGCGCGATGGAGCACCACATCGAGCGTCGTCTGCGAACGGTGGCGATGTTCGAACGAATGGACAGCTGAGCGCACGCGGGCATACGTTTCGCCAATGTCTCGACGGGTGATCTGCATCTCACGACTTCTCGGCGCAGGCGGCAGCGACGTCGGTCGAATGGTTGCCGATGGGTTGGGCTTTCGACTGGTCGATGAGGAGATCGTGCAGCAGGCGGCGGAATCGAGCGGTGTTTCCGTCGAGGAGCTCGCCGATACCGAGCGACGGACCAAGGTCATCGATCGCTTGACCAGAAATCTCGCTGTCCGCAGGCGGCGCCGCCGGCTTGATGACCTCCTCCGGTGCCGGCGCGATGGACCTCAGCGGTGCGAATGACCCGAAGTCGTTGAGAGCGTTGATCCGCAAGTCGATTCACGAGACTGCAGATCGCGGCGACGTGGTCATCGTGTCGCACGCTGCCTCGTACGCACTTTCGGGAGGCGCCGATGTATTGCGTGTTCTCGTGACGGCATCGCCCGAAACCCGCGCCGGGCGGATCGCTGCACACGACTCGGTCGACGCCAAGAAGGCCGCGAAGGCGGTTGCCGACAGCGACGCGCGGCGTGCGGGGTACCTGCGAACGTTCTACAGCGTGGCCGACGAGCTACCCACTCACTACGACTTGGCGCTCAACAGCGATTGGCTCTCCGTCGACGTGATGAGCGACCTCGTGGTGCGCGCCGCGTCGGCCCTCTGACGCACGACGACCGGCGGCGAGCTGGCCGCAGTACCGTGCCGGTGGTGAGCCGGGCAGTCAAATCGCAGATGTCCTTGGGCGCGGGACTGTTCGTCGTGGCTGTGTTGGCAGCATCGTGCAGTTCCGACTCGGCGTCGCCATCGGTAACGCGGTCGTTGCCACCGATCGTCTCGACATCGTCGCCGGTCGCGGTCACCACAGGTGCGGCGACGACAACTGCCGCCGTGACCACGACCGCTGCGTCGACACCCCCTCTCACCGATCCGACGACAACGTCGACCGTCGCACCCGTGGTGGTGGATCGCGAGACGCTCGCGGACATCTCGATGACGTCGGTGCCACCCGACGTGATCGTGCCGACGAGCGCAGCTTCACTGGACACGCTGACGAACCCGATCAACGGTCGCCGTGGCGCACCACGACCTGGCATCGACGACCTCGATTGCGTCGACTCGACGTCATGCCTGACTTCGAAGCTCGACTCGCTCGGGTTCGACGTCACGAGCGAGTCGAACGACGACCGCGAGCGCGCTGTTGAACGGGCGACAGCTGTGGTCCAACTCGACGCCGGACTTCCCGTCACCGGCGTGCCCGACGAGGAGTTGCTCGAGTACTTGGGCATCGATGCCGACGCCTCGTCGGCATCAGTGCCCGACGAGGTGCGCCGGATCGGCACATCGGCGAACGGAGCTCCGATCATGGCGATGCGATACGGCGACGGACCGAGGACTGTGATGGTCGTTGGTCAGACCCACGGCGACGAAGAGGGTGGTCTCCGCGTGTTGCTACGCGTGCGACTCTCTGCCGTTGCCTGATGAGGTCACGCTGTGGGTCGTGCCGACCATGAACCCCGACGGCCTCGCGGCCGACACTCGCTTTCTGGCCAACGGGGCCGACCCCAACAGGCACGCAGTCAACCAGCCTGAACAGAAGGCCATGTACGACTTCGCCCTCGACGTCCGTCCGGTGTTGACGGTCTGGTATCACCAGAACTACGGATGGGTCGGCGGTTCCGGCGCGTCGTATGGGCCGGCGCGGGACTATCAGGAGATGACCGGCCTCGGCTCGTTGAAGCGCAGCGGCGATTGCGCGAAGGGATTCATGTGGTGTCCGATCGACGACGCTCTTGGCAGTAGCTCGATCCTCGTCGAACTGCCCGACGTGCTCACGCCCGCCGACGTCCAGACCCACGCCCGGGCGCTGCTTGCGGTCGCCTCCGGAGGCACCTAGGGCTCAGGGGAAGAGGGTGATGCCGCAGCTGGTCAGGTCGCCGTACTGGTGCTGGATGTCGGGGTCGTCGGGCACCGTCTGATCCTGCACGTCGTGCAACTCCACCGTCGTGAAGTCGTGCCCGAACGGCTGGATCGTGGTGGCCCACGTCCCGTCGGCATTCTGCTGTGCCGTGGTGAGGCTGTGATTGATGGACCCGGCGGCGCCGTCACACTGCAAACCCTGGAACGGCTCCTCGGCCGAGATCCTGAACGTGAACAGCGTGTCGTCGGTGGTGTTGTTGTGCCAGCACGCGAATGCAGTACTGCGGCGTCAGAGTCAGGAAGGCCCCGACCGCGGTTCCGGCCTTGGTCGGCTCCGATCGCGAGCACCGCGACGGGAGGCGGAACCGCGGCTCCGAGCGAGTGGTCGAAGTCCATGAACTGAATCGACACCGTGTCGGCGTTGCCGATGGGCACCTCGGCGTCGCTGTTACCACCGGTCGCCAACGTGGCGTGAACGTGGGGCACGCCGTCGAGTGAGTAGGAGGTGACGACATCGTTGAGCGTGTCGCCGTCGATGTCTCCGTTGATCGCGACGAGATTGGTCGCGGCCGACGGGATGGTCGTGCCGGTCGGGCACGCCGTCGATGCGGGTGATGTCGTCGCCGGCACGGTGGTCGGCGCGAGCGTCGTCGGCGGCGTCGGTTGCGGGAACTGCTGTGGTCGTCGTGGTCGGGGCGGCGACGGTGGTGGACGCCGCCACGGTCGTCGAGGTCGCGGCCGCAGTCGACGCGGTGGTGGTGCCGGACGAGTTGCCGTCCGAGCTACAGCTCGCGCATGCAACGACCGCCACGACGGCCAGCGCCGTCACTCGTCCAACGTTCATCGTTCCCCCTGTGAAAGGCACACCGCTGTGCCCACGAATCTTGGCAGGTTACGCAACTCATTCGCGGGAGTCCCAGCAGCGCTCGTAGCCTTGCACGGGTATGCCTGCAACCGATCTCGACCAAGTTGTCAACCTCTGCAAACGCCGCGGCTATGTGTACCCGTCTGCCGAGATCTACGGCGGCTTCCGCAGCACCTACGACTACGGACCGCTCGGTGCGCTGCATGCTTCGCAACATCCGCGACGCGTGGATCCGTTCGATGGTGCAGCTGCGCGACGACGTGGTGCTGATCGATGCCGCGATCCTCGGCCCGCCTCAGGTGTGGGAGGCCAGCGGTCACCTCGCCAACTTCACCGATCCGTTGGTCGACTGCACCAACTGCAAGAACCGCTTTCGCCTCGACAAGCTCGACGATCCCAACACCTGCCCGAGCTGCGGCAAGACCGGCACGTTCACCGAGCCACGCCAGTTCAACTTGATGTTCAAGACCCACGCCGGTCCCGTGGAGGACGCCGGCGCCGTGGCCTACCTGCGGCCCGGAGACCGCGCAGGGCATGTTCATCAACTTCAGCAACGTGCTCAACTCGACGCGTCGCAAGCCTCCGTTCGGCATCGCCCAGGTCGGTAAGAGCTTCCGCAACGAGATCACTCCGCAGAACTGGATCTTCCGCACGCGCGAGTTCGAGCAGATGGAGATGGAGTACTTCGTGCCGCCGGCCGACAGCGAGAAGTGGTACGAGTACTGGTGCAACCAGCGGATGAACTGGTACCTGGACCTCGGCGTGCCGACAGAGTTGTTGCGCCTCCGTGCCCACGATGCCGACGAGCTCTCGCACTATTCGACCGGCACCTCCGACGTCGAGTTCCTGTTTCCTTGGGGCTGGGACGAGGCCGAAGGCATCGCCCAACGCACCGACTACGACCTGACCCAGCACTCGAAGCACTCGGGGGAGAAGCTCGACTACTTCGATCAGGCGACCAACGAGCGGTACAAGCCGTTCGTCATCGAGCCGGCCGTCGGTGTCACGCGGTTGTTCGCCATCTTCCTGCTCGCCGCGTACGACGAGGACGTCATCAACGACGAGACCGCGCACCGTTCTGCGCTTGCACCCGCGCCTCGCGCCGTACAAGGTCGCGGTCCTGCCGCTGTCGAAGAAGGACACGCTGACACCACTGGCCCACGAGGTTCGCAAGCTGCTGAGCGACCGCTACATGGTCGACTACGACGAGACGCAGGCGATCGGTCGCCGCTACCGGCGCCAGGACGAAGTCGGCACGCCGTTGTGCGTCACCGTCGACTTCGACTCGCTCGACGATGGCGCGGTAACGATCCGTGATCGCGACACGACCGAACAGGTCCGAGTACCGATCGACACCTTGCTGACAGAGGTCGGCGCACGATTGGGCTTCTGAAGTGGCCACCTACCTCGATCGCATCCTCGAGCATCACCGCACGATCGCCGCGTCCGATCATCGATCGGTCGACGACCTCGATGCCGAAGCCACGCGGATGCCGCCGGCGCGCGGCTTCGGCGATGCACTCCGCGGCCAGAGCACGACTTGCGGTCATCGGCGAGATCAAACGGCGTTCACCGTCGAAGGGCGACCTGTTCGCCGACCTCGATCCGGCGGTGGTTGCGCAGGCCTACGAGTCGGGCGGCGCGAGCTGCCTCTCGGTGCTGACCGACGGCCCACACTTCGGCGGATCGGTCGACGACCTGCAATCGGCTCGCACTGGCATGTTCGCTGCCGGTGCTGCGCAAGGACTTCACGGTCAGCGAGCGCGACGTGCTCGACACCCGGATCATGGGTGCCGACTGCGTGCTGTTGATTGCTGCGGCACTCGAGCACAGCGAGCTGTTGAAATTCCACGAGTTGGCGACGAGCATCGGTCTCGATGTGCTCGTCGAGATCCACGACGAAATCGAGCTGGAACTGGCCTTGCAGGTCGGCGCGACCATCATCGGCGTCAATCAACGCGATCTCCTGACGTTCCAGGTCGATCATGAACGTGCGGTGCGCATGGCCGCGGCTGATTCCCGACACGATCCTGCGGGTCGCCGAGAGCGGCGTGCGTGATCGCAGCGATGCGCAGAGCCTTCGCCGAGCGGGCTACGACGCCGTGCTGGTCGGCGAATCGCTCGTCACGTCGATCGATCCCGACCGCGGCGATGGCCGAACTACGCGTGCCCTAGCTCGAAATCGATCACACCCGATACCGCCTGCGCCCGGTACGTTTGGCCAGTGCGTTTGGCTCCAGCCGAGGAACGGTGATGTTCGTCAAGATCTGCGGTATCACGAATGAGGACGATGCCCTCTTCGCCGTTGCCATGGGTGCAGATGCTGTCGGGTTCATCTTCGCTCCGTCGACGCGCCAGATCGCTGCCCAGCAAGTGTTCAACATCACCCGCCGCCTGCCGCCCGAGATCCTCACCGTCGGCGTGTTCCGCGACGAATTGCCGAGCCGGGTGATCGAGACCGTCAACCGTGCGGGCCTGAAGGCCGCACAGCTGCATGGTCACGAGTCGCCGGCGATGGTGGCCGAAGTTGCCGAGCAGATTCGGTGGGTCATCAAGGCGGTGGTCGCCGGATCACCCGACGCACGCCGGATCAAGGACTTCGGAACCGACCTGATCATGGTCGACGCACCCAACCCCGGATCCGGCGAGCTGTTCGACTGGTCGCTGCTCGGAGAAGTGCCCGAAGGCCCGCGGCTGATCCTGGCCGGTGGTCTCGATCCCGACAATGTTGCGACGGCCGTGCGCAAGGTGCAGCCGTGGGGTGTCGACGTGTCGACCGGTGTCGAGAAATCGCCGGGCCGCAAGGATCCGATGAAGGTCAAGCTGTTCATCGAACGTGCTCGTGCCGCTGCGCCCTTGCAGCATCTCGGGCCCGACTCGATGCCCTACGACTGGGCCGATGACGAGGAGTAGATGATGTCGCTGATGGCAGAACCATCGGCCACTGGACGTTTCGGCGAATTCGGTGGTCGTTTCGTACCCGAGACGCTGGTGCCCGCATGCCAGGAGTTGGAGTCCGCGTTTCGCGATGCCTGGGCCGACCCTGGTTTCCGTGCCGATCTCGACTACCAGCTGCGCCAGTACGCGGGTCGGCCTTCGATCCTGACCGAATGTGCCAACCTCAGCGAGCAGCTCGGCATTCGCCTGATCCTGAAGCGCGAGGACCTGAACCACACCGGCTCCCACAAGATCAACAACGTGCTCGGGCAGGCGTTGCTGGCGAAGCGGATGGGGAAGAAGCGCCTCGTCGCCGAGACCGGCGCCGGCCAGCACGGTGTCGCCAGCGCGACCGCGGCGGCGCTGCTGGGAATGGAGTGCAAGGTCTACATGGGTGCTGTCGATGTCGAGCGCCAGGCATTGAACGTGTTCCGCATGAAGCTGCTCGGGTCCGAGGTCGAGGCTGTGCAGAGCGGCAGCCGAACCCTGAAGGACGCCGTCAACGAAGCGATGCGCGACTGGGTCGCATCGGTCGAGACGACGCACTACTGCCTCGGCTCGGTGATGGGCCCTCACCCGTACCCGTGGATGGTCCGCGAGTTCCATCGGGTCGTCGGCGACGAGGCCAAGCAACAATGCGCAGAGTTGTTCGGCGACGTGCCCGACGTGGTCGTGGCGTGCGTCGGCGGGGGATCGAATGCCATCGGCATCTTCTCCGGGTTCGTCGACGATCGAACCCGGCTCGTCGGTGTCGAGCCTGCCGGCGGAGCCGCGGTCGGGCGCGGTCAGCCTGGCGTGGTCCACGGCATGCGCAGCTATCTGATGCAGGACGAGTACGGGCAGGTGCTCGAGGCGGAGTCGATCTCCGCCGGTCTCGACTATCCCGGTGTCGGGCCCGAGCACAGCTACCTCGCCTCGATCGGTCGCGCCGAGTACCCCTCGGTCACCGATGCCGAAGTCATCGAGGCGTTTCAATTGCTTGCCCGTGCCGAGGGCATCATCCCGGCACTCGAATGTGCCCATGCGCTCGCCTGGATCGCCCGAGAAGCTCCCAACATGCAGGGATCGACCGTGCTGATGAACCTGTCGGGTCGCGGCGACAAGGACGTCGCTCAGATGATGGACATCCTGGCCCGATGACTGCAGCGCACGAGTTCGGACCCCTCGAGACGGCGCTGCGCCGGCAGCGCGCTGCAGGCCGCAAGTTGCTGGTCCCGTACGTCACGGGCGGTCTGCCCGGCTGGCAAGAGGCCGTGCGTGCGGTCGCCGCGTCGGGGGCCGACGCGATAGAGATCGGGCTGCCGTTCTCCGATCCGGTGATGGATGGCCCTGTCATCCAGCAGGCATCACAAATGGCACTCGAGGCCGGCGCGACGCCCGTGTCGATCCTCGACCAGGCTCGCGAGCTCGACGTCGGGATCCCGCTGTCGGTGATGTGCTACTACAACACGGTCCACCACGCCGGCCACGAACGGTTCGCACACCAGTTGCTCGCAGCAGGGATTTCCGCCTCCCTCGTGCCGGATCTGCCACTCGAGGAATCCGGACCGTGGTGCGAGGCGGCCGATGCTGCGGGCATCGAGACGGTGATGTTCGCCGCACCCACCGCGCCCGACGAGCGGTTGCCGTTGATCGCGGCGCGGGCCCGAGGATTCCTGTATTCGGTCGGCCTGCTCGGCGTCACTGGAGAGCGCAACGAGTTGGCCACCACGGCGGCCTCGCTCGCCCGGCGTCTGAAGGCCATCACCGACGTGCCGGTGCTGATCGGCGTCGGCGTGTCGAACGCCGAGCAGGCGCGCCAAGCAGTCGAGGTGGCCGACGGTGTGATCATGGGCGCGTCCGTGATTCGGCGCATTCTGGACGACGGACCCGATGCGGCAGGTGACTACATCGCCGAGGTCAGAGCAGCAATCGATGCCTGAGTCGTGCGAGCTGTGTGAAGCGGCGCGAATGACCGAATGGTTCTACGAGGACGAGACGTGCTGGATCGCCGAGTGCGAGCAGTGCTATGTGCCGATGGTCGTCTGGAAACAACACGATCCTGCACCCCCGACGAAAGTACGCGAAGCAATGTGTGAATTGCTCGGTGCCGTCGTGCGGGCGTCCTATCGCTTCGACGGCTACTACATCGACGACAACATGCGGTCGATTCCCAACCACTACCACGCTCATGCCCGACCGCGTGGTGGGTTCTTTGGCCACGGAATGCGGCGCTCGGACTGAGCGGCTGCCGTAGCTCGTCGCAAACGAGCCGCCGAAGCGGCTCGTTCGCTTGGAATTCGTTCTTCGTCCGTCGACTATCTGGACGGGAGGGTCTCGAGGTAAGGCTCAGTAAGGGACGACGATGGGACGACGCATCTGTATTCCTTTGTGTTCCGTCGGCTGCGGCTCCGCCGAGTGGTCGTCAAGATATCACAGTGCGTGACCAGGCTTGCAACTTGCTTGAGCAGAAGTTGTAGGAATCTTTAGGGCACCGTCCGTGGCCATCGACGCCTGGTCTGATCGCTAGCATCGCCTCATGCTCACTGCCGGTCGACCAGCACCGAAGTTCGCCTTGACGAACCAGAACAACGAAGAGCAGACATTGGCCGCGTTGCGTGGCCACGACGTGCTCGTCTACTTCTACCCACGTGCCGACACGCCCGGATGCACAACACAGGCGTGCGCGTTGCGTGATATCCACGACCAGGTCGGCGACACCGTGATCCTCGGCATCAGCCCCGACAAGCCGGCAGCGCTGGCCAAGTTCCGCGACAAGTACTCACTGAACTTCGACCTGTTGTCGGATCTCGACCATTCCGTCGCCGAGGCCTACGACGTGTGGCAGGAGAAGAAGAACTACGGCAAGACGTACATGGGCATCGTCCGCTCCGCGTTCCTGATCGGTGCCGATGGCAAGGTGCGCAACGCCTGGTACAAGATCAGCCCGAAGGACACACCCACGAAACTGCTGGAAGCGCTCGCCGAATGACCTCGTTCCCGGCTCCGGCCGATGTGCTCCCGCACCGTCCGCCATTCCTGTTCGTCGATCAGCTGATTGCCCTCGAGCCTGGAATCAGCGCGGTCGGAACGTGGTCGCTGACCGGCGATGAATGGTTCTTTCCGGGTCACTTCCCCGGACGGCCGACGTTGCCGGGCGTCCTGATGTGCGAGGCGATCGCCCAGGTCGGAGCCATCGCCGTGCTGACCGACCCGAAGTTCGCCGGCAAGCTGCCGCTGTTCGGTGGTCTCGACGGCGCTCGCTTCCGTCGCCAGGTCGGGCCCGGCGACACGTTGGAACTGCATGTCGCCCTCGATCGCATGTCGGCCCGTGCCGGCAAGGGCCACGGCCACGCGCTGCTGCGTGGCGAGAAGGCCTGCGAGTGCGAATTGATGTTCGTGCTCGTCGACGCCTGACCGTCGTCGCTTGACCGGGCGTCACGCAGCGGCCAGCCACAATGGCGCTGCCACCAGGGTGCAGTGCTCGCACGGCGTGCCCCGGCGAACGAGGTCGGCCGCGGCGATCAATCCGTGGCGAAAGGCAACTTCCTCGACGACGTCGGGATCGTCGCACGGACCGCCGAACCATTGATCGACCACGTCGACGAGCCCGACGTGATCGGGGCAGTCGAGGCGGGTGTGCACGAGGTTGGGGCGGTCGATGTCGAAGATGACGAACCGAGCGGGACGCTGGTGTGCCGGTTGGGATGAGGGCTGAAGGGTGACGTTGCGCTTGTGCATGTGGTGATCATGACAAGGGGGTGTCATACGGTTCATTCGCGACCAATAACGTTGACTTCGACACACCGGCACTGTTAACTGACATCGCCTTATCCGAGTTGCTCCCACTGGGGCGACAAGCCCCGTCCAGAACACCGCGGCATCGCAAGTTCAGCGAAAGCGGGTGTCTGTGTCGACAGCTACGAGGGAAGTGGACGTCGCGGAAGTGGTGCGGCCACATGCTGCGTCCTCCAAGTTGGCGGGGTTGTTGAAGACGCCGACCGGCATCAGCGGGCTCGACGAGGTGACCGGCGGCGGGCTGCCGCGGGGCCGCCCGACGCTCGTCTGCGGCCCGGCCGGCTGCGGCAAGACGCTGCTCGCGATGGAGTTCCTCGTCCGCGGCATCACCGAGTTCGACGAGCCCGGCGTGTTCGTCGCGTTCGAGGAGTCGGTCGACGACCTCGATCGCCAACGTCGCGTCGCTCGGCTTCGACCTCGCCCAGCTCGAGGCCGACGGCCAGCTCGTCATCGACCACGTCGCCGTGGTCGCACGGCGAGATGGAGGAGACCGGGCGACTGGGACCTCGACGGGCTGTTCCTGCGCCTCGGCGCGGCGATCGACGAGGTCGGCGCCAAGCGGGTCGTGATCGACACGATCGAGACGCTGTTCGGAGCGTTCACCAACACGGCGATCCTGCGCTCCGAGCTGCGCCGGCTGTTCGCCTGGCTCAAGGAACGGGCGTCACCGCGGTGATCACCGGCGAGCGCGGCGACGGCACGCTGACCCGCTCACGGCATCGAGGAGTACGTCTCGGACTGCGTGATCGTGCTCGACCACCGCGTCACCGAGCAGACCTCGACCCGCCGGCTGCGCATCCTCAAGTACCGCGGCTCGCTGCACGGCACCAACGAGTACCCGTTCCTGATCGGCGAGTCCGGCATCTCGGTCCTGCCGATCACCTCGCTCGGCCTGCGCCACAGCGTGTCGACCGAGACGGGTGTCGACGGGCGTCGCCCGCCTCGACGCGATGCTCGGCGACGGCGGCTTCTACAAGGGCAGCACGGTCCTCGTCAGCGGCACCGCCGGCACCGGCAAGTCGACGCTGGCGGCGCAGTTCTGCGACGCGACCTGCGCGTCGCGGCGAGCGGGCGATGTACTTCGCCTTCGAGGAGTCGCGAGGCGGAGATCGTCCGCAACATGTCGTCGGTCGGCATCGACCTGCGGCAGTGGGTCGACGCCGGTCTGCTGCAGTTCCACTGCTTCCGCCCGAGCCTGCTCGGCCTCGAGGCGCACCTCTTCGCCATGCAGAAGTTCGTCGGCGAGTTCGATCCCGCCGTCGTGGTGATGGACCCGATCTCGGACCTCGCTGCAGCATCGGCACCGGCGCCGACGTGTCGGCGATGCTGACCCGCCAGGTCGACTTCCTGAAGGCCAGGGGCGTCACCGCGCTGTTCACGAGCCTGACCACGACGCCGGAGCCGGCCTCAGGCCGACCAGCAGATCGCCTCGCTCGTCGACACCTGGCTGCTGGTCAAGACGATGGAGGGCAACGGCGAGCACAACCGGGTCCTGTACGTGCTCAAGTCGCGCGGCATGGCGCACTCCAACCAGATCCGCGAGTTCCTGCTCACCGACCACGGGCATCGAGCTGGCCGACGTCTACGTCGGCCCGCAGGGCGTGCTCACCGGCTCGGCCCGCCAGGCCCAGGAGGCCAAGGAGCGCGCCGACGGCGCGGCGCGGCTGGAGGACCTCGAGCAGCGCCGGGTCAACCTCGAGCGCCGGCGGCGAGTCGGTCGAGGCGCAGACGGCGACGCTGTGGCGCGAGTTCGAGGACGAAGCCGACATCGTCGAGCGCCTGCTGAGCCACGGCTCGACCGGCGTCGAGGACCGAGCCGGCCAGCGCGTCGGCGCAGGGCCGGCTGCGCGGCGCCGACGTCGACCAGAGGTCGGCATCGGCGATGTTCACAACTGACGGCGATCTGGGTACGTCGATGACAACGGCGGACCTCGTCGAGTCGCCGATGCAGACGGAGACGACGATGTGGCACCTGCGCTTGTACGTCGCCGGCCAGTCGCCGAAGTCGCTGCGCGCCTTCGCCAACCTGAAGAAGCTGTGCGAGGAGCACCTCGCCGGGCGCTACGAGATCGAGATCGATCGACCTGGTCGAGCACCCCGACGCTGGCCCGCAGCGACGACATCCTCGCCATTCCCGACGCTCGTCCGCCGTCTGCCGGCGCCGCTGCGCAAGATCATCGGCGACCTCTCCGACACCGAGCGCGTGCTCGTCGGTCTGCGACTGGGTCCGGAGTAGCGGTCGGAGCCGACCGAGCGCGATCGTCGAGCGTTCGAGGTCGAGCCGGCGTGAGTCCGTCTACGAGCTGACGCTCTTCGTCAGCGGCGCGTCGGATCTCTCGGCGCGGGCCATCGCCAACGCCCGGCGCCTGTGCGAGACCCACCTGCGCCGGCCGCTACCACCTCGTCGGTCGTCGACGTCCACGAGGACCCGAGCGCCGTGCTGACGCAACAACCTGTTGGCGACGCCGACGCTGGTCAAGAGCCAGCCGCTCCCGATTCGCCGGGTCGTCGGCGACCTGTCGCACACCGACAAGGTCCTCGCCGCGCTCGACCTGCCGCGGTCGTCCGACGCCCCCGGACTCGGTAGGACTCGCGTGACTCGTGTCCACAGCCCGACGCGCTCGGGAGTCCACTCGTCGGTGACGTCCGGCCGCGTTCGCACGGACACCAAGCTCGTCGAGCTGCCGGAGCGCCTCGGCGAGCTCGCTGGACGTTGCCGACGACCGCTCGCCGACGCGCTGGTGCGGATGGCCGAGGCCGAGGACACGCTGCGCGCGATCGGCGCCGGCGAGGTCGACGCCTTCGTCGTCTCCGACGGCGCGAGCACGCCGGCGGGTGTTCACGCTCTCGACCGCCGACCGGCCCGTACCGGATGTTCGTCGAGAACATGCGTGACGGCGCGGCCACGCTGTCGTCGAGCGGGCTGATCCTGTACGCCAACCGGCGGCTCGCCGAGCTGCTCGTCGTGCCCGCGAGACGATCGTCGGTTCGCCGCTGGCGATGTTCGTCGCCGGCGACGTCCCGTTCGAGCTGCGACGAGATCCGTGGGCCCAGCCGGCCTCGGCGCGACCGTCGAGTTCGACCTCATCGACGGCGACGGCCACACCGTGCCGGTGCTGGTCGGCATGCTCGCCGCTCGACGTCGACGGCGACGACCTCACCTGCCTGACCTTCACCGACCTCAGCGCCCAGAAGGCGCAGGACCGCGAGATCGCCCGGCTCGGCCGAGGCGCAGGCCGAGCGCATGGCCGACCTGCAGGCCGCGCAGGCCGCGCTCGACCATGCAGGCCACCCACGACGCGCTGACCGGGCTGCCCAACCGCGCGCTGCTCGTCGACCGCATCGACCAGGCGCTGTCCCACGCCAAGCGCTCGCGGCGGTGCACCGCCGTGCTGTTCGTCGACCTCGACCGCTTCAAGCAGGTCAACGACACGCACGGCCACGCCGCCGGCGACACCGTGCTGCGCACGGTCGCCGACAGCTGCGGCCGTCGCTGCGGCCGATGGACACGGTCGCCCGCATCGGCGGCGACGAGTTCGTCGTGCTCGCGCCCGACGTCGACAGCCGACCGCACGCCGTCGACATCGGCAATCGCCTCGTCGCCGAGCTCAGTCACCGTCCGGGCGACGCACGATCAGGTGCGGCGCGAGCGTCGGCATCTCGGTCTCGATCGGCGGCCGTGGCACGGCCGAGATCCTGCTGAACGAGGCCGACACGGCGATGTATCAGGCCAAGTCGCTCGGCGGGGCCGCGTCGAGGTGTTCGACGCCGCCCTCGGACGGCAGGTCCTGCAGCGCTCGACAGCGCAGCAGATGCTGCAGTCGGCGCTGGACGACCGCAGGGTCATCGCCTACTACCAGCCGATCGATCGACCTCGCCAGCGGGCGACATCGTCGGGTTCGAGGCGCTCGCCCGGATCGCCGAGAACGACGGATCCATCCTGCCGCCGCTCGACGTTCATCTCCGTCGCCGAGGACAGCGGGCTGGTCGTGCCGCTCGGCGCGCAGGTGCTGGAGATGGCCTGCGAGGAGGCGCGCCGCTGGGCGCACCGACGGTGCCGGCGACCGTCCGCTGACGATCGCCGTCAACCTGTCGGCGCGCCAGTTCGAGCCGGGCGACCTGCGCGACCGTCGTCGAAGCCATGCTGGACGACACGGGCCTCGACCCGGCTGCGCTGCACCTCGAGCTGACCGAGACCGCGATCATCGATCTGCGCCCCGACATCCTGCGACAGCTCGAGCTGCATCCGCGACCTCGGCGTGCAGATCGGGCTCGACGACTTCGGCACCGGCTACGCATCGCTGACCCACCTGCGCCGGCTGCCGCTGACCTTCGTGAAGATCGACCAGACCTTCGTGCAGGGCATCGGCGAGCGATCAGTCGGACGAGCGGATCGTCTCCGCCGTCGTCGACCTCGCCGCCAACCTCGGGCTGCGCTCGATCGCCGAAGGCGTCGAGACGGTCGATCAACTCGGCCGGCTGCGAGAGCTCGGCTGCGATCAGGCTCAGGGCTACCTCTTCGCCCGGCCACTTCCTCCGAATGACGTCTCCATGGATCTCCTGAACTCCGCCTGGTGACGCCGTGAGGCGGCCGAGGTGTCGGCGTGCGCACCGCCCAATGTCGTCGTGCCTAGTCCACAGGGCCGATGACAATGCTTCCGTTGTGCCCGCCGAAACCGAAGTTGTTCGAGATCGTCGGAGCCGGCGTCCACGGTCGGGCCGCACCCAGCACCAGGTCGATCGAGAACTCCGGGTCGACATTCGTGGTGCCCGCCGTCGGGGGGATCAGTCGGTTCTCCATCGCCAGCAACACCGCGACCGCTTCGAGCGCCCCGGCCGCACCGAGTGCGTGCCCGGTGACGCCCTTTGTCGATGTGATCGGTACCGCGTTGGCACCGAAGACCTCGGTGACGGCAGCAGCTTCGGCTGCGTCGTTGAGCGGGGTGGAGGTGCCGTGAGCGTTGATGTGGCCGATGGCGTCAGGCTCGAGCCCGGCGTCGGCGAGTGCCAGAGCGCATGCAGGCGATTGCCCCGGTGCCACCTGGCGCCGGCGCAGTGATGTGGTGGGCGTCGGCGTTGCTGGCCGCGCCCAGGATCTCACCGACGATCGTCGCGCCCGCGGCGCTCCGCTGCTGACCAGTCCTCGAGGACCAACACGGCAGCGCCCTCGCCGAGCACGAATCCGTCGCGATCGGCGTCGAAGGGCATGCTGGAGCCGGAGGTCGACAGCGCGGTCATGTTGCCGAAGCTGACGACACCGACGTGGCATCCGGCGGACTCGGTGCCGCCGGTGACAACCGCGTCGCACATGCCCCACGCGATCATTCGCGCCGCGTAGCCGATGGCATGGGTCGACGCCGCACATGCGGTGGTGATGGTCTCGTTCGGTCCGCGGAACCCGTAGCGCATCGAGATCGCCGCGCCGGCCGCGTTCGGCATCATCATGGGCACGAGGAACGGGGAGACGCGGCGGTCGCCCTTCGTCAGCATCACTTCGATCTGATCCTCGGTGCGATCGCAAGCCGCCGACGCCGGTGGCGAAGATCGTTCCGATGCGGTCGGAGTCGACGTTCGGTCGTCCGGAGTGCTCGAGCGCCTCGGCCGCGGCGGCGAGTGCCATCTGCTCGACACGATCGGCGCGCCGCGCTTCTTTCGGATTGTCGAAATACGGGAGTGGGTCCCAGTCCTCGATCTCGATGCTGCGGTGGTCGGTGATGCCCGGCCCGTTGAGGCCGTCCCAGAACGCCTTCTTACCGATTCCGCAGGGTGCGACGACGCCGTAGCCGGTGATGGCGACGCGCCGGCCCGCACCCTTCATCCCAAGACCCTCATCACAGCTTGCCGACGACCAGGTCGTACGCCTGGCCGACAGTTTCGATGCCCTCGAGATCTTCCTCTGGGACTTCGACGCCGAACTCCTCCTCGAGCGCCATGACGAGTTCGACGAGGTCGAGACTGTCGGCATCGAGGTCGTCGCCGAACTTTGCCTCTGGCACGACTTGGTCTTCCGACACCGACAGCACCTCGACGGCGCATTTGCGGAAGCGGGCGAACAATGCTTGATCCACGACTATCTCCTTGTGTTCGTGATGCGGACGATGTTAACGACTACCTGCTAGCGACCGTGCCTCTGGACTGACGATGCTGTCTAGTGACCCATTCCCAGGCCGCCATCGACAGGGATGACTGCGCCGGTGATGTAGGCGGCGTCGGACGACGCCAGGAACGCGACGACTCCGGCGATCTCGTCGGCCGATGCCATTCGAGCCAGTGGAACAGCCGCCGTCAGTTCGGCCAACCGCTTCTCGCCGAGCGACGCGGTCATGTCGGTCTCGACCGGGCCGGGAGCGACCACGTTGACCGTGATGCTGCGCGAGCCCAGTTCACGCGCCAACGAACGCGCCAGACCCGACCAGCCCGGCCTTGGAGGCCGCGTAGTTGGCCTGCCCGGCAGAGCCGAGCAAGGCGACCACCGACGACATGAAGATGATTCGCCCGGCGCGGGCCCGCAGCATTCCCTGCGTGGCCCGCTTGGCCACGCGATACGACGCAGTGAGGTTGGCGTCGATCGACTGAGCCGAAGTCGGTCTCGCTCATCCGCAACAGCAGGCCGTCCTTGGTGATGCCGGCGTTCGACACGAGGACCTCGACCGGGCCGAACTCGGCCTCGACCGCTTTGAATGCTGCGTCGACCGATTCCGCCGACGTCACGTCGCATGCCACGGCGAACAGATCTTCGGGCGGGGGAGAGGAGTTGTAGGTCACGGCGACCCGGTCGCCGAGCGCGGCGAATCGTTGCGCGCACGCCAACCCGATGCCTCGTGATCCGCCGGTTATCAGGACGACTCTGCTCACGCAGGACCGCCGGCGGGCGCCCCGCCACCCCAGCGCAGGACAGCACTGGCGGCGGTCATCCCACCCCCGAAACCGACGAGCAGCAACAGATCGCCTTCCTTGACGCGGCCGGTGTCGAGCGCGTCGGCAAGCGCCAAGGGCACCGATGCCGACGAGGTGTTGCCAGTTCGGTCGAGCACCGTCACAGCGCGCTCGTTGTCGATCCCGAGACGCTCGCACGCGGCCTGGATGATGCGGACGTTGGCCTGATGGGGAACGACCAACGAGATGTCGTCGGCGGTGACGCCGGCGTGGTTCCATCGACTTCGTCGCCGAGTCGACCATGATGCGCACTGCGCGGCGGAAGACCTCTTTGCCCTCCATGTGGATGAAGCCGCCGACCTCCGCCCACAGGAGGCGTCCCAACGAACCGTCCGCGTCGAGATCCCAGGCCAACAACTGGCCGGGACCCTCGACCGCTTCGAGCACGACGGCACCGGACCCGTCGCCGAAGAGCACCGCGGTGTTGCGGTCGTCCCAGTCGACGATCCGCGACAGCGAATCGGTGCCGATGACGAGAACCTTCTTGGCGCCCATCGCGATCATTCCGTGAGCGGTGACGAGCCCGTACATGAAGCCGGAGCACGCTGCGTTGACGTCGAATGCACCGCACCGCAGACCGAGCTCGTTCTGCACGGCGGCGGCGTTGCCCCATTGCGTGTCGGGCGTGCACGTTGCCAGCACCAACGCGTCGATCTCGGAGATGTCGACGCCCGACATGTCGAGAGCTGCGCGGCCTGCTTCGGTCGACATCCCGACCGTGGTGCCGCCGACGTGGCGCTCGCGAATGCCGGTCCGTTCGACGATCCATTCGTCGGACGTGTCCATCATCTGCTCGAGGTCCTTGTTGGTCAGTGTCTTCGGGCCGAGGGCCGAGCCCCAACCCGTGATCACTGCACCGCGGACTCCGGAAGGTAGTGCTGGCATATCAGATTGTCCTCAACCATGCGATGGGTTGTCTCATTGTCACGCGTTCGCCCTCGACCGCAATGTAGCTCTGCAAGATCCCCGCGAACGGTGATCGGACTTCGGTGTCGCCGACGTGGCCGAGCACGTCGCCGACCGTCAGTCGGCTGCCGTCGGCCAGATCGTCGATCGGGATGAACAAGCCTGCCGCCGGGCTGACGACGAGTCGTTCGTGTGCGAAGAGATGCTCGCCTTCGAGCTGTGCTGCGCTGTGCTTGGACCCGGCGTTGACCCACTCGAGCAACTTCTCGAGATCTTCGGGCGTCGACACCGCGATCGTCCTGGCCGCGTCGACCGTGCGCTTGGCCATTCCGGTCAGCACACCGCCCGGGCCCAGCTCGACGAACTCGGTGACACCGTTGTCTTCCAGCGCGAGCAGGCAATGCTTCCATCGAACGGGGCTGCTGAGTTGCGCCGACAACAGGCTCGACCACTCTGCGCCTGTGTTGTGTGCGAGCGCATCGACGTTGGAGATCACCGGCACTTCGGTGTCGCGTGGGTTCGCCTCGGCGATGGCCTTGCGCAAGCGATCGCGGGCGGCAGTCATGAACGGCGTGTGGAACGCGCCGGAGACCTGCAACGGCATGACCTTCTTCGCGCCGAGCTCTTTCGCAACGATGCCGGCAGCCGTGACGCCTTCTTGCGAACCGGCGATGACGACCTGTCCGGGCGCGTTGAAGTTGGCCACCCACACGTCGCTGTCGGCGCGGCGACAGGCCACCTCGACCTGATCATCGTCGAGACCCAACACCGCTGCCATCGTGCCCGGGTTCTCGATGCCGGCCTGATGCATGGCATCGGCTCGCTCGCAGACCAGCCGAACACCCTCGTCGAAACCGAGCGCGCCGGTTGCCGTGAGCGCTGTGTATTCGCCGAGGCTGTGACCCGCACAGAAGCTCGGCTCGAGGCCGAGACGTTCGGCCGCGTCGAGCACCATCAGACTGGAGACGAAGGTCGTCAGCTGCGCGTGGCGAGTGTCTCTCAGCTCTTCGGCATCGGCGTCGAGCAGGAGTCTGCCGACATCGCGATCGGCGACATCGGAGGCCTCATCGACGAGCTCCCAGCTTTCGTGATCGACCCAGGGCCTGCCCATGCCCGGTCGTTGAGAACCCTGGCCAGGGAACGTGAAGGCAAGCATGATGCCGACACGTTAGACCCTTTCCGTGGACCTCTATTTGCTACCGGCGGGTAAGGGGCGTGAACTGGATCACTTCCGCCGATACGATCTCGGCGTCACTCGCCCGAGTGGCGGAATGGCAGACGCGACGGACTCAAAATCCGTTGTCCGAAAGGGCGTGTGGGTTCGAGTCCCACCTCGGGCACCGGTTGTCGAGCTCAGGTGTTGGCGGCGGGCACTTGCTCGGTACGGCTTGGATGGATCGTCTTGTTGCCGCCGAACGAACCGCTGAGCACTCGCACGACGAGTTGGCCATTGGCGAGCGATGCCTCGACTCCCGAGCCGAAGCCGTCGGGGGTCTCGACGAACCGTTCGTAGCCGCCGTACTCCCACTCGTGGATCGTGTACTCGCGAGGCCCGGCACTGCGGAGCTCGGCGCAGAATCGAACGCCGTCCTCGGTGAGCTCCACCGAGACGTCACTCTCGGTCACGGCCGGGAACGGCGCAACGATGACGAAGGCACCGGGCGTTTGATACGGCGTTGACGGGAACGTTCTGCGGAGTCATCGAGCGAGCGGTCTCGGCCGTCGTCACTCGGACCTCTTCGGGCGATGATCGGGTCGTGGACATGTCTCGACGTTACGCCCGACGAGCACCCCTGTCGACCGATCTGGCCTCAGTTGTCGGCGGTCGCGATTCGTCCGTCGTTCGAGGATCGTCGAGTCCCGACGGTCAGCGACATCCGATCGATGACCGCCGTCAGGTCCTCGTCGCTCATCACTCTGAATCCGTGGGGAGCAAGCAGCTCGGCGATCGTCTGCGGAGTCCACGTCGATCGCCACGGCTCGCTCGCCATCGGATTGTCGCTGCCCGACAGTTTGGCCACGGCGCCCATCACCTTGCGCCCGACGGTCGAGAGCAACGATCGCGATTGGTAGCTGATCACCAGTCGGCTATCCGGCGCGGAGAGCTCGGCAATGGCGCGCATCGACGATGCGACTTCATCTCGTGTGAGGTAGGGGATGACGCCCTCCCAGATCCACGTCGTCGGGACCGATCGATCGTGTCCGGCGGCCGAGAGAGCGTCTGCGAGTGAGCCTCGTGAGAAGTCGACGGGCACGAACGTGATCGATTTCGCTGTCAACTCGAGGCGGGCAGCTCGCGGACGTTTCTCGGCCTGCGACGCCGGATGGTCGACCTCGAACACATCGACATCGGCGAGTTCTTTCAACCGCCACGCGCGCCCGTCGAGGCCTGCCCCGAGGATCACCAACTGCGGACCGAGCCGGGCCGTTGCCGACTCGTCGATCGCGAGCGTCCTCGGCACCATCACCTCGGAGACGGCCCGTAACCGCTCGAAGTTCATCCGTTCGCCGAAGCCCTGTGGGACGATTCCCGATCGGGCGACCTCGACCTGGGCGCGTTCGTCATCTGTCAAGAGCACGATGGCGGTGGGATCGTCGAATCGCCCGACGTCGATGCGTCCGTCGGCCACAGCACGGCCTTGGCACACCAGCACAGCGGTGCGGCTTGCGTTCGACGGATCCATCTCTCCCAGCGTCGCGCACCTCCACCCGCACGGATAGGGCCATTTCACGCAGCGTGGCCTCCGTACAATGCGGGCATGGGGAAACGGTCCGTCGAGAAGAAGTTGCGCAAGACCAGCGCTCGCCTGCGCACCCTTCGCGACGAGCTGGTGGTGATCGACGAGCAGTTGGCCCATCTCGTCGAGGACGCCGAGGAGAAGAGTCTCCGTGCCTTGGTGGCCGACAATCCAGCGGCGGCCGTCGAACATCGCGAGGCGGCCGGCCACTCCGAGGCAATGGCGGACCATCGGCGTCACGTCGTCGCCGAGATCGATACCCTCGAAGCCCGACAGGACGAGTTGCTCGATGAACTTCGCCTACTCTGACTTCTTCATACCTACGGGCCGAAAGGACTGCCGCCAGTGACGATTCGTGTTGTGATCGCCGAGGATGAGGCAATCATCCGTCTCGATTTGCGTGAGACCCTGGAGGAAGAGGGCTACGACGTCGTCGGCGAGACCGGTCGTGGCGACGATGCGGTCACGCTGGTACGGGACCTGAAGCCGGATCTGGCGATCCTCGACATCAAGATGCCCGGCATGGACGGGCTCGAGGCGGCGCGCATCATCACCGCCGAACGGATCTGCGGCGTGCTGATGCTGACGGCGTTCAGCCAGCGCGAGGTCATCGAGGAGGCACGCGACGCGGGCGCACTGGCATACCTCGTCAAGCCGTATCAGAAGAGCGATCTCATCCCGGCGATCGAGGTCGCGATCGGTCGCTTCCGCGAGATGCAGCACCTCACCGGCGAGGTCGACGGCCTCGTCGAGCAGCTCGAATCGCGCAAGATCATCGATCGTGCCAAGGGCTTGCTGATCGACGAGTGCGGCATGCGCGAAGGCGAGGCGTTCACGTTCATCCAACGCACCGCGATGAGCGAGCGTTCGCGGATGCGAGAGGTTGCCGAGCGAGTGCTGGCCGGCACGCTGCGCCCGTGAAACTGCTCCTGCTCGATGGCAACTCGCTGACGTACCGCGCCTTCTACGCGCTGCCCACCGACATGGCCACTGCGTCGGGACAAGTGACGAATGCAGTGTTCGGCTTCACGTCGATGTTCGCCTACCTGCTGAAGGACCAGCATCCCGATGGCGTGATGGTCGCGTTCGATCGCCCGGAGAAGACCTTCCGCCACGATGCCAATCCGCTCTACAAGGCACAGCGCGAGGCGGCACCCGACATCCTTCGCCAGCAGATGGGTCTCGTCCGCGAAGTGCTCGACGCGCTGCACGTGACAGTCGTCGAGTTGGCCGGTTGGGAAGCCGACGACATCCTCGCCACCGTCGCCGAACAGGCCAAGGCCGAGGGGCACGAAGTCATCATCGTCACCGGCGATCGCGACAGCTACCAACTGGTCGACGACCCCGGCGTGAAGGTGCTCTACAACCGGCGGGGCGTCAGTGATTACGCGTTGTACGACGAGGCAGGCATCAAGGAGAAGACCGGTGTCACGCCGGCGCAGTACACGCAGTACGCGGCGCTTCGCGGCGACCCCAGCGACAACCTCGATGGCGTGCCGGGCGTCGGCGAGAAGACCGCTGCGAAGCTCATCAACACCTATGGCGGGCTCGACGGGATCTTCGCCAACGTCGAGGCCCAGACCCCCAAGTTGCGTGCCTCGTTGGCCGAGCACGAAGACCGAGTCCGCAGCAATGCCGAGCTGATGATCCTTCGTCGCAACGCGCCGATCGAGGTCGACCTGGAGAAGCTGACGATCGAACCCGACGTGCCCGAGGTTCGCAAGTTGTTCGACTTCCTCGAGTTCCGGGCATTGACCGATCGCCTCTTCGAAGCGCTCGGCACACCCGCCGCGCAACAGCCATCGAGCACCGGCGAAGTGCTGGAAGCAGAGATCACCGACGTTGCCGATGCCGCCGACGCGGTCCGGTTGCTCACCTCGCTCGATGCGCTCGACATCGTTGCATCGTGGGTCGGCGATCCTGGTCGCAGCGACCTGATCGGGTTGGCCGTGGTCACGGATCGCGATGCATGCGAGGTGATCTGGATCCCCGCCGAGATCGTTGCCCAGCCCGATGTTCTCTCGGCGCTCGCCTCGCATCCCGTCGTGCGGGGCCACAATGCCAAAGCCCTGATGCGTTGGTCGCTCGGTCAGGGCGTGTCGATCGCAGGTCTGCAGATGGATGTCGCCATCGCGGCCTACCTCATCGACCCCGCCGACGTCCGGTACGCGCTGGCCGACCTGCTGCAGAGGTACACGCCCTACCAACTCCCGGCGGACGACGCCTCGTCCGCGGGTCAACTCGATTTCACGGAAGAGGGCGACGACAACCGGCGCATCGCCGGCCGCGGCGCGCTGGCCGTTGCGCACCTGTCGGCGGCGCTCCAATCCGCGCTCGACAAACAGGGCATGGCCGAGCTCTATGCAACCATCGAGAATCCATTGGTCGGAGTGCTGGCCGAGATGGAGTTCGTCGGCATTGCCGTCGACATGACAGAGCTCAAGCGCCTGAACCAGCACCTCACCTCGGAGAGCGAGCGGCTCGCCGCCGAACTACAACGTGTGGTCGGCCGGCCGTTCAACTTCAACTCACCGGTGCAGCTTCGCGAGCTGCTGTACACCGAGAAGCAGTTGGCGCCGCAGAAGAAGACCAAGACCGGATACTCGACCGATGCGGCGACGTTGCTGCGCTTCGTGATGAATGGCCGGAGTTCATCGACCCGCTGATGCAGTACCGCGAGATGGAGAAGCTGCGAGGCACGTACGGCACGGGTCTGATGGCCGAGGTAGCGCCAGACGGACGCATCCACGCGACGTTCAACCAGACGGTGGCACGCACCGGTCGGCTCAGCAGTGACCAACCGAACCTGCACAACATCCCGGTGCGCAGCGACGAAGGGCGTCAGTTCCGCAAGGCGTTCATCCCCGCCCCCGGGTTCGAGCTGCTCGTCGCCGACTACAACCAGATCGAGCTCCGCTGCATCGCCCATCTCGCCGCCGACCCGGGTCTGATCGAGGCGTTCCGCAGCGGCACCGACATCCACAACGCAACCGCCTCGCAGGGTGTTCGGTGTCGATCCGAAGGACGTCACCATCGAGATGCGGTCGAAGGCGAAGATGGTCAGCTACGGCCTGGCCTACGGCATGGAGTCGTACGGGCTCGGTCAGCGTCTGGGGATCCCGACTGCCGGATGCGGCCGTCATCCTCGACGCCTACTTCGTCGCCTTCCCCAACGTGAAGGCCTACATGGATTCGCACCGTCATCGAGGCCCGCATGCGCGGGTACACCGAGACGCTGTTCGGTCGCCGTCGCCCGATTCCCGAGCTGTCGAACTCCAACTTCCGGATTCGTCAGGCCGGCGAGCGGATGGCGATGAACGCCGGCATCCAGGGTCTCGCCGCCGACATCTTCAAGGTTGCGCTGGTTCGCATCCACGACGCGTTGTCGCAGGCCGACGTCGAGAGCCGGCTGATCCTGCAGGTGCACGACGAAGTGTTGGTCGAGGTCCCCGAAGCCGAGCGCGAGACGGTCGGTCCGATCGTGATCGACATCATGCGCGACGCCGCACACCTCGACGTCCCCCTCGAGGTCAACGTGTCCTGGGGTGCCAGCTGGGCCAGCGCCAAAGGCTGATATGGCCAGCGGTGAAGACCACCAGCACTGGTTCGAGCCGATTGCAGAGCACCTCGGGTCGGCGTACCTGAGGTACTCGTTCACGAAGGGGACCGTGCAGGAGGTCGACTTCGTCGTCGAGACACTCTCACTGAAGCCTGGTGACCGGGTGCTGGACGTCGGCTGTGGGCCCGGTCGGCACTCGCACGAGTTCGCCCGGCGCGGGATCGTCGTGCACGGCATCGACATCAGCCGACGATTCGTCGACATCGCCACCGAGACTGCGCCTGCCGGGAGCGACGTTCGAGCGGCTCGACGCTCGGGCGATGGCCGTTCACGGCGGAGTTCGATGCGGCGATCTGTCTGTGCCAGGGAGCATTCGGTCTGATGACGGTCGACGGCGAGAACGACGTCGTGCTGAACGGAATCGCCGCGGCGCTGAAGCCCGGCGGACATGCTGGCGCTGTCGGCATTCAGCAGCTACTTCGCGGTCAAGTACCACGAGGCGGCGACCTTCGACGCGGCGAGTGGAGTCAGTCACGAACGGCACGGAAATCCGTGACGAGCAGGGGACTGTCGGCCGAGGTCGACCTGTGGACAGCGTGCTACACCCCGCGTGAGCTGCGGCTGCTCTGCGACCGTGCCGGTCTGGACGTCGTCGACATCTTCAGCGTCGAACCAGGCAGGTACACCCGGATGAACCCGAGTACCGAGTCAGCTGAATTCTTGGTGATCGCCCGTCGTCGCTGATGAAGGCCGCAATCAGTGCTGGTATCGTCTCTGGGTCCGGAATTCGCCGGGCCATTCCTGTAGTGCTAATCGAAAGCGATTGTCCTTTGTCCGATACCACGACCTTCTCCGTAGCCAGCGGTCCCATGGGGACCTTCGACGAAGAAGGGAATTATCAGCCCCGCCAAGTCACCGAAGACGACTTGGGCATGTCCTTCGCAGATGCCATCGAAGGCACGATGGTCGAAGTCGAAGACGGTCAACTGGTCTTCGGCTCCGTCGTCAAGATCGACAAGGACGAAGTACTCCTCGACATCGGCTACAAGAGCGAGGGCGTCATCCTCGCCCGCGAGCTCAGCATCCGTAACGATGTCAATCCGCACGAGATCGTCAAGCTCGGCGAGAAGATCGAAGCACTGGTTCTCCAGAAGGAAGACAAAGAAGGTCGTCTCCTTCTGTCGAAGAAGCGTGCGCAGTACGAGCGGGCGTGGGGCACGATCGAGAAGATCAAGGAAGCCGACGGCATGGTCGAGGGTCCGGTGATCGAGGTCGTCAAGGGTGGCCTCATCGTCGACATCGGTCTGCGTGGATTCCTTCCTGCATCGCTGGTCGAGTTGCGTCGTGTTCGTGATCTTGCTCCGTACATCGGCAAGACCGTGCAGGCCAAGATCATCGAGCTCGACAAGAACCGCAACAACGTCGTGCTCAGTCGTCGTGCCTTCCTGGAAGAGACGCAGAAGGAATCGCGCGACAGCTTCTTGACCAACCTGAAGCCGGGCGAGATCCGCGAGGGTGTCGTCTCCAGTGTTGTCAGCTTCGGTGCGTTCGTCGATCTCGGCGGCATGGATGGTCTCATCCACGTCAGCGAGCTGTCGTGGAAGCACGTCGATCATCCGGGCGCCGTCGTCGCTGTCGGCGACGCGGTCACCGTGCAGGTGCTCGATGTCGACTTCGAGCGCGAGCGCATCAGCTTGTCGCTGAAGGCCACCCAGCAGGATCCGTGGCAGGAGTTCGCCAGCACCCACGAGGTCGGCCAGTTGGTCTACGGCCGTGTCACCAAGCTCGTCCCGTTCGGCGGGTTCGTGCAGGTCGGCGATGGCATCGAGGGTCTCGTGCACATCTCCGAGATGAGCACTCACCACGTCGAGGCTCCCGAGCAGGTCGTCACGCCCGGGTGAAGAGCTGTGGGTCAAGATCATCGATCTCGACCTCGCCCGTCGCCGCATCAGCCTGTCGATCAAGCAGGCCGCCGAGGGCGGAGAGCTGGCCGAGGAGTATCGCCAGCACTTCGAGATCGACGAGCACGGCAACTGGACCGCCGGTGGCGACGACGCCGAGCGCGAAGCCGCATGGGCCGAGTACTACGAGAACAACCCCGACGCAACGCCCGGCGAAGCCGAGGCAGCCGTCGAGGCCGCCTCAGTCGCAGCAGCCGCTGCTGCCGCCGATGCACCTGCTGCCGCCGACGCCGATGTGGCCGACGCACCTGCAGCGCGACAGCGCCGGCCGACACCGACGAAGGCTGATACCTCGTCTCGAAAGAGGTCGCATGGCCATCCAGAAGAAGTCGACGAAGCCGGTTGGTATCACCAACGAATCCGGGCAACCGGAGATCGTTCTGCAGATCGACGGGTTGACGCTGTCGATGACACCCCCGGCTCAGGCGGCCCCGGCGGAACCCACGGACGACGACAAGGATTGACGAGGGCTGTCATGCCCGAGATCCACTTACAACGGTTCGTCGACGCTCAACACAACAGCTTCGAGCGAGCGCTCAGCGAGATCGAAGCCGGAGGCAAGGGCTCGCACTGGATGTGGTACGTGTTTCCACAGATCGTCGGGCTCGGTCAGACCACGACGTCGCTGCAATATGCGATCGACAGCGTCGAGGAAGCGCAAGCCTTTCTGGCCCATCCGGTTCTCGGCGAGCGCTACCTCCAGATCGTCCACGCGGTGTGGAACCAGGTCGTGCAACGCGGCGTCACCGTTCACGATCTGTTCGGTTCGCCCGACGACATCAAACTGGTTTCCTCGCTGACCCTGTTCTCCGGCGCAGCCCGCCAGCTCGAGTCGGACGACTTCGCGTTGTTCGTCCACGAAGCGGACGAGATCCTGCAAGCGGCATACGCGCAAGGCCTCGGCCGGTGCACCACCACCGAGGAGCTTCTCGCTAGGTGAGTTTGACGATGCCCATCTTGACGGCCATCAACACAGCTTGTGTGCGATCGCGAGCGTTCAACTTCTCGTAGATCGAGGCGAGGTGGTTCTTCACCGTCTTGCCGCTGATGTACAACCGCTCGGCGATCTCGTTGGTGCCGTAGCCATCGGCAACCAGCTGCAGCACCTCTTCTTCACGAACCGAGATCAGTGCGTCCTCGCGGCGTGCTTCGTCGAGCATGGCTGCGGCGAGCCGCGGTGACATCGGGCGGTCGCCGTTGGCGGCGAGTTGGATCGCCAGGATGACCTCGCTGATCGACGAGTCCTTCGTGAGGTAGCCGACGGCGCCGGCACGAATGGCTCGGTCGATGACGTCGCGGTCGATGTGCATCGTCAACATCACGACCCGTTGGCGACCGTCGGCCTCGACGAGCCGGCGTGCGGCTTCGACGCCGTCCATGCCCGGCATCGACACATCCATCAACACGACGTCGGGTTTGTGCTCGAGTGCGAGCCGGATCGCTTCCGCACCGTCGCTGGCTTCGGCCACGACCTTGATGCCTTCGCTTTCCAATGCTCGCCGGATCCCTTGGCGCAGCATCGTGTGGTCATCGACCAGGATTACCGAGAGTCCCAACGTTGCCTCCTGTCATCAGAGCGCAGATGAACCTGAATCTCCGTGCCACCGCGCACCGATGGACGAATCGAGAGCTCAGCCCCGATTCGGGCCGCACGCTCACGCATCCCAATGATGCCATAACTGTCGGCGCGACTCGTATGCACACCGAGACCCACTCCATCGTCTCGAACAGAAATCGACGCGCTCGTTGTCGTTTCGTTGACGGTGACGGTGAGGTTCTTGGCCTGCGAGTGCCGCTCGACGTTGGTGATCGCCTCGCGTGCGATCTGCCAGAGCTCGCGTTCCTGCATCAGCGGGAGGCGGCCGGCGATCCGCACCTCGTGGTCGGTGATGATGCCTGTTCGTTGCTGCACTCGTGTCAGGAAGTCGCGCACGATGCTCGCGAGGTCGTACGTATCGGTGACCTCTGTGCGGAGGTCGAACAGGGTGTCGCGCACATCGGAGACGACCGCGGTGACCTGCGTGCGCAGGTCTTCGAGCACCGGAATGATCTCGCCACCATCGGCAGCAATCGAGCGGGCCCGGTCGACCTCGTAGCCGATCATCGCGAGCGACGACCCGATGTGGTCGTGCAGGTCGCGAGCGATGCGCGAACGCTCCTCGTCGGCTGCCAGCGTGCGGATTCGGCCGAACATGCGGGCGTTGTCGATGGCAATGCCGAACGGCTCCGTCAGTCCGTGGACGATCTCGGCCTGCTGCTGTCCGAACGAGTCGGGCTGATCGGCCTCGACCGCGATCAATCCAACGAGCGCGCCACGTGCGCGCGAAGGGCCGCGTACAACCCGCTGCGCGCCGACGCCGAGACCCCACCTCGAAAACTGAGATCGTCGATGCGCACCGTGCGCGGCGAATCCATTGCCGCGCGGAGACCTTCGGGTAATCGATCAAGTTGGAACGACGAGGGCGGCGTGAAACCCAATGCGCGTATCGGCTCCACGGCGCGATCGGTCGCGTTGACGAGGAACACGGAGAGCGCGTCGTGGCGCACCATCGCCTGCATCCGCTGCACGGTCGAGTCGAGGACGTCGTCGAGATCGAGCGAGGCCGGCAGTGTCTGGGCGACGCGCTGCAGTGAGAACAGCAGAGAGTTCGCTTCCGCAAGGCGACTGACGCGGTCGAGCGCCAACTGCTGTTGGCGCGCCGCTTCCAGTCCCGCACGGTGCGTGAGGCCGCTGGTGAACGCGACGAGGCCGAGCAGTCCCGTCCACAGCAAGCCGTCGCGAAGACCCTCCCGCGCCCCGATCTCGTTGACGTGACGGACAGTGATGGCGGCGATCGCGGCGACCGCCAATTCGGCACTGAAGAAACCACCGGCGGCGAACCCGGCGAGCATGCCGCTGGGAATGAGGCACAGCGCGAACGGCGAGGCCCACGCACCGGTCGCCAGGACCACGATCACGTGAAGTGCCTGTTCGGCGATGATTCGAATGCGGACCTTCGTGTCGTCGCGATACGGCACGGGCCGGATGCAGGTGACGATGCAATAGATCGACACGACCACCGCGGAGACGATGAGCTTCCAGTTGTCCCAGGCGAAATCGTCTCTCGACCGTGCCAGCGCGCCCGCAAGGGCTGCCAGTCGGAATGGCCAGAGGGGCGCCGCCGTCAGGCTGGGGATCGGGGCGGGGGCAGCGGAAGATGGTCTGGCAGCGCGCCGTTCGACGCCACCGGGCGGCGCCGCGTGGACCCTCCGTCGCTCGACCAGAGGCCAACTGAGCGACATCTGGTCGCGGTGCGGAGGATCGTTGCCGCGTACACGCTGGTCAACATCTTCGCCCATCGCACGAGATGATACCGATAGCGCATCGCATGAGCGGGTGACGGGTACATTGCGGCGATGATCCTTGTCGGGCTCACAGGCGGAATCGGTTCCGGAAAATCCACCGTCAGCTCGCTGTTGGCTGCCCGCGGCGCGCACATCATCGATGCCGACGTCGTCACCCGCGAGGTGCAGCAACCAGGATCACCTGTGGTGGCCGCGATCGCCGAACGGTTCGGCGATGGGGTCATCGACGACAGCGGCGCGTTGCGTCGTGCGGAGCTGGCGGAGATCGTATTCGCCCAGCCCGAGGCCCTCGGCGACCTCAACGCGATCGTCCACCCCGCCGTCGGCGCCGAGATCAAGCGCCGGGTCGACGAACTCGTGCTGACCGACAACATCGTGGTGCTCGAGATCCCGCTCCTCACCGAGAACCCGCGCGGCGAGCTGCAGGGCAAGATCGTGGTCGACGTACCCGTCGATCTGCAGGTCGAGCGACTTGTGCGGTATCGGGGGTTCACCGAGGCCGACGCGCGGGCTCGGATAGCCCGTCAATCCACCCGCGAGGATCGATTGAAGGGTGCCGATTTCGTGATCGAGAACTCCGGTGCGGTCGAGGATCTCGACGACCAGATCGACAGGCTGTGGACGTGGCTGGATTCGCTGCCTCAGCTGCCAGCGGACTTCATCTACGGCGGTCGTTCGACGTGATCTGCCCGTGGTATTCGGTGGACAGCAGGGCGAACCGGTCGTCGTCGACCCAAGCACCGCGCACCAACATCGACTGAACCGAGCGACCCTCGTAGCGAAATCCGAGCTTCTCGAGCAGGCGTCGGGACGCGATGTTGGCGGGGTCGATGCCGGCCACAACACGGTGGAGATGAGCTTCCTCGAACAGCGCGCCGATCACTGCGCCGACGGCCTCGGTGGCATATCCCTTGCCCTGTTCCGTCGGCGTGACCGAGTACCCGATCGTCGCTTGTTGCCCGTTGTCGTGGATGCCGACCGCGACATCGCCGATGGAGTGTCCATCGACCACGACTGCGAGCTGCACCCAATCATCGTCGACAGGTCCGTCGAGCTGCGACTGACCATCGATCAAGCGCTCGGCCATCTCGATCGTGAACGGTGTCGTCCAGTCCTGAAAGCGGGCGACCTCGGGATGATTGCGGTACTCGGCCAGGCTTGCCGCGTGTTGCGGCCGCATCATCTCGACCGACAGGCGAGCGGTCTGCAGTGGAAGCGAGATCACCCCGACATTGCAGCAGATCGACGTCTCCGAACCTGAACGATCGCGGTCAGGGCCGTAACCTCCACGCCGGATGATCACCTTGGCCGACCCCATCGAATATGCCCGCAGCTGTTTCGGCCACCGTGTTGCCGTCGTCGACGGCGACGTGGCGCTGACCTATCAGCAGCTTGCCGACCGATGCGATCGCCTCGCACGGGGACTGGTCGAGCTGGGTGTGCGAGCCGGTGATCGAGTCGCACTCCTGGCTGCGAACGGCCATCGATACCTCGAAGCCTTCTTCGGACTTCCAGCAGCCGGCATCGTGCTGGTGCCCCTCGAACACGCGCCTTGCTCCGGCCGAGCTCGCCCACATCGTGCAGCACAGCGGCGCCAGGGTGTTGATCACCGATCGGGACCCAGGGGACCTCGTCGACATGGTCGATCACGTGATCGCGATTGCCGACGACTACGAGCGGCTGATCGAGAGGGCCTCCGAGCAGGCGGTGATGCCGGCCGTGGCTGCCAATGATGTCGCCGCGCTCTTCTACACCGGAGGAACGACAGGCCTGCCGAAAGGCGTCATGCTGACGCACGCCAACTTGGTGGCGAACGCGTTCAACAAGACGGTCGCATGTTCGCTCAGCGCAGACGACGTCTTCCTGGCCGCTCCGGCGATGTTCCACGTCGCCGGCATCGCCCCGCTGACGGGACTGGCATGGCTCGGTGCGCGGACCGTCACGACACCGGCATTCGATCCAGCCGTGTGCCTCGATCTGATTGCTGAACATCGCGTCACGTTCTTCCTGCCGGTGCCGACGATGCTTTCTGCACTGGTGATCGAGCAGCGAGCGCGCCCTCGCGATGTGTCGTCGCTCCGTTTGCTCGGTCACGCCGGTTCGCCGATCGCGGCGGAGTTGATCCGGCAGGCACACGAGGTGTTCCCGGACACCGAGCTCGCCCAGTTCTACGGCGCGACGGAGACGTCGTCGGTGGTCACTCGGCTGCGACACGAAGAGGCGACGCTCGGCACGGATCTCGCCGGCTCGTGCGGTCAGCCGGCGGTCGGGGTCGCTGTGCGGACCGTTCGTCCCGATGGCACTGATTGCGCGCACGGCGAGGTGGGGGAGGTGTTGGCCCGCTCGAACGCGGTGACCATCGGGTACTGGGACAACCCCGCGGCCACGGCCGAGGCGTTGCGCGACGGCTGGTACCACACCGGCGATCTCGGATATCTCAACGACCGCAACTACCTGTTCGTCGTCGATCGCGCGAAGGACATGATCGTGTCGGGCGCGGAGAACGTGTACTCCGTCGAGGTCGAGGACGCGTTGTATCGGCATCCTGCGGTCGCCGAAGCGGCGGTGTTCGGAGTGCCCGACCCGACGTGGGGCGAGGCCGTGCACGCGATCGTCGTGCTGCATCCCGGCTCCACGGCGACCGGCGACGAGTTGCGGTCGCATTGCCGCGGCCTGATCGCCGGGTACAAGGTGCCCAAGGTTGTCGAGATCTCGGCCGAGGCGTTGCCGAAATCCGGGCCGGGCAAGATCCTCAAGCGGATTCTGCGCGACCGCCATCTCGTCGAGTAGGTACTGTTCGGGAATGCTCCCCACCAATGCTTTCGGTCGTACCGGCCACCAGTCGAGCCGAGTGATCTTCGGCGCCGCTGCGCTGGGTGCGATGAGTCAGAGTCACGCCGACGCCACGATGGAAGTTGTCGAGGCGAACGGCATCAACCACATCGATACGGCACGCAGCTACGGCGACAGCGAGCTCCGGCTGGCTCCGTGGTTGGCGACCAATCGCGACAAGGTGTTCCTCGCCACCAAGACCGGCGAGCGGTCGGGCGCCGCGGCGCGAACCGAGTTGGAGGAATCGCTCGACCGGCTCGGCGTCGATCACGTCGACCTCGTCCAGTTGCACAACCTCGTCGAGCCCGAGGAATGGGACACGGCATTCGCAGAGGGTGGAGCCGTAGCGGCGTTGGCGAAAGCCCGCGACGAGGGCCTGTGCCGGTTCATCGGAGTCACCGGGCACGGTGTTCGAATCCCGTCGATGCATCTGCGCAGCCTGCGGGCGTTCGACTTCGACACGGTGTTGTTCCCGTACAACTTCGTGCTGCTCGAGCAGCCCGACTACCGCGCCGATGTCGAGGCATTGCTCGAGCTATGCGCCGAGCGCTCGGTCGCGGTGCAGACGATCAAGTCGATCGCCCGCGGCCGTTGGTCCGGCAGCCGCGAGGGCAAGTTCAGCTGGTACGAGCCGCTGACCGACCCCGACGCGATCGGTCGGGCGGTGCGGTACGTGCTGGGCAACGAGCAGCTGTTCCTCAACAGCAGCAGCGATGCGACGCTGCTACCGACGATCCTCGCCGCGGCTCAGGCCGGCGATCTCACCGCGCCCTCGGCTGACGAGCTGCGCGCCGACATCCAGCATTTCGGCATCACCACGCTCTTCGACGGAGAAGCTCTCGAGCGGATCTAGCGCCAGATGTGGGCGGCGGCGTCGACGGTCAGCCGCAGCTTGGCCCACTGCACGTCCTCGGTGATGTCGTTGCCGTGCACGGTGCTGCTGAAGCCGCACTGCGGGCTGAGGCACAGCTGCTCGATCGGCACGAACTTCGCGGCTTCGTCGACGCGTTGGGCGAGATCGTCGATCGATTCCATCTCGGCGACTTTCGAACTGATCAACCCGAGCACGACGGTCTTGTTGCTCGGCACGAATCGCAGGGGCGCGAAGTCTCCCGAGCGCTCGTCGTCGTACTCCAGGAAGTACGCGTCGACATCGAGGTCGCCGAACAGCACCTCGGCGACGGGCTCGTAGCCGCCTTCCGCGAACCATGTGCTGCGGAAGTTGCCTCGGCAGAGGTGGATGCCGACGGTGAGATCGGCGGGTCGTCCCTCGAGCGCGTGGTTGATGAGTGCGGCGTAGGTCCGCGGCAGCTCGTTGGGGTCGTCGCCGCGTTCGACTGCACCGGCGCGCATCTTCGGATCGCAGAGGTACGCGAGGTTGGTGTCGTCGAGCTGGATGTACCGGCAACCGGCGGCGTAGAGGGCGGCGATCTCGTCCTGGTAGCACTTGGCGAGGTCGTCGAAGAACACGTCGAGATCGGGATACGACTCGATGTCGATCGCCGCGCGGCCACCGCGGAAGTGCACCATGGTCGGCGACGGGATCGACACCTTCGGGGTCTGTGTCGTGACACTGGCGAGGTATCGGAAGTCGTCGACCTGGATGTCGCGCACATGGCGCAACGGACCCGTGACCGCAAGGCGCGGTGGAGTGAAGTGCACCGTCTCGGCGGCGTTGGAGCTCGCCGCGATCGCCCCGCTGACTTCGACACCGGCGAGCTGCTCGAGGAAGTCGAGATGGAACCAGGTGCGGCGGAACTCGCCATCGGTGACGCTGCGCATACCGACCGACTCCACCTGGCGCACAGCGTGGGCGATCGCCTCGTCTTCGACGGCACGCTTCTCGGCTGCCGTGATCGTGCCGGCAGCGAACTGCTCGCGTGCGTCGAGCACGGCCTTCGGGCGCAGCAGGCTGCCGACGTGGTCGGCTCGGAATGGCGGATCGATCGGGCTCATGCGTCGCACTGTAGAACAGGTGATCACACACGATCTGCGCGTCGTTCGTGCACGCCGAACGCCGGGTGAGGCCGCTTCGCCCAGCTCATGAGTATTGTGTGCGACATATGGCACATGACTCCCACCCTCGTTTCCGGGTTCATCACGCGCTTCGTATCAAAGGCTTCGTCAAGGTCGAGAACGTGGCCGAGCTGGCCGACCTCTCCGAAGAAGAAGCACTTTCGCATCTGCAGGAGATGCAGGCGGAAGGTCTCACCAACTACCGCGAGGCTCGCGGGCTGTGGCAGCTGACGCCCGATGGTCGCGAGGCGTACGTCGTCGCGCTGAAGGAGGACGTCAGCCGACCCGGCTTCCTCGACGGCCTCGCCGAGAAGTACCACCGGTTCCTGGAGATGAACGAGATCTTCAAGGAGTTGTGCGCCGATTGGCAGTTGCGCGATGGCGAACCCAACGATCACAGCGACGAGGCGTACGACCACAAATGCATCGGTCGCCTCGGTGTGCTCGACGACGAGGCCCAACCGATATGCGAAGCGTTCGGAGAAGTTGCGGTTCGGTACTGCGGCTACGCGGCACGCCTCACCGGCAGCCGTACGGCGCTGGAGGCCGGCGATCTGCGCATGTTCACCGGCGTGATGTGCGGCTCGTACCACGACGTGTGGATGGAGCTGCACGAGGATCTCATCCTGTCGCAGGGCATCGACCGCATCGCCGAAGGCAGCTTCTAGCCCTCGCTCAAGAACTCCCCGAGCGCGGCGGTGAATTGATCCGCGCGGTCGAGGTTGCTGAGGTGCGCTGCATCCAGCTCCACCAGCCGGCTACCGGGAATTGCTTCGTGGAGCCATCGCGCTTGGTCGATCGGCGTTGGCAGATCATTGAGCCCGCCGATCACCAACGTCGGCGTCGTGATCGTCGCCACGTCGTCGCGCATGTCGCCGTCGCGCAGCGCCGCGCACACGCCGGAGTAGCCGGCCGGGTCGGTGGCGAGCAGCGTTGCTCGAGCCAGAGCGAAGCGCTCCGGCTCGCGTTCGGGAAAGTCGGGTGAGAACCATCGCGCGATGACTCCATCGACGAGAGCACCCATCCCTTCCGAACGGGCGATGCCGATGCGCTCGTCCCACAACTCCGGCGTGCCGATCTTGGCGGAGGTGTTGCACAACGTGAGCGACAGCAAACGGTCGGCGTGGTGGACACCGAGCCACTGGCCGGTGATGCCGCCGACCGACAAGCCGCAGTAGTGGAATCGCTCCAACTCCTCGGCATCTGCGACGGCCAACACGCCGTCGGCCATGCCGGCCACCGAGTAGTCGCCGGCGGGAACATCACTGTCGCCATGCCCGATGTTGTCGATCGACACGACGTAGTACTGCTCCTTCAACGACTCGACCTGCGGCTCCCACATGCGGTGGTCGCTGCCGAGGGAGTGCGTGAGGATCAACGCTGGGCTCGCTGGTCGACCGGCGGTGGAGTACGCAATTCGGGTGCCATTGGGAGTCGTCGCAGTCGATGTCATGGCGGTGTGCCCTTCAGTACTGAGGCGACGTATGCATCTGCCGCAACGCGACGATCGTCGGCCAGGACGAGTGCGGATGGCTGGACCTCGAGCGACGACAGCGCCGCGCCGATGGCCTCCATCGCCGCGGCCGCGGTCTGGAACACGATCGGCACGGCGAACCACTCGGCATGCCAGCTGCCGAGCCCCCGTTCCAGCTCGTGCGGTTTGGCGTGGGTGATGACCGTCGACACACCGAGGCACACTTCGGCGGCAGCCATGGCTCGCATTGCATCGATCGGATTTCGCTTACCCGCTGCTGCCGAAGATCCACCGGCGCGTGTCGTGATCTCGCCGAGCTGCACGAGTTGGGCGATGTCGCCGCCCACCTTGTCGGCCCAGCGGGCGTAGTCGTCGGCGATGGTGACGACCTCGATGATCGGTGAGCGATCGGTGTGCCATGGCCGGCGAGCGTCGAGACCGAGCTGCACCGCCGCGGTGTCGCGACCTCGTCGGAGATGCCCGAGCGATCGCCGATGAGTCCTCCGAGTTGTGCCGGCACGGACGGTGAACGGTTCCACACGCCACCCAGTTGGTCCAGCCATCGAGCCGTTCTGAAACCGACCGTGGTCACATCGGCGGGCTGCAGGAACGAGCGCGCTTGTGTGGCGATGTCTCCGAATCGTTCGATGATCGTCGCGCATCGACGAGGCGGCGCAACACGGGCGAGCTCGTCGAGGTGCCTGAGCGCGTCGACGACGAGCACCATCGTCGCGGTGTCGATGACGTCCTGCGTCGTCAGATCGCGGTGCAAGAACTCGCGAGCACTCGCAGGCAGTCGCTCGCGCAGCGCGTCGAGCAATCCGAGAACCGGAGTTCCGACCCGCCAGCCGTCCGCCAGGATCTCCACACCGACCGGCTCGCTGCATGCCGCGGCGATTGACTCAGCGGCCTCGGCGGGGATGTCGCCGGCAGCGGCTTGCGCAGTCGCGACCGCCGCTTCGACCGCACACATGGCGCCGACGCGCGACGACAACGCAAAGATCGCGTCCATTCGTTCGGTCGAGAATCCGGGGTATGGCGTCATGGTTCACACGTCGAAGAAGACGGTCTCGTCGTCGCCTTGGTAGCGAATGTCGAATCGGTATGTCGGCACCGACGTGTCGTCGCTCTCCGTGCGCTCGGCAATCAGCGTTGATCGCCGTTCCTTCGGTACGGATTGCAACACCGGGTCGGCTGCATTGGCATCCGTCTCGTCGTCGAAGTAGATGCGGGTGAACGTCGGGTTCAGCATGCCGCGCGCCTGGATGGTCACACTGACGTGCGGCGCCTGCATGCCACCGTTGGGGTGGGGGACGGGGCCCGGCTTGATGGTGAGGAACGAGTAGGCGCCGGTCTTGAAATCGCTGGCGCATCGCCCGAACCCGACGAACGCTGGATCGAGTGGGATGTCGGTTCGATCGTCTGCCGGATGGTGGTAGCGGCCGGCACCGTCGGCCTGCCACAGTTCGATGAGCGCGTCCTCGATGTGATTGCGATCGCCGTCGAGCACTCGCCCCTCGATGCGAATCCGTTGACCGATGGAGTCAGGCGTTGTCAGCACGTTGTCACCCTCGCCCGACAGTCGCATCGTGAAGTACGGACCGACAGTCTGCGAGGGGGTCTGCGCACGCGCCGCGTCGCTCACGGAGTGGCCTCGGTGCCGCGCAACACGATGTCCCATCGGTAGCCGAGCGCCCAGTTCTCGATCGTGATCGAGTGGTCGTACGTCGCGATCAATCGATCGCGACTGTGCTCGGGCACCGACTGGAAGATGGGGTCGAGGGCGAACAGTGGGTCGTCCGGAAAGTACATCTGCGTGACGAGCCGCGTGGCGACCGAGGGACCCATCAGCGAGAAGTGGATGTGGGCCGGTCGCCAGGCGTTGGGATGGTTGCCCCACGGGTACGGTCCGGGCTTGATCGTCAGGAAGCGGTACTCGCCGTCGTCGTTCGTTCGGCATTGGCCGACACCGAGGAAGTTGGGGTCGAGCGGCGCGGGGAACGCGGTCTCGCGCCAGTGCACGTAGCGCCCGCACGCGTTCGCCTGCCAGATCTCGACCAGCGTGTTCGAAACGGGATCGCTGTTCTCGTCGAGCACTCGACCGGTGACGATGCTGCGCTGGCCGATTGCCTCGCCACCCGTGCCGGCGTTGGTGGTGAGGTCGGCGTCGTCGACACTGAGGTCGGCCCACGCAGGGCCAGGGCCAGTGGTCTCGGTGAGCGTCTGAACGATGGTGACGAGATCGTGTGTCGGCGCTCGTTTCACCGTCGACTTGTAGTCCGAATACAAGAACGGCGGATGGTCCTCGTGGCCGCGGGGCGCGTAGATCTGCGTCACGGCTGCCGAGCCGATCGTGCTGTCTGAAATGCGTGGTTCGCCGCTGGAACTCCGGCGTAGATCGCGACGTGCTGCAGGACCTGTGCCAGCTCCTCGTCGCTGACCCCCGTCGCGGTCGATGCTCGGAGGTGCAGCGCCAACTCGTCGCGCCCGAGCGCGGCGAGGATCGCGATCGTGATCATGCTGCGTGTCTTTCGATCGAGCGTGTCGTCGGTCCACAGATCGCCCCACACGTTGGTGGTGATCCACTCGAGAAACGCTCTGTCGAGATCCGTGGCGTTGGCAGTCGATCGTTCGACGTGTTCGCGGCCGAGAACTTCGCTGCGTACCCGCATGCCTTCGTCGTAGTCGCCCATTGGTTCAGAACGGTAGTCCGGTGTAGTTCTCGGCCATCGCCGTCTGGGCGGCGACGGAACCGGCGAGGTAGTCGAGCTCGGTCTCCTGCATGCGATGCTCGAACTCGCCGGCGTCGTGGAAGGTGTGCAGCATCGTTGTCATCCACCACGAGAATCGCACGGCCTTCCACACCCGACGCAATGCCTTGGTGCCATAGCCGTCCAACCCCGAAGTGGACCCGTTCGCGTAGCGGTCGGCGAGTGCATCGGCAAGGTAGAACACGTCGGAGAACGCGAGGTTCAATCCCTTGGCCCCGGTCGGCGGCACGATGTGCGCGGCGTCGCCGGCCAGGAACAGGTTGCCCCATTGCATCGGCTCGGCGACGTAGCTCCGCAACGGTGTCACCGACTTCTCGATCGAGGGACCGGTCACCAGCGCGGCAGCAGCGTCCTCGGGGATTCGCAGGCGCAACTCGTCCCAGAACTGATCGTCGGTCCACGACGCGGCGTCGGTGTCGGCGGTGCACTGCACGTAGTCAGCGCGACAACATCGGATTGCGCATCGAGCACAATGCGAACCCACGCTGATGACGGGCGTAGATCAGTTCGTGGCTGACGGGCGGCGTCTCCGACAACACTCCCATCCAACCGAACGGATACAAGCGCTCGTACTCGCGCCTGACATCACTGGGGATGGCATGGCGGGTGACGCCGTGAAAGCCATCGCAGCCGGCGATGTAGTCGGCTTCGATCGTTGACGGTGTCCCGTCCACCGTGAAGCTGACCGATGGCTGCGCGTCGGTGATGTCGTGCAACTGCACACCCTCGGCCTCGAAGATGACCGGCCAGCCCGCGGTCGTTGCCGAGTCGTACAGATCCTTCTGGATCTCCGTCTGCCCGTAGACCATCACCGCCCGGCCGACCAGCGCCTTGAAGTCGACCCGGAAGGGCGAGCGCGAGTTGGAGATCGTGACGCCCTCGTGCACGAAACCCTCGAGATCCATCCGTGCCCCGAGACCGAGGGATCGCAGCAGGTCGCTGGTGCCCTGCTCGATCACGCCGGCCCGAATGCGTGCCTCGACGTACTCGCGAGATCGTTGCTCGATCACCACGTTGTCGATGTCCGCACGCCACAGCAGATGCGACAGCAGCATCCCCGCTGGGCCGCCCCCGACGATCGCCACCTTGGTGCGCACGGCCGCACCATAAACGAAATTCGCGGTGATGCGATGGTTCCACGGTTCGGGACGGTGGATGCTCAAACCAGGTATTTCAGCCGCTAGGTTTCACGAATCGACCACTGGGGGTCACATGGCGTTAACCGAATCGAACACCGACGAGTTCTCGCTGCAGCAGCGCTACGAGACGGCGCCGAAGCAGATCTTGGCGACGGGGATACAGGCACTCGTGCGGTTGCCGATCGACCTGATGCGCGCCGATCGCGCCAAGGGTTGGAACACCGCGGCGTTCATTTCCGGCTACCAGGGTTCGCCGCTCGGCGGGTACGACCGCGAGTTGCAGAGCCAGCGCAAGTTGCTCGACGAGCTCAACATCGTGCATGTGCCCGGGCTCAACGAGGAGCTCGCCGCGACATCGGTGTTCGGGTCGCAGGTCGCCCAGACGTACGACCGACCGAAGTACGAGGGAGTCGCCGGCATCTGGTACGGCAAGTCGCCTGGCCTCGATCGTGCCGGCGATGCGATCCGCCACGGCAGCTTCGGTGGAACCGGCCGCAAGGGTGGGGTCGTGCTGCTGGTCGGCGACGACGCTGCGGCGAAATCATCGACACTTCCTTCCCGCAGTGATCCGACCCTCGTCGCATTGCACCTCCCGGTGCTGTATCCGGGCACGGTGCAAGACGTGCTCGATCTCGGCATCCACGCATTCGCGATGTCGCGCCTCACCGGTCTGTGGGTGGCGATGAAGATCACGACTCCGGTGGCCGATGGCTCCGGCGTCGCCGAAGTGGTACCCGGCAGGTTCGATCCTGTGCTTCCGTCGTTCGAGGTCGATGGCAAGCCGTGGACGCCGACACTCAGCGGGCACGTCGGCGTGCCGTTTGCCAACACCCTGGAGATCGAAGTCCTCGGCAACCGGATCGAGTGGGCCAAGCGCTATGTGGCCGCCAATCCGCTCAACCGTTTCGTCACCAATCCCGCCGACGCGTGGCTGGGCATCGTCGCCGGCGGGTACGACATGGAGCAGGTCTTGCAGGCGTTGCGCGTGCTCGGCCTCGAGCCACAACGGCTCGCCGAGCTCGGTGTTCGTGTGCTGAAGCTCGGCGCGCTGCATCCGCTGGATCACGGTGCGATTCGCGAGCTCGCCAACGGCACGGCGACGGTGATGGTGGTCGAAGACAAGCTCGACTTCCTCGAATCACGTGTCCGCTCGGTGTTGTACGGATCCGCCAACGCTCCGGCCGTCATCGGCAAGGTCGACCACGATGGCAAGCCGTTGATCACGCACTACGGCGCGTTGACCATCGACAACCTCGTCGAGTCGTTGCGACGTGTGCTCACGCTTCGCATCCCCGCCGATCAACTCGCCACGGTTCGCACGTCCGAGCCGGTGCGAATTGCGCTCGGTGTCGAAGCCGTCCGTACGCCGTTCTTCTGCTCAGGCTGCCCGCACAACACCGGTCTTCTGGTCCCCGAGGGCTCGTTGGTCGGTGCCGGCATCGGGTGCCACGGCATGGTCAGCATCGTGCCGCGCGAGCAGACAGGACACGTCACGGGGATCACCCAGATGGGCGGCGAGGGGGCACAGTGGATCGGTACTGCGCCGTTCGTCGAGGATCACCACTTCTTCCAGAACATGGGCGACGGCACCTACTTCCACAGTGGCCAACTCGCGGTGCAGGCAGCAGTCGCGTCGGGTACCACGATGACGTTCAAGATCCTCTACAACGCGGCCGTCGCGATGACCGGTGGTCAGGACGCGGCGGGTCTGCGGTCGGTGCCCGAGATGGCTCAGATGTTGATGGCCGAGGGCGTCAAGCACATCACCATCACCACCGACGACCCGTCGAAGTACCGCGGCGTCGATCTGCCCGGTGGAGTCGACGTCGTGCATCGCGACCTGATCGTCGGCGCGCAGGAGAAGCTCCGCGCGATGGACGGGGTCACCGTCCACATCCACGACCAGCAATGCGCGGCAGAGAAGCGCCGCGATCGCAAGCGCGGCATCCTTGCGCCGGCGACGTTCCGCGTGATGATCGACGAGCGCGTCTGCGAGGCGTGCGGCGACTGCGGCGTCAAGTCCAACTGTCTGTCATTGCATTCGACCGAGACCGAGTTCGGTCGCAAGACGGTCATCGATCAGGCCAGTTGCAACGTCGATGCCAGCTGCATCAAGGGCGACTGCCCGGCCTTCATCACGGTCAAGCCGGGCAAGGCCAAGAAGTCGAAGCGGGGCGCGAGCTCCGAGATCGAACTGCCCGAGCCGAAGTTGCAGGTACCCGCCGACGTGGCCATCCGCATGCCCGGCATCGGCGGAACCGGTGTCGTCACGGTCAGCCAGGTGCTGGCCGCCGCGGCACAGATCGCCGGTGTCGACGCGACGACCGCCGACCAGACGGGGCTGTCGCAAAAGGCCGGACCGGTGGTGTCGACGGTGACCCTCGGCAATCCGATTCCCGGTCAGATCGGCGTGCTGCTCGCGTTCGATGCGCTGGCATCGTCGACTGCAGCCAACCTCTCCGGCCTCGACGCCGGAAGCAGCGTGGCTGTCGTGTCCACCAGCATCGCCCCGACCGGCAGGATGATCGGCAAGGTGGCATCGCACGGCCTCGACCTGACGCCATTCCGCGAAGAGCTCGGCAAGCGAACCATCGCTGATCGCAACCTCTACGTCGATGCAGCGCAGATCGTCACCGCACTGCTGGGCAATGCCGTCACAGCGAACGTGTTCATGGTCGGCGTGGCCTATCAGGCGGGGCTCATCCCGCTGCCGGGTGAGGCGATCGAGCGGGCCATCGAGCTCAACGGCACGGCCGTCGAGGCCAACCTCGCTGCGTTCCGCTGGGGTCGTCGGTGGACCGTCGATCCAGCCGACGTCGAGCGCACCGCAGGGGCCAGCGTCGCCTATGCGCTCCAGCCGTACGACATCGAAGAGATCGACGACCCAGACCTCCGTCATCTCGCCGAACGACGTGCCGGTGATCTCGTCGGCTATCAGAATCACAAGTACGCGGCTCGTTATGCGGGCGTCGTGGCGAAGGCGTACAAGGCGGAGAAGGCGGCCGGGGGCGACGGTTCGTTCGCCACCACGGTTGCTCGCCAACTGCACCACGTCATGGCCTACAAGGACGAGTACGAAGTCGCTCGGCTTCTGCTCGGCGGCCGGGCCAAGGTGGCTGCGCAGTTCGGCGACGACGCCAAGATGACGTGGAACCTGTACCCGCCGATGCTGCGTTCGATGGGCCTCGGTCGCAAGCTGCGCTTCGGCGCATGGTCGGCGCCCGTTCTCGCAACGCTCACGAAGATGAAGGGCTTGCGCGGCACGAAGCTCGATCCGTTCGGCTACTCCAAGGTGCGCCGCACGGAGCGGGCGATGGTGAAGGACTACATCAAGTTGGTCGACGAAGCGTCGAAGTTGTTGAACAGCGATGCTGCAAAGGCGCTCGAACTGGTCGGCCTGGTCGATCAGGTCCGCGGTTACGAAGGCGTCAAGATGGCCAACGTCGAGCGCTACCAAACAGCATTGGCGGCTGCCCGCACGAGCTAGCTACAGCGAGTTCTCGGGCCAGCCGGTGTTCGCGACGAAGGCGTTGACGCGGTCGACGCAGTCGCTGCGGTCGTACATGCCGTAGAGCGCCTGCTTCATGCGTGGCGGATCTCCGAAGAAGAACAGTTCGTAGTGCGACTGGCGCCCGCCGAAGGCGCTGATCGACATGTCCCACGCGAGCCGGAACAGCGCGACGCGCTCCTCTGCCGAGCTCGCCGCGCCCTGCAGGTACTTGGCGATGTCGTCGCCTCGAGGGCCCTCGAAGTCGGCTTCGGTCGGGATCGTGATCAGCCCGCTGGTGGTGACCAGTTGCATGATCTCGACGAGTCGCTTGTACACACCCGGGTACCAGTTGCGTGCCGCGTCGAGCGGCGGCCGCGCCGGTGTCATGACGCCGTACTTGTTGATTGTGGCGCCCGCTTCGCTGGCGATTTTCAACCCCTTCATGATCTCGAGGATCATGATCACCTCGGCGACCATGTGCTGCACGTGTGGCGCGTCGCCGGACCCGACCATGTCGATCGCCGCCTGGATGACGCCGAGGAATGCTTCCGTCTTGGCGATCTTCAGGTTGACCACTTGGTGGGCCATGTGCAGCACGGCACCGGTCTCGGCGTAGGCCCGGTTGGCCAAGTCGACGTCGTTCATCAACAGCACTCGCTCCCATGGAACGAGCACGTCGTCGAAGTAGACCATCGCGTCCATCTCGTCGAACCGCGACCCGAGCGGGTGGTCGCGGTGGCTCCGCCCGAGATCCAACGGCTCGCGACACTGGAACGAGAGACCGGGAGTGTTGTTGGGGATCCCGAACGCGAGCGCGTACGGCTTCATCTCGTCGCCGCCCTTCACGACGGTCGACGGGAAGATCAAGATCTCGTCGCTGATCGGGAGCGTGGCCAGCATCCGCGCGCCGCGCACGATGATCCCGTCGGAGGTCTCGCGCACGACGCCCAACGCGATGAACGGATCGTGCAACTCGTAGGCCTGCTTGCGCTTGTCGACCTGCGGATTGGTGAGCGCGTGAGTGAGCGCGAGGTCGTTTTCGCGGACGTACTCGAAGTAGTTGCGGGCGTTGTCGGCGAACTCGGGTCGGCACTGGGCGAAGTACTCGGCGGCGGTGCCTGCACCCATGAGATTGACGTTGAGGTAATCGGGCATGCGACCCATGAACCCCAAGCACGCGTCGGCCCACACCTTGTGCATCGCGGATCGTCGCTCGAGGTCTTCGCGCGTCCGCGGCACGATGAAGCTCATGCCGACGCGGTCGCCGGTCGACGGAGACGGAAACGTCATGGTGTCGACGAGGTCGGGTCGGTGCTGCAGTTCGTAGAGGGCGGCCAGCGAATGGGCCGCATTCGCGGTGCGCGGATGCGTTGTCGGATCGGCAACCAACTCGCCTTCGACCCACATGGCCGGCGGCTGATCGCGCAGCCGATCGAGTACCTGTTGCCCAGTGCGTGCTCCCATGCCATCTCCTTGGTTCGGTTGCGTCGATGAGTATGTTCTATAATCGAATGGATGATTCCAATGTCGAACGACACGGTAGCACCCTCGCAAACGTTGGATCGAGGCCTGGCCTGTTTGGACTTCGTGGCGACCTCCGATCGGGGCGTATCTGTCGACGAAACCGCCGAGGCGCTCGGGCTGCACCGCTCGATCGTCTATCGCTTGCTGCGAACCCTCGAGCTCAGACACCTGGTAGAGCGCACCGAAGAGGGCGACTTCATGCCCGGTACCTACCTGGCGGTGCTCAGCCGTTCGGTGCGACGATCATTACGCGCTGCCGCGGCGCCCGTGCTCGCCGGCGTGGCCGAGGATCTGGAGATGACATCGTTCCTGGTGGTCGCGGACGGCGATCAAGCCGTGACGGTCGACAGCGTCGAGCCGACCTCCCTCGACGCACACGTCGCGTACCGTCCCGGCACCCGGCACGCGATCGACCGTGGCGCGCCCGGCATCGCCCTGCTCGCGGGACGGCCCGCCGTGCGCGGCGAACGCTCCGAGGTCACCCAGGCGCGTGAGAACGGGTGGGCGCAGAGCCGCGCTGAAGTGATTCCTGGCCTGGCATCGATCGCAGTGCCGGTCGCCGATCAGGGTGCGATCGCAGTGCTGTGGCTCGCGGGCGGCGCGGTCGACGTCGCGGCGATCGTGGCCCGCCTCACGGCTGCTGCAGCTGCGATCGCTTCGCGGCTATGACTTCGCTCGTGAAGATGTCGTGAAGATGAGTTGATTGTTGCCCCGGTCGGCGCGACGCTCGGTGCTGTGACGCACCGCGAGACGGAGTTGTCGGAAGGCGACGAGATGGATGCGTTGGCCCGGTCGTACCCCGGCTTGATCCACCAACTGCGGATGGAGGACCTCGGCCGGCGGGTGCGCAAGACGAACGGACTGGCGATCGCCGAGAGCCGACGCGGATTCTGCGGCGACCGTCTGACGATGTGGTTGGACAGTGGCGATGTTCTTCGCCTCCGCCTCTTCTGGCCGATCCGCAGTCGGGCTCTCGCGGCACTCGGCTCCATCGTGTGGGACGACAGGGTGGGCTGGATCGTCGAGGTGCGGACGTCCTCCGGCGAGGTCGAGCGAGTCTTTGCCTGGCGTGCCCAGCTGGAACACCGTCCCCTGCCCGACTGGTAGGACCCAGTCATTCCGCGCTAGTTGACGCCCCATCCGCCGTCGACGCGAATCAGTTGGCCGGTGATGTGCTTCGACTCGTCGCTGCACAGGAACAGCGCGGCCTGCGCGTGATCGTCGGCCGACAGTGGACCACCGCCCGACACCGGCATGCGAGCCTTGACGATGTCGAGCGTGTCGGGATCCGATGCGGCCCGCTTCGACATCGGAGTCAGCGTCAGTGCCGGCAGGATCGCGTTGAAGCGGATGCCCGCGGCGCCGTATTGACAGGCGCCGTTGATGGTCAGCGAGTTGATCCCGCCCTTGGCAGCGGAGTAGGCGAGCGTGTTGAACGCGCCGGCGACCGGGTTGGTCGCGGCGACGGACGAGATGTACACCACCGAGCCGCCGGTCGGTTGGTCGAGCATGATGCGCACCGCCTCGCGCGAGCTGAGGAACGCGGTGTTGAGGTTGAGCGCGACGGTGGTGTTCCACGATTCGAGCGACGTCGAATGCAACGGTCCGTCACCGAACGGCCGGCCACTTCCACCGGCACACGCCAGCAGTGCGTCGAGGCGACCGAAGGTCTCGGAGCAGCGAGCGAATGCCCGCTCTGTGTCGCCCTCGTCGGTGAGGTCGGCAGCAACCCAGGTGATCTCGACGTCAGCACCCAGCCGCTCCGCCAGCGCGAGGCAGTCCTCCTCGCGGAGTGCGACGACGAACAGTCGGGCACCCTCTGCGGCAAATCGCAGCGCCGCGGCCTCGGCGATCCCCGTTGCGCCGGTGATGCCGCAGACCTTGCCGGCAAGGCGGCCGCCACGACGAGGATCGCTGGTGTTCGGTTCGGTCATTTCTGGAAGGCCTCCATCGCGATTTCGACGAACTGTCGAACGGACTTCGAATCATCGTCGACGCGCCACACGAGGTGGAACTCGTCGTATCGCTCGATCGGCAGCAGCGGCCGGATCGCGACGCCTTCGCGACTGAGGTGCGCGGCCTGCCACTGGTTCAACCAACCGATTCCAGAACCGACCGCGACCATGTCGAGCATCCGCTCCACCTGACTGGCCGGATGCATCACCCACGCCGGACGCACCTCGAGCGACGCCAGGTACGCAACCGTCGCGTCGTGGTACGTCGGCGCGTCTTCGCGTTCGACCAACAGCACCGGCTGAGCCTCGAGATCGGTCGCATAGATCACCGGATGCTCGGCCAGCGGGTGGCTCTGCGGAACGGCAACATGATCGAACGGAACAGTGGCAAATGCCTGCGAGACGAGCGCATCGGGATAGGGGACCGGTGGATGCACCAGCCCGACGTTGAGCCGACCTTCTCGGAGGTCTTTGAAGATCCGTAGCGAGGTGAATGCGGAAGGCCGCACAGCAACGTTCGGGTGCGCTTCGTGGAATCGCCGAGCGGTGGTCAACGCGGCGTGCTCGCTCCCGTGGCAGTAGCCGAAGGCCAGCGGCTGGTCGGTCGAGTCGGCGGCGCGGCGCAACGTGTCGGCAAGACTGGTGAACCGGTCGACGGCGCGCAACGCCGAACGCGCTTCGTGCAGCAGCCGAGCGCCCGCCGGTGTCAGGTCGACGCGTCTCGTGGAGCGTTCGAACAGCTGCACGCCGAGCTCTTCTTCGAGCTCGCGGATGCGTTGCGACAACGGGGGAGCGGTCATGTGCAGTCGGGCCGCCGCGCGCCCGAAGTGCTGTTCCTCGGCAACGGTCACGAAGTACGTCAGCCGCCGGAGATCCACGATCGGACCGTAGCAGCCGCCGACCGATCATGACCGAGCGCGACATGATCCATGTCTCATCGGGTCGTGGACTTCGGTGGTGACAACGGACACAATCGTCGAATGAAGATGATGTGGTTCCACCTGATGCCATATCCGAAGTTGCCGGACGACTTCAACAAGAAGCATCGCAGTGTGTGGGTCGACATCGATCCGGCGTTGTTCGATCGCGACGTGATGGCGGAGACGTACGACGCCTACATCGACCAACTCGTCTACGCCGAGGAGTGCGGTTTCGACGGCATCTGCGTCAACGAGCACCACAACAACGGCTACGGCCTGATGCCTTCGCCCAACCTGATCGCAGCCATCCTCGCCAACCGCACGTCGCAGGCTGCGATCACCGTGCTCGGCAACTCGGTCGCGTTGTACAACCCGCCGATCCGCGTCGCCGAAGAGTTCGCGATGCTCGACCTGTTCTCACGCGGTCGCCTGATCGCCGGCTTCCCGGTCGGCACCGCGATGGACACCACCCACTCGTACAGCATGAACCCCGGCAACCTTGCGCCCGCGTTACTACGAGGGCATCGAGTTGATCATGAAGGCGTGGCAGGCGACCGAGCCGTTCGCGTTCAACGGTCGCTTCAACCAACAGCGACACGTCAACCCTGTCCCGCGTCCGTGGCAGCAGACCGCACCCGCCGGTGTGGATCCCCGGCGGCGGTTCCGTCGAGACGTGGGACTTCTGCGCGGAGAACGACTTCGTCTACGGCGCGCTCGACCTACTACGGCTACAAGATGGTGCGCGAGACGGTCGCCGGCTACTGGGCGCGGGTCGCCGCACACGGCAAGGACGACAACCCTCACCGGTTGGCGGTCACCCAGTTCATCGGCGTCGCCGACACCGATGCCGAGGCGTACAAGCTCTACCGGGAGCCCGCCGAGTACTTCTTCAACCGGTCGCTGCACGTCTATCCCGGCTTCACCGATGCACCCGGTTACGTCACCGAGGGCTCCGTGCGAGCGCGGTACAAGTCGCAGGTCCGTCAGGTCGCCCGCAACAAGCAGGCCGAAGCACGACCTGACGTGGGACGAGATGGTCGACAACGGCTACGTCGTGATCGGCGGCCCCGACACGGTGCGCGAGCAGTTGGAGGAAGCGGCGCGCGAGCTTCGCATCGGCCACCTCTGCGCCATGCTGCAGTTCGGCAACATGAGCGACGAGCTGACCCGCTACAACACCAACCTCTTCGGCGAGAAGGTCGCCCCCGGACTGCGAACCTTGTTCTCCGAGTACAACGATCCGTGGTGGCCGCAAAATGCCCGCTGACCGACTCGATCTACCTGTTCGGCATCGCCGGCCACGCGGAAGTGTCGCCCGCGATGCGGTTGGTCGAGGACTGCCGGATGGGAGATCATCGTTCCCTCGCGTCCCGGGCTTCGACGGCGTCGTCGGGTTTCAGCCACGCGACGAGTACCTCGACTGGCTGACGACGTTCTGGGATGCGATCGACGCGACGGGCGCGACGCCGTGCCCGATCATCGGCGCGTCGGTCGGCGGGTTGATCGCAGCCGAGCTGGCCGCGCTGCGTCCCGAAGTCGTCACCGGCGTGGCGCTGCTGGCGCCGTTCGGCATCGCCGACGCCGACCACCCCGGGCTTCAACCTCTACGGCACCCCGGCAGCCGGAGCGCATGGCGCACCTGTTCGCCAAGGGCGTGCCCGACGCGTTCGCCAACCGCTTCGCCCACCTCGGCCCGGAGGAAGCGCCCGTCGCCAGCTACCTCAGCGATGTCGCCGCGGCCAACATCCTGTGGCCGCTCGGCGATCGTGGCGTCGCCAAGCGACTGCACCGCATCACGGCACCGCGCCTGACGCTGTGGGGCGATCTCGACGAGGTCAACCCGGTCACCAACGCCGCAGCGTGGGGTGGCGCCGACGTCGTCGCCGGCGCCGGTCACCTCCTCGAATGGGACGCACCCGAGCAGGTCTCGGCAGCGCTGCTCGCCTTCCTCAACTCGCCCCTCGTCAGTTCGCCCGGTCGATGATGTCCTTCACCGCTTCGACGTATCGCTCTGCCTCGCGCTGAGGAACGAGTGAATCCCGTGCGGCGCGCCGTCGATCAGCCTGATGTCGATCTCCGGATTGACCTCGTGCTGGCGTGCCGCGTGCTCCGGGAACAGCGCCGGGCCCATCTGCGGGTCGGCCTGCAAGATGATCATCGGCTTCGTGATCCGCGCGTCGGGGTCGTACCCGCTGAGCGCGCCGCCGTGGATGGCCGGCAGCCACACATCGGGGTCGCCGAGCATCAGTGCATCGACGCGACTCTGCAGGGCAGCCGGCGCTCATGTGTGTCGCCCGCGCGACCCCACGGCATCGCGGCGTCGCCCACCATCGACTCGAAGAACTCGCGGGGCTTGCCGTCGGCCTGTGCCTGCCGCTGAGTGGCCTCGAGGATCGGGAACACGCTGGCCATGATGCTCTGCTCGAACAGGCTCTGGTCGCAGAAGTACAGCGGCGGATCCTCGCACAACGCCGACCGGACGAGGTCGGGTCGCGTCGCAGTGATGTGGTGTGTGATCACACCACCGAGCGAATGACCGACAACACGACAGGTTCAGCGATCACCTCTTCGATGAACGCGATCACGTCGTCCGAGTAGAAAGGAACCGAGTACGTACCAGGCGCATGGTCGCTCCGACCATGACCGCGAAGATCAATACGGAACACATCGGCGCCATCGCCGAGGTCACCCACGACCTCGTCATAGCCGGTGGAAATCCCGGAGAGACCGTGCAGCATCAGCACCGTAGTTGCACACGGCGAACCGTCACGCGACCACTCGAGACCAATGTTCCGATGGTTGAATCGCATGACGCCTCCGATAGTTGTTCGTCGAAATGATATGCACTATGGTGCCCATCGTCACAGGAGGTGTTCGCCGTCGCAGTGGGGCGCCGCGAATCCTTCTCGTGGCATCTCGCATCCACACAAGGGGGAATACATGGCTCGCCGATTCATGGCAGCCGCGGTCATAGGAGCAATGCTCCTCGTGGCCTGCGGCAGTGACGACAACGCTTCCGACGCAACTACCAGCGGCAACCGCTGCACCGGGGACTGCAGCACCTGCAGCGACGGACGCACCAGCCGCTACCGACGCACCGGCAGCAACCGATGCAGCAACCGACACCACCGCCGCATCCGACACCACTGCCGCGGCAGCCGCGGCCGACGGTCTCGTCGGCGACAGGCCGGCGACAGCAGGTCCCGATTGCGGTCTCGGCAATGGCCAGAAGGCCACCGGCGACCCGATCAAGCTCGGCAACGTCACGACATCGGTGCCCGGCATCGACTTCAGCACCGGCCCGGCAATGATGAAGGCCTACTTCGACTGCGTCAACGACAACGGTGGCATCAACGGCCGACCGGTGCAGATGCTCGAAGAGAACGACAACCTGAAGCCGGAAGACGCCGCAGCCGCGGCCCGCAAGCTCATCGAGACCGACAAGGTCGTCGCGATGGTCGGTGGCTTCAGCATCCTCGACTGCCCGGTCAACGCCGACTACTACACCCAGCAGGGTTACTACGTCATCGTCGCCGGCGTGCCGGCCGAGTGCTTCAGCTCGCCGAACATCGCCGCCGCCAACATGGGTCCCGGCTACAGCGCCCTGGGTGCTGCGCAGATCGTCGTCGAGAAGGGTGCCAAGGGCACGATCGTCGGCATGACCAACAAGACCGCGACGTCGGACTACAACAACTCGCTCGTCAAGTTGTACGCCGAAGCCAACGGTCTCAAGTACGTCGACATCCAGATCCCACCGCCCATCGAAGACGCTGACGGCGCAGTGCAGGACGCAGTTGCCAAGGCCGGCGAGGGTGGCGCAATCGTGTTGAACTACACGCCGCCGGAAGGCTTGAAGATCCTCAAGGCAGCTGAGAAGCTCGGCCTGATCGACAAGGTCATCTGGGGCTCGTCGACTCCGCTCAACGACAACTCCGTCGCTGCAGCACTCGGTACGGCGTGGGCCAACAAGCTCAACGTCAACGCCGAGCTCAGCCTGCTCGACGATCCTCGTCCGGAGATGGAGCTGTACCGCACGGTCTCGGCCAAGTACAACCCGGACGCACCGTTGGGCAGCTTCCAGCAGATGGGCTTCATGATCGGCCGCATCATCGTCAAGACGCTCATGGACATGCCTCCGGCCGACGTCGATGATCCGGTCAAGGTCAACGCTGCCATCAAGGGCATCAAGAACTTCGACACCCACATCGTCTGCAAGCCGTGGTACTTCGGTGCCCTTCCTGCCGGCAACGTGCCGAACAACTACGACTACAACGTCGTTCCGGATGGCACCGACACGATGGTGCTCGACAAGGACTGCTTCAAGATCGCAGAAGTCGAGCCCATCCTCACCGCCGTTCGTGCAGCCGAGGTTGATCAAAGGCTGAACGTCGGCGGCGGCTGAGCGGTTGATCGGTTCACAACCGGACTACTCAACTCGACACATAAGGAATCGACCTCGATATGCCAGGTCTTGGTGATTTGTGGCCCTACTTCGTTTCGGGCCTGGCCTTCGGGGCCATGTACGCGGTGACCGGTACAGGACTAGTTGTCCTGTACCGGACCACCGGTGTTGTCAATCTGGCGTTCGGCGCCATCGGGTGCTTGGGTGCGCACATCGCCTGGTCGCTGCTGGGCGGCAGCCTCAGCAAGCCGAGCCCTGTCGGTCACGGGCTCAAGATCTTGGCGTACCCGGCCCTCGTGGCGGTGTGCGCCGGAGTGACCTTGATCTACGGAATGTGGATCGCGCCGAAGCTGTCTCGCCGTGATCCGCTGGTGAAGTCGCTCGGCATGGTCGGGGTTGCCCTGTTCCTGCTGGGCATCATGAAGGAGCGCTGGGACACCTCGAAGCCGAGGGCGCTCGTGCTGCCGACCAAGCTGTTCAGGGTCGGCGGCGCGGTGGTGACGTCGACCCAGATCGTCGCCTTGGTGTTCGCCCTCGCCGTCGTGATCATCGTCTCCGTCTTCTTGAAGACGACGGCGACCGGCACGGCGATGCGGGCGATCGCCAACGACCGTGATGTGTCGTCGTTGCTCGGCGTTCCGGTTCGCCGGGTCGAGGCGCTGGCCTGGCTCGCATCCGGCGTCATCTGCGGCTGCGTGTTCCTGATCCTCCCGTCGTTCTTCAACAGCATCGACCAGGGCACGCTGACCTGGTTCGTGATCGGCGCGCTGGGTGGCGCGATCGTCGGCCAGTTCAGATCGCTGACGGTCACCTTCATCGCCAGTCTGTGCATCGGCGTGCTGCAATCCCTCCTCACTCCGTTCCACGGCAGCCTGCAGTTCCTGCACGACTTCCAGACCATGACGCCGTACGTCGTCGCGGTGATCGCGATCGTGTGGATCAGCCGCAGACGCACCGTCGTGCTGGCCGGAAGGGAGATGCGATGACCACCGTTGCCATGTCTCCCGACATGGTCGAGCGTGCCCGAGAAGCGCTCGATCGTTGCCCGCATCACGCAGAACCGCTGGTTCGAGCCGTTCGCCGTCACCGCCGTGCTGATCTTCGGATTCTTCGGCATCCCCTACTTCTTCGATTCGTTCTGGGTCGCCAACTTCACCCAGATGGCGGTCTTCTCGGTCGTCGCCTCGAGCGCAGGGCTGCTCTACGGCCGCGTCGGTCTCGTGTCGCTCGGTCAGGTCGCGGCGTACGGCATCGGCTGCTGGGTGACCATTCGACTGTCGTTCTCCACGTCGCTGCCGTTTCCGATCTTGTTGATCCTCGGCGGCCTCGTCGCCGCGTTCATCGGGGTCATGATCGGCCTCCCCGCGTTGCGGGTCAGCGGCTTGTACCTCGCGCTCGTCACCCTCATGCTGGCTGCCGCCATGGAGATCGTGCTCGGACAGATCAAGTTCGCGAACGGTGGCTCTGGGTTCAAGGGTGTCGTCGCATCGCTCAGCGACATCAAGCCGACTCGTCGGCCGTCGTTTGCCGGCACCGACACGGGCTACTACCGCTTCATCGTCGTCGCCGCGTTCCTGATGTTCATGCTGGCGGCGTTCGTGCTGTCGCGTAAGCCAGGCCGAGCGTGGGCATCGATCCGCCAGAGCGAGGCAGCGGCCTTGGCTGCCGGCATCGATGTCACCCGCTACAAGTTGTGGGCGTTCGCGCTGGCCGCATTCATGGCCGGTGTCGCCGGCGGTCTGTACGCAGGAACCGTGCCGAAGGGCATGAGCATCGACGCCTTCAATCGCCAGTCGGCCATCTTCTTGATCGCGGTGGTCATCATGGGCGGCATCTACAGCCTGTGGGGTGGTCTGCTCGGCGCGTTCTTCGCGACGTGCTTGCTGAAGTTCCTGACCCAGAACGTCGTCGGTCATCAGTTCTGGACGCGATTCGCGTTGTCCCTGTTCGGCTTCGGCCTGCTGATCAACCTCATCCAGAACACTCGCGCCGCCGAGAAGAAGGGCGTCGAAGCGTGATCGACGTCCAGGAGTTGTCGGTCCACTTCGGCGGTGTCGTGTCGCTCGATCAGATGACCATTCAGTTCCCGGAAGGGACGTGTGGCCTCATCGGTCCCAACGGCGCCGGCAAGACGACGTTCTTCAACGTGCTGTCCGGCTTCGTCACCCCTCGCTGCGGTCGTATCGATGCGATGGGCCAAGACCTCCTGGCGCTGCCCGACTTCAAACGAGCGCGCTGGGGATTGCGACGCACCTTCCAGACCGAGCAGGCGATCGAGAAGCTCACGGTGTTCGACAACGTGGCAACCGTGTACGAGCACACGAGCGGCCGGAACGCCAAGATGGGGCGGACCGAAGCGGTGTATGCCGCTCTGGAGTTCGTCGGCCTCACCGATGTCGCCCTCAAGACGGTTCGCACGCTCGGTGCCAAGGAGCGACGCTTCATCGAAGTCGCCCGTGCAGTCGTCGGCGAACCCAAGCTCATACTGCTCGACGAGCCGGCGGCAGGGTTGCCGGACGCGGAGACAGCCGTGCTCGGGCAGATCATCCGCAACATCCCTGATCGGATCGGGGCGACGGTGATACTCGTCGACCACGACATGGAGCTCGTTCAGGCCTGTTGCGACTGGACGGCGGTGCTCGACTTCGGTCGTCTGCTGGCATCCGGCCCGACCGCCGAGGTGCTTCGCGATCCCAACGTGATGCGGGCCTACCTCGGCACCGAAGAGGTCACGGTCGAAGACGTCGGCACCGAAGAGGTCGCATCATGAGCACGTTGTCGATCGACAACGTGTCCGTCGCCCGAGGGCCGCGCAACGTGGTGCACGACGTGTCGATCGAAGTGCCACCGGGCGAGGTCACCACGATCCTCGGCCCGAACGGCGCCGGCAAGTCCAGCCTGGCGCTGGCGTGTGCCGGCCTGGCCAGGGTGACCAAGGGCTGGATCAACCTCGACGGTGTCAACCTCGCCAACCAGCGGCCCGAGAAGATCCGTGCCGCCGGCGTCTCGGTCGTGCCCGAGGGTCGCCGGCTGCTGCCGCAGCTGACGGTCGAGGAGAACCTCAGGGTCGCCACCTATTCACTCGGCAAGAAGGCAGCGACCGAAGGCCTGGCGTACACGCTGTCGCTGTTTCCCGAGCTCGAGAAGCGCTGGACGATTCAAGGTCGTTCGCTGTCGGGTGGCGAGCAACAAATGGTCGTGCTGGCCCAGGCGTTGGTGTCGAGCCCGAAGGTGCTGCTCGTCGACGAGCTCTCGCTGGGCCTTGCTCCGATCGTCGTCAAGCGTCTGGTGCCCACGCTGGCAGAGGTCGCCAAATCGGGCGTCGGCGTGCTGTTGATCGAGCAGTTCGCACACGTCGCACTCTCCCTGGCCAACGCCGCGTACGTGCTGGAAGGCGGCAGGGTGCGCTACAGCGGGTCGGCCGCCGAGCTCACCGAACGACCCGAGTTGCTGCATTCCGCGTACCTCTTGCGTGGCCACGACGCCAGCACCTCGTGAAGTTCGCCACCGGCGAACGGGGTTGGCCGATCGGCTACTTCCCTGTGAAACAATTTGCCGTCCACACGACCTCGTTGGGGGAGCCATGAAGCAGAGCACCGACCGTATTCTCACGACCCACGTCGGCAGCCTGGCCCGACCACACTCGCTCCTCGACATCATGAAGGAGCGCGAGCACGACCGACCGTACGACGCCGAGGCACTCGACCGCGAGATCGCCGATGCGGTGAAGGACCGTGTCCGCCAGCAGGTCGAGTCGGGGATCGACATCGTCGCCGACGGTGAGATGAGCAAGGTCAGCTTCCTCGGCTACGTCAAGGATCGCCTCGGTGGCTTCGAGGTCGACTACGGCGAGTCGAAGCTGGCGCCGTCGTGGCAGGCCGAGTTCGACATGTTCCCGGAGTACTACACCGACTACTTCAAGAAGTACTCGTCGGCTGTCAGCCCGCTGCGTCGGATCATCGCCAAGGGCCCCATCACGCTACACCGGTCAGAAGCTGCTGCAGATCGACATCGACAACCTCAAGGCAGCATGCGAGGGGCTCGACGTCGCCGACATCTTCATGCCGTCGAGCGGCCCCAGCGGGTTCGGTCGGAACGAGTACTACAAGGACGTACGAGGAGTACCTCGACGCGGTCGCCGAGGCCATGCGCGAGGAGTACCTCGGCATCGTCGAGGCCGGGTTCATCCTCCAGGTCGACGACCCGTGGCTCATCGACATGCTGGGCGATCCGGCCGAGTCCATCGAGAACCGCCATCGCTCCGCGAGCATCCACGTCGAGGCGCTGAACCACGCGCTGCGCGGCATCCCCGAGGACCGCATCCGTCACCACACGTGCTACGGCTTGAACCACGGACCGCGCCTGACCGACATCCCGTTGAAGGACGCGTTGAAGTTCACCTTCCAGATCAACGCCCAGGCCTACTCGTTCGAGGTGATGAACCCCCGGCACATGCACGAATGGCGCCAGGTCGAAGAGGTCGGGGTTCCCGACGGCAAGATCCTGATTCCCGGGCCTGCTCGGACACGCCAACAACTACGTCGAGCACCCCGAGCTGATCGCCGAGTACATCTGCAACTACGCCTCGATCGTCGGCAAGGAGAACGTCATCGCCGGCGCCGACTGCGGGTTCTCGTCGCGTGCCAGCTACGCCCCCGAGGTGCACCCGACGGTCGTGTGGCCGAAGTTCAAGGCGTTGGCCGAAGGCGCAGAGATCGCCAGCAAGAAACTGTGGGGATAGGCAACACTAGAATGCGTCGGGTCGCGGCAGATGGGGGCCGCACCGCTACCAGAGGGGGTATGCAATGACAGACACTGCCGAGCAGGTGAAGTTTCCGGGGCCCGACGAGATCGAGGGTTTCTGGGCCTTCGACAAGATGCACGCACCGCGGCCACTTCATCCGTTGTCGCAAGACCTTGTGATGTCGACATTGGCGGTTGGGTTCACCAAGGCGCAGGCCGAGTACGACTGCCCGATCGTCGCCTCGAACCAGGCCATCAACCACTACTTCTACATGGCCTTCCATCCTCATCCCGACGCAGGCGGTCGTCGAGGACCGGATGACGCGCTACCTCGACACGATCGATCGAGAAGGTCCCCCTCGTCGGGAAGCGCTGGACCAACGAGTGGCTTCCGCTGATTCGCAATCGCAACGAGGCCGAGCGCGACGCCGACTACTCGGGGTTGAGCAACGCCGAGCTGCTCGCCAAGTTCGACGACATGACCGAGTGGATGACCGAGATGTGGTACATCCACGGTCACATCAACTTCGCGCTGGTCTCGGGTGCACGGCTCAGCGACCTCTACGCCGAAGTGATGCAGCCCGGACGACCCCACCGAGGCGTATCAGATCCTGCAGGGGTACCACACCCGCCCGGTCGACGCCGCCCACGGCCTGTGGAGGCTCAGCCGCATCGTCCGCGACAGCCCGACGATGCACCGGCTGTTCGACGAGAACCACCCCACGTGACCTCGCCGCCAAGCTCGCCGAGACCGAGGAGGGTCGGGCGTTCCTCGACCAGCTCAACGAGTACCTCTACGACTTCGGCTGGCGCAGCGACGCCGTGTACGACATCGCCGATGTGCCGTGGCGCGAGAACCCGTCGATTCCGCTGGGCAACATCGCCCGCTACATCAACATGCCCGACGAAGACGATCCCGATGATCCAGTACGAGCGGGCCGTCAAGCATCGCGAGGACCTCACGGCCAAGATCCGAGGCGAAGCTCGCCGACGATCCCGAGCGACGCTGGCCGAGTTCGAGGAGCTCTTCGATGCAGCCCGGTTCGCCGTCCCGCTCACCGAGGATCACGCGTTCTACATCGACCAGATGGGCGTCGTCCTGCTGCGCACGCTTCTGTCTCGCTGTCGGCGATGCGCTCGCTCGTGACGGCGTCATCGAGAACCGCGACGACGTGTTCTTCCTGTTCAAGGACGAGGTCCGCGACGCGCTGGCGAACGGAGGCGACCAACGGGCCACGGTCATCGAGCGCAAGGCGTCGGTCGAAGCTGCTGCACAGGCCTCGCCGCCAGGTGCCATCGGCACGCCGCCCCCGCCGCCGTCCGGCGATTTCGTCGATCCGTTCATGGATGCCATCGTCACCCGTCTGCTCGGCATCAAGCCGCCGGCCGAAGGCGAAGTCGACCCCGCCGTGATCGACGGTGTGGCCGGCTCGCCCGGCATCTATCGAGGCGTCGCTCGCGTCGTGAAGTCGCTCGACGAAGCCGGCGATCTCGAGGACGGCGAGATCATGGTGTGCGAGATGACACTGCCGCCGTGGGTGCCGATGTTCTCCATCGCCGGCGCAGTCGTCTCCGACGTCGGTGGCGTGATGAGCCACTGCGCGATCGTCGCCCGCGAGTTCAACATCCCGGCGGTCGTCGGAACGGTGGACGGCACGACGCGGATCAAGACGGGCCAGACGCATCACCGTCGACGGCATCAAGGGCGACGTCTACCTCGACGGTCGCGAAATGCTAGGAGGCGTCGCCGCCGGCGAAGAACATGTGTCAGGCGTCAGATGTTCTTCGCCGCGTCGCTGCCGACCGCGCCATCGACGGCGGCGGGTCCAACCCGCTCGCCGCTTCGTTCCGATGCTGACGAGCGCCTGATCCTGCTCGGCACTGCCGGCGCGTCCAATCCAAAGGCGACCAGGGCGGGCTACTCCAACGCGGTCGTCGTCGGCGACGTTGCCTACCTCGTCGACTGCGGCGAGGGTGTGCATCGCCAGCGCGTGGCGGTCGGGCATCTCGATGCATCCCGAACGACGACCAGCGCGGTGGCAGCACGGTTCGGTCGATCTTCTTCACGCATCTGCACAGCGACCACGTCATCGACTACATCAACCTCATGCTCGGCTTCTGGCCGACCGAGCGCGTCGATGTGTTCGGCCCCGGCGAGGCGGGTTTGCCGATCCCGCCGTTTCCGCCCGATCGAGTCGTGCCGGTGTTGTTCCCCGATGCGCCGACGCCCGGCATTCGGGTGATGACGCAGCAAGCTGTTCGAAGCGTTCGCCTACAACATCAACGTCCGGATCGCCGACGAGGCCCGCAAGGATGTCACTGCCAACGTGTTCACCCACGAGATCGGCGTTGCCCACGACGACTACACCCCCGACATCGACCTGGCGATCGAAGCCAGCGGGGCGTCGATCCACACCGCCGCACCGCCGATGGAGCCCGTCGAGATCTACCCGCTCGACGAGAACGGCGTCCGCGTCACGCGCGATCCTCGTGCAACATGCCCCGGTGTTCCCGGCGTTCGCATATCGCTTCGACACACCGTCGGGCTCGGCGGTGTTCAGTGGCGACACCGGGCCCGTGCGACAACGTCGTGCGACTGGCGCAGGGCGCCGACTACCTCGTGCACGAGGTGATCGATCTCGGGTTCGTCAGCAGCCGCGTCGCCAAGCTCCCGAACCGCGACAACATCATGAACCACCTCATCGAGTCGCACACATCACCAGAAGACGCCGGACGCATCGCGACACGAGCCGGTGTGAAGACGCTGGTGCTCAGCCACCTCGTTCCCGGCGACAGTGAGATCGCCGAAGACGTGTGGGAGGAACGGGCCCGTTCGACATTCGACGGCAACGTCGTGTGCGGCGTCGACCTCGATCAATTCGCCGCTCAGCCCATCCAACGGAGGTTCGCCGTGAGCGTGCTCGATGACCTCGAGTTCATCTTCTTCCACCTGATGCCGTACGCACCGCTGCCCGACGGTTACAAGGAGCTCGACTCGTTGTGGGTCGACTATCCCAACAGCAACTTCGACCCGGTCACCGGTCACGAGCTGTACAAGCGGTACTGGAGCGAGCTGCTGCTGGCCGACAAGCTGGGCTACGACGGCGTGTTCGTCAACGAGCACCACAACACGCAGTTCACGATGAACCCGGCGCCCAACCTCACCGCAGCGGCCATCATCCCGCACACGTCGTGTCGCATCGGGGTGTACGGCACCCCGCCGAACTTCGAGTACCCGAATCGACTCGCCGAGGAATACGCGATGCTCGACGTGATGTCGGGTGGCCGGCTCGAGGTCGCCTTCCCGCTCGGCACCGGCATGGAGTACTGGGCCAACTCGGTCAACCCGGCCACCGCGCGCGCCAGGTTCCGCGAGGGCCTCGACGTGATCTTCAAGGCGTGGACCGAGCCCGGCCCGACAGCGTATGCCGGCGACTTCTACAACTACCGGTACCTCAACCCGTGGCCGACGCCGTACCAGAAGCCCCATCCTCCGGCGTACATCGTCGGCTCCGGTTCCGAGGAGACGATCGAGCTCGCCGCAGAACTGGGCCTCGGCTACTCGGTCGTGTTCATCCCGACCAGCGCACAACTGAAGGTGTTCGACAGGTACCGCGAGCGTCTGGCCCATCATGGTCACGAGCTCGACCGCAAGAAGCTGACGTTCGGTGTCATGGCCTACGTCGCCGAGACCGACAAGCAGGCCCAGGAGGAGTTCATGCCGCACTGCATGTACTTCTTCGAGACCGCGCTGAAGACGACGCCTCGTTACCTGATGCCGCCCGGATATCTCACGGTGCCCGAGTTCCGTAAGCGAATCTCCGGACCCGACGTGCACGGCAACGCCAACTGGGAGGACCTGACGGCGATCAACCGGATCGTGGCGGGTACGCCCGACACAGGTCGCGGATCAGATCGCGATGTGGGCCGAGGAGGCACAGGTTTCCAGGATCTCGCTGAATCTTGCGCTCGGCGACATGCCACATTGGAAGGTCGTCAAGAACCTCACCCTGTTCGCGGAAGAGGTCATCCCGCGTCTGCGTAGCCGCAAGGTGGCCGTCGTATGAACGCCACGGAGGGCTTCGAGAAGCTCCAGCTGTCGGTCAACGGCACCGACACAGTGGTGCTGGCGCTCGGCGATGCGGCTGCACCGCCGCTGGTGTTCTTCCACGGCGCGGGCACCTTCCACGGTTGGGAGTTCGCTCGACCGTGGGCATCCGACTTTCGCGTGTTGATCCCTCATCATCCGGGCTTCGCGGAGTCGGGCGACATGGACGGTCTCCGCGAGTTCGGCGACTTCGTGCTGCACTACGGCGCACTGTTCGATCAGCTCGGGTTGCACACCGACGTGAATCTCGTCGGTCTCTCGCTCGGTGGTCGCCTTGCTGCTCGCTTTGCCATCAGCCAGCAGCACCGATTGCGGCGACTGGTGCTGATCGCGCCCGCCGGCCTGCGCGTCGACGACGCCCCGATGGAAGACCTGTTCAGGATCCCTCCCGATCAGCTTGCCGGGCGACTGGTGAAGAACTTCGATGTCCTGCTGCCGTGGCTGCCGACTGATCCTCACGACCTCGACTTCGCCGTCGATCGATATCGCGGACGCGCACGGTCGCGACAGTTGCGTGGGACGAGCCCTTCGACCGTGTCATTCCACGCTGGATCAAGACCATGACGGTGCCGACGATGGTGATGTGGGGCCACGACGACGCGCTGATCCCCGTCGGACAAGCCGCGGCGTGGGCGGCCATCGTGCCCGATGGTGAGCTCCGCTTGTTCGACGATGCCGGGCACCTGCTGCTCGACGAATCACCGGCAGCGGTGCAGGCGGTGGCCGACTTCTGCAAGTAGCAGATGCCGCCGTCAACAGTGGCCGACGACAGCCGTCGCGCCACGAGTTGCGCGCGTTCGCCGGGCTGTCGATGGCCTCGGCGGCCATCTCGATCGACCTGATCCTGCCGGCGTTCGGCCGGATCCGCGACGACCTCGGACTTGCACCGGGATCGGCGGCGACTGCCGGCTTGGTGACGGCGTTCTTCCTCGGTATGGCCGTCGGGCCCGATCCCGTTCGGACTGTTGGCCGATCGATTCGGACGCCGTTGGATTCTGGTTGCAACATGCCTGTTGTTCGTCAGCGGCGCAGTAGGCGCAGCCGTGGTGCCCAGCCTGCACTGGATGCTGTGGGCGCGGTTCGTGTGGGGGCTCGGTGCTGCCGGCCTCCGCGTGATCGCGGTCGCGACCATCCGCGACCGCTTCGTCGGCGACGACATGGCCCGTGAGATGGCGTTCGCGATGGCGGTCTTCGTCTGCGTGCCCGTGGTTGCGCCGGCGCTCGGCGCAGGGTTGATCAAGGTGATGCCGTGGCGGGGCACGTTCCTGATCTGCGCCGCCTTCGGAGTGATCATCGCGTTGTGGTCGTTGCGCCTGCCCGAGACGTTGCCCGTCGAACGCCGTCAGCCACTGCAGGTCCGCCAGGTGGGTGTCGCCACGATGGCGATGGTGCGCAGTCGACCGGCGTTGACGTACACGCTGTGCAGCGTGGTGATCTTCGGTGCCTTCTCCTCGTACCTGGCGACATCCGAGCGCATCGTCGGCGACGTGTTCCATCGCGCTTCGTGGTTTCCCTACGTCTTCGGTGGGACCGCGATCCTGATGGGGATCAGCTCGATGATCGTCGGGCGCAACGTGCAACGGATCGGCCTCGATCGGCTGATTCGATGGGCGGTGTTGGCGTACACAGTGGTGGCAGTGGCGATGTACATCCTCAGCCGAGCCGCGGGTGGCACACCGTCGTTCTGGCCGTTCGTCGCTCTCCTTGCCCTCGTGCTCATCGGTTACAACGTGCTGCTCTCCAACCTCAACTCGGCAGCGATGGTGCCGGTCGGTCATGTTGCGGGCACTGCGGCGGCCATCTACGCGACGGTCACCACGGCCGGCGCGGCCATCATCGGGCAGCGCTTCGACAAGGCGTTCGACGACACGGTCAATCCGTTCAGCCTCGCCTTCGCGCTCGCCGGTGTGATCTCGCTCGTCATGGTGCTGGCACTGCGGCGATGGCAGCTGCGAGAGGTACGTTAGGCCAATGGCCAGGGCACTGCTCTTCGATGTCGGCGATGTGTTGATGGAGTCCAACTGGGTCGTCATCGACGAGCTCGAGCGACGCACCGGTCGGCGTTTCACCGGCCGCGGCGCTGTGGATCCCGCCGGCGATTCCGCATGGCAGCGGTGCCTCAGCGGAGAGATCGGCATCGACGAGTACTGGAACCAGTTGGCCCAGTCGGGCGGCTACGAGGATCGCATCACGCTGTGGCGAGCCATGAGCGTCGAGCTCGGCGGGGGAGTGTTCGCCGCCGACGCACTCGCCTTCGTCGATGAGGCGCGGGCCGCGGGCATCCCGGTCGGGATCCTCAGCAACGACCTGTATCGATCAGCGACACGCGAGTGGGTGGCCAGCCGACCGGAGTTCGAACGCTTCGATGTTCTCGTCGACTGCACCGAGTTCGGTGAGCGCAAGCCGGCGCCCGGTCCGTACCTGAAGGCGGCTGCCGACTTCGGTATGGCTCCCGAGGACATCGTGTTCCTCGACGACACCCCGTACTGCATCGAGGGCGCGCGTGCCGTCGGCATGCTCGCCGTGCCGATCGATCCTCTGGCCCGCTCGCACGGTTTCGATCTCGCTCGTCGGTTGGTCGGTCTCCTTCCGCCCACCAGTGCAGACGAGATCGTCGCCGCCGCAGAACATGCGTACCGAACGCAGGACATGTCGCAGATCATGGCGCTGCTGCACCCCGACATCGTCATCTACTGGAATGGCGAGAAGGTCGCCGAAGGCCTCGACTCGGCCCGCGACTTCCACACCCGACGTCTCGGCTTCGGCACGAAGGTGCGCGCCGACTACCAACTCCACAAGACGCTTCGTGCGGCCGACGGCGACACGATCTGCGTCGAGTGGGAGTCCAGCTATCGCGGCGAGGACGGCAAGCTTGTGCAAGGTCGCGCCGGTGAGTTCTGGACGATGCGCTACGGGCTGTTGATCGAATGGCGCGCCTACTACCACCGGCTACCCGACGAGGAGGGCTCGCAGTGACATTTCGCATCGCCGCAATCCAGTCCGCTCCCGTGTTCCTCGACAAGCAGGCGTCCACCGACAAGGCCTGCGAGCTGATCGCCAAAGCCGGCGAGATGGGCGCGACGATGTGCGCCTTCGGCGAGACGTGGCTACCCGGCTACCCGCGATGGGTGCATGCACGGATTCCGTATCACCACCGTCGAGCGCTGACGGGCCGGTACCTCGGTGCAGCCGTCACGATCCCCGGTCCTGAGACGGCGCAGTTGTGTGCTGCTGCCAAGGCAGCGGGTTGCGACGTCACGATCGGTGTTGCCGAGCTCGACGAAACGTCGGCGGGCACTGTCTACTGCACGCTGTTGTTCATCTCCTCGGACGGCGAGATCCTCGGCAAGCACCGCAAGTTGAAGCCAACCGATGCTGAGCGAACAGCGTGGGGCGAGGGCGATGCGACCGGGCTCCGCCCGTACCAGCGGCCGTACGCGTCGATCAGTGGCCTCAACTGTTGGGAGCACAACATGGTGCTGCCCGGCTATGCGTTGATGGCGCAAGGGACGCAGGTCCACGTGGCCGCGTTCCCCGGCCACGAGACCGAGCCGGTCGCCATGTCGTCGACCAGGCAACTCTTGCTGGCCAGGACGTTCGCATCTCAGGGTGCGGCATATGTGGTTCTGGTCGGCGGGCTCATCCATGCCGACGACATCGCCGATCCCGAACTTCGTGAGGTCGTGTCGACGACACAGCCGATGAACGGCGGCAGCTACATCATCGACCCGATGGGCGAGATCATCGCCGGTCCGGCGCAGGGCGAAGAGATCCTCGTCGCCGATGCTTCGCTCGACACGGTCCGCGCAGCCAAGGCGATGTGCGATGTTGCCGGCCACTATTCGCGGCCCGATCTGCTGCGGCTCGTGATCAACCGCACGCCAGCACGGCGACTTGTCGAAGAGTAGAACCCAAACCAGCGTTTGACTCCTGCGCCCACGCATGCGGGGCGCCAGGTCACAAACGCTTTCGGGGGTGGGCGGTCAGCCGAGGGTGATCGACATGGCGTCTACCGTTACCGGGCTTTCGTAGTAGGTCACGGTGGGCTCGGAGCCGTACCGGGCGGTCAGGCGGGTGCGCCAGGCGTCGTTGTACAAGGCTTCGGCTTGCTCACGGCTGTCCCAGAGGTAGACACCACCGGCGCTGCGTCCGTCGTCGGCGAGGAGGAAGTGCTTGCGGCGGAGTCCGTCGACGTTCTGATAGTTCGGTGCGCTGGCCTCGAACATCGCCCGCGCCTCGTCGGTCGTCAGCGGAGCCGGCAAGGCAAAGTTCACCACGGCAACGATCATGCGCTCACGGTAGCCCGACGCTGCGCCCAGGGCTCGACGGCTTCGAGGGCCGCGGCAACGGTGACCAATCGATCGTCGCGACCGAGCGGCGCGATGATCTGAACGCCACGCGGCAGACCGTCGGAGGGCCAGCCGACCGGCACGCTGATTGCCGGTTGGCCGGTGACGTTGAACGGGCGCGTGAATGCGCTGCCACGGCCGGACGAGTAGCCCTTCGTGTATTCGCCGAGCAGCGTCGGCGGACCGCCGGTGGTCGGAGTGACGAGGAGATCGAAGCGCTCCCACCACGCTTCGGCCTGCTCGGTGTGCTCCAACAGCAGGCTCTGCGCGGCCAGCACCTCGACGCCGGAGACCGCGCGACCGGCCACGATCATGCGCCACGTCAACGCCTCCATGTCGCCCTCGCCGAGGTCGCGGCCGAGCTTGTTCGACCAGGTCTCCAGTTCGACCGCACAGTTGACCGACAGCAAGGTCGCCGCCGCCTTCCACAGCGCTGGATCCGACAGTGCCGACGGCGACGAGATCTCGACGCTGCACCCGAGGTCCTCGAGCAGCGACGCGCAGTGCTCTGCGGCGAGCGCATTGTCGGGATCGACCGAACTGCCGTTGAACGCCTGCGTGCACAGACCGACTCGCAGGGGCGGGCAGTTCTGACCGACGAAGGGCAGCAGCGGCCGCGAGCCCGGCACGGAGATCGCGTCGAGGAGGCCGGCGGTGTCGCGAACGGTGCGGGTGACGACGCCTTCGGCATTCATCCGCGTGCGTGCGTCACCGGCGATGCTGGCCGTCACTCGGCCGCGGGACGGCTTGAGGCCAAGCAGTCCGCAGTGTGCCGAAGGGATGCGGATCGATCCGGAGATGTCGTTGGCATGTGCTGCCGGCACGAGTCGTGCCGCGACCGCCGCCGCCGATCCACCCGAGGATCCTCCTGGCGTGAACTCGAGGCCCCACGGGTTGTGCGTCGGACCGAAGGCTTCGGGCTCGCACGTGCCGACAGAGGCAAGCTCGGGTGTGTTGGTGCGGCCCAGCGGGATGAGCCCTGCGGCGCGAAACGCCAACGCCAGTGGAGCATCGCTGCCGGCGCGGTAGTCGACGTCGCGCAAGGCGCGCATGCCCATCGTGTACGGCTCGCCGGCCTCTCGGCAGCGGTAGTCCTTGAAAAGGAATGGCACGCCGCGGAACGGTCCGTCGGGCAATGGTCCGTCGGCATCCTTGCGCGCTCGTTCGTACTGGCGATGCACCATCACGTTCAGCTGCGGATCGAATTGCTCGATCCGCTCGATGGCCGCTTCGACCAGTTCACGCGGGTGCACCTCGTTGCTGCGCACCAGTTCGGCGAGCGCGGTGGCGTCGAGATCAGTGAGGGAAGCGTCCACCGTTGACCAGGATCGTTTGGGCGCTGACGAACTTGGAGTCGTCGCCGAGCAGGTAGCAGTAGGTGCCGAGCAGGTCGTCGGGCTCCATCACTCTTCCGAGCGGCGTCGCGGTGGGGTCGTAGGTTCCGAGCACGGCCGAGCCTTCCGTCGGTGTGAACCCGGGCCCGACGCAGTTGACGCGGATCTGTTGCGGGCCGAGCTCGAACGCCAACGTCTTGGTCATCGAGATGACCGCACCCTTCGAGGCGACGTAATGGAGGAAGCCTTGCGAGCCGTTGAGGGCAGTCGTCGACGACACGTTGACGATCGAGCCGCCGTTCGGCATGTGCTTCGATGCCTCGCGCGGCACAGGAACGTGCCGCGAACGTTGACCGCCATCATCCGATCCCACTCGTCGACCGAGATCTCCTGGAAGGGTCGCCGCCCGACCAACAGCGCGGCATTGTTGACGAGTCCGTCGATGTCGCCGATCTGATCGAACAGCGCGATCACATCCTGCTCGTCACTGACATCGCAGACGATGTCACAGTCGGGAAGGATGTCGGTCGACGTGACTTCGGCTCCGCGTTCGCGCAGCTCGCCGACGAGACGCGCGCCGATGCCGCGCGCCCCGCCCGTGACGACGATTCGCTTGCCCTTGACACTCATTTGGTGACACTCATCTGGTGACGCTCATGCGGTCGCGGCGCGCTCCACGATGGTGACGACACCACGGGTGCCATCGACTTCGATCAGGTCGCCCGTCTTGATGCGCAGTGTTGCCACCGACGTACCAACGACACACGGGATGCCGTACTCGCGGCTGACCGTTGCAGCGTGGGTCAGCGAGCCTCCGCCGTCGCACACGCAGGCTCCGATGATCGCGAACGCGGGCGTCCAGTTGGGCGATGTGGCTTCCGTGACGAGGATCTCGCCCTCCTCCAGATCGAACAGCTCGGTCGCCGACACCATCACGCGGGCACGGCCCTGATACACGCCCGCAGATGCGGGGAAGCCGTTGAGCGTGGTGGTGTGCGGGTCGGCCTTGAGCCCGGCGAAGTAGTGGCTGTGCATGCCGAAGATCTCGATCAGCACCGGATCCTCGACCTTGTCGGGCAGTGTGCCGACGACTTTCGGGACTCGAGCCGCGTAGGCCCTGGTAGTGGTCGTAATATTCGTGCCGCGCCGTCGCGATGGACTGCTTGTCCTTCCAGGCAACGTCGCCGCGACACACCTCTTGCAGCTCCGGCCAGAACAGGAACGTGGTGTCGTCGTACGTGTCGGCACCGACGGCTTCGGCCGCGGCCAGCGCGCCGCGCCGCACCGGGATCGATGAACGCAGGTCGATGTAGTAGTTGTGGTCTTCGTTCCACCATGCGAAGTTGGCGACCGTGCAGATGTCGAGCAACTGGTTGAAGCCTCCGAGAGCCTCGCCGTTGAGTTGCGATCGGGCGGCCTCGATGGCCTCGTCGCGCTCGCGGTGCGAATCGACGAGCGACTTGTCGAAGTCGTGTCGCTCTTCCATCTGCACGAAGTTGCGCAACTGACCGAGTGGCGACGCCTGGTTCTCGATCCACGACGGGATGTTGATGTCGGCGATGCCCTCGGTGCGCCAGCCGTGCACCTTGAGGAAGTCGTCGAACTTGGTCAGCCAGATCGAAGCATTGCCGCCGGCCTTCGACAGGGCGTCGCGAATCTGATCGGGCTCGTGTTCGAACAAGTCGGCGATGCCCAGTCGCTTGGCCTCGTCGGCCAGGTCCCACATCGCCCGGTCGGTCTCCATGATCTTGGAGTCGCGACCCTGCAGCATCTTGGCGATGTTGCCGGGATCGATTCCATTGCCGGCGCACAACCCGTACAGCTGCAGGTAGATGGCGAGGAGCGGGTACATGATCTCGAAGTGGATCTCCCAGGCGCGGTTCTGGAAGGTGCGCGCGTCCGTGAGGTACTGGCCGATCTCGGCCAATGACTTCCCGGCGAAGTCGTAGCTCTCGAAGTAGCCGAGACCGAGCTCGAGCTCCCACTTGCGCTCTTCCCAGATCGCATCGAAGTTGCCGAGGAACCTCGGCATGTTCTTCTCGATGCGGGCCGCCCGAAATCCGATCTCCCAACCGCGAGGTGACCGGGACTTCGCTCTCGTACAGGAATGGACCGCCCATTCGCTGCACTAATCCGCCGGCCGGGGGGAGTGGCAGTTGGTGTGCCGCGAGCTGGGTCGACCACGCGGCCGAGGCGACGAACTGGAACCCGAGTGGGGAGAAGCCGCGCGGCCAGTGGAAGTCGACGAACCAGAAGCGCGACTCGTCCTCTTTCGTGAACGGACCCGACTTCATCCGTAGCCACGGCTCGTCGATGTGCTCCGGCTTCCAGCCTGGATACCAGTCGAGAAACTGGTCGACGGGAACGATCTCTGCCATGGTCATGACCCCCAATAGTCGGTGTGCGCGTTACCCGTCCCCACAACACGGGCTGCGAGCGGCGACTCTATATCACCCTGTTCGACTCACTCACGTCCCGCGTTCCGATGAGTGGATCGGCATCGGCGCATCGCCGGTCTGCCTACTAGGTTCCCCGGCGTGACCGACGCGAACTTGCTCGAATCCGCCATCGACGCAGCCAGAGCCGGCGGTGAACGGCTGATGGACGGCTTGCTGCGGCCGCCCGAGATCATCCAGAAGTCGGCCCGTTCCAACATCGTCACGTGGGCCGACGAGGCATCGCAGGCGACCATCGTCGAGCTGTTGCTCGGCCGGTACCCCGATCACGCGATCCTCGGAGAAGAGGGCTCCGCCGGGAATCCCGACGGGCCGTACACCTGGATCGTCGATCCTCTCGACGGCACATCCAACTACGCACGAGGGATGTCGCCATGGGGAGTGTCGATCGCGGTTCGTGAGACCGGCGGTCCGTTGCTGGCCGGTGTGATCCTCGATCCGCTGCGCGGCGAGATGTTCGCAGTGGAGCGTGGTGGCGGCGCGAAGTGCGAACCGAGCGACACCGTCGACATCGGCAGGGCGTTGATCGCCACGGGTCTACAGAACGACGACCCGGACACCATCCATCAGCACGCGCTGCGCATCGAGCAGATGCACCTGCACTGTCGCGGCACGCGATCGATCGGCTGTCCGTCGTTCGCTCTGGCCTACGTCGCCTCGGGCAAACTCGACGGCTTCGTCGAGAAGGACGCCACGTACGCGTGGGATGTCGCTGCCGCGGTGCTGCTGCTCGAAGAGGTCGGGGGAGTCGCCACCGACTTCGACGGTGGTCCGGTCAACCTGGGCGTCGGTGTCACCAACATCGTTGCGGCGAACGCGGCCATCCACGCCGATCTACTCGACATCGTCAATCTCAGGAGGTCGTGAAATGCGACGACTCGAAGGCAAACGAGCGATCATCACCGGCGGCGCCAGTGGTCTCGGCGCGGCCATCGCCCACCGCTTCGCAGGCGAAGGGGCGTCGGTATCGATCATCGATCTCCCCCGTATGGCTGAGCGTGGGATGGCGGTCGCCCAGGAGTTGAACGACGCAGGCGCGCTCGCCGCGTTTGTCCCCGGTGACGTGCTGGATGCCGGCTCGATTCGAGCAGCCATCGATCATGCAGCGGCGGAGATCGGCGGGGTCGACATCTGCATCGCGTCGGCTGGCGTTTCCTCGCATCCCGATGCCGGCTTCCGAGGCTTTCTCGATCTCGACCCCGACCATTTCGACTACGTCAACAACGTGAACGTACGCGGCGTGTTCCTGACTGCTCAACGTGCCGCTCAGCTGATGATTGAAGGTGGCACGGGCGGCAACATCGTGTCGCTCGCGTCCATTGCTGCCAAGCGGCCATCCGCCGGCGTCTACAGCGTGTCGAAAGCGGCAGTCTGGATGCTGACCCGAGCCCTTGCGGCCGAATTGGCGCCGCACAAGATTCGGGTCAATGCGATCGGGCCCGCCTACGTCACGACTGAGATGCTCGCAGGCATCGTCAGCGGTGCTGTCGGCGACGACCCCGCAGCGCAGCAGGCGTGGTACGACCAGCGCGGCAGCGTCGCTGCCACTCGGGGTTCTGCCTTCTCCTCTCGACATCGCCAACACGGCGCTGTTCCTGTGCAGCGACGAGGCATCCTCGTTCACCGGATCGATCCTCCACCCCGACGGCGGGATGACGTCGTCCACCGGCGGTGGCTGAGATGGCGGGACCCGAGTTCGGAGTGCCGGCCACCATGCTGCCCTCGGGTGTCACGGTGCACCACGGCGTCGAGTTCGCCACGGTCGAGGGCTTCCGTCCGTTGCTGCTCGACCTCTACCAGCCGGTTGAAGGATCGGGATCGGGTGCGGCGATCGTCTACGTGCACGGCGGGGGATGGGCTGTCGGTACTCGCCGGCGCATGGGTCGAGCGTTCGTTTCGTGGTCGCCCTCGGCGCTCGAGCTCCTCGCCCAGGCCGGCTTCGTCGTGGCCACTGTCGATTACCGGCTCAGCGGCGAGGCGCAGTTCCCGGCGCAACTCCACGACGTGAAGGCGGCGATCCGATGGATGCGCGGCAACGCGCAAACCCTCGGTGTCGATCCCGCCCGTCTCATGGCGTGGGGAGAGTCGGCCGGCGGCCACCTCGCTGTTCTCGCCGGTCTCACCGGTGATCGACCGGAGCTCGAGGGCACGGTCGGTGATTTCCCTGGAAGGTCCAGCGCTGTGAGCGGAGTTGTCGATTGGTACGGCCCGATGAACCTCCTGTCGCTCAGCTCGCAGCACGCCCCCGACAGCGACAAGCGGCCCGACGATGCCGGCTCGTGGGAGTCGACGATGGTCGGCGCGCCCTTGCAGGACGCTCCGGATCGAAGCCGTGCCGCAAGCCCGATCTCATATGTTCACGCGTCGGCTCCACCGATCCAGATCCACCACGGCACGGTCGACACGTTCGTGCCGTTCGCCCAGAGCGTCGAGTTCGTCGAAGCACTCCGGCAAGCCGGAGGATCGGTCGACCTGGTAGTCGTCGAAGGCAGCGATCACTTCTGGATCGGAGCTCCCGACCTCGCCGAGATCTTCGACGTCTCGCTGGAGTTCGCACGACGAGTCACCGCCCCGCATCAAGGGAGAGCAACGGGATGAGACCACTTCGATACTCGATCAACGTGACGCTCGACGGCTGCTGCCATCACGAAGCAGGGCTCCCCCCGGACGAGGAGTCGATGCGCTATTGGACCGCTGAGATGGAACGAGCCGATGCCTTGCTCTTCGGCCGCGTGACCTACGAGATGATGGAGTCGGCGTGGCGCCAGCCGGCTGCGGGCACGTGGCCTGACTGGATGGGTGAGTGGGAGATCCCGTTCGCCGAGACCATCGGCCGGGCGAAGAAGTACGTCGTGTCGAGCACGCTGAGCGAGGTCGATTGGAATGCCGAGCTGGTGCGAGGCGACGTGGGGCAAGCAGTTGAGCGGCTCAAGCAGGAGCCGGGCGAGGGCCTGTTCGTGGGTGGCGTGACGCTCCCGTTGGCGTTGGCGGATCTGGGACTGATCGACGAGTACGAGTTCGTTGTGCAGCCGGTCCTTGCCGGACACGGGCCGACATTGCTTGCCGGTCTGCGCGAGCGCATCCAGCTCGACCTGGTCGATCGCCATGAGTTCCGGTCGGGGGCGGTCGCCGTACGATTCCGGCCGACGCGACGTACGGCTTGACGTGATCTGGTCCTCGCCCGCTTGCCTTACGACAGCGCGGGGATCACTTCGTGGGCGAACATGCGCATCGACTTGTGGGTGTCCGCGTTGCTCATGCCGGGCTGGCGCATCTGTAACGCCAGCTGTGTGATCCGCCCGAGATGGCCGTCGACGAAGGGCCGCAGCTTGCCGATCACATCGTCGGGAGTGCCGACCGCTGCGAACCAGAAGCCGGCATTGCCCGAGCGCAGCATCTCCTGCGTCACACGGGCCTCGGCCGGCGCCGGCTCGCCCTGCAAGTTCTTGCGCATCTGGTAGAAGTTGACGAAGTACTCGATACCAGGGCCGGCGATCTCCCACGCCTTGTCGGCGGTGTCGGCCACGCAGACCGGCACCATCACGGATACCTGATAGTCGGCCGGGTTTCGTCCGCAGGCTTCGAGTGCGGCGTCGTAGCCGGCGTTGAACGGAGCGATCAGGTTCATCCCGCGTTCGGCCGCGCGCTCGAGGTTCATCGGCCCCATCCCGCCCCACCACATCGGCAACGGCTGCTGCACCGGCTTGGTGGTGAACGTCATGTCGGGGATGTCGTAGAAGCGGCCGGAGTGGCTGAACATCGACGTCTCGGTGAAGGCCCGCTGGATCCAGTCGACCATCTCCCACGATCGCTGGTTCATCTCGGCCGGATCCTTGCCGAACGTGACGAACTCTTCGTACTGCGAGCCCGGACCGACACCGAGGTCGAAGCGTCCGTTCGACAAGATGTCGGCGATCGCTGCATCTTCGGCGACACGAATCGGGTCATGGAACGGAAGCAGCACGACCGATGTGCCGACGCGAATGCGCTCCGTTCGCGCAGCGACAGCGGCAGCGAGCATCATCGGCGATCCTGTCCATTGACACTCGCGGAAGTGGTGCTCGCCGTACCACGTCGAGGAGAAACCGATCTCCTCGGCGAGCACGGCATCGCTGATGTAATCGGAGTACACGTCCTGCAGGGCGTATGCGGCATCGGGATGGTTGCGAACACCGTTGATCAGCGCGTATTGCACAATGAGTTCCTTCCGTCAGTTGTTCTGCATCCTGTTCTAGCACTTCACGCGATGCACTCGGTCCTCACTCGAAGCTGCACGCCACCGAGCCGAGCGGGCCGTAGTCGGCGACGAATCGATCGCCAGGACGAGTCGGCGAGGCCCGCGTGAAGGATCCGGCCAGCACGATCTGGCCGGGCTCGATCGCGAGCCCGTACGGAGCGAGACGGCGAGCGACCCAGGCGATCCCGTTGGCGGGGTGACCGAGCACGCCTGCGGCGAGGCCGGTCTCCTCGACGACGTCGTTGCACGAGAAGATCGCACCGATCCATCGCATGTCGACATCGGCCGGCTTCACCTTCTCGCCTCCCAGGATCACGCCCGCATCAGCGGCGTTGTCGGCGATGGTGTCGACGACCGTCCGCGCTCGCTTGGTGACGGGATGCACGCGGTGGCTGCGCGCGTCGATCAGTTCGAGCGCCGGCTGGACGTACTCGGTCGCGTCCATGACTTCGTCGACCGTGACCGATTCGCCACTGAGCCGCTTGCCGATGATGAACGCCACCTCGACCTCGAGCTTCGGGTCGACGAAGGCGGCGTGGCGCAGCGTGACACCACTGCGCATGATCATGTAGTCGAGCAACGCTCCGAAATCGGGCTCGTCGATCTTCATCTGCTGTTGCATCGCCCGCGAGGTGAGGCCGATCTTGCGACCGACGAGTTGTGCCCCGTCGGCGATCTGCAGATCGATCCACGCCTGCTGCACGGCATACGCATCGTCGATGGTCAGGTCGGGGTGCTCCATGGTGATCGGGTCGATCGACTGAACCTCGCGCCGGGCACGCTCGTGCTGCTCGGCCAGTTCCAGCGCGAGTGCTGCGCTGATCATCGGGTGACGCCGTGGCCGTCGGCGCCGACGGTGATGCGTTGCTCGTCGCTCTTGCGCTCGCGGATCGGCTGGAGGTTGCCGTCGAGATCGAGGACTCGGCTGGCTTCCTCGTACCAACTCGGCACGACCGGGTTCGCCCAGAAGTCGCGTCGACGTTGGTCGTTGACACTCCACCTCAGCGGCTGGTGACCCGGATCGCCGGTGAAGTAGTCGGTCGTGTAGATCTCCACGCGGTGCCCGTCGGGGTCGCGCAGGTAGAGGTAGAACGCGTTGGAGACGCCATGCCGCCCAGGCCCGCGCTCGATGTGGTGGTACTCGTTGGTGGCTCCGAACGTGTCGGCGACGTTGAGGATGTGGTGCGACTCGGGGCAGGCGAACGCGAGGTGGTGCAACCGAGGCGATGAGCCTTGCGTGGACGCAACGTCGTGCACGGTCTGCTTGCGAAACATCCACGTTGCGTAGAGCGTTCCGTCGTCGTCCTCGATGGTCTCGGAAAGCCCGAAGCCCAGCGCGGTGTACCACTCGTAGAAAGCACGCACGTCGTCGGTGACGAGGTTGATGTGATCGAGGCGGTTGATGCTGGCACCGTGGCGAAGGTCGTAGCGCTGGTGGTGATGGCCGGTCCACTCGATGTCGTGGAAGTACTCGACGACGAATCCGAACGGGTCTTGCACACGAACGGTCGGCCCGACGGCGCGGGTCGCACCTGCGGGATAGCGGCGCACCTCGCAACCTCGATCGGTGTGGAACACCGCGGCGCGATCGAGATCCTCCGGGGTACGAACGCGGAACGCGAATCGCGAGCATGCGGGCTCGGTTCCCTTGCGCAGGATGAGGCTGTGATGCACGAACTCTTCGTGGCCCCGCAGGTACACGACATCGGCGTCCTCTGTGCTGATGACGAAGCCGAGTCGATCGACCCAGAAGTGCTTGCTCGCGCCGAGGTCGGTGACGATCAGTTCGGCGTACGCCGACCGAACGATGTCGGGAGGCGGGGAGGTGGGTGGGACCGTCGACGCAGTGGCCATCGACACGATCGTAGGCCGCGGTGCCGTCTAGCGTGCGGTGCAGCGACTTGTACTGGGGGTACACATGCCGGCTCGATCTGGGGAACAGTTCCTGAAGGGGCTGCGGGCTCGCAATCGCGAGATCTGGCTCGGCGACGAGCGCGTCGACGACGTCACCACGCATCCGCAGCTGGAGGGCGCGGCGCACAGCCTGGCGAGCGGTGTTCGACCTCCAGCACGAGTTCCCCGACGACTGCCTGATGCCGGATCCCGAGACCGGCGAGCCGATCAACGTCAGCCACATGATCCCGCGCTCGATCGACGACCTGAAGCGGCGCCACCGCGGGCTGCGGCGCATCGCCGAGTTGACCGTCGGGCTGATGGGCCGCACGCCCGACTACATGAACGTCACCTTCGCCGGCTTCGCCGGCGAGCGCGGCGCGTGGCTCGGGCCCGAGGGCAAGAACGTGGAAGGCGCGGACAACCTGGTCGACTTCCAGAAGCTGATCGCCCGCGAGGACATCTGCCGTGACGCACACGATCGTGCATCCGACGATCGATCGCGTGAACGACCAGTCCTTCGCCGACAACCCGGTGCCGCTGCACAAGGTCGGCGAGACACCGACACGGCATCGTCGTGCGCGGCGCGCGCATCCTGGCCACGCTGGCGCCGTTCGCCGACGAGATCGCCGTCTATCCGGGCCATCCGCTGCCGGCAGATGCCCCCAGCACTACGCGCTCAGCTTCGCGATCCCGATGGACACGCCGGGCCTGATCTTCCTGTGCCGCGACAGCGCGGCGACGGTCGGCTCGAACTCGTTCGACCATCCGCTGTCGATCCGCTTCGACGAGCAGGACGCGTTCGTGATCTTCGACGATGTCGAGGTTCCCTCGAGCGGGTCTTCATCGACGGCGACATCGACGTCTACAACTCGGTCATGGGGCCGACTGCGTGGTGGGCCAACATCATGCAGCAGACCACGATCCGGGCCCTGACCAAGCTGGAGTTCGCGTACGGGCTGGCGTCGCGCATGGCCGAGGCGGTCAACGACAACTCGCCGGGGACCATCGAGATGTTGGGCGAGCTGTCGACCTACGTCGAGATGACCCGAACTGCGATCCTGCTGTCGGAGGAGCACGCCTACGACCGCGGCGACGGTGTGTCGTTCCCCGACGGCCGTCCGATGCACCCGATGCGAGCGATGCTGGCCGTGTGGTACCCGAGGGTGCGCGAGATCCTGATGTTGATCGGCAGTCACAACCTGCTGGCGGCGCCGAGCCGGGCGATGCTCGACGACGCTCGGCTGCGCCCGCTGATCGACGAGTTCATGCACGGTGCCAACGGCATCGACGCCGAACGACGGGCAGGCATCTACCGCCTGGCGTGGGACTTCATCGGGTCGAGATCTGGGCTCACGCAACGAGCTGTACGAGCGCAACTACCTGGCGTCGGCCAAGACCACGCGCACGCACCACACCCTGCTGTACTCCGATCGCGGACGCGGCCACCGCGCTGGTCGATTCGATGCTGACGAAGCTGCCCGACTAGTTGTTCGCGGGAGTGAACGCGACGTAGTTGGTGTCGTCCTCGAGAGCTTCGGGTCCATCCAGCGGGAGGTGCTCGAAGTGATTCAGCGCGGCGTTGACATCGCCTGACCAGACCTCTTCGGGAAGGTTGTAGAGGCACTCGATGCCGTTGCCGTCGGGGTCCTCGACGTACGCGCTGTGTGTCATGCCGTGGTTCCCGCGGACGCGGAACTCGACGCCCTGCGCCTTCATGTACGCGATCTGGTCGAGCCACGACTCGCGGCTCGGGTAGCACACGGCGATGTGGTCGACGCCCGGCGTCGAGCCGAACATCTGCCATGGCGTCTCGGGCGGGGGAGCGATCGACGGGTCCTGCAACTCGGCCAACGCCAGATCGTGATGGCGTTCGGCGCTGCCGCGGTAGAAGCGCATCTTGTAGTCGGGAAACTTGTCCTTCTCGAGCTCGGCGCACTGCTCGAAGCCGAGGATCCGCGTGTAGAAATCGTGGGATGCCTCGAGGTCTCGGACACGCAGCACGAGGTGCTGGATGTACGCACCACTGGATGGCCTGACCGGGCCGTTGGTGGCTTCTGCCATGTGAGCTACCCCCTAGCGATATGTGCAGTAGATGGTAACGATAGTTCCACCGCGTGTAACGGCTGCTGTTCGGCTGCGCGGAACGTTCATGTGGTCGCTGCCTTGCCTGCTGTGATAGCAACGAGTCGCACGTTTTTTCAATCTCCCAGGGGGAACACGATGGCCAAGGAAGGCGCACTCGACGAACTGTTGGACGAGGTCATCTCGCGATACGACAACTCGCCGAACCCTCGTCTGAAGGAGGTGACGACGGCTGCGATTCGCCATCTGCACGCCTTCGCCCGCGAGGTCAACCTCACCCGCGAGGAGTGGTTCGCGGGCATCATGTTCCTGACGCAGTGCGGCAAGATCAGCGACGACGTCCGTCAAGAGTTCATCCTGTTGAGCGACACCACTGGTGTGTCGACACTGGTCGAGATGTTGGCGTACGACGCAAGTGCGTCGAGCCTCACCGACAACACGGTGCTCGGTCCGTTCCACGCCGCCGGTGCACCGGATCGCGAGTTCGGCGAGTCGATGCTCGACGATCCCGACGACGGCGATCGAGTCGTCGTCCGCGGCACCATCACCGACGTCGAAGGCAAGCCGGTCGAAGGCGTCGTGCTCGACTGCTGGCAGAACGCCAGCAACATGTTCTACGCGGTGCAGCAGCCCGGGATCCAGAGTGAGTTCAACCTGCGCGGCATCTACCACTCGCAGCCGGACGGCACGTTCGAGATTCGCAGCATTCGGCCCGTGCCGTACCCGATCCCCAGCGACGGCCCCGCCGGCGATCTGTTGAAGAAGAACGGCCGGAACTGGTGGCGTCCGGGGCACTTGCACATCTGGGCCCGGCATCCCGAGTACAAGGATCTCATCACTCACGTCTTCGACGTGGAGAGCGACTTCCTCGACGGCGATGCTGTGTTCGGCGTGCAGAAAAGCCTCATTCGCGAGTTCAAGCCCGACGATTCGGGCGAACTTGCAACGACGTTCGACATCGTTCTCGACCGCGTCTAGAACGTGATGACGGTTCGAGCCGATTCACCGGACAGCATCATTGCGAACCCACGGTTGACGTCCTCGAGAGCGAGCGTGTGCGAGATCATCCCGCTGAGGTCGAGCTGACCCGAACGCCACAGGTCGGCGTAGCGCGGGATGTCGACACGCGGATCCGTGTCACCCATGAACACACCGATCATCTTCTTGCCGCGTCGGAAGCCGGTGACCGGAAGTGCGAGCTCGGCATCGTCGGCCTGGATGCCGACGAGGTAGGCGTTACGACCGGGCGCCGCCATCTCGAATGCCTGACGGACCAACGCCGGTCGACCGACCACCTCGAACACGTGGTCGGCTCCGGGCCCGGTGATCTCACGAACAGCTGCGACCGTGTCGACCGCCGATGCGTCGACAGTGTGCGTGGCCCCCAGTTGGCGGGCGCGCTCGAGCTTGGCCGCGTTGGCATCGATGGCGATGATGATCGCCGCCTTGGCCAGCCGGGCCCCCTGGATGACGTTGAGCCCCACACCGCCACAACCGATGACCGCCACCGATTCTCCCGGCTGCACGTCGGCAGTGTTGAGCACCGCGCCGACTCCGGTCACGACCGCGCAACCGAGGATGCACGCCAGCTCCATCGGGATGTCGGTGTTCACGGCGGTGACGGCTCGCTCGTCGAGGAGGATGTGATCGGCCAACGAACCGACGTTGGCCATCTGTCCCACGCTGACTCCATCGAGGGTCAGCCGTGGCCGATGCGCGGATGGTCGCTTCGTCACCTGCGGTTGCAAGCACGTTGTCGGCTCGCCGGCGACACAGCGGCTGCATTCACCGCAGCCCATCACGAGGCACGTGACGACATGATCGCCGACACTGATGTCGCGCACATCCGGCCCGACGGCTTCCACCACACCGGCACCCTCGTGACCGAGGATGACGGGCCGCGGACGGTTCAGCGTGCCGTCGAGGTAGTGGTAGTCGCTGTGACACAACCCGGCGGCGACGGAGCGCATGAGGATCTCACGCCCGATCGGCTCGTCGTGTTCGACATCGGTGATGTCGAGCTGGTCGGATCCGTCGAGCAGTACTGCGGCGCGCATGCGGCCGAGCGTAGGCGCGGCTACTTCGCCAGACGTCGTTGGCGTGGCAGTGAATACGTGCCGGCGGCGAGTGCATTGGTGAGCTGACGACCTGCGTTGAGCATCAGCCGCACATGGTGCGATTCGTGATCGCCGAGCAGACGGTCCGTCGGTCCGGCTGTCGAGATCGCGGCGATCACCTGGCCGTCCGGTTGATCACGAATCGGCACGCCGATGGACGAAAGACCGATCTCGCTCTCGTCGATGCTGATCGCGTATCCGCGCTCGCGAATCCTGGCGAGCTCGTCGACGAACATCCGCGGGATGACGATCGTGTGGCCGGTGAATGGTGTCATCCCGGCCTTGATCCTCGCCGCGGCGACATCGGGTCGATACGCGGCGATGGCCTTGCCCGCGCTGGAGCGGTGCACGGGGGAGCGCCGGACTGCCTCGATGCTGAACCGCAGCGCGCCGAGCCCCTCGACGCGTTCGAAGTAGAGCACGTCGCCTTCGGATGGGATGCCCAGTTGCACGGTCTCGCCGATCGCATTGCGCAGCTCGACGAGCAACGGAAAGGCCTGGGTGCGCAGCGTCGAACGGGTGGTGACAAGTTGCCCGTATTCGAGGAGGTGGACCCCGAGCCGGTACTTGCCGCTGGCCGTTCTCTCCAGCGCGCCACGGTCCACCAGCACGCCGCATGTGCGGTGCATCGTGCTCTTCGTCACCCCGACCCGCCGGGCCAGCTCACTGAGCCCGATCTCAGAATCGCCGAAGAAGGCGTCGAGGATGTCGAGGGCGATCGTCACGCTGCGAAGGGCGGGCTTCTCGGTCGGTGTCGTGGTCGTAGGCATCGACGGAAACTCTAGACCAAATGTTCGCCATAGCGAAACGCCGACATGGTTGAGCAGGTGCTCCTTCGCCATACTGCGGTACATGAATTACGCAACGAACCTGTGGTACGCGGCCTTGTGGAACGAGGACCTCGTCGAAGGCGCGCTGCAGAGCCGCACCATCTGCGAGCAACCGATCGTGTTCTTCCGTGGCCCCGAAGGCGAGCCGGTGGCGCTCGAGGATCGTTGCGCTCACCGCTTCATTCCGCTCAGCATGGGTCAGTTGTGCGATGGCGCGAAGTCGATCGAGTGCCCCTACCACGGCTTGAGATTCGGCACCGACGGCGCGTGCGTGCTGAATCCTCACGGCTCGGGTCGTATCCCGGCGACGCTCGCGGTGCGCTCGTACCCGGTGGTCGAGCGGCACACGATGTTGTGGATCTGGATGGGCACCGACGAAGCCGATCCCGACCTCATCCCCGATTTCTCGTACCTCGATCCTGGTGCTCCCGGCGTGCTGTCGAAGCGTGACTGCATCGAGATGGATGTCGACTATCAACTGGTGATCGACAACCTGCTCGACCTCAGCCACGCCTCGTTCCTGCACCGCGGCGTGCTCGGCGATCCGTCGACGCTGCAGTGCGACATCGAGATCGAGAGCACGGACACGTCGGTCACCGTCACCCGTACACGATCCAATGTGATGCCCGCGAAGTTGTTCGACCTGATGTTCCGCAACGACGGCTGCAGCTGTCGACACGTGGTCGATCATGCGATGGGATGCACCGAGTTGCCTCCGTCACGAAGCAGGCGTCTGCCCCCCGGGCGCCGATCGCGACGAAGGCATCACGGTCATCGGCACGCACCTCGTGACGCCGTCGGCGAAGGGCAAGTGCATGTACCACGTGGCGGCTGTTCGCATCGGCGAGTCGGCAGGCTCGGACGACGCCGAGGTCGCCGAGCAGCTGTCCGCTCTGCGCCGGTACGCCTTCGACGAGCAGGACCGACCGATCCTCGAAGCCCAGCAACGTGCGTACGACCTGGCGGGCGGGCCGGACTCGTTGCGACCGGTGATGTTGAGCATCGATGCTGCCCCGCTACGGGCCCGCAGGGTGCTGGCCAGGATCGTCGAAATCGAGAATCAGGACGCCGAATCCCAGGCAGATGGCGAACGAGTGTTCGTGACTCTAGACTGAGGGGCGTGTCCGACTTCAAGGTCGTCTCCGACTATCAACCCGCCGGCGATCAGCCACAGGCCATCGCCAAACTGGCGGAGGGTGTCAACCGCGGTGATCGTTTCCAGACGCTGCTCGGAATCACCGGGTCCGGCAAGAGCGCGACGATCGCGTGGACGATCCAGGAGACCCAGCGGCCGACGCTGATCCTCGCCCCCAACAAGTCGCTTGCCGCGCAGTTGACCCAGGAGATGCGCGAGTTCTTCCCGGAGAATCGCGTCGAGTACTTCGTCAGCTACTACGACTACTACCAACCCGAGGCGTACATCGCGTCCAGCGACACGTACATCGAGAAGGACTCGTCGATCAACGACGAGATCGACCGGCTGCGGCACTCGGCGACCGCCGGCCTGCTGACCCGCCGCGACACCATCGTGGTCGCCTCGGTCAGCTGCATCTACGGCATGGGCAACCCGGAGGAGTACAAGGGGCAGTTGCTCGACCTCAGCGTCGGCGTCGACTACGACATGCGCAGCATCTTGCGGCGACTCGTCGACCTCCAGTTCGATCGCAACGACATGACACTCGGACGCGGCAAGTTCCGCGTACGGGGCGACACCATCGAGGTCCACCCGTCGTACGAAGAGACGGTGCTGCGCATCGAGATGTTCGGCGACACGGTCGACCGGTTGACGATGATCGATCCGCTCACCGGCGAGACGCTCAGCGACCTGCCGCGGACGCAAGTGTTCCCGGCCACCCACTACGTCGCCGGCGACGAGCGGATGCGCAAAGCGGTGATCGGCATCGAGGCCGAGTTGCAGGAGCGGCTGGCCTGGTTCGAGAAGGAAGGCAAGCTGCTCGAGGCGCAGCGGCTGCGGATGCGCACGCAGTACGACCTGGAGATGATCCAGGAGGTCGGCTACTGCAACGGCATCGAGAACTACTCGATGCACATCGACGGTCGCAGTCCCGGCGAGCCGCCGTTCACCCTGCTCGACTACTTCCCGAAGGACTTCCTGCTCGTCATCGACGAGAGTCACGTCGCCGTGCCGCAGCTGCACGGGCAGTTCATGGGCGACCGATCGCGCAAGGACATTCTCGTCGAGCACGGCTTCCGCCTGCCCAGCGCGCGCGACAACCGGCCGCTGCAGTTCGAGGAGGTGCTCGGTCGCATCAACCAGTGCATCTTCATGTCGGCGACGCCGTCGCCGTACGAGATCCAGCACAGCCAGCAGGTCGTCGAGCAGATCGTGCGACCGACGGGTCTGGTCGATCCCGAGGTCATCGTCCGGCCGACCAAGGGTCAGATCGACGACCTGATCGAGATGGTCAACGATCGGGTCACCAAGGGCGACCGCGTCCTGGTCACCACGCTTGACCAAGAAGATGGCCGAGGACCTCACCGAGTACCTGCTCGAGCAAGGTCTTCGAGTGCGATACCTGCACAGCAACATCGACACCATCCAGCGCATCGAGATCCTCCGCGGCCTGCGACTCGGCGACTTCGACGTGTTGGTCGGCATCAACCTGCTTGCGAGAGGGTCTCGACCTTCCCGAGGTGTCGCTGGTGTGCATTCTCGATGCCGACAAGGAAGGGTTCTTGCGCAGCGAGACGTCGCTGATCCAGATGACCGGCCGCGCCGCTCGCAACGTCGACGGTCAGGTCGTGATGTACGCCGACAAGGTGACCGCGTCGATGCAGAAGGCGATCGACATCACCCAGCAACGACGTCAACGCCAGATCGACTACAACCTCGAGAACGGCATCAACCCGCAGACCATCCGCAAGGCCGTCGGCGACATCTTGTCGCTGCTGCGACCCGACGATTCGGCGCCGGTTCCCGGCAAGGGCAACCGTCGCCAGCGCGAGCGCGACAAGGTGCAGCGCGAGCTGAAGACGCTGCCGGAGAAGGAGTCTGGCACGGCTCGATCCTCACCCTCGAGGAAGAGATGCACGAAGCCGCCGCCGAGCTGAAGTTCGAATACGCCGCCCGCCTGCGCGACGAGGTGAACGAGCTGCGGCGAGAGCTGAGAGACGCCGGCTAGACACGATTGCTGCGTCGCTCGATCGTGGCTGCAAGGCCCAGCAGCGCGATCCCGCCGAGCACCAGCCAACTCCAACCCGGCAGCGAGGCGAGCTGCGAACCACTGGCGATCACGACGGTCGTCGTCAGCAGGGCGCTGCCGATCACCAGCGGTGCGGCGAGGCGACGCCAGCCACCGATCGCCATCGAGACGACCCCGATCAAGATGCCGGCCATGGTTGCCCATCGGCACCACGCTGCATCTCGACCGCCGCGAGCCACGCGCTGACCAAGGCGAGACCTGGCCCATACGCCAGCCACGTCGACACACCGTGCCGGCGTCGCAGACCGAGACCGACGAACAGCATGGCCGCGCTGACCGCAAGGGCGACGAGGTCTGCGCCGGTGAAGTCGTAGCGCAGCGAGCCTCGACTACACCGTGGCGTTTGCGCCCGTGGTGAACCACAGGCTGGCCAGCGCAAGCCGTTCCGCATGCTGCCGATCCGATCGCCAGGACCTCGCGGCGTTGGGCGATTCCGTAGGCCAAGCCCTGAGCACTGGCGACGATCACGGTCAGGGAGATCAACGCCGGATGTACGCCAGGGTCGAGCGCCGACAAGCCCGGCCAGAGCCGTCGCCGTGAGACCGGCGGCATCGAGACCGATCACTCGCGGCGTGGTGAACGTGATGCCGGTCAGCACAATCGCAGTCACGATCATCCACCCGACCACGGCGCTCGGGGTCGCGCCGGCGACCTGGACGGCGAGCCATGCGGCGGTGACGAACTGTGCGCTCGCGGCGATACGCAACCACGGCGACTGCCTGCCGATCAGAGCGACTGCTCCGGACAGCAGCATGGCGACGACCGACGGCCAGCGAAGATCGCCGACCTGGGCGACCGACACGATTGCCGTCATCGCCGCGACCGGAAGCGCGAGTTGCGGTTGACGTGCGATGCAGTACGAGCCGACCACTGCGAGAGCGACGGTGGCGCTGAACAGACTGCAGGTCGGGCACGACACTGGCGGCCAGCAGGCCCTCCGCCACGAGCACTGACAACGGCCAGATCGGCTGCTTCGTCGGGTGACGGAGCATCGACAGTCGACGCACAACAGACCCCCGGCGATTGCCAGCGCGAGATCGATCACCGTCGACGCCGACCACTGGAACACTCCGTCGGCTCGTCCGGTCAACGTCAGCGCGAGATACGCACCCGACACCAGAGACGACACGGTCAATGTCGGCCGACGAAGGAGCGCACAGAGGATCAGGCCGGCGAGCGCCACACCGGCAACGGCGAGCGTCGACACGTCCGCTGCGGCGATGGACAACACACTGCAACCGATGGCCGCGGCGATCGCCCGATCGGCGGCACCGGGATGTGAGCCCAGTCGGCGAGTACCGACGAGCGCCGCCGCCATTGCGGCCAGCGCCAACGGCATCGACCAAGCGACCAGATCCCGTTCGCCACCGAGCGCACGCACGAGGATGATGAATGGCGTGGCGAGCGGCGAGAGCACCAACGTCGTGTACGCGAACGGCAGGCCGACGTAGTGAGAGCGCGCCGGCAGACGTCACGCCACACACCGGTCGAGGCGTCGGCGGCGAGCTCGACCGCGATCACGAGCGACGGGATCAGACAGGCCCACAGCGATGCCGGTGCATGCCCGACCGCGAGTCCGGCCAAGATGTTCAGAACAGCTGAAGCCACAGCTGCACCGGCCCACGGCGTCGACCGGTCGCGATGGGCGACGATACCGAGTACGAGGGCGGCCAGGAGGCCGGCGACTGGGGCCGACCAGGCGACCGCCGGACCGGCAGCACCGATCCGCGTCATCGTTCCTTCCCCGAACTTCACCGTGGTCAAGGTCGCCAGCAGTGGACTCGCTCCGACAGCCAGCGCCATCGTGGTCGCCTCGATCCTTCGCCGAGTGAGCAACGCGATCAGCGCGACCGAGGACACGAGGATGGCTGCCGGGATCGACGGTCTGCGCAGCGACGCCACAGAGCGCGAGGATCAGCCCGATCCCGCCGATGATCGCCATTCGGGGCGATGCCCAGCGATGCTTCTGGACCTCGGTGGTGGCCACACCCAAGATGCCCCCGACGAAGATGCACACGGGCCACGGCTGCGTGGCCGTGCCGCCCGCCGCGATGCCCGCGGTGATGGCGACGGCCGGAACGAGGTGGGCGATCACGACGGCTGTCGTCGGAGCTGCTCGACGAATCTGCTCGGCCAGTGCCGTGATGAGCACCAGTGCCGTCAGTAGCCCTGTGAGGCGCACAGCCTGCGGAATCTGTTGCCATTGGCTGGCGACGACGACCACGGCCGCGACCAGCAGCAAGCTCGCTCCGGCGATCGCCAACCACGCCGCAGCGTTACCAGGGGTGGCGGGTGGCTCGCCCGGATCGCGAGGCATGGGATCGGGAGGCACTGGGATGGTCGGTGGGGGAAAGACGTCGCTCATGCCGACATCATCAACATCCGACGCCATTTCGGATATCGGGCGAATCCCTCAAATTCCGCTGGGGGTCCCCCAGGGAGCTCGGATCAGTCGAGGCCGTGCTGCACGGCGTAGCGCACGAGATCGGTCCGTCGGGTCAGGTGCAACTTGGCGAGGATGTTGCGGACGTGGTTCTCGACCGTCTTCGCGGAGATCGACAACTCGGTGGCGATCTCGCCGTAGCGGAGCCCGCGGGCCACCAACTGCAGCACCTGTCGCTCGCGGTCGGAGAGCGGACTGCTGTCGGAGGACTTGGCCAGACGTCGAAACTCTCCCAGAACGAGAGCGGCCAGCGACGGAGAGAAGACCGGCTCACCAGAGGCGGCTGCGACGAAGGCTGCGCGAAGATCATCGACGGAGGCCGACTTCAACAGGTATCCGGCCGCGCCGGCAGCGACGGCGTCGAGCAGATCGCGCTCGGCTTCGCTGACGGTCAGAATCACGATCGGGCAGATGGTCGCGCACGCCTGCACGACTGCGAGCCCTCCACCACCGGGCATGTGCAGATCACAGACGACCAGCGCGGGCGTGCGGGCGCGAATGACGTCGATGGCGCCTTCGGCATCGTCTGCCTCGCCGACCACCTCGAACTGCGCGCCGAGCTCCGAGCGGACTCCCGACCGCACCAACGCGTGGTCGTCGGCGAGAACTATGCGGATGGGTTTTGGCCGGATGGGATTTGGGGGGATGGGGCCTGGGTCCACAGTCTCACCTCCGTTCCGATGCCGGGAGTGGAGACGATCTCGGCACGGCCACCGATGGCCTCCATGCGGCCCGTGATCGACTCGTTGATCCCGTGTCCCGACGTGGCTGTCGCAAGATCGAAGCCGACACCATCGTCGCGCACTGTTGCGAAGACCTGTTTGGGGTCGAGCGTCTCTGCGAAGACGACGATCTTGGAAGGTTGCGCGTGCTCGATTGCATTCGCCACAGCTTCGCCGATCGCCCGCGACAGGGCTTCCCGCGACGGTTCGTCGATGCGGAGGTCATCGTCGAGGACGTTGACCACGACGTCGATGTCGGAGCCGGCGCGGACGCGCTCGATCTGTTTGTGGATGTGCGCGCTCAGCGATTCGTTCCCCCGCGAGGCATCGCTGAAGAGAAAGGTACGAAGGTCGCGATCCGCTTGTCGCGCCGTTGCGGCCAACTCCGGATCCGATTCGCCGGTTCGACGTTCGACCAATGCCAGAGTCTGCAACACGGTGTCGTGCATCACCCTGGCCATCTCGTCCCGAGCTCGACGGTGGCTGATCTCGGCTTCCGATTTGCGCAGCAGCGTGACGAGCCAACCGATCAAGGCACCGCTCGCTGCATAGAACAGCCCCGTGGCGAGCGATGCGACGAGGTGCTTGCGCCCGAACTGCGAGAAATCGTTCAGGGCCGCCGAGAGGAGCCGTGCCGGACCGAACAGGAAGCCGACGATTCCGGCGAGGACGGGCCCGGCAGCGATACCTGTCGACACCGAAACGATCAGCGGCCATTCGGTCGCCAGGTTCTGACTGGTGGTGAAGACGTGGCCGGGCTCGAACACCCATCCATCGGCGATTGCCAACGCGAGGACGATCGTCACTTCGGTGGCGATCAGCGATGGTCGGCGAAGCCGTTCGGGATCGACTCGGGCGAGTCGCGTCGCGACGATGGCGACGACCAGCATGATGCCAACGGCGAGCCAAGCCACACCGGGATGCACCAGCGCGTCGTGCCCGAAGGCGACGACGCCCACCATCCATCCCCAACACAACCAACGGGCAACAACAAGAACCCGCTGCAGAGTGTCGACACTCGCAGAGGACTCGACGTTCACATCATGATCTTTGCGTGCCGGGGAGTTGCATAGCGGTGTTTGCGACGGAGGCCCGCTTGCGGGTCGAGTCGCAAGACTCCGCTACCAGGCACTCACCAGGGGCGCGGACAGCACGGTGGTCATCGAGTCGGGGGGCAGGGGGAGGGCGAAGAGGTAGCCCTGGCCCAGACGGCAGCCGAGGCGCACGAGGCGGTCGCACTGGGTCTGGGTCTCGACACCCTCGGCGATCACTTCGAGACCGGCATCGGCAGCCATCGAGATCATCGCCTTCACGACTGCGGGCTCGCGCTCGCCGTCGATGACCTGACCGGTGAAACGGCGATCGAGCTTCACGCCACTGATCGGCAGCGAGGTCAGCGTCTCGAGGCTGGCGAAACCGACGCCGAAGTCGTCGAGCACCAGCTTCACGCCGGAGTCGGCAACGTCGGTCAGCTCCTTGAGCGTCGACGGCGAGAGATCGAACGACTGGCGCTCGCTGAGCTCGAGCGAGATCAGTTCGAGCGGCACGTTGTGCTTGTCGGCGAGGTCGGTGACCGTCTTGCGCAAACCGGACGCCGGGATCGAATCGAAGTCGAAGTTCACAGCGAGTCGCAGGTTCGGCGAGACGTTGCGGAACGTCGCCAGATGCGACAGACCGTCATCGAGCATTCGCTGGAACAGCGATGCGTTCAGCCCAGCTCGCTCGATGCCGGGAAGGAACTCGTACGGCTCGCGGATGCCGCTGTCGGTCTGCCATCTGGCCAATGCCTCGATGGCGACGACGTCGCCGGTGCGCATGTCGACGATCGGCTGGAAGTAGGCGCGGATCTGACCGCGGTCCAGTGCGTTGACCAGTTCGGCCGTGGCATCGTCGAACCTCGTGGTAGCGATCGAGACTGCAGAGCGGGCAGCAGCGATCGAGGCTTCGGCTGCGTCGAGTGCAGCACCGAGACCGACACCCGGAAGGCGGCGGCCGACGCCGACCCACGCGCCGATGCCGGCAGCGCTCAAGGTCTGGCGGAGATTGGTCTCCAGCGTGGTGGCTTCGGCGGCGCAGAGATCGACGGCGAGGACACCGAATTGCAATCCGGTGATCCTGGCGCAGAAGTGGCGACCGTCGACCGTCGACTCCAGCAGCTTGCCGAACTCGGACAGCAGTTCGTCGCCGGCCTCGTGGCCCTGACGCTTGTTCAGCTCGTGGAGCTCGTCGAGGCAGATCATGAAGACCCACGCCTGCTCGCCGTTGGCGTTGCAGCGCTCGTCGTCGCGGCTGAGCTGCGTCTCCCACGCCTGTCGAGTGGCGACACCCGTCAACGCGTCGCGTGGTGCCTCGTCGCGTTCGGCGCGGCGGACGCTCGCAGCGAGGTTGGCTTCGGCTCCGGCCAGTGAACCGAGCATGTTGGCGAGCAGCGGGACCAGTGATTCGGCGTGCGCGGGCATCGGCGCGGGAAGGTCGCGACTGAGCCCGATCAGGGCGCCGTACTGTTGGCCGTTGGGGAGTTGGACGGGTACGACCAACTTCGAGACGTTGCCGAGGAAGCGATCCGTCGACAGATCGTTCGGCAGCACGCTGTTGGCGACGATCGAGAACTCGGGGTCCACCGCTGCGACCACGATGCGCTCGTAGTCGTTGATGCGCGTCAAGAGCCAGCTGGGAAAACCCGTCTGCCGTCGTAGGTGTTCGAGCGAGGCGCGAGCCGTCCGCCCCAGGGTCGCATCAGTGGTGAGTCCGCCATTCATGCATGAGCTATCGGCACGAACTGGCCACAACTACACCAGAACGTGTGTTCGGTTTTTGTGCTACATTGGGCGACATGTTGCACAGCGGCCGAACCCTTTCGGCTCGGTAGCCTCGCCGTAATGCCTGCTGCCGACTCCGGAAAAATCATCGTTCGCGGCGCACGCGAGCACAACCTGCGAAATGTCAGCGTTGAGCTGCCGCGCGACAAGATGATCGTGTTCACCGGCCTGTCGGGCTCGGGGAAGAGCAGCCTGGCCTTCGACACGATCTACGCCGAAGGTCAGCGTCGCTACGTCGAGAGCCTCAGTTCCTACGCCCGACAGTTCCTCGGGCAGATGGACAAGCCCGATGTCGACATGATCGAGGGATTGTCGCCGGCGATCTCCATCGACCAGAAGTCGGCCAGCCGCAACCCGCGCTCGACGGTCGGCACGATCACCGAGATCTACGACTACCTCCGCCTGCTCTACGCGCGCATCGGTGTGCAGCACTGCTACAAGGACGGCACTCCGCTGCAGCGCCAGACGCCGCAGCAGATCGTCGATCGCATTCTGAAGTTGCCCGAAGGCACGCGGTTCCAAGTGCTGTCACCCGTGGTGCGTGGTCGCAAGGGCGACTACGACACCTTGCTGGAGGATCTCGCCGGCCAGGGATACGTGCGGGCCCGGGTCGATGGCGAGGTCGTCGACATCGCCGAGTTCTTGAAGCGCGACGAGCGACTGGCGCGGTACGAGCAGCACAAGATCGAGGTCATCATCGATCGACTCGTGCGCCGCGATGGCATCGAACGTCGTCTCACCGATTCGCTGGAGACTGCGCTGAAGCTTGCCGAAGGCGTGGCCGAGGTCGAGCTGATGGCCGCCGACGGAGGCGAGAGCGAGATCCTGACGTTCAGCCAGCACCTCGCCTGCCCCAAGTGCGGCACCAGCTACGACGAGCCTGCTCCGCGCAACTTCTCGTTCAACTCGCCGTACGGCGCGTGCGAGGCGTGCGATGGCCTCGGGACGACGTTCGAGGTCGACCCCGAACTGGTCATCCCCGATCCCGATCAATCGATCAACGGTGGTGCGATCGCTCCGTGGCGCACCTCGAACACCCAGTACTTCACGCGGATGCTCGAGGCGGTGGCCGAGGTGTACGACCTCGATCTCGATGCCCCGTACCGCACGTTGACGGCGAAGCAGCAGAAGGTCGTGCTGCACGGTGTGGAGGGCAACCTCAAGGTCAAGTACAAGAACCGATACGGCCGCATGCGCGAGTACTCGACGGCGTACGAGGGCGTCATCCCGTGGCTCAATCGTCGACGCACCGGTGCGGAGAGTGATTGGTCGCGCGAGCAGTACGAGGGCTACATGCGCGAGGTGCCGTGCACGGCGTGCGGCGGCGCTCGACTGAAGCCGTCGTCGCTCGCCGTCAAGGTCAACGACCTCAACATCGCCGAAGTCTGCGACATGGCGATCGGGGAGTCGGCCAAGTTCCTCGCCGCGCTCGAGCTCAGCGAACGCGACCGATTGATCGCCGAGCGAGTCACCAAAGAGATCAACGCACGTCTCGGCTTCCTGCTCGACGTCGGCCTCGACTACCTCAGTCTGTCGCGGTACGCGGCGACGCTTGCCGGTGGCGAGGCGCAGCGCATCCGACTGGCCAGTCAGATCGGTTCCGGACTGGTCGGCACGTTGTACGTGCTCGACGAACCGTCGATCGGTCTGCATCAACGCGACAACCGCAGGCTCATCGACACGTTGCTCCGTCTCCGCGACCTCGGCAACACCGTGCTGGTCGTCGAGCACGACGAGGAGACCATTCGCGAGGCCGACTGGATCGTCGACATCGGTCCGGGCGCCGGCGAGCACGGTGGCGATGTCGTGTACAGCGGCCCGGTGAAGGGCATCACCAAGGTCAAAGAGTCGATCACCGGCCAGTACCTCGCCGGCAAGAAGTCGATCCCGTTGCCGAAACATCGCCGTCAGCCCGGGCTCGAATGGTTGGAGATCAAGGGCGCCCGCGAGCACAACCTGCGCAACATCGACGTGCGTATTCCGCTCGGCTGTTTCGTCGCCATCACTGGTGTCAGTGGCAGTGGCAAGAGCACATTGGTGCGCGACATCCTGCTCCCGGTGTTGATGCAACGGATCTACAAGTCGAAGCATGCGGCCGGCAAGCACAAGAAGATCGACGGCCTCGATCTGCTCGACAAGGTCATCGACATGGATCAGTCGCCGATCGGTCGCACCCCGCGATCCAACCCGGCGACGTACACGGGCGTGTTCGACAACATCCGCAAGCTGTTCGCGACCACCGCCGAGGCGAAGGTGCGCGGCTACATGCCCGGACGATTCAGTTTCAACGTCCCGGGCGGACGCTGCGAAGCATGCGCGGGCGACGGCACCATCAAGATCGAGATGCACTTCCTCCCCGATGTGTACGTGCCGTGCGAGGTGTGCAAGGGCGCTCGCTACAACCGCGACACGCTCGACATCACGTTCAAGGGCAAGAACATCGCCGAGGTGCTCGACATGCCGGTGTCCGAGGCTGTCGACTTCTTCGCCAACCAGCCGGCGATCGGTCGACACATGCAGACACTGCTCGATGTCGGTCTCGGCTATGTACGACTCGGTCAACCGGCGCCGACGCTGTCGGGCGGCGAGGCGCAGCGCGTGAAGCTGGCGTCCGAGCTTGCCAAGCGCTCGACCGGTCACACGATCTATCTGCTCGACGAGCCGACAACCGGTCTGCACTTCGACGATGTGCGCCGGTTGCTCACCGTGCTGTCGAGACTGGTCGATCAGGGCAACACCGTGCTCATCATCGAGCACAACCTCGACGTCATCAAGACGGCCGATTGGTTGATCGATCTCGGTCCGGAGGGTGGCAGCGGGGGAGGCCTCGTCGTTGCCCAAGGGAGCCCGGAAGAGGTGGCTGCCGTCGACGCCAGTCACACCGGTCGCTTCCTCCGGCCACTGCTCCAGTAGGCCCTTCGACGGTAAGAGCGCGGTTCGGCACAGTAAAGGTGGAGCGGTTCCGTACCGATGTCCTTGATTGTGAACCTGGGCGGCGCATGTTGGAACAGTCATACACGATCGTTGACGCGGTTCGGTCGTGTCGCGCTTGCCGCGGTATTAGTGGGCGCGGGAGTCCTGGTCGGCAGCGCGTCTGCGGTGCAGGCAGCGCCTGATCCGGGTGTCGTCTACGACTCGATCGGCGTCCCTCCGGGCAATGTCAGCAGCATTGGGTTCGAGGCAACGTCGACCAAGGAGTTCGGCGATCGCGTGCAGGTCGGGCCCGGTGCTCACGAGCTCTCGAGCGTCACCGTCCTGATGTCGAGTTGGGCATGCGAGACCGGAGGCTGGACCGGACCGACGCCCTGCGCGACGACGCCGGGCGCGACCTTCACCCATCCCTTGACGATGAAGCTGTACGCGGACAATGGCTCTGGCGCCCCCGGCGGCGTGCTGGCCTCGATGACGATGACCGCGACGATTCCGTACCGGCCGTCAGCTGACGCAGTGAACTGCACGGGCGGACGTTGGTTCGATGGGGCCAGTTGCTTCAACGGGTTCGCCGCGCCTGTCACGTTCAACTTCCCGCCGGGCACTGTGCTGCCGAGCCGCTTCATCTGGGCGATCTCGTACAACACCAGCCATCGCGGATACAACCCGATCGGGGCCGCTGCGTGCGGTACCAACTGCCCGTACGACTCGCTGAACGTCGGCGCGAGCACGCTGACAACGAAGCCGTCCCGAGGAAACGACGTCGATCCGTCCGGCGTGTTCGTGAACTCCTCGTCTTCCTCGTACTACTGCGACGGTGGCGCCGGCGGACTCGACGTCTTTCGTCTGAGCGACGGCTGCTGGGCGACCCTTCGACCGACCGCAACAGTCCGCACGCGGGTGCTCAGCCAGGCCAATTCGACGGTCGTCGTCCGTGCCTCGACACCCACGTGGGGGTACTTCACCGAGAACACGGTCGGTGCGCAGACAGGCAGCTACGCGGCCGGCCCATCGGCGCCACCGCTCGGAGCCGGCAGCGCCCAGATTGCCCTGACGGCTGCGAACCAGGGAATGGCACTGGGCACGCCCGGCTACGCCGGCACCCCGTTGGCCAATCTCACCAACCTCAGCTACTCGAGCTACCAGACCGGTTCGCCGCAGGCGATCTCGCTGCAGTTCGACATCAACTATCACGCCGGCGACGCGGCGTATGCCGGTCGTCTCGTCTACGAGCCGTACCTCACCGAAACGGTGACCTCCAACACCTGGCAATCGTGGGATGCCTTGAGCGGCAAGTGGTGGGCATCGCGCACCGGCAGCCCGGGTTCGGGCGGGCCGTGCGGACAGGGCAGTCCCTGCACGTGGGCGCAAGTGATGACCAACTGGCCGACAGCGACGATCCGCGGAACTCTGCTGTTCAAGGCCGGCAGCGGTTGGAGTTCGTTCAGCGGTGCGGTGGACTCGTTGTCGGTCGGCGTCGACGACGGGATCGGCAACATCTCCAACACGACGTTCGACTTCGAGCCGACGCCACAGTGCACGACGGATTGCTACGTGGACGCGGTCGCCGGCAACGATCTGAACGGCGGCACCAGCGCAGTCGATGCCAAGAAGACGATCCAGGCCGGCGTCGATCAGGTCTCGATCGGCGGCAGGGTGCACGTGGCAGCCGGCACCTACGGCGAGGATGTCGCGGTCAACAAGGCGGTCACGCTGCACGGAGCCGGAGCCGGCGCATCGACCGTCGTCGGCCAGAGCGGCGGATCGCACGCCACCTTCTATGTCACCGCGGCCAACGTGGTGATCGATGGATTCACCATCACTCGCGCCGGCAACACGCCGGCGACGTGGAACGACCCGCTGAACACCGCGGGCGTGTCGGTGAACGCGAGCGGCCGAGCCGAGATCCGCAACAACACCTTCACCGGAAACCGCACCGCGATCGACATCAACAACAGCACGGGCACCGTCGTGCACAACAACGTGATCAACGACAACCGGACCGGAATGATCCTGTGGAACACCACCGACAACACGGTGGTGACCGAGAATCAGATCACCAACAACTGGACGCTCGGGATCCTGTTGATCGATGGCAGCGCCGGCAGCAACGTGCCGCCGCAGCAGTCGGTCGGGTCGACGTTCACCGACAACAACATCTCGGGGAACTGGTACGGCCAGATCGTCGATCGTCAGGCTGGCGGATCGCTGCCTGCCACAGGCACGAACCTCAAGGACTTCAGCGGCAACTGGCTCGGCACGACCGCACCTGTCACGTCGACAGCCAACAGCGCCGAGCCCGGCTATGCCGCGCAGATCCCCGTCGAGTTCGGCGGCTCGGCGACGGCGCCAGGTGGACAGCCCGACGTGATGGGTCCCGGAGTGGCCAACATCGACTTCACGCCGTTTCTCGACTCCGGTGTCGACACCGGTGCGACGTATGGGTTCCAAGGTGATCATGCCGCTGTAGCCGTGACTGCCGCCGGTGCTCAAACCGGCAGCACAGCCCGTCTGCAAGAAGGTGTCGACATGGTCGACGCAGGCGGCGTCGTGCGGGCAGTCGCCGGCGACTATCCGACGACCGCACCCGTTGTGATCGCGAAGTCTCTTCGACTGATCGGTCCCAACGCCGGTGTCTCGTCGACATCACCTCGCGCACCGGAAGCTGCTGTCCTGACGACCGGTGCCGGCGCAGGAGTTCGCGTCGCCGCTCCGAACGTAACCATCGATGGCCTGCAGTTCACCTGCGCGGCCGGTTGCATCGCTGCCGATGCCGGCGCGGCAAACCTGGTCGTCAAGAACAACGACGCCTCGGTTGCCACCGGTGCGGCGATCGACCTGAGCTCGACGTGGACGGGCGGCGGAGTCTCTGTCCATCACAACACACTGCATGGGTTCGTCGACTCGGTGATCGCGGTCGACAACGCGGCGGCGAACCTCGCCGGCGTGGCCGTGTCGCGGAACTCGATCGTCGGCCCTGGTGTACGCAACGACCTCGATCCCGGAGCCCTCGATGCGACGTGCAACTGGTGGGGTAGCGCGGCGGGTGCGAGCGCTGGTCAGCACATCGGCAACGTCACGGTGTCGCCGTCATTGCACACTGCCGACCTGGACGGTGCATGCGTCGACCCGGTTGTCGTGCCCCCGACTCGATCCGCCGGCACCGCCGGCACCTGCTGACCCGGCTCGGCTCGCCGACTTCGTTCCAGTCGCTCCCTCACGTGTCTTCGATACTCGACCGGACGCGCCGGCCGCGCTCCGGGACGTCGACAAAGGCAAGATCGGTGGAGCGAACATCCTCGAGGTGAAGGTCACCGACCTCGCCGGCCTGGTGCCGTCCGGCGGTGTCGGCGCCGTGTCGCTGAACGTGACCGCGGTGGATCCCGAGGGTTCCGGATACGTGACCGTGTACCCGTGCGGGGCCATGCCGTTGGCGTCGAACCTCAACTACCTCGCTGGACAGACAGTGCCGAACGCGGTGATCGCGCCCGTGTCGCCAACAGGGACCGTGTGCTTCTACAGCCTTCGTCCGGCGCACATCGTCGTCGACATCAACGGATGGTTCAGGTCCGGCGGTGGCTACACGCCCGTCGGCCCAGAGCGGGTGCTCGACACTCGTCCCGATCCACACAGCAAGACGCTGCGATTCGTGCCGGCGACGAAGGTGGTCGCGGGTGAGGAGATGGAGGTCCAGCTGTCGGATCTGGGCACGGTCGTGCCGTCGACAGGTGTGGCCGCGGTCTCGCTGAACGTCACGGTCGTCGACGCCGAGCAGCCCGGGTTCCTGTCGGTGTATCCATGCGGACACAGGCCCTTGGTTTCCAGTGTGAACTACGAGGTCGGCGCGACGGTCGCCAACGAGGTGATGGCGGTCCTGTCGTCGACAGGGTCCGTGTGCTTCTTCGCCAACGCAACGATCGACCTTGTCGTCGACGTGAACGGATGGCTCGGTTCTGTGTCGGACTTCAGCCGGTCCGGGCCGATGCGAGTCGTCGACACACGGCCCGGCGAGAACGCCAACGCCATGCTGCAGGTCACACCTGTCCCGCTGACGCCGAACACCGTGCTCGCGGTGAACGTCGCGGACCTCGGCGGTCTCGTGCCGAGCAGCGGCGTGTCGGCCGTGTCGCTCAACGTCACTGCCACAAACGTCACTGCGGCCGGCTACATCACCGTGTTCCCGTGCGGGCAGCAGCCCCTCGTGTCCAGTGTCAACTACGCGGTCCCACAGGCGAGCACGGCGAACGCAGTGTTGGTGCCCGTCTCGGCGGCGGGCACGATCTGCTTCTTCAGCCTGCAGCCGGTCGACCTCGTCGTCGACATCAATGGCTGGTTCGCAGCGCCCTGACGTGACGCCGGATCTCAGCTACCGCGAAGCCGCTTGCTGAGCTCGTTGAGACGTTCCTTCTCGGACTTGCTCAACGAGTTGATCCCGGTCGCGCTGATCTTGTCGAGCAGTTCGTCGAGCTCGCTCTGCGCTGCCGACACCGTGTTGCTGCCGGCCCACGGTCCAGTCACGACGGCAGGTCGGCGGCTCTGCTTCGGTTGACGTCGGCGGTGCGGCATCGTGATCTTGGGAATCCACGGATAGGCCTCGTGCAATCCGACGGCTCGACCGGCGAGCGCAGCGACCAGCAGCGAGACGAGGAAGAAGATGAGCTGCTTGCCGTCGCGGTCTCCGGTGAGCTGCAGGATCTCGGCACCGACGTACACGGCGCCCAGCACCCACGCCGGGATTCCGAAGAAGAATCGCACGTTCGGGTACTCGGCGATGAACGCCAGCAGCACGACGAGTTGGATCGTGTGAATGCCGTACTGCGGAAGGTCGAGCGCCGTGCCGACCAGGCCCGGAATCACAATGATCGCCGCCAGGTACCAGGCGAACTTCGTCCGGCCGACCTGCTCTTCGAGGCGGGACCCGAAGTACCACAGGATGGCGATCGAGATGATGACCCAGAGCAGTTCTCGATCGATTCCATTGGCCAGCGGCCAGGTGAAGATGCGCCACACCTGGCCCGAGCGGACCTCGTCCGGAATCAGGGCGAGCTTGAGGAGGAACCACTTGTACAGCGCGTACACGAACACCGACACGACGCACATGAGGCTGAGCAACGCCGCAGAGCCGATCTCGACCGTGCCCACGCGGAACCATGGATCGTTCGGTCCACGACGGTTCGGTTTGGAATAGGCAAAACGACCGGCCACGGACCAAACCCTACCGTGGGAGACGCGCTCAGAGGCCTAGCCTCGATATCGCCGTAACCTCAGCATTGATGGTGCAACGCCCGCCAACCGGCACGATTCCTGATACGCCCGGGTCGTATCAGTTCAAGGACGCGCTCGGCCGCGTGATCTACGTGGGCAAGGCCTCCAGCCTGCGGCAGCGGCTGTCGAACTACTTCCAGGATCCACGGAACATGCACCCGCGAACGGCGCAGATGGTGGCCACCGCGGAGTCGGTGGAGTGGATCGAGGTGCGCAACGAGGTCGAGGCGCTGATGCTCGAGTGGAGCCTCATCAAGCAGCATCGGCCGCGCTTCAACATCCGGCTGCGCGACGACAAGAGCTATCCGTTCCTCGCGGTCACGGTCGACGAGCAGTTCCCGCGGGCGCTCGTGATGCGCGGCCGCAAGCGCAAGGGCACGAAGTACTTCGGGCCGTACGCGCATGCGTACGCGATCCGCGACACGCTCGATCTGTTGCTGCGCAGCTTTCCCATTCGCACGTGCAGCCCCGGCAAGTTCAACGAGCACCAACGGCTCGGTCGTCCATGCCTCCTGTACCACATCGAGAAGTGCAGCGGGCCGTGCGTCGGCGAGATCGGCGAGTCCGATTACCGGCAACTGGTCAACGAGCTGTGCGACTTCTTGGAGGGCGATACCGACGAGATCGTCAAGCGACTCAACGCGGAGATGAGAGCTGCGGCAGGCGAGCTCGAGTACGAGCGAGCGGCGCGTGTCCGCGATCGGTTGGCGGCCGTGAACCGAGCGATCGAGAAGCAGCAGATGGTCGCCGAACGCAACGAAGACATCGACGTCATCGGTCTCGCCGATGACGATCTCGAGGCCGCCGTCCAGATCTTCTACGTGCGCAAGGGTCGTGTCGTGGGCCGCAAGGGTTTCGTCGTCGACAAGGTCGAGGAACTGAGCCCCGGTGGGTTGATCGACCGAATTCTCGAGGAGCTCTACGGCGACGAGCCGCCACTCGGCGTTCCGAAGCAGGTGCTCGTTCCCGTGGAGCCGGAGGATCTGGCGACGTACGAGGAGTGGTTGACGCTGATGCGCGGCTCGCGGGTGCAGATCCGTGTTCCACTGCGCGGCGACAAGCGCAACCTCCACGAGACCGTGACGCGCAACGCCAAGGAAGAGTTCGTGCGCCACCGCCTGCGACGAGCCGGCGATCACAACGCTCGAAGCCGTGCGACTGACCGAGCTGCAGGACCTGCTCGCGTTGCCCGAGGCTCCGCTCCGAATCGAGTGCTACGACATGGCGCACCTCCAGGGCAGTGACTACGTCGGGTCGATGGTGGTGTTGGAAGACGGTTTGCCGAACAAGCGCGAGTACCGGCGCTTCAAGATCCGAGACGTGCCTGGCAACGACGACTACGCGGCGATGGAAGAGGTGCTGACGCGGCGACTGACGGCCTACCTCGCACGAGCGCGATCGGCCACTGACCGAGCTGGGTCAGCGACCCGGAAAGTTCTCGTACCCTCCGCAACTGTTGCTCGTCGACGGTGGCAAGGGTCAGCTCGCTGTTGCCGAACGTGTCGTCCGGTCGCTCGGCCTGTTCGACGAGATCCCGATTGCGTCATTGGCGAAGCGCTTCGAAGAGGTCTACACGCCGGGTCGGAGCGAGCCGGTCGAGGTGCCGCGTGGCAGCGAGGCGTTGTTCATGCTGCAACGAATCCGCGACGAGGCGCACCGCTTCGCGAACACGTTCCACCGCGAGCTGCGTGGCAAGCGGATGACGACCAGTTCGCTCGACGGCATCGCCGGCCTCGGCGAGACGCGGAAGAAGAAGTTGGTACAGGTGATGGGCGGGGTGAACGCAGTGAAGAAGGCATCGCTCGACGAACTCAAGGCGCAGTCCTTCCTCCCCGATGCCGTCGCCGAAGCGGTCTATGCCAAGTTTCACCAACCAACCGGATCGTCGTCCTGATCGCTGCGCTTCGGCTGCCCGAGCTGTCGGAGTAGCCGTTCGGTGGTGCGTTCGTCCGCCATGTAGCGATTGCGAGCGACGATGTGAGGGGGTAGGCGTGGCGGCGCCGTCTTGAATCGATTGCGCGCCCACTGGCGGCTGATGTCGAGGAGCCGGCTGATCTGGCTCCAGTTGTACCCCTCACGGCGCGCCAAGGCCACGGCTCGCTCGGTCAGCCAGTCGACCTCGGCCGTGAGGCATCGCGCTGCGATCAACGCAAGCTTCGGGTCGTCGCCGAGCGCCTCGTCGATCATCCGAATGAGCTCTCTGCGAACTCGGCTCTCCATGTGGCTCTCCCAATCTCGATGGGAAGCCGCGACTCGGACCGTATCGGCGGACAGGAAGAGGTAGTCAGAATTTTCTGAGTCGACATCTGCAGATGTCGCGTTGACATCTGCAGATGTCGTCTGCGAGAAAAGATGTGTGGTCCCCGGGAGCGGAGGGGCGGGCGGTCCGCCGACAACCCGTACGCTCGGTCCGGTGAGCGACGAGAGTTTGTGGGAGACCCATGCGGCGTGGTGGATCGAGGGATTCACCGACGGCGCGGACCCGGAGTACGAGGAGCAGATCCTTCCATTGGCCGCTGCCGAGCTCGCCGGTGCAAAGCGGGTCCTCGACGTCGGCTGCGGCGATGGCCAGATCAGTCGCCTTGCCGCCGGCCTCGGCGCGCGAGGTGATCGGCATCGATCCGACGTGGAACTGCGTCAGCGTCGCCGCGCAACGTGGTGGCGCCTCGTTCGCCCGCAGCGAGGCGGCGACGCTGCCGTTTGCCGATGCCAGCTTCGACGCCGTCGTCGCTTGTCTCGTGTTCGAACACATTCGCGACGTCGACGAGGCAATCGCCGAGGTGTCCCGGGTGCTGCAACCGGGCGGGCGGTTCTGCTTCTTCCTGAACCATCCGCTGTTGCAGACTCCGAACAGCGGCTGGATCGACGACTACGTGCTCGACCCTCCCGAGCAGTACTGGCGGATCGGTGCCGTACCTGGTCGAGCAGGAGAGCGACGAGGAGGTGGAGAAGGACGTGTTCATCCCCTTCATCCATCGTCCGTTCAGCCGGTATGTCAACACCCTCGCCGAGAACGGCCTGTTGATCGAGCGGATGCTCGAGCCTGCTCCACCGGACGGATTCCTCGAGCATCGCCAGCGAGTACCTCGACGCGGCGACGCATCCCACGACTCCTGTATCTCCGAACTCGCAAGTCTCTAGGCAATACGATGGTGTCGCAGTGGCCGACATCGTGCTGATCACCGGGATTGTCGGGCGCTGGGCGTTCCGGAGCCGCGGCAGTGCTCGAAGACCTCGGCTGGTACGTGATCGACAACCTGCCGACCTCGTTGGTCGACACCATCGTCGAGCTGGCGCAGCAAGCCGGGAAGCGACATCGAGCGACTCGCGCTGGTGTCGGGACGCCAGCACATCGACGTGCTGCCGAAGGTCGCGGCGCTCTCGCGGCGACGGTCACCGAGTGCGCATCCTCTATCCTCGACGCGACGACCGCCGAAGCTCGTCAAGCGGTACGACCTGTCGCGACGCAAGCATCCGCTCGACTCCGAAGCCGAGGGTCTCGTCGAGGCCATCGAGTTCGAACGATCGCTCCTCGATCCGGTGAAGTCGGCGGCCGACCTCGTGATCGATACGACCGAGCTCAACATCCATCAGCTGAAGGCCAAGTTGATCGCCGCCTTCGATCAGAGCGGCGACGGCCAACGGCTGCAGATCGCGGTCGAAAGCTTCGGTTACAAGTACGGATTGCCGCTCGATGCCGACGTCATCATGGACGTCCGCTTCCTTCCGAACCCGCATTGGGAGGAGGCGTTGCGCCCGCTGACGGGGCACGATCCAGCGGTTCGAGATTTCGTGTTGGAGCGCTCTCACACGTCGAAGTTCTTGGACGAGTTCGAGGCCTTGATGGTCTCGCTCGTGCCCGCGTACGAGGCTGAAGGCAAGAGCTACTTGACGATCGCGATGGGCTGCACCGGCGGCCGGCATCGCAGCGTCGCGGTTGCCGAAGACCTGGCGGCCCGGCTGCGACTGCGTGGTATCGCCGTGACAACAGGGCACCGCGACATCGCCCGCTGACACTATCCTCGGTGCTTCCGTCGTATGTGACCAACAGGAGTGAAAGGACACACCGCGCATGACCGTCCGTGTCGGTATCAATGGCTTTGGTCGAATTGGCCGCAACTTCTTCCGTGCCGCCAAGAAGCGAGGTGTCGACATCGACTTCGTCGCGGTCAACGACCTCGGTGCCCTCGACGAGATGGCGCACCTGCTGAAGTACGACTCGGTGCTCGGCGTTCTTCCGTACAACGTGAAGGTGCACAAGGAAGGCATCTCGGTCGACGACGATGTGATCAAGGTCTTCTCGGAGCGCGACCCGAAGAACCTTCCGTGGGGTGACGTCGGTGTCGACGTCGTCATCGAATCGACGGGTCACTTCAGCAAGCGCGACGCCGCAGCCGGACACCTCGCCGGCGGCGCGCCGCTCGTCATCGTGTCGGCTCCCTGCGATGGCGCTGACGCGACATTCGTGTACGGCGTCAACCACAAGGACTTCGACTTCAAGACGCAGAAGGTCATCTCGAATGCCAGCTGCACCACCAACTGCTTCGTGCCGATGGTCAAGGTCCTCGACGATGCGTTCGGTGTCGAGCAGGGCCTGATGCAGACCATTCACGCGTACACCGGCGACCAGAACTTGGTCGACGGCCCGCACCGCGACTTCCGCCGGGCCCGCGGTGCCGCCATCAACATCATCCCGACATCGACGGGCGCCGCACGCGCAACCAGCCTCGTGCTGACCGCGATGAAGGGCAAGCTCGACGGCACCTCATTGCGCGTTCCCGTGCCGACCGGATCGATCGTCGACTTCACCGCCAACCTGTCCAAGGAGGCGTCGGTCGAGCAGATCAACGCGGCGTTCAAGAAGGCCGCGGCCAGCGGTCCGCTGAAGGGCATCCTGCGTTACACCGAGGACCCGATCGTCTCGAGCGACATCGTCACCGACCCGCACAGCAGCATCTTCGATGCGGGCCTGACGATGAGCATGGGCAAGATGGTCAAGGTCCTGGCGTGGTACGACAACGAGTGGGGCTATTCCAACCGGCTGATCGACACCACGCTGTACGCGGCCGGCAAGATGCCGAAGAAACGCAAATGAGCCGAATCCCCACGCTGCCCGATCTCGGCGACGTGCGGGGCAAGCGGGTGCTGGTCCGCACGGATTTCAACGTGCCGATGGACAACGGAGTCATCACCGACGACTTCCGCATCCGCGCTGCGTTGCCGACCATCGAATGGCTCACGACGCGCGGCGCGCACGTCGTGTGTGCATCGCATCTCGGTCGACCGAAGGGTGCACCGAATCCGAAGTATTCGATGGACCCTGTCAGGGCCCGGCTCGCGGAGTTGGCCCCGGGTATCGAGCTGCTCGAGAACCTGCGTTTCGATCCGGGCGAAGAGGGCAACGATCCGGCGTTCGTCGCCTCGCTCGTCGAAGGCATGGACGCATACGTCGACGACGCATTCGGCGCGTGCCACCGTGCTCATGCATCGATCGTCGGCCCGCCGCGCACCCTTCCATCTGCAATGGGGTTGTTGCTGCAGAAAGAGGTCGACGTGTTGCTGAGCCTGCGCAACGAGCCGAAGCGGCCGTTCGTCGCCGTGCTCGGTGGGGCGAAGATCAGCGACAAGCTCGGCGTGGTCGAAGCGCTGCTGAAGGTCGTCGACGAATTGGTGATCGGTGGAGCGATGTGCTTCACGTTCCTCGCCGCGAAGGGTTACCCGATCGGCGATTCACTGTGGGAGCCGGATCAGGTCGACACGTGCAAGCGGCTGCTCGCCGACTCGGCCGACTCCGGTAAGACCATTCACCTCCCCGAGGATCTCGTGGGTGTCGACGGTGCCGGCAACTTCGCGACGTTCGGCGTTCACCTTCCGGATGGTGCGAAGGGGCTCGACATCGGTCCCGGCACGGCAGCCGCGTTCAGCGACGTGATCATGGAGGCGAGGACGGTGTTCTGGAACGGCCCGATGGGAATGTTCGAAGATCCTCGATTCGCAGCCGGCACGCGCACGGTCGCGCAGGCGATGGCCGACACGAAGGCGTTCACCGTGGTCGGCGGTGGCGACAGTGCCGCAGCCCTTGCCCAGTTCGGTCTCGACGACGACGTCGACCATGTGTCGACCGGCGGGGGAGCGTCGTTGGAGCTCCTCGAGTTCGGCGACCTTCCCGGTCTCGAAGCACTGCGCGGCGCACCCAATGCGTAGGCCGCTGATCTCGGCGAACTGGAAGATGAACCTCAATCACTTCGAGGCGATCCAAACCGTCCAGAAGTTGGCCTATCTCGTCACCAAGGATGATCTCGAGCAAGTCGACGTCAGCATCCATCCACCGTTCACCGACATCCGCAGTGTGCAGACGGTGATCGACGCCGACAAGTTGCTGTTCGCCGTCGGCGCGCAGCATTGCCATTTCGAGGACAAGGGCGCGTTCACCGGCGAGATCTCGCCGCTGTTCCTCGCCAAGCTCAACGTGCAGTACGTCATCGTCGGGCACAGCGAGCGACGCCAGCTGTTCGGCGAGGTCGACGAAGACGTCGCCCGCAAGGTCGTCGCGATCCAGCGGCACTCGATGACGCCCATCGTGTGCGTTGGCGAAACGCTCGAGGAGCGCGAGGCCGGCGAGACGGAGACGAAGGTGATCGGCCAGATCCGTGCCGCGCTGGGTGGCCTCGATGCCGACAAGATTGCCGCGCTGGTGGTCGCCTACGAGCCGATCTGGGCGATCGGCACGGGTCGGACCGCGACATCCGAAGACGCCCAACTGGTGTGCGCGGCGATACGCAACTGCATCGCCGAAATCGCCGGCGCGGATGCCGCACAAGCAGTGCGAATCCAGTACGGCGGCAGCGTGAAATCGTCGAACATCGCCGAGCTGATCAGCCAGCCCGACATCGACGGCGCACTGGTGGGTGGGGCGAGCCTCGATCCCGACGAGTTCGCCCGAATCTGCAAGCTCGGTCGCTAGGCGCACCCCGAATCCACCGGAATTTTCCGGCCGACTTTTCCAAACAATCGGAATGTCGCGGCTACCGGTCGGTAAACAACGGTGCTATGTTGTGCCCGCTCACTCCGATCGGGGAGGACGGTGTGAGAGTGTGGTCGATACTTCCCAGACGAGCCGTCCGCTTGCCTTGTCGTTCGACCGAGACCCACCTCCCTCCGTTTCACATAGGAGGAACACCCACGTGAGGATCACGAGACGCAGCACCCGTTACGCTGCAATAGCCGTCGGCCTTGCCTTTATCGCCGCATCATGCGGTAGCGATGGCGGCAGCTCAAGCAACGACACGACAGCCGGCACTACGGCTGGCACCACGGCAGCGGCCCCAGAGACCACCGCCGCAGCTCCCGAGACAACGGCTGGTGGCACTGAAACCACTGCTGGTGCATCCGACGGTGCTGCGATGACGCTGACCATGAAGATCAACCCCGACGCTGTCTGGGATGATGGTTCGAAGATCACCTTCGCCGACTTCAAGTGCACGATGGACGCCATCTTGAACACCCCTGGCTCGTTGAGCACCGTGGGCTACGACAAGATCACGTCGCTCGAGCAGGGCGCCGACGACCACGAAGTCGTTGCCAAGTTCTCCGAGGTGTACGCCCCGTACAAGAACCTGTTCTCCGGCATCATCAAGGCCGACGCTGTCGACAACTGCAGTGACGTTTCGGCTGACTTCGCCGACAACATCCCGTTCTCGGCTCGCCCGTACAAGATCGATTCGTGGAGCCTCGACCAGCTGGTCATGTCCCCGAACGACAACTACTTCGGTGACGACAAGGCCACGGTTGCCAAGGTCGTCATGGTCCCCAAGGCCGACAGCGACACCGAGATCGCCTCGCTCGTTTCCGGCGAGAGCGACTTCATCTTCCCGCAGGCGTACGCCGGTATCACCGACGCCCTGAATGACCCGAACATCAAGTCGACTCCTGGATACGGCACCAACTACGAAGGCCTGTACTTCCAGCAGGGTGTGGATTGCACCCCCGACGCGAGCCGTTCGTGCGCATTCAAGGACGCCGACTTCCGTCACGCCTTCGCCAAGTCGATCGACCGCGACCTCATCCTCTCGAACATCTACGACCCGATCTTCCCGGGTGGCCCGCTGCTGAACTGCGGCCTCTGGGTTCCGACCATCGGCCCGTGGTGCGACCAGACCATCTTCGGCAACGCCGATGGCACTGACTCGTACTTCGACGCCACTGCAGCCGACACCATCCTCGGTGGTGCAGGTTGGGCGAAGGATGCAAACGGCATGTGGGCGAAGGACGGCGTTGCGCCGGAGATCCACTGGGTCATCAACTCGGGTAACACCCGCCGTGAGTCGACACAGGCTCTGTTGATCCCGGAGATGAAGAAGGCCGGCTTCAACATCATCGCCGACAACTGCGACGCAGCCTGCTACTTCCAGCAGCGCCTCCCAGCCCTCGAGTACGACATGGCCATGTACATCAACACGGCCAGCCCGGACCCGACGGTCACGTCGATCATGGCCTGCGATTCGGTCCCGTCGGCTGCCAATGGCAACCAGGGTCAGAACTCGGCCGGTTGGTGCAACAAGGACGCTTCGGCGCTCATGACCAAGTCTGACCAGACGATTGACGACACAGCCCGTGCCGACATGATCCATCAGATCGGTAAAGCACTTGCCGACGACGCCGTCATGCTGCCCCTGTACCAGTTCCCGAACATCGCCGCATGGCGTACAGACCAGGTCGGTGGCCCCGTCGATGCAGACGCAGCCAACTACCAGGCGTTCCAGAACATCAACGCATGGACAGACACCAACGGTGATGGCCAGATCGTCATCGGTGCCGAGCAGTGGCCAGAGTGCCTCAACCCGATCACCGAGTGCGCCAACTCCTCGTGGTACCAGTGGACCACGGGCTTCAAGGTGCTGCCCAACGTTTGGGACACCACCTCACAAGGCACGTACGAGGCAACTGCCCTCGTCACAGGCGAGCCCGTCGTAGCCCTCGGGTGACGTAGGACACAGTCCAAGAAATGAGTAGTGTGAGCGGGGTCGGCGTCTAGCCGACCCCGCTCTCTCAATTCCACACATCGAAAGATCGGAGGTGGGTCTCGATGATCAGGTTTGTCATTAGAAGACTTATGTGGACCATCCCCACGATGTTCGTGATCACCTTCTTGGTGTTCATCGCGATTCGCATCGGAACGGACCCGGTTCAGAGCTACCTCAGGCTCAACCCACGAGCGAGCCAGGCGAAGATCCAGCAGTACAAAGAGGTCAACGGCCTCACCGGCAACATCGCCTCGCAGTACTTCCATTGGCTGCACAACTTCGTGACCTTCAACTGGGGTAGATCCATCAAGGGCAGCCGCCCGGTGTGGCCCGAACTGAAGGCTGCGCTCGTCAACACCCTCGTTCTGGGCTCTATCGCCACCTTCGTCGGTGTCACGATCGGCCTCGGTATCGGCATCGTCTCGGCGATGCGACCCCACTCCACCTTCGATCACGCTTCGACCACTGCTGCCTTCGTCGGCATCTCGATTCCTCCGTACGTGACCGCGATCCTGCTGCAGCTGTTCTTCGCGATCACCCTCACCCGTTGGCTCGGCCTCGACAAACCGCTGCTGCCGACCTCCGGTGTCTACCCAGCCGGCCACGAGGGTTTCGATGCCTTCTTGCGGCTGAAACATCTCATCCTTCCCGTCACGGTGGTAGCGATTCAGATCATCGCCGTGTACTCCAGATACATGCGAGCAACGCTGCTCGAAGTGAAGAACAGCGACTACCTGCGGACCGCCAGGGCCAAGGGGATCAGCGACCGCCGGATCCTCGTGCGGCACGCACTTCGCAATGCACTCATCCCCATCGTCACCGTTGCGGCGATCGACATCGGCGCCATCATCGGCGGCCTGATCATCACCGAGCGCATCTTCGAGAACAAGGGGATGGGCGACTTCTTCCTGACCGCCTACGAGAACGGCGACTTCCCGCAACTCATGCCGTGGATGGTGTTCGTCGTCCTCGGCGTCATTTTGGCCAACTTGTTCGCTGACGTGCTCTACGCCGTCCTTGACCCGAGGATCCGCCTTGACTGAGATCGATCACACCACAGACCTCGACATCGACCTCGATCACGTCGCTAGCACCGACGTGGCACAGGCGATCGTCACCAACACCGACGCCGATCTCACCGGTCTCAGTCTTCGCGACGAGTCCGAGGGCGTCGGCGGCGAGTCACTCTCTCCATTCCGCCTGGCGCTGCGCCACTACAAGCGCGACCGCGTGGCGATGGTGGCACTCATCATCCTCGCGATCATCGTGCTCGCTTGCCTGTTCCCCAGCATCCCGGCGCGCTACGGCGAGACCGAGCGCCTTCCGAAGACCGCGGTGACGTACATCAACTCGCCGCCGAGCTCGAAGGCGTGGTTCGGTACCGACGACCTCAACCGTGACCTGTACAGCCGCATCTTCTACGGCGGCCGCATCTCGATCATGATCGGCATCGCCGTCGCAATCATCGCCTGCACCGTCGGCACCATCGTCGGCGCGCTTGCCGGCTACCGCGGCGGTTGGCTCGACGACATCCTGATGCGGATCACCGACGTTTTCTTAGCGTTCCCGATCCTTGTGTCCCTCTTGGTCCTCAGAAACGTTTTGGCTGAACTGCCCCTTGTGTCGACGATCATGGGTGAGAAAACGTCCGTGCGGTTCATGGTGATCCTGTTATCCGCCGTCGGGTGGATGGCGGTCGCCCGAATCGTGCGAGGAGTCGTGTTGTCGTTGAAGGAGCGCGAGTTCGTCGAGGCGTCGCGCTCTGTGGGCGCCAGCGGTCCGCGCATCATGTTCCGTCACCTCATCCCCAACGCGCTCGGCCCCATCATGGTGTCGTTGTCGTTGTCGGTCGTCGGCGCGATCCTTGCCGAGTCGACGCTGTCGTTCTTCGGCTACGGGCCGAGCCCGGGTCAAGGCCGCACGACGTGGGGCTTGCTGATCGCCCAATCGAAGAAGACCGTCCTGTCGGGTTACTGGTGGCTGGTCGTCTTCCCCTGTGCCTTCTTGGTCGTCACGATCGTCTGCATCAACTTCGTCGGCGATGGATTGCGCGACGCATTCGATCCGAAGTCAGACACGAGCCGAGCGTGACCGACACGCAGTCCGACGCGCAGCCCACAGCGTTGTCCGAGGAGCCAGTACTCGCGATCCGTGATCTGCGTGTCACGTTCCCAACCGAGAGCGGCGATGTGCAAGCTGTCCGCGGCGTCGACGTCACGGTCGGCCCGGGGGAGATGCTCGGCGTCGTCGGCGAGAGCGGTTCCGGCAAGTCCGTCACCTTCCTCGCGGCGATGGGTCTGTTGCCGAAGTCGGCCAAGATCGAAGGCTCGGTCAAGGTCCACGGTCAAGAGCTCGTGGGCATGAACAACAACGACATGCGCAAGCAGCGTGGCAAGCGGATCTCGATGATCTTCCAGGATCCTCTGTCGGCGCTCAACCCGACGCACCGGATCGGTCACCAGATCTCCGAGATGGTCCGCAGTCACACCGACATGACCAAGGCGCAAGCGTGGGATCGGGCCATCGAGCTGCTCGACGAGGTCGGCATCCCGCAACCGCGAACTCGCGTGTCGCAGTATCCGCACGAGTTCTCTGGTGGTATGCGTCAACGCGTGATGATCGCCATCGCGATCGCCAACGATCCCGACGTGCTGATCGCCGACGAGCCGACGACGGCGCTCGACGTCACCGTGCAGGCTCAGATCCTCGACGTCATCCAGAACATCCAGCACAACTTCCGGGCCAGCGTGGTGTTCATCACCCACGACCTCGGCGTTGTCGCCCGTATCGCCGACCGCGTGCAGGTGATGTATGCCGGCCGCACTGTCGAGCGTGGCGATGTCGAGTCGATCTTCCGCAACCCCACGCACCCGTACACGCGCGGCCTGCTCGCCAGCCTGCCGGCGCTCGGCCGCGAGCGGCTGACACCGATCCCTGGCGCACCGCCCAACATGTTGCGCCCACCGTCGGGATGCGCCTTCCGCCCACGGTGCCCGTACGCCGAAGACATCTGCGCGGGGGAGATCCCCGAGCTGCACATGCTCCTCGGCCTCGAGACGGCATGTGTGCGCGCAGAAGAGCTCCTCGTGCTCTCCGCGGACGCCACATGAACGCACTCGCCGGTCAGCTCAACGGCGACCGCTCGGCGACTACGCCGGTGCTCGACGTTGCCAACCTCGTCAAAGAGTTCCCCATCCGCCAGCTGCAGGGCGTCCGTGTCATCAAGGGCCTCGTGCAGGCGGTGTCAAACGTCAGCTTCGCGATCGAAGGCGGCACCACCCTCGGTCTCGTCGGCGAGAGCGGCTCCGGCAAGTCGACCGTCGCTCGTTGCGTGTTGCAGTTGCTGACTCCCACCGCCGGTTCGGTGAAGTACAACGGCACCGAGCTCGTGGGGATGTCACGCAAGGCGCTCCAGCCATTGCGTCAAGAGATGCAGATGGTGTTCCAGGATCCGTATGCGTCGCTCGATCCGAGGTGGACGGTCGGTAGCGCCATCGCCGAGCCTCTGCAGGTGCACAAGGTGCCGGGCAGTCACACAGAGCGCGTCGCCGAGTTGCTCGAGCTGGTCGGCCTGGCGCCTGATCACGCCAAGCGGTTCCCGCACGAGTTCTCCGGTGGTCAGCGTCAGCGTGTCGGCGTCGCCCGGGCATTGGCTCTCGAGCCGAAGCTGATCGTGCTCGACGAGCCCGTCTCGGCGCTCGACGTCAGCATCCAGGCCGGCGTCATGAACCTGCTGCAGGACCTGCAGGCCCGCCTCGGGCTGTCGTACCTGTTCATCGCCCACGACCTCTCGGTCGTCCGCCACATCTCCGACACCGTCGCGGTCATGTACCTCGGCAAGATCATGGAGATCGGCCCGGCCGAGATGATCTACAACAGCCCGATGCACCCGTACACCCAGGCATTGCTGTCGGCGGCACCGGAGCCAGACCCAGCCCTCGAGCGTCAACGCAAGCGGATCGTGCTCACCGGCGACGTTCCGAGCCCGGTCAATCCGCCGTCGGGCTGCCGGTTCCGTACCCGTTGCCCGAAGGCCCAGGACGTCTGCGCCGACGAGGAGCCGTTGCTGATCGATCACGGCGGCGGCCATCGTGTCGCGTGTTACTTCCCTGAGGCAGTTTCAGTGCTCGCACCTGCGGTCGCTCGCTCGTAACCGACGCTAGGCTGGCAAACCGTGCGCGACTTCGTGATGTACTCGACCGTGGTGATCAACGTCCTCTCCGCGTTCGCCATGATTGCTGGGATTCTCATGCACAGCGGTCGTGGTGGCGGTCTCTCCGACATGTTCGGTGGTGGCGGCGGTGCAGCCCTCGGCTCGACTTCTGCAGAGCGCAACCTCACGCGTATCACCACCGTATTGGCCCTGGTTTGGATCTTCACGGTGGTCGCACTCGGATTCCTGTTGGTGCGCTTCTAAGCCTGCGTTATCCTCAATATCCCACCACGTCGAAGTGGCGAAATAGGCAGACGCGCCAGCTTGAGGGGCTGGTGAGAGAAATCTCGTGGGGGTTCAAGTCCCCCCTTCGACACCATTGCTAGAGCCCGGTGGAGTGTTTCTGCGCCCACCCGCGGTGCACGGAAACACTCCGACGGCGCCGTGACTGGGTTTCTCCGATCTCGGGAGCGGGTAATCCTGCCTTCGCACAGATCGGAGGCGTGAGATGCCCAAGTACGAAGTCAACGACGAGGCCGTGGCTCATGCCCGGCAGCTCATCGAGGCGCGGCACTACGTGGTCCGCAGTCGATGGCAGGACGTGCAGCCAACCGCGGCGGATCAGAACCGCTTCCTCAAGACACACACGTGGGACGAGTACGGCGCGTGGCATCTCGGGCTGACGGTCGGAGCGACCGAGGACACGAAGCGTCGCTTTGCGTTCGTCTTCGGCGACCTCCGACGACTGCACCGATCCGGTCTCATCGCCTGCCACTACCGCGCCGCAGAGTGGGACCACAAGGAGATCGAGTTGGCAGCCCACGATCTGCTGCAACTCCTCGACGCGAAGCGCCGCTGACTTTCGCGCAGCGGTTACGATCGTTCGATCGGTGACACTGGCTCTGCGTCGCCCAGCTCTGCGATCGCGAGGTTGACATGCTGAAGGCGTTCGGTCTGGGTCTGCTGTCCCAATCGTCGTTGTTGCTCGCCGGTCTCATGGTCTACTGGGTGACGCTCTCGAAGCGGGTTGTCGGGGCCCTCGCCGGGTTCGGCGCCGGCGCGATGTTGTCGGCAATCTCGTTCGATTTGTTGGCCGAAACCAAGGGGCTCGAACCGTGGCAGCTCGGCCTGTGGATGATGATCGGCGTTGCCATCTTCCTCGTCGGCGACGCAATCGTGGATCGCAAGTTCGGTTCCGAAGGTGTTGGCGGTTCGATGGGCATCATCGTCGGTTCGGTCGTCGACGGTGTTCCCGAGTCGATGATCTTCGGCATCCAGTTGGCGGCCGGAATTCCGGTGAGTGTGAGCTTTCTCGGGGCTGTGTTCGTCTCCAACATCCCTCAAGCCGTTGGTCCCTCGGCGGACTTGGCCGCGGCCGGGTGGCCACGCCGCAGGCTCGGTCGAGTGTGGCTGCTGGTCGTGTTGGGATGCGGCGTCGCTGCCGCGTTGGGTTACCTCGCTGTCGACATCAGCAGCGCGGTGCAAGGCGATCGTCTCGCCGCGCTGGCCGCTGGAGGGCTCCTGGCGATGTTGACGAACTCCCTCGTTCCCTTCGCGTACGAACGTGGCGGACAGATTGCGGGCGTGGCGACTGTCGTCGGATTCTGCGTCTCGCTGATGGGAACCTGAGGGTCAGCGCGCGACCGGCAGACGCACGTGGGCGATCGTCTCGCCGGGCACGGAGTCGAACGTGATCTCGCCGCCGTGGCGATCGACGATGATGCGCCGCGAGATGTCGAGGCCCAGTCCCGTGCCCTTACCAACGTCCTTCGTCGTGAAGAACGGCTCGAACGCGCGATCCTGCACTGCGGATGGCATGCCATGGCCGCTGTCGCCGATGTCGACGAAGATGCAGCCGCCATCGAGGTGCGTCGACAGTCGTAGCGTCCCGTGTCCATCCATCGCATCGATCGCGTTGTCGATGAGGTTCGTCCACACCTGGTTCAGCTCGGCTGCGTAGGCATCGATCGCTGGTACATCACCACCGAAGTCACGTTGCACATCGACCTTGGCCAGCTTCGGCGCCAGCATCACCAGCGTGCTCTCGATCCCGTCGTGGATGTCGATGTGCTGCATCGCCGACCGGTCCATCTGCGAGTACGACTTCACTGCTTCGACGAGGTTCGAGATGCGGTTGGTCGTGTCGGTCAATTCCGACAGCAACGAGGTTGCTTGGATCGTCGATGAGATCCACTGCAGCGCCGGACCGAGCGTGTCGGGGCCCGACACCGTCTCGCACTCGTCGAACCAATCGCGATCGGCGCCGACCGAGGCGAACTGCGGCGCCAGATTCCAGGCGTCTGCGACTCCACGATCGTCGAGCCAGTTGCCGATCGCCTCTTCGCGGTCCATTGTCGCAACTGCACCATCGTCGACCGCCTCGCGTTCCGACAGCTGCCGACGCAGTCCATCCAGCGCGACGTACTGCTCGGCGCTGATCACCTTCTCGGCGAGACCGACGAGCGACGTCAGCATCAGATCGCACGTCTGACGTAGCCCCTCCACGGCTCGAAGCGACGCCGCGGCCGGGTTGTTGATCTCGTGTGCCAAGCCGGCGGCGAGCGTGCCGAGTGCGACCAACGACTCGCGTTGGCGTGCGGCCGCCTCGATCCCGCGAACCGTCTGGTAGAGGCCGCTGACGATGTGCTTGCCGAAGGGAAACCACTCGCCGACCAAACGGCCGAGCTCCTCGGACGGCACGTTGAACGTACGACCGTCGCTGACCGCGATTCCCGGTGGCGCGGTAGCCGGCGCTGTTGCTGGCTTCGCCCCATGCCCGCAGACCGCCGGCCCATTGGCCAGGCGTGGTCATCGTCGCCAGCACCACGGTCTCGTTGACGCTGCCGCGCACCAGCTGGATGTCGCCCTCGAGGAGGATCCACAAGAAGTCGGCCGGCTCGCCCTCCCGGAACAACTCGTCGCCGCGCTTGAAGTGCACCTCCTGCCCGGCGGCGAGCAACTCGATCTGTTGCTGGTCGCTGAGACCGCCGGTGAGAAACGTCGATTTCAGGTCGTCGGCGAGCATCAGACAGTCTCCAGGTAGAGGTGGACGAGACTGACCGCGCTCGACCCTTCGCCGACGGCCGAGGCGACACGCTTCATCGACGAGCGGCGTACATCGCCGACAGCGAAGACACCGGGTCGACTGGTCTCGAGCAGGAACGGCGAGCGTTCGAGGGGCCAGCGACTGCTGCCGTCGGCGAGCGCGGCGACATCCGGTCCGGTGAGCACGAAGCCTCTGGCGTCGCGCGCGATCGAGTCGCCGAGCCAGTCGGTGCGCGGCAGCGCACCGATGAACGCGTACAGCCAATTCGCCTTGACCTGCTGCTCGCGACCAGTCGTACGGTCGACGAGCGTGAGCCACTCGAGATGATCGCTGCCGCCGCCGCACACGATCTCCGTCTGCAGCATGCACATCGACGTTCTCGGCGGCTTGAATTCGCTCGACCAGGTATTGCGACATCGACTTCTCCAGCCTGTCGCCACGAACCAGCAGCACGACTCGGCGCGCGTACCGGGCGAGGTGCAGCGCGGCCTGCCCGGCTGAGTTCGCGGCACCGACGATGTACACGTCGTCGCCCTCGGTGCCGGGTGCATCGCTGGCCGACGCGCCGTAGAAGACGCCACGTCCCGACAGTTCTGCAAGGCCCGGCGCCTCGAGCAAGTGGTACGACACTCCCGGTCGCGACGACGACCGCGCGCGCTTCGATCTCGCTGCCGTCGTCGAAGCGGATCGCGTGCACGCTGCCACGGTGTTCGAGCGAGTCGACCGTGCGCGCGAGCACCATCTCGGCGCCGAGCCGGCGGGCCTGCGTGACCGCTCGGTGCGAGAGGTCCGAGCCGCTGAGCCCATTGGGAAACCCGAGGTAGTTCTCGATGCGGGCACTCTGCCCGGCCTGCCCGCCGGGCGCGTCCCGTTCGATGACCGCGGTGTGCAGGCCTTCGCTACGCGCCGTACACGGCGGCGGCCAGACCCGCCGGACCGGCACCGACCACCACCAGGTCGTACAGCGTCGATTCGGCACTGGTCCGCAGCCCGAGTGCCTCGGCGATTTCGCGCGGGCCGGCGCCGTGCAGCACCGCGCCGTCGGGCATGCAGCACCAGCGGGAGGTCGGCGTCAGCGCCGCCGAACAGGCCGATCAGCCGCGCTGCTTCGGCGTCGCGCTCGAGTTCGAGCCACTGGTAGTGCATGTGGTTGCGAGCGAGGAACATTCGCGTGTCGTAGCTGCGCTCCGACCACCGGTTGCCGACGACTCGGATCCCGTCGAAACGATGGCTGTTGACGATCTCCCAATCGCTGAGCAGATCATCGATGACCGGGAACAAGCGCTCCTCGGGCGGTGCCCACGGCTTCATCAGGTAGTGGTCGAGGCCGATGTCGTTGATCGCCTTGATCGCCACGTCGGTGTCGGCATATGCGGTGAGCAGCACGAGCTTCGCGCCGGGCGCGGCAACCTTGGAATGTCGCAGCAGTTCGATCCCCGTCATCTCCGGCATCCGATGATCCGACACGATCAACGCGACCGGCTGATCGCGTCGCGCGAACTCCTCCATCGCGGTCAGCGCTTCGGCCCCCGATGTGGCTCTCGCCGAGTCGGTAGCGATCCCCGTAGCGAGAGCGAAGGTCGCGGGTGATCGCCTGTGAGACCGCAGGATCGTCGTCGACGGTGAGGATGATTGCTCGCGCCACGGAGCGATGTTAGGGCTCGTCGGTGTCGTCGGGTTCACCGGCGTCGACAGCGCCCTCGCGCTCGTCGCGATCGGCCCACTCGAGCAGCTGATCGATCGAGAAGACAGCGTCGTCGATCCCGGCGTGCAGGTCGCCGAGTTGCGCGAACCGCGCGGGCACGGTGGCGATCGTCAGGTCCGCAGGCTCCACGTCGTCGATCTCGTCCCATCGGATCGGCGTCGACACACGACCGTCGGGCACACCGCGCACGGAGTAGGCAGCCGCCATGGTGTGATCACGCGCGTTCTGGTTGTAGTCGACGAACAGCGCGGTCGGATCGCGGTCCTTGCGCCACCACGTGGTCGTGACATCGCCGGGCGCACGGCGTTCGACCTCGCGAGCGAAGGCGAGCGCTGCGCGCCGGACATCGGTGAAGCCATACGACGGCTCGATGCGCACATAGATGTGCATCCCCTTGCCGCCGGAGGTCTTCGGCCAACCGACGGCGCCGAGCTCGTCGAGCACCTCGTGGGCGACATGGGCGACGCGACGGACGGTGTCGAACGGACACTCCGGCATCGGGTCGAGGTCGATCCGCCACTCGTCGGGCTTCTCGGTGTCGGCCTTGCGGGAGTTCCACGGATGGAACTCGACGGTCGACATCTGCACGGCCCAGATCACTTCGGCGAGTTCGGTGACGCACAGCTCGTCGGCGTGCAAGCCGTAGCGAGGGAAGTGGAGCCGCACGGTGCCGAGCCACGGCGGCGCACCGGACGGCACCCGCTTCTGATGCACCTTGTCGCCGCTGACGCCGGTCGGGAAGCGGTGCAACATGCACGGCCGTTCGCGCAGCGCGTTGACGATCCCCTCACCGACGCTGAGGTAGTAGTTGACGAGGTCGATCTTCGTCTCGCCACGAGTGGGGAAGTACACGCGATCGGGGTTGGAGATGCGCACGACGCGATCGCCGATCGTTAGCTCGATCCCGGGCGACTTCGACGCTGCCACACCACGACCGTACCGGGCGACAACTAACGTCGTCGGCATGGCTGGTTCGAAGTCGCCCGACGATCCGTCATCTGCCAAGCCCGAGCTCGCCAAACCCGTGCTGGAGGGCGTGCCGCTGACCAACCTCGATCAGCCGCTGTTCGACGGGGCGGAGGCGACCAAGCGGAATCTGGTCGATTACCTCGATGGTGTGAGCGAGCGGATCATCGCTGTGCTTGCCAACCGGCCGTTGTCGGTGATTCGGGTGCATCGTGGGCAGGAAGCGTTCATGCAGAAGAACGTGCCGAAGTACACGCCCGAGTGGGTCGAGACGGTGAAGCTGTGGTCGGAGACCTCGAAGCGCGATGTGTTCTACGCACTGTGCAACGACCGTCGCACACTCGTGTGGTTCGCGAACCAACGCGCCATCGAGTACCACCCGACGCTCGTCCTCGCCAATCGGCTCGACCATCCGACGCATCTCATCCTCGACCTCGATCCTCCGGACCCGGATGCTTTCTCCATGGCGGTTCGTTGCGCGCATCTCGTCCGCCAGGCGTTGACCGATGTCGGACTGGATGGCGCGGTGAAGACGAGTGGCGCCAAGGGTCTGCATGTGTTCGTGCCGGTCGCCGACGGCGTGTCGCTGGACGACGCGGCAGCGGTCACTCGTGCCATTGCTGCTCGCGTCGAGCAGCTCGACCCCGGCGTCGCGACGACTGCGTTCATGAAGGAGGATCGCGGCGGCAAGGTGTTCATCGACTCGACGCGAGTGGGTGGGGCGACCGTGGTGGCCGCATACAGTCCGCGTGTGCGGCCCGGTGTGTCCGTGTCGTTCCCGATCGCATGGAGCGATCTCGACAACGTCGCACCGCGCGACTTCACGATCCACAACGCTCTGCAACAACTCGGTGATCGCGACCCGTGGATCGAACACATGCCCGCGCCGCAAGAGCTGAGCGCCGAACTCGTTGCCGAAGGTCACGCGATCCCGGTCGCGCGAGTGCAGGCGATGCACGAAGGCAAACGTCGTGCTCGCGCCCGCCGCACTGCCGAGGGCTAGCGGCCGCGAGGCGCCTACGGCGAGCGCACCTCGTCGAGGATGATCACGCTCTCCGTGGAACGCACGCCGGGCATGCGTTGGATCTTCTCCAGCAGCACATCGCGCAACGCCGGGATGGTCTCTGCCCGGGCGATCAGCATCAGGTCGAACCGGCCGGCGCACATCGCCAGGTACTCGACACCGGGGATCGCCGCGAGCTCCGTTCGCAGTGTCCGCCAGTCGTGTTGCTCGATGTCGATGAACACCAGTGCGGCGACGCCGAGTCCGACAGCCTGGGGGTCGACGGTCGCCGTGAACCCGGTGATGACGTTCTCGTCGCGCAGTCGCTGCAGCCGCGTGTGGGCGGTCGATCGAGAGACGTTGATGGCCTCTGCGAGATCGGTCAGCGAGATGCGAGCGTCGCTGGTAACCGCAGCAATCAAGGCTCGATCCACGCTGTCGATCTGTCGAGTCGGCCCTCGCTCAGCGGGTTCAGAATCGACGATCTGCGTCATGATTAGAGGCTAATCGAGCGATTCGACGGGATCTAGCCGCAGGACTCGACACTTCACCGATCTGGGAGGATGATTGCCGTATGACTGGTTCAGTTCTGGAGCTTCCGACGGACCATCCCGGCGTGTCGGATTCCGTCTACATCGCCCGTCGCAACCACCTCGCCGATCTGTCGGCCGACCTCGCAGCTGGGCTCGCGTCCGCCGCTCGTCGAGTACACGCAAGTCGAGAACGACGTCTGGTCGACGGTGCATGCGGCATTGACCGCACTGCACGCCGACTATGCCGTCGAGGAGTACCGGACCGCCGCCGCTGTGTTGGATCTGCCCACCGACCGAGTGCCCCAACTTGCCGACGTGTCCGACCGGTTGACCGAGCTGACCGGATGGCGACTGTGCGCGGTGCCCGGGCTCGTGTCGACGGCCGAGTTCTTCGATGCGCTGGCCGATCGCTGCTTTCCTTCGTCGCAGTACGTGCGACATGCGTCGGTGCCCTTCTACACGCCCGAGCCCGACGTCATCCACGAGCTCATCGGTCATGCGAACTCACTGGCCTCGCCACGCATCGCTGGGCTCTACGAACGAGCGGGCCGGGTTGCAGGGCAGCTGACAGATCCCGCGACTCTCCGAACTGCTCGGCAGGGTGTTCTGGTTCACGCTCGAGTTCGGTGTCGCACGCGAGGCCGGGACGCTGCGTACGTACGGCGCCGGTCTGTTGAGCTCGTTCGGTGAGATCACCAACTTCCGCGACGCCGACGTTCGGCCGTTCGACACTGCCGCGATGGGCGCGTTCGTCGACTACGAGATCTCGACCTTCCAAGAGGTGCTGTTCGCCGCGGACTCCTTCGACGATGCCGAGGCACGGCTCCTCGAGTTCTTCGACCAACTCGAGGCTGCACCCACGACGAGTCGCTAGCCGTCGTCACTCGAACGATCGGTGATCCGTCGCTTGAACGGCTCGGCGACACGGTCGCGGCTCAACAGTCGCAGCCGCTCGGTGTGGAGGCCTTCGAGCCTCGCGGTCGTAGACGACGTGATCGGCGCCGGTCCGCTTGCACTCGTACATCGCCGTGTCGGCGTGTCGCAGCATCGTCTCGCCGTCGTCACCGTCTCCGGCGGCCCGCGAGATCGCAATCCCGATGCTGACTCGCGGGTTGATCGTCACACCGCGGGCCTTCCATGGAGCCGCCATCACGATCGCGCAGCGATGGGCGAACTCGAGCGCTTGGGCCTCCTCGGCTCGCGGCATCAGCACCGCGAACTCATCGCCACCGAGTCGGGCCACGGTGTCCTCGGGTCGGTGATGCATCGCAACCGATTGGCCGAGCTCGATCAGCAGCTGATCGCCACTGGAGTGGCCGAGCGCGTCGTTGACCCGCTTGAAGTTGTTGAGGTCGAGCAGCAGCAACGCGTTCGGTGTCAGCGACTCTCCTGCAGTCGCAGCGGGACTCAGTGCGTGCGACGAGTCGCTCGCTCAGCAGGGCGCGGTTCGGTAGGTCGGTCAACGGATCGTGCACGGCTCGATGCTCCAATTCCAACTCGACACGCTTGCGATCCGAGACGTCGATCAACACGGTGCGAACCCGCCGGCGGCTCCCCTTCGTCGACACCGTCGTGCGTAGTTCGACGTAGCTGATGTCACCCCGTCATGACTCGCACTTCCGTGGTCACCGGCTCACCGGTCTCACGAGCGGTGCGCGCTGCCTCGGTCGCCAAGTGACGATCGTCGGGATGCACGAGGTCGAGCAGCGCCCTGTCGGACCGCGCCTCGCGGCCGATGATCTGACGAATGCGCTCGTTCATGTAGAGCATCTGCCCGGTGTCGAAATCGGTCTCCACGACGTAGGCGTTGATGCCGTCGAGCAACTCCTCGTACCTGCGATTCGCAGTGATGTTGCGGTGCTTCAGGTAGACGATTGCTCGGGCGATTGCCATGGTCGACAACGTCACGGGTATGGAGAACGCCAGCAGAACGCGATCGTGATGGATCAGGCCGGCGGTCAGCGAGCAACGCCCCGCCGGCGACGATCGAGGGTTGGACGACTCGCTGCCGAAGTCCCATTGCACCGGTCACCGCACCGACGAGTTGGCAGACGACCACGCCGATGGCCACCACCGGGTTGATGATCGCGCACGCTCCCGGCGAGGTACTGATCGGCGGCGAGCAGCCAGCTGGCCTCGCCCTTGGCGCGGTGATGCATTCCCACCAGGATGTTGAACGGCAGGACCAGTCCGACGACGACGTAGGCGACCTCGTGTGCGCCCGAGATCCACGACGCTGCCCCGAGGGCGACGAGCATCGCCGATCGCACGTGATACACGCCGCGCCACAGTCGACCGTCGTCCCATCGATGCCACGGATGTGCAGACGCAGACCGGTCCCAGGCCCGGCCATCTGCTGCCCCCCGTCGCTCGGCGCCACAGCGCGATCGTCGACGTGGGCGACTACATCCACACTGTGTTATCGGCGCGACTTGACGATTTCTTGAGCCTTCGTTGTCAGCTGTCCAGTGCGGCGAGGACCGGTTCGAACCACTCGATCGTGTCGCGCGTGATGGGGTCGAGCACCAGCTGAACGTGGTCGGCGCCGGCGTCCGCGAACGCCCCGACCTGGTCGGCAACCTCGAGCGGTGTGCCTCGAATCGGCTCGACCGGGACGCCGCCGTACCCGCCCATCTGGCGGCCGACGCCACCTTCGAGCTGGATGAAGACTGCGCACGTGGCCGACACGCTGCCGACCGCTCGGCCGGCCTCGGCGATCTGTGCATCGACCCGGGCCTTCAACTCGGCGAAGCCCGCTGGCGTGTTGCCATAGTCGCTCCACCACACGTTCCAAGCGTCGACGTGGGGGAGGGTGATCGACAACATCCGTGGCCGCACCGAACCGACCATCAGCGGCGGACCACCGGGTCGCGTTGCCCGTGGATGCAACACACAGTTCTCGACGCGGTAGTACTCGCCCGTGAAGTCGATCTCGCCGTCGGCGAGCAGCGTTCGGATGATGGTGAACGCCTCGGAGAAGCGACTGACCCTGTGGTCGAACGGGAAGCCGAACGCCCGGTACTCGCGCTCGTTCCATCCCGAGCCGAGCCCCAGGATGAGGCGTCCGCCGGAGATGCCGTCGACAGTCGCGGCCTGCTTCGCCAACATCGTCGGTTCGTGAAACCCGGCTGACGCCACAAGGGGGCCCAGCAGGACGCGTTCGGTCGACGCCGCGAGTGCGGCAAGCGACGTCCACGCCTCCCACGGCCCTCGCGGACCGATCGCGAGGTCGTACAACAGGTGATCACCGAGCCACACCGAATCGAAGCCAACCGCCTCTGCCGACTGCGCCATTCGGATCAGTTCGGGGAACGGAACCTCCCACTCCACCTCTGGCAGTTGCACTCCGACGAGCAGTGGACGAGTCACGGATGCACGCTACTCAAGAGGTCGGCGCCAACCCTGCCGAACCCAGGTCGATGCGCAATGATGGCGAACGCACTCATGAGACAGATCCCGAACGATCGAATGGAGAACCGATGAGAATTGGTGCCGTCTTCTCGCAGGCCGACAGTGGCACCGATCCGGATGCGATCCGCAAGTGGGCCGTCGACGCCGAGGCCGCCGGCTTCGAACATCTCATGGCATACGACCACATCCTCGGCGCTTCACCGGAGCGCCTCGGGCCTGGCCCCTTCGGCAGCTTTCCCAATCCTCCGTACACGTCGGCGCACACCTTCCACGAGATCTTCGTATTGTTCAGCCACCTCGCTGCACTCACGACTCGGATGAGCTTCATCACCAGCATCTTGGTGTTGCCGCAGCGACAAACCGCGGTGGTCGCCAAGCAGGTCGCATCGATCGATCTGCTCAGCGGCGGACGAATTCGGCTGGCAGTCGGGGTCGGTTGGAACCCGGCCGAGTACGAGGGATTGGGTGTCGACTTCGCTGATCGCACAGCGATCCTCGAGGAGCAGATCGACGTACTGCGAATGCTGTGGACGCAACCGATCGTCGACTTCGATGGTCGCTTCCATCATCTTCACGGTGTCGGAATCAACCCCCTGCCGACGCATCCGCTGCCGATCCTGATCGGAAGCGGTGGATCGGATGCGGTGCTGCGCCGGGTGGTGCGCAAGGCCGACGGTTGGATGCCGTTGTTGATTCCGGGGCTCGACTCGATCGACATCGGCACGGCGGTGAACAGGTTGCGCCAGCTCGCCGAGGAGGCTGGTCGCGATCCGGCCACGTTGCCCATCCACGGTCGTGTCTACATCGGGCCCGGCTGGCAGGAAGCCGTGGAGCAGGCGGTCGAGCTCGGCTTCGCCGATTGCAGCATCGGCTTCAATCGCCTCGCTCAACCCGGCTTGTCGCACGTCCAGCATCTGCAGGCCGTGATCGACGCCAAGCCCGAGATCGACAAGCTCACCGGCTGACCCAGTGGACGACATCATCATCGCCGGGGGAGGAATCGGGGGACTCACCGCCGCGCTCAGCCTCCATCGTGCCGGGTTCCCGGTCCGTGTGTTCGAGAGCGTCGATCGAATTCAGGCGCTCGGTGTCGGCATCAATCTCTTGCCGCACGCGGTGCGCGAGCTCGACGCCCTCGGCCTGGCGACCGACCTCGCCGCCAATGGGCTGACCCCCACCACGCTTGCGTACTTCACCAAACGCGGCGAGCCGATCTGGGATGAGCCGCGCGGCATCGCTGCCGGCTATGCGTGGCCGCAGATCTCGATCCATCGTGGCGAACTGCACACCATCTTGCACGCTGCTGCCGCGGCTGAGATCGGCGCTGACCGCATCCACACCGGCTGCCATCTCGCCCAGTTCTCCGACACTGCCAATGGTGTGAAGGCGACGTTCATCGACCGCCGGACCGGTGTCGACAGCGCGACCGCGAAGGGCTCGATGTTGATCGCCTGCGACGGGATTCACTCCGTCGCCAGGCGGCACTTCTATCCGAACGAGGGCATGCCGAAGTGGAACGGTGCGCTGCTGTGGCGAGGCCTCGCCGACGGCGCTCCCGTGTTGGACGGCCGCACGATGGTGTGGGCCGGGCACCCCCGTCAGAAGTTCGTGCTGTACCCGTTGCGGGATCTGCCGAACGGCGGTCAACAGCTCAACTTCATCGCCGAGCTGCGGACGGACGAGACCGAGTTGCTCGAGCGTGAAGATTGGAACCAGCCGGGCGATCTCGCCGACTTCCTTCCACAGTTCGAGGGCTGGCGCTTCCCGTGGCTCGATGTGCCGGCGCTGATCGCGTCCGCTCCAGCCACGTTTCTGTTCCCGATGGTCGACCGCGATCCCGTCGATCGATGGTCGTTCGGGCGGACGACGTTGTTGGGTGACGCCGCGCATCCGATGTACCCCATCGGTTCGAACGGCGCGTCGCAGGCGATCCTCGACGCACGAACGCTGACCGGCTGCCTGCTCTCGTATCCCGACAACATCGAGCAGGCCTTGGTCCGCTACGACGAAGCGCGCCGGCCGGCGACGTCGGCCATCGTGCTGGCCAACCGCGGGCTCGGACCCGAGCTGCCCATGCAGCTCGTCGAAGAGCGTGCCCCCGATGGCTTCGAACAGTTGTCGGATGTGATCACGCCCGACGAGATCCTCGACGTCACCGATGGCTATCGCAAGATGGCCGGCTTCTCGCTGCAGCAACTGCACGACCGACCGTCCCTGGCAGAGATGCGCTACTAGAGCGACGTATCGAAAGCGCCAGCAGTCCCGTACGTCGTTGGAGGGCTAGTAGTGGGGTGGGGTGATGACCCAGAGGACTCGAGTGGGGGTCTGGCCGGTGTTGGCGCAGCGGTGCAGCTGTGTGCTGGGGAACGCGAAACTGTCACCGGTTGTGAGGGTGAGGTGGACCCCGTCTATCCAGAGTTCGAGCGTTCCGTCGAGGACGAGTCCGGCCTCCGAACCTTCGTGCGAGTAGTTGTCGCTATCCGCCCCCGGTGCGATGGTGCTGATGAGGAGCTCGAGCTGTCCGGTGAGGTTTGGGGATAGGAGCTCTTCGGTGATGCCCAGTCCGGGGAACGACAGGCCGGGTCTGTTGTTGGCACGCACGACGATGTCGCGTTCTTCGGTCGGGCCGAGCTTGCCGGCACGGAAGAACCAATTCATGTGGATGCCGAACACGTCGCACAGGCCCTTGAGCACGCCGATGGGAACGCGGGTGAGGTTGCGTTCGATTTCACTGAGGTATCCGACGGAGATGCCGGCTGCCGCGGCAACTTGCTTGAGAGTGAGGCCTTGGGCTTTGCGGAGTCCGCGGATCTCCTCGCCGATTTCTGTGTTCGGATCGAAGCTGGTGCCAGCTTCGGGCTGGTGGAGTTCCGTGGCGGTGTGCAGCGGGCGGAAGGCCATGGGGTCAGACTTTCACACGGTTGCTCGTCGGGTCGTAGAGCGGCTGCAGGGACGCCGCGGCCGGGATGCGTATGCCGGCGACTTCGATTTCATAGGTGCCGGCGTGGATGTAGGCGGTGTCGGCGATGCCGTCCGGGTTGGCGACGTATCCCATGCCGAGTGATTTGCCGAGTGTGTGGCCGAACATGCCGGAGGTCGTTTCGCCCACAATCACGCCGTCGCGCCAGATCGGCTCGTTGTGGTAGAGGAACGCTTCGGAGTCGTGGAGCGCGAACTGGACGAGACGTGTACGCGGGCGCGCATCGCGCTGACGCAAGAGGGCCTCGCGGCCGATGAATCCTTCGGGTTTGTCCCACGCGACGGCGAACCCGAGTCCGGCTTCCAGCGGAGTGGTGTCCGGTGTGACGTCGTGGCCCCAATGGCGATAGCCCTTCTCCATCCGCAGCGAGTTGAGAGCGTGGTAGCCGGCGAGCGTCAGGTCGTGTGATTCGCCGGCTTCGATCAGCACGTCGAAGACGCTCGCAGCGAATTCGGTCGGTACGTACAACTCCCAGCCGAGCTCGCCGACGTAGGTGATTCGGCTGGCCCGAACTCTGGCGTAGCCAAGGTCGATCTCTCGAGATGTGCCGAACGGGAATGCGTCGTTGGAGAGGTCTGCTGGAGTGAGCGGCTGGAGGAACCGACGGGCGTTCGGTCCCATCACGCTGAACACAGCGGACCCGGACGTGACGTCGACCACAAAGGCACGATCGTCAGGATTGATGTGGTTGTTCAGCCAGTTGAGATCACGGATCTGGGTTGCTGCGGCCGTGACGATGAGATACCGGTCGGCGGCCTCGCGGGTGACGGTGAGGTCGGCTTCGATGCCTCCGTTCTCGTTGAGCCATTGCGTGTAAACGATCTTGCCGACGGGAACGGCGACGTCGTTGGCGCACACGTTGTTGAGGATCCGTTCGGCATCGGCTCCTTCGAGCCGGTACTTGGCGAACGACGACTGGTCGAACATCGCGACGCCATTTCGGACAGCGTGGTGTTCGGCGGCGGAGTGGTCGAACCAGTTTTGTCGTCCGTAGCTGTACTCGTAGGCGGCCGTGACACCGTCCGGTGCGAACCAGTTGGCACGTTCCCACCCGGCGGTCTCTCCGAAGCATGCGCCACGAGCGGCGAGTCGGTCGTGAACGGGTGAGCGGCGTACCCCGCGTGCGGTTTCGGGTTGCCGGTACGGCCAGTGCATCGCATAGAGCAGTCCGAGTGCTTCGACGGTGCGGTCGTGGAGGTAGGAGCGGTTGCGTTGGAACGGCATCATCCGGCGAACGTCGACGTCCCACAGGTCCATCGGCGGACGTCCGTCGACGATCCAGTCGGCCAAGACCTTGCCGGCGCCACCGGCCGACTGGATGCCGATCGAGTTGAACCCGGCGGCCACGAACATCCCGGGCACATCCGGGGACTCGCCGAGGAGGTAGCGATCGTCGGGAGTGAACGACTCGGGGCCGTTGAAGAACAAGCGGATGCCGGTCTCGGCCAGCACGGGCATGCGATGAGCCGCGGCAGCCATCAGCGGCTCGATGTGTTCGAAGTCCTCCGGGAGCGAGTCGAACGCGAACGATTCGGGGATCGACTTCATGCCCCAGGGTTTGGCGACCGGTTCGAACCAGCCCACGAGCAGCTTGCCGGCGTCTTCCTTGAAGTAACCGCAGCCGTCCGGGTCACGCAGCACGGGCATCGTGGGTGACAGTGCAGAGATGTGTTCGGTGACGATGTAGAAGTGTTCGGCGGCATGCAGCGGAACGACAGCATCGACCCCATCGGCGAGGTCGCGAGCCCACATCCCTGCGCAGTTGACGACTGCGTCCGCGCGGACGTCACCGGCGTCGGTGCTGACGCCGACAGCGCGGCCGTTCTCGACCACGATCCTGTTGACTTTGACGTTCTCGGCGATCCTGACACCGCGGCTGCGCGCGCCCTTGGCGAGCGCCTGGGTGGTGTCGATCGGGTTCGTCTGGCCGTCGTTGGGGAGCAGCACTCCGCCGACGAGATCGTCGACGAAGGCGAGCGGCACCATTGCCTGGATGTCTGCCGGGGTGACGATTTCGACCTCGAGGCCGAACAGGCGCGCCATCGACGCACTGCGCTTGAGCTCTTCGAAGCGCTCGTTGTGGGTCGCCACTGCGATCGAGCCACGCTGGACGAATCCCGTCGCCTGCTCCGTCTCTGCCTCGAGCGTGGCGAACAGGTCGGTCGTGTACTTCGCCAGCCGGGTCAAGTTGTGCGTGGCTCGCAACTGGCCGACGAGGCCAGCGGCATGCCATGTCGTTCCCGATGTCAACTGCTTTCGCTCCAGTAGAACCACATCGGTACAGCCCCGCTTTGCCAGGTGGTAGGCGACGCTGCAACCAACGATGCCGCCGCCGACGATGACAACACGAGCATGTGCGGGAAGATCGACCATGAGAACTCCAGTTGTGAAATTTCAGGGCATTATTTCACAACTCGGGTGGAATCACCACACCATTCGATGCCACAGGGGACTAGAGCGAGGCGCAGTACGCCAGCAAGCCGGCGTCGGTGAGATCGGCGAGTGCGTAGTCCATTCGGTCGGGCCAGGTCGAGAACTTGGCGATCACCGTGTTGGACGGATGGTGGATCATCAGCGTCTGTCCATTGATGCCGAGCCCGCAGTAGATCCCGGCGACACTGTCGTAGACCCACCAGAAGTCGTGGTAGCACGAGTCCGGCCCGGATCGGCTCGACTCCCGCGTCAGTGCGAACGCATCGATCAGATCCTGATCGCGCGTCGTCGGACGATGCGTCCAGTCGTTCGGCACGATCTGTCGGCCGTCGAACTCACCGCGCTCGCAGGCACATCACGCCGAACCGTGCAAGGTCCTCCAACGTCGTGCAGATCCCACCCTCGACGACCGGGAAGCCGGCAGAGTCGACGATGATGTCGGCGTCGTGCTGCGCGACGTGCGACCAGATGTGCTGCGAGAACAACTCCGCGAAGGTCTGCCCGGTTGCCTCACACATCACCCAGGCGACCACGTCGGGAAGGATGGATCGATACTGAAATGGTCCGCCATGGTCCGAGGCGTTGACGCTCGTGGCGATCCAGTCGTACGTACTTGCAGGCAGGTCCGTTCGCACCAGGCTGGTGTAACCCGACACCTGTTCGATCAGTCGTCCGTCGCTGTCGGGATCGCTGTAGTCCTCCTCGTCGAACAGCGTGCCGGCCCGCATGTCGAGCAGGTGTTGCACTGTGCAGCCTTCCCACGACGTGCCGCGGCAGGCTGTTGATGTAGTCGGGCACGAACCCCGCCGGATCGATCACGCCCTGACCGACGAGCACGCCGGCGAGGGTGGCCGTCAACGACTTGGACACCGACATCAGCAGGTGAGTATCGGAAGGTCGCATCAATCCGCCGTAGTGCTCGAAAAGCACTGTGCCGTCGTGCACCACCATCAGCCCATCGGTGAAGGTCGTGTCGAGCATCTCGCCGATCGTCCACTGTCGATCGACGTGATCGAATGTAAAGCCCCGAATATCGCCGAGTTGTCGCGGCAGTTCTTCGAGCGAGTTGCCGGAGCCGGCGATACGTGCGGTCCGCGTGAGCTCGCGTACGTGGAGGAAGCCCCACCGGTTGTGTGGCGAGTCGATCCAGTTCGACGAATCCGTCTGACCGCGCTCGCTCCCTGAATCCTGCTCCCATCGGATCCGCACGATAGACCGCGGCAGTCGTACGATCGCGAGGTGAGTACGGCCGAGTCGGAGATCACCAGCGAACTGTTGTGGTCGTACGCGCCCGACACCTCGCAATACGAAGCCGCCGGCGTTCCCCTGTGGCTCGACGAGTTGGAGCTGACTCCGGCGCCTCCACACGTGAAGATGCTGACGAGATCTCTCGGCAAGGACTGGCTGATCGCTGATCAGTTCCGCGACACGGAGATCACGTTGCGGCACAGGCTGCTCGACGAACAACACGACCTCGTCTTTGCGATGAACCCGGTCGCCGACGATGCCGCTGTGGAGACCTTGGCACTTGGTCGAGCAGTGGTTGCGAAGCAACGGCCTACCACCCGCTCCCGACGGCTACCACCCACTCGAGGCCGCCGGCCGCGGAATTCAGGAGGACCTGTGCTTGATGGTGCCCCGCGATGGCTCGTGGCATCTCGATGGCGCGGTTCTTGCGTTTTCCATCCTTCTGGTCGTTGACCGAGAAGTTCGGACGACCGACGATCGACGTTCACCAGGGGGTCGCCCACTACAACGAGGAGTTGGCGCCGTGGGTCGATCGATTCTTCGACCGGATGCGCTCCGGCCAGACCGTGTGGCGCCGAAACCTGTCGGTGAAGCCGTATCCGCTGCTGTTCGTGCCGCTGCCGAGACGTGCCCAACCGGTCGGCGACCTCAGCACAACGGAGAATGGGTCTCCGTTCTGGTTGCGCAGCGAATGGCAGACCCTGCAGCTACTCCCACGAAGCGGCGCGATCCTCTTCACCATCAAGCTGCAGCTTGCACCCGCTCGCGTCCTGCTCGATCGACCCGACCGCGCTGCCGATCTACTCGCCATGTACCGGTCGTGGGACGACGAGATGGTGCGCTACAAAATCGCCTCCAACAACCTCGCACCCGGGTTCATCCCGTGGCTCGACGAGGTTGGCGTCCGAGCAGTAGGGCGTTTCGTGGGCATGCCTTGACGTTTTGTACAATCGAACGACGCCAACGTGTGGGAGAGCCGTGCTCGCAGACCGATTGAACAATCTTGGAACCGAGACAGCGTTCGCCGTGTCACTGGCGGCGGCCGAGTGGGGAGCGAAGGGCAACAAGATCTACCCGTTCCACCTCGGCGACATCAACCTGCCGACTCCCGCGAACGTGGTCGAGGCCATGAATCGGGCGATCGCCGACGGCAAGACCGGCTACTGCCCGGCTGCCGGCATCGCCCCGCTGCGCGAGGCGTTGGCCGACGACGTGTCGATGCGTCGCGGACTGTCGTACAGCCCCGTCAACATCGCGGTGCAGCCTGGTGGAAAGCCCGTCATCGGCAAGTTCCTGCAGGTCGTGATGAACCCCGGCGATGGTGTGTTGTACCCGACGCCCGGCTATCCGATCTACGAGAGCCAGGTCGAGTACTTCGGTGGCATCGGCCAGCCGTATCGCTACACGCAGACCGCGACTGGTTTCGCCATCGACTTCGACCACCTGCGCAGCCAGATCACGCCGGCCACGAAGGTGCTGATCTACAACAACCTGCAGAACCCGCTCGGCTGCGAGAGCTCGCTCGAGGAGATGCGTTCACTTGCCGAGCTTGCCGTCCAGCACAACTTGTGGGTCCTCAGCGACGAGGCGTACTTCGAGATGCGGTATGCGGGCACCAGCACGTCGATTGCCTCGCTGCCGGGCATGCTCGAGCGCACCGTCATCCTCTACACCTTCTCCAAGAAGTTCGCGATGACGGGGTGGCGTCTCGGCGCCGCGGTCGGTCCCGACGAACTGATCGCGCAGATCACCAAGATCAACACCAACGACGAGAGCTGCACGACGCACTTCGTGCAGGCCGCTGGAGTCGAAGCACTGCAGGGCGACCAATCGGGCGCGCAGGCGATCCTCGCCGAGCTCGAACGGCGACGCGACGCCGCGGTCGAGCAACTGCAGACCGTTCGTGGATTCGTCATCGCCAAGCCGGACAGCACCTTCTACTTGTTCCCCAATGTCACCGAGGCGATGAATGCACTCGGGTTCACCGAGGTCGCCGAGTTCGCGGACGCCGCACTGCGGGCGACCGGCGTGTCGTTCTGCACCCGCCGGCACTTCGGACGACCGCTGCCGGGCGAGACGCAGCAGTACGTGCGATTCGCCTACTCGGGCATCTCGGTCGACGACATCCAGACCGGCATCGGCAAGCTTCGTGATTGGATCGAGGCCGCCTGATGGCGCAACCGCGGATCATCGTCGCCGGACGAATCCCCGATGCAGGCCTCGACGTATTGCGACCGCACGGCAACGTGTGGGGTTGGAAGCACGACGAGCCCATCGAGGTCGACGAGTTGTACGAGCGCATCGAGAACGCCGACGCAGTTTTGACGTTGTTGACGACCAAGGTCGATCGGGCGTTCCTCGAGGCTGCGGGTCCGCGGCTGAAGGTCGTCTCCAACGTCGCGGTCGGTTACAACAACATCGACGTTGCCGCCTGTCGAGATCACGGCGTTGTGGCGACCAACACTCCGGGGGTGCTGACCGACGCGACCGCCGACATCGCGATGGCACTGATCCTGATGGTCACTCGCCGTCTCGGCGAGGGCGAGCGCATCGTCCGCTCGAACAAGCCGTGGCAGTGGGGAATGTTCATGCTGCTGGGCACCAGCCTGCAGGGTCGGCGCTTGGGCATCGTGGGAATGGGAGCCATCGGCCAGGCACTTGCTCGACGCGCCAAGGCCTTCGGGATGACGGTGGCCTACAGCAATCGCAGCGCAGTCAGCCCTGAGATCGAAGCCGAGCTCGGTGCCGAGCGCCTGAACCTCGACGAGATGCTGGCGACGTCGGATGTGGTCAGCATCAACTGTCCGTACTCCGCCGAGACGCATCACTTGATCGGTGCCGAGCAGTTCGAGTTGATGCGCTCGTCGGCGTACCTCGTCAACACCGCCCGTGGACCGATCGTCGACGAGACCGCGCTGGTCACGGCGTTGCGCAGCGGCGCGATCGCGGGTGCCGGCCTCGATGTCTACGAGCACGAGCCGTTGTTGGCACCCGGTCTCGACGAGCTCGACAACGCGGTGCTGATCCCGCATCTCGGCTCGGCGACGATCGAGACCCGGGCGGCGATGGCGACCCTCGCAGCGCGCAACACCGTTGCGGTGCTGACCGGTCAGCCGGCGTTGACGCCAATCACGTGACGGTAGCGTTGAGCGCATCATGCGAGCCTCTCTAGCGGATCTGTTGTCGGCCGGTCGCACCTTGTTGGCCGATGGCGCCACAGGGACGAACTACTTCGAGCGGGGTCTCGGTGCCGGCGATCCGCCCGAGTTCTGGAACGTGGACCACCCGGAAAGGGTCCGTGACCTGCACCAACAGTTCGTCGATGCGGGTGCCGACATCATCCTCACCAACACGTTCGGATGCAATCGCCACCGCCTCAAGCTGCACAAGGCCGAAGGGCGAGTCTTCGAGCTGGCCAAGCGGGCCGCCGAGATCGCCTGCGAGGTTGCCGATGCAGCGCCGCGACCGGTCGTCGTGGCAGGCTCGATCGGACCTACCGGCGAGCTGTTCGAGCCCTTGGGAGCGCTCACCGAGGCTGCCGCGATCGAGTCGTTCGGCGAGCTCGCCGAGGGCCTGAAGGCCGGCGGCGCGGACATTGCCTGGATCGAGACGATGTCGGCTGCGGAGGAGATTCGCGCCGCAGCAACCGGCGCATTGCAAGCCGGCTTGTCGTACACCGCGACGTGCTCGTTCGACACCGCTGGTCGCACGATGATGGGCCTGCTCCCGGGCGACCTCTCGCATGTGTTCGACGGATTGGCCGAGCCGCCGTTGGCAATCGGCGCGAACTGCGGCGTCGGCGCCAGCGACATCCTCGTGTCGCTGCTGGCGATGACCGAACGCGACGCGCACACCCACCTGATCTCCAAGGGCAACTGCGGTGTCCCGTTCTTCCAGGGCACCGAGGCCGTGTACACCGGTACTCCCGAGCTGATGGGCAAGTACACGCAGCTTGCGGTGAAGGCCGGTGCCCGCATCGTCGGCGGTTGCTGCGGCACCTCGCCCGTGCATCTCGCAGCGATGCGACAGTCGCTCGACGAGCTCATCGCCAAGCCGACCATCGACGACATCATCGAGGCAGTCGGTCCGTTGGTCAACTCCGCGCCGACGGGGAATGCCCCCGACCGCGAGCGTCGTCGCGGACGGCGTGGCGAGTAATCTCCGCTCGGGATCGGCCCGCGGGCCGCTGATACGGAGGTTGTGATGGCACAGCAGGTTCGCGGAGTCGTGGCGCGCTCGAAGGGCGCGCCGGTGTCGATCGAGACGATCGTCGTTCCGGACCCCGGCCCCGGAGAGGCAGTCGTCAAGGTCCAGGCCTGCGGCGTGTGCCACACCGACCTGCACTACCGCGAAGGCGGCATCAACGACGACTTCCCATTTCTGCTGGGGCACGAGGCCGCCGGAATCGTCGAGTCCGTGGGCCAGGGTGTCACGAACGTGGTGCCGGGCGATTTCGTCATCCTCAACTGGCGCGCCGTGTGCGGCACATGCCGCAGCTGCCTGCGAGGCAAGCCGTGGATCTGCTTCAACACGTTCAACGCAACGCAGAAGATGACGCTGACCGACGGCACCGTGCTGTCGCCGGCGCTCGGCATCGGCGCCTTCGTGGAGAAGACGCTCGTCGCCGCCGGCCAGTGCACGAAGGTCGATCCTGCAGTGCCCGCAACCACTGCCGGTCTGCTTGGCTGTGGCGTGATGGCCGGCATCGGTGCCGCCATCAACACGGGCAACGTCGGCCGCGGCGACTCGGTCGCGGTGTTCGGTTGCGGTGGCGTCGGCGACGCGGCGATCGCAGGTGCCCGGCTCGCGGGCGCGCTCACGATCGTCGCGGTCGACATCGACGATCGCAAGCTCGAATGGGCCAAGGAGTTCGGCGCGACGCACACCTGCAACTCGAAGACCACCGATCCTGTCGAGTACATCAAGTCGGTCACCGGCGGCAACGGTGCCGATGTGTGCATCGAGGCCATCGGCAACCCTGCCGTCTACAAGCAGGCTTTCGAAGCTCGCGACCTGGCCGGCACCGTCGTGCTGGTCGGTGTGCCGCGGCCCGACATGGTCCTGGAGCTGCCGTTCATCGAAGTCTTCGGGCGCGGTGGCGCACTGAAGTCGTCGTGGTACGGCGACTGCCTCCCGTCACGCGACTTCCCGATGCTCGTCAGCCTGCATCAACAGGGTCGTTTGCCGCTCGAGAAGTTCGTCAGCGAGACCATCTCACTCGACGCTGTCGAGGAGGCTTTTCACAAGATGGAGCGCGGCGAGGTGCTGCGCAGCGTCGTGGTTCTGTGAGGCCGACACAGTGACGATCGAACTGGTCACGACCGACGGCATCTTCGCCCTCGACGGCGGCGAGTGGGAGGTCACCAACAACATCTGGTTGGTCGGCGACGACCGCGAGGTGGTGGTGTTCGATGCTGCACACGACGCCGCGGTGATCACTGCGGCAATCAACGGTCGCAGGGTCAAGGCAATCGTGCTGACCCACGGTCACAACGACCACATCAATGCCGCGGTGCCGTTGCGCGACGCGGTGGATGCTCCGGTGTTGCTGCACGACGCCGACCGCATGCTGTGGGATGTGGTGTGGCCGGACGCCACGCCGGACGGAGCCGTCGTTCCCGGTGAGTTGGTCAAGGTTGCCGGCCATGAGCTGGGAATTCTGCACACGCCCGGGCACTCGCCGGGTTGCTGCTGCTTCCACGACGTCGCCTCTGGCGTGGTGTTCAGCGGCGACACGTTGTTCTGCGGCGGTCCAGGAGCGACCGGTCGCAGTTACAGCGACGAACCGACCATCGTCCGCTCGATTCGCGATGTGCTGCTGGCGCTGCCCGATGAGACGATCGTCCACACCGGTCACGGCGACAGCACCACCATCGGCGCCGAACGCGAAGGCGTCCTGGCCCGCGCCGCCGACCTCGGCCTCTAAACCCGTCGCTCCCGGCGGCCGCGTGGAGTGTCTGCGCGCCAGGTTTGGCTGGGGTGGGACCAGCGCCACCGTCGTGGAGACGGTCGTGATGGGACCACCGCCTCCGGAGAGGCGCTACAAACTTTCCGCGGAGGGACGCAACCTGCGGTGGCGTCGGAGCGCGGCCAACAACGTGAGACCCAAGAACGTGTTCATCGAGCCCGCGAATGCCCACACGACTCGTGTGCAAGCACAAAATGCGAATGAGGAGAGGGCGCTCTAGCGCACCTCTCCTCATTCAATTGAACTGTTAGAAGACTCGACATCTCATTGACTACCGACGGGACCAGCTTCGGTGAGATGTTCAAGCGGAGGTTGGCGGGGATTCGCCAGACGGTCCAGTCCGAAGGCCAACTAGCGGCCAACCACCTCCAGAGTCCCACAATCTAAATCTGTCATCGTTTGGACCACCCCCTCTCTCTGGTGATCAATATTCAAACATTCGATGCGAGGCAACGCAAGCCACTTACGGTCAGACGCGGCGGCGGCGCAGGTATGCCCGAGCGAGCTCGTGCAAACGTTCGCGACCGAAGCTCGGGTCATGCCCGGCATGCACAGTGGTGACAGGCATCGTCAGCAGCCGGTCCATCGTCAAGCAGTAGTCATAGATCGACGACTCGGGGAGCTCGTCGAGCAGCGGGCCGTCGTAGATCGCGTCGCCGGAGAAGAGGGTGCCGGTGGCTTCCTCCCAGAGGCCGATCGAGCCGGGCGAGTGGCCGGGGAGGTGGATGACCTCGAAGCAGCGATCACCGAGGTCGACCTCGTCGCCTTCGCCGATGTGACGAACTCGAGCGACCGGCTCTTGGTGGAAGGAATCCGTCGCCGTCCCCGCAGGTAGGGCCGTGACGAAGTACGGCTCGGGCATCGGGTAGCCGGCGGCCTCGAGTGCATCGACGACATCGTCGCCCCACGCCTCGCGCGGCACCAACGACGAGATCGGCGGGTTCAACAGCAACGGGGCTTCGTCGGGATGCACCAACACGTCGTCGAACTCGTGGTGCCCGCCGATGTGATCGTCGTGGCCATGCGTGGCGACGGCGGTGACGTTCTTGTCGACGAGGTCGGCGAGCTCGTCGGACAGGCTCATCAACCCCATCCCGGTGTCGACGACGAGGTCGCGATCCCGACCGCGAACGTGCCAGATGTTGCAGCGCATCAGCGGGATCACGTGCGGCTCCCACAGCAGCGTGATCGAGTCGTCGATCGTGGTTCGCTCGAACCAGTGATCAGCGATGGGCAGCACAGTCATTGCTTCTCCGGTTTCGGCTTCTTGGCTCGACTGGGTGCGACCCGCGACGGCTCACCCTCCATCTTCGGATACACCGGCGGCCACGGCGCATCCTGCAACCCGGCAGCCTGGTCGCGACGCACCATCTCGAGAAATGGTTCGAGCGATTGCGGTGCGTCGTTCATCGTTGCCCATGCATCGCCGTGTTCGGCGACCCATCGCGGAACCGTGGCAATGGTCATGTCGTGCGGACGCAGTGTCGACAGCATCTCCCACGGAAATGGAAACGACACCGGCGCGTGATCGAGGGCACGAACGGACCAGGGCGCGAACACCGTCTTGTGGGGTGCGTTCTGATTGAAGTCGATGAAGATGCGCGCGCCGCGCTCCTCCTTCCACCACGAGGCCGTGATCAGCGTCGGATGGCGACGCTCGAGCTCGCGCGCCACAGCAACGGCAGCGCTGCGCACCACGATGCTGTCGTGGGTCGGCTGCAATCGCACGTAGACGTGCAACCCGCGATTGCCCGAGGTCTTGATGAAGGCGACAACACCCAGCTCGTCGAACAACGCCTTGGTGGCGAAGGCGGCTTCCTGCGCCATCGCGTAGTTCGTGCCCGGACCGGGATCGAGATCGATGCGCAGCTCGTCGCAATGTTCGAGGTCGCCCGCGTGCGTCGGCCACGAGTGGAAGCCGAGGCATCCGAGGTTGATGGCCCACACCAGATGGGCGAGATCGGCCACGACCAGCGCTCGCGACTCCGTGCCATTCGGTGTCTGCACGATCGTCGTGTGCAGCCAGTCGGGTGCGCCGTCGGGAATCCGCTTCTGGAAGAAGTTCGAACCGTGCGCGCCATTGGGGAAACGCTGCAGCAACACCGGTCGATCGAGCATCTGGCGCATGACCGCGTCGCCGACGGAGAGGTAGTAGTTGACGAGATCGAGCTTGGTGTCGTTGCGCGTCTTGAAGAAGACCTTGTCGGGGCTGGTGACGGTGACTTCCCGGCCGGCAACGGAGATTTCCACCGCATCGCTCACAACAGCAACCGTATTCGGTCGCACCAGCTACCGTCGGACGGATGGGGGAGATGCGGGTCGAGGCGCCGATGCAGGGCACGATCGTGACGGTCGACGTGGCCGCGGGCGACACCGTCCGCGCCGGTCAGCAGTTGATGCTGATCGAGTCGATGAAGATGCACCACGCGATCGAGTCGCCTTGTGATGGCACGGTGGTCGACGTGTTGGTCGACGCGGGCGCGACGGTGATGGCCGGTGCAGTTGTCGCGTCGGTCCAGCCAGGTGTTGTCGCCCAACAGGCACGAGTCGAGGTCGTCGATGTCGACCCCACCCGAGTTCGTGCGGACCTCGCCGAAGTTCTGGCCCGCCACGACATCGGCCTCGACGAAGCACGTCCCGATGCTGTCGCCCGACGGCGTGCCGTGGGGCGCCGCACAGCTCGCGAGAACGTCGCCGATCTGGTCGACGACGGCTCGTTCGTCGAGTACGGACCGGTGGTGATCGCTGCCCAGCGTCGGCGACGATCGGTCGACGATCTCATCGAACGCACGCCGGCCGACGGCATGGTCGGCGGCATCGGCACCGTCAACGGGCATCTGTTCGGCGGCCACGCCGCTCAGGTGGTGGTGGCCTCGTACGACTACACGGTGCTCGCGGGCACGCAGGGCGTGCTGAACCACCGCAAGAAGGACCGCCTGTTCGAGCTCGCCGAGTCCAAGCGCCTGCCGGTCGTGTTCTTCACCGAAGGTGGGGGAGGACGGCCCGGCGACACCGACCAGATCGGCGTCAGCCTGCTCGACTGCTGGGCGTTCTTCTACCTCGGTGGGCTCAGCGGGCTCGTGCCGCTCGTCGGCATCAACGCGGGGTACTGCTTCGCCGGCAACGCCTCGCTGCTGGGTTGTTGCGATGTGGTGATCGCGACCGCTGATTCCAACATCGGAATGGGCGGCCCGGCGATGATCGAAGGCGGCGGACTCGGGGTGTTCGACCCGAAGGAAATCGGCCCGATGAGCATCCAACAGTTCAACGGTGTCGTCGACATCGCGGTCGCCGACGAGGTCGAAGCGGTGGCGGTTGCCAAGCAATACCTCTCGTACTTCCAGGGCCCGGTCAGCGAATGGTCGTGCGCCGATCAACTCGAGTTGCGAGGAGTGATCCCCGAAGATCGCAAGCGCGCCTACGACGTGCGCACTGTGATCGACACGTTGTTCGACACAGGTTCCGTGCTCGAGCTGCGCCGCGACTTCGCGCTCGGGATGGTCACCGCGTTGGCGCGTGTCGAGGGACATCCGGTGGGCGTGTTGGCCAACAACCCCGGTCACCTCGCCGGCGCGATCGACAGCGATGCCGCCGACAAGGCGGCGCGGTTCCTGCAGCTGTGCGACGCGTTCGACATCCCGGTCGTCACGCTCGTCGACACACCGGGGATGATGGTCGGCCCGGAGGTCGAGAAGACCGCCCTCGTCCGGCACTGCTCGCGGCTGTTCGTGACAGCGGCCAACATCACGGTGCCGCTGATCAGCGTCGTGACGCGCAAGTGCTACGGCCTCGGCGCACAGGCGATGGTGGGCGGAAGCACCAAGGCGCCCGACGCGTGCATCGCCTGGCCGACGGGCGAGTTCGGCCCGATGGGCCTGGAGGGTGCGGTGCGTCTCGGCTTTCGCAAGGAGCTCGAGGCCATCGAGGATCCCGACGAACGCGAGGCCAGCTTCCAGGAGCGTGTCGACCGGATGTACGAGCACGGCAAGGCGCTGAACACCGCGTCGTACTTCGAGATCGACGATGTCATCGATCCTGCCGACACTCGCCGGTGGATCTCGACGATCCTCACGTCGTCACCACCCGTGCCGCCGCGCGTCGGCAAGAAGCGTCCCAACATCGACACCTGGTAGGAGTACGACATGCACGTTGACGAAGTCGAGCTGCGGATCGTCCGCCTCCCGTACAAATCAGTTTTCAAGACATCGTTCGCCGCAGAGCACGAGAAGGTCGCGGTGATCGTGACCGTTCGATCGGACGGCGTCGAGGGCTACGGCGAGACGGTGATGGACATGCTGCCGTCGTATCGCGAGGAGACGATCGTCGGCGCGTTGCACCTGATGCGCGAAGCGTTGATCCCGTGGCTGCTGGCCAATGGTTGCGACGACCCGTCGACCCTCGTGGACTCGTGGAAGGGTTGGCGCGGCAACCCGATGGCCAAGACGGGGCTGGAGCTCGCAGTGTGGGATTGCCACGCCCGCCAGCTGGGGGTTCCGTTGCGCACGCTGTTGGGCGGCGAGCGCACCGAGGTCGAGGTCGGTGCGAGCCTGGGCATGAACCCGATCCCCGAGACTGTCGCCTCGGTGGGCCGGCACGTCGAGCAGGGCTACAAGCGCATCAAGCTGAAGATCGAGCCGGGCTGGGACATCGACATGTTCGACGGCCGTGCGCTCCGACTTCCCCGACATCGAGCTGACCGTCGATGCCAACTCGGCGTACACACTCGACGACCTCGACGTGCTACACAAGATCGACGGCTTCGGGCTCCACTACATCGAGCAGCCGTTGCATTGGGACGACCTCACCGATCACGCCACACTCGCGCCACAGATGAGCACGCCGCTGTGCCTCGACGAGACGCTGACCTCGCCGGCGCGGACCAAGTCCGCGATCGATCTCGGCGCGTGTGCCGTCGTCAACGTGAAAGTCGGCAGGGTCGGCGGGTTGGCAGCGACCAAACGCATCCATGATCTCTGTGTCAGTCGAGGCGTGCCCATGTGGTGTGGCGGCATGTTGGAGACCGGCATCGGCCGGGCGCACAACATCCACGTCGCGACGATGCCGGGTTTCGTGTATCCGGGCGACACGGCGTCGGCCAGCCGCACGTACGCCCGTGACATCACCGAACAGCAACTCGAGGCGACGAACGGCATCATGCCGGTGCCGCCCGGCGCCGGCATCGGCGTGACCCTGGACCGGCCGTTCCTCATCTCCGTCACCGAATCCCTGGAGGTCGTCGGCAGGTGACCATCGAGTTCCGTGAGCTGCGAACGGCGGCCGAACTCGCCCCGATGCCGGCCCTCGAACGACTTGGTGTGGGGCGATGTCGATCTCGTCGCGCTGAACCTCCTCGTCGCCACGGTCAACGAAGGAGGCATGGCCATCGGCGCGTTCGACGGCGAACGTCTGGTCGGCTCCGTCTACGGGTTCGCGACGATCCAGCCCGAGGTGCTGCACTCGCACTACCTGGCAGTCGATCCCGACTACCGGCGCACCGGGCTCGGCGTCGCCCTGAAGCACCGAGCAGCGCGAGTGGTGCCTCGCCAACGGTCGCACGTCGATGCGTTGGACGTACGACCCGCTGCAGCTCGGCAACGCCCATCTCAACCTGCGCTCGCTCGGCGCGGTCGGCGCGCGCTACCACGCGAACTACTACGGCGCGATGGGCGGCATCAACGGTGGCCTGCCCAGTGATCGATTGGTCGTCGAGTGGGACCTAGTGGGCACGCGCCCCGCAGGCACCGAGACGGTCGACGTCGCCGTTCCACCGGTCACCGCCGGCGAGATCGCGACAGCCAGCCCCGCCGCGTTGCACGCCCGAGTCGCGCTGCGCGATGCGCTGGTACCGCTGTTCGACGACGGTTGGGTGGCGACCGACGTGGACCGCGCAGCCCGCACCTACACCCTCAGTCGCTGACGTCCGCGCTGACTGGCCCGACGCCGTCGATCACTGCGTCGGCGAGTTGGGGAAAGACCTTGCTGACCTTGATGGTCAACCAGTCGCCATAGGTGCCGTCGAGGTCGCGCAGGTTTGCGCGATCCCATCGTCGATCGGCGTCGATCGGCGCAGTCCAGTCGTCGTCGAGAGCGTCCTCGATGTCGGCGGGATCGATCACCGTGTTCCACCCTGGATCGAGGAAGAACGGCAGCGAGTAGCGGTCTGCAATCGACGAGTTGCGCGCCCGGTGCGGGGTGGATCGGTACCGTCCGGCGGTCAGACGATCCAACATGTCGCCGAGGTTGCAGATGATGAGGTGCGGGTCACTGGGCGCGTCGATCCACTCGTCGCCCACCTTCACCTGCAGTCCCGCGGTGCCGTCGTGGGCCAGCAGCGTCAGCAGGCCGTAGTCGCTGTGCTCGGCCACGCCCCAGCGATCGGCGCTGTCGGCTGGATGCGGCGGATAGCGGAAGATTCGGAACAGCGGCGTCGGGTCAGCGGTCAGGTCGTTGCGGAAGAAGTCGGCGGTGAGGCCGAGCCCCTCGGCCATCAGCGAGAGCACTCGCTGTGCCAGCGGCTCCATCGTCGCCATCCACTCGGTGACGAGCGGTCGCAACGACGCCGGCTCGGAGGGCCAGATGTTGGGGCCGTGCATCGGTCGTGGGTCGGGTGCCATTTCGCGACCGAAGTAGTAGCCCTCTTTCAGATCCGGTACGCCCGATGTCAGCTCGCCACCGAGAGGAAACCAACCCCGCCATGCGGCGCCACCACGAGCCAACGACACGAGTTCCTTCTCGTCTTCACGACGCCCGAAGAAGTCGATCGCGGCGGCGATCATCTCAGTGCGGAGGGTCTCGTTGACCCCGTGATTGCGGATCGCGAAGAAGCCGAACTGTCGGCACGCCTGATCGATCTCAGCGGGCGCTTTCGGCGACTCGATGTCGATGATCGGCAGCATGGTGACTGCAGCCTAAGCGCCTACACGGCGGGTCGAGGCTTCGCCGTGTCAGAATCGATGGTCGTGACCACCGCCCAGTTCATCGTCGTGGGCGTGGCCGTGTTCGTCGCCGCATTCATGCAGGTCGTGGCTGGTTTCGGGTTCGCTCTGCTGGCCGTCCCGTTGATGACTCTGGCGATCGAGCCCAAGCTTGCAGTGGTCATCAGCACGCTCACCGGCGTGTTCGTCACCAGCTGGCAGGCCTACAAGGACCGCGCCCTCGCGGACAGGTCGCTGGTGCGACCGATCACCATCGCGGCATACGTGGGAATGCCATTAGGACTCCTGGTTTTCGTCACCGTCGATGACGACATTTTGAGGTTGCTCCTGGGCATCGCTGTGCTCATTGCGGTCGTACTGCTGGCCATGCGCATCAACCTGCATCACGTCGGTCCGCGCCTCGATTACGGCGCCGGCTTCATCTCGGGCGTGCTCGCCACGTCGCTCTCCACCAACGGACCGCCACTGGTGTTTGCATTGCAGGCCCGGCAGCTTCCGGCCGACAGGTTCCGGGCGACGATCTCGACCATCTTCGCGTTGACCAACGTCGGCGTCATGGCCCTGTTCATCGCCGCGGGTCAGATCACCAGGGACGGGGTTGTCGCGGTCCTCGTGACGGTCCCGGCAATGTTCCTGGGGCAGCTGCTCGGCTATCCGATCCGCAAGCACGTACACGGCGAGCGATTCCGCGTGCTCGTTCTGGTCCTGTTGGTCATCGCGGCCATCAGCGCCATCGTGAATGCGATCGTGTGATGTCTGCACTCGCGATCGTCACCATCGCGACAGTGCTCGTGGCCATCTGCAACTGGTACTTCCGCGTCAGGCCCAACGACCTCGGCGAGCTCATCACCAAGCCGCTCACGACGGTGGGAGCGATCGCGATCGCCGCCGTCGCCGATGGACCCCACCCGGCGACGATCGCCGCGCTCATCGCTCTGGCGTTGTGCCTGATCGGCGACGTGGCCCTGTTGCCGGCTGTCGACAAGTTCATCATCGGGCTTGCAGCGTTCCTGCTCGGGCACATCGCGTTCATCGTGATGTTCGGGTTGCGAGGCTTCGATCTCTGGTCGATGGCCGGGGTCGCGATCATCGGATGCGCGACGTTGATCGGCGTTATTGCCGGACCGATCCTTCATGGTGCCGCTGCGAAGGGACTGGGTCTTCCGGTGCGCGGCTACCTCGTGGTGATCACGTCGATGTGCGTGCTCGGCTGGGCGACCGGCAACTGGTTGATCATGCTCGGTTCGGCAGCGTTCATCATCAGCGACTCCATCTTGGGGTGGGGTCAGTTCGTCGCCGAGAAGAGGTGGATCCACGTCGCGATCATGGTGACGTACCACGTCGCGATCATCTCGCTGGCCCTCAGCCTGGCGATCTGAGGCAGCTCAGCTGCCGAACATCTGCAGCCACTGCTCGGCCGACTTCGGGCGATAGACGTAGTTCATCTCGACGATCGCTTCCATCGTCGCGTGCGACGGTGCCGAGTACCGGTGACCCGGGTAGACGATGGTGTCGGTCGGCATCGCCGCCAGTTTCTGCAGGCTCGTGTACATGTCTTCGGGGTTGCTGCCGGGAAGGTCGGTTCGACCGCAACCATCGAGGAACAACGTGTCGCCGCTGACGAGGCGCCCGTCGACATGGAAGCACTGACTGCCGGGTGTGTGCCCGGGCGTGTGGATGAGCGTGACCTCGACTTTTCCGACCTTCACCACGTCACCGGGATCGTGGACAGCGAGATGATCGTCGCCGACCTCTGTCGTGCGCTGTACCCACGGCACCTCGTCGCGCTGCACGTGGATGGGGCAGTCGACGTGCTCGAGCAGCGCGGCGATGCCCTCGATCATGTGGTTGCCCATGAATCCACCGACATGGTCGGGGTGATAGTGCGTCGCCAGCACGCCGGTGACCCGCATGCCATCGGCGGCCACCGTGTTGACGAGATCGGCGACGGCATAGGCGGGGTCGACCAACAGGCATTCACCGGTCGTCCGATCACCGATGGCGTAGACGAAGTTGACCATCTGTTGGGCCATGGGATCGCTCTTCGCGAAGTCGCGTCCGGAGAGCAGTTGCCGGAAGTAGAGCCGATCATCGGGGTGGTTCATCACCATCAGTCGTACGCTAGCGACCCATGAGTCAGCAGCTCACTCAGCCGCTCGCCAATCTGGCGGAGGGCCAGGTGCTGGTGTACGGCGGTGACCGCGCCAGCGTTGTGTCGGCCGAGCTCGCGGCGGCGTTCACGGCCGGCGATCGTCTGGTGATCGTCCAGGACAGTGGCGATCTGCTGCACATCCCGGCGACCGAGCACCAGTTGGCAGAGGCCGCAGTGGCGCGTGCTGCGGATGCGTTCGCAGCGCTCGCGAGTTGCACCGATCAGCAGATCAGCGACTTCTTCGAGCGGTTCGCGGCCGCGGTCGACGACGACGACGTGTTCGCGCCGGTGCTCGCCGCCAATGCGGCAGATGTGGCCGCAGCGACCGCCAAGGGCCGCTCGACCACACGACTCGTCCTGTCTCCGCCGATGCGTGCCGACATGTCGGCCGGCCTGCGCAGCTGGGCTGCATCGCCGATCCGGCGTGAGCAGTTGCTGTCGACGATCGACCATGCGAAATGGTCGGTGTCGTCGTGGCGTGCTCCGTTGGGCGTCGTCGGGTTCGTGTTCGAGGGACGCCCGAATGTGTTCGCCGATGCAACCGGAGTGCTGCGCACCGGCAACACGGCCGTGTTCAGGATCGGCAGCGACGCGCTGCGCACCGCACAGGCGATCATGCAGCACTGCCTCGCTCCGGCACTCGCCGCCGCGGGGTTGCCGGTGGGAGCCGTGCAGCTGATCGAGTCAGCCGCGCACGCAGCCGGTTGGGCGTTGTTCACCGACGCACGGCTCGGCTTGGCCGTCGCCCGCGGGTCGGGTGCAGCGGTCGCTCAACTGGGCGCAGTCGCACGTCAACACGGTGTACCCGTCAGCTTGCACGGCACCGGTGGAGCGTGGATCGTTGCGTCGGAACACGCCGACGCTGCTGTGCTGGCCGAGACGGTCGAGCACTCGCTCGATCGCAAGGTGTGCAACACGATGAACGTGTGCTGCATCCCGCGGTCGCGGTCCGCCGAGCTCACGTCGGTGGTCGTCGACGCAGCGCAACGGGCCGCAGCACGCAGGGGAACCGACGCCGTCATGCACCGCGTCGAAGCGCACGAAACGGCGAACCTCGGTCAGGAATGGGAGTGGGACGATGCTCCGGAGTACTGGCTGGTCGAGGTCGACTCGGTCGCCGAGGCGGTCGAGTTGTTCAACCGGTACAGCCCGCGGTTCTCGGCGTCGCTGATCAGCGACGACGCTCGACGAGCAGGAACGTTTCTACGCATCCATCGATGCCCCGTTCGTCGGCAACGGGTTCACCCGATGGGTCGACGGGCAGTTCGCGCTGGATCAGCCCGAGCTCGGTCTGTCGAACTGGCAGGCCGGACGACTGTTCGCTCGCGGCGGAGTGCTGTCGGGCGACTCGGTGTACACCGTTCGGCTACGCGCCGAGGTGCGCGACCACTCCGTGCATCGTTGACGGTAGGTTCCTGCCGTGCATCGACGGACGGGTGGCTTGCTGTTGGTCGCCTGCCTGGCGAGCACGTACCTGGTGGCCTGCGCAACGTCGCCTGGCGTCGTGTCGACCGAGGCCCACGCCGGCAACCCGGCAGCTGAATCGACCACACCACCGGACGATTCCTCGCGAGCCTTCATCTCCGTCGACGACCCCGTCCACCGACGCCCCCGGCACATCGCCGGCGGCTGGCGAGACCACCGTCCCGAGTACGACTGCCCGACGACGACGGAATCGGCGACGAGCTCTTCCCGTCGCTCGGCAACCCGGGCATCGATGTCGAGCACTACACGGTGGCGATCGACTACGACCCCACTCGCACGAAGCTGTCCGCCACCGAGCACCTCGACATCGTGATGACCGAGGACCGCGACGGATTCTCGCTCGACTCCGATGGCCCCAACGTGACGGCCGTGTCGATCGATGGCGCGCCTGCACAGTTCGAAGCGGCGCCACCGGAGCTTCTCATCACTCCGGCAACTCCTCTCACCAGCGGGCAACGAATCGGCGTCGACGTGACATACACCTTGTCGCCGCAACCGGTGCCGTCGGCGGCCGGCGAACAGGTGGGCTGGTTCCCGTCTGCCGCCGGCTCGTACGTGCTCAACGAGCCGGAGGGCGCGCACACGTGGTTGCCGAGCGACGACCATCCCAGCGACAAGGCGACGTTCCGGTTCGAGATCACCGTGCCCTCCGGATTGACGGGGGTTGCCAACGGCGCCCTCGTCGATCACACCTCCACCGCCACGACCGACACGTGGATCTGGCAGGAGGATCGGCAGATGGCGACGTACCTCATCCAGGTGCTCACGGGCGACTACGAGGTGATCGAAGGCAGCGGGCCCAACGGTCTGCCGTTGCTCAGCGTCGTGTTGCACCAGGACCACGACACGATGCAGCCGTACCTCGACACCATGAGCGAGCAGATCGACTACTTCGACGACTGGTTCGGTGCCGTACCCACTCGACCGGTATGGCATCGCGATCACCGACAGCTTCCCGGGACTGGCGATGGAGACGATGGAGCGGCCGACGTTCAGCCGTGGCGACTTCTCCACCGGCCGGCTCGACACGCAGCAACAACTGTTCCTCGCCCACGAGCTCGCCCACCAGTGGTTCGGCGATGCCGTGTCACCAGCGGAGTGGAACGACGTGTGGCTCAACGAGAGCTTCGCGACGTACGGCGAATGGATGTGGCTCGACCATCTCGGCGCTGATGCCGATCGAGAGCTCGGCGAACGCAGGACTCGCTGCACGCGAGCCGCATTCCACGGCCGATCCGACGGTCGACGAGATGTTCACGATCAACAGCTACGACGGTGGCGCGGTCGATCCTCCACGCGCTGCGCAAGACCATCGGCGACGACCTGTTCTTCACCTTGCTGCAGTCGCTGGGTCGCCGACAACAACGGCGAGTCGCGCACGACCGAAGACTTCGTCGCGCTTGGCCAACGAGGTGTCCGGTCAGGATCTCACCGAGTTCTTCGCCACGTGGCTCTATGCCGACGTCGTGCCGACCACGTTCCCCTGAGGGCCGGGTCAGTGGCCGATGAAGTGCTCGAGGATCTTGCTGCGCCACTCGCTCGGTCTTGTTGGTGCGCTCCTCGTAGCGGTCGGCGCCGATCGGTAGCCGCAGCATCGCGTTGATGCCGAGCCAGCGCAGTGGCTCCGGCTCCCACTTGCGCGACTGGTGGTTGACCCACGGCAACGTCACCAGATCGGTCTCGCGGCGCAGTGATGAGATCGGCCAGCGTTCGCCCGGCCAGGTTGGTGGTCGTCACGCCGTCGCCGACGTAGCCGCCGGCCCACGCCTGACCCGGTCGCCTGGTCGAAGCCGACGCGAGCAGAACCAGTCGCGTGGCGCGCCGATCGGTCCGCCCCAGCGATGGGTGACCTTGGCATCGCCGAGCGTCGGGAACAGCTCGCTCAGCAGCAGCGCGGAGCGAATCCTGCACGTCGGCGTGGCGGTCGAACTCGGGCTTGATCGCCGAGCCGAAGTGATACGGCGCGCCACGGCCGCCGAAGGCGATGCGGTTGTCGACCGTGCGCTGCCCGTAGATGATCAGACGGCGATCGTCGTTGAACGTCTCGCGCTGTGCCCAGCCGACCTCGTCGAAGAACGAGTCGGGGAGCGGCTCGGTCGCGATCATCAACGAGTAGATCGGCGCGACGGTGCGGCGCTGGCCCGGGTAGGCGAGCGGTGAACCCTTCGGTGGCGCGCACGACCACGTCGGCCGATGACCGTGCCGGTCTCGCAACGGACCTTGCGGTTGCCGAGCTCGACCACGCGGGTCTTCTCGTAGATCGTCGACGCCGGACTTCTCGACGGTCTCGGCAAGGCCGCGAACGAGTCGAGCGGGATGGATCGCCGCGCAGTGCGGTGTGTAGCCGGCGCCCAGCACGTTGCTGGCGTTGAGACGAGCCGATGCCTCGTCGGCGGTCAGCCAGCGATAGTCCTCCTCGCCGAAGCTCCACTTGCGGTAGTAGTCCAGCAGCTCGTGCACCCGTTTGACCTGCGGTTCGTTGCGGGCCAGGTTGAGGTAGCCGCCCTTGGCGAGGTGGCAATCGATGCCCTCCGTCTGCGTCACTCGTGGCGACCTCGTCGACGGAGTCGTGCATCGTCCGCTGCAGAGCGACGGCACGGTCGCGACCGTGGTTGCTCGGCCATCTTCTCGAAGCTCATCGGCAGCAGCGCCGACAGCCATCCACCATTGCGACCGCTGGCGCCGAACCCGGCGAACTCGGCCTCGACCACGACGATGCGCAGCGTGGGATCGATCTGGTGCAGGTAGTACGCAGTCCACAACCCCGTGTAGCCGGCACCGACGATGGCCACGTCGGCGGTGACGTCGCCCGGCAACTGCTGGCGCGGTGTCAGGTTGTGATCGGCCGGGAGCGAGTCGAGCCAGAAGGAAACTGCACGTGGGTCGGTCATCGGCGAGACACTACGCAATACGCTCGGCGACGCCTCTACGCTGGCGCCGATGTTGCCGACCCCCACCGGCTGGTTTCCCGATCCGTGGAACGCCGCGGGGGTGCGGTACTGGGACGGTCGAGGCTGGACGGGTCACGTCGCCGTGCCGAGCCGACGAGAAGCAACCGCACCCGACGCTGCCGATTCGCGCAGCATGGGGCGCCGTCATCACGTTGCTCGTGTCGTTGATCGCCGGTCGATATCTGCTGAAGGCGATCTCGTCGTACGACTGGCCGATCGCCGTCTACGTCACGATCCTGGCGATCATCGGATACGCGCCGGCGATCGCGTGGTGCTGGTACTCCAGTCGCCGTTGGGGCACCGGTCGATTTCGCGCGGACGTCGGCCTCAGGGCCCGCTGGGCCGATGCCGGGTGGGGACCGCTGACGTGGGGCGCGTGTCTGTTGACGCAGGTGTTCGTCGGCGTTGATCGTCACGACCTTGAAGATCCCCTTCACGAGCAACGTCAAAGAGGTCTCGGATCTGCACAACGACCGCGGGTACGTCGTCTCGCTGCTGGTGCTCGCCGTCGTAGCTGCGCCGATCTGCGAGGAGATCGTGTTTCGTGGGGTGATCTTGCGCGGGTTCCTGCTCGCGCCACAAGCCGGCGGCAGCGATCGGTTTGCAGGGACTGTTGTTCGGGATGGCCCACTTCGATCCGATCCGCGGCACCGGCAACATCGGCCTCGATCCTCGTGCTGGCCTCGGTGGGTTGCGCGCTCGGCACCGCCGCGTACCTGTTCCGCAGGATCGCGCCGACGATGATCGCCCACGCGATCCTGAACGCCATCGCGATGGCGATCGCCCTCAGTGGCTGGATGCCCAACCGCTGACGCGCTGACGCCTATGCGCGTGAGGGCGATGTTGTCGATGAGGCGCACGTCGCCGAACCAGACGGCGGCGACGGCGGTGGCGTCCGCCTTCGACGACCGCGACGGGCAGCAGGGTGGACGAGTCGACGATCTGCAGGTACTCGAGTCGGGCCCGTGGTTCGGCGGCGATCCGCGCGGTCCCCAACGCGATCAGACGCGCGGCGTCGTGATCGCCGCCGGCGACGGCGTCGGCGACCATCTGCAGCGCCTGCGACACGCACACCGCGGCCTGCCGATCGTCGGCGCTGAGCCGGTGGTTGCGGCTCGAGATCGCCAGGCCGTCGGGCTCGCGCACGGTCGGCACCTCGACGATCTCGATGTCCATGTCGAGGTCGGTCGACCATCCGGCGGATGATGGCCAGCTGCTGGAAGTCCTTCGCGCCGAACACGGCGACGTCGGGCTGGATCGCGCCGAACAGCTTGGTGACCACGGTCGTGACGCCGCGGAAGTGACCGGGACGGCCGGCGCCCTCCAGCGACTCGGCGAGTGCGCCCGGGTTCGACGTGGGTCTGGAAGCCGGCCGGGTACATCGCCGCCGCGGTCGGCGCGTACACGACGTCGACACCGGCGGCCGGCACGCGCTCGACGTCGTCGTCGATCGGTCGCGGGTAGTGCGTCGAAGTCGTCGCCGCGGTTGAACTGCAGCGGGTTGACGAAGATCGACACGACGACGACGTCGCTGCGCGCGGCGGGCGTGCGTCGATCAGCGCCGAGGTGGCCGGCGTGCAGCGCGCCCATCGTCGGCACGCAGCCGATGCGGCGGCCGCGGCGCCGTGCTGCTCGCCGGACTCCACGCGTGCATCGACGACGGCGTCGCGACAGATCAGCATGGTAGGCGGCTCAGTGGAAGCTGTGAGCGTCGTCGGGCCACGTGCCGTCGCGGACCTCGCGACGTATGCGGCCGTGGCCTCGATCGCCGCCGTGCGCAGGTTGGCGTACTGCTTGGTGAACTTCAACGACAGGTCGCTGAGACCCGAGCACGTCGTGCAGCACCAGCACCTGGCCGTCGCACGACGGGCCGGCGCCGATGCCGATCGTCGGGATCGACAGCTTCGGCGTGATCTCCGCGGCCAGGTCGAGCGGCACGCCCTCGATCACCACGGCGCACGCGCCGGCCTGCTCGACCGCGATGGCGTCGTCGAGCAGCCGCTCGCGGCCGCCGGCCTCGTAGCCGCTGACTCCCGCCCTGCACCTGTGACCACCCATGCGGTGGAAGCTCTGCGGGGTGAGGCCGATGTGGCCGACGACGGGGATGTCGACGCGGGTGAGCGCGTGGATGGTCTCGGCCATCACGACGCCACCCTCCAACTTCACGCACTCGGCGCCCTCCTTCATCAGCCGGATCGAGCTCTCCACGGCCTGCTGCGGGCTGACCTGATACGAGCCGAACGGGAGGTCGCCGACGATCAGCGCCGCGGCTTGGCACGCGACACCAGGCGCACGTGGTACACCATGTCGTCGAGTGCGACAGGAATCGTGTTGTCCTCGCCCTGCACCACCATGCCGACCGAGTCGCCGACGAGGATCATGTCGACCCCGGCGAGCGTCGACGAGCCGTGCGAACGTGACGTCGTAGGCGGTGATCATCGTGATCTTCTCGCCGAGCGCCTTCATCCGGGCCAACTCGGGAACCGTGACCTTCGGTCGATCGTGCGTCTCATTGGTCATGAAGCTGTTGCCTCCTCCGACACGTCCAAGCTACCGAACCGGGAAGGCGCTCGGGCATACGTCAACGTAGCTCGGGGCGCCGCCGATCGAACGGGCCTCGATCACGGCGCGAGTGCAGGCCAGCGCGAAGCAGTCCGCAGCGGCCGTGAGCAGCGTGTTGACGATCGCCGGCCGGGTGTCGGTGCGGCGCAGACCGGGGGAGTTCGCGGCCTCGATCGGGTGCTGCCCGGTCGACGATGCAGAAGATGGTGTCGCCGTCGAACATCGAGTGCACGGGGCGGATGGCCCGCGCCAATCCGTCGTGGGCGACCGAGGCCATCTTGGCGCACTCGGCCTTCGTCAGCTCTGCAGACGTCGCCACGATCCCGATGGTCGTGTTCAGCGGAGTCGGTGGCCGTCGTGTCGCCTCTCGCAAGGCCTCGCGCTGCTCGGCCGACGGGCGGCGCAGCTTGATCTGTTCGTGGAATCGGGGCAGTCCAGTCGCGGGGTCGATGACCTGACCGGCGGCGTTCACCACGGCGAGCGCGCCCACGACGATGCCGTCCGCCAAGGTCGTGCTGGCTGTGCCGACACCGCCCTGCAGGCCACCGGCCATCGCACCGGTACCGGCCCCGACCGAGCCCATCGCGACAGCTCCAGGCTTCGCCGACGCGCAGGCGCGGTATCCGAACGTCGCGTCCGGTCGGTTGGCGAACACGCCGCCACGACCGAGGTCGAAGATCACGGCGGCCGGCACGATCGGCACGACGTGACTCGGCTGCGGACCGACCGGGAATCCGATGTGATGCTCCTCGTGCCACCGCATCACGCCGTCGGCTGCCGCAGGCCATACGCGCTGCCGCCCGACAGGCAGATCGCATGCACGCGATCGATCATCGCGACCGGGTCGAGCAGATCGGTTTCGCGCGTGCCCGGCCCACCGCCGCGCACATCGCACGACGCCATCGCGCCGCCGTCGATGCGCACGACCGTGGTGCCGGTGCGCCAACCTCTGCTGTGACGTTGGTGGTGACCGACCAGCACTCCCGGCACGTCGGTGATGTGGCCGAGGCCCATCGCCGCTATGCGCTGGCGAGGTGCGCTTCGGCGGCGGCAGCCTCGACAGCGCCGTGGCCGATCGTGCGCCACACGCCGATGCCCACGATGTAGAGCGGGCAGGCGATCAACAGCACGGTGCCGAGTGCGGGCTTGTCGAGCGGCGATTCGTACGTCATCCACAACACTGCGGCGAGCCAGATGATCGTGACCGACACGGTGACCGGACGGAATCGCCGGACCTGCATCGGGTGCACGAACTTCCAGTTGGTCAGCTGCGTCAGCGCGAGCGCGAAGCAGGCGGCCGTGGTGAACCACGGGTTGACGCGCAGGAGGTAGAGCGTCGGCACGATCATGTTCCACTCGCACGGGAAGCCGTTGAACCAGTGGTCGTGTGTCATCTGATCGGTGCGCGACATCCACAGCGCCGACATGAACAGCACGAAGGCACCGATGTACAGCGATGCGCCGTTGGGCAGCATGTCGAACTGGTGCAGGAAGATGACGGGAATCACGATGCAGGTCACGAAGTCGACGATCAGGTCGAGCGTGTACCCATCGATGCGCGGCACGTGATCGCAGACCTTCCACGCCCGCGCCGCCGGGCCCGTCGACGCCGTCGAGCACCATCGCAACGGCCAGCCACAGGATGGCTTCGCGCGGCTGCTTGTCGGACACCGCGATGATGCCGAGCATGCCGCAGATGGCACCGCTGGCGGTGACGCAGTGGACGAACCATCCCTTGGCGATCGGGTGGCGAAGTGCAGCGGCAGCCGCATCGCCGACGTTGGTCATCTACACTCCTCGTCGCGATGATGCCGTGGCTAACCGACATGTTAACCGCGATAGCGGTCGGCGCAGATAGCGTGCGCCCGCCATGCGTGACCGGCTGCGCGGTGCAACCTACGAACTGTGCGGCGCGGCGGTTCGGTCGATGTGGAAGCACGTCTCGCTGGTGGGGAGCGATCGGACCGCGCAGTCGTGCCGGTCGCCGCTTCGGCAGGTTCGGCGACAACAGCATCATCTGCTTTCCCGCGAACACGATCCTCAACGAGCACTACATCCACATCGGCGAGGGCACGATGATCGGTCCACAGGTGACGCTGTCGGCGGGGATGATGCCCGGTCAGCAATGCCTCACCGAGTCGGTCGTGCGCATCGGCGATCGCTGCCTGATCGGCAAGGGGAGCGGGATCGTCGGCCACCTGTCGATCGACATCGGCGACGATGTGTGGACCGGCCACCACGTGTACATCACGGATCAGAACCACGGCTACGACGACATCACCCGACCGATCTCGCAACAGACCATGCCCGAGCAACGCCGTCGTGATCGGCGACGGTTCGTGGCTGGGCACGGGCACCGTGGTCCTGCCGGGAGCGCGCATCGGTCGGCACGTCACGGTCGGAGCCAACTCGGTGGTGATCGGCGAACTGCCCGACTTCTGCGTCGCCGCCGGCGTTCCAGCGACCGTGATCCGCCGCTACATCGACGGTGAAGGCTGGGTGCGCACGGCTATCTGACGGCCACCGAGTCGACGGCTCAGATGTCGCCGCCGAGCTCTCCCGGCGGCATGCAATGGGTGATGTCGTTGCCGGTCGTGAAGTCGATGACGACGTTCGTGACAGGCCCGCCGTTGACCAACGTCTCTCGATACGGCGCGAGGTCGAAGGCTCGCAGGCGCGCCGTGTACGCCCGCCGATCGCTGATGATCTGGCGGTAGTACTTCACGAAGATCGCGACCCGCTCCTGATCCTTGTCGCCGGCAAGCGGCAGGGCCTCGACGTCGGTGATCATCCCGTCGAGCAGGTCGGTGGCCGCGATCCACGATGTCGGCTCGCTGCGTCATCTGCTCGTGTGTGGGGTTGGCGATGTAGCCGCCGGTGGTGTCTTCGAGGGCCAGTCGCTGCTGCTGGGCGTTCGCGCAGATCTCATCGGCCGTCGTGCGCCAGCCCTTGTCGGTGACGAAGTAGACGCCGGCCTTCGGGGCGAACACGAAGGCGTAGACCCACATCGCGGCGATGAGACCGCAGATCAGGATGAGGATCGCCTTGACCCACCCCCGCCTCTTGGACGGGGGAGCTGGTTCGAGGTAGGGGCGGGGGCGGTCTCGATCATGCGGCCTTCTTGCGATATGAGATGGCCAACTGTGCCACCGCGCCACCCACACCGGCAACGGCGGCGATGATCGCGCCTGTCCAGTCGTGCCAATCGATGCCGACGGCATGGTCGAGCGACCATTCGCCGGGGCCGATCATGGCGATGACGAACGCGGTGATGGCGATCGATGCGCAGTACTCCCAGCCCTGGTCGGGCTTGAAGATGAAGAAACCGACCTTGGCGTGGGCGACGACGATCGCGACCGTCATCACACCGATCATGCCGGCGGCGGCGAGCGGCGTGAGGAAGCCGATTGCCAGCAGCACGCCGCTGGTGACCTCGGTCGTCGCTGCCAGGCGGGCCTGCCACGCCGGCCAACGCATGCCGATGCTCTCGAACCAGCCGGTCGTGCCGGTGAGGCCACCGGGACCGAAGAACTTGTTGTAGCCGTGATAGGCGAAGAAGAGCCCGAAGACGGCTCGCAGAATCAGCATCCCGGCGTTGAACTGGTTCACGGGTCCCAACGCTACGGGGCAAGCACGACGACGACGCCATATTTCCGGTGGACGCGACGGATTGGCCTGATAGAACCAATACACGTGAAGGGGGCCGACAAGAGCGACGGGACGATTGTTCCGACCAGATGCCGGTCGCGCTGACTCAGGCGTTCCGGCTCATTCGAGGGCTGCTGCGGCACCACAAGAAGCTGTTCTTCACGGCGGTCGCCTGCGCCGCGGTCTACGCCTCGTGCACGGTTTTGTCCTCCGTCGTCGTCCGTCTCATCATCGACAAGCTCATCGTCCCGCGGTTCGAAGAGGGCAGCGTTCCCACCGGTCGACGTCGTCGCGATCCTCGGCCTGTTGATCGCCGTCGGGGTGGTTCGTGCCGCCGGCGTCGTCGGCCGGCGCACGTTCGCCGGTCGCACGTCGTGGCGTGTCACCGAGTCGCTCACCGCGGAGGTCGTCGATCGGGTGGTCGAACAACCGATCCCGTGGCACCGTCGATCAGCGAACCGGCGACGTCATCACTCGAGCCGGCGTCGATGCCGAGGCCGCGACGCACATCCTCAACCCGTTGCCGTTCGCGACCAGCGTCGTGCTGATGCTGTTCCTGTCGGCGGGGTGGTTGCTGTTCACCGACATCTGGCTGGGTCTGGTGGCGGTCGCGGTGTTTCCGCTGCTCATCGGGCTCAACCTCACGTACCAGCGACGCGTCGACAAGTACTACGACACCGCCCAGGAGGAGCTCGGCAAGCTCAGCGAAGCCGTGCACGAGAGCTTCGACGGCGTCACCGTCGTGAAGTCGTTCGGCGCCGAGAGCCGCGAGACGGATCGCCTGTCGGTGATCGCGTCACGACTGCGCAACGCACGATTCGGAGCCATCAGGCTGCGCAGCACGTTCGAAGCGCTGCTCGACGGCGTTCCGACGATCGTCAACATCGTCCTGCTCGTCGCTGGGGTCGTATCGAGTGCGCGGCGGAGCGATGACCATCGGCGAGCTGACCAGCTTCATCTACCTCTTCACCCTGCTGGTGTTCCCGCTGCGACTCATCGGGTTCGCGCTGTCCGAACTGCCGTATTCGATCGCCGGGTGGAACCGCATCCGCGAACTGCTCGACCAACCGGTGCAGAGCGACCCGGCGCTCACGCTGCGCCGCCACGCCGACAACAGCATCGAGCTCGACGGGGTGTCGTACAACCACGACGGCACCCGCGACGTGCTGCACTCGGTCTCGAGCCGTGATCCCCGGTGGCCGCACGGTCGCTGTGGTCGGCCCGACGGGCGCCGGAAAGACGACCTTCCTGCAGCTGATCGCCGGACTGATCCCGGTCGACTCCGGCTCGATCACCGTCCCCCAACAGGGCTGTGTTCTGGTGTTCCAGGAGCCGTTCCTGCTCGCGGGATCGGTGCGCGACAACGTGGCGATGGGTCGTGTCGACGACCGACGAGGAGATCTGGACCGCGCTGTGCCGCGGCCGAGGCGAGCTTCGTGCACGAGTTCACCGAGGGTCTCGACACGATCGTCGGCGAGCGCGGCGTCGGCCTCAGCGGCGGGCAGCGGCAACGTGTCGCTTTGGCTCGTGCGCTGATCGGCGGCCCCGTTGCCCTGCTGCTCGACGACACGACGTCGTCACTGGATCCGGGCACCGAAGCACGGGTGCTGGCCAACCTCCGCGAGACACTGCGCAACACGACAGTGGTTGCTGTCGCATCGCGTCCGTCGACCATCGCCTTGGCCGACGACGTGCTGTACCTGTCCGACGGTCAGGTCGTCGCGCACGGTCGCCACGAACAGCTGCTCGTCACCGTGCCCGAGTACCGCCGGTTGATGGAAGCGTTCGAGCACGATCGTGCCGAGCAGACGGTCGAGGTGGTGCCGTGACCGAGCCGATCAGCCGCTGGTCGGCTGTGCAGATGATCGGCAAGGGAGTCGAAGCGGCTCCCGCGCTGCGTCGCGGAATTGGCGCGACGTTTGCGTTGGCGATGGTCGGGTCAGCAGGGCGCGTGGTCGTGCCGATCCTCGTCCAGCAGGCGATCGACCGCGGCCTGCAACCCGGCAAGGTCGACGTCGGAGAGATCGCGATGCTGGGCGTCATCGGACTCACCGTGATCGTGATCGCAACGATCGCCCAACGAACCGCCGTCGCCCGGTTGGGACGGCGCAGCGAAGAGGCCCTCTACGGGCTGCGAGTGCGGCTGTTCGAGCACATCCACAGGCTCAGCCTGGCCGATCATGGCGAGGAGCGGAAGGGTTCGCTGGTCGCCCGCGTCACCAGCGACATCGAGACCCTCTCGCAGTTCTTCTCGTGGGGCGCGTTGGCGTGGCTGCTCGACGGGACGTTGATGGTGATGGTCGCCGGCGTGATGCTGGCGTACGACTGGGTGCTCGCGCTCGTCGCCTTCGCCACTGCGGCTCCACTCGCGATCGTGCTTCGAAGCGTTCAACGCCATCTCGTCGCGGCCTACGACACGGCGAGGGAGCGCAACGCCGACGTGTACACCGCTGTCAGCGAGGTGGTGTCGGGCTCGGAGACGTTGCGTGCGTACGGCGCAGGTCCGTACTACGCGAAGGTCACCAAGCAGGCCAGCCACCAGCGTTCCAACGCGTTCATCCGCGCCAACACGATCGGCGCATATCTCTTCCCGTCGGGAGAGGTGTTCAGCGTGTTGACGGTCGCGGCCGTCGTGACCGTCGGTCTGATTCGCGGTCCCGACTCAGGATTGACGGCCGGTGCGTTGGTCGGGTTCATCTTCCTGACGTACCGGTTCCTGGAGCCCATCGCCGAGTTCACGGAGGTGCTCGATCAGACGCAGACCGCCGTTGCCGGCCTGCGCCGTGTGCTGGGTGTGCTCGACAATCCGATCGGTCCGCCTGAACCACTCCACCCTGTCACGCTGCCGCCCGGCGTCCTCAGCGTCAGCATCGAGAACGTCACGTTCAGCTACCGCAGTCGAGGTGACGACGAAGAGCCACCCGTGCTGTTCGACGTCAACGCCCAGATCCCCGCCGGGCAGCAGGTCGCCATCGTCGGCGAGACCGGCTCGGGCAAGACGACACTCGGGCGGCTGATCGCTCGCTTCGCCGATCCGACCATCGGCACGGTCCGGCTGGGCGGCGTGCCGCTGACCGCCATTGCCAACGACGAGCTTCGCACCCGGCTGGTCGTGGTCCCGCAGGAGCCGTTCCTGTTCGACGGCACGATCGCCGCAAACCTCGGCTTCGCCCGGCCGATGCTGAGCATTGCCGACCTCGAAAGGGCGATCGTCGAGCTCGACCTCAGCGACTGGCTGGAGACGCTTCCCGACGGATTGTTCACCGAGGTCGGCCAACGTGGATCGCAGCTCTCGGCAGGAGAACGGCAGCTGGTCGCGTTGGTGCGGGCGTCGTTGGTCGATCCCGATGTGTTGGTGCTCGACGAGGCGACCTCCTCGGTCGACGCGCTCACCGAGGTGCGCATCGGGCGGGCGCTCGAGAAGCTGGCCGCTGGACGTACCACGATCGCCATCGCCCACCGATTGTCGACGGCAGCACGCGCCGACAGGGTGATGGTGCTCGAACACGGACGCCTGGTGGAGGACGGCCCTCACATCAAACTGCTCACCGCCGGTGGCGTGTACTCGCGCATGTTCGAGGCCTGGATCGCAGCAACCGCCTCCGGCCAGACGCACTAGCCCTGGTCGATGCCGAACGGGGGAGGGCCGAACACGTCGGTGACCTTGCAGTCGACGGTGGTGCCGCTGAACGTCACCGACGAGGTCCACGGAGCCGTGGCACCCGGTGCCACATCGCGGCACGCCGACGATCGACGACTTCGAGTTGTCACCGTTGTCGTCGAAGTCGACGAAGATGCGATAGTCGTGCTCGTGGTCGTCGAGGTTGCGAATCGTGCCCGTCACCGTCGCCTGTCCGTTGGCCAACGTGCACGGCTGCTCGACGACCAGCTCGTGCGGGCCAGGCTCGATGAAGTCACGGAACTCGCGAACGACGACTCGAGTGAAGAAGAACCCGCCCACACAGACGATCAGCGCGACCGGTGCCAGCACCAGCCCGGTCACCGCGAAACCTCGACCCCGGCCGTCGTGGCGGCGAGCGTTCTTCAGGCCGAGATATGCCGAACACCAACGCACACACTGCGCCGGCCGCAGCAATGATGAAGATGAACGGAATCCACCCGAGCGCGACCGCGGCGGCGCCGGTGATGAACGACGCGATCGCCATTCCTCGCGGCGCCGGTTTGTCGGGCAGGCTGGCAGTGATTTGGCTGATCGGAGCGTCGACATACCGCTGACCGTTCACGGAAACGTCGGAGGTCCACTGCACGCCGTTGAAGTACCGGTACTCGAATCGCCCGAGTGGATCGCGGTGCCAGCCGCTGGAGTCTTGGCCGCTCGAGTTTCTGGCCGGGTTCCACTGGGTTGAACGCTACCGACGTCTACGATCGCCGTCGGTGAAAGGAAGCAAATGGAAATAGTGCTGATCCGCCACGGAGAGCCCGAATGGGTGCGCGACGGGCTCAACGTCGTCGACCCTCCGCTGACCGAGCGGGGGCGTCGCCAGGCCGAGCAGGTGGCGCTCGCACTGGACGGCGTGGAGTTCGACGAGATCGTCATCTCACCGCTCGTTCGACCGCGCCAGACAGCAGCGCCATCGCTTGCAAAGCGCGGCGCCGACGAGGTGATCGAGCTGTTTCTCGAAGAGATCCGTGAGCCCAACTGGCACGGTACGCCCGCCGAGTTGGCAACGAAGGCATACGAGGAGGAGCGGTCGCGGGTCGCGTCCGAGCGATGGGAAGGCGTGGCCGGCGGCGAAGCGTCACGCGATTTCGTCGAGCGGGTGCGCGCCGGCGCCACCGAATTTCTCGCGGCGCGTGGTGTCTATCGCAGCAAGCAGACGCTTCCCGTGTGGCACATGGATCAGACCGACCGGCGCATCGCCGTGTTCGCCCACGCAGGGACCAATGGCGTGTTGCTGTGCCACCTGCTGGGCCTCGACCCGGTGCCGTGGGAGTGGGATCGGTTCGTCACCGGTCATGCCTCGATCACCCGGTTGGTGTCGATCAAGCTCGGCGACGGACACACGTTCAGCCTCACCAAGCTCTCCGACGTGGAGCATCTCGCGGTCGAGGACCGAACCGGCTGAGAGGTCACTTCCAGGTGCAGCGCATCCGCTTGATGCCGTTGATGAAGGCGCTCTGCAGGTAGTCGGGCTCGGAGGAGATCTGCAGCTTCGGCAGCCGCTTGCGGATCTCGTCGAAGATCACAGCGATCTCGCGGCGGGCGAAGTTGGCGCCGAGGCAGAAGTGTGGCCCGCCGGCGCCGAAGCCGACCTGCTGCGGCTGCAGCGGCCGGGTGACGTCGAAGGAGTCCGCATTCGGCGAACACGGTCTCGTCGCGGTTGGCCGAGTTGTACCACAGCACCACCTTCTGACCGGCCTCGACCTTGGTGTTGTTGATCACCGTGTCTTCCGTGACCGTGCGCCGGAAGTGGATCACCGGTGTCGCGCAACGGACGATCTCGTCGACCGCCGTCTTGAGGTGGCCGTCGTAGTTCGTCGAACCACGTCGTGCGCTGATCGGGGTGGTCGGTCAGCAGCTTCATCCCGTGGGCGATCGCGTTGCGGGTGGTCTCGTTGCCGGCGACGACCAGCAGGATGAAGAACGATCCGAACTCCTGCGAGGTCAGTCGCTCGCCGTCGACCTCGGCGTGCATCAACACCGAGGCGATGTCGTCGCCGGGGTTGGCTCGACGCTCGTCGCCCAACTGCTGGGCGTACATGAACATCGACATCAGCACGCCCATCAACTGCTCGAACGAGCCGACGTATTCGGGGTCGCCGACGCCGAGGATCACGTTGGTCCAGGCGAAGATCTGCGCCTCGTCCTCGGGAGGGATGCCCATCATCTCGCAGATGATCTGCAGGGGAAGCGGTGCCGCGATCTGCTCGACGAAGTCGCACTCGCCGTCGGGGAACTGCTCGATCAGCCGGTCGATGATCGACGTCGCCTTGGTGCGCACGTAGCCCTCGACCTGGGTGATCTGCTTCGGCGTGAACCCCTTGGCGACGATGTTGCGCAGCCGGAAGTGGCGCGGGTCGTCCATCGCGATCATCGAGCCGATGAACTCGTTCATCTCCTGGGGGATGTCGCCGATGTTGACGCCACGGCCGCTGATGAACACCTGCGGATTGCGGCTCGCGGCCCACACGTCCTCGTAGCGGGTGACGGCCCAGTATCCCGGGCCCTTCGGCAACGGGCTGTCCTCGAACTCCCACTCGTCGTAGAAGACGAGCTCGTCGGCCTGTCGCAGGCTGCGGAACGCGGCGTGGCGGTACTCGCGAGGAGCGATCCAGAACTCGGGGTCGGAGAGGTCGAAAGTGCCGAGGGCGACATCGTTGGGCATCTCGGGAGCGTAGCGATATCGACCCTTCACCGTAGGCTCGTAGTCGTGCTGACCTTTCCTGAGATCGAGCGTGCTCTCGTCGTGACTGCTCATCCGGACGATGTCGATTTCGGTGCTGCCGGAACCGTGGCGACGTTGACCGACGCCGGTGTCGCACGTGAGCTACTGCATCGTCACCGACGGCGATGCCGGCGGGTTCGATCTGGAGCATCCCTCGTCGCGACGTGGCGCTACTTCGTCGCAAGGAGCAGACCGACGCGGCCAACGTCGTCGGCGTCGACCGACCTGTACTTCCTCGGTCACGGCGACGGTCGTGTGCAGGTCACCGCTCCAGCTCCGCGCCGACATCAGTGCGGTCATCCGCCGCGTTCGCCCTCGTGTCGTCATCGCCCAGTCGCCGCAGCGCAACCTCGACCGCGTCTACGCGCAGCCATCCCGATCACGTTGCGACGGGGGAGGCCACGCTGTGCGCCGTCTATCCGGATGCGCGCAACCCGTTCGCGTTTCCCGAGCTGTTCCAAGAAGTGATCGAGCCGTGGGCGGTCGACGAGGTCTGGGTGCAGGGTGTCGGACAGCCACGAATGCCGATCGACGTCACCGCCGCTGTCGATCGCAAGATCCAGGCGCTGATGTGTCACGTCAGCCAGCACACCGATCCGGCAGCGCACCGAGACGATGGTTCGCGAGTGGATGGCGAACACCGCCAAGCAGTTCGGACTGCCGGACGGCGCGTCGGCCGAGGCGTTCCGCGTCGTCGACACCCGCGGTTAACCGTTCAATCAACTCGTCGACCATTTCGCAAGGGGAATCACCATGCCTGAAGCAGTCATCGTCGCCACCGCCCGCAGCCCGATCGGCCGGGCCAACAAGGGCTCGCTCGTCACCATGCGTCCCGACGACATGTCGGTGCAGATCGTCGAAGCGCTGATGAAGAAGGTGCCGCAGGTGCAGGGCGTCCGACGTCGACGACCTGATGATGGGCATCGGCCAGCCGGCCGGCGAGGGCGGGCTTCAACATCGCCCGCGTCGTCGCCGTGCTCGCCGGCCTCGACGACGTCCCCGGCGTCACCGTCAACCGCTACTGCTCGTCGAGCCTGCAGACCATCCGCATGGCCGTACCACGCGATCAAGGCCGGCGAGGGCGACTGCTTCATCGCCGCCGGTGTCGAGACGGTCAGCCGCTATGCGTCGGGCGCCAGCGACACCGCCCCGAACGCCGATCTTCAAGCCGTCGGGCGAGCGCACCAAGCTGCGCGCCCAGGGCGGCCAGGGCCCATGGACGCCGCCGACCGGTTTGCCCGACATGTACATCGCCATGGGCCAGACCGCCGAGAACGTGGTCGAGTTCGAAGGCGTGACCCGCGAGGAGATGGATCGATTCGGCGTGCGTTCGCAGAACCTGGCGTGCGAGTTCGTCGAGAACGGCTTCTTCGAAGCGGAGATCACACCGCTGATCGCTCGACGACGGCACGGTCGTCAGCAAGGACGACGGCCCGCGTCCGGGCACCAACTACGAGACCGTCAGCCAGTTGAAGCCGGTCTTCCGTCCCGACGGCACGATCACGGCCGGCAACGCCTGCCCGCTCAACGACGGCGCCGCCGCGGTGATGGTGATGAGCGACACGAAGGCCAAGGAGCTCGGCCTCACCCCGCTGGCGCGGATCGTCGCTTCGGGCGTCACCGGCCTCAACCCGGAGATCATGGGCCTCGGCCCGATCGAGGCCTGCCGGCAGGCGTTGGCTCGAGCCGGCATGACCATCGACCAGATCGACCTCGTCGAGATCAACGAGGCGTTCGCCGCGCAGGTGATCCCGTCGGCCAAGCACCTCGGCATCCCGATGGAGAAGCTCAACGTGCACGGCGGCGCGCATCGCCCTCGGTCACCCGTTCGGCATGACCGGCGCCAGGATCATGACGACGCTGATCCACGGCCTGCAGTACGAGGACAAGACGTTCGGCCTGGAGAGCATGTGCGTCGGCGGCGGCCAGGGCATGGCCATGATCGTCGAGCGGTTGAGCTAGACGGAGGCGTCAGCTGCGAGTCGCCGTTGCGGCTCTCGGCACGGACCCGGATGATCTCGGGCTCGTTGGGCAGCTGAATCGCCCGGACGACGTATTGCTGATCGGCTGTCAGCAGCTCGGCGAGCGCCCAGCAGGCGTCCGATTCGCGGCTGACCGTCGCCGATCGGGTGCAGCTCGTCGACGTCGAGGCCCGCAGAGTCGGCCTCGGCGTGCCACAGCGCGACCAGGCCGCGGCGGAGCTCGGGATCGTCGATCAGGTCGGCGCCGCGGAGGCACAGTTCGACGCTGGTGATGGTGACCGGTTGCAGCTCGGCTCGGTTGACGACGTCGCCACTGAGCTCGCCATCGAGCATGACCACGACCGGCCCGCCGTTGCCGGCGACACCGCCGACGAAGCCGTAGCGAATCAACGGCCAGCCGTCGTCTCCGGTCGTCTCGAACCGGACTCGATCACCTGGCCGATACATCACGCTATTGCCTCCGCCAGGACGGCGTCGCTGAACGCAGGCCACATGCGCAAGGCCGTATCGGCCCAGTCGTCAAACCTTCGGTCGGTCAGGGCCACGCAAGCCACCCCCACGGCGGGATCCATCCACAGAAAGGTACCGGCGCCACCGAAATGTCCAAACGTCTTCGGCGAGTTCGTTGTGCCGGTCCAGTGCGGCTGCTTGTTGCCGCGGACCTCGAATCCGAGCCCCCACGGGCACGGTGCGAAGCGGCCGATGCCGGGGATGACGCCGTTGAGGTCGGGGAAGTGGGGGACCGTCGCCTGGCCGGCGGTGCCGGACGAGATCAGCGTCGGCGTGCGAACCTCGGCGACGAATCGGGTGACGTCGGCCGCCGTGCTGCGAAGCCCGTGGGCCGGCGAGCCCTGCAACGTGGTCGATGTCATCCCGAGCGGATGCAGCACCGCCTCGTCGAGGTAGTCGCGCGAACGCCATGCCCGATGCATCGGCCACCGTCGACGCAGCCATCTCGATCCCGGTGTTCGAGTAGATCCGGTTGCGCTCTGGTTTGGAGATCGGCTCGGCACCATCGAAGCCGTAGCCGCCCGCGTGGCAGAGGAGGTGTCGCAGCGTGCAACCGGGCTGGCCGATCGGCAGATCGAGCGCGACGATGCCCTCCTCGATTGCCACGAGGCATGCCCACGCGGTCACCGTCTTGGCGACCGACGCGATGCGGAACAGCTGCTGCTGGTCGCCCCTCGTGGCGATCGACCCGTCGGGACGAACGACCGCCGCGGCGCTGGTCGTGACCGGCCAGGAGTCGATCAGCTCGAGCGCCCCCACGCCGGATTTAGGCACGGCTGGTTCAGGCGAGACCGGTGGAGCGCAGCATCTCGGCCACCTGGAACGCCAGATCGAGGCTCTGGCGGGCGTTGAGCCGCGGATCGCACATCGTCTGGTAGCGATCGTCGAGCTGGCTGTCGAGGATCTTGTCGGCGCCGCCCACGCATTCCGTGACGTTGTCGCCGGTGAGCTCGACGTGGATGCCGCCCGGCCACGTGCCCTCGGCGCCGTGGGCCTGCGACGAAGCCCTTGATCTCGGCGACGATGTGATCGAAGTCGCGGGTCTTGCGGCCCGACACCGACGTGAAGGTGTTGGCGTGCATCGGATCACAGGCCCACACCACGGGATGGCCGGAATCGCGGACCACACGCAGCAGCGGACGCAAGCCCTCCTCGATCTTGTCGGCACCCATCCGGGTGATCAACGTGAGCCTGCCGGGGATGCGTGCCGGGTTCAGCTTCTCGCACAGTTCGAGCACGAAGTCGGCCGATGTGCCGGGCCCGATCTTGCAGCCGACGGGGTTGCCGACGCCGCGGAGGAACTCGATGTGGGCACCGTCGAGCTGGCGCGTGCGCTCGCCGATCCACAGCATGTGCGCCGAGCAGTCGTACCAGCCGCCGCCCAGCGAGTCCTGCCGGGTCAACGCTTCCTCGTAGCCCAGCAGCAACGCCTCGTGGCTGGTGTAGAAGTCGACCTCGTGCAGGTTGTAGGTGTTCTCGGTGTCGACGCCGCAGGCACGCATGAAACGCAGGGCGCGGTCGATCTCGGCGGCGATCTGGTCGTAGGCGCGACCCTCGGGGCTCGAGGCGACGAACTCCTGTGTCCACGCGTGCACTCGGCCGAGGTCGGCGAACCCGCCCTTGGTGAACGCCCGCAGCAGGTTCAGCGTCGACGCCGACTGGTGGTACGCCTGCACGAGCCGATCTGCCGACGGAACTCGTGACGCCTCGGTCGGGTTCGGATCGTTGACGATGTGGCCGCGGAACGTCGGGATGTCGACGTCGCCGACACGTTCGAATGCCGCTGACCGCGGGCTTGGCGAACTGTCCGGCGATGCGACCGACCTTCACCACGGGCACGCCGAGCGAGTAGGTCAGCACGACGGCCATCTGCAGGATGACGCGCAACTTCTCCCGGATGTTGACCGCTGAGAACTCCTCGAAGCTCTCGGCGCAGTCGCCGGCCTGCAACAGGAACGCGTTGCCGGCAGCGACGTGTCCGAGCGTTGTCTGCAACGAGCGGGCCTCGCCGGCGAACACCAGCGGGGGATAGGACGCGATCTGCTTCAGTGCGCGATCGAGGTCGCCCTGATCCGGCCAATCCGGTTGCTGCTCGGCAGGGAAACCCTGCCAAGACGAAGGAGTCCACGCCTTTGCCACGCAGAGAGCTTAATTGCTGCGCCGTGCAAGTCCGCCGTGATTACAAAGCAAGAGGCCAGGCACCGGTTGTCCGGTACCTGGCCTCGAGGGTAGGGCTAGAAATTTCAGGCGGCGAGGATGCGCACTGCGTCTTCGCGGAGCCCGGCGACTGCCCGGCTGACGAGACGACGTGCTGCCTCGGCGGTGACGCCAAGGTTTTCGCCAACTTCGCGGAAGCTCTTGCGCTCGCCGTCGAGCAGGCCGAAGCGTGCTTCGATTGCGTAGCGGGCCCGCTTGTCGAGCGTGCCGAGCAACTCGTCGAGCAGCTCGCTGTCGACCATGGCCATGACAGCATCCTCAGGGGTGCCGTCGCCATTGGCCATCAGATCGCCGAGGGTGGCATCGCCGTCGTCGCCGATCGTCTTGTCGAGCGAGACCGGCGTGGTGAGCCGGTGCAGCTCGGCATTGCCGAGGTCGAGGGTCTCGCCGTCGCCAGATGCCTGACGCAGAGCGGCACGCAAGCTGGCCGAGCGATCGCCCGGGATGCGGATGAGGCTGGCCTTCTGGTCGAGTGCCCGGCCGATGGCCTGGCGGATCCAGAAGGTCGCGTACGTGGAGAACTTGAAGCCCCGGCGCCAGTCGAACTTGTCGACGGCGTGCTCGAGACCGAGGTTTCCCTCTTGGATGAGGTCGAGCAAGTCCATCCCTTGCGGGAGTGGGTAGCGGCGGGCGATCGAGACAACGAGGCGGAGGTTGGAGCGGATGAACCGATCCTTGGCGTCGGCTGCGGCGGCGACGGCTGCCTTCAGGGCTGCCCCCTTCTCGCCCTTGGCCAGACGCTCGGCTGCATCGCGGCCGGCTTCGATGACGCGAGAGAGCTGACGCTCTTCCTCAGCGTTGAGTAGTGACACTTTTCCAATGTCATTCAGGTAGAGACCGATAGAGTCGTTCATGGTAATTGTTCTCAACTTCGTTGTGGGATTACATATTCCGTGGGCATACTGTGCCGGTTGACACGTGCCGAGGCACGCCGGGGGATCGGCACTGCAGGGGATCTTCCGGGGGAGACATGGCAGCTCGCATTGCGTGCTGGCTGGCTCATTGTCGGTGAAAGCGGGGGGTCAGAATTGGGGGGAACGGGCAACAGTACTACATCGGCGCGAATTTGTCATGTCAATACCCCGTTTCTCGTTAAGAAATACGCAGGTCAGGGCTGCCTGCGTGGTCACGGCTCGGCCCCCTAGACTGGGCAACCGTGCCCCTGCGAATCGGACTGTTCGGTGGCACGTTCGATCCGCCCCATGTTGGCCATCTGGTGACGGCGGTCAACGTGCGTCATGCCCTGGCTCTCGATGCCGTGGTGCTGATGGTGGCCAACTCTCCCTGGCAGAAGCAGGGAACCAGGCCGATCACGTGCGCTGAGGACCGTTTGGCGATGGTCGAGGCCGCAGTTGCCGATGTCGACGGCCTCGTCGCCGGCGATCTCGAGATTCGCCGTGGCGGCCCCAGTTTCACCGCCGACACCCTGTCCAGCTTGGTCGAGGTGTATCCGGACGCCGATTTCTTCACCATCGTCGGCGACGATGCCGCTGCCGGACTGACGTCGTGGGAACGGCACGAAGAAGTGGTCGCCCAATCCCAACTGGTCGTGGTCGATCGGCCGGGTACGCCGGTCGAGCTTCCCGCCGGATTCGAGTGGCTGCGAGTCGAGGTTCCCCGACTGGAAGTGTCGAGCACCGATCTGCGCGCTCGAGTGCGCGACGGGCGTCCGCTCGACTACCTCGTCACCGAGCCTGTGCTCGACATCATCGCCGTCCGCAACCTCTACCGGGAAGCCGCATGACCTCGTTGACCGGCCGGAGACGGCGCAACACACTGCTCGGCGCTGGCTGCCGGCATCATCGCCGCCGCGCTCGCACCGACGCTCGTGTATGTCGGTGCCAAGGCGATCAGCAACTCGAAGGCCGGCATCAACGCGCAGGCCGACCGGCTGCCGGAGCAAGCGTTCCCGGCGACCCCGACCGGGATGCTGGCGACCGTCGACGATGCAAGCGAGCTCACCAGCGTCACCGTGTTGGTGCTCGCGCCCGACGCCGATGCCACACCTGCCGGCTACGACCAACGCGGCGGCAGCATGATCGCCGTGCCCATCAATGTCGACTCCGGCTCGGGCGATCAGTTGCTGTCGCTGCACGACGCCTACGCCTTGGGTGGCGAGGAAGAACTGCGCAGCGATCTCGAGTCGGCCATCAACCTCACACTCGACTACAGCAAGGTGATGACCGCAGACGAGTTCGCGGCCTTCCTCGACGGCTTGCCCGCGCTGCAGGTCGACCTGCCCCGCGACGTGCTGGGTGCCGATGACACGGTGCTGTTCGCCAAAGGGCCGGCCGTGCTCACCGGTGCGCAGGCTGCTCAGATCATCACGTCGAACTCACCGAACGAGACCGAGAAGTTGCGCCAGCCCAACATCGACGCGTTGTGGGCCGGTATCACGACGGCCATCGGCACCGGTCGCTCCGGTCAGACCCTCAGCGCCACAGCGCCGGCCAACTTCGACGAGCTCGCAACACGGTTGACGGCCGGGCCTGTCGCCTCGCGTGGATTGGTCGCACATGCGCTTCCTGCCGAGCGGAACCCGGAAGGGCTCGACATCGAGGAACTCGACCGCAACGACACGATCCTCGTCTTCGCCAGCATCTCTCCCGCACAGATGACACGGCCGGCCAGCGGTCTGTCGTATCGCATCGAGGCACCGCCCGGATACGACCAGCAGGTGCGCAAGACGATCGGCGCCTTGCTGTCGTTCGGCAACAACGTCGTCTCTGTCGATCTCAACGCCGAGCCCACGCCGGACACCACGTTCTTCATCTACGACCCGGCGCAGGCGGCTGCCGAGCCGACCGAGAACGCCTTGTTCGGAACCATCAAGGTCGAGACACCCGACGTCGCGTTGGGTGGTGTCGACGTGACGATCGCGCTCGGGACCAAGTACCTCGACGCGGTCGACCTCTCCGCCCCGGACCCGACCACGTCGACCTCGACGCCGGTCGTCGATTCGGTCGCACCGATCGAGACCACCGGATGAGCCAAGCGGATGCGGCGGCCATTGCCGTCACCGCAGCACGCACCGCCGACGACAAGAAGGCCGAGCGCACGCTCGTCTTGTTCGTCGGCGACGTGTTGTCGATCACCGACTACTTCGTCATCACCAGTGCCTCGAACCGGCGGCTGGTGCGCATGGTCGTCGACGAGATCGAGACCGCCGTTCGCGAGCAGCACGGTCGCTCGCCCGTGCGCGTCGAGGGTGTTGCCGAACAGCAGTGGGTGTTGATCGACTACGGCGACGCGGTGATCCACGTGTTCAGTGACGAGATCCGTGCCTACTACGAGATCGAGCGTCTGTACCGCGACGTTCCCAAGATCGATTGGCAGGCGGAGAGGCCCGACGTCCCGATCGAGTAGGCGTCGCGTCGCTAGTCTTGAAAGTGCCATGTCACTACCGCTTTCCGGCCCGTTCGACACCGGACAATTGCCACGGCTCGCGCCCTATCCCGTGACGGTGACGGTGGCCCGAACGGTCGCACCCGGATGGGAAGCAGAGTTCCTGCGATGGGCCGACGAACTGGTCGTCGCGGTGCGCGAGTTCCCCGGCTGCCTCGGTGCCGCGGTGCTGCATCCCGGGGCCGATGGAGGCGAGTACCAGATCATCGTTCGCTTCAGCGACGGCATCAGGTTGCGCAACTGGGAGCGCTCGCCGATTCGCGACGAGTTGATGTCGCGATCCGACAAGTTCGTCACCGGTACACGCATGCAGCGAACCGTCGGAGTGGAGGAGTGGTTCAACTCCGCCGCCCTCGCCGAGCCCAAACGGCCGCTGTGGAAGAAGTTGTCGATCGACGTCGCGTGGGTCTATCCGGCGGCCCTGTTCTTCTCGGTGGTGCTCGCGCCGTTGCTCGTGAAGATGCCGCTGGTCGTTCGTGTGCTCACCAGCATCGCCGCGGTGACGATCGTGATGCAGTTCGTCGTGATGCCGATCCGAGCCAGACTGCGCGCCAAACGCCGCTTCTAGTTTCGCTGGCGGCTGGCGTTGGCGCTGCGGCCGGAAGTGCGTAGGTTCGACGCACCCTGTGTGCGTCTGAACCTACGCACTTCGGATACGCGTTGGGATCGGCGACGCCTCGTTGGTAATCTCAGTCGTCCCAAACGGGGCTGTAGCTCAGTTGGCAGAGCACTTCCATGGCATGGAAGGGGTCAGGGGTTCAATTCCCCTCAGCTCCACTAGGTGAGAGGCATTTGGCCTCTCGACGGTGACCGCGCACCGTCAAGCGTGCCCACCACGGCTAGCTGCACCCGGGGGGCTCGGCCTTGCGCTTCTGACCCATCGGTCAGCTACACCGCACGCCGCCTCCGACGTGTAGCGAACAGCATGACGATTCCGGTGGCACTGAGGAGCAGAGCTGTGACCGCGACACTGCCGAGATCTTCCGCGCGACCGGTCCGTGGCAAGGTGGCCGGGGTGGTTGGGGTTGGGGGCACCGGTGCGAGGGACTCGACCAGGTTGACGAGATCGACTGTCGCAACTCCGCCTCCGGGTATGACGACCTGTTGACGGCCACCGGTGACCGTCACATCGACCGCGCTGGTGCTCCCATCGAGCACCTCGGCAACCGTGCACGTCGTGCCGGCCGGGATTCCGTCGAAACTCCGAGGGAATGCTCCGCTCGGCGTGCCGGCTGGGATGACGAAGGCGGCGATGTTGGGCAACCCGCAGCTCACGAGGATGCCGACGGGCGACTGTTGTCCGGCACCCGACCCACTGAACGTCTTGTTGACCACCAACGATCCGGTGATGAGATCGTAGGTGTTCGTGATGTTGATCGTGCCCGAGCCGTTGGCGGCAATGGTCAGGGACTGCGGACTTCCCTCCGAGGTGACCGTGACGGTGGCACTGGCGCCGCTGGCGGTCTCGGTCGCCGTACAAACGGTGCCGGCGGGGATGTTCGCGTACGTCTGGGAGACCGTGCCCGAAGGCGTCCCGGCCGGAATCACGAAGTCTGCCAGTGGTGTCTGACCGCATGTCACGGAAATGACGACTCCGCCTTGCTGGCCGGCCGCGGCACCCGTGATCGTCTTGTTGACAACGAGCGATCCGACGTCATATACGTCAGTGAGGTCGGCCGTGGCTATGCCTGCTTCGGGGATGGTGACGACGATGCCGCTTCCCTGTTGTCGTGCGGTGATGGTCGGCGTGTGGCCGTCCGTGTCCTCTACAACTGTGCAGACCGAGTCCGCCGCGATCGGGCTGTAGGTCTGCGACAGCGTGCCCGCGGGCGTACCAGCGGGGATCACGAACGGAGGTTGCAGTGGCGTGCCATCACAGGTGACCACGATTACGATTTGGCCCTGTTGGCCTGCTGCCGGACCACCGATCGTCTTGTTGACGACCAGCTGTCCGGGCCGTTTGAAGATTGCCTGGGCGTCGACTGTGGTGGTGAGCGTCGTGGTTTGGGCAAGGATCAGCCGTTGGGCGTGGACCGTGCCCGGCGTGTTGCCGTCGTACAGATACACGTTGCCGGTGGGCACCGATGCTTGCGCAGTCGCCTCGAGCACAGCGGGATCGGAACCGGGAGCTCGCAGCCAGATGTTGATTCCGGATGCGACCGGTGTGCCGTTGGGGATCGGCACCGTGCCCGCGGCGTCGGAGAACATTGTGCCACCGGTGGCAGCGACAGTGGTTGCCGCGGTGGAAGTCACTACGAACGGGCCGACAGCCGAACCGACCGATCCGCCCTGCACTGCCGGGGTGATCGTCAGCGATGGCGCGGGCGGTTGGACGAGCGGTCCGGCGGCGATCACCGCCGCCGTGATCGCTGCGACCGTGTTGTGGAGCGGGTCGGAGGTGTTGAGCACGTACCGGTCGGAGAAGAACCAGATCGCTGCCTGCACCGCTGCGGCTTGCTGGCTGGTGTTGGCCAGGCCCGCAGGTTGGGCGGGCACGGTCGGGTAGTACGAGTTGAGCAACTGGGCGATGTAGCCGACCCGAGCTACGTTGGCCTCCGACCACGAGCCGAGTTCGTATCCGGTTCCAGGCGACGTATTTGTGAGAATGTCGATGCAGTACATCTGCATTGGCGTGCCGCCGCCGGTCGGGGTACCGACGATGATGCCCGCGAATCCCTCATCTTTCGGAGTGAATCCTGCGCCGGGATTATTCGCCGGATAGCCCGACACCGGGTCGAAGCTGTTGGCCGCATCGGCGATGAATCCGGTCACTCCCTGGCCGGGTCCCGTGTTGGTGAACGTCATCTCTGTGTTGGAGCCCAGTCGGGCACCAATCGCCGGGACGGGGACCGGCACTGCTGATGCCGACGAGCATGTGAAGAGCGTCACCGCCATCACCGCTGATAGCAACCCCAACAGCTTTGCCTTGGTCATCGCGGGCCTCCTTGGACGCTGATTCGTCGAACACACCTCACGTACTCACTCAAACGAGTCAGAACCACCTGACAGGTGCTCTCCAGTGTTGTCGGCAACATCCCCACAAGCCTCACCCCTAGCGGGTGGCCTTTGCTCGTGTTGTTGTCGAACCCGTCGTGAGTTGTCGTGTCAGACGTCAGCAGCAGCGACCGCAGTCGGCGATCTGTGTGTGTGCTGTGAGCTCGTGGTCCTCGACACATTCGAGATCGACGTTTCGGCCTGCGAGTCAAGACCGTGGCCCAGGCTGACCTCCGCGGACCCGGCGAATTGAACGGTCCTGTGAACGCGGTCGTGAGGGTGGCTTGTCGCCACGCGGAATGGATCGATGCCACCAACGTGCTGTCCGGGGTGACCGGTTCGATCACGGTGCACAACCAATCGGCGACAAACCTCGCCTACGACGTGACCGGTTTGTTCCTCTGAGCTTGGCGCGGCCGGGCTTACGGTTGAGCGCAACATTCGTGAGTCAGCTGATGGTGTAACTACTGGTTGCGGTCGCCGCGAATACGTCATCTGGACGATGTGCGCTACGTCATGAATCACGGATGCTTGCCGCAGGCGGAGGATCCTCCTTCGCGTCGACAGGAGATCATCATGAGTGTGCGATTGCGGCTTCGAAGAGCGGTAGGAATTGTTGCGACGGGATTGACCATTTCTGTCGCAGTCGGGGCGGTCACTTCCGGTGTCGCGTCGGCGCGGCCACCCGCGGTCACGCCGCCTCTGGGGACCTACAGCTTTTTCATCGAGAACGATCAGAGCCCGTGTGGCAGGTTTCAGGTCGACGTCGTCGATGGTGAGCGAGTCACGACCTTCTTCGCGAAGAACGGCTCGGTCCGAGTGACCGGAGTGAACGGCTCGTTGCGAATGCACGTGACTTCCGTCGCGACCGGTAAGTCGATCGATCTGAATGTCCCCGGCCCGGCCAAGATCTACCCCAGCGGCGATGCAGTGTTCACCGGTGCGATGTTCCTGTTCGGCCCACACACGTTCGCATTCATCCACGGTCGGGCGTTCCTTCCCGGCCTCGATGTCGACCAGGCCGTCGTCAGCGGCAAGCGCGTCGACCTCTGCCCGCTCCTGGCGTGAACGGCACCGACCTACGTCTCGACCCCTTCGGGTCGGGACGTAGGCTTCGGCACATGCATCTGGCGGCGCGGCCATTTGTCGGACGGGACAGCGACGTCAGACGATTCCATCATGCCGTGGACGCGGGCGTGCGGCTGGTCGTCGTCGAAGGCGAAGCGGGCATCGGCAAGACACGCATGTTGGACGAAGCTGTTCCCAGCCTGCCGGCCACACCGGTGATCATGCGGGGCACGGCCGACCGCGACGACCGCGTCCGCTCGGTCCGCTGGCTGAAGCCCTCGACCGGTACGTCGCTGAGTGGACGGCGTTGCCCGATGGGCTCCGTCGCCATCGAGACGTGATTGGATCGTTGTTCGGGCGAGCACCGGTGGGCGGCCGGACCGATCGAGAGCTCGGGCCCGCAGAGCTCTGCGACGGGGTCGTCGCCACGCTGGCACAGATCCTCGCCCGTACTCGTGGGCTGCTCGTCCTGGACGACTTGCACTGGAGCGATGCTGATCTCTTTGCCGCCGTCAGGCGCATCGTGTGCAGTGAGCTGCCCTGTTCAGTCGTGATCACTCGGCGGAACGATGACGACACGTCTGCGTTCTCCGATCTGCTCGACGATATGACACGCCGAGTGACCGTCGAGAGGCTGGATCTCGGACCACTCGGTGTCGAGGATGTGCGACGGCTGCTGCATGCCTCGATCGGCGTGGCTGCCACGGCGATGGCCGACGACGTTCATGATCGAACCGGCGGTCATCCGCTGCTGCTGCATCAGCTCATCGACACTGGGGAGCTCGGCGGCGAACCGTCGATCTCGGCACTGCCCAGCACCATCGTGGAGTCTGTTCGTCGTCGCCTCGTCCGCCTCGACGAGACGACTCGGTCTGTCCTGCACGCGGCGGCTGTGCTCGGCCCGTCCAACACGTTCGACGAACTGTCTGCGTTCACGGATCTCGCGGAGAGCCGCCAGGTTGCCGCACTGCGCAAACTGTGCGACGCGCAACTGCTCGTCGAATCCACGCCCGACTGTTTCACGTTCGTGCACGCACTCACCCGCGAAGTCGTCGAGAGTGCGCTGCTGTCGCGTGAATGCGTTGCCCTCCACCGGCGCGCTCTCGAAGTGGCGCCCGACGACACACCTCCGGTGAAGATCCTCCGACACGCGATTCTGGCGAGAGACACCGCGAAGACCTTGGAGGCTGCCCGGAAAGGAGCCACGGTCGCGGTCGCGGGCGGTCGACCGGCAATGGCGGAGCGAATGGCTACCGCGGGCCTGCAGGTCGACTCGTGCGACGTCTCGCTGAACTCGGTCGCCGCCCGGGCGGCGTGGCAACTGGGCCGACCAGACCAGGCTCGCGGGGCTGCTGAGCGAACACTGTCGCTTGCCCCCGAGGCCGATCTCGCGTTGCGTGCCGACATGCATCGACTGCTTGCCCGTCTGGCCAGGGACGCCGGCGACTTCGCGGTGTTCCGCGTTCACGTCGACGCTTTGAAGGATCTGCTGAGAACTGCTCGCGACGGCGATCGCTTGCGAATCTTCGATGTGCTGGCGGAGGTGACGATGCTCTCCAGCGACGTCGATGCCATCTTCTGGGCCGAACAGGCCTCTGCAGCGTTCGCGGAAGTCGGAGTGGTTCCGGCCACCGTGTTCGTCAACCTCGGAGCAGCGTTGACCGATGCTCCGGGACGGCGTGGCGAAGGTCGGGCCATGTTGCGCCGCGTCGTCGATCTGGCCGAATCCGCGGGCGACTCCGTGCTGCAGTGCCGCGCGATCAACAACCTGCTGTGCGAAGTGGTGTACACGCACGACGACGATGCTTTGGCGCTGATCGATCGGCTCGAGACGATCGTCTTCGGTGGCGGATTGGGTGCACAGTTCGGCGAGCAGATCGCCTTGTTCCGCGGATTGCTGGCCGAGCGGGACGGCAATCAGCAGGCGGCGCTCGATGCACTCGGCTGGTTGGGTCCGGGCGAGCCCACCAGCTCGGGCTGTCTCGCGATCTTCGCTGCCGGAATCGACGCCGGTGGGGGCCACGACGCGTCTGCGCGCCAGCGGCTCGACACCATCAGCGCACGTATGGGAGGTCGCGTTGGGCACACGCAGGGTGCATGGATGCGAACAGTCGATGCCACGTTGCGACTGCGCGGGGGTGAAGACGCCGTCCGAATCGTGGAGGAACTCATGCACCCCGATGCTCGCCTCACCCGGTACATGCTCGACCATCTCGACCAACTCGGGCAGGCGTTGCTCGCACTTGCCCGAACGTCGAAGAACGCAGCCGATGCCGCCGTCGCCGAGTGGCGTGATTGGGCTGCCGGCGATCCGGACGGAAATTCGATCTACCACCACCTCTGTGCGATTGCAGCCGAACACGCGACAGACCATGTCAATGCTCGCGATGCGTACATTCGATCGCTGGAGGGCCTGCCACGTCGCGCCGCCACTGTGGTCGCCGACGCGCACCGTGGCATCGCCCGCTGTTGGAATGCCTTGGGAGACCGCGGCGAGGCGAGACGTTGGGCGACCTCAGCTGTCACAGCGGTCGGTAACTGGCCAGGGCCCGACCTCGACGAGTCGGTGCAGTTGTTGCGATCGCTCGGTGGGCGACCTCCGAGATCAGGCCGAGACGTTCTGCTGAGCGACCGCGAACGTGAGGTGGCGGTCCAGGTCAGTCGCGGCCTGACGAACATCGAGATCGGCGCCCGGCTTCACATCTCGCCGCGCACCGTCAGCGTCCACGTCGGGCACATCCTCGACAAGCTCGGCGCCGTCAAGCGCGCCGAAATCGCCGCGTACGCCGTGCGGCAGCAATTGGCAGGCTGACAGGGCGCCGCGCTCGATGGCTCGGAGTGATTGTTTCAACGCTCATCACGGAGGAACTACATTTCTTCGCGTTGGGGCTTGCCCATGGCATGGAACGGGTCAGGGTTTCAATTCCCCTCAGCTCCACGAAAGAGAACGCAGATCAGCCTGGCGGAGCGAACAGTTCCAGCGGGATGCCGTCGGGATCCCGGAAGCTCACCCCGGAACCGTATGTAGCGTCCTTGATGCCGCCGTGGGCGATTCCGAGCTCGTCGAGGCGCAGAACCCAATTCTCGAGTTCAGCGCGATCGGCGCAGCCGAACGCCACGTGGTCGAGACCGATGCGGAACTCGCTGAAGGTCTCGTCGGGCGCCGGTTGCTCGTGTTGGTGCAAGCCGACCAGGGTGTTGCCGAGGAGATAGACGGTGTGGTGGAAACCAGGGTCGGTGTCTTCGTCGAGCACCGCACGTGCCTCGAATAGCGCCTCGTACCAGGGAACACTCACTGACAGATCGCGGACCGTGAGGGCGACGTGCGTCAGGGGCGGGAAAGCTGGCATAGAGAGACTCCTTTGGGGTTGTGTTGACGGCACATATATTCGACGCGCCTGATTCCGCGCCGCGGCTTGGCACGCTTCGCCGAGGAACCTACTCGCATCTCGTGTCGGCCACGCACCTCGCTGGCCCACGCCACAGGAAAGAATGATCCTCACCACCAGGAAGATGGGCTACCGCTCCGTCTGCAGGTGTCGTGTACGACTCGATCGGCTCTGCTGTTCAGGGAAACGTGCCGAGCCAGCAATTCCAAGCGCAACAAACCAGTGAGTTCGGCGACCGAGTCGTCGTGGCAGCCGGCCCAAACCTCGCCACGGTTACCGTCTTGATGTCGAGTTGGGGGCTGCCAAAGCGGCAGTTGAACACGGGCAACTGTCGCACGACCACCGCCGCACGTTTAGCCACTTGCCGAGACCACCGGCTATCCCGGACCGATGTGGGACGCGGGTCTGCACGCATCCTGAGAGGGGGGTTACCACGCTGGCGGGCATCGAGGCTGGGTGGCAGGCTCGTCCGATGAGCGGAATCTGGCTGCGGTACGTGACGGGTCTTCGCCGTTCGTGGCAGTCGTGGATGGTGCTCGCGGTGGTGTGTGGGCTGACGCTGTCGCTCGCGCTGGCGGCGGCCGCCGATGCGCGCCGCACGTCCTCGGCGTTGGAGCGATACCTGTCGGCATACCGCTCTCCGGATGCAGCCGTGGCGGTCGATCAGACTCTGTATGCGCCGGAGTTGGTCAACCAACTGTTCGATCAGGTCGATCGGCTGCCACAGGTCAATGCCGCAGCGCACGTGCAGGGGGTTTTCCTCGAAGTAATGGACGAGCACGGCGGGTTCGTCCCCGCCTTCGACTTCGGATCTGCAGCAGGCAAGCTCGTGGACGACACGGCGATCCACGAGGTCGGCGCCTTCCAATTGTTCGGCGGACGTTTTCCGACGGCCGACCGCGCCGACGAGGTGATGGTCAACCGGGAAGCCATGGCTGAGGGCGGGTGGTCGATCGGTGACCACGTCGACTCGATCCGCCTCTTCCGCAAGAGCGACCTCGACGACGAGGGCAACGCAGATCCGACCAAGGGCGAGCAGTTACAGTTGACGATTGTCGGTGTTGCCCAACGGCCGGACGAACTGCTCGATGACACCGGCGGACGGGCACCGCAGGTGTATCTCTTCCCCGCGTTCGGGCGGGCACATGACGCGCCCGGCTTCTACCTGATCGACTACGTCCGTTTGCGAAATGGCGCATCGGATGAGGCCGGCTTCCAGAGCGCCGCCGCCGCGATCTCTTCGAGCACTCCGCAGGATCCGCTGCAGTACTCGTCGTTCAACGACGCGATGCGACACTCGGTCCAGGCTCTGCGGCCACAGGTTGTCGCAATCTGGTTGTTGGCGGCCGTCCTCCTCATCGCAGCGCTGTACTTCACGGCACAATCGGTGGCTCGGTCGCTCCGAACCCACTACTCCGATCTCGCCGCACTGAGGGCGCTGGGCGTGTCGAGGTGGTCGATCGCGCTGGCGATCACCATGCACGCCGCAACCATCGCAGTGGTCGCTGCATTCGTCGCAGCCTTCGCCTGTTGGGCATCCAGCATGGCCACCCCACTCGGTGCTACCCGTGATATCGATCCGGACCCTGGTCTCCATCTCGATCTGTCAGTGATGCTCATCGGCGCTGCAATCATCATCGTCACACTCTCCACGATGTTGCTGATTTGGAGTTGGCGGCTGGCCGGTCGAGCGCGGCAGTCATCGGGTGCGGACGGCTCTGCGACGTCGGATGCGTCCATCGCATCTGCTGGGCTCATCGGGCGTCTCAGGACGGGCGTCTTGAGCAGCACCGCCATGCGGTTCGCGTTCCAGTCGTCGTCGGATCGCAACTCGGCTGCGGTACACGGCGTGACAGGCAGCGCTGCGCTCGGCATAGCGCTGTTCGTCGGGGGGCTCGCGTTCGCGTCGACCGTCCAGACGGTGCTGGAAACACCTGCAGCCCACGGATGGAACTGGGATGCCGCGATCGTCAACAACTTCGGCGCGATCCCAGACGAAGCGGTCGCGTCCATTTCGGACGACGATCACGTCGACGAGTTGTCGGCGTTCACAACCGGCGTGCTGACCATCGGCGGTCACAGCGTTTTCTCGCTCGGCATCGACCAGAAGCTGGGTGCCGTTTACCTGTCGCTGACTGACGGTCGTGCTCCACAATCGGCCGACGAGATCGTCTTGGGAGAGTCCACTTTCAAAGCCACGGGCCGATCGATGGGCGACACGATCGAGGTCGTCACGCCTCAGGACACACGTGAGATGACAATCGTCGGACTGGCGACGTTTCCCCCGATCGGTTCCGCCCGGTTCGGTTCGCTCTCGCTGGGCGATGGAGCGGCAACCATCGCCTCGGTGCTTTCGACGGCCGACCCAACGGGTATCTATAGCGGCCTGCTGGTCCGCGTCCGCGATGGATCGAAGGTGGCCGACATGGCAAGCTTGCGCGCCAGTGTCGCGGAGATGGGTTGCTCGGATTCCAGTTGTTTCCTCACGGATGCGCAACCACCACAGCTTGCCGGTTACGCGGAGTTGAGGTCCATATGGGTGCCGTTCGGCTTGGCGATCGGCAGTCTGGTTGCGGTCCCGCTGGGATACGGGGTCGTCTCCAGCGTCCGGGCGCGCCGCAGGGAGCTCAGCATCTTGCGCGCCATGGGCATGAGGCAACGTCAGGTCTCCGCAATCGTGATGCTGCAAGGACTCTCGATTGTGATCGTCAGCTCCATCGTCGGCGTCGTTGTCGGCGTCGTTGCCGCCGGATTCGCATGGACTGTCTTTTCTCGCTCGGTCGGCCTCGACTGGCCGTTGGACGCCCCGAAGCTGGCCTACGCGTCGATCGTCGCGGGCGCGCTGGGCATTGCCGTATTGGTCTCGATCTTTGTCGCGGTCACACCGTCGGCGCGTCGGGCCGAATCGCTACGGTGATCGACCAATCTGCTCGTGTAGACATCCCACGTTGTTGCTCGTCTACGGCTCGGGTGATCTGGCCCGCTGCGACGACCGGGTTCGGCGCCGGCGCGAACGTGTTCAATTCCCCTCAGCTCCACTGTTAGTACTCGGCGATGAGGTATCCGCTGAGATCGACGACGACGTGGGCGGTCGATTGTAGGTAGAGGCAGCGGTAGCGCCTGCCGGAACATCACCTTGATCAGCGACCTGGAGCTCGAGCACCTGCCCTCTGCCGCGGCCGGACTATTCGCCGTCGTCGGTGTGCTGCGTGGACTTTCGCCGCTCGATCAGCCAGTGGATCTCGAAGGTCTTCGGGTGCCGCCACTCGCGCACCCGATACTCGAAACCTGGTAGCAGCACGATCGGGATGGGATCGGGCGAAGCCGGACCGATCGAACCGGTGACGATCCTCGCGTCGACCGGGATGAACGGCGATTGGGCGGGAATCGGCTCTGTGACCAGCTCGATTGGATCTCCATAGGGACGTGCCATGCCGCACAAGCTAACACGAAAGTGGGCCATTCGACCTATTAGAAGATCTATAGCACCGCTATAGGAATATCATAGAGACACCATTGTGTTGAACGATGCGTTACCAACTCACCACAACAATGGAGAATCAATTGAAGAAGGCACTTCTGGGGTTCGGCGCAGTAGCGGCGATCCTCCTCACAGGCGGCGTGGCTCTGGCTGCTTCCACCCCGGATTCGGCAGTCGCACTGTCGTTCCACAATCTGCCGAGCGTTCGGGTACTCGATACTCGGCTCGATGGTTCGACACTCGGAGCGCAGCAGACGCTCGATGTCACGATCCCCGATCTGCCGAGCGATGTCACATCGGTCGCCGTCAACCTGACGGTCGTCGATGGTTCGCAGCCATCGTTCCTCGCGACGTACCCGACCGGCAGCGAACGTCCCGGCACCTCCAGCATCAACTGGAACGACGCCGGCGCGACTGCAAACCAGACCGTCGTGCAAGTCCCCTCGAGTCATTCGATCACAGTGTTCAACAACCAGGGCACGGTCAACGTCATCATCGATCTCCTCGGCTACTACTCACCCAGCCCCGTCAGTTCGGGCGCTCAGGTTTTGGCCGGTCCTCAGGGTCCAGTCGGTCCTCAGGGTCCTGCCGGCGTCACCACTCCCGAAGGCAAGCACTGGGGCATCATCGATCGCAACACCATCGGTTCGCCGGTCGGCGCACTGCGTACCGGCCCGTTCGAGGGCGCTGCGGCTCCCGTCGGTGACGGAAGCCTCGGCTTTGCGGTCGCCAACGCATCCGAGAAGGTCGCCTTCGGCAACGAGGTCGACTACAAGGGTGAAATGGTCACCGGCATCAACAAGGTTGGTTTCTCGGTGTTCACCACCGGCGAGGACCAGAAGATCAACATCGACAATCTGCCGAACATCACCTTCGAGGTCGACCCGACCGGATTCGCCAACACAACGGGGCCCAACTACTCGTCGCTGGTGTTCAACCCGGCCGGTGCCGGCCTGACGACCAATACCTTCAGCGCAATCGACGCCACGAGCGCAACCGCCGGCGTGTGGTATTTCACTGGAGCGACCGGCGCGACCGTCGGCTGCAACCAAACCACGGTCTGCACCTTCGAGCAATTGAAGACGAAGGTTGCGGGAACGTTCCCCGGCATGCAAGTTCTGACACTGGCCGTCACCAAGGGCCGGGACTACGCATGGAACGGCGCGGTCGACGCGCTCGTCTACAACGCCCAGACGATCAACTTCGAGCCATTCGGAGTCGTCACCACCGGGGCGTAGCAGTAACAAGTCACACAACTTCGGAACGGCCTTCCCCATGCGGGGAGGCCGTTTCGGCGCGCTCAGCTCTTTGCGAGCGGATCGATCCAGAGAGACTTGCCCGATGCCGGTTCTGGACGCACACCACGATCTCGCTCATCCCGTGGAAGGCGACTCCGCTTGGTCCGAGTCGTACTACTTCAACTGCTACGACCCCGACGTCGACTGCGGCTTCTACACCCGCATCGGTGTTCGTCCGAACGAAGGGACGCTCGACGTGGGCATGTCGGTGTGGGTGCCCGGAGGCCGCGTCGCTCACATCGGTCATCGACGCGAGCAGCACGACATGATCGAACGCAGGCTTGAGGTGGGACCGGTCACCTACGAGCTGATCGAGCCGATGCGACGTTGGCGGCTGTCGTGCGACGGCGATTCCCACAAGGGACTGCACATCAGGATGGACGTCACGTTCGACGCGCTGACGCCGGCCATGGGCGGCGATGGTCAGAACAAGCAGGCAGCCGATTCGTCCAGCGCGGCGACGCGGCTTTCGGTCGGCAAGGGTCACCTCGAGCAGGCAGGCCGCTGGTCAGGTTGGATCGAGATCGACGGCGCCCGCGTCGAACTCGGAGATCGCGCGTTGGGGAACCGCGACAAGTCGTGGGGGCCTCGTCGTTGGGGAGGCCCACGCATGTGGCGCTGGTTCTCGATCAACATCGACCCAGGGACTCACTTCGGTGGCATCGTGATAGGGACCGACGATGGTGATCTCCATCGTGGCTGGGTCTGGCGAGATGGCGAGCACACGTCGATCGCAGAGTGGCGGGTCGCGAGTGAGTTGGAAGACGACGGGGTCACACACCGTCGCAGCTTCGTCACCGCGGTGGACAAGCTCGGCCGTGAGCACGAGCTCGTCGCCGACGTCATTCGGGTCGAGCCGGGTGCTCGTGGCGTCCGCCCGTCGACGACGATCGTCAACGAAGGTCTCGCTCGCTGGACGTACGAAGGCCGTACCGGCACCGGCATCAGCGAATACCTCCATCAGCTCGACGCCGACAGTCGCCCTGTCGTCCCGATCACGTGACCCGTTCGCACGCCCTCAGTCGAAGGCGTTCAGATGCTTCTTCACGAAGGTGAGGACGGCAATGTGCTTGTCCGTGTCGCGCTGCATGAGTTCGACGAGCAAGCCCCAGAGGGTGGTTCCACTCACCTCGCGCAGTTCTCGCTGCAGTCGATTGAGTTCCTTCTCGTCTGCCTTCTCGTGCTCGAGCAAGCGATCGGTCACGGCGCGCACGGCGACGCGATCGGCACGGTGGAAGTCCATTCTCGGCACGACTGGCTCGGTGCCGCTGAAGGATGCGTCCGCTTCCAGCGATGAGGCGAGTTCGGCAAACCAACGGTGGTGCCGGCGTTCGTCCTCCATGAGGATCTCGACGAGGTAGGCCAATGCCTTGGATTTCGTGGCGCTCGCAGCCTGCGCGTACTCCTCGAGTATTGCGCCCTCGCGCTTCGCATGTCCGGAGAGGTGCGAGAAGAGCTCGGTTTCCGCAAAGCTCCAGCCGATCGTGTTTGTGGGAATGGCGACATTGTCGGTGCTCATGTGTCCATGGCACTCGCATTCCTCGACGCGCGACAGGGTCAACCGTCGTGAACGCGAAGGCCCAAAGCCCCTCGGATCGCACGACCTCGTTGGGGCAGAGATTCCGAACAGTCGTTTACGATGCGCTCGTGAGCGCGCATGGGATCGTTGATTGGACATCGTTCGGGGCGGTGCTTTTCGATCTCGATGGGGTTGTCACGCCGACCGTCACCATTCATGAACAGGCGTGGGCGGAGTTGTTCGCGCCGTGGGGATTCGACAACAGCGACTACCTCAAATATGTGGATGGCCGGTCGCGCTACGAGGGAGTGAAGGCATTTCTCGATTCGCGTGGTGTCGATCTTGCCTTGGGGGGACCCATCGGATCCGCCTGGCGACAACACGATCTGCGCATTGGGGAATCGCAAGGACGAGGCGTTCAACGCCGTCCTCGCCCGGGACGGTATCGCGCCCTACCCGGGCACGCTGAAGGTGATGGACGTGCTCGACAAGGCCGGCGTTCCGAGCGCCATCGTGTCGTCGTCGAAGAACGCCCGGCCGGTCCTGCGGGCTGCCGGCATCGCCGATCGCTTCGTCGCCGTGGTCGACGGTGTCGTCGCTGCCGACGAGCACCTCGCCGGTAAGCCGGACCCGGCGATGTTCGTACGTGCCGCCGAGATGCTCGGCATTGCCCCCGATCGAGCAGTCGTGGTCGAGGACGCCATCTCCGGGGTCGCTGCCGGGCGGGCCGGCAACTTCGGGCAGGTGATCGGCGTGGACCGCGGCGGGAATCGGGAGGCACTGCTGACGGCGGGCGCGGACTTCGTCGTCGACGATCTCGACGAGACACTGCCATGACACGCAATGGCAGCACGATCGCGATCGATCGCGAGCGGTTTCCGATCGACGTCTGGCGGCTGGTCGAGACCAGCCTCGGTGACGACGATGGCGGCCTGACCGGCACGTTGTTCGCGACAGGCAACGGCTACCTCGGATTGCGCGGCGACTGGTCGCCCGATCCGGAGTCGGCGGGCACGTACGTCAACGGGTTCCACGAGACGTTCCCCATCATCCATGCCGAGCATGCCCACGCGTTGGCCCGCACCGGGCAGTCGTTGCTCAACGCGCCGGAGGCGAAGGTGATCGAGCTGATGGTCGGGGATGAGGTGTTGCGCCTCGCGTCCGACCATCCCGAGCGCTCGCAGGTGACCGACTTCCATCGTGAGATCGACTTCCGCACCGGCGTGTTGGTGTCGGAGCTCACGTGGCACAGTCGCGCCGGGCGAGTGCGAGTTGCCTCGCACCGGTTCGTCAGCCTCGAGCACCGACATCTGGCGGGGCTGCAGCTTTCCGTCGAACTGCTCGACTCGCCGGCGCAGGTCACGATCACCTCGCAGCTCGTGAACCGTCAGGATGTCGCGCACGCACCAGGCAGGGCCCGAGAAGGCCGACCCGCGCCGCTCGCGCACGTTCCACGGGCGCGTTCTCCAGCCAGTGCTGCAGGACCATGCCAACCCGACTTCGCCGGGTGGAGGCACCGCGACGCTCGGCTACAGGTGCATCGGCAGTGGCATGACGATCGCCGCCGCCTACCGCCACGTGATCGAGGCCGAAGGCAACGTCGTCGTCGAGACCCAACTCGAGGATGATCGCGCGGCAACCACGTTGCGCCTCGATGTCGGCCAGGGGGACACGGTGACACTCACCAAGTACGTCGCCTACCACTGCAGCAGTCAGCTTCCCGAGGAAGTCGGTGACGCGTCGATCGAGGAGCTTGTCGCACGCTGCCACGCGACCCTCCAATCTGCTGAGGAGGCCGGATGGGAGCAGGCGCTCGCCGAGCAGCAGGCATGCCTCGACAGGTTCTGGGCTCGCACGGACATCGCCATCGATGGTGACGACGCGGCGCAGCAGGCGATCCGCTGGAACCTGTTCCAGATGGCGCAGGCCTCGACCCAGATCGGCGGACGCGGCATCGCCGCAAAGGCGGTGACGGCCGCCGGTTACGACGGTCATTACTTCTGGGACACCGAGATCTACATGGTTCCCCTTCTGGCGTACACCAACCCGCAGGCGGCGCGCGACCTGCTGCACTTCCGGTACCGCACCCTGCCCGCAGCCCGTGAACGGGCGATCGAGATGTCGCAACGCGGAGCCCTGTATCCGTGGCGCACGATCAACGGGGAAGAGGCCTCTGCGTACTACCCGGCGGGCACTGCGCAGTACCACATCGATTCCGACATCGCCTATGCGATCGACCGCTACATCACCGCAACCGACGACAACGAGTTCCTGCCCGGCGAGGGCGCCGAGATGCTCGTCGAGCTGGCGCGGCTCTTCGCCGATCTCGGGTTCTACGACAAGGCTGAGCCACCGCTCTTCCACATCCATGGAGTGACCGGGCCCGACGAATACACGGCCGTCGTCGACGACAACGTCTACACCAACGTGATGGCCCGCTTCACGCTGCGCTTCGCCGCCGACGTCGTGCAGCGGTTGCAGTCCGATGATCCCGATGCACATCGCGTCCTCGTCGCTGCAGTTGGTCTCGAGGACCACGAGGTCGCCGAGTGGACGCGCGCCGCCGACTCGATGTGCGTGCTGTACGACGACGCTCTCGGCATCAACCCGCAGGACGACGCATTCCTCGATCACGAGCGCTGGGACTGGGAGGGCACGCCCGACGACAAGTACCCGCTGCTGCTCAACTTCCATCCGCTCGTGATCTACCGCCACCAGGTGTTGAAGCAGGCCGACGTCGTGCTCGCGACGTTCCTACGCGGCGACGAGTTCGCGCCCGACCTGCAACGTCGCAACTTCGACTACTACGACCCGATCAGTACTGGTGATTCGTCGCTGTCGGCATGTGTGCAGTCGATCATGGCCGCCGAGGTCGGGCACGCCGATCTGGCGATGCAGTACTTCCGCGAATCGCTGTACCTCGACATCGCCAACACCCACGGCAACACCGTCGACGGCGCCCACCTCGCCAATGTGGGCGGAGTGTGGGCATGTCTGGTGCACGGGTTCGCTGGCGTGCGCGACTCGGGAACCCACGTGCGAGTCGCGCCACGCCTGCCGGCCGGCTGGCAGGGGATGCGCTTCGGCCTCCACCGACGCGGCGGCGACATCGCGATTGCGATCGATGCCGGCGGCGCCACCGTCAAGGTGGAATCGGGCGAGCCGGTGCCCATCCTCGCCGACGGGATCGTCACCGATGTCGCGGTGGGGCAGTCGTTGAGAATCGTCGCCGGCTCGACCGACCAGTAGGTGTCGATCGTCGTCTGATAACACTGGTCGTCTCAGGAGGACCACGATGACAACTACCGAGCACACGACGATGCATCCTGCCGAGATCCTCGAACGGCTGCACCGCGACGGACATGTCGTGATCGAAGATGTGATCCCGCCGGCGACCGTGAAGGACCTGCACGACCGCGTCGATGCGATCCTGGCGCGCGAGCGGGCCAACCCGATCGATCCGGGCGACAGCGAGGTGACCGTCGAGCAGGCCGATCTCATCGACTACACCCTGTGGCGGATCGACGATGTCGAGAAGGCCCGGCTGAAGCGGCGGATCAGGCATCGTCAGGCCACCGAGTTCGACACCCCGTTCCCCGTGAATCCGAACAACGCACTCAACAGCTTCGTGCACATCCCGACGTTCTTCGACGATGGGAAGTCGCAGCGCATCTTCAACCTCATCAACAAGGACCCAGCCTTCGCGTCGATCATCGAGCATCCACTGATCCTCGAAGTTCTCGAAGATGAGCTCGGTGTCGATCTCATGCTGTCGGACACCAGCGTCAACCATGTCGGCCCACACACCAACTCCGCCGGCTGGCACGTCGACGCGCCGCTGACGCAGATGCCGGAGCCACTTCCGCAGGTGACGTTGAGCGTGCAGACCGCGTGGATGCTCGACGACTTCACCGCCGAGAACGGCGCGACGCACGTCGTCACCGGCAGCCACAAGTCGCTGCGCAAGCCGCCGACCGGGCAGCCGGCGGTGGAGGGCGAAACCGTGCTCGAAGGACCGGCCGGATCCGTTGCAATGTGGCTGTCGCAGACATGGCACCGTCACGGCGCCAATGTCACGGACGCGCCTCGCAACGGAGTCATCGTGCAATACGCGCGCTCATGGGTGAAGCCCTTCGCCGACTTCAGGTCGATCCTCGATGCGGAGAGCGCGGCCGCGGTACTCACCACGCCTTCGCTACATGCTCGGCTGCAACGCAGCGCCTGTCGTTCGAGGCTGATCGAACGGTCGGCTCGTCAGGCAGCGGCGACTGTTGATCGGAAGCCGTTCCAGGTCGTCGTCGAGTCGACGGCGACAGCGATCCGGGCGACGCCGGCGCGTGTTCCGCTGAGCGATGCGTCGGCTCGAGCAATGATCCCGGACTTGTCGGATGGTCTCAACGATTCGCTGTCGTCGATCGTGACACAAGCGCGTCCGGGAAGGTCGGCGTTGACGGCCGCGAGCACGACAGCTTCCACGTCGACTGCCGAGCGATCGGCGCTCCAAGCACCGGGAAGCGCGATCGGACCCACACGGCTATCGAGTCCGATCCAGCACTTGCCATCGAAATCGAGGAGGGATTCACCAGAGTCGTGGTGCGCAATCGATCGCCGCTCCGTCCGTCGGCCCGACGATTCTGGAAGTTCGTACTCGCCTCGAAATTGATCCGTTCGATGGGTGATCACGCCGTCGTCGTTCCACACGAGTTCCTCGTCCGGACGCACGGCGATCAGCACTCGCTGGTGCAGCCGCCAATCCTTCGGGGTCGAGCCGCCATCAGCCACGTATCCCAGCACCTGCTCGGGATAGCGGACGGCGATGAGCGCCACGGCAGTACCGGCGAGCGCATACACCGGGAGATCCCGCATCGCCTCCGGTGCGCGACTCGGGTCGAGAACGAGGCCGCGCCCGACCCGCAGCCGCCACGATCCGTCCCTTCGCGAGAGGACCGATGTGCTGGTGTCGCGGCGTAGCGCTGCGACCTTGGCGGCACGCCGTGACGTGGTGGTCCAGTAGTAGCCGCCAAAGTCGACCCCCGCCTGCAACGTGACGACAGGGCTCGCTTTGCCGCGAACGGCGAACGCCTGAAAGCTGGTCATCAGGAGCGCAACTGCTTGATGACGATCGTTGCCGGATCCAGTCCGAGACGGTGGTAGAGGTTGACGGCGAATCGTTTGCCGGTGCGTTGCATCGTCGCTTTCATCACCCGTTCGACGGCGCCCGCAGACAGTCGCGGCAGTGGAAGCTCGACCGTCAGCGCGATGTCGACCTTCAAGTCCGTCTTGTCGCCACGTGGCGTCAATTCGTACGTGCCGTCGGCACCGGCGCGTTCGCGCTCGTCATTTGCCGTCTCGTGGTTGAAGCGGATGAGCTTCGGCTCGAGGAACTCCATTCGCTCGGTGAACGCCGGTGCGACACTCACGCCGAGCGCCTCGATGCCCGAGAGTTGCCATCGCCACAGGTCACCCTCGACGACGATCGAGCGAACCAGGGGAGTGAGAGCGGTGAGCGAGCTCGGATCGCAGATCTGCTTCCAGATCAGCTCTGGCGTGACCGGAACTGTGGACAAGGAGATGTTCCGGGCGTTGAAGGATGCCATGATCGAGGGCTACCCCGAATGAGACGCGGATAACCCAGAAGTCAGCGAAACACGAACGGGAGGGCGATGAACATCAACACGGACCAGGTCACGTGTGTGAGAACCGGTGCCAGCACACCGTTGGTCATCTTGCGTTGCACGCCGACCACAGCGCCCAGCACCAGAGCGGCGAACCCGAGCATGAGGTTGCCGGTGGCGAACGTGACGGCTCCGTAGATCACCACTGTGCCGGGAAGGCGGATGCGCTCCGGCAGGGCCGGTTGAACGGCGCCACGGAAGAACACCTCTTCGGCGATCCCGTTGGCGATGGTGAGGAACAGGACGATCGGCCATGAACCCTGGCGCGCAAAGTCGAGGACACCCTCGACCCTGTCGCTCACGCTCGGGATCTGTCTCACCGCGAGTGCCCCTACGACGAAGACCCCCGCGAGCGCGGCGCCGGCGATCAGCGCACTCTTGACCGGCCGACGGAGTTGGTCGTCGTGCGTCTCCCAACCCAACTGCACGGGACCGGACAGCAGCCCCCCGACAAGCCACACCACCGCGAGGACGAGTGTGCTGGCGTAGAACGCTCCGCTGCCCGGATCGGATCGCAGCCCCCACGCCAGCCCTACGACGCCGAGCGCTCCGAACGCGATGACGACAGTTCGTCGGCGAGTGCTGGGCTCGTCGACAACCGCTGTGCCCATCGAGTCAGGCTATCGACGCCGGTCGACGAGCCCGGGGAAGGCACGTCCGTTCAGCTCATCATCCATTGCCGCTCTTCATGACCTGACGGTGGATGTCGGTCGTGAGGGCGTGGATCGCCCGCGTGAGCTCCGTGTTCGACTTCAGCTCCTGTTCCTGCGCGACGAAGTCGTGATCCGCTTTGGCCTGCTGGAACTCTGCCTGCCGGTTCTGTCCGATCATCACGAATGTCGAGAGGAAGATCGCCTCGAGCGAGACGACCAATGTCAGCTTCGGCCACGGATCGCTCTCGACGAAGAACATCCACAGGGCGAATCCGACCGCGTGGATGTAGACGAATCGCATCGAGCCGGCGAACGATGTGATCGCGTCGGCGATTCGCAGCTGCGTGTCCGCCGCTCGTTTCTTGGCGTGCTCCAGCACGACTGGATGGTGTTCGACAACTGCTTGATCATCCACAACAGGGCTCCTTCGTAGGACGTGGTGAAACGATCGCGCACGCGATGCCGGTCCTGATGCGCGACCGGACGCCGATGAGTGGAATGCAGAGGCACCACGTGGTGTTTGTGCTGGCATGCAAGTTGAAATCTGGTCCGATATTGCCTGTCCGTGGTGCTACATCGGCAAGCGCCGGTTCGAGGCTGGCCTCGCGACGTTCCCTCATCGCGACGAGGTCGAGATCGTCTGGCGCAGCTACCAGCTGGACCCGACGCTGCCCGATCACTACGACGGAACCGAGCTGGACTACTTGGCCAGTCGGAAGGGGTTCCCGCCGTCGCAGGTCTCGCAGATGTTCCGCCATGTGACCGACCTGGCGGCAGAAGTCGGCTTGCGGTACGACTTCGATTCGCTCGTCGTTGCCAACAGCTTCACTGCTCATCGCCTCCTCCATCTGGCCAAGGAGACCGGACGCGGCGACGCCGTCAAGGAGCGCTTGTTGTCGGCGCACTTCGAGCACGGCAAGGACATCGGTGACATCGACACCCTCGTCGAAATCGGCGCGGATGCGGGACTCGACGAGGCGGCCGTGCGCGACGTGCTGAACAGTGATCAGTACACGGACGCAGTCCGCCAGGATGTCGCCGATGGGCAAGCGCTCGGCCTGCAGGGCGTGCCGTTCTTCGTCATCGATCGAGCATTCGGCGTGTCCGGTGCGCAGCCGGCCGAGGTCTTCACCAACGCGTTGAACCAGGCGTGGACCGCCGCGCACCCGCTGCAAATGGTGCCCGGAGCAGATGGGCCGGCGTGCGGCGTCGACGGCTGCGATTGATGACTAACGTCGCCACCGATGACCTGTGTCCGTCGGACGTTGATCGGAGCCTTGGCGGCACTGACGTTGGCGGCCTGTACCGGATCTGATGCGAGCGCCCCGACCACGACCGTGGTGAAGTGGGGTGACTACGAGGCGGGTTTGCAGGCCAAGATCGACTCCATGGCGGTGGCAAAGGATTGCGACGGCATGCAGTCGGTGTTCAACCAGATCGGCGGCACCAATCTTGCGGTGAGGAACAAGTTCGGCCACGGCAACGAGGCGATCCTGAACTACATCGACGCTCAGGAACGGGTCGCCGATTGCTTCCCTGGAGCCACCGGTACGACCGTCGGCGGATGACGGGGCCGACGCCGGGTCAGAGGGCGGCCTGCGCGCCCTCGACCACTGCAATGCTCTTGCGAAGTTCGTCGAGCGCTTCGCCGCTGCCGGGCACTCGGTCTTGTTCGATGGTCGCGAAGCCGTTGTAGCCGATCCGGTCCAGTGTCGCCAGCACCTGGGAGATGTCGACCACACCCTCGCCGATCGGGCAGAAGATGTCGGCCTCGATGGCCTGCCAGAAGGTGAGGTGCTCGCGGTCGACGCGAGCGAGCACGTCGCCGCGAATGTCCTTGAAGTGCACGTGGGCGAGACGGTCCGCGTGGCGTTCGAGCATTGCCACAGGGTCCATACGGGCATAGGCGAGATGGCCGGTGTCGAGGCACAGGTCGAGATCGGTGTCGGCGACGATCCGCTCGATCTCGTCTTCGAACTCGATGTAGCCACCGACGTGCGGATGCACGACCGGATGAGCGCCGATGCTGCGAGCGAGGTCGGCGATGGCCCCGATCTGATCCAGCATCTCCTTCCAGCGCGTGTCGTCGAGGCGTGGAGCCGCGTCGGGCCGGCCGGCGGTTGCGACGCGGACGTCGTCCGGCTTGTCGATGATCGACAGGATCGTGCCTCCCGAAGCGACGATCAACCGGCAGACGCGATCGCCGATGCCGAGCAAGCGTTCACGAGCGGCGGGATCGTGGAAGTCGTCGAACATCACGGAGCCCGCTGAGATCAGGCTGCGCTCCGCAAGCAGGTTGCGGATGGTCGTCGGATCCTCGGGGAAGTAGCCCACGGGCCCGAGCTCCATCGCCGGGACGCCGCTGGCCGCGATCTCGTCGATGACCTGCATCCACGGCGGATTGGTGGGGGTGTCGGCGAAGTCGACCCCCCAGCTGCAGGGGGCGGCGGCGATCTGAATGGTCATCGTGTTGTCTCCAATGTGGATGTCGAGTCTCGCTCGACGAGTTTGGGGGTGAGGACGTGGCGTGAGGCGTCGGTGCGTCCGGCGAAGCGTTCTTGCAGCAGTGTGGCCGCCAACTCGCCGATCTCGACGCGTGGCTGGTCGATGCTGGTGAGGCCGACACGTCGTTGAGCGGCGATCGACGTGTTGTCGTATCCGACGATCGACACATCGCCGGGTGTCGACAAGCCCAGCTCCGACAGTCGCTCCATGGCGCCGAGCGCGACGAGGTCGTTGGCGGCGAACAGCGCAGTGGGTCGTTGCGTGCGGACCAGTTCGTCGACTCCGTCCGCAGCGTGGCGGAGTGTGAAACCACCGCCGGCAATGCGGATGTGCTGCTCGAGGCCGAGGCGGCGCATGGCATCGACATAGCCGCGTCGACGGGCGTTGCCGCCACCCGGGATGCTGGCGCCGTCGAGATGGGCGATGTCGCGATGACCGAGGTCGAACAGGTGCTGCACGGCGAGCATGGCGCCCTTGTGATCATCGCTGACGATCACGTCGACGGCATCGGTGCGGACCCGGCGGCCGATGATCACGGTCGCCATCGCCCGGCCCAACGATTCGATCTCTCGCTCGCGCACCTCCGGCCCGATGAGGACCGCGCCCTCCATGCGGTAGCTGAGGAACGTGTCGAGCACGGACCTCTCCAGCCGGAGGCCTTCGCCCACGCCCATGAGGATGTGGTACCCCGAGTCGAGGAGTCGCGACTGCAGCCCGCCCACGACATCGGCGAAGAACGGGTTGTGCATGTCGTTCAACATCACGCCGATCGACTGCGACGACTTGCGTGCCAGGTTTCTTGCCGCCGCATCGGGCACGTAGCCGAGATCGGACGCTGCTTGAACGATCGTTCGCGTGGTTTCCTCGCTCGCGCCGGCCAATCCACGAAGCGTCAACGACACCAAGGTTCGCGAAACTCCGGCCCGTTCGGCGACATCGTCGAGGGTCGGGCGGCGCACGAGGGAGCACTGTACTGAAGCGCTTCAGACATCGCAAGCCGCCGGTTTGATTTGTCTGAAGCGCTTCAGTACAGTGACCCGCCATGACGGGGTCGGCACAAGCGTGAGCGTACGAGTGCTGGTCACCGGGGCTGCCGGCAACTTGGGGCGCAAGGCGACTGCTGCGCTCAGCGACCTCGACGACACTGTGGTGCGGGGCATCGACTACCGGCCTGCTGTCGATCGCGGACCGGAGACCGAGCTGATCGATGCCGATCTCTCGACGTACGACCGCTCGTGGGCAGAGCACTTCCGAGACATCGACGTCGTGCTGCATCTCGCCGCGGATCCGCGGCCGATCGCCACATGGGAGTCGGTGCTGCGTTCGAACATCGATCTGTCGCACAACGTGCTGCGGGCAGCCGAGGAGCACGGCGTGGATCGTTTCGTCTTCGCCAGCTCCAACTGGATCCTTGGCGGCCATCGCTTCACCAGCGAGCCATTGACACCCTCGACCTCACCGCGCCCGGTGAACCCGTACGGCGTCTCCAAGCTCGCAACAGAACGCGACGGCGCGGCGGTTGCCGCCCGATGCGGAATGTCGTTCCTCGCGCTGCGAGTCGGTTGGTGCCAGCCGGGAGACAACCGACCGGGTCCTCACATGTCGTTCGGTCGATGGGGGCAGGAGCTGTGGTTGAGCAATGACGACTGGCGCCAGGCCGTGCAGCGGGCATGTACGCAGCGGTTCAGCGGAGTCGCGATCGTCAACGTGATGTCGAACAACGCCGGCATGCGCTGGGATCTGACGGACACCGAGCGGGTCCTGGGATATCGCCCCCTGTCGCGCCACGTCCCGCGGTTGGGGATCCGTGGTCGCATCACCAACGGCGCGGCTCGACTGCGGGACACCGTGGTCGACCCAGGCGCACATGCGCCGAGGTTCGGTGCGAGGTGGTGATGCGCAAGCTGCTCGTCGTCCAGCCGTTGCATCCCGAAGCGATGGCACTGCTCGACTCGCGCTCCGACGTCGAGTACACCGTGATCACCGACGCCTCCGAAGCCAACCTGTTGGCGAACATCGAAGGAGTTGAGGCGATCACCATCCGCGACGCGCCCCTTCCTCGATCGGTGATCGATGCCGCTGACCGTCTCGTCGTGATCTCGCGACACGGCGTCGGCTACGACAACATTCCCATCGACGTGTGCACCCGACGCGGCATCCCGTTGACGCTGGTCGGCGCGGCCAACGCCATCTCTGTCGCCGAGCACACCATCTTGCTGATGCTCGCTGCCGCTCGCGCGGTTGTGCAACTCGACACAGCGGTGCGAGCCGGCGACTTTGCCGCTCGATCTCGTGTGTTGGGAGTCGAACTACGCGGCCGCACCCTCGTCATCGTCGGGTACGGCCGCATCGGCCGCACGGTGGCGACGCGAGCTGCGGCCTTCGGCATGCGAGTCTGCGTGGTCGACCCACACGTCACGGTCGCCGAGGGGGTCGAGGTGCTGGGGAGCCTCGACGAAGCGCTCCCGGTTGCCGACGTGCTGAGCCTGCACCTGCCGCTGAGTGATGAGACCCGCAACATGATCGGCGCTCGCGAGTTGGCCCTCATGCCGGCGGGCTCGATCCTCGTCAACGCCAGCAGGGGAGGACTCGTCGACGAGGCCGCACTCGTCGATGCTGTGCGATCGGGACACCTCCACGGCGCGGGACTCGACACGTTCGTGATCGAACCGCTCCCGGTCGACTCGCGGCTGATCGCCGAGCCTCGCATCGTGCTGAGCCCGCATTCGGCGGCGCTCACCGAGCAGGCGTTGATCGCAATGGGTGTGACGACGGTGCGCAACGCCCTCGCCGGACTCGACGGCACGCTCGACCCGACCCTCGTGGTCAATCCGTCGGTCCTGGCCGACCAGACCAAAGAAGCGTGAAAGGAAAGCAGTGAAAGCACTCTCATGGGGCCTCATCGGCGGCGGGGAGGGAAGCCAGATCGGCTTCTCGCACCGCGCCGCATCGTCGCTCGACGGCAGGTTCCGCTTTGTCGCCGGAGCACTCGATGTCGACCCGCAACGCGCACGCGATTACGGCGTGTCGCTGGGACTCGACCCGGCGCGCGCCTATGGCGACTGGAAGGAGATGTTGGCAGGCGAGCGCGACCGCGACGACCGCCCCGACCTCATCACCGTCGCAACGCCCAACGCCACCCACTTCGACATCACCAAGGCGTACCTGGAGGCCGGGTTCCACGTGCTCTGCGAGAAGCCGATGACCATGACCCTCGAAGAGGCACGTGCGCTCGTCGAGGTCGTCGAACGGTCGGGTCGAACGTGCGCTGTCAACTACGGCTACTCGGGATATCCGATGGTGCGGCACATGCGCGCGATGGTCGGGCGCGGCGACATCGGCGCGGTGCGCGTCGTGGTTGCCGAGTTCGCCGGTGGCTTCATGGCCGACGCTGCCGATGCCGACAACCCACGAGTGCGGTGGAGGTTCGACCCGAAGCAGGCCGGGTTCTCTGCCGTCACGATGGACTGCGGGATCCACGCGATCCACCTCGCGTGCTTCGTCACCGGCCAACGCGTCACCAGGGTCTCGTCCGACTTCGCCAGCCTCATCGCCGGCCGCGAACTCGAGGACGACTCCCTGACCGCCTTCAGGATGGACGGTGGAACGGTCGGCCGGCTGTGGTCGAGCGGTCTGGCGATCGGTCGCACACACGGCCTGGCGCTGCAGGTGTTCGGCGAGAAGGGCGGCTTGCGCTGGGCACAGGAACAGCCGAATCAGGTCCATTGGACGCCACTCAACGCGCCGACCCAGATCCTCGAGCGCGGTGCCGTCGGTCTGTCACCCGACGCCGATCGTGCGGGCCACATCACGGTCGGCCACCCCGAGGGCCTCGTGTTCGCGTTCTCGAACATCTACCGCGATCTCGCCGACATCATCACCGCCGATCGTGACGGCGTCGCACCGGATCCGCTCGCTCTCAGCGTGCCGACCGCGGGCGACGGCCTGCATACGCTCGCCACCATTGCCGCATGCGCGACCTCCGCTCGCGACCACGGCGCGTGGACCGAAGTCTGACCATCACATCGATTCCAATCACGAGGAGCAGTCATGGAGTTCTATCCATCCGAGAAGAAGCAGCGGCTGACGCTTGCCCAGGCCGTCGTCAAGTTCCTTCAGGTCCAGTACAGCGAGTACGACGGTGAACAGCAGCGGTTCATCCAGGGTCTGTGGGGCATCTTCGGGCACGGCAACGTGTCGGGCATCAGCCAGGCCATGGTCGAGTACGGACAGGACCTGCCGTACCACCAACCGCGCAACGAGCAGTCGATGGTGCACGCCTCGACCGGGTTCGCGCGGGCGAAGCGGCGGAAGGCGACCATGGCCTGCTCGACGTCGATCGGGCCCGGCGCGACCAACATGATCACGGGTGCGGCCACCGCCACGATCTGTCGCATTCCTGTTCTACTGCTGCCGTCCGACTACTACGCGAGTCGCTATGGCGGCGTCGTGCTGCAGGGCATCGAGCACCTCAGCTCGGAGGACATGTCGGTGACCGATTGCTTCCGAGTGGTCAGCCGCTTCTTCGACCGGGTCACCCGGCCCGAGCAGATCCTGACGTCGCTACCCGAGGCGATGCGCATCATGACCGACCCGGCCGAGACGGGTGCGGTGACATTGGCGTTGCCGCAGGACATCCAGGGCTACGCGTACGACTACCCGACGTCGTTCTTCGAACCGCATGTATGGCGGATCGAGCGACGCTCACCCGACGAGCTACGTATCCGCGAGGCCATCGAGATGTTGCGTGCCGCCAAGCGCCCGTACATCATCGCCGGCGGCGGCGTGCACTACTCCGAGGCGTGGGACGAGCTGGCCGAGTTCGCTACTGCGTTCGGCATCCCGGTTGGTGAGACCCATGCGGGCCGCGGGGCACTCCGCGACGGTTCGGCAAACCCGCTCTCGATGGGCGGCACGGGATTGAACGGCAACTTCGCCGCAGCTGACATCGCGGCCGAGGCAGATCTCGTGCTGTGCGTCGGCACCCGGCTCCACGACTTCATCACCGGGTCGAGGTCAGCGTTCCACAACCCGGATGTCCGGTTCATCAGCGTCAACGTCAACGGGCGCGACGCCTTCAAGCTCGGCGCGCTGCCGATCGTCGCCGATGCCAAGCTCGCGCTGCGCGAGCTGACAGCTGCAGGTCGCGCCGCGAACCTCGCACCGAACGACGAGTGGGTCTCGAGAGCCAATGGCCGGATGAGCGAATGGGAGGCCACGAAGCGCGAGCAGGTGTACGCCAGCACGGAGGGAACGCTCACGCAGTCGCAGGTGATCGGCGCCCTCAACGATCAGATGTCGGAAGGCGACGTGGTCGTGTGCGCCGCAGGGTCGGTGCCGAGCGACATCAGCAAGCTGTTCGACGCGGCGGGCGGCCGCCAACTCCACCTCGAGTTCGGCAACTCCTGCATGGGCTACGACATCCCCGCTGCCATCGGTGTCGGCCTCAGCGACACGGCCGCCGAGGTGTACGTCCTGCTGGGTGACGGCAACTACCAGATGCACCCGATGGAGCTCGTCACCGCAATCCAGGAGGGCACCAAGCTCACGGTGATCCTCACCGTCAACTACGGCTACCAGTCGATCAATGGTCACCAGAAGAGCTACGTCGGTCACTCGCTCGGCAACGAGTTCAAGGTCCGCGACGAAGCAACGGGGCTGATCGACGAAGGCGATTGGCTCGAAGTCGACTACGTGAAGAACGCGGAGAGCATCGGCCTCACCGGCGTCGCATGCCACAGCTTGGATGAGGTGACCGCGGCACTTGCCGACGCCCGTTCACGCGAGACGTCGACGCTCATCGCCGTCTACACCGACAAGTACTACGCTCCTCCCGGCTCCGGCGTGTGGTGGGAAGTCATCGGCGCTCAGGTCACCAACGACGAAACGACGCGCCAGGTGGTAGAGGAGCGCGAGAAGGGCCGCCAGAACCAGCGCTTCCACTACTGATTCGGGGGATCTTCAGGTCTCCGTTCGAGGCGGATCGGCACGGCTTTGGCTGCTGGTGTCTGCGCGTCGGCGCCGTGGTGGTCGAGGGCGATCAGCACATTGGTCTCCGGGTAGTACGCGGCGGCACAACCGAGCGGGGTCGGGTAGGCGACGATGCGGTAATCGGCTGCCCGGCGTTCGGGGCCGGCAAGCAGGCTGACGATGTCGACGTGTTCGCCGTCTTCGAATCCGAGCCGGGTGATGTCTGCTGGGTTGATCATGATGACGTGCCGGTCACCGGAGATGCCTCGGTATCGATCGTGGTGGCCGTAGATGGTGGTGTTGAACTGATCGTGTGAGCGCAGGGTCTGCAGGGTCAGTTCGTCGTCGGCCAGCGCAGTCGTTCGCACCGTGGTGACGGTGAAATGGGCCTTGCCGCTGTCGGTCGGGAACTGTCGCGAGTCGCGGGGCGGGTGGGGGAGCGCGAACCCACCCGACTCGCGAACCCGTACGTTGAAGTCGGCGAAGCCCGGGATGACGGCAGCGATGCGGTCGCGAACGAGGTCGTAGTTGCCGCGCAGCCGGGCCCAGGAGACTGGACGGTCGGGTCCGAGTAGCTCGGCGGCGAGATCACAGATGATCGAGACCTCGCTGCGGACGTCCGGCGACGGTGGAGCGAGCGAGCCGATCGACGGGTGGATGAGGCTCATCGAGTCCTCCACGGTGACGAGCTGTGGCCCGTCGTCGCCGAGATCGATGTCGGTGCGACCGAACGTCGGCAGGATGATGGCGGTCTCACCGCACATCAAGTGCGAACGGTTGAGCTTGGTGGAGATCTGCACGGTGAGCTCGGCACGCATCAGCGCTTGCTCGGTGAAGTCGGTGTCGGGTGTGGCCCGCACGAAGTTGCCGCCGAGGCCCACCAGGATCCGTGCTTTCCCGGTCGACAGGGCTCGCACAGCATCGAGGGTGTCGAAGCCGGGCTCGCGAGGCATCGCGGTGTCGAACTCCTTCTCGAGAGCGTCGAGCAGGTCGTCGGGCGGCTTCTCGAAGATCCCCATCGTGCGATCACCCTGCACGTTGCTGTGCCCTCGAATCGGGCTGAGCCCAGCACCTGGCCGTCCGATGTGTCCTCCGAGCAGCGCGAGGTTGGTCATCTCGTCGACCGTGTCGATCGCGCCGACGTGTTGTGTGATGCCCATCGCCCAACAGATGATCAACCGCTTCGCACGGGCGACCACGTCGAACGCTTCCTTCACTGCCGACAGTTGCAAGCCGGTCTCGGCCAGCAACTGCGCTTCGTCGAGGCCGGCAAGGTGCTGCTCGAGTGCCTCGAATCCAGAGGTGTGCTCGGCGATGAAATCGCGATCGATGCATCCCGGCCGCTTCGCGTCCTCGGCAAGCAGCCATCGGTTCCAGAGCTGGAACAGGGCCTGGTCGCCGCCGAGTCGAATCGGTAGGTGGATGTCTGCGATCTCGGTGCCACGACCGACGATCCCGCGGACCTTCTGGGGGTTCTTGTACCGAAGGAGTCCTGCCTCGGGCAGCGGGTTGATGGCGATGATCTTGGTGCCGCCGCGCTTGGCTTCCTCGAGCGTCGTGAGCATCCGTGGATGGTTGCTCCCCGGGTTCTGACCGGCCACGAGGATCACGTCGGCGAGCGCGAAGTCGTCCATCTGCACGGACCCCTTGCCGATGCCGATCGAACGACCCAGCGCAAAGCTGGTCGGCTCGTGGCACATGTTGGAGCAGTCCGGCAGGTTGTTCGTGCCGAAGCAACGCACCATCAGTTGGTAGACGAAGGCGGCCTCGTTGCTGGTGCGCCCCGAGGTGTAGAAGATCGCCTCGTCGGGGCTGTCGAGGTTGCGGAGGTGCGCGGCGATCTCGGCGATGGCCGACTTCCATTCGATGGGCTCGTAGTGAGTCCCGCCCGCTCGCTTGATCATCGGCGACGTCAACCGGCCGGCTTCGCCCAGCCAGTAGTCGGAACGCGTGCGCAGATCCTCGATCGAGTATCGGGCGAAGAAGTCGGCATCGATGCGCGCCGTCATCGCCTCCTCGGCAACTGCTTTGGCGCCGCTCTCGCAGAACTCGATCCGGTGCCGTTGGCCTGGAGGCGGTTCGGGCCAAGCGCAACCCGGGCAGTCGAACCCACGCGGCTGGTTGATGATCGCCAGCGACTTCAACGTCCGACGCACGCCCATCTTGGTGATGGTCCGATTCGCAGTGTTCGCGATGGCGGGTACACCGGTTGCCCATCGATGCGGAGGCTCTACCTTCGTCTCGGTCGATTCGCGCTCGGGCTCCGCCGCCCTGTCCACGACCGGATTGCTCATCAGGTTTTCTCCAATCAAGCGCGTCCAGCGCGCCTGCGGTCGTACCCGAATCGTGTCACCGACAAACGGCGAAGTAGCTCGATCTGCGAGTCGGTTCAGCGCGTCGCGCGCACCATCTTGAGAGGACGGGAAGCCATCGTCGCGTAGGAGCCCTCGGCCATCGAGAAGCCGGCTCCTTTCAGCTGCCCAACCAAGCCCCTATTGTCCAGAAACCGGACAGAGGATGACCGGTTTGACTCGTATGGTTGAGGGAAAGTCTCCATTCGAATCAAGGAGGAACCATGCAAGAGCGAAAGTCGTACCTACCTGGAGTGCCGTGCTGGCTCGACATCAGGCCATCCGATCCGCAAGCTGCGAAGGAGTTCTACGGCGGCGTGTTCGGATGGGAGTTTGTCGACACAGCGCCCGAGGGAGCGCCCGTGCCGTACTACGTCGCCCAGCTCCGCGGGCTCAGTGTTGCCGCGATCGGCGGGGCGCGTCCGGGCGCCGACGGGTCGGGCTGGAACCCGTACACGGCCGTTGACAGCGCAGATCGAGCCGTCGAACGAGTTCGCCAGGCCGGTGGAACCGTCGTTTCCGAACCAATGGACATCCCCGGCGCAGGACGGATGGCGTCGTTCGCCGATAGCGAGGGCGCGGTCTTCTCGGTGTGGGAGGCACGCGGGTTCAACGGTGCCCAATTGGTGAACGAGCCCGGCACGTGGAACTTCAGTGAACTCCACACGTCCGACCCCGGGTCAGCGGCGAAGTTCTATCGCACCGTGTTCGATTGGGACGTCGTCGACTTCTCCGTCGGCGACAGCGCGTACAAGTTCTTCAAGCTCGACGGCTACGGCGCGTCCCTCGCCAAGAACAACCCCGAGTTCGTGGAACGGATCGCAGCGGACGAGAGTGCTGCGGCTTTTGCCGATGTCGTTGCGACGTTGATCGACGAGAGCAGCGGACCGGAGGCGAGCAGTGCGGCGCGGTGGAGCGTCACGTTCGCGGTCGACGATGCCGACGCGATCGCAGCGGAAACCGAACGCCTCGGCGGCACGATCATCGTGCCGCCGTTCGACGTCGAGCCGGTACGGATGACAGTGCTGGCCGATCCGCAGGGCGACTGTGTTCGCGGCCAGCAAGTTCCAGCCGACGGCCCAGCCTCAGGCGACGTGACATCGGAGCCGTGACATTCTGGGTGCTCATGGAGTCGCGGTGCAGACGTCGTCGAGCAATCCCGCAGCCGCCGACGGTCGATCGCAACGAACGCCTGGTCCACGACAAGTAGCCCGGGCGAGCGCCGCGATCACCGTCGGGGTACGCGTTGATGGCAGCGTGGATGTCGCCGTCGGCGGTCTGGTCGAACGCAGTCTCGGCTGCCGTCGGCGAGACGAGGTTGGTCCACCACACGTCGCTGCCGGTGAGGTCGTGGGTGTTCACGAGGCCGGCGGCCAACGGATCGCCATCCTGCGGATAGTCGGTCAACAGCAGACCGCCGCCGCTGACGATCAGGTTCCCTCCGCAATCGGCGAGCACATCGAACCGCTGTCCTTCGGCGCTGTCCGGGCGATTGCCACACGACCTGGGTACCGGGAGCGAACGGGGTCTGCGAGGTGAACGTGCCGACGGCACAATCGGCGAGCACGGTGTCGCCGATGGTGATCTTGACCGACGATGGCCCATCGCCCGACGTCAGCTGCAGGTGTCGCGGTGGTCGTGCCGGGAGCCTGGCTGTCCTCGTCGATGTTCCCGGAGTACGTGGGTGGCACTGCAACGTCTTGGCCGAACACATTGGCCGCGATCGCGAAGTCCATGTCGACGGCCTGCATCAGTCGGCTCGCCGCCATCTGCCGATGCGACCACGTCGACCACCCACACGTGATGGTTGGCCGCATCGACAAGGAGATGGCTCGCCATCGGTGTGGTCGCCGCCGGATCAGAGCACGTCACCGGGATGCCGAACGTTTCCGTAGATCCCTCGGCCACCACCGTGGCTTGCCCCTCGCTGCTTGCACTGTCGTTACGGATGAACAGTGCCAAGACCAGCGCCATGAGGAACGACGATGAGCACGCCGAGACCAGACCGGCACCATCCACGGTCGCCGGGTCTTGGGTTGCTCGGCTGGGACCTGAGTCGACATCGCCCGTTCCCTCCGTCGTGCGTGCGCTCAAACGTATAGCCGATGGTCGCAACTACCGCCTTGAGCGATGTCGCGAACGGTGTAAGGCTGTGTCAAGGGACGGCCGCTTACTGCCGATGACTGATGAGATATCTCTTCTGCGGAAGGCGGGGGCTACATGACAATTGATACCTCCGCGGGCGATGAAGTGGCGGGTGAGGAAGAGGCCGGCGGTCTGGCTCGTTCGCCTGACCCGTTTCAGCTATCGCAGGCGCTGGATCATGGTCTTCGGCATCTGGCTGCCGCTGCTGCTGCTGCTCAACACCGTCAGTGGCTTCATCGGCATCGACTACCACACCGACTTCAGCCTTCCGAACAGCGACACCCAGTTCGTCAAGGACGCGCTGATCCGGACCGGCGACATCGAGGACGCGGGTACACCGCGCAGATCGTGTTCGCCTCGACCGACTTCACCGACGACGCCACCCGTCAGAAGATCAAGGTTCTGATGGAGCCGCTGTTCGCAGAGGTCGACAAGATCGACGGGGTCAAGGTCACGAGCCCGTACACCGAGGACGGCAACGACTTCAGCAGCTACCTGGGCGGCACGTCGTTCGCACAGATCTCGTACACGCCTCGCAGCGAGGCAGGCACTCGACGCCCTTGCGGACAAGATCAAACACCTCGGCGACACGATGGTTCCGCAGGAGGCTCGGAACATCCGCTGCGATCCCAACCGATCGCACGTCACGTGTGTCTTGCGCATCGAGTACGGCGGACAACTGTTCGCCGGCTTCCATCTGCCCGAAGCCGAGATCCTCGGACTGCTCGCCGCGATCATCATTCTCCTCATCGCCTTCGGTTCGGTGATCGCGATGGGCCTCCCGATCACGACGGCGTTGTTCGGTCTCGGTGTCGGCTCGGCGGTGATGGCCCTCGCCTCGAACGGATTCACGATCCCCGAGTTCGGTCCGGAGGTCGCCGCGATGATCGGCCTCGGTGTGGGCATCGACTACGCGCTGTTCATCGTCACCAGATATCGAGAACAGCTCCATGGCGGCATGGAGCCCGAAGCAGCGGTCATCCGTGCCGTCGACTCGTCGGGCCGGGCCGTGATCTTCGCCGGGCTCACCGTGATGATCTCGATGCTCGGGCTCTTCATCATCAGCCTGTCGTTCGTCCGCGGCCTCGCCGGCCGCCTCGGCGATCACCGTGCTGATCATGATGGTGGCCAGCATCACGCTGCTTCCTGCCCTCATCGGATACGCCGGCCACCGCATCGACGAGACCTCGAGAGCGGCGGCCATCGCGGTCAGCGTGTTCGTGGTGCTGTCCCTGATCGGTGTCTTCACCGCCATCCCTCTACTGCTCGCCCTACTCGGTGCGTTCGCTTTCGCAGCGGTCGTGATGGGGATCAGCATGATGCCGTTCGGGCGGTCGCTGCGCACGCACCTTCCGCACCGTCCGTCGAAGCCACGCACCGAGCACTACTGGTACCGGTGGAGCCGGTTCATCCAACGTCGCCCGTGGCCCCCGTTGCTGCTCGCGGTCATCGTGCTGCTGGTGCTCGCTGCGCCGTTGACCTCGATGCGTCTGGGGTTCGGCGACACCGGCAACCTCAGCAAGGACAACACCGCGCGGAAGGCATACGACCTGATCTCCCAAGGCTTCGGCGCCGGCGGCACCGGACCACTCATCCTCGTGAGCACCGATCCCAAGGTCACGTTCTTGGATGTGAAGACCGTCGACGAAGCCACGCATCACGACAACGACATTGCGTTCGCGACGAAGGGCAAGCAACTCGCGCCCGACACGTGGTCCTGGCAGGTGTTCCCCGACAGTTCTCCGCAGGACAAGGAGACCACGGATCTCGTCAACCGCCTCCGCTCGACGGAGTTGCCGGCGACCGGTGTCGACGTGCGTGTCGGCGGGTTCACGGCCGCCAGCATCGACTTCTCGGACTATCTCGGCAAGCGACTTCCCCTGCTGATCGCCGCGGTACTGGTGCTCAGCTTCCTGTTGCTGATGGTGGTCTTCCGAAGTCTGTTGGTGCCACTGAAGGCAGTCGTCATGAACATGCTGTCGCTGGGTGCCGCGTACGGCGTGATCGTGGCCATCTTCCAATGGGGATGGGCACAGGACTTCTTCGAGATCGGTCGACCGGGGCCGGTCGAGGCGTGGGCCCCGATGATGCTCTTCGCGATCACATTCGGCCTGTCGATGGACTATGAGGTCTTCCTGCTCTCTCGAATCAAGGAGGAGTTCGATCGCACCGGCAACAACGCCACGGCCGTCGCCGACGGGCTCGCCGTGACAGCCCGCGTCATCACCGCCGCTGCGTTGATCATGGTCTGCGTGTTCTCCGCATTCGTCGTCGGCGACAGTCGCGAGTTGAAGGTGTTCGGTCTCGGCCTTGCTGTCGCTGTGCTGCTCGATGCGACCCTGGTTCGCATGGTGCTGGTGCCGGCGACGATGGAACTGCTGGGCGACCGCAACTGGTGGCTCCCGGGCTGGCTCGATCGCCTGCTTCCACACATCCACATCGAGGGTCACCACGATCCGATCGAGCCCGACGCGACGAAGGATCCCGTCCTGGTCTGACGTTGGCGGCGCTCGGCGAGCATGATGGCGTGATGTGGACGTGTCCGGTTTCGGTTGGTGAACGGGTCGAGGACGACCTCCTTCTGGATGTCGAGTCGATCGTCGCCGGCGCGGTGCTGCTCCGCGACCGGAACCCGCTGCACAACGATGTCGATGCTGCCTCGTGCGTCGCGCTTCGGTTCGCTGATCGCTTGCGGACCACACGCTGCCGGCATTCACGCGTGCATGCTGCCGAGCTACTTCACCGGACTGGGATTCGGAGTCGTCGGTGTCGAGTTCACCGTGCAATACCGTCGCCCGGTGCTCCCCGATGTGGCCTACACGATGTGGTGGGAGTTGAAGGCGGTCGAACCTCGTGGGTCCAACTGGCGCACGGATTGGATCGGCGCCATCGAGGCCGCAAGTTCGCCGAGCATCACCGCGACCGGGTCTGTCCTGGTGCTCGCCGCCGGAGACGGCGGTTTGCGTGATCGGTCTGTGAACGGCAGGCTTGTCGGGGATGAAATGGCCGACGTGGGATCAGGCTGCCGTGGTCGCGGCACTGTGCGCTCGTCATCGCGCTGGTCCTGCGCCGGACGCGACCGACGCGGGCCAGTGCTGCGACGGCGGCAGCGGCCACCGAGGTCGCCATCCTCGCCGGGCTGTACTCGGTGTGGCGGCTCGCCAGGGTCCTGCCGCTGGCGCGCTCTGAGGGTGCCATCGATCGAGGGCGCCAGATCAACAGCTTGCAGCACACGCTGCACATGCCCACCGAGCTCTCGTTGCAACACTTCGTGTTGAGGTACGACTGGCTGGCCCGCTTCTCGAACTACTACTACGCGATCGTCCACGTACCTGCGCTGATCGCATTCCTTGCCTGGCTGTTCGTCCGGCACCGTGATCAGTACTCGCACTGGCGCAATGCCCTCGCGATCCTCACCGGCTTCTGCGTCGTGCTCCGATTCATCCGGGTCGCACCGCCACGGTTTCTGCCCGACCTCGGCTACATCGACCTCGCGTCGCACTATGGGTTGTCGCTGTACGGCCCGGTCGGAACGGGTGTGTCGGACCAGTTCGCAGCGATGCCGTCCATCCACGTCGGGTGGGCGGCCGTCGTTTCGTTCGGGATCGTCATGGTCAGCACGAGCCGGTGGCGATGGATCTTCCTGTTGCACCTCGCCTTGACCATGGTGGTCGTGTCGGCCACCGGCAACCACTGGTGGCTCGACGGCATCGTCGCCATCGCGTTGCTCGGCATCGCATTGTCGATCGACACAGGGGCGCGCCGACTGATCGCTGCTCCTGCAAAGGCCGTCGATACATCTCCGGTGGAAGCCGAGGCGCTGACGCCATCCGCCGTCGCCAACTAGAGCGCCTACTCGGAGGGTGGATCGCCGGGTTGCGGCATCGGCGTGGGCTCGTCCGGCAGATCAGGCAATGGCCGAGTCGGAGGGGGCTCTGGGGTTGGCATCGGTGTCATCACGCTGGACTACCCCGCGATCGAGGCGATCAACCGCTGACTACAGCGCCGGCAACCGCTGCTGCAGGCCGATCAGCGGCGCAAGCGGGTCGCCGACGGAGGTGAGACGTTCCTGGATGTTGCGAATCGTCCAACGTCCGGGATGCAGCTCGGGGTCGTCCAGCTCGTCCCACGAGATGGGCACCGACACGGGTGCGCCCGGCGGCCGGTCGCACGCTGAACGGCGCAACGAGGGTCTTGTTGATCGCGTTCTGCGTGTAGTCCAGTCGGATGCGGCCGCCGCGCTTGGCGACTCCCCATTCCCAACTGACCATGTCGGGCACCGTGTCGCCCACGAGCCTCGACAACCGCTCCACCCACGCCCGGGTGTCATCGAACGTGTAGCCCGTCGCCACGGGGACCCAGATCTGAACACCGCGTTGGCCGGTCAGCTTCGGCATCGCCTTCACACCGAGATGTTCGAGTGCGGTCCGATGGAGCCGGGCGAGCACCAGGACATCTTCGAAGTCGCTCGATTCGCCCGGATCGATGTCGATCATCGCCCACGTCGGCTGATGCGGATGCTCGGACGTCGACGTCCACGGATGCAACTCGATGGCGCCATTGTTGGCCGCCCACGCAAGCGCAGCGGGGGAGTCGATCTCCAGGTACTCCTGCGTCTCGCCGGGTCGCGCATCCTCGTATCGAAAGCGGCTGAGCCAGTCGGGAGCGTGGCGTGGCAGCGCCTTCTGCCAGAAGCCCGGCTTGGTGATGCCGTCAGGAAAACGATGAAGGTTCACCGGTCGCCCGACGACGTACGGCATGATCGCCGGCGCCATGTCGACGTAATGGCGGATGAGATCTCGCTTGGTGATCGCCGGGCCCGATCCCTCAGCGGGGAACAGCACCTTGTCGAGGTTGGTCAATTGCAACTCGTGGCCGCCGAACGCCCACGTTCCCTTCTTGCCGAGGTCGTCGAGCGACGCGGCTTCCTGGGCGTTCGGACCAACCCAACTGTCGGAGCTGGACCAGGTTGCCGCGGGCGCCGCCTTCACCTCGTCATTGGTCCGGCCGGTCTTCACCGACTTCGGATGATCCTCCGCATCCCAACCGACTTCGGCGAACTCGTCGTTCTTGTGCAACAGGAGCCACTGCTCCTTGCCACCCCGCGCGCCGCGGCGAACCAGCGCGAAATGACCGTGCAGTCGCTCGCCGTCGAGGTCGAAGTGGAGGTCGCCCTTCTCGGTCGCCTTGATCGGGTCCGCACCGTCGGTGATCGACCACGTTCCCCAATCCCACACGATCACATCGCCGCCGCCGTACTGCCCACCGGGGATGACACCCTCGAAGTCGAAGTACTCGAGCGGATGATCCTCGACGTGCACCGCGAGCCGTTTCACATTCGGGTCGAGTGTCGGCCCTTTCGGTACAGCCCAACTCAACAGCACACCACCGGCTTCGAGGCGGAAGTCGTAGTGCAACGCCCGTGCACGATGTCGCTGCACCACGTAGCGATTGCCGCTCTCCTCGGGTGCTTGTCCTCCGGCCGGCTCGGGCGTCTTGTCGAAGTCGCGTTTCTGCTGATACTTCTTCAGCCGCTCCGGTGCCTTCGAGCGTGGGGCCATCGGTTACGCAGTCTTGCGTGTCGACTTGCCCGTTGTCTTACGCGCCGCCTTGCGCGCGCGTCCGGCCCTTCTTCGCGGCATCGACGCTCGCCTCGAGCGCGGCCATCAGATCGAGTACCCGACCCTCGGGCTTGTCGTCGCTCTCGACGACCTCCTTGCCGTGGTCCTTGCGCTTGATCCGGTTACGCAACTCTTCGGTGTAGGTGTCGTGATACTGCTGCGGTTGCCACTCCGACGACAGCCCGTCGATCAGTTGTGTCGCCATCTTCAACGCCTTCGGATCCGGTGAGCTCCGGCGCGGCAAGGCCTCGATCTCCGACCGTGGAACCACCTCGTCTGCGAATCGCATCGTCGACATCGCGAGCACGCCATCGACCGGGCGGATTGCAACGAGGTACTGCTTCTCGCGCATCACGACGCTGCCGATCGCGACCCGCTCCTCGTGCTCCATTGCAGCGAGCAGCAACTGGTACGCCTGCTTCGCCGCATCGCCATCGGGAGCGAGCCAGTACGTGCGCTCGTAGTAGATCGGATCGATCTCGGCGAGCTCGACGAAGTCGGTCACTTCGATCGCCCGAGTCGACGCCGGACGCAGCGCCTCCATCTCGGCGTCGTCGAACGTCACGTACTTCCCTTTGCGCAGCTCGAAGCCCAGAACGATGTCGTCGCTGTCCACTTCCTTACCCGTGTCTTCGGCGACCTTGTGATAGCGAATTCGTGAGCCAGACTTCTTGTCGAGCTGATGGAAGTGCACGTCGTGATCGCGCACGGCGGTGTAGGCCTTCACGGGAACGTTGACGAGGCCGAAGCTGATGGACCCGGTCCAGGATGGTCGCGGCATGTGCCGCGATTACCCACTGCACACGTAGCCGAAACGACTCCGGCACCTACTGGATCTGAGCGGACTGCTGCTGCGCCTTGCGGAGGGCATCGATGTCGAACCCCGGTTGCTGTGCGGCACTGATGATGCACGCGCTCGCGGCGAGCGATCAACGCTGCGGCGGCCTTCACATGCGTGCACACGGCGTGGGGGATCACTACTGCACCGTGCTGGTCGGCATGGATGACGTCGCCGTCGGAGACGCGCATCCCGGCGACGGTGACAGGTCGCGAGAAGTCGACGACGTGCACGAAGGCGTGCGACGGTCCGACGCGGTCGGCCAGCATCTGGAACCCTTCGGCGATGTCGGGCAGGTCGCGCACGCTGCCGTTGGTGATCACCGCCTCGCAGCCGAGACCCTTGTGGATGTTGCTGTTGACCTCGCCCCAGAACGAGCCGTAGCCCGCCGGCTCGTCGAGGTCCTGGATGACGATCACAGCGGGCTTCGGGCCGCCGTCGATGTAGGCGTAGTACGCGTCACGGGCGTACGCCTGGTCCGTACCGGGCTCACTGGGATGCGCAGCACGAATCGTCGCGGTTCGAGCGACGCCGACCACCGGCCCGATGTCCGGTCGCAGGCACACCAGCGGCCGCGTCGTGAATCCGAATCCCTGCCGCTCGGGCACCAGGATCTCCAGCGCGTTGCACACGGTCGGGGTGTCGATCGATTTCAAGTCGGCGATCAGGTCGGCGGTCAGTTCGAACATCGCGGCATCCTACGAGGGGCCAAATCATCCCCGAGCGTTCGCCGCCCACAAACACCAGAGTTCCGGCCGGCGGCTCGCCCCATTAGGTTCAACGCGGCGACCGCGCAGGGCGCGCGTCCAGGAGGGGAACACGATGGAACGCAGTACCGACCGGATCTTGACGACGCACGTTGGGAGCCTGGCGCGACCGGTGTCACTGCTCGACATCATGAAGGAGAAGGAGAACGATCGCCCGTACGACCACGAGGCGTACGCACGCGAGGTGAAGGCCGCCGTGGCCGACCGCGTGCGGCACCAGGTGGAGTGCGGCATCGACATCGTCGCCGACGGCGAGATGAGCAAGGTGATGTTCGTCGACTACGTCAAGGATCGTCTCGGCGGGTACGAGGAGGACGAAGCGCCGAAGGGACAGCCGCCCAGCTGGAAGGCCGAAATCGACATGTTCCCGGAGTACTACGCGGACTACATGAAGAAGTACGCGTCGACGGTTGCCCGGCGCAAGACGATCGTTGCCACCGGTCCCATCACGTACATCGGTCAGGAGTTGTTGCAGATCGACATCGACAACCTGAAAGCCGCGGTCGAGGGTCTCGACGTCACCGACATCTTCATGCCGTCCAACGGACCCTCGGGCTTCGGTGAGAACCGCTACTACGCGAGCCGCGAGGAGTACGTGCAGGCGGTCGCCGAGGCGATGCGCGAGGAGTACCTGGGCATCGTCGACGCCGGGTTCATCCTGCAGGTCGACGACCCGTGGCTGATCGGTGCGCTCTCGGATCCGACCAAGTCGATCGAGGATCGCGAGAAGGCAGCGTCACAACACATCGAGATCGTGAACCATGCACTGCGCGGCATCCCTGAAGACCGGGTTCGTCACCACACGTGCTACGGGTTGAACCACGGCCCGCGCCTGACCGACATCGATCTCAAGGACGCGATGAAGTTCGCGTTCAAGCTCAACGTCGGTGCCTATTCGTTCGAGGTGATGAACCCGCGGCACATGCACGAATGGCGCCAGCTCGAAGAGATCGGTGTGCCCGACGGCAAGGTGCTGATCCCCGGTCTGTTGGGTCACGCCAACAACTACGTCGAGCACCCCGAACTGATCGCCGAGTACATCTGCAACTACGCCTCGATCGTCGGCAAGGAGAACGTCATCGCCGGCGCCGACTGCGGCTTCTCGTCGCGCGCCAGCTACGCCCCGGAGGTGCATCCCACCGTGGTGTGGCCGAAGTTCGAGGCGTTGGCGGAGGGTGCGCGAATCGCGTCGGCCAGGCTCTGGAACTAGCGCCGGGCTCTCCGAGATCGCACGGAGCCGCCGTGTGTGACAGATTCGCACCGTGAGCGCCCACGTTCCCCACACCGACCGTCGCGAGGACGGCCCATTGCTCGTCGGCCGAGGAACCTTCATCGACGGATTGCGCCTTCCCGAACTGGACGGCGCGCTCCACGCGGTGTTCGTTCGATCGATCGAACCGCATGGTCGACTGGTCTCGATCGACGCGACCGATGCTTCGGCGATGCCAGGCGTCGCCGCCGTGTTGACCGGGGCGGACCTGACCGACGTGTGGGTGCTGCCACCGCGCCTGCCGATGATGAACAAGGCGATGGTCCGTCCGATGATGGCGCAGACCGTCGTGCGGTTCGTCGGCGAGCCCGTCGCCGTGGTGCTGGCCGAGACGAGAGCACAGGCGGTCGATGCCGCGGAGATGGTGATCGTCGAGACCGAGGCATTGCCGCCGGTGATCGATCTCGAGGATGCACTGCGCGCCGACGTGGTCGTCCACGACCACATCGATACGAACGTGTCGTTCGAGTGGACGCAGCCTGCCGTTCGAGACCGATCCGTTCGCCGAATGCGAAGTCGTCGACGAGTTCACGATCCGCCATCCACGACTCCATGCCGGAGCGATGGAACCCCGTGCCGCGGCCGTTGCGTGGGGGCCGGACGGACGCTGCACGATCTGGGTCTGCTCGCAGCGACCGGCGGGCGCCAAGTACGTCATCGAATGCGCTCTCGGCCTCGAGCCGGGAACGGTGCGCGCCATCGCCCCCGACGTCGGCGGTGGGTTCGGCTCGAAGGGCGGGTCACGGATGCCAGCCCGAGGATGTGGTGGTCGTGTGGGCGTCGCGCCGGCTCGGTCGACCGGTTCGTTGGGTGGAGACGCGTCCGAATCGATGCTCTCGATGGGCCATGGTCGGTCGTCGATGCATCACGTCCGCATCGGCGGGAATCGCGACGGCAAGGTCCTCGCGTACGAAGCAGCGGCCGTCCAGGACAGCGGCGCCTATCCGGCAATGGGCACGTTCATCACCACCAACCTGCGCAACTCGGGCACCGGTGTGTACGACTTCCCCGCGGCGCGCGGTCAGTGCTCGATCCGTCACCACCAACACCGCATCGACCATGGCACTGCGCGGTGCCGGTCGACCCGAGGCATCGTGCGATGTCGAGCGGGCGATGGATCGCTTCGCGGCGCTGATCGGGCTCGATCCGGTCGACGTGCGCCGCGCCAACCTGGTGCCGCCCGATGTCTTCCCGTATCGGACCGCGGTGGGGTCGACCTACGACAGCGGCAACTACATCGAGGCGCTCGACCGGTGTGTCGAAGCCGCCGGCTATGACGCGTTGCGTGCCGAGCAGGCCGACCTCGCGCGAGGCGTGGCGGATCGACCCGGTTGGGCATCGGCGTCAGTTGCACCGTGGAGATCACGGGCGGGGGAGAAGGCGAAGATGCATCGGTGGCCGCTGGCAGCCGACGGCACCGTGACGCTGGTGGTCGGCACATCGCCACACGGTCAGGCGCACGAGACCACGTTCGCGGCCGTCGTCGGTGACGAGCTGGGAATACCCGCGGATCGTGTACGCGTGCTGCACAGCGACACGGCCGTGTCTCCGTTTGGTGGCGGCACCATTGGCTCGCGGTCGGCGCAGCTGGGCGGGTCGGCCTCGTTCGGGGCTGCGCAGGATGTGATCGAACTCGGCAAGACTGCCGCGGCCGAACTACTTGGAAGCTGCGGCCGCCGACATCGTGTTCGACCGTGAGACGGGTCGATTCCATGTCGCCGGCACACCGGCGCGCGATGTCGGCTGGCTCGACATCGGACCGCTCTCTGCCGAGCATCGGTTCAAGCCGGAGGGCGGCTCCGGAACGTTCGCGTTCGGAGCGTGCGTCGCGACGATCGTGCTCGACATCGAGACCGGTGCGGTCAGGGTGCGATCGCTCGTGTCCGTCGACGATGCGGGAACGTTGTTGCAGCCGCAGTTGGCAGAGGGGCAGGTGCACGGCGGGCTGGCGATGGCGGTCGCTGCCGCGCTGTACGAGGAGATGGTCTACGACGACGACGGCGTGCCCAAGACCGGCAACTTCGCCGACTACGCACTGGTGTCCGCGGCCGAGCTGCCGAGCTTCGAAACGTACGAGATGGAGACGCCATCGCCCTGGAACCCACTCGGTGTGAAGGGTGTAGGGGAGTCCGGAACTGTGGTCGCAACGCCGGCGTTGCAGAGCGCGGTGCTCGATGCTCTGCGAGAGTTCGGCGTCGAGCACCTCGATCTTCCGTACTCGCCCCTTCGAGTGTGGAACGCTCTCCAGGAAGGGAGAAGTTGATGAGAGTCGTCACCAGTGATTTCATGAGCCTCGACGGCGTCGTGCAGGCGCCTGGCGGACCGGACGAGGACACCGACGGCGGCTTCGCCCACGGCGGTTGGTCGCATCCGTACTTCGATCCGGCGACGCTCGGTCCGGCGATCGGCGCGGTCATGCAGAATGCCCACGCACTGCTGTTCGGTCGTCGCACGTGGCAGACGATGGCTGCCGCCTGGCCCGATCGCGCCGGCGACGAGTTCGCCGATCAGATGAACTCGATCCCCAAGTACGTCGCCTCACGGACCCTCGACCAGGAGGACCTCTTCTGGTCGAACTCCACACTGCTGCCGCCCCACGACGCGGTCGGCGAGGTGCGCCGGCTGCGCGAGATCGACGGTGGCGATCTGGTGGTGATGGGCAGCCCGATGCTGGTCAGAGAACTGGTCGAGAACGATCTCGTCGACGAGTACCTGTTGATGATCGAACCGATCTTGATCGGCGGCGGCAAGCGTCTCTTCCCCGACGACGGCAAAGCCCGCCCGATGGAGCTCGTGTCGACCACGACGGCAAGCACCGGCGTCCTCGTCTGCACATACCGCCCGGTCCGCTGACCCGACCCTCGACGACTGTGTCGAGTCTCACGGAGCCGTGTAACACCCTCTTGGTATCGTCGGCGCATGCCCCGCCTCGACCCAAAGGAGCGGGCCGGTCTGCCTGACCGTGCGTTTGCGTACATCGACTCGCACGGCAAGCGCCGGCTACCCATCCACGACGCTGCTCACGTTCGTAACGCGTTGGTGCGGTTCGGGCAGGTCCCGTTCGAAGACGAAGCCGCCCGCGAGCAGGCACGGATGCGGCTGCTGAACGCTGCCAAGAAGTTCAAGATCGTTCCGATCGGTTTCATTGCCGGCCAGTTGCAATCCGAGCGGGCTCTCGGCGAGCGCGGCGACGTGGTGCAACTGCCCTCGGGCTTCGTGACCATGATGATGACCGACATCGAGGGTTCGACTGCACTGGTACGCCAATTGGGCCCGCGCTACCGGGAGATCATCGATGGCGTCTGGGCGATCCTGCGTCAGGGTGTTGCCGACACCGGCGGCCACGCTGTCGAAGCCCGCGCCGACGAGTTCTTCGCCGTGTTCGAGTCGCCGCGTTCGGCGATCGACGCGGCCATCTGCGTGCAGCGCGAGTTGATGGGGCGCACATGGCTCGACGGGCTCGATGTGCGCGTTCGAATCGGCATCCACAGCGGCTACCCGACCTCGACCGACGACAACTACATCGGCATGGATGTCAACACGACGTCGCGGATCACGGCCGTCGGGCACGGTGGGCAGGTCGTTGCATCGGCCAACACCCGCGAGGGCGTGAAGGGGTCGACGCCCAACGACGTCAGGTTCAAAGCGCTCGGCACACACAAGCTGCGCGGTCTGCCCGAGCCTGTGCCGCTGTTCCAGGTCGCTGCGAAGGGCCTCCCGACCCGGTTTCCGCCGCTGCGCAAGTCCTGATCCGCGGCCCGTGTCTTACGTCGGGATGACCTGGTCGCCGGTCGGCTTCCAGTGCTGCAGCCAGGGTTCCTCCGGCCAGTTCTCGGCGGTCGCCATGATCGCGTGCATCGTGCCGCCGTCGATGTGCTCTCTGATGATGTCGGCATGGCCGGCGTGCCGGGCAAGCTCTTCGATGAGGTGGCACAGCACCCAGCGCACCTCCCATGCATCGAGATCCTTCTGGAAGAAGGGCACGTCCTTGGGAACCGGCACGTCTTGGCCGAGGTCCGCAACTCCGGCGATGACCTCTTCGGTGTAACGACCACATTCGATGCTCGCATCGAGCAGATCCTGCAGCGTCTCGTCGGGACGCATGACGAAGCTGTCGCCGTAGCCGGACGGGTCGAACGGTTCCGGGGGGACGAGCGCGACCTTGTCGATCCAGCTGCGTTCGGCGCTCGCCGTGTGCTTGAGCAGACCACCGATGCTCAACGCGCTCGCCGTCGGAGTCGCCCGAACTTGTGCGTCGGTGAGGCCGAAGGCTGTCAGTCGGATGCAGTTGCGCTGCTGCTCGAGGCAGGCGAGCAGGTTGGCGCGCTCGCCCTTGGCTGCTGGTGTGTCTCCGGGCATCTCGACGTCTCCTTCGGTAGCGGGATACCAGCAACTATGCCTGATTGAACCGGTCAATCGCTGTCCGGTTTACCGAGAAACTCAGCGATCAGATCGTCTCCGGCCAATCGTGGCCGACCTGGTTCTGGCCTGCTGCGCTGTACACGGACAGGTAGTGGGTCACCACCACATCCGCATCGTCGCGGATGTAGCGGCGTACCGGCTCGAGGAAGCGGTCGCCATTGACGGTGATGCGTCGATGTTGGCGCAGGTGCTCGCCCCACGATTCGACGACGAACGTCTCGATGAATTGCTCCGGTGCGGCGAGGTCGCGGAACAGTCCCCATCGGTAAGCGCCAGTGCGCCGCCGATGGTCCTCCACCAGGCGCATTGCATCCGCAAATTCGTGCACGTCCTCGCCGGGTACGTCGTATGTCACGGTCACCAAGACGGGCCCGTCGGTCGGGTGCGGCACGATGGTGACGGTCGGATCGACAGTTGGGAGCAACGTCAGATCCAAACGGGCGATCGACCCCAATGGCCACCGTCCGCCGATGATTGCGCTCCCGACGAGAGCCACGGCGGCGATCACGTGCGCGCCGGTCAATGTCGATTCGGCGAGCGCGCCCCAGGCTGCGCTGCCGAAGGCGACTGACCCCGACAGAACGAGCATGTACAGGCCCATGCCGCGGGCGCGCACCCACTCCGGCAACGCTGCGAATGCGGACACGCCGGTGCTCGTCAATGCCGTAGCCCACGCCAATCCACCGACGAGCATCGCCAGGCCGATGGCCCACCTCGTTTGGATCGTTCCCTCCACCACCAAGGCAGCGGCGAGCGCCACGGAGGATCCGAGGAGCAATTGGTCGTGATGAAATCGTTCGTCGAGCCTCGGACGAATCACGGCCGCGCCTGCGGCACCGATGCCGAAGCACCCCAGCAGCACTCCGTACCCGCCACTGGTGAGGTGCAGGCGGCTGCGTGCCACGACCGGCAGCAAGGCCTGCAGTGCGGCTGCCGGGAACGTGAACAGTGCCGTGCGAATCAGCACCGCTTGCAGGGAGGGTGCATGGACGGCGTACCGAAGGCCTGCCCGCATCGCCCCGCTGAAGGTCTCCGCAGGCATGTCGTTGCTCTTCGGCGGTCGCCGCCACCACACCAGGACAGCAACGATCGCGAGGAACGACACCGCGTTGAGGAGGAACACCCACGCCGGACCGGCGAGCGCGACGACCAGGCCGCCGATGGCCGGACCGATGGCTCGCCCGACGTTGAAGGTGAACGTTCCCAGAGCGAAGGCCTGACGGAACTCGCTGGGCGGAACGAGATCGGGCTGGATGGCTTGGAACGCCGGGAAGGTGAGCGCCGAGCCGAGACCGAGACCGAAAGTGAGGGCCAGCAGGCTGGCCGGCGTGACGACGTCGGCAAACGTCAACACGGCGAGCAACGCCGCGCACGCGAGCATCCACAACTGGCCGCCGATCAACAGCCGGCGCCTGTCGAAGATGTCGGCGAGCGCGCCGCCGGGCAAGCCGACGATCAACACCGGGAGCATGCTCGCCGTCGGCACGAGCGCGATCAGGAACGCCGACGCGCCGAGATCGCCCATCAGCCACGCCGACCCGACGTTCTGCATCAACGTGCCGATGTTCGACGCGAGCTGGGCGATGAACAGCGCCCGGAACACCGGGTACTTCAGCGGCGACCACGGAGACTGACGAGCCTCAACGGTGAGGACGTCGGCCTGGCTCATCAAAACGCAACCCTACGCACACTGAGGGCTGCGGGCAGCGGTGAATGCGCACCGCGTCGATCTGTCTCGAATCAACTGGCCAGTCGTGAGCCCGAGGGCGTGCGTCGGCGAACCCGACCGACCTCGTGGCGTCGATGACCGGGCTGGCCGGCGAGCCTGACCGGACGGAGGTCGAGACCTCTCGGTGCGACCTCGTCGTGCTTCGCAGGCTGTTGCCAACCGGTGATGCCGAACGCGGCAAGGATTGCGGCAGCGCCGGCTTCGTCACCCTTGGCCATCATTGCCTTGAGGTTCATCGTGGGTGCGTGTAGCAACCTTCCGGCAACGCTGCGCGCCGCTGCTTCGATCGTCGTGGCGACGATGCCGACGTCGAGACTGGTCGACAGCGCCTCGCGGCACTGCGCATACACGCCGCTGTGCAATGCGGCGATCATGTGCCCGGCATGCTGCCCGGCAAGCCACGAGCTGAAGCGATCGAACTCCTCGTCGATGATCTCGGTGCGGCGACGAAGCTCGACAACAGAACTACCGGAGACGAGATCCTCGAGGTCGAGGAGGCGCAGCCCGGGCACGCGTCCTGCAGCGGGGTCGACGTTTCTCGGCAATGAGAGGTCGACGATGACGAGGGGGCGCCCGGCGGCGTCGCGCCATCGCCAACTCGGCGTCTGCCCCGGTGAGGAGAGGCGTCCGGGCACCGGTGGCGCACACGACGACATCGGCGCGATCGAGAACAGCGTGCAGTTCGTCGAAGGCCACGACTTGCTCGGGTCGTGAAGCGAGCACGGCGGCGCGCTCCTGTCGGCGAGCACATACGACGTAGTCCATGCCGCGGGCGACCAACTCGCGGACGGTCGCCGCTGCCATCTGTCCGGCACCCATCACGACGGTCAGTCCGCCGGCTTGCGTCTCGTCGATGTGCGCTGCGTTGAGACCGAGCTGGGGCAACAACGAAGGCGCATCCGGATCTGTTTGCTGTGCGCGTCGGCCGACAGCGATCCCTGAACGGAACATGCAATCCAGATGTGAACCGACCGTGCCGGCTTCACGCGCAACGGCGATTGCCGACCTGAGTTGTCCGAGGATCTCGCGTTCACCGGCGACGCGCGACTCGAGTCCTGCCGCGACCCGGAAGAGATGCAACGCGGCATTGCACCCGGCAGCGTGACGCACGTACTCGTCGAGTGAACCGGGGCGAGCGCCGACGTGGATCGTCAGTGCGGTGACGGCGGCAATTGCGTCGGGTGCATCGCCGGCGAGATACAGCTCGGTGCGATTGCAGGTCGACACGACGACTGCTTCGCTGATTCCGTCGATCGCGGTGAGCAAACGCGCCAGTGCGGCGCATCCCTCGGAATCGAGATTGACCTGTTCGAGGATCCCTAAGGAGCGCGCTGATGGCTGACAGCCACGACAGCCAACGCCTTCGTCGTACTCATCTCAGTTTTCCGTCCCGAATTGTCCCGCCGGTGTTGTCAGGCACCGGCCCCGTACTCGAATCGTAAGGAAGACGCGGGCTGCGGCCAATAGGTCAATCGGCGTAGGACTGAAGACCCAAGGCTAAGGTGTCTTGAAATGCAAGAAATGGTGGCACGACCAGGTGTTTTGCAGAATGTGGCACGCGTCGTGGTCATGGCGCTACTGGGTGCTGTCGTGGTGTCGCCTCTCCCCGGCAGCCGACCGGAGGTCACCCACGCGGCGACGGCGCCGGTCGAGGCATTGTTGATCGGCGACTCGGTGCTCAACGGGTTGGCGCAGCCGTACAGCGCAGCCGGTCGGGCAGCGCTGGCTGCCCGGCATTCGTTCATCCTCGACAGCGCCGGATGCAGGCGGCTGATCACCACCAGCTGTCGGATTCCGCCGGGCTCGGCCCCGACGAACGCGATCACCGTGCTGCGCTCGCGCGCCGGTCAGTACGACCGTGCGCTGGTGGTCGCAGCCGGGTACGACGATCCACCCAACGGCGAGTTCGGCGTCGGCGCAGCCGTCGATGTGATGCTCGCCGAGGCTCGCCGGCAAGGCATCGCCCATGTGATCTGGTTGACCTACCGCGAGGCGGGCGGCGCGGGAAACGCGGAGCGATTCCGACAGAGCAACGCGATCCTTCGGAGCCGCACCGACCCGGAATTGGTGATCGCCGACTGGGCGACGCGGAGCGCTGGGATGCCGGCGAGTTGGTTCTCCGCCGACGGGATCCATCTCGGTGGACAGGCGTCCGCGGCGATGGGTGAACTGATCGGCGACGCACTCGACGCGCTCGGTCCAGCGCGCTGCACCAGCGAAGTGTTGTCGGGCACCGAAGTGCCCAGCGGCGTCAGCAACACCGTCCCGACATCGGGAGGTCTCAACCTGCTGGCCCGACCGGTACGCGCCGTCGACACTCGAGATCTGGCCGGCAAGCTCGGTGGCGGACGCATGTTGAGCGTGCCGATGGCCGGTGCCAACGGCATACCGCTCGACGCGACTGCGGTGGTCGTCTCCGTCACGGCGGTCGAGCCGTGCGCCGACACGTTCCTGACAGCGTTCCCGTGTGGCACGACGCTCCCTGTTCGCGTCGACGGTGAATGCGGACGCGCTGTCGACCGTTGCCAACTCGGCGGTGGTCCGTCTGGGCGAAGGCTCGCTGTGCGTGTACGCGTCGCAGACGACTGACGTGCTCGTCGACGTCAGCGGATGGATCGGCCCCGCCGGGTTGCGAACGACCCCAATGGATCCAGTTCGATTGGTCGACACCCGGCCGGGTCAGCGGCAAGCCTTGACGGCTCCCCAGCAACGACTCGGCGCGGGTCAAGTGCTGACCGTCGATCTCGGTCCCGTTCTCGCCGCAGACCCGACGGCAACAGCAGCGACCGTGAATGTCACGGCAGCCGACCCCTCGGGTGCCGGGTTTGTCAGCGTGCTACCGGGCCCTTGCGCCACCATCGCGCTCCCACCGACGACGTCGAACCTCAATGTCACCACCGGGCGCAACGTCGCCGCCTCGACCACCGTGTCGTTGGGCGATCACCAGCTGTGCGTGTACGCCAGCACCGGCACCGATGTGATCGTCGATCTACAGGCGACGCACAGCCCGACAGGTGGATCAGCGAGTGCAGTCGACCCGGTCCGCATCATCGACACGCGCCAGACCGATCGGCTCACCGCGGGTCAGACCCTGCCCGTGCAGGTCGGCGTCGTGGGGGTCGCAGCCATCGTCAACGTCACCGCTGTCGACCCATCGCTGGACGGGTTCCTGACGTTGTATCCGTGCGGTGCGACCGTTCCCACGGTCTCCAACGTCAACTTCGTCGCCGGCGCGATCGTTGCCAACCGCGCCCTCGTCTCGACCGCAGGCTCCAGTCAGTTCTGTGTGTTCAGCAGCGTGGCGACCGACGTGGTGATCGATCTCGAAGGTGTCATCCAGCCGAACTGATCAGCTCGACATCGACCGGTGTGCCGCCGCCGGGGCCGTTGATCGGCACGATGTCCTGCGGGCACGCGGACGCGACGACGATCGTGTCTACTTCGGCGCGGAACAGCACGCTGTCGCCCGGTGCGGACACCGTCGGTTCGAACGAGATGTTGCCATCGAGGTCCCACGGGATGTTCATGAACAGGTTCAACGGAGCCGGCACGGGAGAGCTGCGCGTGATCGACAGATCGGCCAACGCTTCGGCGAAGTTGGTGCAGCACGATCGATGATCGGGCGGGGCGCCGAGCTGGGCATACCGGAATGGGTCGCATGCCGCGATCACGGTGTCGTGGACGCCCGGGCTGGTGTCCTCGACCATCGTCATGATGACGTTGCGCTCCTCGTCGAGCATCTCGTCGCCGGCGCGTGGCCGCAGGTTGCGCCAGCCGATCCGCGAGTGCTGCATCGACATCGCGATCTCCGGACGATCGGCGCGTAAGGCCCAGAAGTCGACGACTTGCGTGCCGTGGGTGTTGACGACCCGCACGGTCTCGCCGGCGTTGACTCGTACGGCGCGGGCGTGGCTTCCGGGGACGGTGGTGCTGGGCATGTCCTCAATGTAGTTCGTGGTCCGTCGCGAGCAAGATGGTCGCCGGAGCGTGCCTGGTAGCTTCGGACCGTGCTCGTTGGCCGTCAATTGCTCGCCAACAGGTATCACAACAAAGGCACAGCATTCACCGCCGAAGAACGCGACGCGTACCGTCTGAACGGGCTGTTGCCGCCGGTGGTCGAAGACCTCGGCACGCAGTTGGATCGCGTCAGGAGCCGAGTTCGACGCGGCCCATGGCGACCTCGCCCGCCACATCTTCCTGCGGGCTGTGCAGGCGACCAACTCGGTGCTCTTCTACCGGTTCCTCGTCGACAACCTCGAGGAGCTGTTGCCCATCGTCTACACACCGACGGTCGGGCTCGCCTGCCAGGAATGGTCACGCACCTACCGTCGCGAACACGGTCTCTACGTGGCCTGGCCCGATCGGCACCGCATTCCGGAGTTGCTCGACAACGCGCTGTCGCCCACCGCCGGCGACCCCGACACGGGCATCGATGTCGTCGTCGTCACCGACGGCGAGCGCATCCTCGGCCTCGGCGACCTCGGTGTCGGCGGCATGGGGATTCCGATCGGAAAACTCGCCCTCTACACCGCTGTCGGCGGTGTCGACCCTGAGCGCACACTGCCGGTGTTCCTCGACGTCGGAACGGAGAACGAGGCGTTGCTGTCCGACCCGTTGTACCTCGGTTGGCGGCATCATCGCTTGCGCGATGCGGAGTACGACGAGTTGGTCGATGCGTTCGTGACAGCGCTCCACGATCGTTGCCCGGGCGTGCTGCTGCAGTGGGAGGACTTCGCTCAACGCAACGCCAACCGATTGCTCAATGCCCATCGCCACCGGATCTGTTCGTTCAACGACGACATCCAAGGCACGGCGGCCGTCGCTGTCGCGGCGATCGTCGGAGGCATGCGCATCAGCGCGACGCCGCTCGCCGACGTCCGCGTCGTGATCGTCGGGGCCGGGTCCGCCGGCGTCGGCATCGCCCGGCAAGCGGTCGGGGCGCTCGTCTCGGCCGGCGTGCCCATCGAAGAGGCTCGACAGCGGTGCTGGCTCGTCGACCGGGACGGGTTGCTACACGATCGACTCGAAGACGTGCACGATTTCCAAGCGGACTTCATCCGGCCGTGGGAATCGATCGCCGAGCTCGCCGACAGCGATGGCCACGTGTCGTTGCTGGAGGTCGTTCGGCACGTCGAGCCGCACGCGCTGGTCGGGGTCACCGGCCAGCCCGGCGTGTTCACCGAAGCCGTCATCCGCGCCCAGGCCGACGGCAACGTTCGTCCGATCGTGCTGCCGTTGTCGAACCCGACGCCGCGGGCAGAGTGCATTCCGGCGGATGTGCTCACCTGGACCGACGGTCGAGCGTTGGTCGGAACGGGGAGCCCGTTTCCGGCGACGCTGGTCGGTGCCCGGTATCACCCAGTGACGCAGGTCAACAACCTCTATCTGTTCCCGGGCCTCGGGCGCGGCGTGATCGCCGTCCGGGCTTCCGAGGTGAGCGACACGATGCTGAGTGCGGCCGCGACGGCTATTGGATCGATCGCACCCAGGGACCTCACGGTGCCGGCGACGTTGCTGCCTTCACTCGCACAAGTGGGAGAGGTGGCCGATGCGGTCGCGCTGGCGGTGGCCAGACAAGCGGTGGCCGAGGGCCTCGCCCAACCACTCGGCGACGAGCAGATCGTCGCCGCGGTCGAGGCCCGCAAATGGCGACCGCAGTACGCTGAGGTGCGCCTGTCGACCAGGATGGAGCAATGAACGCCGGACATTCGCAGCCCAGTCCGTGGGTGCTCGCCAGCGAGCCGACAAGTCTCGGCGACCCGACCGGCCTCATCACGCTCGTCGATGGGCAGACCTTCTGCCTCAGCGGTCGGTCGGGAGACTTCAGCACCAACCCCACACACGGCGTGTTCTTCGCCGACATGCGCGTGCTCAGCCAAGCCCGGCTGCTGGTCGGCGGCAGGACGGTCGAATCGCTGGCGGTCAGCCTCTCGGATGCCAGCGGATGCACGTTCGTCGGCAGATCGATTGCCCATCACCAGAACGATCCGCGGATACTCGTGGTCCGCCGCCGCCAGTTGGGGTCGGTCTGGCACGAGCAGATCGAACTGCGCAACACCAGTGCGGAGACGGTGTCGGCGACCGTGGAGCTCGAAGTCGCCGCCGACTTCGCCGATGTCTTCGCGATCAAAGAAGGGCGGCCCAGCAGCGAGGGCGAGCACTCGTTGGAGGTCAAGGACCACAGCTTGCTGTTCGGCTGGCGGCTCGGCGACGTCCATCGCCAGGCCGAGCTCAGCGTCGACGGTCCACCGGTCAGCGTGTCGACGCACGGCTTCGTCTGGAATGTCACCATCGAGCGTCACGCCGTGTGCATGTTGCAGCTCGACCTCACCGTGGCTCTCGGCAGCTCGTGGATCGAACGGCGCCATCACCATCCCAACCTCCCCAACGCAAACAAGCGAAACGAGGGATGGCTGTCGTCGGTTCCGAAGTTGCGATCCGCCAATCGTCAGCTCAGCGCAGCTTTCGACCGATCGATCGAAGACATCGGCGCGCTGCGTTTGCACGATCCCACGGGTCGGCGCAAACCCGTGATCGCCGCCGGGGCGCCGTGGTACATGACACTGTTCGGCCGCGACGCGCTCATCAGTGCATACATGGCGTTGCCGATCGACCCGACGCTTGGCCATCGGCGTGCTCGAGGCGCTCGCCGAATTGCAGGGCAACGCAGCTGGATCTGATCACGGAGGAAGAGCCCGGGCGCATCATGCACGAGACCCGGTACCTCGGCGTCGACGAGCCGACACTCACCGGTGGCAGCACGTACTACGGCTCTGCCGATGCAACGCCGCTCTTCGTCGTGCTGCTCGGCGAGCTCAGTCGGTGGGGGCTCGACGAGGACTCGTTGCGCAGGCTCATCCCCCACGCGGATCGCGCGCTGCAGTGGATGGAGCAGTACGGCGACCGCGACGGCGACGGGTACATCGAGTATCTGAAGACCTCCGACCGAGGGCTGCACGAACCAGGGCTGGAAGGACTCGAACGACGGCATCCGCTATCGCGACGGCCGGGTCGCCGAAGCCCCGCTGGCCCTGTGCGAAGTGCAGGGCTACGCCTACGCCGCACATCGAGCCCGCGCTGCGATCGCTGTTCGGCTGGGCGATACCGGACGTGGCGGCGCGCCATTCGCAGATGGCCAAGGAGCTGAAGGCGAGGTTCAACCGGGACTTCTGGCTCGAGGAGCACGGGTGGTACGCAGTCGCCCTCGGGCCCGACAAGGAGCCAGTCGACTCGCTGACCTCCAACATGGGGCATTGCCTGTGGAGCGGCATCGTCGACGACGACCGCGCCGCGTTGGTCGCCGAGCGTCTGATGTCACCACAGATGTGGAATGGCTGGGGGATTCGCACCCTCGCCGACGACGAGCAGGCGTACGACCCGATGAGCTACCACTGCGGCACCGTCTGGCCGCACGATGGCGCGCTGTGCGCGGCGGGGCTGAAGGCGTATGGCTTCGCTTCGGAAGCGCTGATCGTCGCCAACGGTCTGCTCGCCGCGTCAGAAGCCTGGCAGGGCCGATTGCCGGAGCTGTTCAGCGGGCTCGATCGTGTGGATGTCGAGACACCGATTCCGTTCCCCACGTCGTGCTCACCTCAGGCGTGGGCGGCGGCGACTCCCTTCCTGTTGCTGCGGATCATGTTGGGCCTCGAGCCGGACGACGTCGTCGGTTTGAAGGTCGATCCGATCCCAGGTGCGATCGAGGACGACCTGTTGTTCGCCGGCGTTCGCCTGGTCGACCGGCGTTTCAACGTGCGTGTCGACGACGGTGTTGCCAGCGTTCGTGAGCTGCTCGTCGATCAACCATTGCCCACGTTGGGCGAGACCAACGGTGCGGCTAATCCGCCGCCGGAACAAAGCGATGAAGAGCCTCCGCGACGCCGGACCCGAAACTGGCCGTGGTCAGCGGCACGCCGGAAGCTCGCACAGCGTCGTCAGCGTTAGCGACACCGACACCGACGTCGGCGATGCCGAACATGGGCAGGTCGTTCGCTGCGTCACCGATTGCCAGGATCGAGCGGCCACCGAGGTCGAGGTCGGCGATCGCGGCGCGGAATCCCGACGCCTTGTTGCAGCCTGCTGGGGTCAACGCGATCGAGCCCTTGTTGGTGATGATCACCCTGTTGCTGTGCACGCTGTCGCGCACCTCGGTGACGACGTCGAGCCATGCGGTCGGTGCTCCGATCACCACATGACCGACGTCGAGTCCTGGTACCTCTGCAGCGACGAGAGCGGCAAGCAGGTGTGGCTCGACGGCATCGGCCAGCAGGGTGATCTGTCCACTGTTGACGTCGACCATCACGCCGCCTTCCTCGCAGACGACTCGGTCGGTGAGCTCGACCACGGTCGGCACGACGTGACCCAATTCCTCCCAGCGCCGGCCGGTGACGATGACGATCGTGTGCCCGTCGGCCCTCGCCCGGCGCAGCGCAGCGACTGCCAGGTCGTCGACACCGACACCGTCGTACAGCGTCCCATCGACATCGACCGCGATCACCATCTCGTTCACGACGCAGTATTACTCGCAATGTGTCCGGGACATGAACATTGGGAGGCGCCGGGTTTCGCGCGGGGTACGATCGGGTACAAGGGGCGGGCTTGATCGAAGAGTTGAAAGGCCTGTAGTGATGAAAGGACTCGTCGTGGCAGCCAACAGGCTCCCGGTCGAAGTCAAAGGAGATGGGCAGCTCAATCCAAGTCCAGGGGGCTTGGCGTCCGCCTTGTCATCGGTCACCGCAGCAGGAACACAGTGGGTCGGATGGGCAGGTCCTGAAGCTGGGCGGCCAAAGCCGTTCGATTACGGTGACCTGCGACTTCACCCCATTGCGCTGTCCTCTGAGGACCTCGAGCGCTACTACCAGGGATTCGCCAACGCCATCCTGTGGCCGTTGTTCCACGGGCGGTTGCGTCGCGTCGAACTGAATCGTGCCTGGTGGCACTCGTACCGGATCGTCAACCGACGATTTGCTGCCGAGGTCTGCCGCATCGCTCCGCACGGCGGAACGGTGTGGGTGCACGACTACCACCTGCTGCTCGCCCCGGCCATCATCCGTGCCAAGCGCCCGGATCTTCGGATCGGGCTGTTCCTGCACATCCCGTTCCCGAATGCGCAGCTGTTCTCGATGCTGCCGTGGCGCAAAGAAGTGATCCGAGGGATGCTCGGCGCCGATGTCCTGGGCTTTCAGGTGCCAGAAGACGCCGACAACTTCATGGCAGCCGCGGATCGGCTGGTCGGTGCGCGTGTCCGCAACAACATCCTCTTCGACGGAGTTCACACGGTGGATGTCGATGCATTTCCCATCTCCATCGATTTCGACCATTGGAGCAAGTTGGGTGAGGACGCCGAAGCAGATGCGGCGCGCCACCGCAAGGAGGTCGATGTCGAATCGATCTTCCTCGGCATCGATCGTCTCGACTACACCAAGGGGATCTCGCAACGGCTCAAGGCATTCGGCGAGCTCCTCGACGACGGAACGCTCGATGCACAGCGGTGTGCCTTCGTGCAGGTTGCCGTACCGAGCCGGTCCGATGTCGCCGCCTACGAGGACGAACGCGACGAGGTGGAATCGCTGATCGAGGCGATCAACACGAGGCACCAGCGCGCCGATGGCTCTGTCCCGGTGGTGTACATGGACTCGTCGCTCGACGAGGTCGACGTCGCCGCGTGGTTCCGCGTCCTGCCGACTCGCTGGTCGTCACCTCGTTGGCCGATGGCATGAACCTCGTTGCCAAGGAGTTCGTCGGCGCGCGAGGCGACCTCGCCGGCACGTTGATCCTCAGTGAGTTCGCCGGTGCAGCGCAGGACCTCGACGGTGCCTTGATCGTGAATCCCTACGACATCGAAGCCATCAAGCGTGCCCTTGTGACGGCCATCAACATGCCGCAGGTCGAGGTCGCCGCACGGATGAAGACGATGCGCGACGCGGTGAAGTACAACGACGTGCACCGCTGGGCGCGTAATTTCTTGAACCGTCTGCAATCGACCGCGGTTCGTGCCGGCGATCTGCCGCTGCAGTCCGACAGCGTCGATGTTGCAGCCGGCGACACGGTTCGGCCGATCCGCTAGGCCGCCGCGAGAAAGCACAACACACATGGACATCGCGATCATCGCCCCACCCTGGCTGCCGATCCCGGCTCCGGCATATGGTGGAACGGAGGCCGTGCTCGACGAGCTCGCCCGCGGCTTGCAGAATGCCGGTCACCAGGTCCTGATGGTCTGTCATCCTGATTCGCAATGTCCGGTGCCCAAGGCGTCGGTGATCCCCGCCGAGGACACCGTGCGGATGGGCCGCATGAGCATCGAGCTGGAGCATGCGATCGGCGCGTACGAGTTCGTGCAACACGCCGATGTCGTCCACGACCACACCCTGGCCGGGCCGTTGTACTCGGCGCGGTTCCCGCAGCTGCCTGTGGTCACGACGAACCACAATCCCTTCAACCGGACGTACAACGCCATCTACGCCGCAGTGGTGCCACGGGTTGCCCTGGTTGCCATCTCGCACTCGCACGCTTCGTCGACGGATCTACCGATCGACGCCGTCGTCCACCACGGCATCGACGTCGAGAACTACCCGTTCGGCGCGGGCGACGGGGGATACGTGGCTCTGCTCGGCCGGATGACTCCCAACAAGGGAGTGCATCGGGCCGTCACCGTCGCTCGCGCCGCGGGCGTCCAACTGAGGATCGCCGCCAAGATGCGCGAGCCGCACGAGGTCGCCTACTTCGAGGAGTTCGTCGAGCCCTACCTCGGCGACGACGTGATCTACCTCGGCGAAGTGGATGCCGCCGGAAAGCGCGAGCTGCTCGCATCGGCCGCGGCGTTGTTGAATCCCATCAGCTGGCGCGAGCCGTTCGGCATGGCAATGGTCGAGGCGATGGCGTGTGGCACACCCGTGGTGGGCTGCCCGCAGGGTGCTGCACCGGAGATCGTCGTGCACGGATCGACGGGCTTCCTCGGCGACAGCGATGCCGAGCTGATCAACGGTCTGTTGTCGTTGGATCAGATCGATCGAGCGGCCTGTCGCGAGCACGTCCGCGAGCGCTTCTCGGTCGAGCGCATGGTCGCCGGCTATGTCGAGGTGTTCGAGCGTCGACGCACCGCCGCCCTCGTCCACTAGCCACCACCCGCCGCTGCCGCGGCGTCCAACTGTTCCTGGGTGACACCGCATCGCTCGGCGGACGCATCGAGAAGGGCGTCGACCTCGGGTGGGCGTGGCACGGCGGCGATTCCGAGCGCCAGCAGATCGGCCTCCGATGTGTTGCCCAGGAGGTCATCGGCGGCGCACCGCGCCATGCCGGGATCGACACCGACACCGACGAGGGTGTCGTAGAAGACGCCTGCGACGAGGCCTGTGGGCCGTTCGGCCGGGCCGGGCGGAAGCGTGTCGCCGACGGGAAGCGCGGTCGTCGGCGGGGGAGCGGTGGTCGGGGGAGGAATGGTCGCCGGAGCCTCGACCGAGGGTGCCGACAACGCTTCGGCTGCCGGCGGCTCGTTGTCGCTGAGCGAGGCTCCTATCACCGCGACGCCGACGAGTGCGATCACGGCGCCGCTGATCCATCCGGTGGTGGCGCGGCTGCGACTCGACGCGTCCTTCGCGGCCGGACCCATCGCCAGCAATCCGCGTCGATCCGCTTCCTTGACGAGCGGCGGCACGACGACCAGGGCCGACAACAACGCGACGGCGATGTTGATGGTGACCACCGTGCCGAAGTCCGCAAGCAATGGCAGCGACGAGAAGATCAGGACCGCGAAGCCGCCAAGTGTCGTCAGTGCGGACGTGAAGAACGCACGGCCCGTGCGTCGGGCCGCCATCTTCGTGCCCGCTTCGGGGTCCAGTCCGCGGTCGCGTTCCTCCGCGTAGCGAGCGATCAGCAGAACAGAGAACTCCGCGCACGTGGCGACGACCAGAGGACCGCCCACCGTCGACAACGGGCTCAACGTGATGTTGAGAACCCGCACCAGCACGGCCGATGTTCCGACCGCCACCAACACCGGGATCATCGTCAGGATGCCGCGGGCGAGATCGCGATAGCGCAGTACGACGAACGCGGCGACCAGCAGCAACGCGACGATCGTCAACTGGGCGCGATTGGCCGTGATGTTCTCGAGCAACCCGACACCGACGACAGCAAGCCCGCCCGTCGTTGCCGAAGATTGGGCCGGCAATGGCGCCCCGTCGCCCGGATCGGCGATCGCTGCATCGACGTTGTCGAGCACCGTGGCGCGCTGATCGAGCGACGACGGGCCAACTTGAAACAGCACCTGGGTCGCGTTGCCGCCGTCGGCGACCAACAGACCCTGCAGTGACGGCGGTGCGATGTTGTAGGCCTCCAGCATGTCGAGGCCGGTCGGCGGCAGCGACGTGGTGTTGGGTACCTCCGCAAGCCATCCGACCGTCGTCGGAAGACTGGAGGCTCCGGCGAGCTCGGGGTTCTCCGCAGTCGAACGTTCGACCAGATCGAACACGAACGCGCCCATCTGGTCCGTGAAGATGCCGTTGGATGGTGCGCTCCCGGTCTCGACGAACACCCCGAGCGTGGTCGCGAAGCCGGTCTCCTTCTCCAACGTCCGCGCGTTCTTGATCGAGGTGCTCGATTGGTTTGCCCAGTTGATCGGATCGCTCTCGATCTTCGACCCGGTCTCCAGGATCAGCCCGAGGACGGGCAGGGCGATGGCGACGATCACAAGTGGCAGCACGGCGATCCGGGGAAGACTGCCGAGGCGGTCCACGGTCGTCTCGACCCAACTCTCGACGGGCTCCTTGGTTGTGGGTGACCGACGCTCGCGCGCGCCGATCAGGGTGGTCGGCACGACCACTCCTGCGATCAGCAGGGCGACGATGCCGATCGACAGCAGCACACCGAAGTCCTGCACCATCGGGACCTTCGAGATCTTCACCGTGAGGAACGCGATGACGGCGGCGATCGTCGCGGCAACGAGTGGTGGGCCCATGTGCTGCAGCGTTACTTCGAACGGACTGCCCGAAAGCTCGAGCCCGCGCTCCTCCTCGATGCGGTTCTGGATCTGGATGGCGAACTCGATGCCGAGTCCGATGAGGATCGGCAAACCGGCGATCGTCACGAGCGACAACTTGGTGCCGGTGAACCCGAACGCGCCGAAGCCCCAGACGATGCCGACCACCATCCCGGCGAGTGGCAGCAGTCGCCACCGGACCTTGAACGCGATCAGCAGCACCACCATCATCACCAGCACAGCGATCCCACCGAGCACCAACATGCCGCCCTGCAGGTAGTCGTTGATGTCGGTCAAGAACGTCGGGGTGCCCGTGACCGTGACGGTTGCGTTCTCGAAGGTGCGATCCTTCACGACGTCCTGCACCTCTTTGGATCCCTCTGCCAATGTGTCGAGCGGCGCATTGCCCACGAGCACAGCGGCGAGGATCGCATGTCGGGCATCGGGAATGAAGGCCTGCAGCGGCTTGCGAATCACCAGCGCGCTGTCCGGCGGCGCGACGACGTGGTTCTGCGCGTCGACGGTGAAGCCGTCGTTTCCGAAGAGGAGGAAACTCACCCAGTCGGGGTTGTCCATGCTCTGCCGCGCCCGCAGCACCAAGTCGAAGAGAAGTGAGCACCGCGTCCTGCTGTCGGAGCGCCGCCGCTTCGGGGTCGGGTTCGCGGGCGATGGTTCGAGCGATGATCTCGCTGGCGACCCCCTGTGTGATGAGGTCCTGCGTCCACTGCAGCAGCGTCAGCGGGGAGACCACCGATTGGATCGCGTCGCTCTGCAACATCTCGGTTTCGATCTCGCCGAACTGGGTGACGTTGGCCGGTGTGAACAGATCGACCACCGACTTGCCCTCGTCGACCGTGAACAGGACCACCATGCTCTCACCGCCGAAGAGGCTTTGGTAGCGCTCGTTGTCCCTGGCCACCTGCGAGTCCGGATCGATGTAGCTGTCCTGCCCCGTGGCGAAGTCGAGCTTCTTCAATCCGAACCCCATCGCGATGGTGACCAGCACCACGACCCCTACGGTGGCCATCGTTCGTCGACTCAGGAGGCGCCCGGTGGTCTTCCAGAAATCATTCACAAATGCACACACTCCACCAGGCGGCGAAGTGCCGCAAGTGCCGTAGTACCTCCGCTAGAGGTGCGTAGCTGCTGCGGAGTTGACCGCAGCGATGATCGGTTCCCAGTCGGCGCCTGGTGTGCGGGTGACAGTCACGAAGTCGTTGACGCCGAACACGGTCGACACCCCGCCGGCCGCGAACACGTCGGCGGCGAAGGGGATGTCTGCCGCGGCGTCGGCGCTGGTGGCATTGAACATCGCCTCGAGCTTGGTGTCGAGCGTGAACTTCATCGCATCGGGGTTGGGTGTCGAGGAAGGAGTTGCAGTAGCCACGCAGTGATCGTAGGTCGGCAAACCACCGAGCAGTTTTGGTGTGCCGGTAAGTGGGTACACCGCGGCATGACCAACAAGCCGACACCCAGCGATCTTCTCAACGAAGCCGGCGACGACCTGACGAGCGCCGACGCGACGATCACCGACGTGTTGGAGGGCTACGCACAGGGCGGGTTCTCGTCGTCGTTCGTGGTCACGGACGAGGCGGCGTTGGAATGCGTGGAGTGCAACACAGTGTCGTCGGCCGCCGTCGTGAAGATGAGCTCGCTGCGACGCCTCGAAGGCGAATCGGATCCGGCCGACATGGTGGCCGTGGTTGCGTTGACGTGTCCGGCGTGCGGGTCGCGTGGCACCCTTGTGCTCGGATTCGGGCCGATGGCGACCGAGCAGGACTCCGACGTCTTGAAGGCACTGCGCGATCACCGCGGCGACACGAAGGCGCCGGGCAACTCCGCACACGGCGAAACGACGGGTGACGACGCTCCGCGCGATTGACAGGACTCTGCGCACTCTGCGTACTAGGACCAACGGCCAATTGCACGTGTACCTCTGCAGGCTTACGGTGAATTTCGAGGCGCGCCTCCCGTTCGTGTGCCCACAAAGGGGAACAACGTGAAATCACGTGTCATCGCGGGCGTTGCGCTCGCTGCAGCCAGCGTTCTTGTTGTCGGTGCCGGTATTTCGTACGCCGGTGGCAACGACCACACCGTCCTCAGAGGCGACATCATGGTCGGCGTGTCTGCGCCGTACACCGGAGCCACGAACGCGATTCGTGGGATCCCGGGCGGCGGTGCGCCGTGGGTCATCGGCGACGCTGAGTACAAGCTTCGTAACGATGGTCGAGTCGACATCGAGTTCGAAGGTCTCGTGATCGGGCCGACAGGTCCCCCAGCGATCGCTGGCAAGAATCCCGTTCTGGTCCAGAAGGTCCTCGTCAGCTGCCTGTCGAAGGATGCGGCGGGTGCACCGACCACGCGTCAATGCATCCAGTGAGACGTTCGATGTCGACGCCGCCGGAAATGCCAAGGCTCGTGTCCACGTCGATCTCCCGAGCCCGTGCATCGCACCGATCCTTTTCGTCACGAGTCCCGCCAGCGCCACCAATCCGACCGGATCCTGGTTCGCCTCCAGCGGCGCGTAGATCAAGTATCTGAAGCGAGGTCCGCCCGTGACCGCGGCATGCGTGCGGCGGTCACGGGCGGTCGGTCGCGAGTGCTATACCCTCCGTCATGCGTGTCGCCATCAGCACGGGTGGCGGCGATGCGCCGGGCCTGAACGCCGTCATCCGTGCGGCGACGCTTTGCGCGAGGCGACGCGGTTGGGAGGTCGTCGGGATTCGTGACGGTTTCAACGGACTGATGTTCCCCGACCAGTACCACGACGGAGACGGAACCTTCGTCTTCGAGCGAGGAATGGTCCGCGGTATCGGCTTCCTCGGCGGCACCGTGCTCGGCAGTACCAACCGAGGAAATCCGTGTCACTTTCCCGTGCAACAAGCGGACGGCACGGTTGTGTACGAGGATCGCACCGAGCAGCTCGTCGCCTTGTTCCGCGAACGTGGGGATCGACGCGTTCATCACGATCGGCGGCGACGGTTCGCTCGCGATCGGCCAGCGGTTGTACGAGGCCGGCCTGCGTGTGATCGGCGTTCCAAAGACCATCGACAACGACCTCGACAAGACCAGTGTGTCATTCGGTTTCGACACTGCGGTCGAGGTCGCGACCGAGTCGATCGATCGAGTGTTCACCACTGCGACCTCGCACAGCCGGGTCTTCGTCGTCGAGGTGATGGGTCGATACGCGGGATGGATCGCGCTGAATGCGGGGGTCGCCGCGGGTGCGCACGCAATCCTCATCCCGGAGATCCCGTTCAGCCTCGAACCCGTGGCGGCGATGATCAAGGCACGCGAGCAGCGTGGTGCCAACTTCGCCATCGTCGTGGTTGCTGAGGGTGCGTTGCCCAGGAACGGTCACCGTTCGATCGTCGAGCAATCAGTCGATCAGGCCGAACGACTGGGCGGCGTCGGCCACGCCGTCGCCCGGCAGCTCACCGGACTGACGGGCAAGGAAGCTCGTACGGTCGTGCTCGGGCATCTTCTGCCGCGGCGGCACACCGACCGCGCACGATCGACTTCTGGGAACCCGATTCGGCGCCGCCGCTGTGCGCGCCCTCGAAGAGGGCTTCGCCGGCGTGATGGTCGCTCTGAACGAACCGAGGGTCGACTACGTGCCGCTGATCGACGCCATCGGCTCGATGAGAACCGTGCCGCTGGATTGCGACACCGTGGTCGCCGGACGCGACATCGGTATCTGCTTCGGCGACGACGGCTGACCGTCGTCGGCTAGCGGCCTGTCGGGGCTGCGCGGCGTCCGCTGGAGTTGCGAGCGCCACCCGAACGTGTGCCACCTGCACGAGCGCCACCGGCGCGAGTCGCTGGGCGGCCGGCGTTGCGTGAGCCTGCTGCCTGGCCACGACGGCGACCGGGCTGCTGGGCCCGTGGCCGCGATGCGACGTCTTCGGCGCTCTGCGGTCGCGGCGCGACCTTGGGTGCTGTCGGACCTGTCAGCTCGGCGAGCAGTGGATGGGTCGGGTTGACGTTGGTGACGATCGGCGTGATGCCCGCCGCACGTGCGAGCGAACGCACATCGCCGGCCTGATCCGGAGTCATCACCGTGGCGACGATTCCCTCGGCACCGGCGCGTGCCGTGCGGCCCGAACGGTGCAGGAACGCCTTGTGCTCGGCCGGGGGATCGACGTGGATCGACCAGGGCGATGTCGTCGACGTGGATGCCGCGGGCGGCGATGTCGGTCGCGACGAGAACACGGACCTGACCGCTGCTGAAGTCGGCGAGGTTGCGTTCGCGGGCGCTCTGCGACAGGTTGCCGTGCAGTTCGACTGCGGGGATCCCGGCAGCGCAGAGCTGCTTGGCGAGCTTCTTGGCACCGTGCTTGGTGCGCATGAACAGCAGCGACCGATCGAGGCCGGATGCGAGAGCACTGACAACGGCTGCCTTGTCGCCGGACGAGACGGCGAGCACGTGATGGGTCATCGTGTTGACCGACGACACTTCCGGGATCGACCGAGTGAACGACGGGGTTGACGAGGTACTGGCGAACCAGGCCGTCGATGGCCTTGTCGAGTGTCGCCGAGAACAGCAGTCGCTGTCCGCCGACCGGAGTCGCATCGAGGATGCGCTTCACGCCGGGCAGGAAGCCGAGGTCGGCCATGTGATCGGCTTCGTCGAGCACGGTGACTTCGACTGCATCGAGACGGCAGTGCCGCTGCCCGATGAGATCTTCGAGCCGGCCCGGGCAGGCGACGACGATGTCGACACCTTGGCGAAGCGCAGACACTTGTGGGCCCTGGCCGACGCCGCCGTAGACGGTGCAGACCCGCAGCGACATTGCTTCGGCCAGCGGCTTCAGCGAGGTCATGACCTGATTGGCCAGTTCACGTGTCGGTACGAGGATGAGGGCACGCGGCCGGCCGCTTTCGCGGCGCTTTCCGCTGGCTGCGAGACGAGCAACGATCGGCAATGCGAAGGCAATGGTCTTGCCGCTGCCGGTCTTGCCGCGGCCGAGCACGTCGTGTCCCTTCAGCGAGTCGGGCAGTGTTGCCGATTGGATCGGGAACGCAGAGAGGACGTCGCGCTTGGCCAGGACGGCGATCAGCGGGGCGGGCACGCCGAGGGCGACGAAGTCGGTGATGTAGTTCTTTGGCACGACCGGCTCGGTCGGGACGACCGTTTCGGTGCGCGTCGGGAATTGCGGTTCGGCGACGTGCTGCGTGCGTTCGGTGCCAGTGCGGCGACCGCCGTTGCGACGGCGCGCGCCGCGACCGTTCGAGGTGGATGTGGTCATTGTGGGGGATTCCTTTATGGGTTGTTGGCCGTGGATGCAAAGACCAACAACTCGCTGGAATCACTGTGCGCTCGAAGCGCTGCACTCGACCGCGGGATACGTGTTCGTAGCACCGCCGTCGAACAGACTATCGCTGAACTGGAGAAATGGGACGGATGGCTACGGCAGCGGCTCGAGCTGGATCGTTTCGACGGGGTCGAGCCCCATCATTGGGCGCTTGATTCGTCGGAACGGGATCTTCGTCAGGTCCACCGTCGCGCTGCCCGGTCCGTCGCAGCGAACGACGTGCGAGGCGATCGGCGCGAAGCCGCCCATGAAGTGCTGCATGCTCTTCACGACCACGATGTGCTGGCGTTGCAGGTCGATGCCGTGCTCGGTGAAGCAGTGCGGGCTGAACACCTGCTGACGCCGCGATGTCAGCACCACGGTGATGCCACCGATGCGTACGGCAGCGGTCTTGCCGAGCGGTTCGCGCGGCGGCCCCTGACCGAACAACGCCTGCATCGCGTCGTCACGAACCGAGATCACCTCGACGTCAGCATCGATAGGCGTTCCCGACAACCGTCCGGCCTTGCCGCCGATGCGCAGCGGGATCTTCGCCCCGACACCGGCGTCGTGGCAGGCGCGGACACTCATCGGGTCCCAGATCATCCCGAGGGTCGCGTTGGTGACAGCGCGATCGATCAACTCGGCGAGGATGTAGGTCGAGTCGCTCGCTGCTCCGGCACCCGCGTTGTCGCTGCGATCGGCGATCACCACCGGACCGACGGGTTGGCGCAGTGCTTCGTCGATGGCCTCGCCGACACCGAGTCCGCTCCACGTGTTGCCGGCGACGATCGTCAGGAAGTTGGCGGCGACCTCGTCGAGTGTCTTGTCGGCCAGTGCCTCGTCGTTGTCGGTCGTGACGATGATCGACGCGCCCATGAACGGCACGTCGGATCCCTCGAACCCGTGGTTCGCCGACACCATCAGCACGCCTGGTCGACCTTGCACGTCGCGACTACGGGAGACGAACGATCGCATCGGTTCCTCCGTCGTCGGGAACACTCCCGGTCGCCGGAACGCGGTAGGTGCGAGTCACCGGGCGGACGACACCGCGGGCGATGTCGCGCAGCACCGGCAACATCTCCCACGCGCGCTGTGCGTAGTCGATGTGTGGGTACTCGCGACACGAGACGGTGAGGTCGGCGTTGGAACACATCGTCGAGGTGACGTTGGCGTGCAGGTCGAGCAGCACACCGATCGCCACGCCGGGCCCGACGATCTCGCGCGTAGTCAGCGAGCAGCACACCCTCGCAGTCATCGATCGACTCGGCCATCTGCGCGCCGTGCAGGCAGAGGAAGACGATGTCGACCGGCATCGCGGCGCGCAGACCATCGAGGATGTGCTCGCTGATCTGGCGCCACGCCGCGGCGGTGGCGGGCGCGCTCGGCTCGGCATTGAAGAACGGGCCGGCGACCACGTCCATCGCGGCTGCCTCTGCAAGTCGGCACGCTTCGCCGTAGCCGAACCCGTCGCTGTCGTGCGGCTTGTCTGCGCGACCAATCCCATCGCTCGAACGAGCGGAACGATGTCGGGATCGGCGAGAACGAGCTCGACTCGTGCTGCACGCCGGCGATGTAGATGCGCATGTGATCCGACGCTACGCGTGAGGTGGCACGTACTGTGGCGTACGTAAATCACGGCCACATCGGTGACCTCGCCCGCCAGGAATTACCCTTCATGGGATGACAGACAAAGCGTCCAAGAAGCCGGTGCTGTCTCCTTCGGGCGGCAATCCTCAGATCGCGAAGGGTGAGGGTGACGGACCCGTGCAGGCCTACATCGAGGCCATGCCGGGCTGGAAGCACGACGTCGGCCGCCGCCTCGACGACATCATCGTGCGGACCGTGCCGGGCGTGCACAAGGCAGTCAAGTGGAACTCGCCGTTCTACGGCGTCGATGACAGTGGCTGGTTCCTCAACTTCCATTGCCTGACGAAGTACGTGAAAGTCGCGTTCTTCCGAGGCGCGTCACTGGATCCGGTGCCACCCGGGAAGTCCAAGCAGCAGGACGTCCGCTACATCGACATCCACGAGGACGACGCCTTCGACGAGGCTCAGTTCGCGTCCTGGGTGGAGCAAGCCAGCCAACTCCCGGGCGAGAAGCTGTAATCGCGTCAGACGGCGAGGGACGGGCGCCAGCCGGGGGAGCCGAAGCCGAAGCCTGCTGCCTCGACTGCGGCACCGACCTGGAAGACGCTGACGTCCTCGTAGGTTCGCCCGACGATCTGCACGCCGGTGGGCACACCGTTGGCGGCGCGGCCGGACGGCACCGACATCACCGGGCAGCGACTGAACAGGTTGAACGGCAAGGTCATCATCGCCATGATGTGATGCTGCATGGCCTGACCGTTGATCTCCACCGGTTCGTCGAGGTACGGGTTGCCGGCCTGCAGCCCGCTGGTCGCGATCGTCGGGCACAGCAGGATGTCGATGTCCTCGAACAGCCGGCCCAGTGGATCCCACAGCGCTGTCTCCTCGACGAGGCCCTCGTAGAACGTGAGCTCGGTCTTCATCGTGGACACGAACGCCCGCGTGTAGTCGTTGAGCTGATCGCCGACCTGGGCTTCGATCTCGGCGATGCCCGGACCGAAGATCGCGCCGAAGTGGGCGCGCGCGGCCTGCCAGATTCGCTCGGTGGTCCACGGCAACTCCACCTCTTCGACCTCTGCGCCGGCCGATCGCAGAGCGTCGGCGACGGTGCGCGTGTTGGCGGCGACGTCGGGATCGACCGGCCAGTCGCCCAACGTGATGCACAGACCGATTCGCATGCCGGCGACACCCATCGTCTCGCGTGGAATCTGCGGTGGGTCGCGCAGCGAGACGATGTCGCGCCAGTGAGGCCCGGCGATGACGTTCTCGAGCAGCCCACAGTCGGCGACGGTCCGCGCCAACGGTCCGTCGTGGCAGTACTGATCGAGGTGGTACGGGGCCAGGCCGGGCACCCGTCCGAACGGAGGCTTGAAGCCGACCACGCCGGAGAACGACGCGGGGATTCGGATCGACCCGCCGATGTCGCTGCCCGTCGCGAGCGGCGCGTACCCGGCGGCCAACGCCGCGCAGGAACCACCCGATGACCCGCCCGAGCTGTACTCGGTGTTCCACGGATTGCGGGTGACGCCCCACAGCCGACTGTGGGTGAAACCGGCGCAGCTGAACTCCGGTGTCGCGGTGCGGATGTGGATGATCCCGCCGGCATTCTGGATCCGCTCGATGATGGGATGGTCGTACTTGGCGATCTCGTCCATCAGTGCCAGCGAGCCTTGCTTCCACGAGCGGCCGGCCATCGGCTGCTCCTCCTTCGCGGCGATGCACAAGCCTTCGAGCGGGCGCGGTGCATCTCCCTTTCCCAGGTAACGCTGCTCCGCGGCGCGGGCCTCGGTGCGCGCCTCGGAGTACCGACGATCGACCACTGCGGCAAGCGTCGAGTCGTAGGTCTCGACCTGCTCGATCAGGCCCTCGAGATGCTCCATCGGCGACAGGTCGCCACTGCGGAACAGATCGAGTGCCTCGTGTGCGGACAGATACGGCAGCTCGGACATGGAGCCAGTATTGCCGAGTCGCTCAGACGACGATGTTGACCATCCGGCCGAGGACGACGATGACCTTCTTCGGAATGGCGCCTGCCAGGAAGGCGACGATCTTCTCGTCGGCCAGCGCGGCAGCCTCGACGCCGGCCGCATCGAGGTCGGCGGCGACCGTGACGTGGCTGCGGACCTTGCCGTTGACCTGCACCGGATACTCGACCGTGTCGGCCACGAGCAGCGCGGGATCGGCGACGGGAAAGGCCTCGTAGGCCAACGACTGATCGTGGCCGAGCTTGGCCCACAGCTCTTCGGCGAGATGCGAGGCCAGCGGGGCAACCATCAGCACCAGCGGCTCGGCGACATCGCTCGGGCAGCCGCCCAACTTGGTGAGGTGGTTGTTGAGCTCGATCAACTTGGCAATGGCCGTGTTGAAGCGCAATGCGTCCATGTCGTCGCGCACACCACTGATCGTGCGATGCAGCAACCGCTGGGTGTCGTTGTCGGCAGGCGTGTCGATGAGGGTCAGCTCGCCGGTTTCCTCGTCGACGATGTTGCGCCACAGTCGCTGCAGGAATCGGTACATGCCGACGACGTCGCGCGTCTCCCACGGCCGCGATGCGTCGAGCGGACCCATGGCCATCTCGTAGAGCCGCAAGGTGTCGGCGCCGTAGCTGCCGCAGATGTCGTCGGGGGTGACGGCGTTCTTCAGGCTCTTGCCCATCTTCCCCCACTCGCGGGTGACGGGCATGTCGTTGTAGAAGTAATCGCCGTCGCGTTCGACGACCTCGGTCGCCTCGACATAGATCTCGCGCTCGTCCTTGTAGGCGGCTGCGAGGATGTAGCCCTGGTTGAACAGGCGGTAGTAGGGCTCCTTCGACGAGACATGGCCCAGGTCGAACAGCACCTTGTGCCAGAACCGCGAGTACAGCAGGTGCAGCACGGCATGCTCGACGCCACCGACGTAGAGATCGACGCCGCCGGGATGCTCGTGGCCGTCGTGACCTTCGGGCTGTGGACCCATCCAGTACCGCTCGACCTCGGGGTCGACGAACTTCTGCTCGTTGGTGGGGTCCAGGTAGCGCAACTCGTACCAGCAGCTGCCGGCCCACTGCGGCATGACGTTGGTGTCGCGTCGGTACTGCTTCGGGCCATCACCCAGATCGAGCTCGACGTTGGTCCACCACTCCAGCCGATCCAGGGGGCTCTCCGGATTGGAGAACTCGTCGTCGGGATCGAAGGTGCGCGGCGAGAAGCTGTCGGTCTCCGGCAACACCAGGGGCAGCTCGCTGTCGGGCAGGCCGTGCGGATTGCCGTCCATGTCGTAGACGATGGGGAACGGCTCGCCCCAGTAACGCTGGCGGCTGAACAGCCAGTCGCGCAGCTTGTAGGTGACGGCAGCGGAACCGTGTCCGTTGGCCTCGAGCCACTGGTTGGTCAGCCGCTTTCCCTCGGCGACGCTGGTGATCCCGTTCAGGTCCAGCGCACCATTCGAGCTGTTGACGTAGGGAGCGTCGCCGACGAACGCGTCGTCCCACGTCGACGAGTCGGCACTGCGATCAGGGGGCTGCTGGATCGCCGGGATCGGCAGGCCGTAGAGACGGGCGAACTCGAAGTCGCGCTGGTCGCCGCACGGCACGGCCATGATGGCGCCGGTGCCGTAGCCCATCAGCACGTAGTCGGCGATCCAGATCGGGATCGACTCGCCGTTGATCGGATTGATGGCATACGCGCCGGTGGCGACGCCGGTCTTCTCGCGAGTGTCGTCCTGGCGATCGACGTCCTTCTTCGACGCGGCCTGATGGCGGTACTGGGCGACGACCTGACGGCGATCCGGAGTCGTCAACGCGTCGACCATCGGATGCTCGGGCGCCAGCACCATGAAGCGTCGCCCCGAACAGCGTGTCGGGCCGCGTCGTGAACACGCTGATGGGGCCGGCAGGGGATCCGAAATGGACTGTTGCGCCCTCGCTGCGACCGATCCAGTTGCGTTGCATCGCCTTGATCGCGTCGGTCCAGTCGAGCAGGTCGAGGTCGGCGATCAGCCGGTCGGCGTATGCGGTGATCCGCATCATCCATTGACGCATGTTGCGCTTGAAGACGGGGAAGTTGCCGCGGTCGCTGCGGCCATCGGCGGTGACTTCCTCGTTGGCGACGACCGTGCCCAGGCCCGGACACCAGTTGACCGGCGCGTCGCTGACATACGCCAGGCGATAGCCCTCGATGATCACATCGCGTTCGGCCTGCGGGATGTCGGCCCACGCACGACCGTCGTCGGTCTGGCGCGTGCCCGATTCGAACTGCGCGATCAACTCACCGATGGGGCGGGCTCGATCGGCGTCGGTGTCGTACCACGAGTTGAAGATCTGCAGGAAGATCCACTGCGTCCACCGGTAGTAGCCGGGGTCGGTGGTGCTGATGCTGCGGCGGCCGTCGTGGCTGAGGCCGAGACGGCGCAGCTGCCGGCGGTAGTTGTTGACGTTGGCCTCGGTGGTGATGGCCGGATGCTGTCCGGTCTGCACCGCGTACTGCTCGGCCGGCAGGCCGAACGCGTCGAAGCCCATCGTGTACATCACGTTGTAGCCGGTCATCCGCTTGTAGCGGCTGTAGATGTCGGTGCCGATGAAGCCCAGCGGATGGCCGACGTGCAGACCGGTGCCGGACGGGTACGGGAACATGTCGAGCACGAAGATCTTCTTCGGACGGCCGGCGATCTTGGCGGGATCGGCAAGCGGGCCCGCAGGGTTGGGGGTCTCGAAAGTTCCCTCCGCGTCCCATCGGTCCTGCCAGCGAGCCTCGATCTCCTGCGCCAACGCGCCGGTGTACCGAAACTTCGGGGCATCATCCTGGCTTGTCGGCACCGAACTCATAGTCCAAAGATTCTACGAGACGAGGCGCCGCTACTACGGTTGTAAATCATGTCTTCGAGCATCAGGTCGTCGTATGTGGGGATCGTCGACCGGATCATCACCGCAGCTGACCGACCCACCGGTGTGCGATTCGTCGGTCCGTCGGTTGCTCCCGCCACCGGAGATGCGTTCGTGCCATGGCGCGAAATTCACGACGATGCCCGCGTCGTCGGCGCCGCGTTACAGGCGCGCGGCCTCGTGCCCGGCGACCACGTCGCGATCCTCGGACCCACCTCCCGGCAGCTGATCACCATCATCCAGGGCTGCTGGTTGGCCGGCGTCGCCAGCATGGTGTTGCCGCTCCCGATGCGGATGGGCTCGCTCGACGCGTTCATCGATTCGACGCGCGGACGGATCCGTCACGGCGACGCGAAGTTGTTGCTGATCGACGAACTGTTGGCGGAGTTCTACGAGTCGACGATCGGTGATCCGCCCACCGAGTTGATGAGCGCGGTGCTGCCGGGCTCGACGACCGCACCCAGCGGCGAGCACCTCGAGATTCCCGCTCACGATCCCGAGCGGCTCGTGATCCTGCAGTACACCAGCGGGTCGACGAGCGAGCCGAAGGGCGTGATGATTCCTGATCGCGTCCTGGCCGCCAACATCGACGCGTCGTGCACTGCCGCGGAGATGGGCGGACACGAAGTGATGGTGTCGTGGCTGCCGCTCTATCACGACATGGGACTGGTCGGGTTCCTGTCGATCCCGATGACGAACGGTTGCGAACTGGTGCAGGCCGCGCCGCAGGACTTCCTCGCCAAGCCGGGCAACTGGATGCAGTGGATCAGCGACTGGGGTGGCACCGCGACGGCCGGCCCGAACTTCTCCTGGGTGTTGGCCACCCGCGCGTTGGGTCGGATGACCGACCTCGACCTGTCGACGCTGCACACTTGCGCTCAGCGGCGCCGAGCCTGTCGACCCCAAGGCGGTCGAGGCATTCGTTGCTGCGGCCGTGCCGTTCGGCTTCAAGCCGGGCAGCGTGTTTCCCGCGTTCGGCATGGCCGAGGTCGCGATCGGTGGCGTGTTCCCGCCGCGGCATCGCGGGATGGTCTGCGACTCTGTCGACCGTGTCGTGCTCGAGCGCGATCGCATCGCCAAGTCGCTCGATGTGGCCGACGCCGACGAAGAGCTCGATGTGCGACGGATTCCGGTGCTCGGCAAGGCCGTGCCCGGCCTCGAGATGAAGGTCGTCGATCCCGTAACCCGTGCCGAACTGCCGGAGCGTCACGTCGGCGAGCTGTTGCTCCGCGGCACGTCGGTGACGCCGGGCTACTACAAACGCCCCGACGCGACCGCAGCGTTGTTCCACGACGGCTGGCTGTGCACCGGCGACCTCGCCTACCTCGTCGATGGTGAGTTGGTGCTGTGCGGTCGCATCAAGGACGTCATCATCGTGGGCGGCAGAAACGTCTTCCCGGAAGACATCGAGCGGGCATGCGGCACGTTGGAAGGTGTGCGCGCCGGCAACGTGATCGCCTTCGGTGTCGAGGGGTACAAGGGCAAGGAGAGCGTGGTCGTCGTCGCCGAGGTGCGCACCGAGGATCCGGCGCAGGTCCGCGAAGCACTCCACCATCGCACGCTCGAGGTGTGTGGTCTCCCGCCGCGCGACGTGATGCTGGTGAAGCCCGGCACCCTGCCGAAGACGTCGTCCGGAAAGCTGCAACGAGCCAAGTGCCGCGACCTCTACCTCGACGAGGCGCTCGAACTGGTCTGAGTCGGCCGGGTCACGCAGCTTGCAGCGCGGCGAGGACGCTGCGCCAGCGATCGGGATCGCTCTTGTACGGCGCGTAGAAGCTGACGCGTTGGACGATGTCGCCGTAGCGGCGAAGTAGCTCCGGTGCGATCTGCTCCGGCTCGGCGACGACCGCGAACGTGTTGAGGATCTCGTCGGTGACGAGGCTGCCCATCTCCACCCATCCGCCCTTCTTCGACAACGCGTTGAGCTCCTCGTGCAGCCCGTCCCACCCGTGCAGTTCGAGCACTCCCTTGTACGCGGGCGTCGAACCGTAGAACGCGATCTGCTGGCGCGTACCGATCTCGGCTGCCTCGAACTCCTGGTCGTTGTTGCCGGTGACGACGAACGACGGGCCGACGATCTCGAAGCCCTCCATCGTCTTGCCGGCCTTGGCGCGTCCTCGGGCGAGCGCAGGCAACGTGACCTCGCGGAGGTATCGCTCGGTCGTGAAGCCGTGACAGATGAACCCGTCGCACACCTCGCCGGCGACCTCGGTCATGAACTCGCCGACGCCGGCGAGAAAGATCTTCGGCACCCCGAACCCATCGAGGTCGCCGCGGTCGGGAGTGAAGAACGGGGTCATCAACGTGTGCGTGTAGAACTCGCCGCGAAACGCCAACGGTGTGCCGTTCTGCCACGTGTCCCAGATGGCGCGGATCGCCAGGATCATCTCGCGCATCCGCGGAGCCGGGTGGCTCCACTCCATGCTGAACCGCTTGGTGATGTGCGGCTTGATCTGGCTGCCGAGACCGAGGATGAAGCGGCCCTTCGAGTACGCCTGCAGGTCCCAGCCGATGTTCGCCAATGTCATCGGATTGCGAGCGAACGCCACGGCAATCGACGTGCCGAGTTCGATGTGGTCGGTGTGCTCGGAAGCCAGCAGCAGCGGCAGGAACGGATCGTGCGAGGTCTCGACGCTCCATGCTCCGTCGTACCCGGCGGCCTCTGTCTCCTTGGCACTCGATGCCGCCTTGGCGAGCTCGTTGCTGACTCCTCCGTCGACTTTCATGGCTCCTCAGGTGTCTTGGTCTCGTAGGAATTGTTCGAACTCGGCGGCCAGCTCATCACCGGTGGGAATGCCACCCGTGCCGAGCAGGTCTGTCTGCTGCTTCGCCTGGTCGTAGAGCTCTTCGAGCTGGCTGACCATCGCTCGATGTTCGTCGTTGCTCGCGACCAACTGGTCGAGGCGTTGACGCTGGATGATGGTCTCTTGCCGAATCGCCGCGGCGTCGACGACCAGACCGCCGACCTCTTGCAAGCCGGTGAGCAGCGCGAGTGTCGCGGCCGGGTAGCTCATGGCGCTGACGTAGTGCGGAACTTGCGCCCAGATCCCGAGCGATGGCATTCCTTTGTCGGTGAAGGCGTGCTCGAGCACGGCACCCATGCCGGCAGGCACGTCCACGGAGTTCTTGAGGTACGCGACGCTGTCGACGACGTCGGATGATGGCGAGCTGCTGGAGAGCCGAGGATCGCGGGTGTGCGGCGTGGCGAACGGATAGGCGCCAAGCGCGATCATCTGTCGAACACCCAACTCGACTGCCAAGGTCGACACGACGTCTGCGAACTTGCGCCACTGCGAATCGGGCTCTGGGCCGCTGAGGGTCAGCACGTCGTGGCCGTCTGCGTCGCGTCCGACGTGCAACTCGATGTCGGCCCACACGAGACGGGCGTTGACGCCCTCGCGTAGCTCCATCGTCGGTCGTCGTGCTCGGTAGTCGATGAACGTGTCGCCGTCGAACGTCGCGAGCGGCCGGACCGCCCACTCTTCCTGCACGGTTGCCATGGCGGCTGCCGCCGCACTGCTGGCATCGATCCAACCCGTCAGCATCACCACCATGACGGGACTCTCGAGCGTCGGGAGCGGCTCGTGCAGCACGTACGGATCGCTCATGACAATGCCTCCAGGCACTCGGCTGCGCGGGCTGCGGCACTGTCGATCTGCCCGATGAAGGGATCCAGTTCTGCGGGATCGCGCGATCCCAATGCGCCACCGAGGTAGCGGTAGTAGACCCCTTGCAGGATGCAGGCGAGCTTCCAATAAGCGAACGAGACGTAGAACGGCAACTGCGACACGTCGCGACCGCTGGCGGCCTCGTAACGGGCGACGAGATCGGCCCGATCGAGGAACCCGTCGGCCGTCGTCGCCGAGCCACCCCACGCGGACGGCGGATCGTTGGGCCCGGTCCAATAGACCTGCAGCAGACCGAGGTCGGCCAAGGGGTCGCCGAGCGTGCAGATCTCCCAGTCGAGCACGGCTCGCACCGCTCCGTCGTCATCGACGATGCAGTTGTCGAGCCGGTAGTCGCCGTGCACCAACGTCGCCGGTCCCTGCTCGGGGATTCGCTGCGACAACGCCTCGTGAGCGAGGTCGACAGCGGGAACCTCGCGCGTCTTCTGGTCGTTCCACTGGCCGTACCAACGCTTCAGTTGACGGGCGATGTAGCCCTCGTGCTTGCCGAGGTCGTTCAGCCCGCATGGCCTCGAGATCGACAGCATGAATCGCGGCCATCGTGTCGACCAGCGACTCGCCGGCATGTCGTCGCCCCTCGGGTGTCAACGCAGCTTCGGCGATATCGCGATCGCGCAGCACGTGGCCGTCGACGAAGCCCATGACATAGAACGGCGAGTCGTTGACCGACTCGTCGGTGCACAACCCGAGCGCCGGAGGAACCGGCACCGCCGATGACTGCAATCCGGCGATGATCCGATGCTCGCGACTCATGTCGTGCGCGCTGGCCAAACGGTGTCCGAGTGGCGGTCGGCGTAGCACGAAGGCGCTGCCATCCGCACCGACGACGCGGTACGTCAGATTGGAGTGACCGCCGGCGATGACCTCGAACGTGAACGGGCCCTGAGCCCCCGCCACGTTGGCGCCGAGCCAGCGTGTGACCCCTTCGACATCGATGCCTGACACCTCGTTCATGCTGCCCGTACGGTATCCCGGTATCGTGCGCACATGGCCATCGATGTCACCGACGCAACTTTCCAGACCGAGGTCGTGGACCGTTCGAAGACCGCCGCCGTGGTGGTCGATCTGTGGGCTCCGTGGTGCGGTCCGTGCCGCACGCTCGGCCCGATTCTCGAGACGGTCACCGACGCCACGAACGGCGAGGTCGTCCTCGTCAAGGTCAATGTCGACGAGAATCCCGGCATCTCCCAGGCGTTCCAGGTGCAGTCGATCCCGGCCGTCTACGCGTTGAAGAACGGCGAAGTCGTCGACGGGTTCGTCGGCGCTCATCCCGAGCACGTGGTGCAGGAGTTCGTGGCCAACCTGCTGCCTTCCGAAGCCGATCGAACAGTCGCCTCACTGATGGCCGAAGGCACCGAGGGCGCCTATCGCGCGGTGTTGGAGTTGGAGCCGGCGAACGAGGATGCGATCGTCGGGCTCGCCGAGCTGCTGGTCGCTCGCGGCGAAGCAGAGCAGGCGTTGTCGTTCCTCGCTCGCATCCCCGAAAGCGATCGCACTCGTCGCGTCGCCGCTGCGGCTCGCGTCAGCACCCAGCCGGAGTTGATCACCGACGACTACGACGCACGCCTCACCGACCTGCTCGACAAGGTGAAGGGCGACGACGAGGCTCGCCAGCAGTTCGTCGACATCTTGGAGCTGATGGGGCCCGACGACGAGCGAACCGCCAGTTACCGCAAGCAGCTCACCGCCCGCCTCTACTGAGAATTGGGGCTATGGTCTGATCGTGCCGATCGAACATCGAATCGAACAGCGCGATGGCTATCGCCTGTGGGAGGGCGGCCCTGTTCCGAAGGGCGCCGACGGCATCACCATCGGTTCGCTGGTCATCGTGCGTCGAGGCAAGGCAACGCCGTACCTCCTTCGCCACGAGCTGGTACACGTTCGGCAATGGAAGCGTTTCGGCATGGTCGGTTTCGGCGTTCGGTACCTGGGCCCATACGCGCTGTGGCGACTCCGCGGCAAGGATCACCGGGGTGCGTACCTGCGCATCCCGCTGGAGATCGAAGCCGATTGGGTTGCCCGCCGTTCCTTGACCACCGCGGTACGAGACGAGTTCGTCGGAGCGAATCGCCTCGTAGCGAATCCGTCGTAGGCAATGCATCCGGGCGTCGATAGTGTCCGGCACTGACTTCCCCCAATAGCTGTTGCTCACAACGCTGAGGAGGTCGCCGTGGATCCGAGTCTGCCTCGCCCTGCACCGCCACGGTCGTTGTTCGAGCGGTTGCGCGAGTGGGTCGTGTGGTTCGGGCCCGGGCGGTTGGCGGCGACTGCGCTCGCGGTGATCGCAGTGGTGGCCGGCGGGACCTGGTTGCTGAAGGGCTCGCCGAGCCGGGCCGAAGATCAGCTGCCGTTCGCCGCTACCGTCGACATCGAGCGATCACCCTCCGACCGACACGGCGGTCGACGCGTCGACCACCACTGTCGCGACGTCGACGGTCGTCTACGTGGCCGGCGCGGTCACATCGCCAGGGGTGTACACGCTCGGTCTCGCGGCGCGGGTGACCGACGCCGTCGCGGCCGCGGGCGGAGTCACCGCCGACGCCGATCTCGACGTTGTCAACCTCGCGGCAGTCGTGACCGACGGTGAGCGGATCTTCGTACCTAAGGTCGGCGAACCGATTCCCGCGGTGATCGGTGGCTCGCCCGGTGTCGTCGACACGACGCCGGCCGGACCGGTCAACGTCAACTCGGCGACCGTGGATCAGCTCGATGCGTTGCCGGGCGTCGGCCCGTCCACGGCGGCGGCCATCGTCGCCCACCGCGAACAACACGGGCCGTTCCAATCCGTCGATCAACTGGGCGACGTGCGCGGCATCGGGCCGGCCAAGCTCGAGGCCCTTCGAGGATTGGTCACCGTGTGACCCGCCACCAGATCAGAACAGGGCGCGGCCGAAGATCAGGTTCACAGCCGCGAGGGCCAACACGACGCCCAGCCACACCCCGACGGCCAGCCAGGCGTACTCGCGCCAGAAGTCGCGCCACGACGCAGCCGGATGTCGTGTCGCCCGTCGCGCCGCGATCGCGCCGACGATCATCCACAGGACAGCGCTGCCCACGACAGCCCACAGATACACGGCGCCACCCGAACGCAGCGGAACCCCGGCGACCAGCAGCCCCGGCGCGGCGAGTACAGCGGTCGCGAATCCGGCGATTCCACGGGTCAACGACGTGTGGCCGCGCAGCAACAGCAACGAGAGGCAACCGAGAATTGCCGGTGGCAACAAGGCCACGAAAGGCCCCGATCCGCGCAGCTTCGCCCGATATGCGCGGGGCCCCAACGGCACCGGTTGATGGACGATCGGCATGGCCTCGATGGTCCGAGCGTACGACGTGAGGTGGGACGGACGGCGGCATCCGTTCGGCGACGGCGAGGTCGCGATGATGACCCTCGCCGCCGTGATCGGGGTGTGGACACGATCGTCGATGGCGGCTCGCCGCGGTGGCCGTCGCCTCGATCGTCGTCGGCCGGCGGGCAGCGGTGCTGATCGCCTGCCTGCTCATCGGCCTCGCTCGGTGCGTGGCGATCGCAGGTCAGTTGGCAGTCCGCGTCACCTCGCCACGTCGGCGACTACTCGGGTTGGGTCACCATCGTCGGCGATCCCGCGCCATACGGCGCCGGGCTGCGGGTCACAGTCGAGATTGGTGGCGAGCGGTTCGACGCATGGGTGTACGGCTCGCCGCGGCGACGTCTGATCGATCGGCAGGCGGGCGAGTTGGTGTACGTGCAAGGGCACCGCCGCTTGATGGTGTCCAACGTTCGGCGCGCCCAGATCCGCCACGTCGTCGGGCAGTTCGATGTCGATGTGGCGGGGGACTGGCACGACGGTTCGCCGCTGTACCGAACGTCGTCGCGAGTGCGCACCGCGTTGCGCGGAGCCGCCGAGTCGGAGATGGATCCCGACGACGCAGCGCTGTTCACCGGTTTGGTGATCGGCGACGATGCGCGCGAGTCGCCGGAGATGATCGACGCGTTCCGCTCGTCGGGGCTCTCTCATCTGACTGCCGTGTCCGGTGAGAACGTGGTCTTCGTCCTGGCCGCCGCGTCGCCACTGCTCCGGAGGTTGCGGCCATGGTGGCGGTGGGCTGCCACGCTCGCGCTGATCGGCTGGTTCATGGCGCTGACGCGCTTCGAACCGTCGGTGCTGCGCGCCGGCGTCATGGCCATGCTGGGCTGCTCGTCGTTCGTCCTCGGGCGGCAACAATCCGTCGTCCGCCTGCTGGCCTGGACGGTGTCGATCCTGGTCCTGGTCGATCCGATGTTGGTGTGGTCGGTGGGATTCTGGCTGTCGACGGGCGCCACCGCCGGGGTTTGCATCATCGCGCCACCGCTGTCCGAACGACTGCCTGGTCCCCCTTGGCTACGCGTCCCGCTGGCCGTCACACTCGGCGCCCAGGTCGGTGTCGTGCTGCCCAGTTGGCTCGTGTTCCATCGCCTGCCGTTGGTGTCGTTGCCGGCCAACCTGCTCGCCGTGCCGGTTGCCGGATTCGTGATGCTGTTCGGCATACCCGCCGGGCTGTTGTCGGCGCTCCTCGGTCCGATCGCGCCGCTGCTGATGGCTCCCTGCGCGGCCGGTACGCGATGGGTTGCCACGGTCGCGTATCTCGGCATCTCGCGCCGAACCCTCACCGCGGACGGCCGCCGTCGGATGGCTGATCGTCGTCGCCGTGGTCTGTGCCCTGGTGATTCGGTATCGCTGGCGCCACCCGCCCGACGATGTGCCAATCTGATTCGGCATGGCAGTTCACCTCATCACCGGCGACGACGAGTCGCTCTTGCTCAACGCCGTGTCCGACGTCGTGCACCGCCTCGTCGGCGATGGCGACCGCTCGCTGATGGTCGATGAGTTCAACGACGAGGAGTACGAGATGCGCTCGGTCGTCGATGCAGCGCAGACTCCGCCGTTCCTGACCGACAGTCGCGTCGTGGTCGCTCGTGGCGTCGGTCGATTCGCCGCCGACGACGTCGCGTCATTGGTGTCGTACCTCGGCGACCCGTTGCCGAGCACCGAACTGGTGCTGGTAGCGGGTGGTGGCCGCATTCCCAAAGCGCTGACCGACGCAGTCAAGAAGTCCGGAGGTCACGTCCTCGACACGGTGCCGCCGACGAGAGCCCGCGAGCGTGGAGGCTGGTTCGAGGAGCAGGTCATCGCTGCCGGGTTGAAGCTCGACGGGCAGGCCCTGGCACTGCTGGCGTCGTGGCTCGGCGAGGATGCCGGTCGGGTGCAGGGGATCCTCGACACGCTTGTGTCGACGTACGGCGACTCGCGGACATTGAAGGTGGTCGATGTCGAGCCCTTCCTGGGCGAGGCGGGGGGAGTACCGCCGTGGGACCTCACCGACGCGGTCGATCGAGGCGACACCACGAAGTCGTTGCTGTTGCTGCATCGAATGATGCGTGCCGGCGAGCGGCATCCATTGCAGGTCATGGCAATTCTGCACAGCCACTACACGAAGCTGCTGACCCTCGACGGGGCCCACGCGACCGACGAATCCTCTGCCGCTGCGGTGCTCGGCATCAAACCCGGCTTTCCGGCGCGCAAGGCGTTGGATCAGTACCGCAAGCTGGGGAACACAGGTGTGGTCCGGGCGATCGGGCTGCTGGCCCAAGCCGACCTCGACCTGCGCGGCGCCAAGGAATGGCCCGACGAACTGGTGATGGAAGTGCTCGTAGCAAGGCTCAGCCGGCTGGCGAGCGCAGCGCGCAGATAGCTGTCAGGCCGACGTGAGCCCTGGGTGAGACGGTACGACGAAGGAGTGCCGGCTCACGCGGTCGAGGCGGAGTTGATCTTCTTCATCAGGCGGCTCTTGCGGCGAGCGGCCTGGTTCTTGTGGATGACACCCTTGGCGGCAGCCATGTCGAGACGCTTCACGGCCAGGCGCAAGTACTCTTCGCCGGTGTCGGTGCCAATCGCGGCGACGGCGTTCTTGCTGCGCGTCTTCAGCTCGCTCTTGACCGCCTTGTTGCGCTCAGCAGCCTTGGCGTTGGTGAGGATTCGCTTCTTCTGACTCTTGATATTTGCCACGTCGGGAGACTCTCTTGATACTCGGCTCGCAGGTTGATAAGCCCCGCAAGGCTAACAGCGCCGTCGCAGTGCTCCAACCGTGTCGACGAACAGGTCAGGGGCAGGGTCAGCCAACAGGGTGGGAGGCGACGCCGATAGCATCTAGCGACCGGACATGGACCTCTCACGTATTCGCAACTTCTCGATCATTGCCCACATCGACCACGGCAAGAGCACGCTCAGCGACCGCATTCTGGAGATCACCAACGCTGTCGATGCCCGTGACATGCGTTCGCAGTACCTCGACACGATGGATCTCGAGCGTGAGCGTGGGATCACGATCAAGGCCCAGAACGTGCGTGTCGATTGGAAGGGGTACACGCTGCACCTCATCGACACCCCAGGTCACGTCGACTTCGGATACGAGGTCAGCCGCAGTCTTGCGGCGTGCGAGGGTGTGGTGCTGGTGGTCGACGCGGCCCAGGGAATCGAGGCCCAGACGCTGGCGAACTGCTACCTGGCCATGGAGCACGACCTCGAGATCGTCGCCGCGCTGAACAAGATCGATCTGCCCGCAGCCGACCCCGATCGGTATGCGATGGAGATCGAGACCGTGCTCGGCATCCCGGCGGAGGACATCCTGCGGATCTCGGCGAAGACGGGCAACGGGGTCGACCTGTTGCTGGATGCGATCTGCGAGCGCATCCCGCCCCCCAAGGGCGACGCCGACGCGCCGCTGCAGGCACTGATCTTCGACAGCCAGTACGACCAGTACCGCGGCGTGGTCAGCTCGATCCGTGTGATGAACGGTCGCCTCACCGATGGCGCCAAGTTGATGTTCATGCAGGCAGGCACGCCGCAAGAGGCGATCGAGATCGGCGTGCGCCGCCCGGTGCCGACCCCTGTTCCCGAGCTCGGGCCCGGCGAAGTCGGTTATCTGATCGCCGGAATCAAGACGGTGGCCGGGGCTCGCAGCGGTGAGACGGTCACGACGTTTGCGCATGGCGCGACGGAAGCGCTGGACGGCTATCACGATCCGAAGCCGATGGTGTTCTGCGGGTTGTTCCCGATCGACGGCGACGACTTCGAGACATTGCGCGAGAGCCTCGAGAAGTTGAAGCTCAACGACGCGTCGATCAGCTACACACCCGAGTCGTCCGGCGCGCTCGGCTTCGGCTTCCGATGCGGGTTCCTCGGTCTGTTGCACATGGAGATCGTCAAGGAGCGGTTGGAGCGGGAGTTCAACCTCGCTCTCATCGCGACGGCACCCAGCGTGGAGTACAAGGTGCGCAAGACCAACGGCGAAGTCGTGCTGATCGACAACCCTGCCGACCTGCCGCCGACTCAGAACATCGAGTTCATCGAGGAGCCGTTCTTCCGCGTCAGCATCATCACGCCGAAGGACTACACGGGCACGTTGATGGAGCTGTGCCAGTCGCGCCGAGGCGAGATGTCGAAGCTCGAGTACCTGTCGCCCGAGCGCGTCGAACTCCACTACCTCATCCCGCTGGCCGAGGTCGTCGTCGACTTCTTCGATCAGATGAAGAGCCGCACGCAGGGGTACGCGAGCCTCGACTACGAGTTGAGCGGCTACCAGCGCAGTCAGTTGGTGCGCGTGGACCTGTTGTTGAACGGTGTGCCGGCCGACGCGTTCTCGACGATCGTCCATCGCGACAAGGCCTTCGCCTACGGCAACAGGATGTGCGAGAAGTTGAAGGAGCTGATCCCTCGGCAGATGTTCGACGTACCGATCCAGGCGGCGATCGGGGGCAAGGTCATCGCCCGCGAGACGGTGAAGGCCAAGCGCAAGGATGTGCTGGCCAAGTGCTACGGCGGCGACATCACCCGCAAGCGAAAGCTTTTGGAGAAGCAAAAGGAAGGCAAGAAGAAGATGAAGTCGATCGGGCGCGTCGAAGTGCCCGGCGACGTCTTCATCTCTGCCCTCAAGCTCGACGACTGACAGCCATAGACCACGATCCCCGGCCGCTCTGCGATACTCATCGCGGTGGCACGAGCATCGGCTGACGGGCACACGACAGGTCGGAGGCTCCTGTCGCGTGTTGACGCCGCGATCGTCGGTCCACGGTCGATCCGACGGCTCACGATCACCCACGCGGTCGATGACTTCGCCGACTCGTTGATCACGTTGTCGTTGATCGGATCCTTGTTCTTCAGCGTGTCGTTGGAGGCTTCGCGCAGCCGCATCTTGTTGTACCTGTTGCTGACCGTTGCCCCGCTCGCGATCGTCGCCCAGGTGGTCGGACCCGCACTGGATCGCATCCGTGCAGGCCCGCGATTCGTCGTGATCTGCTCGCATGCGGCACGCGCGGTGTTTTCGCTGCTGTTGGCGACTTCGCTCCTGTCGCTCGCCTTCTACCCATTGGTGTTCGGGATCCTGCTGTCGCGCAAGGCCTACGGGCTGGCCACGAAGGCGATGGTGGCCCAGATGGCACCGGGAGAGACCGAGTTGGTGACCGCGAGCGGACACCTGGCGCGGACCGGAACGATCGCCGGTGGAATCGGGACCGCGCTCGGAGGTGGTCTGATCTGGGTGTTCGGTGTCGCCTGGTTGCCGGTGGCGGCGGCAGTCTTCTTCGTGTGCGCGGGAGTCCTCGCCAGCCGAATTCCACCGGTCGTCGTCGAGGCCCGCGTCGAGAGCGTGATCATCCGCGTCGAGACACCGGACGAGGTTCGTCGAGCGGCGCCTGCGGTCGCCACCATCCGCGCGGCCGAGGGCGCGCTGACGTTCCTGTTGGCGCTGTCGATCAAGCGCGGTGGCGGTGACGAATGGATCTTCGTCGCAGCTCTCCTGGCTGCCGGCATCGGCACGTTCGCCGGCACGATCGTCGCGCCGCGCCTCTATCGAGGTTTTTCGTCCGACGGAATCGTTGTGTTGACACTGCTGATTCCGGGCGTGATGTCCGCCTTCGGCGTGTTGACGATCGGCAGCCTCAGCATCGTCGCGATCGCGTTGGCAATCGGGCTCGGCGGAAGTGTCGCGACGAGAGCGATGGACGCGATCTACGGCGGGGTGCCGCACTTGATCGCGCGGCCGCATCATCTCCCGCAGCGAGCTGCTGTTCCAATTGGCCAACGTCACCGGCGCGGTCATCGCCGTGCTGGTGTACCCGGGTCCACGCGTCGGGTTCGCCGCAGTCGCTGCGCTCCTCACCGTTGCCGGCATCATCTATGCGTCGCAGCTGCGACTCTCGTTGCGCCATGAGGCGGGCCGATGGTTGCTGGGCCAGCGCCCGCGTGCGGCGACGGAGGGACTACCGCTCGGCCTGCTGGCCGAGGCGATGCGCTTCGCCGAACAGCACGACCACTACGTCGCGATCGTTGTTGCCGACAGCGCGGTGCGGGTGCTCGATGCTCGTGATCCGGTGCCGCCGGACTCGACCGCCGTCCAAGCTTGGGCGGCGATGTCCGACAAGGTCGCATCGGTGATCGCGGGCACGTTCGATCCGTCGTGGGAAGACTCAGTTGCGATCATCGATGCTGCGGGCGCGCTGATCGCCGAGCAGCGAATCCGCGCCGCCGGAGCGATCGATATCACGGGCCAGAACTAGCCCGCAGGTACCTCGACGGGCGCGCCGTCGATGACCCACTCGTCGCCGACGCGGTGGAGGTTGAACTGCATCGTCGTGAACTGCTCGTCCCCGTCGTGCACGTCGACGTCGATGCGCACCTTGTCGCCGACCTCGACGACCGGCGCGAGACGTATGAGTATCCCGTCGTCGGCCACGACCGTCGAACCGTCCTCGTTCGTGACCAACGCTTCGTCACGCGAGTCGATGAACTTGACGGTGGCGAAGTCCTTCGCCGACTTGATCAGCTCCGCCTGCACGTCGAGTTGGATCGATGCACCTTCCCCACGCGGCTCGATGAACACCGGCAACGGCTCGGGGTCGTCGGCCGACTCGTCGGCGAACCAGTGGACGATCGTGTCGTAGACCGCACCCGCTCGGACCTCGGGGTTTTCGGGGGATGGCGCCGAACAAGCCGCCGTCAGCGAAACGATCGCAGCGAGCAAAACTGTCCGGCAGCGCGCGGCTACCAGCACGTTTGCACGATACCACCCACCCCCTTCCGGCTCCTGCGACTGCCCGACGCTGCGGGCGATGCCGATAGAAATACAGGCGATGGCCCAGTCGCAGATGTTCCGCTCGTTGGAGCATCGCAACGCTCGGTTGTTCTTCCTCGGTCTCAGCTTCAGCAACATCGGATCGTGGATCCAGATGACGGCGGTCTCGCTGCTGGTCTACCAACGCACGGGCAAGGCAACAGACGTCGGGATCACGCTGTTCTGCCAGTTCCTGCCGATGCTCGTGCTCGGTGTGTGGGCAGGGGCAATCGCCGATCGCGTCGACAAGCGCAAGATGACGATGCTGACGCAGAGCGGGCAGGCCGCGCTGGCGCTCTTGCTCGGTGTGCTTGCTCTGTCGGGGTGGGCGACGCTGCCGATCATCTATCTCGTGTCGCTCGCCAACGGGATCGTCCAGGCCGTCGACAACCCGGCGCGTCGGGGCTTCGTGATCGAGCTCGTCGAGCCTCGCCACATCTCCAACGTCGTGTCGTTGAACACCGCGGTGATGACCGGATCGCGCATCTTCGGTCCGGCACTCGCCGCGGTGCTCGTGCGGTGGTTCGACCCGGGCTGGCTGTTCATCATCAACGGTGTGTCGTTCGCCGCGATCCTCTGGCCGATCTGGCGGATCGACACTACGCAGCTGTACCTCTCGCCGCCGGCCGCTCGCGGCGGGCAACCCGTGCGCGAGGCACTTCGCTTCGTTCGACACAGCAGGCGACTGCTCCTGATCTTCACAGTGTTCACCATCATCGGTACGTTCGCCTTCAACTACGGCGTTTCGCTGTTGAAGCTGGCCGACATGAGGTTCGGCGACAAGGCGCTGTTCGGCTGGCTGCTCGCGGCGACCAGCGTGGGGAGCCTGATCGGATCGTTGATGACAGCGGCGCGGCCGCGGATCGGGTCGACGTGGTTCTTCGGCGCGGCAATCGTCCTCGGGCTCAGCGGCTTCGGTGTTGCATGGGCGCCATCGATCTGGGTTGCCTACCTGGTGTCCCTGCCGCTCGGTGCGGGCGGTGCCGCGTTCATCGCCGCATTGAACGCCATCTCGCAACAGGACAGCCCTCCCGACATGCGCGGGCGGTTGCTGGCACTCGGCGCGGTTGCCTTCCTCGGAACCACTCCGATCGGAGCACCGATCACCGGCTGGGTGGCCGACAACATCAGTGCCGAGTGGAGCCTCGCGTACGGCAGTGTGGTCGCCGTGGTGTGTGCAGGAATCGGCTTGCTCGCCCGCCGGCACTCATTGAGCGCGAATGTTCCAGCCGACGATCACGTACTGACCACGCTTGTCAGTGATGACCCCTACGGAGGCGGCATCATTCTGCAGGACGGCACCGGCCTGGGGCTCAAGACCGACTAGGCGTGTCGTGAGGATGCGGCTGAGATGGCCGTGGGTGAAGACGATCGCGGTTCGACCAGCAGCGGTGCGCTCGAGCTTGGCGACGAAGCCGTCGCATCGGGCGACGACCTGATGGAGGCTTTCGCCGCCGGGACAGCCGTCGTAGAACAGGTTCCAACCCGGATGCCGTTCCTCGATCTCTGCCGACGTGAGACCCTCGTACTCGCCGTAGTCGTACTCCGCCAGCGCGTCGACGACCGTCGGCTCGACGCCGGGTACGCCGCGGCGTGCTGTCTCGAAGGCGCGTTGCAGCGGACTGGCGAACACGATCGGCAATGCACCCTCCGACAACGTGGCGAGCAATGGTGGCAGGCGATCGGCCTGGTGCCGACCCTTCTCGGTCAGGGGCAAGTCGGTGCGGCCGGTGTGCATACCGCTCTCGGACCACTCGGTAGCTCCGTGACGCACGAGGAGGATGAGTGACGGGCCGGAAATCCCAGAATCGGACACGAGACCACACCGTAGGCGAGACTGACCTGGTTATGCGCTGTGTCGTGATGTGGTTTCGCCGGGACCTCCGTTTGGCCGACCACCCGTCGCTGACCGCTGCCGCGGCAACGGGACTACCCGTCGTGCCGTTGTTCGTCGTCGACCCGGCATTCAGCGCGGCGGGCGGGCCGCGGCGCGAGTACATGCACCGGGCGTTGCACAGCCTCGATCAGTCGATGGCCGGCGCGTTGGTGTACCGCAACGGCGATCCTGTCGATGTCGTTCCGCGATTCGCCGCTGAGGTCGGAGCCGACTCGGTGTTCGTCAGCCGGGACTATGGACCCTACGGAAGACGTCGTGACGCGCTGTGCGCGGAACGGCTGCGGTCAGATGGTCGGAAGCTGGCCGGACATGGGTCGCCGTACGTCGTCGATCCTGGTTCCGTCGTGAAGGACAACGGGCAGCCGTACGCGATGTTCACCCCGTTCCTCAAGCGTTGGCGAACCCATGCCGTTGCCGCCCCGATCGCAGTTCCCGACGTTGAATGGCTCGGTGATCCCACGGTCGCACGCGATGGCGTTCCGGCTGCGGCCGAGCCAGGTTGCGAGCTGCCGCAGATCGGCGAGACCGCGGCGCACGGACGGTGGGAGAAGTTCGTGCGCGGTCCACTCGATGTCTACGACGAGCATCGTGATTTCCCGGCGATCAGGGGCACCAGTCAACTCTCGGCCGACCTCCGATGGGGCGTCGTGCATCCGCGCCAGCTGTTGGCGGAGCTGTCTCCCAGCAAGGCGCACGACACATTTGCGGCTGAGTTGGCGTGGCGCGACTTCTACGCGGACGTGCTGTATCGCCGGCCGGATTCGGCATGGGCGAACCTCGACTCACGGATGGATGCGATGGTGGTTGATACCGACGCCGCCGCACGCAGGCGGTTCGACGTATGGGCGGCGGGGAGGACCGGTTTCCCGATCATCGACGCCGGCATGCGACAACTTCTCGGAACCGGGTGGATGCACAACAGAGTGCGAATGATCACGGCGAGCTTTCTCGTCAAGGATCTCCACCTGCCGTGGCAATGGGGCGCGCGCCACTTCATGAACCACTTGATCGACGGAGACCTGGCCTCGAACAGTCACGGGTGGCAGTGGGCGGCCGGCACCGGCACCGATGCGGCGCCCTACTTTCGGGTGTTCAACCCGACTGCGCAGGCCGAGCGATTTGACCCTGAGTGCGAGTACGCACGGCGTTGGGTCCCCGAGCTCGGCAGCGCTGCCTACCCTGCGCCGATGGTCGACCACGCCGCGGAACGGGTCGAAGCGTTGCGCCGATACGGACTCGTCGCGGGTAGCACTCGCTAACCTGGAGTGCCAGATGCTCGACGACCGCAAGACCTCCATTCTCCGAGCCGTCGTGCAGGAGTACATCACCACGGCTCAGCCGGTGGGGTCGACGCACATTGCCGACCTGCCCAGCGTGCGGGTCAGTTCTGCCACCGTTCGCAACGAGATGGCGGTGCTCGAGCAGGAGGGCTACCTCGCCCAGCCCCACACCTCGGCGGGCCGCGTGCCGACCGACAAGGGCTATCGCTTCTTCGTCGATCACATCACGACACCTGGTCGCCTCGATTCTGCTGCCACCCAGCGGGTCGGCAGCTTCTTCGATACCGCGCACGGCCGCCTCGAAGAGCTCCTGCATCAGACCACCAACCTCCTCGCCCAAGTCACCCAACACGCCGCCGTCGTGGTCGGTCCGCGGGCCGAACTGGCGACGGTTCGCTCCGTGCAGATCGTCGGTCTCTCGGCTCGGCATGCGCTGGTGGTGGCCGTGTTCAGCAACGGCACCATCGACAGCCAGACCATCGAGCTCGATGGCGACACATCCGACCTGCGATTGTCCGCGGCGCAGGCACACCTGCAAGCGGCAATGGTGGGTCACACCATCGACAAGGCCGACGAACGTCAACCATCTGGAGACCCAGCCGTCGACGCGCTGTGCGCCGTTGCCCTCGCGGCCCTGCGTCAAGGGGCGAGCGACGAGTCGGTCTTCGTCGGCGGCGCATCGTCGATGGCCCGGGCATTCGACGCGGTCGACACGGTTCGCAACGTGTTGCGCACGCTCGAGCAGCAGTACGTCGTGGTGTCGTTGGTCCGCGACATCCTCGACCGTGGGCTCACGGTGGCGATCGGGGCCGAGCACGGTGTCGAGCCGTTGGCGGTCTGCTCGGTGGTCGTTGCGCCGGTGATGGTCGACGGTGATCAGGTCGGAACCATCGGCATCCTGGGACCGACACGCATGGACTATCCGCAAGCACTTGCCACGGTCGAGGTGGTCAGCGACCGTCTCGCCAAGCGACTTGGAGAAGGTGCCGCATAGTGGCCGACTACTACGAACTGCTGGGCGTGTCGCGCTCGGCCAGCGCCGATGAGATCAAGAAGGCCTACCGCCAGAAGGCTCGCGAGTTGCATCCCGACGCCAACCCCGGCGACAAGGCTGCCGAGGAGCGCTTCAAGCAGTGTGCCCAGGCCTACGAGGTGCTCAGCGATCCCGAAGCGCGGGCTCGCTACGACCGATTCGGTGAGGCCGGCGTCGGTTCCGCTGCCGGCGGACCCAACATCGGCGACATGTTCGGCGGCGGAGGTTTCGGCGACCTGTTCGAGGCATTCTTCGGTGGCAGCGGTGGCAACCCATTCGGTGGTGGCGCCCGGGGTCCGGCTGGCCCACCACGGGGGCAAGATCTCGAAGTCGTCGCCGACATCGAGTTCGCCGAAGCAGTGTTCGGTGCCACGGTCTCTGTCGACGTACGAACCGCGCTGCGATGCGACGACTGCGACGGCACGGGCGCCGGCGCCGGGACGCAACCGGTGACCTGTTCGGAGTGCAACGGTCGCGGCCAGGTTCAGCGCGTGCGTCAGAGCATGCTCGGTCAGATGGTGACAGCGAGCGCCTGTCCGAAGTGCGGCGGCCTCGGCCAGGTCATCGTCACGCCGTGCCCGACGTGCAACGGCGAAGGCCGGATCATCACCGAGAAGACGTATCAGGTCGACGTGCCGGCGGGTGTCGACACCGGTTCGACATTGCGACTCACTGGTCGCGGGGCGGTCGGTCCACGCGGGGGAGGGACCGGCGACCTCTACGTCCACATTCGTGTCGCGGCCCACGACACGTTCACTCGCGACGGCGACGATCTCATCGCGGTGCTGCCGATCTCGATCGCCCAGGCCGCGTTGGGTACCAAGATCCTGTTGCCGACTCTCGATGGCGAGGAAGAGATCGCGGTGCCCGTCGGTACGCAGCCCGGCAGGGAATTCGTGTTTCGCCAGCGCGGGGTGCACCGGCTGCACGGCCGAGGTCGCGGCGATCTGCGAGTGCGCGTCAACGTGCAGGTGCCGACGAAGCTCACCGATTTCGAGACGGAGCTGCTCACGAAGTTTGCGGAATCGCGAGGTGAGTCCGTGGGTGTCACCGAGCACGGATTGTTCTCGCGCATCAAATCTGCCTTCTCGTGAACCCGGTGCTGCGCGGTTCCGCCGCGCACGTTTTCGTCGACTCGCTCGCCAGCCCGGTGCTGAGCGACGAGGACGAGCATCACCTCCGTCGTGTGCTGCGCGTTCGTGATTCCGACGTCATCACCGTCAGCGACGGGGCAGGCCGATGGGTGACGGCACGGTTGACGGCTGGTGGTGTCACGGTTGATTCCGAACCAACAACGGTCGACGCACCGCGCGCAGCGAGCATCATCAGCGCGATTCCGAAGGGCGACCGGCCGGAATGGATCGTCCAGAAGCTCACCGAGGTCGGTGCAACTTCCATCGGTTTCATGGATTGCGCGCGCAGTGTGGTGCGGTGGGATGCGGCTCGAGCGGCACGTCAGCGCGAACGTTTGCGTAAAGTCGCCCGCGAAGCGGCGATGCAATCGCGTCGCGTGTGGCTTCCGCAGCTTGTCGACGTGGTCTCATTCCACGAAGTGATCAAACCAATCAGCTGCGCGATCGCGGACCCCGACGGCGAGGATCTGGCCGCCGATGTCGACACGGTTTTGGTCGGTCCGGAGGGCGGCTTCACGGAGGGTGAACTCGATTCTGTCGACCGTCGCGTGTCGTTATCAGCAAACGTGCTGAGAGTGGAAACTGCGGCGCTCACTGCGGCGATATTGCTGACTCAGCGTCACCTCCGGACCTAATTTGCCACGGAGAGTTGTATTTTCTCAACGTTTCTGGCACAGTTGCCGATGCAGATAGTGGCTAGGGCGGGAAATGAGCGGAGGAGAGCGGGGCCAATGCGCGAGTTTGATGAAGACGATGTTTCAGCATCTCCATACAGTCGGAAAGTAGGCGAGCGTCTGCGGGTCATCCGTAGGCAGAAGCGGCTTTCCCTGCAAGAGGTCGAAGCGACCTCCAGCGAAGAGTTCAAGGCGTCGGTGCTGGGTGCATACGAACGCGGCGAGCGGGCCATCTCGGTGCCCCGGCTGGAGCGTCTGGCCAAGTTCTACAACGTTCCTGTCGACCAGCTGCTGCCCCGTGAAGACATCACGGCGCCAGTGGAAGGCGACACCGCCGGCAAGAAGTTGGCTGTCGATCTGTTGAAGCTCAGCCAGCTGCGTGGTCAACCGTTCGAGATGCTGGTGCGCTTCTTGAAGATGATCCAGGTACAGCGGCAGGACTTCAACGGCAAGGTCATCACCGTGCGCGGCGACGACACTCGTGCCATCTCGGCGATGCTCGATGTGCCCGTCGACCAGGTGGGTCAGCGTCTCGATGCGCTCGACCTGCTGTACCGTCCGTTGTAGTGACCCCCGGCCAACCTGACTCGTTCGGCATCTACATCCACATCCCGTTCTGTCGGCATCGCTGCGACTACTGCGCGTTCGCGACATGGACCGATCGCGACCACGTGATCGACGACTACCTCGACGCACTGCGCGTCGACATCCGACCGCGCCGCGTTGGCGCCGGTGTCGAGTGTGTTCGTCGGAGGTGGCACCCCGACCGCGTGTGCCCGCTGCGGATCTCGCGTCGGTTCTCGCTGAGATCTCGCTCGCCCCCGGGGCCGAGGTGACGATCGAGTGCAACCCCGACGACGTGACCGTGGAGATGATGCGGACGTACGCGGCCGCGGGTGTGAACCGGGTCAGCATTGGTGTGCAGTCGATGGTTCCATCGGTGCTCGCCTCGCTCGGTCGGACTCATGTGCCGGCCAACGTTGCCAGCGCTGTCGCGGCCGTTCGTGCTGCCGGCATCCCGACGTTCAACCTCGACATCATCTACGGCGGCTCGGGGGAGACCCTCGACGACTGGCGCGCCACGCTGCTCGGGGTGCTCGCGTTGGAGCCGCCGCACGTGTCCGCATACGCGTTGACGATCGAGGCCGGCACGCCGTTGGCGGAGGATCCGTCGCGCCACCCCGACGACGATGACCTCGCCGACAAGTACGAGCTGGCCGACGATCTGTTGTCGGGTGCGGGCCTTGCCAACTACGAGGTCAGCAACTGGGCTGTGCCCGGTCACGAGTGCCGCCACAACATCCTGTATTGGCAGCAGGGCAACTACCGCGGCTTCGGCTCGGCGGCGCACTCGCATCACGACGGTCATCGGTGGTGGAACATTCGCACACCCGAGCGTTACGTCGCCGCGGTTCGCGCCGACGAGGCCACCGAGGCCGCCGGAGAGAACCTCGACGACGAGACCCGCCGCATCGAAGGCCTGCAACTGGCCTTACGGATGAAGGACGGAGTCCCGTCGTCGGCGCTCGATCCGGACGGCCTCGAGGGCCTCGTCGTAGAGGACGGCGATCGCATTCGCTTGACCCGCAATGGCCGCCTCCTGGCCAATGAAGTGTCGCTGCGGTTGCACTGACTGGTAGTCTCTCGGGGTCAATACGGGCGATTAGCTCAGTTGGTAGAGCATCAGCACGACACGCTGAGGGTCATCGGTTCGAGCCCGGTATCGCCCACCCGAAGCCGCCCTCCGGGGCGGCTTTTTCTATGCGACGAGGTCGGCAGCGGGCACGGTGAACGACTTGTCGTTCGCATCGAGCTCGGTCGTGGCGCCAACTTCGTGGACATGGGCGTCGAGCCAGTCCTGTCCCACGACCAGACCGTCGGTCACGATCTCGCCGTCGATGAGGGTGTCGTCGCCGGGGCCGCCGTCGAGGGTGTCTGTGCCCGGTCCACCGATCAGCACGTCGTCGCCTTCGCCGCCGGCAATCGAGTCATCGCCGTCGCCGCCGATCAGGACGTCGTCTCCGATCCCGCCGTCGATCGTCAGCGCCATCGATCCGGCCGTGAGACCGGATGCGTCGACGACATCGCTGCCGTCGCCGGCCGAGACGGTGAGCCGATCGTTCGCGGATTCTGCGCCGCTCACGGTGAGGTTGATCGCAAGGCCGGCGATCTGGACATCGGAACCCTGCCCGGCGACGACGACCACGTCGTCGCCCGCCGATCCTTGTGCCGTCACGCTGTCGGGGGAGCCGTCGCCGGTGCCCGAGCCTGGAGTCGCCGCGAGGTCCGTATCGATGTCGACCAGCGCAGTGCCGGCCATGTCGTGGACCACGAGATTGTCGACGCCGCCGAGAGCGTTGAGATCGATCTTCTCGACGCCGTCGGTGTCCATCGTGATGTTGGCAACGTTGCGGAAGAACCGCACTCGTTGTCCGTTTGCCGACACGTCGAAGTTCTCGTTGGCGTTGCTTCCGTTGAACACCATCGTGTCCGCGCCGTCCTGACCTTCGACGACATCGCTGCCGTCGCCCGGATCCCACTGGAACACATCGTCTTCACTGCCGAGCAGGGCGATGTCGTTGCCCTGTTGACCGTCGACGAAGTCGTTGCCGGTGCCGCCGAGCAGGATGTCGCTGCCGTTGCTACCCGAGATCGTGTCGTTGCCGGTCCCACCGTCGACGGTGATTGCAATCAGCGCCGCGAGGTTGCCGGTGGCCGCGAAGGTGTCGTCGCCGCCGTTGGCATTCACGACGAGCGCCTCCGACGTCCCGATGTCGATGCTGAACGGTGCGGGGGTCACTCGGTCGAACCGAACACGAGTGCCGTTGGCAGTTGTCGTGAACTGCTCGGCACCGTTGCCGCCGTTGACCTCCGTGGTGTCGATGCCTGCGCCACCCTCGTTGAGGTCGGTATCGTCTCCGGGGTTCCAGATCAAGCGATCATCGCCCGCCTCGCCGAATGCTCGATCGTCCGCGTCGCCGCCTGACAACGTGTCGTTGTCCGATCCGCCGAACAATCCGTCGGAGCCTCCCTTGCCGAGCAGGGTGTCGTTTCCGGCCTGACCCGTCAGCGTGTCGGCGCCCGAACCTCCGGTGAGCGTGTCGTTGCCGGTTCCGCCGAAGAGGTTCGCCTTCGGCAGAGCGCCGTTCGCCTCGTTCAGAGCGAGCGTGTCGTTGCCCGCTCCGCCGACCACCGAGATCACGCGCGTGTTGGCGACCGTGGGCTTGGTGCCCTTGACGGTCACCGCTCCACCGTTCACGAGGATGGCTCCCGCAGCGTTACGGCTGATGACGATCGAGTTGTCCTGCGCGTCGCCGACGACGGTGAGAACTCCCAATGTGAACGAGGCCGAAACCGGGGGATTGGGCAGCGCGGAGGCAGTACCCATCGACGATGTGCTCAGCGTCATCGTCCCGGCGCCGACCATGGCGGCCGCACCCATGAACAAGTGTCGGGTCCGACGCGTATGTGCATTGTTCTCGCTTGAAAGCATGATCTCTCCGTTGGTGTAGCGACCGTTCGTCGGCCGGTTGTAGAAGCTGTACGGCCGGCGATCGCCAACGGTTCGCGTTTCTACGACGGATGAGAGTGGTCAGTTGACCTCGCGGGTCATGCCGACCGGGTTCGCTACGGGAGTTTGCTGGTGGTTTCGCGGAGGCGCTTCGCGAGTGCCTCGAGCATCCGCAACAGGATCGCTGCGTTGTGGCCGGCTACTGCCAAGAAGCTCTGCCGCGACAGTTCGATCGAAGTCATCTCGCTGGTTGTCGTCACCGTTGCAGACCGCGGACCCGGATCGAACAGGGCGATCTCGCCGAAGAAGTCGCCTGGGCCGAGCTTGGCGATGGAGCGGCCGTGTCGGCGGACATCGACTGTCCCTTCGACGATGATGTAGCAGACCTGCGCCTTCGTGTCTTCCGGTACAACGCAGCAGTCGGCGGGCCAGCGACGGCTCATGCATCCGCGTGCGACGTCCTGCAGTTGCCGCTTCGACAGCCCGGCGAACAATGGCACCGCAGCGAGCATCTCCATCTTCAGCTTGCTCGCCAACTTCACGTCGTGGGCGCCCGTCGGGCCCTCGCGTCGCATGGGCGCGTGGACGGGCCAACCACTAGCAGCGTTAGTCACGATACGACCTCCCACGACGACGAACCGGGCGACCATACCACTGGCGCAGCAACGCAAATGAGGCCGGTCGTAAGGTTCACTCGGAGCCGAACCGGGCTCCACGCAACGTCGACAGGAACACGATGGACACCAACACCGAACCAGACGTCGTCGTCGAGCGGATCGGCGACGTGGACGTGATCACGCTCAACCGTCCGGAGATGCGCAACGCGCTGCGCTACGAGACCTACGCGATGCTCGAGGCAGCGGTGCGCGACACCACGGCGCGATGTCTGGTGATCACCGGTGCCGATCCGGCGTTCTGCTCGGGTGACGACGTGCGCGCCGTGATGGCTGGTGGCGACTCGTCGACCAAGCCGGTGGTGGTCAAGCCGCGGTTGACTCCGGCCGCAGACGCATTGCTGCACACCAACGTGCCGGTGATCGCCGCGGTCAATGGAGCCGCCGTCGGGTGGGGTATGGAGTTGTCGCTGATGGCCGACATCCGCGTCGCCTCCGAGCGGGCCAAGTTCGGGGAGCTGTTCGTGCTGCGCGGCCTGTGCACCGACGTCGCCGGGATCGGTCGGCTCGCCCAACTCGTCGGACGAGAGATCGCGGCCGAGCTGTTGTTCACCGGCGACGTGATCGATGCTGCTCGCGCCGAGCAGATCGGGTTGGTGAGCCGGGTCGTCGCCCATGATGAGCTGCTACCAACCGCACTCGAACTCGCCGCGAAGATCGCCAGCCGGCCACCTCTCGCGGTGCAGAAGATCAAGGAAGGGCTACGCGAAGCGATGGACCCGAACTGGACGGAGCTCGGCGTGTGGGTGTCGAAGTCGCTCACCGAGCTGTTCAAGACCGAGGACCACCGCGAGGGTGTGAAGTCCTTCCTCGAGAAGCGCCCGGCGACCTACGTCGGCAGGTAGCACAGCAACTCGTTGGACTCTCGTGAACCAAGCAAGGACATAGGGTTGCCTGAAACCTGGGTGGAATGGATACCAGGGTGATACGGTTACATAGGGCGAACCTCAACCGTCCTCAGCACCGCTCAGGAATACGCAAAGGAAACACGCACAGCAATGCACCGGCCACCATCCCGGCAACCACCGATGCGCCGGTCGTCACTGACGCGCCCGCCGTTGAAGCACCCGTCACGACGCCCGAGCCGAGCATGACCGTCTCCCAGAAGAACGCCATCAAGTCGGCCGAGAGCTATCTCAGTTTCATGGGCTTCTCACGACAGGGCCTGATCGATCAACTCTCGTCGGAGTTTGGTGAGAAGTTCTCGGTCGAGGACGCCACCTTTGCGGTCGACAGTCTCGCTGTGGATTGGAACGAGCAGGCCGCGAAGTCGGCTCAGACCTATCTCGACACGATGGGCTTCTCTTGTCAGAAGATGATCGACCAGCTTTCGTCCGAGTACGGCAGCAAGTTCACCGTCGAACAGGCCACGTATGGCGCTACAGCCGTGGGTCTGTGCTGACCATGACTGCGATGAGCTCACGCCGATGACGCGGCTGGTTATGCGCGTAGGGCGACCAACTCGGCGACGATTCGCTTGGTGCTGACTGACCGGCTGGTGCCGAGTGATGGGGCGAAAACGCTGACTCGCAGCTCCTCCAGCATCCAGCCGAGATCGACGACCTCTTGGCCGACATCGCCGGGTGGCAACGAGTCGAGGAGAGACGAATATTCACGTTCGACCTCGAGCACCTCGGCGAGCTTGTGCAGATCCTTCGCCGGGCTCTCGGTCAGCTTCTCGAGCCGCCGTTTGATGCCGTTGACGTAGCGGAGAACATCGTCGAGGCGGTGCTCTCCATGGGCGACCACGAATCCGCCGCGCACCAACCTGGCGAGGTGTCGCCGCACATCCGCGACGTTCGGCGCGACCGACGGGCTGATCAACTTCGCCAACTGCCGTTCGATCTCCGCGGCGACCGCGATGATGTCGGCGGTACGACGCAAGGCGATCGATGATCGCAGCGGGAGTTGGCGACGAGCCTCGGCAACGAGAGAGTCGAACTCCGATGCGGTCCACACCTCGCCGTGCTCGGCGACCAGTCGATCGGCAACCGTGGCGACGCAATCGGAGGCAATGGAATTTGCGGTCTGCGGCGTGAATCGAGCAAGCATCAGCTTGTCGCGGTTCGACAGGTGCGTCTCCACCGCCCGCTTGCCAACCGGCACGGCCAGCAACAGCAACCGCTTCACACCGCCGCGCATCACACGCTCTTGCAGCTCCGCAGTGGTGAAGACGCGCAACGAGACGCTGTTGCCGTCGTCGAGCAATGCCGGGTAGCCGTGCACCGTGTGCCCTCCGCGCACGGTGTCGATGCGGCGTGGCAGGTCGCCGACGTCCCACTTGGTGATGCCGCGACGTTCCTCGACCGGGGTCGCCTTCGCGACAGCCGCACGGAGTGTCGCCCGCAGTCGGCGTTTGATCTCGCTGAGGTCCTTGCCGATCGCGACTACTTCGTCGGCGTCGTCGTGCACCGCGAACGAGATCCGCAGGTGATCGGGCACACGAGCCGCGGCGAACGCTCGAGCCGGCACGCGCACCGATGGAACCGCAGCTTCGACAGCGCGAGCCAAGGCCACCGACAGGGGCTCGTCGGTCACCTCCAACAGGCGGTACGCCGCGGCGGTCGTCTCGGCGGCGGGGATCAACTGGCGACGGATGTCTTTCGGCAGGGTCTGCATCAACGCGGCGACGAGATCTGCACGGAAGCCCGGCACCTGCCAGTCGAAGCCGTCGCTGGTCAGCCGACCCAGCACGGCGAGCGGGACATGCACGGTGACCCCGTCATCGGCCGCACCGGGATCGAAGCGGTAGGTCACCGGGAACGTCATGTCGGCGTGCGTCCACGTGGCGGGATATTGGTCGGCGTCGTTGTCGGCCGCACGCCCCAACGCTTCCGCCGTCATCGTCAACAGCTCCGGCTCGTCGCGGCGCGCGTCCTTCCACCATCGATCGAAATGGCGACCTGACACAACGGCGCTGTCGACGCGCTGGTCGTAGAACGCGATCACGGCCTCGTCGTCGATCGCGTCGAGCTTGCGAGTGCGGTCCTCGCGCGAGCGGAGGTCGTCGAGGAACTCGGCATTGTGCTTGATGAAGTCGTGTCTCGATGTCCAATCGCCCTCCACCAGTGCGTGGAGGATGAACATCTCTCGCGCATCGGCCGCGTCGACACGGTCATAGCCGATGGTTCGGTTGGTCACGATCGGCAGCCCGTAGAGCGTCACCCGCTCGCTGACGACGGCTCGACCACTGCGTGCATCCCAACGCGGTTCGCCGTAGCTGTACTTCGTGAGGTGCTTGCCGATGGACTCGGCCCATTCGGGTTGCACGCTGGCGGCAGTGCGGGCCCATAGGCGATTGGTCTCGACCAGTTCTGCGGCGATGACCCACTTCGGCTGTTTGCGTGAGAGTGCTGAACCGCTGCCGATGGCGAACTTCGAACCGTGCGCACCGTTGTACTCGCTGCCCTTCTTGTCGGCAGTGCCGTCGCGCATCCCGAGGTGGCTCAGCAGGCCGGCGAGCAGCGCTTGGTGAATGCGGTCGGGATGCGACGCGTCGCTGCCGGGACGAATGCCCAACTGGCCGGTGACTTGGCGTAGCTGACTGAAAACGTCCTGCCATTCGCGGACTCGCAGGTAGTTGAGGAACTCGCTGCGACACAACCGTCGGAACTGATTGCCGGTGAGCTCTTGCTGACGCGTCCGCAGGTAATCCCACAGTTTCACGAAAGCGATGAAGTCGCTGCTCGATGCCTCGTCGACGGTGAACCTGCGATGCATCTCGTCGGCGGCCTGACGATGTTCGGCGGGCCGCTCGCGCGGATCTTGGATGCTGAGCGCCGCAGCAATCACCATCACCTCGCGCACGCAACCGTGGCGGTCGGCTTCGACGACCATGCGGGCCATGCGCGGGTCGATCGGAAGGCGGGCCAGCTGTCGCCCGACCTTCGTCAGTCGTCGATCGGTGACTCCTCCAGGAGTCGTCGCCGGGTGCAACGCGCCGAGCTCGTCGAGCAACAGGTACCCATCGCGTATCGCCCGGCCATCGGGCGGCTCGATGAACGGGAACGCGGCGACGTCGCCGAGGCCGAGGTTGGTCATCTGCAGGATGACCGAGGCCAAGCTCGTCCGAAGAATCTCGGGCTCGGTGAAGGCCGGCCGATCAGCGAACCCCTCCTCGTCGAAGAGACGGATGCAGATGCCGGGCGCGACGCGACCGCAGCGGCCGGCGCGTTGATTCGCCGACGCTTGCGAGATCGGTTCGATCGGTAGTCGCTGCACCTTCAATCGATGGCTGTAGCGCGAGATGCGCGCCGTACCCGTGTCGACGACGTAACGAACACCCGGAACGGTCAACGATGTCTCGGCGACGTTGGTCGACAGAACGATTCGTCGCCCGCGATGCGATTGGAAGATGCGATGCTGCTCGACGCTCGACAGACGCGCGTAGAGAGGCAGCACCTCGGTATCGCGCAGGTTCAGTCGCCGCAGGGCATCGGCGGTGTCGTGGATCTCGCGCTCGCCCGACAAGAACACCAGCACGTCGCCGGGGCCTTCGTGGCTCAGTTCGTCGACGGCAGCCGCCACCGCCTGCACCTGATCACGCTGGTCGTCGTCGTCGCCGAGCGGTCGATAGCGAATCTCGACCGGATACGTACGTCCTTCGACGGTGATGATCGGGGCATTGTCGAAGTGCTCGCTGAACCGCTGGGTGTCGATGGTCGCCGACGTCACGATCAGCTTCAGATCAGGCCGTCGCGGCAGGAGCTGCCGGATGTAGCCGAGCAGGAAGTCGATGTTGAGGCTGCGCTCGTGGGCCTCGTCGATGATCAACGTGTCGTAGCGGCGCAGCATGCGGTCGCGTTGGATCTCTGCCAGCAGAATGCCGTCTGTCATCACCTTGATGCGTGTCTGCTCGCCGACCCGATCGGTGAACCGGACCGCGTAGCCGACCGTGGTACCGAGCTCGCAGCCCATCTCCTCGGCAATCCGATCGGCGATCGTGCGTGCCGCGATCCGCCGAGGCTGCGTGTGCCCGATCATCCCATCGACACCGCGGCCGGCGCGCAGGCAGAACTGCGGAAGCTGAGTGCTCTTGCCCGAACCGGTCTCGCCGGCGACGATCACCACCTGGTGCGCGGCGATGGCTGCGATCAGCTCATCGGCGCGCTCCAGAATCGGCAGTTCCACACGGCCAGTCTGCTCGTCATCTCCGAGTCGCCGTGTTCGATTTCAACGTGAGTCCCGGGTGAGACGGTTCGCCGAAGGCGAGCCGGCTCACGCGAAAGTCGGGGTTCGGTGGCTTGGAGTTGGCGACCCGACCCTTCGGCTCTTCCCAATCCTCCTGGCGCCCGAGGGCGGTGAGGTCGAGCAGCGGGTAGGCGCCGACCGCGAGCTCGGTGCCGCGAGCAAACGTGGAGTAGGTGTGGAACACGTCGTCGCCATCACGGAGGAAGCAGCTGACGCCGGGCTGTTCCATCGGTTGCGAATCGGTGTCGAGAATCCAGTCGAAACCGGTCGCCTTCAGCTCCTCGGGGCCGCGGAAGTTGAACATCACGGGGGCCTTGCTGGCATCGATGGTGACACCGAAGTCGTAGTTGAAGTCACTGCCGTAGGACGAGTAGATCGGCCACGGCCAGTTGCGCTTGGTGCGGTACGCCTCGAGCTTCGCGAAGGGTGCGCGGGCAATCGCGACGTACACCGTGTCGCGCGCCTCGAGATGAGCGAACGTCGCATCCGAGATCTCCTCGAGACTGGCCGTGCAACTCGGACAGCCGTCGGTCCATTCAGGATCGAACATGAAGTGCTGAACGATCAGCTGACGACGATCTCCGAACAAGCCGAGAAGATCGATCTCTCCGTCCGGTCCCTCGAACTTGTAGGTCGTGTCGACTCGCACCATTGGGAGGTTGCGACGGCGGGTGTTGAGCTCGTCGCGGGCTCGCGTGGATTCCTTCTCGGCGGCGAGCAACTCCTTGCGCGCTGCGAGCCACTCGTCTCTCGATACAACGGCTGGCAGGTTCATCTGTGGACTCCTTCTGTGTGGTCGTCTTCGCTCGTCGCGAACAACATCCGCAAATAGCGGCGGAGGTGGGCGATCGAGTCGATCGCGAGTTGTGGGTCGTCGGCAGCCTTGCTGACGACGAACGCACCCTGCAGCACAACTTGAATGTGCCGCGTGAGTCCGGCAGCATCGACGCCATCGGGCCGGTGTGCGCCCAACGCCGCCGCGAGATCGTCCTCGAGCGTCGCTGCGTGGCCGAGGATCGACGCTCCGCACGCGTCGCGCAGCGCTGGATTGGAAACGAACGTCTCTTGCGCAAGGGTGCCGGCGTAACAGCTGTATTGGGCGGGCGAGCCACTGATCAGCTGCCGACGAAGATCGATGTAGGCCAGCACTCGGTCGGCCGGATCATCGAGATCGTGGTACGCCGCCGTGGCGAAGAACGCTCCGGTGGTGGCTGACCAGTGCTCGGCTGCAGCCTCGCCCAGCGCTTCCTTGCTGGGGAAGTAGTGGAAGAACGCGCCCTTCGTGACTCCGGCGGTGCGACACAACTCGTCGACGGACGTCGCTGCGAAACCCTGAGCGCGAACCAATGTGATCGCCGCATCCAGCAGGTCGTCTTTCACCATGTCCAGCACCGTACCAACCGGTTGGTATGTAGGTCAAGCCTACGTCATCGCGACCGTTCGGATCCGGGCATCGGTCAATGCTCGGCGAACCTTTCGGCCGGCCGCAGCGTCGCCGCCGCCGAGGTCGAGTGCTGCAAGCGCGGCTCCGACGACGGGTCGGTCGCGGCAGACGGTGCACTGCGCAGTCGGCGAGACGTTGCGCACGCCACTCTCGATCCGGTCGACGAAGCGCTGCGGAAAGGCCGCGAGGATGCTGCCGCCCAGAACGACCGGCACATCGAGCTTGGCGATTCGAAGGCGGCCGATCGCTGCACCGATCCACGACACCACCTCGTCGGCTTGCCGGTCGAGGATGTCGATCGCGACGCTGTCGCCCTCACCCGCGGCGGCGAAGACGATCGGTGCGACCTCTCGGAGTCGGTCGTGATGGAATCGTCGTTGATGGAAGGCGATGGCAACGTCGCTGGCACGACGCACACCGAAGTGTTCGGCAACGTCGTGACGTAGTCGAGTTGTGCGTGACCGGCCCTCCTCGGATTGGACGGCGGCACCGAGCGCGGCGAGGCCGATGTCGGATCCGCCACCCCAATCGCCGCTGACCTTGCCGAGCGAAAGAAACCTGGCACGTCGACCGTCGGGTGACCGGCCCACGCAGTTGATGCCGGCGCCCACGACAGCAGCGACGCCCCAACCCTCGTCGGCCCCGGCACGCAGGATCGCGAACGTGTCGTTGGCGACGGAGTTGTGCGATGCCCGGTCGAGCCGGTCGATCGAACGTTGCAGTTCGCGTTCCTCCGCGGGCAGATCTGCGCCGGCCATGAACCAGGCAGCGAATTCGGCAAGCCGCTTGCCGCGGCGACCGGCCCCCGCGTCCTCGCTTGCACGATCGATCAGTTCGTCGACGACCTTCATCGATCCACCCAAGCCGAGCATGTGCGGCGAAGAACCAGGACCGCGAACCGCGGCGAGCACCGTTCCGCGGGTGTCCAGCAAGGCAACGTCGGTCTTCGAGTTGCCGCCGTCGACGGCGAGCACCAACATGTTCTTCATTCCTGAAACCGGGGAAGATGCGCAGCGTTGGCGGTGAGGATGTCGTCGAGCAACTGCTCGGCCGGTTTGATCTGCGAGATCAACGGATGGGCCAGCAGCGCGAGGAACGCCGTTTCGCGGTCGCCCGTGATGGCGGCCTCCGCGGCGAGTCGCTCGTATGTGGCGACCGAGCCGACCAGCCCTTTCGTTGCTCTGTGCAATCCGGCAGAGACCACCGGCGATGCTCCAGCACGGTTGACCGCGCAGGGAACCTCGACGATCGCGTCGTCGGGCAGGTCGGGCAACGCGCCGTTGTTGCGCACGTCGACGACCTGCACGTCGCCGCTGTCGTTCCACACCGCGGCGAGAAGTTGCACCGCGGCTTCGCTGTAGAACGCGCCGCCGCGCCGGGTCAGCAACTCCGGCTTCGTGTCGACGGCGGGGTCGAGGTAGATCTCGAGCAACTGCCGCTCGATCTCGGCGACATCCTGTGCGCGTGTGCGTGCGCCACGCTGCTCGGCGACCACCACATCGTGTTGGTAGAAGTAGCGCAGGTAGTACGAGGGGATCGCGCCGAGCGAGTGCAGCAACCGCAGCGGCATGTCGACGCGGCTTGCCAGCTGCTCGCCGTGCTCCTCGATCAGTTGCGGCAAGACATCCTGGCCCCCGACATCGACGGAGCGGATCCATGTGAGGTGGTTGAGTCCGGCATGACCAAGAGTGACATCTCCGGCCGGCACACCGAGCCAACTCGCGAACAACCGCTGGAAGCCGATTGCAACGTTGCACAATCCCATCGCCCGATGGCCGTGGTCCAGCAGCGACCGGGTCACGATGCCGACGGGGTTGGTGAAGTCGATGATCCAGGCGTCCGTCGCTGCGCGCCGACGCACCTCGTCGGCGATCTCGAGCACGACCGGTACGGTGCGCAGCGCCTTGGCGAAACCACCGGCACCGGTGGTCTCCTGGCCGACGCAACCGCATCGCAACGGGATGGTCTCATCGAGGTGACGCGCTGCCTGGCCGCCGATTCGCAACTGGAGGAGTACGAAGTCGGCTCCATCGACCGCCTCGGCGAGATCCGGCGTTGCGGTCAGCGTCCCTCTCCACCCGCGACGGCTCGCGATCCGTCCACTGACGCCGGACACCGCCTCGAGACGAGTCGGGTCCGGGTCGCACAGCACCAGTTCGTCGACCTCGATCTCGTCGCGCAGCCTGGCGATGCCGTCCACCAACTCCGGCGTGTACGTGCTCCCTCCGCCAACGACAGCGATCTTCATGGATCAATCATGGCTTCGTTAGCCTCCCCCGAGTGAGCACGACGCGCGTCATCCGACACATCGACGCCCCGCGGGCGCGCGTCTTCAACGCGTTGCTGGATGCGGATGCCGTGCGGCAATGGATGGTGCCGGACGGCATGACGAGCGAAGTCCACTCGTTCGAAGCGCACGAGGGTGGAGCGTTCAGGATCTCGCTCACGTACGACATGCCAACGGGCACGGGGAAGACGAGCTCGCAGACCGACACGTTCCATGGGCGGTTCGTCCAGCTCGTGCCCGACACGAAGGTGGTACAAGCCGTCGAGTTCGAGACTGACAATGCTGCGATGGCGGGGGAGATGACGATCACCTACACGCTTGTCGACGCAGGTGGCGGCACCGACCTCATCAGCGTGCACGAAGGTCTGCCCGCGGGAGTGTCGCCGGCCGACAACGAGTTGGGAACGCGCATGTCGCTCGACAAGTTGGCCAAGCTCGTCGAAAGCGGCGACTGAGTTGGAGCCGGGTACTCTCGGCTGGTCATGGAAGCAAGAAACCTCGGCGATCTGTACGGGACGCCCCAGCTCGACTGGACACGCATCGATGCACGGCTCGGCGAGGGGCTCGAACAGGCGCCAGGCAGTGGCGGTCCCAATCGCCACACATGTTGGCTCGCCACGATCAACGACGACGGCAGCCCACATGTCACCGGCATCGGGACTCTCTGGGTCGACGGCGCATTCTGGTTCGAGACGGGCGAGGGCACGCGCAAGGGGAGAAACCTTGCTCGCGATCCGCGGTGCACGTTGAGCGTCGCCACCGAGGAGTTCGACTTGGTGGTCGAGGGCGAGGCACACAAGATCACCGACGCCGCGACGGTCGCGGCGATGGCGGCTCGGTGGGCCGAAGGCGGGTGGCCCGCCAGCGTGGACGAATCAGGTGTGGCCTTGACCGCCGAGTTCAGCGCGCCGTCAGCCGGCCCTCCGCCGTGGTTCGTGTATCGCATGGAGGTCCGCGTCGCGACGGCCCTCGCAACCGTCGAGCCCGGCGGCGCCACCCGCTTCCGCTTCTAGCGGAGTCGGGCGCGAACGCCGTTGCGGACACGGGCGATCTGCCGATTGGCAGCGCGCAACGGCTTGGTCACCTGCCACGAACGACTGGCCAGAACCCGCTTCAGTTCGGGCCCGCCCGAGCGGAGCTCGGCGCGGCACGGCGGCGTCCTCCGACGCCGTCGGCAGCAGCCCCTCGTCACCTTCGACGGTGGGAGCCGTCGCCTTCGCCGGGTCGCAGACGCGGAGAGTCGCGAAGAACTCGCCGCCGACCGTTTCCGAGCACGACTCGAGTGAGAACGGAACGAGGTGCAATCGCGTCAACGCTCCGAAGACACGAGTGAACGACGACGGCGTGAACATCCAGCAGTGCACGTCGACGTAGTCCCCCGATGTCGAAGCGGTGGTCGCTCGCTCGAGCGCTTCGGCCTCGGAGTGCACGGGCACGAGCTCGTCGAACGGCGGCTCCTGATCCCACGAGATCAACCCACGCCAAGCAACGGCCGACGAGTAGTGATCGAAGACCTGCCGCGGCGAGGGAATCGTCGGCTTCGTGAGGTGGGCGTGCACGAAGTCTGCGGTGACCGACGGCGAGCGGAGTGCATCGAAGCAGCGCCGGTGGTCGGGGATGGCGAGCGACAGAACTCCGTCGTCGCGCAGCACGCTGCGAATGTCGCCGAGCCAGCCGATCACGTCGGGGACGTGCTCGATCACATGAGAAGCGATGACGTAATCGAACGGGATGTCGGGACCGACCGTGTCGTAGATCGATCCGTGCGTCACGTAGTCGATGGGCACGATGGCGTCGACATCGAAGCCGACGTGTGTTGCGTAACGAGCGCGCAACGCGTCGGTGTCGACGTGATCGATGTAGCGGATGTCGCCCATCTCGCGGCGCACGACCGGGTTGATCAGCGGGCCGAGTTCGAGACCCTTCGACGAGGTGACATCGATGGATGTCAGCAGCGAATCGGTCCGGGTGGGCATCCGCCAGATGCTACCCGTGGGACTCGCGAGCTAACGGGCGTTGTCGCCGAAGCGGAACTCGTAGGTCAGCTCGTCCAGCTGCGCCTTGATCGCCGGATCGATCGGTGCGTCGACGGCTGCAACCGAATCGGCCAACTGCTCGGGGCGGCTGGCGCCGATGATGGGGCTGGTGATCGCCGGGTTGGCGAGCACCCATTGCACGGCCATGGTCGCCATCGAGACTCCAGCAGCCGCAGCGACCGGGCGAAGCTCGTCGATGGTCTTGAACATGCGATCGTTCCAGTACCGCTCCTGGTAGCGCCCTGCTGCCCAGCCGAGCGTGAACCGGCCACCCTCGGTCGGTGCGCCGGGCTGGTGCTTGCCACTGAGGAAGCCGCCGGCCAACGGGTTGTACGGGATCACGGCGATGCCTTCGTCGGTGCACAGCGGCAGCAACTCGCGCTCGTTCTCGCGGAACAACAGGTTGTAACGCGGCTGCACGCTGATGAAGTTCGCAGTGCCCAACACCTCGGCGCGGCCGATGCTGCGTGCCAATTGGTAGGCCAGGAAGTTGCTGCACCCGACGTACCGCACCTTGCCGCTGCGCACGACGTCGTCGAGCGCCTGCAGCGTCTCGTCGATCGGCGTGTCGGCATCCCACGAATGGAGTTGGTAGAGGTCGACGTAGTCCGTGCCGAGTCGACGCAGCGAAGCGTCGAGGGCGCGCATGATGTTCTTGCGGGAGTTGCCCGCGTCCCACGGCTGCGGACCGGTCGGGAAGAAGCACTTCGTCGCGAGGATGAAGTCGTCGCGGCGTGCGACCCGATCCACCGCCCGATCAACTCCTTCGGTGCGACCCGAACACATCGGGAGGTGCACCGAGCGGATAGACATCGGCGGTGTCGAAGAACGTGATGCCCGCCTCGGCGGCGGCGTCCATGATCGCGAACGACGTCGCCTCGTCGCACTGATAGCCGAAGGTCATCGTGCCGAGGCACAGCCTCGACACCTTGAGGCCGGTGCGGCCGAACCGAACGTGTTGCATGGCGCGACGCTACAAAGGAAGCCGGTCGGCAGGCGTGCTCTGCTAGCAAAGAGGCGTGGCGATCGTGTTGGCGGCGTATGTGTGCGGTGACCTATGGCCTCGCCGACTATTGCGGCGGCCGCGCATCGCGATCGGTCGCCAGCACCATCGTGACCCTGCTGGGTCAGTCGGTCAGCTTGGTCCTGGTGGTCGATCGGCGTGTTGCTGATCGGCACGCCGCTCGCCTCGGCTCACGACTTGTGGTGGGGCGCGGCCGCCGGAGCCGCGGGCGGCTTCGCGCTGATCGCCTTCTACCGGGGTCTGTCGAGCGGAGCGATGACCGTGGTCGCGCCGATCACCGCAGTGATCAGTGCGGCACTGCCCGTGATCGTCGGTCTCGTTCAGGGCGAACGACCGAGCAGCGTTGCGCTGGTCGGCATCGTCATCGCCTGCCTCGCCGTCGCATTGGTCAGCGGTGCGATCGGGACGCGGCACCAACACACCTCGATGGGCATCATCGCCCTGGCGGTTGTCGCCGGCATCGGATTCGGATTCATCTTCGTTGCGTTCGCACGTACCGCCGACGACAGCGGGCTGTGGCCGTTGGTCGCGGCACGCGCCTCTTCGATGCCCGTCGTTGCGGTGATCGTTGCTGGCCACTCGCCCGGGCGTCGGTGCGATGAGCGGCCGTGATCTGGTTGATCGTGGCCTCCGGCGTGCTCGACATGGCCGCGAACCTCTTCTACCTCGAGGCGAGCCACCGCGGTCTGCTTGTCGATCGTGTCGGTGATCGCGTCGATGTATCCGGTCACCACGGTGTGCCTCGCGTTCGGGCTCGATCACGAGCGGGTCAGCAAGATCGCAGGCCGTCGGTCTGGCGTTGCGCGGCGACGGCGTCTGGCGTTGGTGTCGCTAGGGAACTGATCGTCTCGGCGACCGCCTGCGATTCGCGTGCCGCGGCCATGAAGATCCCCTTGCTCATCAGGCTCGGCTCGGCCTTGCGGCGCTGCGAGGTAGATCTCGGCCCGTGCCGCATGGATCGACGGCGTCGTCGGGTGCAGCCCAGCCGGCGAGATCGGCGAGGTGGCACGCCAGCCGCAGGTCGTTGTCGGTCGACGGCCTGCTGGGCACGACGCATCAGCGCATCGGCCCCGCCGGCACAGCTCGGCGATCACCGTTGCCACCTGCGCGTCGGGCGACGGCTTGAGCCGCGACGCAGCGCCGTCCCACCATCCACCGAACTGACGCCAGATGTTGCGGATCACGAACTCCGGCTCGTCGTACAGCGGGCGCAGGTACGGCTTCGCCAACGTCTCGGCGGGAACCGACACCGTGTGGATGATCGTGTCGAGCGTGGCGCCGTGGTTCATCATCGCGATGACATCGGCGACCAGATCCTCGAGCGCGGTGGCGATGTCGTCGAGCACGCGTCGCGATCGCGCTTGCGACCGGTGATCGGCAGCCCGTGCGCGGGCACCAGCAGCTCGGGTCCGGCGGCGATCATCTCGCGCAGCGCGGCGGCCCACTCCGACCGGATAGCGCTGCACCTTCTGCGGGTTGCCGGCGTTGGGGAAGTTCCAGATCACGAAGTCGCCGGCCATGATCCACTTGCGTTCGGGGAGCCATGCCCACAGGTGATCGTCGGTCTCGCCGCGGGCGTGGTGCAGCTCGATGTGCGTGTCGCCGACGTGCATGTCGTGATCGCAGCTCGAACGTCTCGGTCGGTCGCAGCGTGGTGCGCGGGCAGGAAGCGACGCGGCGTCGGCGACGTCGACTCGTGCACCACCCTCGTGCCTCGCCGATCGACAGGTTCAGCTCGCCGGGCGATGCCGCCGAACTGGCGCGAGTTGATGATGAGGTTCCAGTTGTTCGTGTAGTCGTACCGATCCAGTCGTGCGGCGACGTTGCGGTGCCCGATCGACGTGTGCGGCTGATCTGCGCGGCGAAGTACGTGCTGCCACCGACGTGGTCGGCGTGGCCGTGCGTGTAGACGAGGTGGCTGACGCGGTCCGGCCGCCATCCCTTCAGCGCCGCGACCACCGCCTCGCCGGTGTGCACACCCGACGAGTCGAAGCAGACGAGGCCGTCGCCGCTGTCGAACGCGACGCAATGGCTGAAGCTCTCGACGATCGCCAGGTCGTCGGCGAGCTCGCTGAGCTCGTTGGTGACTCGGTTGATCATCTGATCGACGACACCCGAATCGATGATTCGCGAGGAGATGTCGAGAAGGTCTGCCATCGTGCCAACCGTACTCAGGCGGCGTCGTCCGGATGCTCGGCGAGGTACGCCGCCGCGTCGATCGGCTGCGCTTGGCTGTAGCCGACGGGCAGTCGGATCGTGCCGGCAGAGGTCGTGTAGAAGACCTGCCACTCGTCGGTACGCACCGAACAGCGACGGGTTGTCGCGCATGTTCTCGGCGAACGCGGTGACCGTCGCGACGTAGCTGTCGTTGGGGTTGTACTCGTGCAGCGCGGCAGGCATGTCGGCGGGCCCGCCGTTCTGGCTGAGGTAGGTCGCCGCGCCGATGATGGCATCGCGGGGGAGCAACGGATCGCCCGTGCAGCACCGCGCCCACGTTGCAGGCAGGAACTGCATCGGCCCGACCGCGCCCGCCGACGACGTGCCGACGATTCGCCCCATCCGTGGTCTCCTGCAGGTGGATCGCGGCGAGCCAGTACCACGGCGATCCCGGTTGCGGCTTCCGCTTCGCGGTAGTAGCCGAGCAACTCGTCCTCCGGCAGCGGATCGACGATGGTCCACGCCGGCAGCGTGTCGCTCGGTGGAGTCGAGCTCGGGTTGGCGGCGGATCGGGCTTGTCCGAACTGGCGTGCACTGACGATCCGCTCGACGTACGGCCGCACGTCGTCGCCGACCGCTGACGAGCACCGCCGCGTCGAGATCGGGGTGCGCCGACAGGTAGCGATACAGCAATTGCTGACTGTACGCCGCCGCTGGCGATCGCCCGACATGCGGCGCTGCTCGACCGCCGTGAGTTGATCGGCGATGTCCTGTGCCGTCAGCTCGCCGTCGATCCGCGCCGTGCGCGGCGCAGCCGTTCGTCGCGGATGCCGTGGTCGTCGCTTCCGCGGCGAGGGACGTCGACGTCGCTCGAAGCGGCCGATGTCGGTCCGACGTCGTCGAAGTGAGCTCAGGATCAGCCGCGCAACCACCGACGACGAGCGCGGCCAGTGCGACAGCCGCCAGAACAGCTCCGGGGCGGATCGGGCATCAGCGGGGGAGACCGAGGACGCGTTCGCCGAGGATGTTGCGCATCACGTTCGATGTGCCGCCCATGATCGTGTAACCCGGCGCGTACGAGAAGCCCTGCATGACCGGATCCCACAGCGTCGCCTGCGGCGCCCAGCGTGCGGGCCACGAACTCGGCGACGCGGATCTCGTGCTCGGTGCCGAAGCACTTTGTCGCCGCGCTGAAGCCGGCGGGCGCCTGCCGCAGGATTTCGCGGATCACCAGCAGTCGCCCGATGCGATAGCCGATCTCCAACGCGGCGATCTCCTGGCGCACGACCGGGTCGGATCGGTCGGCGTGCTCGAGCGCCATCTGGTAGAGCGCGTAGTTGGAGACGAGTCGGTCGATGCCGCCGCGCTCGTGCTCGAGTTGCTTCATCGTCTGCTTGAACGCCGCGCCCTCGACACCGACGAGGTTGTGCACCGGCACGCGCACGTCGGTGTAGAAGACCTCGCAGAAGTGCCGATTGGTGGTCATGTCCTTGATCGGCCGGATCTCGATGCCCGGCGTGTCCATCGGGACGATGATCTCGCTGATCCCGGCGTGCGGCGGCCCCTCGGTCGAGGTGCGACAGATCAGGTAGCAGTAGTCGGCGACCTCGCCGAAGCTGGTCCAGATCTTCTGGCCGTTGATCACCCAATCGTCGCCATCACGCACCGCCGACGTCTTCAGTGAAGCGAGGTCGGAACCGGCGTCGGGCTCGCTCATGCCGATGCACCACGTGGTCTCACCCGACAGGATCCGCGGCAGGAACTCCTGCTTGCTGGTCGGGTCGCCCGTAGGTGATCAGCGACGGGCCCATCTGCCGATCGGCGAACCAGAACGCGGCGATCGGCGCGCCGGCCTTGATCATCTCCTCGCCGACGATCAGACGCTCGATCGGAGGTCGACCGCCGCCGCCGAACTCGGTCGGCCAGGTCATGCCGATCCATCCCTGGGCGGCCATCTCCTTGGCGAACTCCTTCGAGTAGCCATTGATCCACGAGTCGTTGTGGCGCCCGAAACGGGCGACCGCATCGGTGGCGACCTTGCGAGCGCGCTCTCGCAGCTCCTCCTGTTCGGGCGTCCACGTGAAGTCCATCGTCCGCGATGCTAAGCGTGTGAGGTTTCTCGAAAGAACTCTTGACTCGGCCCCAAGGGCAGACCCGATGATGGTCGATGTGTCCCATCAGGAACTGACGATCGGCGGCTTCGGCCGGCTCGCCGGCCTGACGCCGAAGGCGTTGCGTGTCTACGAGCGTGAAGGGCTGCTCTCGCCGATCCGCGTCGATGCGAACAACGGCTATCGGTGGTACTCCACAGCGCAGGTCGAGGATGCACGACTGATCGGCTTGCTGCGCGGTCTGCAGATGCCACTCGACGACATCCGCGATCTCCTGCTGCTCGACCGTGCCGTGGGCAGCATGAAGCTTGCGGTGTGGTGGGCCCAACGCGAGCGCCACCACAGCGGACGTCGTGCATTGATGGCACACATCCAATCGATCATCAAAGGTGAGGAGTCCTCCATGTACGACGTTCACGTTCGCCACATCCCTGCCCAACGAGTGATGACGCGCCAGCGCAGGGTGCGGCAGCCGGATCTGCAGAACTTCATCCTCGACACGTGGGCCGACTTCAACAAGCACCTCGATGGCGAGCAGCCGACGGGGCAGTTCACGATGATCTACCACGGTCGGGTGGAGGAGGACCTCGACGGCCCGGTCGAAGCGATCATGGGGTGCCCCGAGTCGATCCAGCCGAGCGACACGATCGGCATTCGCACCGAACCGGCTCACGACGTCGCCTACACGCGGTTGACCAAGAGCCAGTTCGTGTTCCCCGAGATCCTCGGTGCGTACGACGCCGTCGCCTGCTCGACGCACGTCCAGCAGCGCGGCAGCTCACAACTCACCTGCCGCGAGATCTACCTCGGTGGCTGGGATGAGCTGAGCGACGACGACCCCGCCGGCGACGTCGCGTTCCCGTTGGCGTAGAGCCCGGTACTGCACCCTGCACGAGGCCAGTCACGAAACATTCGGACGTATCGAATGAAACGTGACTGGCCTCACCGACGCGCTGATGTCGATGATCCAGTGAGCAGCGAAAGACCTGCATGCAGGACGCTTCGCTCGCGACTGCTAGCCTGTACAAGTCCAATACAAGTGAATCGCAGCAAAGGTGAATGCCGTGGCAAAGATCAAGGTCAAGAATCCCGTCGTCGAGATGGATGGCGACGAGATGACGAGGATCATCTGGCAGTTCATCAAGGACAAGCTCATCCTGCCGTACCTCGACATCGAGCTCGACTACTTCGACCTCGGCATCGAGTCCCGCGACGCGACCAACGACCAGGTCACCATCGACGCTGCGAACGCCACGAAGAAGCACGGCGTCGGCGTGAAGTGCGCCACCATCACACCCGACGAGGCACGTGTCGAAGAGTTCGGTCTGAAGAAGATGTGGAAGAGCCCCAACGGCACCATCCGCAACATCCTCGGCGGCGTCATCTTCCGTGAGCCGATCGTCATCTCCAACATCCCTCGCCTGGTGCCGGGGTGGACGAAGCCCATCATCATCGGCCGTCACGCGCACGGCGATCAGTACAAGGCCACCGACTACAAGGTCCCGGGCGCAGGCACCGTGATGATGACCTACATCCCCGCCGATGGCAGCGAGCCCGTCGAGATGAAGATCGCCGACTTCGGTGCCGACGGTGGCGTCACGATGGGGATGTTCAACTACAACGATTCGATCCGCGACTTCGCTCGAGCATCGCTGCGTTACGGGCTGAACCGCAACTACCCCGTGTACATGAGCACCAAGAACACCATCCTCAAGGCGTACGACGGTTCGTTCAAAGACATCTTCGAAGAGGTGTACCAGAACGAGTTCAAGGCCGAGATGGATGCCGCCGGCCTCACCTACGAGCACCGTCTGATCGACGACATGGTCGCCTGCGCGATGAAGTGGGAGGGCGGCTACGTGTGGGCCTGCAAGAACTACGACGGCGACGTGCAGAGCGACACGGTGGCTCAGGGTTTCGGTTCACTCGGCCTGATGACATCGGTGCTGATGACCCCTGATGGCAAGACCGTCGAGGCGGAGGCAGCCCATGGCACCGTCACTCGGCACTACCGCGAGCATCAGAAGGGCAACAAGACCTCGACCAATCCGATCGCGTCGATCTACGCATGGACGCAGGGCCTGAAGTATCGCGGCAAGATGGACGACACCCCCGATGTCGTCGCGTTCGCCGAGGCCCTCGAGCAGGTGTGTGTCGAGGCGGTCGAGGCCGGCGAGATGACGAAGGATCTGGCAATCCTCATCTCCAAGGATGCCCCGTACCTGAGCACCGAAGATTTCCTCGATGCCCTCGATCGTCGCCTGAAGGCCAAGGTCGGCTGACCGCGCAACGGTGGTCCACCACCTCCTCGGCGACGTAAGGTTGCGGAGGAGGAGGACGCAGCATGGTGACGTGGGAACCCCCGGGTCCGGGGTACTGGGAGCTCGACCGCTCCCACTTCGTCGGCGGTGAAACGCCGCTGGTCCAGCACATCCAATCGCGGTCGATGCCCGTCGGTCTTCGCAAGGTCTTCGCCGAGCTCGGCACGCCGGCAGACACGCTCGATTGCCGATTCGTCAACGGCTTCATGTACACCCGGTTGCGACCGTTGATCGCCGCCGACCGACCGGCGAAGAACCTTCCGCCGCGCTTCGTGATGAAGGCGATCGGTCGATTCCATCCTGAGTTCCGGCGCCGTACGAAGGCCGCGGAACGGGCGAAGATCGAGCGACCGTGGCGGAAGGTGATCTCCGACTGGGAGCACGGCGGGCGAGCACTGATCGAATCACGCAACCTCGCGATCCAGAAGGTCGATCTCAGCGAGCTCGACGACCCGACGCTGATCGAGCACGTGCAGGAAGTGATCGAACACTGTCGAGCCAGCTGGGAGCACCATCACTGGTTGCACGGCTACGACCTCGGGCCGATCGGTTACTACCTCGGCGGCTGCCGCGAGTGGGGCGTCGAGCCGAAGGATGCCATCCCGTTGCTCGAAGGTGCGTCGCCATCGACGGTTGGCCCCATGCACGTTCTCGCCCAACTGCGCGTCGCTGTCGAGAATGCGCACAGGGTTCCGCAGACGCTCGACGAAGTGCGCTCGATCAGCCCCGAAGCTGCAACGGACTTGAACCACTACTTGGAGTACCGCGGGTCGATGATGATCAGTCGATACGACATCGACGGTGTCACGCTCGCCGAGATCCCTGATGTCGTGCTGGCGACCATCCTCAACGGCGTCGAACGCAGTGTCGGCGACGGGCTGCAGCATCGGATCGAGGTCATCCGTGCGCGAGTGCCCATCGCCCATCAAGAGGACTTCGACAGCCGGTTGGAGGAAGCCAGGGCGGCGATGGACCTCCGCGACGACAACGGCCCGACCACGGCGGAGTGGCCGCTGGGTCTGCTCCGGCTCTCGATGCTGGAGGTCGGTCGGCGAATGGTTGCCAACGGTCACGCCCGACTGCCGGCGGACGGTCTCGAGCTCGAGCTGCACGAGGTCACGCTGGCCACCCTGAAGGGCGAAGGACCGACGGCAGACGAGCTCGAACGAAGGCGGCAGAATCGCCACTACCTCGCATCGCTCGACGCGCCGATGAGCCTCGGTGCGCCCGAACCGGCGCCGCCGCTGGAGCTCCTGCCGAAAGCGCTGGCCGACCTCGTCCGCATGGTGCAGATCGTGATCGAGCAACTCGGCATGGGTGGCGAGCGCTCGAAGGGTGGCCTGAAGGGTGTCGGCATCGGCGACCGGATCGTTCGTGGGCGTGCGTGCCGCGCCGACTCGCCCGAACAAGCCATTGACCGCCTCAGCCACGGCGAGGTTCTCGTCGTGCCGTGCACGACCCCGGCATACAACTCTGTCCTCACATTGGCCGGCGCGATCGTGACCGCCGATGGAGGTCCGTTGAGCCACGCGGCAGTGCTGGCTCGCGAGCTCGGCATCTCGGCGGTCGTCGGCGCACGCGGTGCCCTCACCGAGATTCCCGATGGCGCGCTCATCGATGTCGACCCTGTCGCAGGTGAGGTTCGGATCGTCGCCGAGGCATAGGCCGCAACCGGCGCGTGTGAGACTGAGGCGATGCGCGCAGTTGTCCTTCGCTCACACGGCGGTCCCGAGTCCCTGACGATCGAGGACATCCCCGACCCCGTCGGCGGCCCGCAAGATGTCGTCGTCGCCATTCGCGCCACGGCGCTGAACCGCGCCGATCTCCTGCAAGTGATGGGCATGTACGCGAACCCGCGACCCGAGGCGTTCGAGATACCCGGCCTCGAGTTCTCCGGCACCGTGCACTCGGTCGGCGATCTCGTGACGATGTGGAAGCCGGGGGACGAAGTGATGGGCATCGAAGCCGGCGGCGGCTATGCGGAACGGATCGCGACGCACGAACGTCAACTGATGCGAGTACCGGCTGCTGTCGGTGTCGCCGATGGTGCGGCGATCCCGGAAGTGTTCCTGACAGCATGGGATGCGTTGGTCGTGCAAGGAGGCCTCACGTCCGGTCGCTGGGCGTTGGTGCATGCCGGCGCGTCTGGCGTCGGTACGGCGAGCATCCAGATCGCCAAGTCGATCGGTGCGCGCATTGCCGTCACCTGCTCGATCGGCAAGATGGATCTGTGCCGTTCACTCGGTGCCGACCTTGTCGTCGAACGATCGCCGGCGCCGTGGTTGACCGAGGCGATGGCCGCGGTCCCGGGCGGTTTCGACACCATCCTCGATGTGGTCGGTGGCGAGGAGATCGAACGGAATCTGCAAGCGGTGGCGATGAAGGGCCGGATCATCCAAGTCGGCCTGATGGGCGGCAGCACCGTGCCGGTCAACGTCTCCGCGCTGATGGGTCGGCGGGCGACGTGGACAGGCACATTGCTCCGCGCACGCCCGATCGAGGAGAAGATCGCGTTGACTCGGCGCTTCGCCGCAGAGATGCTCCCGCTGTTCGACACGGGTCAACTGCACCCCGTGATCGACAGCAGATTCCCCTTCGACCAGATTGCCGACGCCCACCGTCACATGGCCGCCAACGCCAACGCCGGCAAGATCATGATCGACGTCGGCTGACCGACCCCCTGTCACACCTCCACCAGCCCCAAGGTGGTGAGCGTGTGACAACCCTGGCGCTTAGACGACCCTGACGTTGCGGGTGTGATAGCCGGTGGCGCCGTCGGGATCCGGTGGGGCGTGGTCGGCGGTCTGCGTGTCGCCGTCCTTGTCCGTCGCGCGAACTTGAATCGTGTACGTGCCGGGCTTTGCGTCCCAGTCGAGCGACCATTGCCGCCACGAGTCGTCGGTGACGTCGGTGCCGAGTTTGGCTTCTTGCCACGCGCCATCGTCGATCTGCACCTCGACCTTGGCGACGCCACGATGCTGCGCCCACGCGATGCCGGCGATCTTCGACGCACCGGCCGCGACGTTCTTGCCGTCACGCGGCACATCGATGCGTGACTCGGTCTTGATCGGACCGTCGCGTGACCAGCCGAGTGGGACCCAATAGCCCTCCTCGGCAGCCCACGTGGTGAGCTCGATCTTCTTCAACCACTTCGTCGCGCTCACGTAGCCGTACAGCCCGGGCACGACGAGACGCGCGGGAAAGCCGTGCTCCAGCGGCAACGCCTCGCCGTTCATGCCGATGGCGATCATTGCGTCGCGGCCGTCGAGCGCGACCTCGACGGGGAAGCCGCACGTCCAACCATCGAGGCTCTCGCTGTAGACCTGCTCGGCTCCTTGTTGCACACCGGCTTCCTTCAGCAGAGGAGCCAGCAGCACGCCCTGGAACACAGCGGTGGAGATCAGGTCGCCGCCGACCTCGTTCGAGACGCAGCACAACGTGACGACCCGCTCGACCTGCGGACGTGCCTGCAGATCCGCGTACGTGAGCGTCAACGGCTTGTCGACCATTCCGCTGATCTCGACCTGATAGTTGTCGAGGCCGATTCGCGGAAATGAGAGCGCAGTGTCGATGCGGTAGAAGTCGCCGGCCTGCGTGATGAACGGGGTGACCGGGCTCACCGTCGCGCCGGCAGGTATGTCGACGCTGGTGCCATTGACCACACCACCCGGCGCGGCGACCGGAGGAAGCGAGTCGGGAATGGCATCGCGAATCGTCTCGATGCGCCGGTTCTCGAGGACGTCGGCGAGGGCACCGGCGACGACTGCGGCGGCCGCTGCAGAGCCGGTCGACACCAAGAAGCGGCGACGGTCCCACCCCAACGGAACCCGCGAGCGAGTCGGGTACTCGACTCGCTGCGGATGGACCAGCCACAACAAAAGTGGGATGCCGACTGCCGCACCGATCAGCGACGGTAACGCTGCACCGATCGACTCGCCTGGGCGATGCCATGCGGCGATCGCACCGATCAGTCCGAACAGCCCGATGCCGATGACGCCGGCGATCCGCCATCGAACGGTCAGGTAGCCAACGACCAGCGAGGCGATCACGAGCACGGCCACGATGCCGACCCGGAGTGCCGTCTTGTCGTTGGTGCCGAACCACTGGATCGCCTGTTCTCTGAGCCACGGAGGCACTCGATCGATGAACTCGCTGCCGACGGCATCGATCGGTGAAACGACATCGAGGATCTCGGCGACCAGCATGCCGACGGTGACGGCGACGGCGCCCGCGACCAGGCCCGCGAGGGCGCCGTACAGGGGCGGCGTCGAGGTGGGTCGGCGTTGGGGGGAGCGCTGCGGTGTTTCGCCGCCGGTCGGTTGAGCGGGGGATTCGGTCATGATGTTTTCTTCCGATGCATGGTACGGCTGACGAGGCCGCGCGTTACGTCAGCCATCGAGGGTGCCTTGACGGGCGGTCATCGGAGGTGGTCGACTCTGGCCGTCGGGCGATGGTTGTCGAAGGTTGAGTGCCGCGTGAGAATCCAGATTCGCCTGATTGCAGTCCTGCCGTTCGCGGCGCTCTGCGTTGCCGCCTGCGGCAGCGACGATTCACTCGGCTCGCCGGAGTCCCTTCCCCCGTTGCCCCCGATCGTGTCGGGGCCCGCCGCAGCGGTTGTCCCGACAAGCCTGGTGGTTCTCCCCGCCACAACGGTGCTGCCACCGACGACGCCTCCGCCACAAGTCATCCTTCCGGCACCGACCATCACCGTGGCTCCGCTGGTCACCGAGCCCGTACCGACAGAGCCACCGGCACCGACGGCACCGCCGGTCACGACGACGCCGCCACCTCCTCCCGCCGACCCCACCGGTGCGCCGATCGAGACCGGATGCGTTCGACCGAACATCGACTTCGCCGCGGTGCGCGAGGCCCCGGGCGTGACCCGGGCCGAAGTCGGCCGCATCCCACCCGGGACCTGCGGTGTCCAGATCTACGCCGAGGGCAGCGACGGACGGATCGCCTGGCTACAGGTTGCCGTCGGCGGTGACTTCGGTTGGTCGGCCAAGAGCAACTTCGTGCAGGACAGTCTGCAGCCGGCCTAGTGCTGGGTGCTGCGCTCCGCGAGGGACACGTAATCGCGCACGCCGGTGCCGGTGTACCACTGCCGCGGCCGGCTGATCTTCTGATCCTTGTCGGCCAGCATCTCCTGCCAGTGCGCCAGCCAACCGACGGTGCGCGGAATGGCGAACAGCACGGTGAACATCGCCACCGGGAACCCGAGTGCCTGATAGATGAGACCCGAGTAGAAGTCGACGTTGGGATAGAGCTTGCGGCTGATGAAGTAATCGTCGCTCAGCGCGACCTCTTCGAGCTTCAGTGCGATGTCGAGCAGCGGATTCTTGCCAGTCACCTCGAACACGTCGTACGCGGTCTTCTTGATGATCGTGGCGCGTGGGTCGTAGTTCTTGTAGACGCGGTGCCCGAACCCCATCAGGCGATGGCCCTTGCCGGACTTGACCTCGTCGAGGAACGCGGGCACCTGATCCATCGAGCCGATCTCGGTCAGCATCCGCACGACCTGCTCGTTCGCGCCGCCGTGCAACGGGCCGTAGAGGGCCGATGCAGCGGACGCGGTTGCCGAGTACGGGTCGGAGTGGCTGGAACCGACGACACGCATGGCCGTCGTGCCGCAGTTCTGCTCGTGATCCGCATGGAGGATGAACAGCACGTCCATCGCCCGTTCGAGCCGCGGGTCCACCTCGTACGCGCCGATCTTCCACATCATGTTCAAGAAGTTCGCCGGGAAGCTGAGGTTGTTGTCGGGGTACACGAATGGCAGACCGACCGAGAAGCGGTAGCACATCGCCGCGAGCGTCGGCATCTTGGCGATGAGCCGCAGGATCTGCTTGTCGCGGCAGTCCTTGTCGTGGATGTCCTTGGCGTCGTTGTAGAAGGTTCCGAGCGCGGCGATGGAACTGATCAACATGCCCATCGGATGGGCGTCGTAGTGGAACCCGTCGACGAAGCGCTTGCGCATGTTCTCGTGGATGAACGTGTGGTTGGTGACATCGTTCTTCCACTGCTCGAGCTGTGTGGCATTGGGTAGCTCGCCGTTGAGCAGCAGATACGCCACCTCGAGGTACGTGCTGTGCTCGGCGAGTTGCTCGATGGGATACCCGCGATATCGAAGGATCCCTGCCTCGCCGTCGAGGTAGGTGATGGCGCTCTGGCAGGCGGCGGTTTGCATGAACGCCGGGTCGTAGATGAACAACGACGGATCGAGCTCGCGTACCGCGCTGGCGGGAAAGATGTTGTCGGTGATCGGGACCGTGACCTGCTTGCCGGTGCGATCGTCGATGATGGTGATGGTGTCGGGCATGTTGTTCCCTTACGTGACACGGATGATGGATCAGGGGCTTGCTCCCCGGAGGTCGACACTAGTGGCGACCGGCGGCAACGATTCCATCAGGTGACTCGCGTTCTACAGTGAGCCGCATGGACGCAGTGCGAGACCTCGACGATGCCCGACTGCTGGGCTTCCTGGATTGGAACCGCAGTGTTGCGGTGCGCAAGCTCGATGGACTGACATTCGAGGAAGCGACCAGGGTGCGCATGCCGACCGGGCTCACTCTGCTCGGCATCATCAGGCACCTCGCGTGGGACGAGCGTGGTTGGTTCGAGCACTTCTTCCTCGGCGAGCCCGACGAAGCCGTCGACACCGACGAGTCGTTCGCAGTCGACTCGGTGTCGTCGGTGGAGGAGGTCGTCGCGGACTACCTCGCGGCCGTGGAGCGCTCTCGTGAGATCGTCCGAAGCGCGTCGTCGTTCGACGCGCACAGCGTCCTTCCCCACGACTACTTCGGCACCGTGACACTGGGATGGATCGTGTTGCACATGGCCACCGAGACGGCGAGACACGCCGGTCACCTCGACATACTGCGCGAGCTCACCGACGGGGAGACCGGGTACTAGGTCCCTTCATCCGGGTCGATTGCCACTCGTAGACTTTCCAGATCACCACATCGGTCACGATCGGGGTTCTCTCGCCGGTTACCGGCGGTTTCTACTACGGCAAGATCGTTGCAGGAGTCGCTCGCGAGATCGCCGCTGTCGGCGGCCACGTCGTCGTGATCCAGACGCTCGATGCGGGGCTGCACAGCGATGAGGTCGTGGTAGCGCCCAACTTCGAGACCCCGACGGCATGGGGCTACCTCGACGGAGTGATCTCGATCGCAACTGCGACGAGTCGGAGCTACCTGCACGAACTCGAAGCGGCCGGCAAGGCGGTCGTCTTGGCCAGTGATGAGATCGACAGCTTCACGGCACCGGCGGCGACGCCCGACAATGCCGGCGGAGTCACCGAGGCCGTTCATCACCTCATCGGGCACGGGCACACGCGCATCGGCTACGCGGCCAACCTCATCCAGACCGACATGCGCGCCCGCCACGATGCGTATCGACTGGCGATGATTGCGCACGGTCTCGAGCCGGAAGCGAAGTGGTTCTTCAACGCATGCGACAACGGCGAGCGTGGCGGGCGCGACGTTGCCGAACAACTCCTGACTGCGGCCATGCCGGTGACAGCGCTCGCGTTTGCGACCGATCGGAACGCAATCGGTTGCATCTCGCGACTGACCGAACTCGGTGTCGCTGTGCCGGACGACATCGCAATCGTCGGGTTCGACGGCCTCGAGGCTGGCGCATATACGCGGCCGACCCTGTCCACTGTCTTGCAGCCGTTCGACGAGATCGGCGCGCTCGCAGCCCGATTGTTGCTGGCGCGGCTGCGCGGTGAGACCGTCGAGCCGCGCGTACAGGTCGCCGTCCGAGTTCGTGCCACGGGGCTCGTGTGGATGTGCAGATTTCGAGTCGGCACTGGACCCCGAGGGCAAGGTCCAGTTCTGGCGGAACGAGGCAACCTCGGGGTTTGCTCGCAACACGCTGCGCGGAGACATCGATGCGCGAGCAGTACGAGATCAGCATGCAGCTGTTCGACAACGAGCGCCCGGATCCGCGTCTTCTCCACTGGCTTGCAACGACGCAGGCGCGCGGAGCGTGCCTCGGTCTGTGGAAAGGCGACCCGGCCGACGGACGGTTGCAAATTGTCGGGGTGTACGACCGCGACGACCGGCTGCCCGATCTCGCCGGGAGCAGTTGCACCATCGACGAGTTCCCTCCGACGAGCCTCGTGACGCTGGCCGACCCGCACCTCAACGAGGTCACGATCGTCGTGCCGGTCAAGGCGCACGGATTGGACTTCGGCCTGCTGGCCGTCGCTGGCGACGTAGATGTCGCGTCCTCCAATGGCCGTGAAACCCACAACCAATGGGCGGCACTGCTGACGGCCGCGCTGGAGCAGCAGGGGCTCGTCGAGACTGTTCGCGTCAGCGAAGAGCGCTACGGGTTGTGGGCGGAAGCCACCAACGACGGCTTGTGGGACTGGGATCTGGCCACCAACACCATCTACTACTCGGCGCGTTGCATGGAGCTGCTCGGTCACGCGTATCGGAGCGCGCGGACGGGACCATCGGCGTGGTTCGATGCAGTGCATCCCGAGGACCTGGATCAGGTCCGCGAGGAGCTGCGCGTCGCTGTCAGCGGAGATCTGGAAACCGTGGCATTCGAGCATCGCGTGCGCAGCATCGACGGCACCTATCGATGCCTCAGCTGTCGGGCGTTGGCGGTCGGCGCACCCGACGGGCCGGTTCTGCGGATCGTCGGCTCGATTCACGACAGCGAGCCGCGCAAGCAACTCGAAGAGCGGCTGCGTCAGGGTGCGCTCTACGACGAGGTCACCGGGTTGCCGAACCGAAAGCTGTTCCTGGAGCGTCTCGATTTCGCGATCACCGACGCTCGCGCTCCATCGAGGCTTCGGTATGCGGTCATCTTCCTCGACCTCGACGGCTTCAAGCTCGTCAACGACTCGCTCGGTCACCTGGCTGGTGATCGATTGCTGGCACAGGTGGGGCAGAGACTGCGCGCCGGACTTCGTCCAGCCGACATCGCCGCACGTTTCGGGGGTGACGAGTTCGCCCTGCTGGTGCACAACCTGGACCCGAGCGCAATCGGGCCGATCGTCGAGCGAATGCTGTCCGGGCTTGCCGCTCCGATGGACATCGACGGCCATCGGGTCGCGGTGACGGCAAGCGTCGGCATCGCGACCAGCGAGGGCGCGTACGCCAACGCCGAAGACGTGCTGCGCGACGCCGACGTCGCGATGTACCACGCCAAGGCGAGCAGCCCCGGTTCACCGCGATGTTCGACGTCGGCATGCGCGCACATGCAGTTGCCCGCCTCGGTCTGCAATCCGAGATCCGGCAGGCGATGGACACCAGCCAGTTCGAGGTTCGCTATCAGCCGATCGTCCGTCTCGACGCAGGGGCGACCGATCGATTCGAAGCTCTGGTGCGCTGGCATCATCCCGAGCGCGGCCTCGTGGGCCCGGCCGACTTCCTCCCGGAGATGAACGAGATCGGTCTGATCGTGAAGCTCGGCCGTTGGGTGATCGACGACGTGTGCCGGCAGATCTCCGACTGGCAAGCGCACTACGACGGGATCGTGAACGTCAGTGTCAACGTGTCGTTTCGCGAATTCTGCGATCCGGGGCTGGTGCCGCACATCGTCGACCGTCTCGCTCGTCACCGTCTCACAGCGGCAAACCTGACGCTGGAGATCAGTGAGGGTGTCGTCATCCGCGATCCGGCAACCGCTGCTCGTGTCATCGGTTCGTTGCACTCGATGGGCGTCGGCCTGCAGATCGATGGCATCGGCGGGGGAGCGTCCGCGGTGCACGCCCTGCGCAACTTTCCGATCCGGGCGCTCAAGATCGATCGCTCGTTCATCCGCGATCTCGGAGTCGACGCAAAGACCGCGGACCTCGTGAAGGTCGTGATCGACATGGGCCGCGCCCTTGGATGCGATGTCGTCGCGGAAGGTGTCGAAACCGAGAGCCAGCTCGCGTTGCTGCGAGAGATGGGCTGTCGCAACGTGCAGGGCTTCCTGTTCACTCCGGCGGTCGAGGCGGATGCCGCGGCTCGATTGCTCGGCCGTTCACTCTCCGATCGAGGCGGCCGCTCCGCCTAGAGCGGGGTGTTGTCGTGCGGTCTCGACACCAGCATCTCGCGCTTGTCGATCAACGTCATCAATGCTTCGGCGATGACCTGACGTGTCTCCGCGGGCTCGATGACGCCATCGATGAACCCACGCTCCGCGGCGATGTAGGGATTCAGCAATCGCGTCTGCATAGTCGACCTCGAACGCGGCGCGCTCTTCGGGCGTCGCCCGGCGCTGCAGGATCGCTGCCGCTTGGCCGGCGCCCATGACGGCCAGCTCGGCCCACGGCCAGGCCAGGCACAGGTCGTTGCCCATCGTCTTGGAGTCCATCACGATGTACGCGCCGCCATAGCTCTTGCGCAGGATCACGCAGATCCTCGGGACGGTGGCCCTCCCGTACGCGAACACCAGCTGCGCGCCGTGGCGGATCATGCCGCGCCACTCGAGGTCCTTGCCGGGGTAGAAGCCCGGTGTGTCGACGAGCGTGACGATCGGCAGGTTGAACGCGTCGCAGAACGCGACGAACCTCGCCGCCTTCTGCGATGCCGGGATATCGAGCGTGCCGGCCAGCGCCAGTGGCTGGTTGGCGACGATCCCGATGGGCAGCCCACCCATCGACGCGAACGCGGTGACGACGTTGGGCGCCCAACGTCCGCGCAGCTCCAACATCTCGCCGTCGTCGCAGATGGCCTTGATCACGTCGCGCACGTCGTAGCTGCCCGTCGAGGTCTGCGGCATCAGTGCGCCGGCCTCGGGAGTCTGACGGTCGGGCGGATCGTCGGTCGGCCAACGCCTCGGTTCCTCGTCGTTGTGCTGCGGAAGGTAGGCGAGCAGCTGAGCGACCATGTCGATTGCCGCATCGAGATCGGGGGCGACGAGGCTGGTTGCTCCGGTGTACCGCGCATGCGACGCGGCACCGCCGAGCTCCTCGTTGTCGATGCGCACACCGGTGAACTCGGCGACCATCGTCGGCCCGGTCACGAACGCGTACGAGTCGGCGGTCATCACGACGAAGTCGGCGATCCCCAGGAGCAAGGCCGGACCGGAGACCGCCGGGCCCTCGACGACCATGATGATCGGAACAACGCCTGAGCAATCGGTCAACGCCTTCGCCGCGAGCCCCCAGCCGTGCAGTGCCGCGAATCCCTCGACGATGTCGGCGCCGCTCGATCGCATGATGACGATCAACGGAAAGCCCTTGGCTCGAGCCGTGCACGAGGCATTCTCGATCTTGCCCGACGAGTCGGATGTCAGTGCCCCGACCCGCGATCCTGCATCGACGTCGACCCACACGACCTGCCGCCCGTCGAACTCCCGAACGTCGGATGTGACAGCGCCGACCACTCGGTTGCGCAACTCGACCGGCATCACCGGCCCGACACTACCTAGACAGCGCGGCCGAGGGGGAAGGCTTCGGTACCGACGTGGACGCCGGGTTGGTTGGGGCCCTGTAGTGCGATGACGTCGCGGAGCACCGCAAGCAGGACTCGAGTCGGGATGCCAGGTGCCGGTCGTCGGCGCTGCACCCACCCGACGACGCGACGCGGGAGTTCGGGAACCTGCACGCGATGGAAGTCGCCCTTCAACCATCGAGGCACAGATGTCGCCGGCACGATCGCAGGTCCATAGCCCTCGAACGCCAGCGATGCCAGCAGTCGAACGCCGTCGATCTCCGCCTGGGCCTGCAGCTCGACATCGGATGCCGCCGCAGCACGGTCGATGATCCTGCGAAGCGCCGTGCCACGCGGCGGCAGCAACAGCGGGATCTTGGCGAGCTCCTTCAGCGTGACCGACTCACTGCCGGCCAGACCGAACCGGCTGTGCGCCAGCAGCAACAGGTCTTCGGCGAACAGCGCATCGACCTGCAGCTCGGGCTCGTCGATGGGGAGGTGCAAGATGGCCGCGTCGATCTGCGAAGCCTGCAGCCGGGGGAGCAGGCTGCTGGTGTTGCCCTCGTGGATGGTCACGTGCACACGTGGATGGGCCCGCGTGACCTGGCCGAGCAACTGCGGCAGCAACCAGCGAGCCGTGGTCCCGATGACGCCGAGACGGGAGTCGCCGGTGACCTCGTTGCCGCGTGATGCCATTTCGGCAGCAAGATCCTCCAGCTCGTGCAGGATGCGCCTGGCCCGATCGACGACAATGACGCCCTCGTCGGTGAGGCCGCCGCGTTGGCGGTCGACCAATGTCACACCGAGCTCTCGTTCGAGGCGGGCAACGTGGCCGCTGACGTTGGATTGCACCGTGTAGAGGGCGCGAGCAGCGGCGGAGAACGAGCCGTGATCGGCGATCGCCACGAGCGTGGTGAGCTGGCGGAGATCCATCTCGAAAAATGATATCGAGTATCTTTCGAATACTGCTTGAAAGATCACTCGTTCACGTGCATACTTTCACATGTAGTCGAACGGTACCCACCCCCAATTGGTTCCGTTCGAACGAACCCCCCAATGTGGTTCCCCCAATCACAGGGTTCTGGTTGAGAAACCCCGCTTCCCCCAAGCGGGGTTTCTCCCGTTTTGGCGTCTAGTCCGGGGATGACCAGTGCGGCGATACAGTCGCGCTGATGCCCGCCCGTTCGACGCCTGCTCGCTCGGGCGCCGCGTTCTTCGACCTCGACCGAACGCTGCTGGCCGGCGCGTCCGGCGTGGTGTTCTCGGCGGCGATGCGCGAGGCCGGGTTGGTCAGCCGGTCGATTCCCGGCGAAGGTCTGCTGTATCGCCTGTTCAACACCGTCGGCGAGACCATGCCGTCGATGGCGCTGGCGCGCCAGGCCGTTGCCCTGGCCAGAGGCAAGTCGCAGGCGGCCGTGCAGGCTGCGGCGGCGACCGCCGCGCACGAACTGTTGGTGATGGTGCAGCCGCTGGCTGCAGCCGCTGTTCGACGAGCATCGAGCCGCCGGCCGGCCTGTGGTCATGGCCACCACCAGCCCGTTCGACATGGTCAAGCCGCTCGCCGATCTGCTCGGCCTCGACGACGTCATCGCCACTCGTTACGGCGTACACGGCGATGGCACGTACACGGGATCGTTGGACGGACCGTTCGTGTGGAGTGCCGGCAAGCTCGCGGCAGTGCGCGCCTGGGCGGAAGAACACAGCATCGACCTCGCCGAGAGCTACGCCTACAGCGACAGCGTGTACGACACTCCATTGCTCGCAGCCGTCGGCCATCCATTCGTCGTCAACCCCGATCCGCGCATGGCAGTGATGGCTGCGGCGAGGCGATGGCCGACGCTCGATCTGTCCTCGGCGGGCAGCGGCATTGCCCGGATCCCCGTGGTCAACATGGAGATCCAACGGCTCGCGCTCAGCTTCACCCATCCGCTGTTCTTCCCCTATGCCAAGTTCGACATCGACGGCGTCGACAACATCCCCGCATCGGGACCGGCGATCATCGTCGGCAACCATCGCAGCTACTTCGATCCGATGACGATGGCAGTCACCATCGGCCGTACGGATCGAACGGTTCGGTTCCTCGGCAAGAAGGAAGTCTTCGATGCGCCGGTCGTCGGTCAGATCGCGGCATTGATGGGCGGCATCCGCGTCGACCGTGGCACCGGCAGCGACGAACCGTTGAAGGCTGCAGCCGAGGCCCTCGAAGCGGGCGACATGGTGGCGATCATGCCGCAGGGAACCATCCCGCGCGGCAAGGCGTTCTTCGATCCGCGAGCTGAAGGGCCGCTGGGGCGCGGCCAAGCTCGCGGCCATGACTCGCGCTCCGGTGATACCGGTCGGGCTGTGGGGGACAGAGAAGGTGTGGCCGCGATCGGCGCGTCTGCCCAACGTGCTCAACGTGGTCGATCCGCCGTTGGTCACTGTTCGGGTCGGCACCCCCGTGTCGCTGAAGTATCAGTCGGCAGACGCCGACACGAAGCGGATCATGAAGGCGCTGATGGATCTGCTGCCACCCGAGAGCCGGATCAAGCGCGAGCCGACCGAAGAGGAATTGGCGGCGGCACTCCCGCATGGCTACAAAGGCGACGTGAACGCCGAATCGAAGCGACGCCCGGGCGTCGATTGACGATGGGTCGACTCGACTCGCTGGACCTCACACAGCGCCTCACCGTCAAGGACTACGAGAAGCGTCTCGTCGCGGCGCAACGGCGATGGCTGCACTTGCGCCTGCACCTCGGAGGCCAGATGGGCTCGGGCGAGCTCGGTCCCGGTGTGGTGTTCGTGTTCGAGGGTAGCGACGCAGCCGGCAAGGGCGGAGCGATCAAACGCCTCGTCGATCCGCTCGACCCGCGCCACTACCGCGTGACGTCGTTCGCCAAGCCGACCGTCGACGAGAAACGGCATCCGTTCCTGTGGCGCTTCTATCCGTACGTACCCGGCCTCGGCGGAGTGTCGGTGTTCGATCGCAGTTGGTACGGCCGGGTGCTCGTCGAGCGCATCGAAGGATTCGCGACGCACGACCAGTGGGGCCGTGCCTACGACGAGATCGTCCAGTTCGAGCGGGCCAACGCACTGGAGGGCGTGATCATCGTCAAGTTCTGGCTGCAGATCAGCTCAGACGAACAGCTCAAGCGATTCGAGGACCGGCAGAACGATCCACTGCGCCGCTGGAAGATCACCGACGAGGACTGGCGCAACCGCGACAAGACCGATCAGTACCAGGTCGCAGCCGAAGACATGTTCGAGCGGACCGACCACGAGCTCGCGCCGTGGGACGTGATCTCCGGTGAGCAGAAGCGCTTCGGCCGGGTGCTGGTGTTGGAGACGGCGATCGAGCGGGTCGAGCAGGGCATGGTCCGATGGGGCATGGCCGTGCCTGCCGCCGACGATCTCGAGCCCAAGCTCGACGGTGAGACGTCCGTAGGGGCTACGCCCGTGGCGGCCGCGGAATGAACGGTGACGTGCGGGCGACGTACGCGTCGTAGCCCGCCCTCCGCTTGACCAGTGACTTCTCGAGCAGCGTCACACCGCTGACCCGACGAAGCAGGATGGTCATCACCGCCGCGCCGATCAGTCCCCAACGCCCGACCGTGGTCTCGGCGGCGACGAGTGCGATGCCCCACCACACGCACGCATCGCCGAAGTAGTTGGGATGGCGGGTGTAGCGCCACAGCCCCCGATCCATCACGGTGCCTGCGTTGGATGGATCTTTCTTGAACCGAGCGAGCTGAGCGTCGCCGACGACCTCGAAGAACAATCCCGTTCCCCAGACGGCAACACCGATCCACGCCAACACACCGAGTTCCGGATCGACGTCGACCTGGCCGAGTTGGACGGGCAGCGAGACGATCCACATCAGCAGGCCCTGCATGACGAACACAGTGCCGAGGCTGATCAGCGGAAATCGCGAGCCCCATCGCTTGCGCATGGCTCGGTAGCGGAAGTCTTCGCCCTTGCCGTGGTTGCGCACCCAGAGATACACGGCCAGCCGCACGCCCCAGAAAGTCGTCATGGCCACGAGCAATCGCTGCCGGTCGGTGTTGCCGTCGACCCGCGCTTGCACCGCCCAGGCGACGATCACGAATCCGATTCCCCATCCGACGTCGACGATCGACGCGTTCTTCAACACAAGGCTGATGAGCCACATGACGATCATGAAGATGGCGATCGTCACCCCGGCGGTGACCATCGCGGTCGCGCTCACGACGCCTGCTCCAACATCTCGTGCACATCGCGGTCCGCCTGTAGCCACACCTGATCGAGCCAGTCGGCGAAGGCCGGTCCGGAGGGAACTTCAGCACGCGGGATCCGGCGTACCCGAAACCGAACCGCGGGCGGCCGGCGGGCCAGGTGCCGCAGGATGCCCCCGAACGTGTCGAGCCCGTCGAAGCCGACATGCCAGCCGATCACGATGTCGGCATCCGGCGCGCCGTCGATCAACGCCGCCGAACCCGCAGGGCGAGGCGGCAGGAGGTGCTGCAGTCCCGCGAGGCGCGCTGCGCGCGCCGGATCGCGTTCTTTCAACCGCTGAAGTGCACGCTCGCGCTTGATGGGCGATGCTCTCGTACCTTCGGGAAAGATCACGGCCACATCATCGCGGCCCATGCCCGTCGACAGCCGCGTGAGTGCATCCAGTTCCGGTCGCGAGTCGGTCGCCTGGCGATCCAGGAAGTGGTTGGGTAGGCGGTTGCCGACGATGTCGAGGCATGGATCGGCGAGCAACTCGCGCTTCAGCACGTAGCGCGGGTGCAGACCGGCGAGCGATGTCACGACCCACGCGCTCACCAACGAGTCGGCGAGGCTGGCATGGCGGCACAGCAACACGACCGGGCCAGGAGTCAACTGATCGACACCTTCGGCAGCGATTCGAACTCCGGTGGTCGCCCGCAGCAGCCCCAGGACATTGGCCGCCCACCAGGCCTGCAGCCGATAGTGGACCTTGCGATTCCGGGATTGCCCGCACAGCCACAACCCGAACGCCAGCAGCACGCTCGCCGATTCCAGCCACGACCAGCCGAGAGCGAAGAGCAGCAGCCGAACTGTCGGCAACCGACGCCGCAGCCGGACGAGGTCGACCACCGCGGCGATGGGAAGCCAGAGAGGTATGAGAACGAGCAGCAAGAGGGCGGCGACGAACAGGCCCAGGATGCTGACGCACCGGCGAAGGACGGTCGACACGCAGTCGACCCTAGTGGCGAGGATCGACGCTCACTTCCTGGCGACTTCGCACACTCGGGACCAAGGTCTCTACCTACCAGTCGGTAGGCCAGCTATACTCGTCCGGGATGAATGACACGGCCCTGCTCAACGAACTCACCGAGGTCGCCGAGAAGTTGACCGCACGCCATTACGAGACGTGCAAGCCGTGGTATCCGCACGAGTTCGTGCCGTGGAGCATGGGTCGAGATTTCGAACCCGGCGAGGCATGGGACGCCGCAGAGATGCCGATTCCCGACTCGCTGCGCAGCGCCCTGTTCGTCAACCTGCTCACCGAAGACAACCTTCCGTACTACTTCCAGACCATCGACAGGATGTTCGGTCGAAAGGGAATCTGGCGCGAGTGGTCGCACCGCTGGACCGCCGAGGAGGCACGTCATTCGATCGCGTTGCGCGACTTCATGACGGTGACCCGGATGCTCGATCCGCGGACGCTCGAAGATGGTCGCATGTCGCAGATGTCGGGCGGGCAGGTTCCAGATCCGACATCGCCGGTCGATGGATTCGTCTACGTGGCGCTGCAGGAACTGGCCACCAGGATCGCCCACCGCAACACCGGTCGGGCGCTGCGCGACAGCCTGCCCGACCATCCCGCGGGCGAGGCCGGGTACGAACTGATCAGTCGCGTCGCCGCCGACGAGAACTTCCACTTCCTCTTCTACCGCGACCTCACTTCTGCAGCGCTGGAGATCGCGCCGTCATTGGTGGTACCGGCGATCGAACGCCAGGTCCGCGAGTTCGAGATGCCTGGCACCGGGATTCCGGGCTTCAAGCGGCACGCTCAAGCCATCGCCAACGCCGGCCTGTACAACCTGTTGCAACATCACGAGCAGATCCTCGAGCCGGTCGTGATGAAGTGGTGGAAGATCGAGTCGCTGCAGGGGCTCACCGCCGAGGCCGAGCAAGCGCGCGAGGCGTTGATCCGCCAGATTCAGCGGATCGGATCGGCTGCCCGTCGACTGGCCGATCGAGCCCGCGAGGCAGCGGATCGGGCCCGCACCACGCTGGCCGACCGCAAGACCGACGTCACCGCGCCTCGTTCCGTCCGGCCTAGCTGACCGTCTCTGTCTCGGCCGGCGACATCACCGTTCGTGCAAGCAGGTCCTTGAGGCGCCCGGCGTCGGCCTTGGCACCGGCGACGATCGCCTTCGACGCCTTCGGCTTCTCGGTCGACACCGTGATCGTCGTTGCGGACGCCAGGTCGTTGCGCATGCGCTCAGCGGAAACTTGGCGGCCGTAGCGTCGCCATCGCTCGACGAGGACCACGCCAGTGACCAAGCCGGCGAGCCAGAACTTGATATTCGTTGTCATCGAACACCCCCGATTTCTTCGGGCGAGAGCCGAAGGTGATCAGACCTTAGTTGGTCCCGAGGAGAGGTCCGCGAGCGGTGGTCCGTCGAATCGATCGATCGTCGCGAACTCCGATACCGCGCCGCGGCGCAGTTTCGTGTTGAGGTGCGTCGGATAGCCGAGGAAAACGGTGGCAGCCAAGGCGTGGTCCTTCGGTAACCCGAGCTGAGGTGCCGCGGCATCTTCCGCTCGCGACAAGAACGTGGTCATGACTCCGCCGAGCCCGCGTGCGCGGCGCAGCGAGCAGGATGCTCCAACAGAACGGGTAGATCGACCCTCCGGCGGTCAGCGGCGGCCGCGATGTGTTGGCGTCCATCAGCGCGATCTTGTTGAGGTCGGCTGCGATCGCCAGCATCACAGGAACGTGCTCGACATCGTCGAGCAGCGGATTCGGCTCGACGATCGGCGTCGCCCCGGTGGAGCGGCCGAACGCGAATGCGGCGCGCGACGTGTCGGCGCCTTCGCCGAGGTATTCGTGCCAGACGACCGTCATGAGGTCGGCCAGGCTCCGGCGAATTGCCGAGTCCTTCACGACGGCGACGCGCCATGGCTGCCGGTTGCCTCCACTCGGTGCGAATCGGGCGTCGTCGAGAATCGCCGCGACAGTGGCATCGTCGACGGGTTGATCGGTGAAGTCGCGAGCGGAGCCTGTGGTGCGCAGGGCCTCGACGAGATCCACTCAGACCGCCCCGTCGGCGGCGTGGGCCTCGGCCACGCGTCCCTCAGCCACCTTGCGGCGCACGACGTTCAATGCCGAGCCGGCCCGGAACCACTCCACCTGCTCGTCGCTGAAGGTGTGCACACCCTCGAACGGGATGATCGTGCCATCGGCCTTGACGATCTCGCAGCGGATGTTGTGGCCGGGCTGCGGTGGGAGGCCGAGCACGTTGATGCGGTCGGACTCGTCGATCAGGTCGTACGTGTCGGGGTCGGCGAACGTCAACGGCACGAGACCCTGCTTCTTCAAGTTGGTCTCGTGGATGCGGGCGAAGCTGCGCGCCAGGATGACGACACCGCCGCGGAAGCGGGGCTCCATCGCGGCGTGCTCGCGCGACGATCCTTCGCCGTAGTTGCGGTCGCCGATTGCCACCCAACGGACCCCTGATTCGCCGTATCGCTTGGCGAGGTTCGGGAGTGTGTCGGGGCTGCCGTCCCGGAAGTCCACGCCTTCGCCGACCGGTCGATCGAACGCGCTGACGACACCGATGAACAGGTTGCCGCTGATGTTCTCGAGGTGTCCGCGGAACTGCAACCACTTCCCGGCCGCCGAGATGTGGTCGGTGGTGCACTTGCCCTTGGCCTTCATCAGGATCGGCAGGTCGTAGTAGTCGTCGCCATCCCACGCCGGGAACGGCTGCAGCAGTTGCAGTCGATCGCTGCTGGGCGACACGACCACGTCGACACCGGAGCCATCGGCCGGCGGGGGAGTGAACGTGTTCTGGCCCGGGTCGTAGCCGGCGTCGGGCAGCACTTGGCCGACCGGCGCTTCGAGGAGAACTTCGGTGCCATCCGGCGCGGTGATGGTGTCGGTCGTCGGGTCGAAGTCGAGACGGCCGGCGAGCGCAAGGGCGATCACCGTGTCGGGCGATGTCACGAAGCTGAGCGTGTTGGCCGAGCCGTCGTTGCGCTTCGGGAAGTTGCGGTTGTACGAGTTGACGATCGTGTTGACCACACCATTCTCGGATGGATCGCGATTCCATTGACCGATGCACGGCCCGCATGCGTTCGCGAGCACCGTGGCCCCGATGGCCTCGAGGTCGGCCAGCAGCCCATCGCGTTCGATCGTTGCCCGTGTCTGCTCGGAGCCGGGCGTGACGAGCAGATCGGTCTTCACCTTGAGGCCGCGAGCCGATGCCTGCCGGGCGATCGACGCGGCACGGGTGATGTCTTCGTACGAACTGTTGGTGCAGCTGCCGACGAGGGCCGCAGAGATCTCGAGTGGCCAATCGTTGGCGCGGGCTTCGGCGCCGACGGCGGCACCGACTCGGTTGGCGCGGTCGGGGGAGTGTGGCCCGTTGATCAACGGCTTCAACTCGTCGAGGTCGATCTCGATGACCTGGTCGTAGAGCGCGCCGTCGTCGGCGCGGAGGTCGCTGGCGACCTTGTCGGCTGCGTCGGCGATGGCCTCGCGGCCGGTCGACTTCAGGTACATCGCCATGTTCTGGTCGTAGCCGAACAGGCTGCACGTTGCGCCGATCTCGGCACCCATGTTGCAGATGGTCGCCTTGCCGGTTGCCGAGATGCTGTCCGCGCCGGGTCCGATGTACTCGACGATCGCGCCGGTGCCGCCCTCCACCGTCAACACGCGAGCCACTTCCAGGATCACGTCCTTCGGCGCAGACCATCCGCTGAGCGAGCCGGTCAGCTTCACGCCGATGACCTTCGGCCAACGAACGTTGAAAGGGAAGCCGGTCATCACGTCGACAGCGTCGGCGCCACCGACGCCGATCGCCACCATGCCGAGCCCACCCGCGTTGGGGGTGTGACTGTCGGTGCCGATCATCATCCCGCCGGGGAACGCGTAGTTCTCGAGCACGACCTGGTGGATGATGCCGCTGCCCGGACCCCAGAAGCCGATGCCGTACTTGGCGCTGACAGAACGCAGGAAGTCGTAGACCTCCTTGTTGGTGTCGATGGCGACACCGAGGTCGATCCGAGCGCCGACCTTGGCCGAGATCAGGTGGTCGCAGTGCACCGTGCTGGGCACCGCCGTGGTGGGTAGGCCTGCCGTCATGAACTGCAGGAGCGCCATTTGTGCCGTGGCGTCCTGCATGGCGACGCGGTCGGGGTGGAAGTCGTTGTACGTTCCGCCGCGCTCGATCGGTGCCGATCGGATCGCCGAGATGGTTCAGCAGGATCTTCTCGGTCAGCGTCAACGGCCGGCCGAATCGTTCGCGGCCTGCGGCACATCTCGCGGCCAAGGTCTCGTACACGCCTTGGACCAATTCGACTGGTGTTCCCGCGGTGACCGACATGGATGCACTCCCTTGATTTTCGTTCAGATGTAGACAAGCATAATACAAGTGAGCTCACTCGCGGAAGCCCAAAACTGAAGTGCGGACGATTCGCTATCAGGAGATCGCCCACGTCCTGCGCGACCGAATTGCCGACGGTCGGCGCGGGCCATGTGTTGCCGAGCGAGAGCGATCTGTCGGCCGAGTTCGGCGTCAGTCGTGTCACTGTACGACGGGCGTTGGAGACGCTGCGCGAGGAGCGACTGGTCGAGTCGCGCCAGGGCTTCGGGTGGTTCTCGGCGATGGCTCCGGTGCAGCAACGGTTGACTCAGCTGGAGACGATCGAACGGCAGCTCGAGGAACGGGGGATGCATCCACAACGGCAGATCATCGAGTTCGCGTTCGTCGCGGCACCCGCACACGTCGCCGAGCAACTGCGATGCGATCAGGTGCTCCGCGTCAAGCGGGTCAATCGCGCGGATGGCGATCCGTTCGCCGTCGTCACCGTGTGGTGCCCGGCCGAGCTCGGGCAGAGCATGAGTCGGCGCGATGTCGAGCGCAAGCCCTTCTACGAACTGTTGGGCATCGCGCTGCGCGGTGCGACGCAGACGATCGGCGCGGCAGCTGCGAGCGCAGAAGACGCCGCGCTGCTGGAGGTGCCTGCCGGCAGCCCGGTGCTGCGCTGCGAGCGCCTCACGACCAGCACAGGGGGCGAGCCGATCCTGCTGAGCCTGCACATCTTCCCGGCGCATCGAACGGAGTTCGTCGTCGACCTTCCGTTGGCGGAGCCGTCCACGACACCCACGGGACTTCGTCTCGTGGAGTGATCTGCAACACTCGGACCATGTCCGACCGCGTCATCCTCACCATCAACGACGGCGTTGCCGACGTGCGCATGAATCGTGCCGACAAGCGCAATGCCCTCGACGGCAAGATGTTCCAAGCACTTGCCGACACGGGCGAGCAGTTGAAGACCGCGCCAGGTGTTCGTGCCGTGGTGCTCAGCGGCGAAGGTTCGTCGTTCTGTGCTGGTCTCGACTTCTCCTCGTTCCAGACGATGGCGGGTGGCGATCGACCGCCGCGTGACGACGAAGGCAACCCCGGCGCGATGCAGGATGGTCGCATCACCCATCTCGGACAGCAGGTGTGTTGGGTATGGCAGGAGATTCCCGTGCCGGTGATCGCCGCGGTGCACGGACACGCCCTGGGCGGAGGCATTCAGATCGCCCTCGGCGCCGACATCCGCATCGTCCACCCCGACACGCAGATGAGCGTGCGCGAGGTGCACTGGGGCTTGGTCCCCGACATGACCGGCACGTTGATGCTGAGCTCGCTGGTGCGAGCCGATGTCGCCAAGGAGCTCGTGTTCACCGCTCGCGTGTTCGACGGGCGCGAGGCGTTCGCGTTGGGTCTGGCGACGTCGTTGTCGGACACCCCGCACGACGCGGCAATGACGATGGCACACGAGATTGCCGGTCGCAGTCCCGACTCGATCCGAGGTGCGAAGGCCTTGCTGAACGAGTTGTTCAACGCCGGCGCGGCTCAACAGTTCGCCGAGGAGCGGCGGGTGATCGGCTCGCTGATCGGTCGTCCCAACCAGATCGAAGCGGTGATGGCCAACTTCGAGAAGCGCCCGCCGGCCTTCACCGATCCCTCGTGACTGCTGATCCGGACAAGCTCAAGCTCTACTCGTTCCAGCTGTTCACGAAGCTCGAAGGAGCGGTGACCTCTGGGATGGTGCACCTCGGGGACCAACTCGGTCTGTACGCGGCGATGAACGCGGCGGGCGAACCGTTGACCTCGGCGGCACTCGCAGAGCGAACTGGGCTGGACGAACGGTGGGTGCGCGAGTGGGCGTACAACCAGGCCGCCGCGAAGCTGATCGAGGTCGACGAGGATGAGCGGTTCTCGCTGTCGCCGGAGGCCGCGGCCGTCCTGGCTACACCCGACCACCCAGCGTTCGGCATGGGCATGTTCCATCGGCTGCCGGAGCTGATGCAGTCGCTCGTGCTCGTGCGCGACAGCTTCGCCACCGGTCTCGGGTACGACTACGACAGCCACGGTGTCGAGGGAGCCGTCGGGATCGAACGCAGCTTCGAACCGTGGAGCAACAGGTTCCTGCTGCCGACTGTCTTGCCCGCACTCGACGGTGTCGTCGACCGCCTGACAACCGGCGCACGCCTGGCCGACATCGGATGTGGGGCGGGAAGCGCAGTCCTGCTGATGGCTGCAGCATTCCCGAAGTCGACGTTCGCCGGCTACGACATCTCGCGCCATGCACTGGATCGGGCAATCGAGAAGCAGACGGCCGCGGGAATCACCAATGCGACGTTCTCCGACCCGCGCGACTCTCCGTTGCCGACTGACCATTCCGTCGATGTGGTGACGACGTTCGACTGCCTCCACGACATGACGCACCCGCAGCAGATGATGGAGTCGATCCGGTCCGCCCTTGCCGAGGACGGCACATGGCTGCTCGTCGACATCAAGGCCCTCGACACCTTCGAGCAGAATGCGCGCAAGAACCCGATGGCGTCGCTGATGTACGGCATCAGCGTGTTGAGTTGCATGTCGTCCGCGCTCAGCGAGCCCGACGGTGCCGGCCTGGGCACGCTCGGCCTCTCCGCCAACAAGGCCAGAGAGATGTCAGAACGGGCCGGGTTCACCCGCTTTCGCAAACTCGACATCGATCACAGCGTCAACGCCTTCTACGAGATCCGCCCCTAGGTTCGCGAACCGGACAGTTCTCCGAGCCCGGCCGACGAGTAGCGATCTCACGCCCGGCCCGGCTAGGTCGGCAGTTTGCACTCCCTCGGTTACCTCAGCGATTGACCGTTGCGGCCCCGTATGGGGGCCGCAGAGGTCAAGCGCACGCTGGCGGTCACTGCGATACGCGACTGGAATCGGGTGACTTCCGTCGGTCCTGTGACCGCAAGAACTGGCAGCCAGTTCATGTCCTCACAGAAACGTCGAACAGGTCGGAACGAGGGCCACCGCCGAACCGGGTGTCGCGCAAGGACGCGCTGCGCCGAAATCCGTCCTGTCGCGTCGTCAGCCGCGTTCGACGACTTCGAGGCGTCGACTGGCGAACATCCATGTGCCACCGTGGGACACGTACTCGTCGTGGTAGGTCGCGAGCATGCTTGCGGGCTTCGCGCTCTTGCGCTTCTTGAAGCGCTCCTGCACGGTGATGCGACCCGTCGCGGTGCCATGGGCCTCGTCGAGCTCGAAGACCATCAGCGGAGCCGACTGCACGACCCACTCGGTTTCGCGGAGCACCTTCTCGAACGCGGCGACGATGGCCGGGCGTCCGGTGAACTCGGTGCCGCCCGGGTTCCATGTCGCGTCCTCGGCCCACGTCTTCGTCCACGCCGCGACGTCGCCGCGGTTGACCGAATCGCAGTAGATGCTCACGAGGTGCCGTAGGTCGGCGTCAACAGCAGGTGCCGGCGGCCGCACCACGGGAGCGCGCTCGGCGCCGTTGAACTCGGCGACGTCGACACCGACCTCGGCCCCGGCTGCGAACCGTACGTGGCCGATCAGTTGGTCACGGTTCATCATCCCGTCGTGGGCCGCGAACTGGACGGCAAGACCATCGACCAACGCGGTGAGGCGCATCGCGGCGGCGGCCGGATCGGGGCATGTGAACTCGCCGGACTCGACACCGATGCGGATGATGCGAGCGAGGAGTTCGATCGACTGCTCGTCGAGCTGCTGGCTGATCTTGCGCATCATCGGGTTACGCAGCGCCTCACCCCAGCCGTCGATCCACAACATCCACTCGACGTCGTCGCTACCTTCCGGCACGTAGTTCTGGATCACACGCTCGAGCTTGCCGAGAGCAGTCGGGGCGTTCTCGATCTCGCCCTCCATCTCGGCGACGTCCTTGTTCGCATAGTGGGCGAAGGCCTCGGCGAGAAGTTGCTCCTTGGAGTCGAAGTGATAGTGGATGAGACTGCTCGAGACTTCGAGCCGCTTGGCAACATCGGCGATGCGGGTGCCGGCGAAGCCTCGCTCGATCACGACTTCGCACGTGGTCTCGAGGATCTCGTTGCGCCGTTCGGCAACAGTTGGCTTTTTCACTTCTGCAAACGCTATCGCTGTCACGCGAACGGATCGAAGATCCCTTTCAACCCGGTCGGGTGATTTCCGACCGCAAGTTGTTCGAGGATCCCGAGCCCTTGCTCGGTCGTCCCATCCGGCGCGGTGTACGTCGCGTCGCACACCGACTGCACGTGGATGTTTTGACGATTGCACGGCGTGTCGACGGGCAGCGCGATCCGCTCGGAAGCCACCATCGATTCGCCCTTCCACGCCCCGTGTCCGTACTCGGGGTGGCCGTAACCGAGGCCGCACATCTGGAACTCGTACCGTGGAACCAGCGCGACCGTGTGCAGTTGGTCGTTGTTGTCGACCAAGTCGTATTCGAAGTGCTGTGCCCACCGAGTTCCCCGGCGCCACTGGATCCTGTAGTCGACTCGGTGCATGTGCTCGGGTGGCGAACCGTCGGTGCGAGCGATCACACCGACGTCGTGCCAGCGGCGTCCATCGCCGTACTCGTTCGAGTCGAAGTGGGTCGACAGCGATGGAAAGTTGACCGGCGCCCACAGCCAGAAGAACTGTGGCTCACCAACGGGTGCACCACTGGGTGCCGGTTCGCCGTTCGGCCGGACTCCCCACGAGCGGTCGCGAGAGCCCCAGACCGAATCCGGCGACAGGGCGCGGCGAACCCCGTCGATCTCGATCCATCCGGTCCAGCTACCGAACTGCGTGAATCGGGTGTAGTCGAAGATGGTGCGCACGCCGACTCGCCACCAGTAGTGAGGCTCCTCGATCGCGGCAGATCGTGCGGTGAACGTCAGGTCGGCTCGCAGGCCGTGCTCGACGGAGTCGATCGAGACTCTGATGACCGTCATCGGGTCGGTGACGTCGACGTGGATCGGCCCGAGATGGGTTGCGTCGCGACGATCTGCGGGAGCGCGTTGCGAGGTGAACACGCTGATCTGCTCGCCGTTGTGGATCACGCTGAACGCCGCGTCGGCGACGTGGCGATTCGGGTACAACCCCATCGCGACGCCGAAGTACGACGAACCGTCGCGGTCGTAGCCGTTGAAGAAGTAGCGGTCGTAGAAGTTGATGTCCGAGCTCGACGTTTCCGATACGGGAACGGAGGCTTGGTGGATCGGGTAATCGTCGTAGCCGCTCAGCACGGAAACCGACCGTAGCCTGGCGAGGTGGTTCGGCTTCGACAGTTGATCAAGCGGGTTCGTGCAGAGGGTTTCACGCCCGCCGAGTTCCACAAGATCTGCGTCTCGGCGCTGGTGCTCGTCGCCGTCATCGTGGTGACGGGGGCTGCTGTGCGACTGACCGGTAGCGGCCTGGGGTGCGTGGATTGGCCGAACTGCAACGACTCGAGCCTGGTCGACGTGTCGTCGCAGCACTCGGCGATCGAGCAGATCAATCGCCTGTTCACCTTCGTCGTCGGCCTTGCGGTCGTGCTGGCCGCGCTCGGTGCCTGGCTTCGTCGACCGCGCCGGCGCGATCTGTTGTGGCTGTCGATGTCGCTGGTGGCAGGCATCCCGGCGCAAGGCATCGTCGGTGCAATCGTCGTGTGGACGGACCTGAACCCGATCGCCGTGCAGTTGCACTTCGTGCTGTCGATGGTGCTGGTCGCCATTGCCGTCGTGTTGGTGATCAGGTCTCGGGAGCCCGACGATGCGAAGCGAGTCAGCGCAGTCGTACCTCGCACTCGGCACCGGGTGCGCCTGATGGTCGTGTGGACTGCGATCGCGATCGTCGCCGGCACTGTCGTGACGGGCACGGGCCCGCACGCAGGCGACGAGCAAGCTCGCCGATTCACGTTCCTGTCGGTGTTGTGGGTGACGCGAATCCACAGCGTCATCGTGTGGATCGCAGTGCTGATGGCGCTCAGCCTGATGTGGCACCTCCGTCGCAGACCGCACGATCGCGAGGTGCTCGATGCGCCGCTGACGCTGTGGATGTGCGTCGCCATTGCGCAAGGAGCGGTGGGCTATCTCCAATATGCAAACGGCGTGCCGCCGGCGCTCGTCGCGATCCATGTGGCGTTGGCGACGACGTTGTGGGCGACGTCGGTGTGGCTGTGGTGCTCGACCTCGAGAGCCAGCGGGACCGCCCGGAGCATGATCGCCGCGTCGCAGGCAGGCGCCCGCCGAGGACGTTCAGTCGCCGAGGCTTCGGACGAACACGGAGAGCTTGTCGATGGCGGAGGCGAAGAACGAGCCGATTGAGCTGATGAAGTTGACGGTCGCGTCTGCGCTTCCCGACGGGTCCTGCCACAGGCGGATCACCAAGAAGGCGACGAAGAGGTAGAACGCGATCCGACCGATGGCTTTGACCTGTCCGAGAGCGCTGGTGATCATTGGGGGGATGCCTCCGAGTTGAACGAACCCGGCACAGCCGGCTTCGAACGGGTCTCCGCCCACCCGAGATGCTACCGAATGCAGACGCTCCGATCAACGACCCCGTGATCCGGCGCCGCCAATCAAGGGCGCCTGACGTTGATCGATACCTCTGAAACTGACTGATGGGGTATAGTCCAGCGGTGGACTCGACCGTGAGCATCCCCGATCTGGCGCGCCGTCCGTTCGACTTCGGTGCCAACCACCATGCACTCGACTTCATCAACACCGTCAATGGCCGACCGAGCTTCACTCGTGACGACCTTCGGGATTCCGCCGACATCATCGATTGGGCCAACGCAGCTGGAATAGTCAAGCATGCCGACCAGGCCGTCAGCGACCCGCCCGCCCTGGCGCACTTCGACGCTGCAATCGCCTTGCGCGAGAACCTGTACGAGGTGTTCGGCCCGATTGCCGGGGGTGGGGTGCCAGATCCGAGAGCGCTTGCAGCTGTCACGCGACGCGCTGCCCAGGCGCTGCGTTCTGCGGAATGGGTCAGGGATGGAGACGGATATGTACCGCACTGGCCGATCATGTCGGTCGACGCGATCAGCGATCGATTGGCCGACGAGGCGATGCAACTCCTTCGGTCGCGGTCGGTCGCCCGGATCGGCTCGTGCGCCGGGTGCGGCTGGTTGTTCTTCGACGTTTCGAGGGCCCACGCACGACGATGGTGCTCGATGAACGCGTGCGGTGTTCGCGACAAGATGCGCCGGTACCACCAGCGGCAGAGCGAGACGACTCGATCGGACGCGGTACGCGCGTGAGTGGTGTAGGTGTCGGAATCGAATGCGCGCTGCGAAGGGCACGGACCCGAACGGGCCGGCTCGTCGCCACCATCGCGGCGATCGCGATCGGGGTCGCCGGACTGATGTTGGTCGCCGTCGCGGGAACGGTGGCAGGCGACCGAGCCTTGCAGCGCGGGATCAGCGAAGTCGCCGCAGCGGATCGCGCCTTCACCGTCTCGATGTCGCCCGACCAGTCGCCGACGGCTGCAGAGATCGCGGATCTGAACAGCAAGATCGACAAGCGACTTCAACGGCGCGGGTTCGGCCCGATGATTCGCACTGTCGAGTACCGCGCCCTTGCCGCCGAGGACGGTCGATCAGTTCGGTTCGCCGGGATCGACGACCTCCAACAGTTCGCCCGCCTCGTCGATGGCACATGGCCGACGCGTTGCGATGCCGAGCGGTGCGAGGTGGTCGCGCTGGTACCTGCGTCCGCCGACCCTCAGCCCGTCGCCCCATTTTCCCCGGACTCGCCACTCGGGCTGACCATCGTCGGAACCGCCGTCTCGACGAATGATCTGCTGCTGAACGGTCAGTTGCGGCCGCTCGACGGCGAGATGATCGTGCTGGCGGACGGGGTCGCCGACGCCTCCGGCCTGCCGGACTACGAGTTGTTCCGACGAACCTATGGGTGGCAGGCGCCGGTGGTCGCGGATCGAACTCCGCAGCACCGACGTCGGGCCGCTTCTCGCGTCAGTGCGATCGATCAGCAGTGACCCATCGCTCACGAGCCTCGTCGTATCCGGTCCGGAGGACGATCTGACGTCGATCATCGGCCGGACGCGGATCTCCGGAAACCGCCTCGCGGTGCCGATCGGCGCTGTGCTCGTACTGTTCTTCGGGGTCGCTGTGCTGGCCGGGCTCGCCGGGCGTGCCGACCACCGACGAACCGCCGCGCTGCTGCGACGGCGCGGTGCGAGTGGGCCGGTGATCTTCGTGTTTCGTGCTCTCGAGGCGTTGCTTCCGGTGATCGGTGGGGTCGTCGTCGGGTCGCGGCCGCGAGTGTGCTGGTGGGGGCGTGGCTCGGGAACCGCGCAGGGCTCGGCGGGCGGAGCATTCTCGAACGGTCGATCCACGGCTCCGTCGTGACGGGAGTGATCGTCGTCAGCGCGGCAGTGTGGTTCTTGATCATCGCCGTGCTCAGCATCGACGATCCGACGTCCCGTCGCAGCGCGGCCGCCGGGTACTGGCCAGCGACGTGGCCGGCGTTGCGGCACTGGTGGTCCTCGGGGTGTTGATCGGTCGCGGCTCAGTGTCGGCCGGCACGTTGAATCAGAAGGTCGACCCTGTGCTGGTCGCAGTACCCGTGCTCGCCGCCATCGCACTCGCCGCAGTCGTGATCCGGCTCGTCCCGATTGCGCTGCGGGCGGCCTCGTCGACGCAGTCCGCGGCGATGGCCGTTGACGAAGCTCACCCTCGCGGAGGCCACTGCCCAACCTCTTCGGTCGGTGGCGACAGCGTCCCTGATCGCGGTGACAGTGATGTTCGCGTTCTTGACGTTCGGGTATGCATCGACCCTGCGGCTCGGGTCCCGCGACCAGGCCGCGTTCGCCGTGCCCTACGACTTCCGCGTCCAGCTGGGATCGTCACTCGTCCGGCCGCAGGCGTTGATGTCGGCTGACCAGTGGGCGGCGCTTGCTCCCGGACACGACGACGACCGACGTGCTGCGTCGCGGCGTTGCGGTGCGACGTTCAGCCACCGCTGTGCAAACCGCAGAGCTGCTCGGCCTCGATCCGGCGACGCTCCAGCACCTGCATGGCTGGCGATCGAGCTTCGGGCCGGATCCCACTGCGCTCGCCAAGCTGATCGACGAGCCGGATCCCGGCACGCTCGGTTCGCCGATCGCGCCTGACGCTGCATCGCTGGAGTTCGACGGGACCGGTTTCGGCGGCTTGAACATCTCGGCCGTGATCTCACGCGTCGACGGCACGTGGCACGAATTGACCTTGGACGAGGAGTTCGACGGCGGAGTCGGGCCGCGCTGACTCCGGGCGATGCCGGCGGCAACCTCGTCGGATTCCGTGTCGCCCAACCTCCTGAAGACACGGCGCGCATCGAACATCACATCGGCGAAGGCAACACCTCCGTCACCGCGCTGCCCATCGATGTCGTCGTCCAACGTGTGCAGACCGCGGCGGCCGACGGTCAGCTGACTGCGATCGCATTGCAAGGCGATCAGCCTGCGCGCCCCGCAGGCGACGGTCGAAGTCCAACCCGATTCCGGCATACGAGTGTCCGGGTCGATCCTCGGCGCGTCGATCCTCGTCACGCCGCCCGGCCCGGGTCAGGACACGCCGTTGAGCGCGGTGGTCGACCCCATCACCGCCGGCGCTGCCGTCAACGGCGTCGTCGAACTGGAGACCAGTAGTGGAAGCCTCCGCGTGCAACCGGCCGCCGTGGTCAGCCGGTTTCCCGGCCTCGGCTCGAGGTTCGTCGTCGTCGACATCGGTGCCGCAGGGCCGGCGATGGATCTGCTGCAACCGGGTGCAGGAACGGCGAACGAGATGTGGCTCGCGGCGGGCTCCGCGACACGACGAACGTGCCCTGTCCGAGCGGCTCTCCGACACCACGTTCAGCAGTGTCGACGTCGATCGTCGCGTTGCTCGACAGACGGCCCTGGCGACGGATCCTCTCGCGGTCGTGACGCTGCTGATCCTGACCGCCTCGGCGTTGGTCTCACTGTTGTTGGGCGCGTGCGCGGTGATGTTCGGCGCGGCCGCCGATGTCGGCGACGATCGTCCCCTGCTACGGGTGCTCGCGCTCGAACGCGTGAGAGGTCGGCGACTGGTCGCGATGGTCGCCGGCAAGTCGGTTGCCGCAGTACTGATCGCGATTCCGCTCGGGGTGATCGGTGGCCGATGGCTGTTGCAGATCGCGACGCGGTCTGGTCGCCGTGTCGGCGACTTCGATCCAGCCGAATCCGCCGCTGCGACTGGCAGTGCCGTGGGCCGTCGTCCTGTTGCTATCGGTCGTGCTCGCCTGTGTCCTCGGGCTCGGCGCGGTGCTCGGCGCGATACGAGCACGGCGTGTTCCCGATGAAGACCTCCTGCGAGGTACATCGTGAGCGGGGCGACCGTGGCGCCGATTGCGGCGGAACCTGTGATCGACATCGAGGATGCGTTCGTGCTGCACCGCGGCCGTACTCACGACGTCGCCGCGCTCCGCGGATTGAGCCTTCGGGTCATGCCGGGGGAGCGGATCGTCGTGCGTGGCCCGAGCGGATCGGGCAAGTCGACCCTTGTCGCGGCGGTCACAGGCCAGGTCACTGCGAGCGCGGGACGGGTGAGGCTGTTCGGCCACGACGTCGCCCAACTCGATCATGCGGCAAACGTTCGGCTGCGAACTGCGCACGTTGGTGTCGTCAGTCAACGTTCGGGTCTCGACCTCCTCGACGACCTCGACTGTCGTGACAACGTCGCCTTGCAGACCCGCCTCGCCGATTCCGATCGCGCCGACGGCCGGCGCGCGGCCGACGCGGCGCTCGATCGACTGGGTCTCGGTCATCTGTCGACTCGTCGTCCGACGTCATTGTCGGGTGGCGAGCGTCAGCGCATCGCGCTGGCCGCGGCGCTCGCGCACGGTCCCGGCTTGGTCATCGCCGACGAGCCGACGGGAGAGCTCGACGCTGCCAGCGCTGATCAGGTGTACGACTTCCTTCGCGACCATGCCGAGCGAACGGGTGCTGCCCTTCTCGTCGTGACGCACGATGCCCGCGCCGAGCGCATCGCGACACGCGTGCTGACGATTCACGATGGCCGGTTGAGCGAAGAGAAGGTCGGTGGTCGGAGCTCACTGGTGGTCGATGGCCGAGGCTGGGTTCGACTTCCCGACGCGCTGCGCACGGACTCGGGGATCAGCGGTCGTGTCGTCGCGGAGGCGACCGCTGGCGGCATCAGCCTCGTGGGTTCAGGTCCGGTTTCCGCGCCGCCGACCGACCTCGACGCATCGATCATCGGTCCGATGAACAGCGTCGGTGATCCGGTCGCCGTGCGTGTACGGGACGCGGAGATCGATCTCGACGAGGTCACTGTTGGCCCGGTCTCGATGGAGTTGAGACGGGGACAGGTGACGGTGATCGTCGGGCGATCGGGATCGGGCAAGACCACCATGCTGTCGGCCATCCTGGGGATCACCGAGCCGACGCGCGGCGCGATCGATCGAACGTTCTCGTCGTACGGCTGCTCCCCCCAGACGTCGGCGTTCGCCGATCAGCAGAGCGTGGAAGCCAACGTGGATCTGTTCAGGGCGCTCCGCGATGAACCTCCGCAGGACGACGCCGCGGGAGTCCTTCGCGAGCTGGGGCTCGCCGATCTAGCCAGTCGAGCCGCCGGCGCCTTGTCGGGCGGCGAACGCCAACGCACGGCCGTCGCACGGGCCCTTGCGGTAGATGCAGATCTCGTCGTGCTCGACGAGCCGACCTCTCAGCTGGATCGTGCTACAGCCCGGTTAATTTCACGTGCGATCGCGGGGCGTGCGCGCCAGGGTGCGTGTGTGGTCTGCGCCAGCCATGACGAGGAATTACTGGCCGTAGCGGACCAGATCGTGGATCTCGGAGCCGCACGCGACGGCGCTGGGGCTACTTGCGAGTAACAACTGCCTGCTGTATGGTTCCGGCGCGATTCCGTACCCGGATCGTACTGTCGGTCGCATGTGGGGGCGAGCCATTTGGTCTTGTCCCCATTCGTGTACCGAGGGGGAGAAACCAAATTGCCAACGAAAGGCAGGACCATGAGGTTCAAAAAGCGTCAGCGCTCTTTATCGCGCTGGCAGTTGTAGGCGTTGCTTGCGGCGATGACTCGAACGACAGCTCGAGCGCAACAACACCTGCAGCCGGTAGTACAGGTGGAGCGGCTCCTGCGCCAGCAGGCGCATTGATTCTCGCCACCGACTTGCCGCTGCAGGGTGCATCGAAGGATGCATCTACCGACACCAACAACGCGATCTCGCTGCTCCTCGAGCAGGCGGGTGGCAAGGCCGGTGCCTTCGACGTCACGATGAAGGCGTACGACGACTCGACCGCTGCCGCGGGTGCGTGGGACTCGCCACGTGCGCCAAGAACGCCAGCGATCACGTGGCCAACAAGGCGAAGTTGCAGTCATGGGTACGTACAACTCTGGTTGCGCCAAGATCGAGGTGCCGGTCCTGAACGCCGACACCACTGGTCCGATGCTGATGGTCTCGCACGCCAACACCAACCCCGGCCTCACCAAGGCATGGGATCCGGGCGAGCCCGACAAGTACTACCCGACGGGCGTCCGTAACTACGGCCGCATCGTCGCCACCGACGACTTCCAGGGTGCTGCCGACGCCGCAGTTCCTGAAGACAGGACGTCAAGGTCACCAAGTGCATCGTGCTCAACGACGCACAGACCTACGGTGTCGGCGTTGCAACGGCCTTCAAGACGGAAGCAGCCAAGCAGGGCATCGAGATCGTCGCCGACGAGGCATGGGATGCGAAGCAGCCGAACTACACGGCTCTGTTCGAGGGCTTCAAGGACCTCGGCGCCGACTGTGTGTTCCTCGCTGGCATCAACGACGAGAACGGTGAGCAGTTGATCCGTGACAAGGTCGCAGTACTCGGACCGAACAACGGCACTGTCAAGCTGATGGGCCCCGACGGCTTCACCGGCTACCCGACCGTCCAGGCACTTGCAGAAGCTGCCGACATGTACATCTCGTTCGCCGGTCTGCCGGCGTCGGAGCTCACCAAGAACGGTGGCGCAGGTGCCAAGTTCGTGACCGACTTCAAGGCGAAGTTCGGACACGACCCGGCCTCGGCCTACTCGATCTACGGTGCCGCTGCGGCGCAGTACATCCTGGCCGTCGATCGCCGCTTCCGACGGCACCCGCAAGGGTGTTCGTGACGCAGCCTTCTCCGGCAAGATCACGATCAGCGCCGAGGATTCGGTCATCGGCAAGGCATTCGCATCGACGCCACCTCTGGTGACGTCAACGTTCGTGACATGTCGATCCAGCAGATCCAGGGCGGCAAGGAAGTCTTCCTGAAGGCATGGCCGGTCGCCTGACCTGACCTGACTGATAGTTGAAAGTCAGTTCCATTCACTGAGACTGGGGTGGCCTCTTCGGGGGCCGCCCCAGTTCATACCGGGGGGTATGTCAGTTGTCTGCATTTCACAATCGCGGTGGACCGATCGTCGACCGACGCTGCACGCCGTTCCAGACTCCTGAGTCTACCTCGTGCTGGCCATCGCGGCCATGGTCATCGTGGTCGCCTTCTTCTCGGGGCCGGCGATCTTCGCCCAGGTCCTCGTGATCGGGTTGTCGAACGGAGCGCTCTACGCGTTGATCGCGCTCGGCTACACGATGGTCTACGGCATCATCGAGTTGATCAACTTCGCCCACGGCGACTTGTTCATGATCGGCTCGGTGCTCGCCGCGATCATCCTCGAGGAGAAGCTCGGCTACACCGAGTCGTCCCCCAAGGGATGGTTCATGCTGTTCGTCGTCGGCGTCGCGGTCGATGGCGGCTGTGCGCGTTGTTCAACGTCATCATCGAGCGACTCGCGTATCGCCGATTGCGCAACGCCCCGAAGCTGGCGCCATTGATCACTGCGGTCGGTGTCAGCTTCATCCTCCAGAACATCGGCATCTTGATCAACGGCTCGGCGCCGAACTCGCGCACCAGCGTGCTGCCGCAGTCGTCGATCTCGATCGGCAGCGATCGAGATCCGCATCAAGTACCTCGTCGTGGTCGCGGTCACCATTCCGCTGCTGATCCTGATGACCTGGATCGTGCAGAAGACCAAGGCCGGCAAGGCGATGCGCGCAACTGCGCAGGACCGTGATGCCTCGTTGCTGATGGGCATCAACGTCGACAAGACGATCGCCTTCGTGTTCGCCCTCGGCGGTGCGTTGGCCGGCGCCGCCGGCACGCTCTTCGTCCAGGTCAACGGGCAGACCCGCTACGACGCCGGATTCCGGCTCGGATTGATCGCCTTCACCGCCGCCGTGCTCGGCGGAGTCGGCAACCTGCTGGGCGCCGTCATCGGTGGCGTGCTGATCGGTGTCATCCAATCGCTGAACGACAGCGGCCTCGGGTTCTTCCCGGGTCAGAAGTGGACACAGACCGTTATGTTCTCCATCCTGATCCTCATGATCATCTTCCGACCCGGTGGAATCTTCGGAACGAGCCAGCAGGAAAAGGTGTAGCGATGGTCCCTCTCACCACTCTCTTCATTTTTGTCGTCACCACCGCAATCCTGTACCAGTGGCGCAAGATGCCGACGCTGAAAGCCTTCATCGGTGGCGGAGCCTTGGCGCTCGCCTTTGCGCTGCCACACCTGTGGTTCACCACGGACACCGACGGCTATCTGCCGCTGTTCACGATCGTGCTGTGCGCGGTGTACGCGTTGTTCGCTCTCGGCCTCAACATCGTCGTCGGTTTCGCCGGCCTGCTCGACCTCGGCTACGTCGCCTTCTTCCTGTTCGGCGCCTACGTCGGTGCGTGGTACATGTCGGACTTCGCGGTAACAGGTCAGCAGCGCGCACGCGCAGTCGGAACTTCCCCTTCCTCCACTTCTTCGCGAGCCCGACCGATTCCAGGTGTCCACATCTCGTTCTGGCTCGTCATCATCATTGCCGGCGCTCGTCGCCGTCGTTGGCCGGCCTCGTCATCGGCGCCCCGACGCTGCGATTGAAGAGCGACTACCTCGCACTCGTCACGCTCGGCTTCGGCGAGATCCTGCCGGAAGTGTTCCGCAACGGCGACGAACTGCCCGGCGGCCTCAACCTCACCAACGGCACCAGGGGCATCGGTCCGGTCGATCAGGTCGGCATGGGCTTCCTCCACTGCCGATTCCCGGCATTCCGAAGACCATCGTCGCCAGCGACTACCGCACCAAGTACTACGTCATCCTCGTGTTCTGCGCGTTGTTCGTGTGGGTGTCGATCAAGCTCCGTGACGGCCGTCTCGGCCGGGCGTGGATGGCCATCCGTGAGGACGAGTTGGCGGCCAGCCTGATGGGTGTCCCGTTGATGCGCACCAAGCTGTGGTCGTACGCAATCGGCGCCGTTGCCGGCGGTGTCGGTGGAGCGTTCTTCGCGACCATCGTCGGAACGGTCGACGTCAACACGTTCACGTTTGCGTTCTCGATCATCGTCCTGTGCGCTGTCATCCTCGGCGGCATGGGCAACGTGTGGGGTGCCATCCTCGGCGCCGTCGTCATCACCTGGTTCAACTACACGGGTCTCACCTGGATCGGTACCAAGATCAACAACGCCGCACCGGCCGGCAGTTGGTTCGCGACGTTCAACTTCATCAACCTGCAGTACGGCTTGTTCGGCCTGGTGCTGGTGTTGATGATGTTGTTCCGGCCCGACGGCTTCATCCCGGCAGCCCGCACGAAGAAGGTCAAGCAGGCCGAGCTCGAAGTCCTCGCTCATCAAGAAGAAGAGCTCGACCAGCAGGAGGTGGCAGCGGTATGACCGATCTCTTGCTCGACGCTCGCGAGGTACGCGTTCAGTTCGGCGGCCTCACAGCCGTCAACGATGTCGACTTCAACATCCCGGTCGGGCTCGATCGTTGCCCTCATCGGTCCCAACGGCGCCGGCAAGACCACGTTCTTCAACGTGCTCACCGGCCTGTACACGCCGACGCAGGGGTACGTCGAGTTCGACGGTCTGTCGATCCTCGGAGTGCCGCCCCACAAGATCGCGGCCGGTGGCATGGCCCGCACCTTCCAGAACATCCGCTTGTTCGGGGCGATGACCGCTGCGGAGAACGTGATGGTGGCCATGCACCCGCACCTGAAGAGCGGTGTTGCCTCGACCATCCTCATGCTGCCGAAGCAGCGTCACGAAGAGCGCGACGCTCGCAACACGGCCAAGGAGCTACTGGAGTTCGTCGGCATCGGCGGCACCGACGAGGAGTTCGCCAAGAACCTTCCCGTACGGTGATCAGCGCCGGCTCGAGGTCGCCCGTGCGCTCGCCCTGCGGCCGAAGCTGCTCCTGCTCGACGAGCCGACGGCCGGCATGAACCCGCAAGAGTCGGCGGCGTTCACTGCGTTCGTCCACCGGGTGCGCGACGAGCGCGGCATCACCATTTTGCTGATCGAACACGACATGAAGGTGGTCATGGGCACTGCCGAGCGCATCACGGTGTTGGAGTACGGCACCAAGATCGCCGAGGGCACCCCGGCCGAGATCCGTTCAGACCCCCGAGTCATCGAGGCGTACCTCGGCAAAGCAGCAGCGGAAGGTGCAGCATGACATTCACCGACATCACCCCGTCGTCGGCACGTGCTGCCGGTCGCGAGCCGATGCTGACGGTCGACGACATCCATGTCTTCTACGGCAACATCGCCGCGGTCAAGGGCATCTCGCTGACGGTGTATCCCGGCGAGATCGTGACCCTCATCGGTGGTAACGGTGCCGGCAAGTCGACCACGATGAGGGCGATCTCCGGATTGATCAGACCGAAGCGTGGCGAGATCCATTTCGAAGGCAACAGGGTGTCGGGGCTGAAGGGCCACGAGGTCGCCGGCGCGAGGCATCGCCCAGAGCCCCGAGGGTCGCCGCATCTTCCCGCGGATGACCGTCACCGAGAACCTCGAACTCGGCGCGTACATGCGCAACGACAAGGCCGGAATTGCCGCCGACATGGAGCGCATCTTCGATCTGTTCCCGCGGTTGAAGGAACGACTGGCGCAGAAGTCGGGAACGCTCTCCGGCGGCGAGCAGCAGATGCTCGCCATGGGCCGCGCGCTCATGGCGCAGCCCCGGCTGCTACTGCTCGACGAGCCGTCGATGGGTCTGGCACCGGTGCTGGTCGACGTCGTGTTCGACACGATCAAGCAAGGTCAACGACCAGGGCACCACGGTCCTGCTGGTCGAGCAGAACGCACTCGTCGCCCTCAACATCGCCGACCACGGCTACGTGTTGGAGACCGGCCTCATCACACTCGAGGGACCTGCTGCCGAGCTCGCTGCACAACGACGAGGTTCGCAAGGCGTATCTCGGCGAGGGCTAGCAGGCCTCACCAACGATGTCGCTGCGCGCGGCTCCACAATGCAAATCCAAGCCCGGCGATCGCGACGGTGACGGCGATCCCGACAGTGATGACGCGTCGCTGCTCGTCCGAGTCGCCGCTGTCGACCGCGACAGGAGCCGTCGCCAACGGCGGGACCGTCACTGCATCGGGGTCGGGGATCTCATCGGGCGGTATCGCTGCAGGCAGGGTTCCATCCGGCACCGTGTCCGGCGGCGGTGGACCGAAGGTTGCGACCGTCGCCTCGCCCGAGCCGATCGGTGATGCGTTGGAGATCACCAGCGTCGGAGCGATCGTCATCCGAGCGTCACCGGCCAGTACGTTCAGCGTCGCGTCCCCTGGTGCCAGGTCGGCAGGCACGACCACTTCGACCCTGAATGCGTAGTCGTCGTCGGCCGAGCCTGTGGCCACCACCACCTCGTTCGTGTCCTGGACGATCGAGATGTCGAGGCCGGTCAGCGGGCTGCCGAGCGGCCCGGGTGCGGGCACGCTCCCGGAGTTGAGACAGTCACCGAAGTTGGTACCGGTGATCGTGACCGTGCCTCCTCGGGCCACTCTGACCGGTCGGAACTTCACCACTGGCACCGGACAGTTGGCAATCGTTGGCTGATCGGTCGCGGGGGCGCGGTGAACGACACCATCGCCACGACTGTGATCGCCCCGAGCAGCCTCACCTAGCGGTTCTTGACCGCCATCAGGCAGGCCAGTTCGTAGACCGTCGTTGCTGCCGCCAGCGACGTGATCTCGGCGTGGTCGTATGCCGGCGCGACCTCGACGACATCGCCCGACACCAGGTTCATCCCGGCCAGTCCGCGCAGGATCATCACGAGCTCGCGGCTGGTCATGCCGGCGATCTCAGGTGTGCCGGTGCCTGGTGCATGGGCAGGGTCGAGCACATCGATGTCGATCGACAGGTACAACGGCCGGTCTCCGACGCGAGTGCGGATGCGCTGTGCGACCTCGTCGACACCGAGCCGTTCGAGGTCGTCGCAGCTGATGATCGAGAATCCCAGGGCGGCGTCGTTGGTGTAGTCGGACGGCGAGTAGATCGGCCCGCGGATCCCGACGTGCATCGACGCCTCGGTGTCGAACAAGCCCTCCTCAGCGGCGCGACGGAATGGGGTGCCGTGTGTGAAGCGCTCGCCGAAGTAGGTGTCCCACGTGTCGAGGTGCGCATCGAAGTGGACGAGCGCAACCTTTCCGAACCGTCGATGCACGGCCTTCAGCAGGGCGTAGGCGATGGTGTGGTCGCCGCCGATGGTGATGATGCCGTCGACCTGATTCGGGCCGTCTGCCGGACCCAACAACTGGCCGGCGCGTTCTTCGATCGCGGCCAGCGACTCGGCGATCGAATACGGGTTGCAGGCAACGTCGCCGGCGTCGGCGAACTGCAGGTTCGCGAACGGCTGTACGTCGAACTGCGGATGGTACTGGGGCCGAATCGCACGCGACGCCTGGCGTACGGCCATCGGTCCGAAGCGGGCGCCGGGACGGAAGCTGACACCGCCATCGAAGGGCGCACCGAGGATGGCGATGTCGCAGCGGTCGACGTCTCGGAGCTCCGGCAATCGCACGAAGGTCGACGACCCGGCGTAGCGGGGCATGGTCGTTGCGGCGACGGGTTGGATCGGAGCGGTCTGATCGGTCACACTCGGAGACTGTATGGCGTTGGACCGATCGCTTCCCGATCGCGCTGAGGTGGTGATCATCGGCGGTGGCGTGATGGGCACCAGCGCGGCCTTCCACCTCGCCGAGGCAGGCGTCACGGATGTCGTGCTGCTCGAAGCAGATCAGTTGTCGTGCGGATCGACTTCGAAGTCGGCCGGCGGCGTGCGTCTGCAGTTCTCGGACGAGATCAACATCGCCCTCGCCCTGCGGTCGATGGATGCCTTCGAGCGCTTCGCTGATCGGCCCGGCGCCGACATCGCCCTGCAGCAGGTGGGGTATCTCTTCCTGCTCACCGATCCCGACGATGTGGTCGCGTTCGAACAGAACACGGCGCTGCAGAACTCGATGGGTGTGCCGAGCCGGATGATCTCGGCTGCCGAGGCCGGACGGTTGTCGACCTTGGCGCACGTCGACGATGTTCTTGCCGCATCGATCTGCATGCGCGACGGACACGCGACGCCCGACGCCGTCGTGCTGGGCTATGCCACAGCCGCCCGCGAGATGGGCGTCGAGATCGCGACGCAGTGCCCTGTGACTGGCATCGACGTCGACGGCGGCGACATCACCGGGGTGCGTACGGCACGCGGCACCATTTCGACCTCGACGGTGATCTGTGTTGCGGGTGCGTGGTCGCCCTCGATCGCGGCAATGTGCGGCGTCGACCTGCCGGTGAAGCCGGTTGCTCGACCGATCTGGTACACCGAACCGATGCCCGATCGTCCGGCGCACGTGCCGATGACGATCGACTTCACGACGGGCTTCTACTTCCACACCGAGGGTCCGGGGCTGCTGTTCGGTATGGCCGATCCCGAGCAGCCTGCCGGGTTCGATTCACCCATGCGTCCGGACTGGCTCGAGGTCGTCGGCGATGTGGTCGCTCACCGTGCTCCTGCGCTGCTCGATGTCGGCATTGCCGGCGGATGGCACGGCTACTACGAGACCACTCCCGATCACAACGCGTTGATCGGCGAAGCCTGCCGGTGTTTCGCGGTTCATCTACGCGACGGGCTTCTCCGGCCACGGTTTCCTGATGGGACCGGCTGTCGGCGAGGTCTTGCGCGATCTGGTGATGGGCCACGCCCCGGCGGTCGATGTCAGTGGCTTCGATGTCGAACGCTTCAAGGGCGAAACCCGCCCCGAGCACAACGTCGTCTAGCCACGTCCGAGTGTTTGCGGCCCGGTGTCGGCCGACCGAGTGTTTCCGGCTCACCCGGGGTGCACGGAAACACTCGGACGGGATCTCGTCAGGTCCAGGTGGCGACGGGGGCGCCGAGGACGTTCGGGTCGACCGTCACTCCGAGGCCCGGAGTTGTGGGCGCCGCGCCGCGACCGTTTGCGGACCGGGGTTGGTATCCGGCGAGGTGGTTGTCGGTCCAGTCGTTCATGAACGAGACGGCGAACAGGGCATGCGGGGGAGTGCTCGCGCCGAGGTGACTGACGGCAGCCGACGTGAGGTCGCCTCCCCAACTGTCCTCGATCGTCAGGCGGATGCCGAGCTCGACGGCGACGTCGCGCACCAACTTGGCGTTGGTCAGGCCGCCGACGCGATTGAGTTTGAGGTTGATGGCCTCCATCCCGCCGGCCTGCGCGGCCTCGACCAGCGCGGCCACATCGGTGATGACCTCGTCGAGCACGAACGGGCAGCGTCGTGTTGCGCCGCACCAGCAGGCACTCCGCCAACGTCGGGCACGGCTGCTCGAGGTACAACCGCTCGGCGCCGTCCATGATGCGCGCCGCGACGACAGCGTCCTGTCGTCGCCAGCCACCGTTCGCGTCGGCCAGGATCAGGTCATCGTCGTCGGTCGCCTCGACGACCGCGAGGCTTGCTCGCGCGTCGGCGCGTGGGTCGTTGCCGACCTTCAACTGGAAGTGATGGATGCCGTGGCTCCGTTGCTCGAGCGTGAAGGCGACCATCGACTCGGCGTCGCCGAGCGGCACCGCCTTGTAGAGCGGCATGTCGTCGACGAGCCGTCCACCGATGAGGTCGACCACTGGCCGGCCGACCGCCTTGCCGTAGATGTCCCAGCAGGCGACGTCGAGCGGGCTCTTGGCGTAGTTGTGACCCATCAGCGCCTCGCGCATCCGCTTGTTGACGTCGGCGAGGTTGGTCGGGTCGGCGCCGATCAATGCCGGTGCCAGCTCGTGCAACGCCGGGATCGCGCCGCGAGCGTGGGCCGGCAGGTACGTCGAGCCCAGTGGGCAGGTCTCGGCCCACCCGTCGATGTCCTCGTCGGTGATGATTCGCACAACCGTGCTCGTGAGCGTGTTGACGACTCGGCCACCCGACATCACATAGGTGCCGTAGCGGTATCCGAGCTCGTACGTGTAGGCCTCGATCGAGGTGATGCGCATGACGTCGCACCGTAGTTGGGGCTACGACCAGTGAAGGTGTCGATCAGGTTGGCGACCTCGGTCGGTGACTCGAGGGGAGTGAGGTGGCGAAGCCCGGCGAGGATCACTGACTGGCCGTTCGGAAGCAGCGCTGCCAGTGCTTCGGTCATTGCCGGAGTCGAGCGTTGGTCGTCGCCGCCGGTCGCGACCAGCGTCGGCGTCGATGATCTCTGTCCGGACCGCGTACGCCAACTCCGCGTCGGCGGTGGCGAACACCTCGTACGCATCGGCGTACGACGCGGACGTCGTTGGCGAGCAGTCGTTGTCGCACGTCGTCGACGACGTCTGGACGCGCAGCTGCGAAGCCGGGCGTGAACCAGCGGTGCAATGCGGGCTCGACCGTCGACGCCGAATCGACCGGCACGGACCTCGGCGACGCGATCGACGATGGCCTGGCGCTCGGCTCGGTGCGATCGTGCACGCCGTTCAACAGCACCATCTTCCGAATCGTTCGTGCCGCCGTGCGAGAGCGCATAACCCTCGGCGATCATCGCTCCCATCGAGAAGCCGACGAGATCGATCTCGGTGTCCAGCGAATCGACGATGCCCGTGAGCTGATCGACGAACGTCTGCAACGTGTACGGGCCCGCCGGCGCCGCAGCACGACCGTGGCCGATCAGGTCGTACGTGATCGTCCGACGATGAGGCAATGACTTCACGACGGCATCCCACATCGTGTGATCGAGCCCGACCCCGTGGATCAACACGACCGGCACACCGGTTGCTCTCATCCAGTCGATTCCGCGAATGCGGGCATCACTTCGTCGATGAACAGCTGCAGCGATCGCTTCTGGTCGGCGATCGGTGCGCCGTAGCTGGCGCAGTACAAGAAGTCGACGCCGAGCTCTTCGTAGGCGCGCAGCTTGGTGATCACCTCATCGGGCGTTCCGAACATCAGGTGCTCGCGCAGCGTCTCCGGCAGGTACTCGTCGCGATGCGCGAGAGACTGCAGGTCGACGCGCTCGGCGAAGCCGTTGTCGACATCGCCGAGTTGCTTGAACAGGTTCTCGAACTGGCCGGCCTGACGTTGCACCGACGAGATGTACCGGTCGGCGTCGCGCTCGTCGGCCCACACTGCGGAGTACCGCATCGCGATCATCTTCGGCCTCGGCACGCCAGGTGCCTTCTCCAGCGCGTCGTCCATCCGTGCCGCATACGCCTGCAGCTCCGAGAACGGCCGCATCAGCGGCCAGCACATGATGTTGCAGCCATTCGCGACCGCCCAGTCGTACGTGTCCGGGTCGCGGGCGGCGACCCAGATCGGAGGATTCGCCTGGACCGGCTTCGGGCACGCCGTCGCAGTGGGGAACGACCAGCGGTCGCCGTCGTGGGCGTAGTCGCCGGCCCACAGCGCCTTCACCACCGGCAACAGTTCGCGGAGTGCGGCACTTGCCCCTGCCGAGTCGAGGCCAGGCACCATCCGGTCGAACTCCCGTTGGTACGCGCCGCGACCGAGCCCCAACTCCATCCGGCCACCGCTGAGCAGGTCGAGCAACGCCGACTCACCGGCGAGCCGAATCGGGTTCCAGTACGCGGCAACCGCGACCGCGGTGCCGAGGCGGATCCGCTCGGTGTGAGCAGCCCACCAGGCGAGCAGCTGGAACGGGCCTGGCGCGATCGTCATCTCGATCGCGTGGTGCTCGGCGGCCCATGCGGTGTCGAACCCGGCGGCATCGGCCATCTGCACCATCTCCAGCACGTGGTCGGCGACGGCACGCATGTCGTCGGTCGGGTCCATCCGTTCGAGGTTGATCGCCAGGCTGAATCTCATGATGCTGTTCTAGCTGTCGCAGCGGTCGCGTATGACATGCTGCCGAGGTGCCGCACGCCTCGTATGTCGCTACTGGCGACAGCCCGCTGACACCCGACCCGCAACTGATCCAACGTCTCGCGTCCGAGCAGGATCGTCGTCGATTCGAGCGACGTCGTCGTGCCGGTGCGATCCGGACACGCCTTCCCGGTGACCGCCGGGCAGATCGTGCGGTTCACCACCGTCGACGGACCGCAGGTCGTCGATCTCAACCTGTGGGCCCGCGACGATCCGCGCGAACGGTTCTGGGCGGCGCGGACGCGGCAGTTCTACGGCACGCACGTCACGACCGGTCATCGATTGTGGAGCAACCTGCCGTTCCTGCGACCGATGGTCACCTTCATCGCCGACACCGTCGGTTACGGCCGCGACCAGGACGATGCCGGTTGCCACGACCTGTTGGGAACGCGGTGCGATCCGTACGTCAACCAGCTCCTCAGCGGCGCCGCCTACGACTTCCACTGCCACTCGAACCTGACACGCGCCGTTGCCCAGTTCGGCCTCACCGAGTTCGACGTGCACGATGTGATCAACCTCTTCCAGGTGACGGGCCTGATGCCCGACGACAAGCGGTACTTCATGAAGACGTGTCCGGCACGGCCAGGCGACTTCGTGGAGTTGTTCGCCGAGATCGATCTGCTTGATGGCGATCTCGCTGTGCCCCGGTGGAGACCTCGCCGTTCCGCTGTGGGGTGAAGGGTCGGACGCCGAACCGAACTGCAACCCACTGCGGGTCGAGGTGTTCGAGCCGGATGCATCGCTGCTGAGCGATTGGAAGCCTGCCGAGCGAGTGCCATATCGCGGTGTCACCGGCATTCGGCACGGGTACAACCCGCCTGCCGATCCGCCACCACCGCTCACCGACCGCGTTCCAGTAGCGGACTGAAGGCTGCCGCATGGGAGTACTCCTTGGCGTTGTCGCGGGCATCCTCCTGGGCGTCAGCGACTTCACTGCGAGCAGGGCATCGCGAACCATCAGTTCGGTGTCGGTCAGCCGCACGAACCTGTTCGTCTCGGGGTTGATCGCTCCGCTGCTGCTCTTCGTCAAACCGGTCGACTGGACCGCTCGTGATGTCGTGCTCAGCGTGCTCTCGGGCATCACGCTGGCGGGCGGATTGGTGATGCTGTACCGCGGCTACACGGTGGCCCGCATGGGGATCGTTGCGCCGATCGCGTCCGTGCTGCTGGCAGCCGTGCCCGTGGTGTACGACCTGTTCAAGGGGAACTCGCCGAGCACGGTGGCGGCCTGCGGAATGGCCCTCGGGCTCATTGCGCTGGTCCTCACGACCTATCAACGCGGCGGCATGGGCAGCGTCAAGATCGGTGTCGTCCTGGGCATCGGCGCCGGCCTCTTGTTCGGCATCGCGTTCACGCTGACGTCGCAGACATCCGACGCCGCCGGCCTCTCGCCCGTGATGATCCAACGACTCTCCGGATTCCTGTTCCTGCTCGCGCTCGCAGCGATTCGACAAGGCACCGATCCTGGCGTTGAAGATGCCGGCACGGCCATGGGCGATCGCGTGCGGCGTCGCCGGTGGTGTCGCCATCGCCTCCCTGAAGCTCGGCTACATCAACGGATCCGCAGGTCCGGTGTCCGTCGCTGCCTCGCAGTTCGCTGCGGTCGGCGTCGGGCTCTCGGTGATCTTCAACAAGGAGCGTCTGCGCCCGTGGCAGGCCGTCGGCGTCGTGACCGGTGGCGTCGGCGTTGCCCTGATGGCGCTGGGGTAGCCGGTGATACCGTTGGGCCATGAGTGACTTGCAACTTGAAGGTGTGTACGTACCCGTCGTCACCCCGTTCGACGCCGACGAGGGGCTCGATCTCTCCACGCTGACCAAGGTGATCGACTTCTGCATCGATGGTGGCGTACGCGGCGTCGTGTCGTGCGGAACGACCGGCGAGTACTACGCGATGTCGTCCGACGAGCGCAAGAGCGTCATGGCCCACACCGCCGAAGTGGTCGGCGAGTCGAGCCCAACTCGTCGCCGGTTGCAACGCCGGTTCCACCCGCGAGGCCATCCGTCTCGCCGAGGCCGCGATCCCGATGGGCTACGACGCCATCATGCTCGCTGCGCCGCCGACATCGCTGCCGACGCAGCGCGAGTTGGCCGCCCACTACCGAGCCGTTGCCGACGCAGTCGACAAGCCGGTCGTGCTCTACAACTATCCGGCACGTGCCGGCGTGGAGATCGGCTACGAATGCCTCGACGCCGTCGCCGATCATCCCAACATCGTCGCCATCAAGGAATCCAGCGGCGACTTCTCGAGGTTCTTGCATTTGCAACGAACGTACAACGGCGACCTCGACATCATGTGCGGCAGCGACGACCAGGCCGCCGACTACTTCGCATGGGGTGTCCGCAGCTGGCTGGCCGGCACGGCCAACGTGCTGCCCCACCACCACGTCGTCATCATGAACACCGCCAACGAGGGCAACTACGGCCTCGCCCGTCAGCAGTTCGCGGCCATCCTGCCCTGGATCCAGAACATGGAGAGCGGCTCGTACAACTCGAAGGCCAAGCTCGGTCTTGCACACCAAGGCTTCGACTGCGGTCCCGTTCGTGCGCCGTTGCTGGCGCTCACCGACGAGGTCGCAGCGGAGCATCTCAGCGTGCTGGACCAGGCGTTGGCCGCTCCGTTCGCCAAGAGCTGAGCCGGGCGTGCGCTCGACGAGGTCGTACACAGCGGTCGAGGTACACGCCGAGGGCGAGCAGGGCACCTGCTACCTCGGGTCGCGTGTTCGATGTGCCGGGCGCATCGATGCGCGACAAGTTGCGGCACATCAACGAGGTCGACGACTCGATCCGCAAGTTCCTGTGCTTCGAGCCGCGCGGTCGACCGCAGACCAGCGCCAACCTGGTGTTCCCGTCGACTCGACCCGCAGGCCGACGCCGGGTTCATCATCTGTCAGGCCGATCGCGCCCATGCGATGAGCGGCTCGAACACGATCTGCGTCGTCACCGCGCTGCTCGAGACCGGCACGATCCCGATGGTCGAGCCCGAGACGCACGTCGTGTTGGAGACAGCCGCCGGTCTCATCCGGGTCACGGCGACGTGTCGTGACGGTCGCTGCGAGCGGGTGACGTTCGACGGCGTGCCATCGTTCGTCGAGGCGCTCGACGTTCCGCTGTTCGTGCCCGGTCTCGGCGACATCACGGTCGACGTCGCGTACGGCGGCTGCTACTACGTGTTCGCGCGATCCTGCGCAGTTCGGCGTCAAGCTCAACCGTGAGAGTGCCCGGCAAGTGGTCGATGCGGGCACCGCGATCTCGCTGGCCGCGCGCCAGTCGATCAGCGTGCAGCACCCGGAGATCCCCGAGATCGACTTCATCTCGTATGTGATGCTGATCGGCGACGACGATCCGGCCAACGGCTCGCTGCGCGGCGCCACCGTCCTCAGCGGTCGAGTCGATCGTTCGCCGTGCGGTACCGGCAACTCGGCGCGCCAGGCGCTGCTCGCCGCTCGCGGCCAGGCCGAGGTCGGAAGTCGATTCATCGCTCGTTCGCTGATCGACAGCGAGTTCACCGTCGAGATGATCGGCGAGACGACGGTCGGCGGTCGACCGGCCGTGCTGCCACGTATCTCCGGCGGGGATGGGTCGTCGGGACCCGTACCAGCACGGTCGATCCCACTGATCCGTACCCGCTCGGGTACGTGCTCAGCGATGTGTGGGGCGACGAGGTCGGCTCGCTCTAGCGTCCCTCGTTCAGCGCCGCAGCGGCGCAGCGCTGCGGTCGGGGTCGAAGGCGCTGATGTCGGTCGACGAACGGCCCGTCATGATGAGCTCGGAGATCGCGACGCCGCTCGGTGGTGCCAGCGTCAATCCGAACATCCCGTGGCCGGCACCGACGACGACGTTGCGCCACCGCTTCGGGCGTCCCATGAAGGGCAGTCCGTCGGCGCTCATCGGTCGTGATCCCGCCCACGTGTCGAATCGCTGCGTCCCAATCGAGGTCGAGGAACTTGCGCATCGAGGCGATGATCATCTCGACTCGTCGCCCGTCGAACGGAGGATGGTCGCCGCCGAACTCCATCGTCCCGCCGAGGCGGATGCGATCCTCGAACGGCGTCGCCACGGCGTGCACCTCCTCGAAGATGACCGGCTGCTGCAGACCCGGCGACGTGGGCAGGCCGACGTTGTAACCCTGGCCGGGGATCACCGAGAGACGCAGGTCGAAGTGCTTGGCGAGCAGACGAGAGCCGGCGCCAGCGGCGAGGACGAACTCCTCGCCGTCGATGCGTGCCGTTCGTCGTCTCCAACGACCGAACCCGATCACCGGACGACGACCACGTTGGTGACGTCGGTGTTCTCGAGGATCCTCACGTTGCGCGTGCGCAGGATCTCGATCACCGAGTCGACGTACCGTCGCGGGTCGATCGAGCGATCACCCGGCATCACCAGGCCGGCGCGGACGTGGTCGGTGATGGCCGGAGCGAGGCGGCGCAGCTCGTCGCCGTCGACGACACGATCGGGAATGCGGGCGCCGAACTCGACCATCGGCTGCAGCGCCTTGAAGTGGTGCTCTGCCTTGGCGACGTCGTGGTACGGCACCAGCAACTCGCGGCTCAACGTCACAGCGGCACCCTGGTTGCTCAGCCGTTCGAGGACGGCAGCGCTGTTGCGATTGAACTCGGCGAGCGCGGCGCGACCGGACTGGTAGCGCGAGGCGGTGCAGTTGCGGGCGAACGTCAGCAGCCATGGCGCCATCTGCGGAATCGACTTCGGCAGGATGCGCAATGCCCGCATCGGGTCGCGTAACGACTTCAACGCATTGCCGATGGCACCGGGAGCCGGCAGCGGTTCGACGATGGCTGTGCACATGAAACCGGCGTTGCCGCGGGCCGCACCGCTGCCGAGCGCGGCACTGTCGATGATGGTCACGTCGGCGCCTGCTTCGGTGAGGAACAACGCCGACGACAGCCCGACGAGCCCGCCGCCGACGATCACCACTGACTTGCTCACTGCGTCTCCAGGATTCCTGCTGCAGCCGCAGCACGTTGGGCGATCGCCAGGTCCTGCACCGCGAGGCCGACGCTCTTGAACAGCGTGATCTCGTCGGGCGATGTTCGGATCAGGCGGCCGCTGGCCAGGTCGGTGAGGTCGCCGGCGATCTTGTCCCACGACCACACGCCCTCCTCGACGGCGAGGTGCAGATCGCCGGCTTCGGCGTGTGCGGCCGCCACATCGTCGACCGCAACGGTTGACGCGGCGACCAGATCGCTGCTGACCTCGCGGAGGTCGAGGCGGTACGAGCCGACGAGGTTGATGTGGGTTCCGGGTCGGACGTCGGCGAGCCCGAACAAGGCGCTGTCGGCCCGAGTCGCGCCGCAGACGATGTCGCACGCGGCCGCGTCGGCGTACGAGCCCGACGCCGCAGCTCTGCCCGGCAGCGTTCAATTCGTCGACGATCGCATCGACGTGGGCCGACGTGCGTCCGGCAACCACGATCCGATCGATCTCGGGTCGCACGACGCGCATCGCATGAACGTGCGCGACCGCCTGCGGGCCCGTGCCGATGATGCCGACCGAACGGGCATCGTCGCGGGCGAGCGCGTCGGTCGCGAGCGCCGAGATCATCGGGGTTCGCAAGGTCGTCAGCGCCGCGCCGTCGAGCAGCGCGACGGGAAGACCGATCCGCATGTCGAACAGCACGTACACGCCCTGGATGATGGGCAACCCGCGTGCCGGATTGGCAGGCTGGATCCCTACCAACTTCACGCCGGCTGTGACACCAGCGGCAGCCGGCATCACCAGGAACTCGCCGCCGGCCGCCGAGCAATTGCACTCGGTCGACATGCGACGGCGAGGCGGCGAAACAGGTGCGCAACGCGTCGAGCGCGTCGGCGCAGCGGGACGAGGCGGAACAGCTCGTCGGCATCGAGGTACGGCAGGGTGCTCTGCATCAGAGCGATCATGGCAGGCCCGCTACGGTTCGTGCATATGCCTGATGCCGTGCACACAGCCGCCACCGTGACGTCGACACGGGTGGGGCCATGACCGTGCGACTTGTCGCAGGCGTCGATTCGTCCACCCAGAGCACCAAGGTCGAGGTGCGCAACCTCGACACCGGCGAGGTCGTGGCGCGTGGCTCGGCGCCGCACCCACCGACGACGCCGCCTCGTTCCGAGCAGGACCCGCAGGCGTGGTGGTCGGCGTTCGAAACAGCGTGGGCCGCAGCCGGTTCACCCGACGTCGAGGCGATCAGCGTCGGCGGCCAGCAACACGGCATGGTCGTGCTCGACGCTGACCGCCAGGTGGTGCGTCCGGCCAAGTTGTGGAACGACACCGAGACAGCGCCGGACGCCGGGTGGTTGCTGAAGCAGCTGCCCGGAGGCGCGCGCCGATTGGGCCGCAGCCGTCGGCAGTGTGCCGGTCGCGGCGTTCACCGTGGCGAAGTTGAGCTGGCTCCATCGCAGCGAGCCCGACAACTGGGCGCGGTTGGCACACGTCGTCCTGCCTCACGACTGGATGACGTTCCGACTCACCGGCGATCTGGTGACCGACCGGGGCGATGCCTCCGGGACCGGCTACTGGTCGCCTGCCTCGGGGGAGTATCGGTGGGACATCCTGTCGATCATCGACAAGGACCTCGACTGGTCCGGTGTCGTGCCTCGCGTGGCCGAGCCCGTCGGAGGTCGTCGGCAAGTGGAACGGAGCGAAGGTCGCCTGCGGCACCGGCGACAACATGGCCGCCGCGCTCGGCCTCGGTCTGCCCGCCGGCGTCGCCGTGCTGTCGTTCGGGCACCTCCGGCACCGCATTCGCGATGTGCGACCAGCCGTCCAACGACCCGAGCGGTGCAGTGGCCGGGTTCGCCGACGCGACCGGATCATTCCTGCCACTCGCGTGCACGTTGAACGCGACCAAGGTCACCGACGCGATCGCTCGACTGCTGGGTGTCGATCATGCCGAGCTCGATCGGCTGGCGCTCGCCGCGCCGGCGGGCGCCGGTGGCCTGACCCTGCTGCCGTACTTCGACGGCGAACGCACGCCGAACCTGCCGAAGTCCACCGGTCTCCTCGCCGGCGTTCGCAGCGACGTCTCGCGCGAGCAACTCGCCCGTGCCGCCGTGGAGGGTGTCGTCTGCGGACTGCTCGACGCACTCGATGCGCTCGGCGCCCAGGCGCCGCTGCGAGGCCGTCCGGCTCGTCGGTGGCGGCGCGCGCAGCGCCGCGTACCGGCAGGTCGTCGCCGAGCTGTGTGATCTGCCCGTCTCGCTGGCCGACGCCGACGAGGCGGTGGCAACGGGAGCATGTGTGCAGGCCGCCGCCGTCGCTCTCGGGCATCGACCACAGCGAGGTCGTCGAGCGATGGGGTCTCGGGATCGGCACCCGCTCGCCGCCGTCGACCGGCGACTCGGCAGATGTGCGCGCCCGCTACGCCGAACTGCGGTCGACCACGTATCCCTCCACCGCATGACGTCTGATCTACCGGCGAGCGATCCGTATGCGGTGCTCGGCGTCAGCCCCGACGCCACGCTCGACGAGGTCCGTTCGGCCCGTCGCAAGCTCGCCGCGCAGTTCCATCCCGATCATGGTGGCGATGCGGTACGGATGGGCGAGATCAACGTCGCATTCGACGCCGTGGTTCGTCAGTTGCTGCATCCTGTTGCAGCCGAGCCGAACAGGCCGAGCCACCGCCGACGCCTGCACCTCCACCCGCTCCGCCGTCGTCGATATCGAGGTGTGCAGTACGACGCCCCGTCGTTCACGATCGACACGTCTGCCGGTCGAGGCCTTCGAGGCCCTGCTGATCGTGACGTCGTGGATGGGCGAGGTGCTGGTCGACGATCCGCCGTACGTCCTCGAGGTCCACCTCATCGAGCCGGCGCCGTGCTGGTGCCGGTTCGATCTCGTCCCCGACGCCGGAGGCAGCACCGTCACCCTGACCGTCGCCTCGATCGACGGCACCCCTGCACCCGACGTCGAGCTGGTCCGCGACACCTGGGTCGCCAACCTCAACCGCCTGTGATCGAGTGTCTTCGTCCCACCCGGGGTGCACGGAAACACTCGATCGCACCGGGTGTGAAGCGATGAGTGGTGGGGTAATCCTGCGCACATGAGCAACGATCCAGAACGACCCGGCGCCCGAGACGACGCCTCCGCCACCTTCACGCCCGACGGCGAGCCACCCGCACCCGAGCCTGGCAGCGTCTCGCAAACGCCAAAGCGTCAGGCACCCGCCGACGGTTCGGAGTTCAAGGTCGACGGCTGACGGCTGTCATCCCGCAGCCTTGGTGAGGCGGTCGCGGATCGCATGACCGAGGCCCTCTGGCGGGAGGCAGCACGGCGATCACGGTGGGCACGCCGCGGTCATCTGCGTCGCGCAGCCGGCTGAACAGGGTGTGCGCGTAGTGGGCCAGATCGTCGTCATCGAGAACCTCCGCGCCCGGATGCGGCGTCGCAATGGAACAGCGCCTCCGCCGTCGAATTCGACCAGCAGCACACGCGCTCGCGGCGCGTAGTGCGACTGCGAGCATCCCTGGTGCGCGGCTCGGGCCCGCAGAGGGCGCCGAGCGTCATGTCGAGCAGCGACGGCGACCTCGTCTGCCGGATATCGCCGCCCGGCCGCAGAACCTGTGGCGGGTCGACGGTGCAGTCGACGATGGTCGATTCGACCCCGACGGGGCACGGCCCGCCGTCGAGCACGAAGTCGACGTCGTCGCCGAGGTCGGCGCGCACGTGCGTCGGCAGTGGTCGGGCTGACGCGGCCGAATCGGTTGGCCGATGGCGCGGCCAGCCCGCCGCCGAACTCGCGCCAACAACTGCAGCGTCAGCGGATGGGCCGGCACTCGTACGCCGACCGTCGATAGTCCGCCGGTCACCTCGTCGATCACTCGCGCACCGCGTGGCACGAGCAGTGTCAATGGACCGGGCCAGCAGGCGTTCGGCCAGCACCGCTGCCGACGGAGGAATCGTCGCCGCCCACTCGGCGAGCAGTTCGGCACCGGCGATGTGGACGATCAGCGGATGGTTCGCCGGTCGACCCTTCACCGCGAACACCCGCCGTACGGCTTCGGGGTTCGAGGCATCGGCTGCAAGTCCGTACACGGTCTCGGTCGGGATGGCGACGAGCCCGCCGGCGCGCAAGACGGCGAGTGCGCGCTCGACGTCGCTCACAGTGGAACGGCGTCGAGGAACTCGAGGGTCGCGTCGATGAAGCCGAACGCTTCGGGCGTCGCGAAGTGGTCGACGTTCTTCAACGTCCGCAGCGTCCCGTTGGGGAGGGCGGCGACCAGGGGATCGCCAGGACCGGCGAAGTCGCGATCGCCGAACACCACGAGTGTCGGACAGGTGATCGCCGCCAGCATCGCCGGGTCCAATGGTCGTTCGCGGCCGCTTCATCATCGCCGTCAGAGCAACGATGTCGTTGCCGGATTGATTGGCGTACTGCACGAACATCCGCGACAGGTTGTCGTCGGGATCACCGCGACCTTCGAGCGCGGCGACGATGCGCTGTGTCCGGGACTCGTCCGAGTCGAACAGTGATGCACCGATTCCGGCGAGCACCAGTCGGTTGAACCGTTCGGGGTGCTGGACAGCGACATGCAGCAGTGTGATGGCGCCGAGGGAGAAACCGATGGCATCGACTGGCTCCGCCGGCAATGCATCGATCACAGCCGAACCAATGTCGTCGTACGCCGCAGGATCGTGCGGCTTCTCGGCCGACCCATGTCCGAGCAGGTCGACGCCGATCACCGTTCCTGCCTGCGTCTCGCAACAGTTCGGTGAAGCCGTTCTGCTGCCACGTCGACTCGAACGAGCCGCCCCAACCATGTACGAGAACCACCGACGGTGCCACGGCGCAACCGTATCCTGGTCGTCACGCTTGGCGTGCGGAGGCCGTAGCCTTGTGCGGTCCGTCATGGCCATTGTCGATCTGGAGCTGGTATGCGCCTGCTGAACGAAAGCCCGCCGTACGACCTGACCTACAGCGATGTCTTCATGGTCCCCAGCCTGTCGTCGGTCCCGTCGCGCTTCACGGTCGATCTCAGCACACCCGATGCGCTCGGCACCACGATTCCCGTGGTCGTCAGCAACATGACAGCGGTTGCCGGTCGTCGCATGGCCGAGACCGTCGCCCGTCGTGGCGGCCTGACCGTGTTGCCCCAGGACATCCCGCTCGACGTCGTCGAGGGTGTCATCGACTACGTGAAGTCGCGCCACATCGTCTACGACACTCCCATCACACTCACCCCGACACATACGGTCGGCGATGCCCTCGGGCTGATCCACAAACGCGCTCATGGCGCGTTGGTCGTCGTCGGCGACGACGGCGCGCCTGCCGGGATCTTCACCGAGCACGACGCGGTCGGATTCGACCGTTTCAGTCAGCTGAAGAACGTGATGAGCAGTGACCTGATGGTGATCGAGGACGGCGCGCCGCCCGACGAGATCTACGAGCGGCTCAGTGGCCAGCGCCTTTCCGTTGCGCCGGTCGTCGATGAAACAGGTCGGCTGATCGGCTGCGTCACTCGCAAGGGCGCGTTGCGATCGACCATCTATCGACCGGCCATCGACGCCAATGGACGCCTGCGCATCGCGGTCGCTGTAGGGATCAACGGTGATCCGGCCACGAAGGCCAAGGCGCTGTTGGCCATGGGCGCGGATGTGCTCGTGATCGACACCGCGCACGGCCACCAGACCCGCACGTTGCGAGCTATCGAAGAGGTGCGTGAAGCGGCACCCGACGCACCGATCGTTGCCGGCAACGTCGTGACTGCAGAGGGCACTCGTGACCTCATCAATGCCGGTGCCGACGTGGTGAAGGTCGGTGTCGGTCCGGGCGCGATGTGCACGACGCGGATGATGACCGGCGTCGGTCGCCCTCAGTTCAGCGCGGTGCTGGAATGTGCTGCGGAAGCCGAGGCTCATGGCAAGCACATCTGGGCCGATGGCGGCGTGCGCTATCCCCGCGATGTCGCCCTGGCGCTCGCTGCGGGTGCCGCGAACGTGATGTTCGGTTCATGGCTCGCCGGTACCTACGAGTCCGCGGCCGACACGCTGCGCGATCCGGACGGTCGTCTGTACAAGGAGAGTTTCGGCATGGCCAGCAACCGTGCCGTCAAGATTCGCAACCGCACCGAGACAGCGTTCGAGCGGGCTCGCAAGGAACTGTTCGAGGAGGGCATCAGCACCTCGCGGATGTACCTGGATCCCGACCGCCCCGGCGTCGAGGACATCATCGACGAGATCGTTGCCGGCGTACGTTCGGCGTGCACGTACGCCGGTGCGGCGACGATCGCCGAGTTCCACGAGCGTGCTGTCGTCGGTGTGCAGAGTGCTGCCGGTTACAGCGAGGGACTGCCGCAGGGGACGAGCTGGTAGGTGCGAATCATTGCCATCGATGGTCCGGCGGGTGCCGGCAAGAGCACTGTGGCGCGGGCTCTCGCAGCTCGCCTCGGTCTGGAGTACCTCGACACCGGCGCGATGTACCGCGCGGTCACGCTCGCGGCGATGCGTCGCGGCATCGATACTGCTGATCTCGACGCGGTTGCCGAACTCGCGCGCGATCTCGTGTTGGAGGTCGGCGAGCGCGGTGTCCTTGTCGACGGGGTCGACGCGACCAGCGAAATTCGCAGCCATGAGGTGACCACGGCCGTCAGCGCGGTTGCCGCGAACAGCGCGGTGCGCGCCGAGCTGGTGAGGCGCCAACGGGCGTGGGCGAACGAGCGTGGCGGTGGCGTCCTCGAAGGCCGTGACATCGGCTCGGTCGTGTTCCCCGACGCCGAGTTGAAGCTCTACCTCACGGCGTCGCCACGCGTCCGCGCCGAGCGCCGCGTTGCCGAGGCCGGAGGCGATGTCGACGAGATCGCCGCGGCCATCGAGCGTCGTGATCACCACGACACCTCGCGCAAGGACGGCCCGCTTGTCGAGGCCGACGGCTCGATCGTGGTAGATACCACCGGGCTGGGCATCGACGAAGTGCTTGCCCACATCGAACAACTTCTGGAGCGGGAATGACCAAGATCTCGACACGGCTCGTCGGTAACACGATGCTCGACCGTGCCGCGTACCAGACGGTGCGATTCATCGTCACCTCGTTCTGTCGCGTGTGGTGCCGCATGAGTGTCGAGGGACGCGAGAACGTGCCCACTGAAGGCCTGTTCATCCTGGCGCCGACTCATCGCAGCATCCTCGACACGCCGATCGCATCCGGCGTCACCCGTCGGCGGATGCGGTTCATGGGTGCCGACAAGTATTGGAAGAACAAGGCCTTCGGTCGGCTGCTGACGGCGCTGGGTGGCTTCCCGGTCAGCCGCGGAACCGCTGACCGCGAGGCACTGAAGCGGTCGATCGCAGTGCTCGAAGCGGGTGAGCCGCTTGGTGTTGTTCCCGGAGGGCGAGCGCAAGTTCGGCCCGATCGTGCAACCGCTGTTCGACGGAGCGACCTACATCGCCGTCAAGGCCGGCGTGCCGATCATCCCCGTGGGGATCGGTGGCTCCGAGCGGGCGATGCCCAAGGGCGCGAACTACATCCGCCCCAGCAAGTTGCACGTCGTGGTCGGCAAGCCGATTCAGCTGTCGATCGAGGGCCAGACACCGAAGGAGCAACGCGACGCCGCCCGCAAGCTGACGGTCGAACTGCACGACGAACTGCAGCGGTTGTTCGACATCGCTCAGGCCCGCGTCCTCTAGGGCGTCTCAGTGCGTGAAGTAGTGGGCGAGACCGATCGCGAGTGAGATCGGGTCCTCGACTCCGCACAACTCGCGCGCTGAGTGCATCGACAGCTGCGGCACGCCGACGTCGACCGTCTCGATGCCGAGTCGGGTTGCGGTGATCGGGCCGATGGTGGTGCCGCACGGCATGTTGTTGCGGCTGACGAAGACCTGCGACGGCACACCGGCCTCGTCGAACACCTTCTGCAACATCGCTGCCGAGCGAGCAGACGTCGCATACCGCTGGTTGCTGTTGAGCTTGATCGCCGGGCCCATGTTGACGATCGGCTGATGGTCGGGATCGTGACGCTCTCGGTAGTTGGGATGCACCGCGTGGGCGTTGTCGGCCGACACGCACGTGCTCGCGGCCAGCTGCGTCAGGAAGTCGGCACGAGACGCGCCATTCGAGAGCGCGAGGCGTTCGAGGACGTGTTCGAGCATGGGACCGGCCGCGCCCGTGGTGCTCTCGGATCCGACCTCTTCGTGATCGAAGAGTGCGATCACCGACGTGACGTCGCCGCTCGGTGCTGGCGGCAACGATCGCGTCGACGGCGGCCCAGCACGAGAGTTGGTTGTCGAGCCGTCCGGCGGCGAGCAGCGATCCATCGCCACCGAGGATCGCCGGCGTTGTTCGATCGAACAGGCACAGCTCCCATGCGGCCACCTCGCCACCCGACACGCCCAGATGACCGGCCAGCCATTCTGCGAACTCGCCGGCTCGCGGCGTGCCCGATCCCCACACGGGAATCAGGTGTTGCTGCTTGTCGAGGACCAGTCCTCGCTCGTTGACGTCGCGGTCGAGGTGGATCGCCAGCTGCGGAACTCGGCACACCGCCTCGTCGATCGCGACGTCGACGGTCGAACCGTCGCGCAGCTCGACTCGACCGGCGATCCCGAGATCGCGATCGAGCCACGAGTTGATCAACGCGCCGCCGTAGACCTCGACGCCGAGCTGCTTCCATCCTGCGCCGCCGGTGTCGGGTCGAGGCTTGACGCGGAGACCGGGCGAGTCGGTGTGGGCACCGACGAGACGAATCGGTGACGTCGTCGTGGCACCGGCTCCTCGGTTCCAAGCGACCAATGCCGCACCGCGGACGACGAACCCGCGAGCCGGGACCTCGGCCCACGCCGCTCCGAGCTCGAGCGGCTCGAAGCCGGCCACGGCCAGCCGGTCGGCCGCCGTCGACACGACGTGCCACGGCGACGGCGAGGTCGTGAGGAAGTCGATGAGATCGTCGAGGTCTGCCATCACTGCCCCTGGAACAAACCCATCGGCAGCCCGGTGCCGCGAAGGTGCGATGTCTCGTTGATGGTCACGATGGATCGCTGTCCGCCGCGCGCCGCAGCGACACGATTGATGCTGGTGTAGTTCGGATAGAAGAAGCCTCGCGGATTCTGCAGGCCCAACACGTGACACAGGTAGCTGTTGATCACGCCGCCATGGCACACCACGGCGACGCGGCCTGCCCGGGTGATCGTCGATCAGCTTCTCGATGGTGGTCACGACACGTCTCCGGAACTCGTCGGCCGTCTCCTCGAGGCTGAGCCACTCGCCGCCGATCACTGCGTGGTAGCGAGGGTCGTTCTCGGCCTTCAGCTCCTCGACGGGCACGTAGTCGGGGGAAAGGCGGTCGTACTCGGCCACCCCATCGCAGATCTCGACGGCGATCGTCCGACCGGCGCGGCGATCGGGCTCGCCGTTTGGTACGCACGCTGCAGGGGACTGGCGTAGATTGCATCGAGATGCTCGGACGACAGGTACGTTGCCAGATGCCCTGCCTGAGCACGGCCGTCGGCCGACAACTCCGGATCCGCAGCGCCCTCGACCAACTCGCGCCGGACCGGCAGGGCGTGGCGAATCAACAGCAACTCCATGGCGCATTAGCTAATCAGGCATGAACGCCCGAACGAAGATCGTGGCCACGCTCGGTCCCAGCGTGTGACCCACCGGATGTTCTCGACGCGATGCTGCGAGCTGGCGTCGATGTGGTGCGCCTCAACCTCAGCCATGGCCATCTCGACGAGCACATCGCCAGGCTCCATGCGGTCCGCGAGGCGGCCGAGCGAACCGGCTCGGTCGTCGCCGTGCTCGCCGATCTTCCCGGGCCGAAGGTGCGCGCCGCTCCCTTCCCGGGCAACGGTGTCGACGCTGCGAGCCGGGTCGATGGTGACGTTGGTGACGGAGGCGGAGTCGAGTTCGGAATCGCTGATCGGCGTCGACTACGACACGCTGCTCGCACGACCTCCACAGCGGCGACCGGATCGTGATCGGTGACGGCGCGATCACGCTCGCCGTCGAACGCATCGCAGCCACCGGCGCCGAATGTCAGGTGCGAAGCGGTGGGCACGCGCAGGGTCGCCCCGGTGTGCACCTCCCGTCCGAACGCCTGCGGATCCAGGCGCCGACGCCCGAGGACCTCGCCCTTGCCGCGGCGATGGCGGCCGAGGGTGTCGACTTCCTCGCGGTCTCGTTCGTCCGCGACGCCGACGACATCATCAAGGTCCGCGAGGCGATTGCGCCACTGACGGCTCGCCTGGTCGCCAAGATCGAGACGCTGTCGGCGATCGAGCACCTCGACGACGATCATCGCTGTCTCCGATGCGGTGATGGTCGGCACGCGGCGACCTCGGCATCGAGTGCCCGCTCGAAGACGTGCCGCACATGCAGAAGCAGATCGTTCGCAGCTGCGTCCGCGCCGGCGTTCCGGTGATCACCGCGACGCAGATGATGGAGAGCATGATCACGGCGCCGTCGCCGACGCGCGCCGAGGTCAGCGACGTCGCCAACGCCGTGTTCGATGGCACCGACGCCCTGATGCTGTCGGGCGAGACTGCGATCGGAGTCGACCCGGTCAATGTGGTGCGCACGATGGCACGGGTCGCCGAACGAGCAGAACGACGACGCGAACTACGCGCAATGGGCCGACCTCCTGGGCCGCGAGCAGCGCTCGAGCTTTCCCGAGGGTCCCGATCGGATCACGATGGCTATCACGCACGCTGCCGGACTGGCCGCGACCGACTCGGGCGCGAACGCGATCCTGTGTTGCACGCGGTCGGGTCGCACTGCGCTTGCAATGGCTCGGTTCCGTCCCGCGGCTCGACTGATCGGTCTCTCGCCCGATCGCGGCGACAGTTCGCGCACTTGCGTTGTCGTGGGGGGTCCAGTCGCTGCAGGTCTCCAACTACACGACCACCGACGACCTCGTCTGGCATGCCGTCGAGACGGCCGTCCACAACGATCTCGTCCACTCCGGCGAGACCGTCCTGGTCCTCGCCGGTGCGCCCGACCGCCCGAGTGGTGCATCCACCGACGTGTTGCGTATCGTCCGCGTCGAATGAACCTGTGGGCGGAGGAGGCTGGGGATGTCGATCGTCCGTTGATCGCGCTGATCCATGGCTCGATGGACCGCTCGTCAGGGATGTTGAAGCTCAGTCGCCGGCTCGACATGGATTACCGCGTGCTGCGCTACGACCGCCGGGGATATGGACGGTCGTTCCCGCACGATGGTCCGTTCACGATGGACGCGCAGGTTGCCGACCTCGTCGAGGTGCTCGCTGGTCGCCGGGCCGTGCTGGTCGGCCACAGCTATGGCGGCGATGTCGCCTTGGCAACTGCCGACCGGCATCCCGATCTCGTTGCCGGTGTGGCGGTGTACGAGACACCGCTGTCGTGGGAGCCGTGGTGGCCGGGCAAGACCGCAGGAGCGATCGCGGTGGCCGCTGCGGGCAAGCCGCAGGAAGCAGCTGAGGCGTTCATGCGCCGCATGATCGGGAACCGTCGTTGGGAAGCACTGCCGGAGAACACACGCGAGATACGGCGCGCCGAGGGCATTGCAATGGTCGAGGAGCTCGCCGATCTGCGGCGGCACCAGCCGTGGAATGCCGAGCACATCACGGTGCCCGTGATCACGTCCTACGGCAGCCGCGGCGCGCCACATCACCGCGAGGGGATGCAACACGCCGCCGCCCTGCTCGACTGCCCGGTCGTCGAGTTGGCCGACTGTCGGCACGATGCTCCGCTCAGCCATCCCGACCTCGTCAGGACGGCGGTGATCGATCCGCTCCTGCAGAAGGTCGGGCCGCCGTGGTGGGAATGAGATCGACCGCTACGGAGCGGGAGGCACGTTGATGTCGGACCCGAGGAATGTGCACGTGACGTCCGACGTGTCACCGACGACCCCGCGAGCCTGCACCTTGTCCGCGCAGTCCTGCAGCGATGACCGTTGGGTCCACACGCCGAAGGCCAGACCGCCGATCAGCACGATGCCGATGATCTTCGCAGTCACGTTCTTGACGACGAGTGCCAGCACCACCATCAGGGCAACGAGCCCGACGGCGACGGCGATACCGATGTTCTCGGCCTGCTCGAGCGTCATTGCGATCATGGTCGAACCATAGGTCGTAGGGTGATCTCGTGAGTGAGCACTCGATCTCGATGCATCCGTCCGGTCCACCGCGAACTGTGCTCCCCGCGGAGGCCGATTCGGTCAACGAAGCACTCGGTCGCGCGCTCGCCGCGCCACTCGACGATCGTCGTGCGCTCGTCGCCGAAGTCGTCGTTGCCAACCCTCGCTCGTTGAATGCCTGGGCGGCGCTCGGCAGCTTGGGTCGCGACGAGATCGAGCGCTATGCCGCATTCCGCGTCGGATACCACCGCGGTCTCGATGCGCTGCGCGCCAACGGTTGGCGCGGCTCCGGCTACGTCCGTTGGGCCGACGAGACCAACCGAGGTTTTCTGCGCTGCCTGCGTGGTCTGCAACAGATGGCCACAGCCATCGGGGAGCGCGACGAAGCCGATCGCATCGCGGTGTTCATGCAACAACTCGACCCCAGCGGCATCCCCGCTGCGGAGTGACGAGCGGGCGACGTTGTTCGATTCGGCGGACGCTCCGATCGGCGCCGTGCTGTGCGGTGGCGCGAGCCGGCGCATGGGCAGTGACAAGGCCACGATGCAGGTTGCCGGTGTAGCGATGGCGCGCCGCGTTGCGGACGCCTTGACGGCTGCAGGATGCGCAAGGGTCTTCGCGATCGGCGGCGAGGCGGCCGACCTCACGGGTCTCGGCCTCGAGTACGTCGAGGACCAGTTCCCCGGTGAGGGTCCTCTCGGTGGCGTCCTGACGGCGTTGTCCGTCGATTCTCCTGCGGTGGTTGCAGCGTGTGATCTCGCGGATCTCGGTGAGTCGACGGTGCGCAGCCTCATCGACGCACTCGGCGAGCACGACGCCGCCATCGCGTTCAGCGAGCGCGCCGAGCCGTTGTGCGCGGTCTGGTCGAGCCGTGCCGTGCCCGTGTTGCGCGCTCGTTTCGAGGCGGGGGAGAGGGCGATGCATCGGGCCATCGAAGGGCTCGACATCGCGTGGGTGACGGTCGATCCCGACGACGTCCGCAACGTCAACACCCCCGACGACCTGGGTGCCCGATGACTCGATGGGCGATCAACGACCAGGGATCGTGACTATCCTGCAGGATCATGTCTGTCTCCGAAGTGACCATCGAGGAACTCGAATCAGCTCTGCAATCGGGTGCTCGATTGGTCGACGTGCGCGAGCCTGACGAATACGAGGCCGGACACGTGCCGGGGGCGGTGCTGGTGCCGTTGGCCACCGTTCCCGAGTCACTCGATCAGTTCGCGTCCGACGCGACGACCTACGTGATCTGCAAGAGCGGCGCTCGCAGCTACCGGGCATGCGAGTTCCTGGTCGATCAAGGGCTCGATGCCGTCAACGTCGAAGGCGGAACGATGGCTTGGATCATCAGCGGACGCGGGACAGTGGCCGGGGACCAGCCTGCGTGACGTATCGCTGGGTCGATTCGCAGTCGGAGTTCGAGGCGCTCGTCGATCGTCTGAGTGCCCAACCTCGCTACGCACTCGACACCGAGTTCCATCGGGAGCGGACCTACTTCCCCAAGCTCGCCCTCATGCAGTTCGCCACGGCCGACGAGACGACGTTGGTCGACCCTCTGGCTGTCGATCTCTCCGCGTTGCGCCGGCTGTTCGCCAGCCCGGCGGTCGCTGTGCTGCACGCTGCGCAGCAGGACCTCGACGTGCTCACGCATGCATGCGGCGCCGTGCCCGCGCAGATGTTCGACACGCAGCTCGCATCGGGCTTTCTCGGGTACAGCACGCCTTCGCTGGTCTCGTTGCTGATGGCCGAGTTGAAGGTGTCTGCTGCCAAGGGCGACAGGCTGACTGACTGGCTGCGTCGTCCGCTGACGCCCGAGCAACTCGCCTACGCCGCGGCTGACGTCGACCACCTGTTGGCGCTGCAGGATCAGCTCGACAAGCAGCTCGCCGAGCTCGGACGCTCGGAATGGGTCGCGGAGGCGTGCGAAGAGCTTCGCCAGCGGCCGGCCTCGGGCACTGATCCCAGCCAGGCGTGGCTGCGCATCAAGGATGTGCGCATGCTGAAACCGCGGGCACGCGGAGTGGCGCGGGCATTGTGCGAGTGGCGCGAACGGCGGGCGATGTCGGTCGATGTGCCTGTGCGCCAGATCCTTCCCGACCTTGCAGTCCTCGGGATCGCCCAACGCCAGCCGAAGACCACGCTCGATCTCGTGCAGGCCCGCGGGGTCGAGGACCGCCACAGCCGGGGCAACCTCGGCAAGGAGATCCTCGATGCGGTGGCCGACGGTCAGCGCACCGATGTGGAGCTGCCGGCACCCGATGGCGAGGAGCTCGACCGGCATCTCCGGCCGGCGGTGTCGCTGGTGTCGGCCTGGATCGCCGACCTGGCCCGCAAGCAACGCGTCGACACGACACTGCTGGCGACTCGCGCCGACCTCGTCGCATTGCTGCGGGGCGACAGCGACGCCCGCCTCTTGAAGGGTTGGCGGGCCGAACTGGTCGGCGACGGGGTGCAGCGGCTGGTGCAAGGCAAAGCAGGTCTGACGTTCGACGGTCGCGGCGGGTTGCGGTTGATCGACGTCGCGCCGATCTAGGGGGTCCGCGCCGCTTTGCGGAGCTTCACCCACAGCTTGTCGAACGCTTCGCTGAGGTCGGCAGACCGGGCACCGTACGAATGAATCGGGCGGCGCTCGCCGATCGCCTGGTTCACGATCACCCGTTGGGGGATCGAGGGCTGCCAGATCGTGCTGTTCCCGACGATGCGCCCCAGTTCGTCGTACCGTCGCTCGGCCTCGCCGCTGACCCCAGGGACCTTGTTGACGATCACTCCCGCCAGCTCGAGATCGGTGTTGTGCTCGCTCCACACCTCATCGATGGCATCGGCAACTGCGCCGATCCCTCGAAGGCCGAGCGCTGCCGGCTCGACCACGATGAGGGCCATGTCGGCAGCGATCAGCCCGTTCATGGTCAGGTTGCCGAGCGACGGCGGGCAATCGATCAGCACGGCGTCGTAGTCGCCGGCCACGTGGCGCAGGGCCTTGCGCAGGCGTTTCGGCTTGCCGGCCTCGTGATCCTGCAGCGCCGGGGAGGCCGGGATCACATCGACCTCCAATCCCCAGTGCGACATCAAGATGTTGGCCGGGCCGTGCCCAGGAGTCAGCAAATCTGCCGTCGAGTGCTGCTCATCGGCCGGATCGTGGCCCAGCACCCAGGTGCTCGATCCCTGTGGGTCGAGATCGACGACCAGCACGTGGTGGCCGGCGGCGGCGGCCGCGGAAGCCAATCCGAGGGTCACGGTGGTCTTGCCGACCCCGCCTTTTTGGTTCAAGAATGCTGCCACACGACCCATTCGGGTCATCGTGTCACAACTGGGCACATGGTGACACCCGCTACCTGGGGGGATGCCGCATGTTGCGGTCGCAACCAGATAGAGTGGCATCCAATGTCAACTCTCTAGGTTCGGGAGCCCTACCGTGAAGAAGGGTCGTCATCGCCGCTTCGAAGAAGCGCGAAAGCTGAAGCAAGCTGGTCCCAGCGCATTCGATCTGGGATTCGGTGGCAACGATCATCGTCAACCAACGCAAGACGACGAGTACGCCGCGCTTGCGGAGAAGTACGGCGTCACGTTCGATGACGATGACGACGAAGACGAGTCCGACGACTGAACCTCGCGCCGACGCGTCGGCATTGTCCGCCTCAACGACCCCCCTGATACGGTCATGATCATGACTTCTCTTCGAAACGTCGCCCTGGTCGCGCATGTCGACCACGGCAAGACCACACTCGTCGACGCGCTGCTGCGCGCCACTGGCACCTTTGCTGCCCACCAGGCGGTGGTCGACCGTGTCATGGACTCCAACGACCAGGAGCGCGAGCGCGGCATCACCATCCTGGCCAAGGCCGCGTCCATCACCTGGAAGGGCGTCAAGATCAACCTGGTCGACACGCCCGGCCACGCCGACTTCGGTGGCGAGGTCGAGCGAGCGCTGACCATGGTCGACGGCGTCCTGCTGCTGGTCGACGCCGCCGAGGGCCCGCTGCCGCAGACCCGCTACGTGCTGCAGAAGGCGCTGGCGCTCGACCTGCCGGCCATCGTCATCATCAACAAGGTCGATCGCGGCGACGCCCGGGCCGAAGAGGTGCTCGACGAGATCTACCAGCTGTTCATCGACCTCGATGCCGGCGACCACCACATCGACTTCGAGATCATCTCGGCCATCGCCCGCGAAGGCGAGGCGATGCGTCGGCATCGGCATGCCGGGCGACGACGCCGACCTGTCGCCGCTGCTCGACACCATCGTCGAGACGATTCCGGCGCCCGACGGCGATCCCGACGCGCCGCTGCAGGCGATGGTCACCACGCTCGACGCCAGCGAGTACCTCGGTCGTCTGGCCATCGGCCGCGTCGTCAACGGCGTGATGCGCCGCGGCGAGACCGTTGCCCTGCTCGAGGAGGAGTTCGCCGAGGGTCAGCCGCCGCTGAAGCGCCGCCTCACCCAGCTGATGGCGTTCGAGGGCGTCAGCCGCAACGAAGTCGCACGAGCTGTCGGCCGGCGACCTGTTCGTCGTCGCCGGCTTCCCCGAGGTCGAGATCGGCGACACCATCGCCTCGTCCGAGACCCCGATCGCCCTGCCCCGACTGACCGTCGACGAGCCGGTGCTGCGCATGACGTTCGGCGTCAACACCTCGCCGTTCGCCGGCAAGGACGGCAAGTACCTCACCAGCCGCCACCTCGTCGATCGGCTCGAACAAGGAACTGCTCGGCAACGTGTCGATCAAGCTGTTCGAGACCGGGTTCGCCCGACGTCATCGAGGTCGCCGGCCGTGGCGAGCTGCAGCTGGCCGTGCTGATCGAGTCGATGCGTCGCGAGGGCTACGAGCTGCAGGTCAGCCGGCCCGAGGTCATCACCAAGGAAGTCAACGGCAAGCGCTTCGAGCCGCAGGAGCGCGGCGTCTGCGACGTGCCCGACGAGCACGTCGGCACCGTCACCCAGGAGCTCGCACCCCGCAAGGGCCGCATCACCGACCTGCGCACGCGGCGATGCCGGTCGCACCATCGTCACCTTCGAATGCCCGAGCCGCGGCCTGATCGGCTTCCGCTCGCTGCTCATGACCGCGACCCGTGGCACCGCGCTGCTGCACCAGCACCACCTCGGCTGGATGCCGTGGGCCGGCGAAATGCCCGATTCACGCGGCGGCGCGATGGTCTCCGACCGCATCGGCCAGACCACCGGCTACGCGCTCGACAAGCTGCAGCTCAGCGGGCAGTTCTTCGTCGCCCCGGGCGAGCAGGTGTACGAGGGCATGGTCGTCGGCGAGTGCGCTCGCGACGACGAGATGGTCGTCAACGCCGTGCGGCCGAAGGAGAAGAACAACATCCGCACGCACAGCCACGACGACGCCGTCAAGCTGCCGGCGCCGAAGATCCACACGCTGGAGACGGCGATCGAGTGGATCGTCGACGACGAGCTGGTCGAGGTGACCCCGAAGGCATCCGCATCCGCAAGAGCTACCTCGCCCTCGAAGAGCGCCGCAAGGCCAACAAGAAGGTCAGCGCCTAACCCGCTCTCCGGTCTGTGGCTGGGATTCGGGCCGCATACGCCCGTTCCGGCGCCCGCAGCTCGACTTCGTCGCAGTTAGCGGCGGGTGGCGGGGTGGGGGAGTGGGGTCCACTTCGGGCGTTCGAGCAGCTACGACCATTTGGTCGTAGACGGCCTGGCCGACCATCTCGATGATCTCGTCGCGCAGGTATTGGTACGTCGGGCGGCTCGCCGACGAACGCGTCGTCGCTCTCGGTGCACCACCAGTGGAACTCGTCGCCACCCTCGCCCCAGTCGCGGCGCTTCCACTCGCGCAGCGTGCGAGGTGACGTGGCCGTTGTCGTCGGTGTGCTGCGTGCGAGGCGCAGTGGCAGCTGCCAGCAGACGTCGGGCTTCCAGTCGATGTGGCCGCTCGCCGGCTTCGACAGCGGCGATGTGCAGCGCGCAACCCGCGCCGCCGGCGAAGCCGGGCTGGTTGAGGAAGATGCACGCACCCTTCGACGACTCGCGTCTTGGTCGCCGCCGTCCTCGGTTTCGAGCACACCGTTCGTTGTGGCCCTTGCCGTGGAACTGCCAATGGCGCGGCTCGAGTCGGGCGACGAGCTGCGACGCACGGTCTGCGACATCGTCGTCGTCGACGAAGTGGGCGCCGTAGCTGCAGCAACCCTGGTGCGAGCTCGGTGGCGTCCTCGTCGAGCACGCCCTTGCAACCGTCGCCGCAGATGCACGTCCAGTTCGACCGCAGGAACGTGCGTCGAAGACCCACGTGCGTCGCTCGTGGTCGGATCCTCGAAGCTGATCCACTCGTGGAGGTCGATCGGCGGGCCACTCGGAAGTAGCTTCGGCGCACGCGCTGAAACTACACGGTAGGCTGGCCGAGCTCCAGGTAAGCTCGACACCATGCACGCCGCCTCCACCGCCGATCAGCTTCGCGACGCCTTCATCGATTTCTTCGCCGAGCGCGGCCACACGCCGGTGCCATCGGCCAGTCTGATCCCGCACGACCCGACCGTCCTGTTCACCGTCGCCGGCATGGTGCCGTTCAAGCCGTACTTCGTCGGCGACGAGACGCCGCCGTACAAGCGGGCGGTCAGCGTGCAGAAGTGCGCCCGTGCCGGTGGCAAGCACAACGACCTCGACGACGTCGGTCGCACCAAGCGTCACCTCGTGTTCTTCGAGATGCTCGGCAACTTCAGCTTCGGCGACTACTTCAAGAACGATGATCATCCCGTGGAGCTGGGAGCTGGTCACCGAGACGTTCGGGCTCGACGGCGACAAGATGTGGATCACCGTGCACGACAGCGACGACGAGGCCGAGGCGATCTGGCACGAGCAGGTCGGCGTGCCGATGGATCGCATCCAACGCCTCGGCGACAAGGACAACTTCTGGCAGATGGGCGACACCGGCCCGTGCGGTCCGTGCAGCGAGATCCACATCGACCGCGGCCCCGCGTTCGGTCCCGACGGCGGTCCGCTGAACGACCCGCACGGCGACCGGTTCATGGAGTTCTGGAACCTCGTCTTCATGCAGTACAACCAGGCTCCCGACGGCAGTCGCACGCTGCTGCCGAAGCCGTCGATCGACACCGGTGCTCGGGCTCGAGCGGATGCTCGTGCCTGCTGCAGGGCGTCGACGCCGTGTGGGAAACCGACCTGATGCTGCCGCTCATCGATCAGGCGTGCAGCCTGACCGGCAAGACCGTACACGCCCGGCGACTACGACGACCGCGACAGCTTCAGCGATGCGAGTGCTCGCCGAGCACGCCCGCAGCAGCACGATGCTGGTCAGCGACGGTGTGTTCCCCAGCAACGAGGGTCGCGGCTACGTGCTGCGCCGCATCATCCGCCGCGCCGTTCGCTACGCCTACCTGCTCGGCACCGAGAAGCTGGTCATGCCGACGCTCGTCGAGACAGCGATCGACGTCATGGGCAACGCCTATCCCGACGTGTCGAAGAACCGCGACTTCATCGTCGGCGTGCTCACCCGCGAAGAGGAGCGTTTCCGCCAGACGCTGAAGCACCGGTCTCGTCGATCCTCGAAGACGAGCTCAGCGTCGACCGCGACGAGCTACCCGGCTCGACTGCCTTCCTGCTGCACGACACCTACGGCTTCCCGCTCGAGCTCACCGAGGAGATCGCCGGCGAGCGCGACGTCGCTGTCGACCGCGAGGGATTCGACACCGAGATGAAGGCCGAGCAACGCACGCGGGCCAAGGCGGCGCGCAAGGGCAACGCGACCGACGACGATCGGCTCGACGTGTACCGCGAGATCGTCGAGCAGTTCGGCATCACCGAGTTCCTCGGCTACACCGACGACGCGACGGAGTCGCGTGCTTGCTCGCGGTCGTGCCCAACGACGACGGCACCGTCGAGATCTTCCTCGATCGCACGCCGTTCTACGCCGAGAGTGGTGGCCAGGTCGGCGACACCGGCACGATCGAATCTGCCGACGGCGGCGTGGCCGAGGTGCTCGACACGACGTACGCCCTGCCCGGTCTGCGTCGTCACACGGCGCGCATCACCGAGCGGCGCTCTGCACGCCGGCACGACGGTGACCGCCGCCATCGACGTCGCAGCGCCGCGCCGCGATCCGTCGCAACCACACCGGCACACACATCCTGCACTACGCGCTTCGCAAGGTGCTGGGCGAGCACGTGAAGCAAGCCGGATCGCTGGTCGCTCCCGACCGGCTGCGCTTCGACTTCAGCCACTACGACGCGGTCACCGATGACGAGATCGCCGAGATCGAACGGATCGCCAACAACGAGACGCTCAACAACGCACCGGCGCGCGTCTTCGAGACGACCAAGGACGAGGCGACAGCGCTCGGCGCGATCGCCTTCTTCGGCGACAAGTACGGCGACATCGTCAGGGTGCTCGAGGTCGGCAACTCGATCGAACTGTGCGGTGGCACCCATGTGCACGCGGCCGGCGACATCGGCCTCATCAAGATCGTCAACGAGTCGTCGATCGGCTCCAACCTTCGCCGCATCGAGGCCGTCACCGGCGAGAACTCGGTGCGACTGCTGCAGCGCGACGAGAAGTTGGTCGTCGGATGCGGCGCGCCTCGTCGGCTCGACGTCCGATGAGCTCGTCGGTGGCGTGCAGCGTCGGCTCGACGAGATCAAGTCGCTGCAGGACGAGATCAAGACGTTGCGCTCGCAGCTGGCCAGTGGGCGTGCTGCCGAGCTCGCGGACGCCGGTTCGAACGGCGTCGTCGTGACACGTGTCGATGGCATCAGCCCCGGCGATCTTCGTGACCTGGCGATCGCCGTACGCCAGCAACCAGGTGTGCACACCGTGGTGCTCGGCGGCGTCACCGATACCGGCGGTGTCTCGCTGGTCGCTGCCGTCACGTCCGAATCGGGCAAGGTCGCCGGTGATCTCATCAAGGATGCGGCCAAGGCGGTCGGCGGTGGCGGTGGCGGCAAGGGCGATATCGCCACAGCCGGCGGCAAGAACCCCGAGGGGCTCGACGAGGCCTTGCGAATTGCTGCGGAGGCAGCCGGCCAGTGACACGGCCGGCGACCCGAGCCCTCGGCCTGGATCTCGGGTCGAAGCGCATCGGCGTCGCCATCGGAGATCGCACCGGAACCATCGCTTCGCCGCTATCGGTGTTGCCCCGGAGCGGCAGCGTCAAGCGTGATCACCAGGCGATCGCCGCACTCGTGGTCGAGGAGGAAGCCGACGTCGTTGTCGTGGGTCTGCCACTGAACATGAACGGCTCGACGGGGCCAGCTGCGCAGGCTGCCATCGACGAGGCTGCAGCGCTGGCTACCGTTGTGGGCGTGCCGGTGGTGACATTCGACGAACGACGCACGACGGTGACTGCGGATCAGGCGATGATGCAGGCCAACATGCGCGCTCAGGCCCGTAGAAAGATCGTCGACAAGATCGCTGCCGCCGTGATGTTGCAGGGCTGGCTCGACGCGGGGGACACACCGTGATCGGCAGGCGCATGAGCACGCTCGAGGAACGCGAGTGGAAGCCCGATCCGTGGGACGATCCCGACATCACCGACGCGCTCGTCGTGGAGCGTCGGCGCCGCCAGCACAGGTCCGTCAAATACCTCGTGTATCTCACCGCGATGGTCGTGGTCGTCGCCCTGATCGTCGCCGGTTGTGTGGGCCTGTGGTACCTGCGCCAGGTCAACCCGTCGGGCGATGCGGGCTCGGTCGAAGTGTTCACCGTGCTGCCCAACGACACAGTCGACACGATCTCCGGTCGTCTGCAGGACCGCGGCCTCATCACCAACGCGCGTGTGTTCCGCTACTACGTCGACCACAACGGCGGCCTCGTGCTGACACCGGGTGACTATGAGCTGCGGCCCCGCGACCACATCGGCAACCTCATGCGCGTGCTGCGCACGCCGCCGTCGTTGACGTACACCAAGGTGACCTTCCCCGAGGGCTTCACGCTCCTGAAGATGAGCGAACGCCTCTCGGCGAAGTTGCCGCGCACCGATCCCACTGCATTCATGACGGCCGTCACTGACGGCTCCATCCGGTCGGCGATCGAGCCGGAGGGGATCAACTCGCTCGAGGGCCTGCTCTTCCCCGACACGTACCAGATCTCTGCCGACGAGACACCGAGTCACATCGCCCAACGCATGGTCGACCTGATGGATCTCGTGCTTCGACAGGAAGACGTCGTGGCCAAGGCCGCGGTGATTCCCGGATACCCCTTGGGTGCACTCTCGCCGTACCAGGTGTTGATCATCGCCTCGATGATCGAACGAGAAGCAAAGGTCGACGAGGATCGCCCGAAGATCGCCAGGGTCATCCTCAACCGGTTGGCGCTGGGCATGCCCTTGCAGATCGACGCGACCCTGCTGTACAACCAGCCTCCGGGCTCTTCGGTGACAGCACTCGGTGCCATCGACACCCCGTACAACACCTACATGCACACGGGTCTCCCGCCGACACCCATCGCCAACCCCGGCCGCGCATCGATCCAGGCAGTCGTCAACCCGGCCCCCGATCCGTCGCAGGGTGATCCGATCTGCGTGGCGCTGCCCAACCCGACCGACTGCCACTACCTGTACTACGTCATCGCCGACGAGGACGGTCGCCACGCGTTCGCAGCGACGCTCGACCAGCACAACGTCAACGTGCAGCACGCCCGTGACCTCGGGTTGCTGGGGTGATCACGGCCACCACACGAGTCGCCGCGCTGATCGGTAGTCCCGTTCGTCACAGCCTGTCGCCGGCGCTCCACAACGCGGGCTTCGCGGCAATCGGTGTCGACTGGGTGTACACCGCGTTCGAGGTCGAGCCGGGCGGCGCTGCGGCAGCGCTCGATGCAATGCGCGTGCTCGGGCTCGGCGGCCTTTCGGTCACGATGCCACACAAGGAAGCAGTTGCCGCACTGGTCGACGAGCTCGACCCAGCCGCTGCCGTACTGCGCAGCGTCAACACCGTCGTGCCGATCGGCGATGGCCGGCTGAAGGGCTACAGCACCGACGGTGCCGGCTTCGTTGCGTCGCTCGCGGCACAAGATGTCGAGGTCGCCGGCAAGCACGTGGGAGTGCTCGGTGCCGGCGGGTCCGCACGGGCGATCATCGACGCGTTGGCTCGGGCCGGTGCGTCACGAATCACCGTGGTCAACCGCTCCGCCGAACGAGCGAACGATGCTGTCGCTCTGGCTGCCGGAGTCGCGGTGGTCGGGCGACCCGACGAACTGCGGGCGTGCGACATCGTCGTGAACGCGACATCGGTCGGGATGGGCACAGACGAGCTGCCGCTCGACCCGGCCGTCTTGCACGGCCAGCAGGTCGTCGCGGACATCGTCTACCACCCGCGCTGCACAGCCCTGCTGGCGTGCGCCGCCGGCGTCGGAGCGCGCACGGTCGAGGGGCTCGGAATGCTCGTGCAGCAGGCCGTCCTGCAACAGCAGTTGTGGACCGGGGTCAGCGCCGAAGCGGCCGTGATGTGGCAGGCAGCGGAGCGGGAGTTGGCATCGCGGGGCCAGTAGCCTTGACGTGATGCTTCGATACCTCACCGCCGGCGAGTCGCATGGTCAGGCCTTGGTCGTGATCATCGAAGGCCTTCCGGCGGGGTTGTCGATCACGGTCGAAGAGATTCAGGCCGAGATGGCGCGTCGTCGCCTCGGATTCGGCCGCGGCCCGCGCCAGAAGTTCGAGCAGGACGAGCTCACGTTGCTCGGCGGTGTCCGTCACGGTCGCACACTCGGTTCGCCGGTAGCAATCGAGATCAAGAACAGCGAGTGGTTTCGCAGCGACAAGTGGCACGAGGAGATGTCGCCGGCGCCCGGCAAGACGAAGGATCCGTTGACCCAGGTTCGCCCCGGTCACGCGGATCTCGTGGGCATGCAGAAGTACGGCTTCACCGACGCACGAGATGTGCTCGAGCGTGCGAGTGCCCGCGAAACGGCCGCGCGGGTTGCTGCAGGTGCGGTCGTCAAGAAGTTGCTGTCGGAGCTCGGTGTCTCGATCCTCTCTCATGTGATCCAGATGGGCGCTGTCCGTTCGAAGGCCGTGGAGCGCCCGACCCTCGCCGATCTCGCGAGGGTCGACGAGTCGCCGGTTCGGTGCTTCGACTCCGCGACCGAAGCAGCGATGATCGACGAGGTCAAGGCAGCAGCGAAGGACGGCGACTCCCTCGGCGGTGTGGTCGAGGTGCTCGGCTACGGGATCCCGATCGGTCTCGGTAGCCACGTCCACTGGGACCGCAAGATCGATGCTGCGCTGGCCCAGGCAGTGATGAGCATCCAAGCCGTGAAGGGTGTCGAGATCGGCGATGGTTTCGAGGGTGCCGGCCGTCGCGGCAGTGCTGCCCACGACGCGATCGTTTGGGACGACGCGACCAACGAGTACCGCCGCGAGACAGCGCTGGCCGGTGGCACCGAAGGCGGCATGACGACTGGCGAACTGTTGGTGGTGCGTGCCGCGATGAAGCCGCTGGCGACCCTGAACCAACCGACCTTGAAGACGGTCGATGTCGTGACGAAGGAAGCGACGGTCAGCTTCAAGGAGCGAACCGATGTGACCGCAGTGCCGGCCATGGGTGTGGTCGCCGAGACCATGGTCGCGCTCGTCGTGGCCGCTGAGGCGCAGCGCAAATTCGGCGGCGACTCGCTGTCGGAGTTCGTGCGCAACGCCGAGTCCTTCCGCAGCTCGCTCGGTTAGCGCCGTGGGGGTCGCAGCAGATCAACATCTGGTCCTCGTCGGGTTGATGGGGTCGGGCAAGACCACCGTGGCGCGCATCGCCGCCGAGCGTCTCGGTCGGCAGGTCATCGACAGCGACGCAGTGATCGAGACGGCCACCGGTCGAACCGTCCGCGAGATCTTTGCCGACGACGGCGAGGATGCGTTTCGCTCGTTCGAGACAGCTGCGCTGCTCGATGCGTTGGCGTCTCCCGTCCCCGCCGTGATCGCGGCCGCCGGCGGTGTTGTGCTGCGCGAGGAGAACCGGCAGGCGTTGAAGGATTCCAACGCGCGAGTCGTGTGGCTGTGCGCGAGCCCGTCTGTGTTGGTCGACCGCGTGCCGTCCGGCGTACATCGCCCGCTGCTGGACGACGATCCGGCGGGTACGTTGCAGCGCATGTACGACACACGGCAAGCCCTCTACCGCGAAGTCGCCGACGCCGTCGTGCTGGTCGATCATCGAACGCCCAACGAAGTCGCCGAAGCGGTGCTGCGATGATCACCGTTCGTGTTCCGCTGGGCGACCGCAGCTACGACGTACTCGTTGGTCACGGCACTCGCAGCGAGTTGGCGGGGCTGCTGCCATCGACCGCCAGGCGAGCCGCTGTCGTCACTCAGGACGGCATCCCGATCGATGTCGATCCCGGCATGCCGACCGAGGTCTTCACGATCGGGCAGGGCGAGGAGCACAAATCGCTCGCGACCATCGAGGAGCTCGCTCGCGGGTTCGCCCGATTCGGTCTGACGCGCAACGACGTCGTGATCGGCGTCGGTGGCGGGATGGTGACCGACGTCGCCGGCTTCGCAGCAGCGTCGTGGCACCGCGGTGTCGCGGTCGTCCACGTCTCGACGACATTGGTCGGCATGGTCGACGCTGCGATCGGTGGCAAGACCGGCGTCAATCTCGCCGCCGACGCGGCCGGTATCGGTGGCAAGAACCTGATCGGCGCCTATTGGCAGCCGGCCGGTGTTGTCTGCGATCTCGACTCGCTGGCCACGTTGCCGCCGCGCGAGGTTCGCTGCGGTCGTGGCGAGATGGCCAAGTACCACTTCCTCACCGGCGACGATCTGCTGGCGATGGACGAGACCGAGCGAATCGCCCGCTGCGTCGAGATCAAGGCCGAGGTGGTCTCGAGCGACGAACGCGAATCGGGCCGACGAGCGTTGCTGAACTACGGCCACACGTTGGCGCACGCACTCGAGATCGAGACCGACTACTCGCTCGCCCACGGCGAGGCCGTCGCGGTCGGGTTGATCTACGCCGCGCATCTCGCGCACAACCTCGGCCGCATCGATCAGAGGCGGGTCGATCAGCACTACCAGATCGTCGGTGGCAGCTACGAGCTCGACACTGCGCTGCCGGCCGGTCTCGATCCGCAACGGTTGGTGCAACTGATGGGTCGAGACAAGAAAGCCCTCAGCGATGGGCTCACGTTCGTGCTCGACGGTCCGCGGGGTGTCGAGGTGGTCACTGGCGTATCGGTCGAGGCCGCGAACGAAGCCCTCGACGCGATGCGATGACGACCGTTCCTCATCTGACGACACAGCGGCTGCTGTTGCGCGAGTGGCGCGACAGCGATCGCGCTCCCTATGCCGCATTGAACGGCGACCCCGAGGTCATGCGCCACTACCCGTCGCTGTTGACTCCTGAACAGAGCGACGAGATGGTGGATCGCATGATCGCGACGTGGCGTGATCGAGGGTTCGGCTTGTGGGCCGTCGAGCGCCTCGACACCGGTGCGTTCATCGGGTACGTCGGGCTCTTCGCGCCGACATGGGAGGCCCCGTTCACGCCCTGCGTGGAGATCGGTTGGCGACTCGCCAAGGAGCACTGGGGCAAGGGGTTCGCGCCGGAGGCGGCAATGGCCGTGCTCGATTGGGCATTCGCGAACGTGGATCTTCCGAGCGATCGAATCCTCAGCTTCACCACCGTCGGCAACACCAACTCGCAACGCGTCATGCAAAAGATCGGCATGGTGCACGATCCGGGCCTCGACTTCGATCATCCGCTGCTGCCCGACTGGAAGCACCGACGGCACGTCGTGTACCGAATGGATCGCGAGCAGTACGACAAGCGCGTGGCACGATAGAGCCGTGGCGCTGATCACCCTTCTGCACGGTCCCAACCTGAACCTGCTCGGTCAGCGTGAACCGCACATCTACGGCACCTCGACGCTCGACGACTACGTCGACTTCACGACGACCGCCGCGAAGGAGTTCGGCCACGAGGTCTCCGCGTTCCAGAGCAACCACGAAGGAGCGCTGGTCGACGCCATTCATGCCGCACGCGGCACGTCGGCAGCCATCATCATCAACCCCGGTGCGTTCACGCACTACGCCTGGAGCATCCACGATGCGCTCGCCGCGTTCAGCGGGCCGATCGTCGAGGTGCACATCTCCAACCCCAATGCACGTGAGCCGTGGCGGCACACCAGTGTGATCGCGCCCGTGTCGACCGGGTCGATCATGGGCTTCGGGATGCAGGGATATCGACTGGCGGTCGAGGCCGTCGCCGCGAAGTTGGGTGCTGCGTGATCGCCCCGCTCGAAGTTGCCGGACGATGCGAGCGCGTGTTGCAAAGGTTTGATCAGGCCGACGCTCTGCTCGTCAGCGACCTCACCAACATCCGCTGGCTCACCGGGTTCACCGGCAGCAACGGCTGGGTGCTGCTGTCGAAGGACGAGATCGTGCTCATCACCGACGGACGCTACGGAGATCAGGCCACGGCACAGTTGGGGCAATCCGGTGTCGACGGACGCGTGATCGTCGCTTTGTCGGGCGCAGCAATCCTCGACGCGATCGCCGCCGAGGTGGCGCGGTTCGCAACACTGGGTTTCGAGGCCGCGCATGTGACGTACGAGCAGTACCAGCGTTTCCACGGCGTGTTCGAGCCGGCGTTGGTGCCGGTCGGTGGGGTCGTCGAGGCGGAGCGGCGACGCAAGGATCCGGGCGAGGTCTCGAGGATGGCGGAGGCGTGCCGCATCGCGGACGCCGCGCTGGCCGATGTGGTCGCTGACGGTCTCGAAGGTCGCACCGAAGCCGAGGTCCGCAACCAGCTGGAGATCCGCATGCGCGAACTGGGCGCGGATGGTCCGAGCTACGAGACGATCGTGGCCACGGGGCCGGTCAACGCGGCTCGCCCTCACCATCGTCCGACGGACACGTTGATCGAGGCCGGGCACACCGTCATCATCGATGTCGGCGCCTTGTACCAGGGCTACCACAGTGACATGACCCGTACGTTCTTCGTCGGTGAGCCGACGCCGGAACAGCAAGAGATGTACGAGATCGTGCTGGCCGCGCAACGATCCGGCGTCGCTGCCGTCGAGGCGGGGATCAGTACGGCGGAGCTGGACTCGGTGTGTCGTGACGCCATCACCGAGGCCGGATTCGGCCCGTGGTTCACCCACGGCACCGGTCACGGCGTCGGACTGTTGATCCACGAGGATCCGTTCATCAATCACACCGGTGACCTCAAATTGCAGGTCGGGGACGTAGTGACCGTGGAGCCTGGGGTCTATCGTGAGGGATTCGGCGGTATCCGTGTCGAAGACCTCGTGGTCGTGACCGACACCGGATGCCGCGTACTGACTGCATCGCCGAAGGATTCACCGTGCCCGCCATCACCACCAACGATCTGAAGAACGGAATCACCCTGGAGCTCGACAACGGGCTCTTCCAGGTGGTCGAGTTCCAACATGTGAAGCCGGGCAAGGGTGGTGCCTTCGTTCGCACCAAGCTGCGCAACGTCAAGAACGGCAACGTATTCGACCGCACGTTCAACGCCGGCGTCCGGGTCGAACAGGCCCTCCTCGAGAAGAAGGACATGCAGTTCCTCTATCGCGACGGCGACGAGTACGTGTTCATGGACACAGAGAACTACGACCAGCTCAGCGTTGCGCCCGTTGCCCTCGGCGATGCGGCCAACTACATGGTCGAGCAGGCGATCGCGATCATCGCCTTCTATCAGGGAGAGATCGTTTCGGTGGAGATCCCGGCCTCGGTCGAACTGACGATCACCGACACCGAGCCCGGCATGCAGGGCGACCGCGTGTCGGGCGCTCGCAAGCCGGCAACGCTGGAAACCGGCCTCACACTGCAGGTGCCGCTGTTCATCAACCCCGGCGACCGGGTCAAGGTCGACACGCGCAGCGGCGAATACATCACCAGAGTCTGAGCGTGACACGACGCCGGGCTCGCCCCGCGGAAGACGAGCGCTCCGATTCCCGCGAGCGGGCGATGATGTTGCTCTACGAAGCGGAGTCGAAGGGCATCTCGGCCAAGGACGTGCTGGCCGCGCAGATCACCGACACCGATGAACTGACGACGCTGTTGGTGGAGGGCGTGGTCGATCACCAGGGTCAACTCGACGAGGCGATCAGCACCTACGCAAAGGGTTGGACGCTGGCGCGGATGCCGACCATCGACCGCACGGTGCTTCGGATTGCCGGGTTCGAGTTGCTCGGTCGAAGCGACGTTCCAGTGGCGGTGGTGCTCAACGAGGCAGTGGAGTTGGCCAAGCGCTTTTCGACCGACGATTCAGGTCGTTTCGTCAACGGTGTGCTGTCGTCGTTGGTCCCGGTACTTCGACCAGGTGCCTGACATGCAGTCGGCAGAGACATCTAACATCGCGACGTGATCGCCGAGGAAGACGTCGCCTCCACCACGGAGATCGTCGAGGATCCGACAGGTGAGATCACGACGACCCGTTGGGAACGCTGGAGAGATCGATTCGAGACGATCCACCCGGCGGCGTGGCTGACGGCCTTGGGTGCTCTGCTGTTCGCCGTCGTGTTCGGCAGGCTCGGCGTGCAGCATCACGACAACTTCGGCACCTGGTCGTACGACATGGGCATCTACGACCAGGGATTCTGGCTGGTGTCGCGAGGCGGGCAGAGCTTCATGACCGTGCGTGGCATGGAGTTCTGGGGCCACCACCTCAACCTCATCGTCCTTGCATTCGTACCGTTCTACTGGCTCGGTGCTGGTCCGTCGTTCCTCTACGTCGCCCAGGCCAGCGGTCTCGCGGTCGCCGCAATACCCGTCTATCTGATCGCCCGCGATCGCTTCAAGCAGCCGTGGATGGGCCTGGTCTTCGCCGTCGTGTACCTGATGTACGCGCCGATCCAGTGGATCGCCTGGGCGAACTTCCACCCCGAAGCACTGGTGATCGCGCCGCTGTTGTACGCATGGTGGTTCGCGACGCAACGACGTTGGCGTGGCATGTTCATCGCCCTGTTGATCGCTCTGTCGATCCGCGAGGACACGGCGCTCGTGGTGATCATGTTGGGCATCGTGCTCGCGATCATGTACCGGCCCGGCAAGGGTGAGCATCGCGACCGGATGATGGCGCTGTGGACGTTCCTGCTCGGGATCGGCTGGTACGCGATCGCGACCCGGCTCGTCATCCCACACTTCAACCAGGGCAAGCAGCCGTTCTACATCGAGTACTTCTACAGCAACTATGGCAAGGACGTGCCGGCGATCATCGAGACGATGCTCCGGCATCCCAACCGGGTCATCGGCGACGCAACGCAACCCGACCGCCTCAGGTTCTATCGCGACCTCGCCCTGCCGCTGGGAGGTCTACCGCTGGCCGGTCCGCTCGCGCTGCTGATGGCCGCCCCGCAGATGCTCGCGAGCGTGATCGGGCTCAGTCCGTACGCGCGCAGCATCCACTACCAGTACACCGCGATGATGATCGCCCCCTTGCTGATCGCCGCGATCGAAGGTGGCCGGTTGCTGTGGCGGTTCAAGGTGATGCATGTCATCCTGCCGATCTGGCTGCTCGGGTGCGCCTACATGACCAACGTCGCCTGGTCGCCATCACCGATCGGCGACTCCTACAACGTCTGGGCGCAGCCCAACCCGCGCCACGCCGCGATGCGCGAGGCGTTGAAGTTGGTGCCCGACGACGCGTCGGTCACGGCCACGTACACGTTGCTGCCGCACTTGTCGCACCGCGAGCAGATCTACGACTGGCCCAACCCGTGGGTGCCGTCGTACTGGGGTAACGATGACGGATACCGGCTACCCGATCCGTCGACCATCGATTACATCGTGCTCGACCAGACGCAGGTCGGCGACGCCCAGAAGGCCTTGGTCGCTGGTCTGATCGCGCCCGACGGTCCGTACCAAGTGTTGTTCGACCAGGATCAGGTGCTGGTCGCCAAGCGCAAGACTTAGCGGCGACGGGCGATCGCCAGCAGGTTCTTGCCGAATGGCGGATTGGGCACCAGGCGTTGTGCGGTCTTGCTGACCGGCACCACCATTCTGTCGAACACACCCGACGACATCGAGCTGAGCGATTGACGGTTGAGCACCCGGTACATCAGCCAGTACGGCACGACGCCGGCGACCTCGAGGTAGCGCAGCTCGACGATCTCGAAACCTGCCTGGGCGATCACCTCGCGTAGACCCACCTTGTCGTAGCGACGATGGTGTCCCGACTTGTAGTCGAGGCTGCCGTAGAGACGCGACATCGCAGGCACGAACACGCCGAGCGACCCTCCGGGCGCAACGAGATCGAAGGCGGTCCGCATCTCGGCCTCGTCGTCGAGGATGTGCTCGAGCACGTTGACGTAGACGATGGAGTCGAACTGCTGCGGCCGTGTCGTGGCGAGCTCCTGCGAGGTCAGCTGCAGGGGAGTGACGTTGCGAAGGCGAGCCGTATTCGACTCCAACTCCTCGAACAGGTTTTCGGCCGGCTCGATCGCCGTGATCTCGCTCGCCGGTTTGCGCTCGGCCACCTTGGTCGCGATCGTGCCGATTCCAGCACCGACCTCGAGGATGCGGTGGCCGAGGTGGGGAACGAGCTCGTCGGCGATCCAACCGAAGAAGTGATTGGCCTGGGCGAGGTTCTCCAGTTCCTCCGCCGCACCGAACTGCGAGTTGGACGACGCCGACTGCGCTTGCATCTCGGCTGAACGTGCCGCCCACGTGGCCTGGTCGCGCCGGCTCTCGCCACGGACCTCGGCGACCAGCACGCGCGTGGTGTGCAGGCTTCGCCAGAACGCGGTCACATCGGAGAACGACAACGATCGCACGCCCGCGTAGCGAGGGCGGAACGTGATGGGGCACTCGGTGATCGAGAACCCCGCCGCTTGTGCGACCGCGACGGTGGTCGTGAAGTAGCCGTACCCGTCGGCGGGGATCTGGCGATCGATCCACAGCTGGGCAACGTCGGGACGAATCACACGGAAGGAGGTCGTCGCGTCGTGAACGCCATGGAGACGGATGATCCGCCGGGCCAACATGTTGGCGGTTCGGCTGATGATCGATCGCAGCGCCGACGTGCCGGGGGAGGAGCCGCCGCGCACCCAGCCGCGATCCGATGGTCACACCACTGCGACGGGCGACGAACATGCGAACCACGTCGGTGATCTGGCGGGCGTCGTGATGTCCATCGGGGTCGAGCGTGACGAAGAAGTCGCGATCCGCAGTACGCAGGAGATGCTCGAACGCAGCGAGTTGCGATCCGCCGAGACCGAGGTGCGATCCGGTGAGCACTTCCAGCTTGATGCCGAGGCGAGCCGCTTCGTCGGCCGCGATCGCGGCGGTGTTGTCGGGGCTCGAGTCGTCGACGAGCAGCACCTCGATCTCGATGCCCGATCGGCGCAGTACCGATGCGGCCTCTTCGATCTCGGCGAGCACCGGACCGACGGACGCAGCACTGTTGTACGTGGCGAGGACGACCGTGCCGCGCAGTTCTGGCATCCAGGCAAGGTACCACCGGGCCGGATCGGAGAGCAGGCAGCCGTGTCGTAACCGTCCTCGGCGTGTTGGCGCTGATAGTCTCCCCTCGCCGTGAAATGGGTCCTGTGAGGCCCATACGGGAGGAGAAATCGTGGTGTTTGTGGATCTTGGCGCCCGCGTGCGCGCCGATGAGTATGCACTAGGCTGCATGATCATGCAGGTGAGCGGATGATCCGGGAAGCAGCGCTGGTCCTGGCGGACGGCAGCGTGTTCGAGGGCGAGCTGTTCGGAGCCGAGCCGCCCGATGGTGTCGCCAGCGGAGAGGTCGTCTTCAACACGGTCATGAGCGGCTACCAGGAGGTCATCACCGACCCGTCGTATGCCGGCCAGATCATCACGTTCACGTACCCGCACATCGGCAACTACGGCACCAACGATGCCGACCTCGAATCCGAGCGGCCGTTCTGCCGCGGCGTGATCGTGCGTGAGATGGCGCGTCGCCACAGCAACTACCGCTCCGAGCAATCGCTCGACGCGATGTTGCGGCAGCACGGAGTCAGCGCGATCGGCGGGATCGATACTCGCCGCCTCACTCGCATCCTCCGCGACACCGGGGCGATGTCAGGCGCATTCGGAACGGCAGACGAAGCTTCGCTGCGCGCGGCGGCGGCCGCCGAGCCCGGCACCGATGGCATCGATCTCGTCGCCGATGTCACCTGCGCTGCGCCGTACACCAGCGACGCGTCGACGGGGGCAACGCGCCGCATCGTGGCCTTCGATTTCGGGATCAAGCGGACGATGGTCCGCCACCTCTCGGGTCTCGGTGCGGTCGACGTCGTGCCGGCCTCGACGACCGCCGCCGAGGTGATGGCGCGTCGTCCCGATGGGGTGTTCCTGTCGAACGGACCGGGGGATCCGGCGATGGTCGGCTATGCCGTCGACACGATCGCCGAACTGCTCGGCGAGGTACCGATCTTCGGGATCTGCCTCGGTCATCAGCTGCTCAGCCGGGCGCTCGGTGGCGAGACGTTCAAGCTGCCATTCGGCCACCACGGTGGCAACCACCCCGTTCGCCACGATCCCAGCGGGCGCGTCGAGATCACCAGCCAGAACCACAACTTCTGTGTCGATCCGACAAGCCTCGAGGGCAAGGTCGACGTGACCCACCTCAACCTCAATGACCAGACCAACGAGGGCATGCGAGTGCGCGGCGTGCCCGCCTTCAGCGTGCAATACCACCCGGAGGCCGGCCCTGGTCCGCACGACTCCAGATACCTGTTCGAGATGTTCGCCGAGCTGATGGATGCGAGGGTCTGATGCCGAAGCGCACCGACATCCACTCGATCCTCATCATCGGCTCCGGCCCCATCGTCATCGGTCAGGCGTGCGAGTTCGACTACAGCGGCACCCAGGCGTGCCGGGTGCTGCGCGAAGAGGGCTACCGGGTCATCCTCGTCAACTCCAACCCGGCGACGATCATGACCGATCCCGACTTCGCCGATGCCACGTACATCGAGCCGATCACTCCCGACGTCGTGGCCAAGATCATCGAGCGCGAGAAGCCCGACGCGGTGCTGCCGACGCTGGGTGGCCAGACGGGTCTCAACACTGCGATGGCGCTGTACGAACGCGGCCTCATCGGCGTGCCGGGGACTCCGGAGATGATCGGCGCCAACGCTGAGGCGATCGCGACTGCGGAGGATCGCGACAAGTTCAAGCAGGCGATGATCGAGATCGGTCTCGCCGTACCGCCGAGCGGAATTGCTCACTCGCTGGAGGAAGCGATGGGCGTCGTCGAGCGGATCGGCCTGCCGATCATCATCCGCCCGGCCTACATCCTCGGCGGACGGGGGACCGGGATTGCCTCGACAGCGGCTGAGTTCGAGGTGCGAGCGGCAGAAGGTCTCGCAGCCAGCCCCATCAACGAGATCCTCATCGAGAAGAGCATCGCCGGCTGGAAGGAATACGAGCTCGAGGTCATGCGCGATCGGGCCGACAACTGCGTGATCATCTGCTCGATCGAGAACGTCGACGCCATGGGCGTGCACACCGGCGACTCCATCACGGTTGCCCCGGCACAGACGCTCAGCGATGTCGAGTACCAGCAGATGCGCGATGCCGCATTCGCCTGCATCCGACGCGTCGGTGTGGAGACCGGCGGCAGCAACGTGCAGTTCGCGGTCAACCCGGAAACCGGCGAACAGGTCGTCATCGAGATGAACCCGCGCGTGTCGCGATCGTCGGCACTCGCGTCGAAGGCGACCGGATTTCCGATCGCCAAGATCGCCGCCAAGCTGGCTGTCGGGTACACGCTCGACGAGATCGAGAACGACATCACCGCAACCGCGCGCGGCGCAACTCCGGCGAGCTTCGAGCCGAGCATCGACTATGTCGTCACCAAGATCCCGAGATGGGCGTTCGAGAAGCTGCCGGGGTCCTCCGGCATCCTCGGGACACAGATGCAATCGGTGGGCGAGGTGATGGCGATCGGGCGCACATTCCCGGAGAGCCTGCAGAAGGGTCTGCGCTCGCTGGAGCAGGGTCGTCTGGGTCTCGGGTGCGATCCGGCCGAGGCCGAGCTCGCCGACATCGGCGACAAGGAACTGCTGGCGATGATCGCAATTCCGACGCCCGATCGCATCTTCCAGGTCGGTGAGCTGTTGCGCCGCGAGGTCCCGATCGAGGCGGTGTACGAGGCATGTCGAATCGATCCGTGGTTCCTCGATCAGATGTCGCAGATCGTCGAAGAGCGTGCAGCGCTCGCCGAGCTCGCGCCCGCCGACATGACCGCCCGGCAATGGCGGCGCGCCAAGCAGATGGGGTTCAGCGACGGCCAGCTCGCCCACCTGTGGAACAGCGACGAGCTCAGCATCCGTGCGCTGCGCGAGGGCGCCGGTGTGATCCCCACGTACAAGACGGTCGACACCTGCGCAGCCGAGTTCGCCGCGGAGACGCCGTATCACTACTCGACCTACGAAGACGAGAACGAGGTGCGTCCGTCGGACCGTCCACGCGTCGTCATCTTGGGCAGCGGCCCGAATCGCATCGGTCAGGGCATCGAGTTCGACTACTGCTGCGTGCACGCGTCGTTCGCGTCTACGCGAGGCCGGGTACGAGACCGTGATGATCAACTGCAACCCGGAGACCGTCAGCACCGACTACGACACCAGCGATCGTCTCTACTTCGAGCCGCTGACGCGCGAAGACGTGCTCAACGTGATCGCCGCGGAGACGTTGGCCAGTGGCGGCACGGCGCCGCGGGTGATCGTGTCGCTCGGTGGTCAGACGCCGCTGAAGCTGTCCGGCGTACTGCCGCAGGAGCTGATCGCCGGCACGTCGCCCACGTCGATCGACCTCGCCGAGGATCGCGAGAAGTGGAGTGCGCTGTGCACCGCGCTGCGAATTCCGCAGCCGCCGGGTGGGACCGCGGTCGATCTGCAGCAGGCACTCGGCATCGTCGAGCGGATCGGCTTCCCGGTGCTCGTGCGGCCCAGCTACGTGCTGGGCGGCAGGGCCATGCAGATCGTGCACGACACCGATCATCTGGCCCGGGCGATGGCCGAGCTGGCTGGCTTCGGTTCGCTCGGGCGCGAAGGTGGCCTGTCGGCGGAGCGGCCCGTGCTGATCGACCGCTTCCTCGAGGACGCGACCGAGGTCGACGTCGACGCGATCCGCGACCACACCGGTGAGGTGCTGATCGGTGGCGTCATGGAGCACGTCGAGGAAGCCGGCGTGCACAGCGGCGATTCGGCGTGTGCGATCCCGCCGCAGACGTTGCCGCCGTGGGTCGTCGAGGTCATCGAGTCGTACACGATGTCGATCGCCAAGGCGCTCGACGTTCGCGGTCTCATCAACGTGCAGTACGCGGTCTTCGGCACCACGGTCTACGTCATCGAGGCCAACCCGCGTGCCAGCCGCACCGTGCCGTTCGTCGCCAAGGCCACCGGCGTTCCGCTGGCCAAGGTGGCCAGCCGGGTGATGCTCGGCGCCACGCTCGCGGAGTTGCGCGACGAGGGTCTGCTGAAGCCCCCCTCGGCCAACGGTCATGTCTCGATCAAAGAGGCGGTGCTGCCGTTCAACCGCTTCCCCGAGGTCGACCCGGCGCTCGGCCCGGAGATGCGTTCGACCGGCGAGGTGATGGGCATCGACACGACGTTCGGGCTCGCGTTCTACAAGGCCGAACTGGCCGCCGGCACCGTGCTACCGACGGAGGGCACGGTGTTCTTGTCGTTGGCCGACGGCGACAAGCCGGCCGGCATCGTCGTCGCCCGACGACTGCGTCAACTCGGTCTCGGTATCGCCGCCACGACTGGTACTGCCGACTACCTTGCCAGCTTCGGGGTCAGTTGCGATGCGGTCGTCGGCAAGATCTCCGACGGTCACGGGATCAACGCCGTCAACCTGATCGCGGGCGGCGACATCGCCTTCGTCATCAACACACCGCAGGGCCAAGGCGGTGGCGCGCGCAGCGACGGCGAGCAGATTCGCAAGGCCGCCATCACCCACCGAGTGAGCTCGGTCACCACGGTCGAGGCTGCGCTCGCGGCTGTCCAGGGCATGGCCGAGCAGGTCGGCCACGACCTCTCAGTCAGGTCGCTGCAGGAATACCACGCGTGACCGTCGACCTCGCCACGCACGTCGGGTCGGTGGTGCTTCCCAATCCGGTGATGACGGCGTCGGGGACGGCGGGGCACGGTGCTGAGTTTCAATCGTTCTTCGATCTCGCGGACCTCGGCGCACACGTCGTGAAGTCGTTGGCCGCGTTCGAATGGGCGGGCAACCCGGCGCCGCGAGTGCACACCGCCGGCACCGGCATGATCAACGCGGTCGGTCTCCAGGGCCCCGGCGTCGCCGCCTGGCTTGCCGAAGACGTACCCGCGCTGGCAGCGACCGGTGCTCGCGTCGTCGCCAGCATCTGGGGACGGTCGGTCGACGAGTATCGACGTGCCGCCGAGCTGCTGTCGGACGCTCCCAAGTTCGTGGTTGCGGTCGAGGTCAACCTGTCGTGCCCCAACCTGGAGGGACGTCGCGGCATCTTCGCCCACGACCCGGAGCTGTCTGCCGAGGTGATCGCAGCGACGTCGGCGCTGTGGGCGACCACGTTGGGCCAAGTTGAGCGCCAACACCGACCGCGTCGTCGACGTTGCGGCAGCCGTCCGCGACGCCGGTGCCGAGGCCGTGACGCTGATCAACACGCTGCTCGGAATGGTGATCGACCCGACATCGCGCAAGGCCGCGCTCGGTGCAGGCGGGGGCGGATACAGCGGTCGGCCGATCCATCCGGTCGCGGTTCGCGCGGTCTTCGACGTCCACGCTGCGATTCCCGACCTTCCGATCATCGGCGTCGGCGGGGTCGCCGATGGCTGGGACGCGATCGAGTTGATGCTCGCCGGTGCCAGCGCGGTACAGGTCGGGACCGCCAGTTTCGTGGATCCGCGCGCCTCGATCCGGACCTTGGAGAGCTTGACAGCATGGTGCGACGAGCGTGGTGTGACATCTATCGCCCAGCTCGTCGGCGACGGCTCATTGACCGAAAGGCGCGCATGAATGCGTGGTCAGGACTAGGGTTTTGATATGGCAACACCTCCTCAACTGACGCCCGAACAACGCACGGCTGCTCTGGCAAAGGCCGCCGAGGCCCGCGCTGCTCGCGCCGAACTGAAGAACCAACTGAAGAACGGTTCTGTCACGATCCGCGAGGCGCTCGCGTCAACCAGCGTCACCGTCGGCAAACTCAAAGTGGTTTCGCTGCTCGAATCGCTGCCGGGCGTCGGCAAGGTCAAGGCTCGCAAGATCATGGAAGACATCGGCATCGCCGACAACCGCCGCGTACAGGGGCTTGGCGCCGTACAAAAGCAGTCATTGCTCGATCAACTCGGCAAGTGAGGCCATGGCGGCCAGCGACGGCTCCGCCGACCCACTCATCATCGTCATCTCCGGCCCCGGTGGGGTAGGAAAGGGAACGATCGTCAACGCACTCGTCGAACGCGACCCCAACCTCTGGTTGAGCAGGTCGTGGACGACACGGACGCAACGCCCCGGCGAACCCGACACTGCGTACGTCTTCACGGATCATGGCGAACTTCGAAGATCGCATCTCCGGCGGCGGATTCCTCGAGTGGACCAAGTTTCTCGACAACTACTACGGCACCCCGACCCCCGATGTTGCCGACGGGCGCGACGTGGTGCTGGAGATCGAGGTCGATGGCGCGAGCCAGGTCAAGAAGCTGCACAGCGAGGCGATCCTGATCTTCGTGTTGCCGCCGTCGCGCGACGAGCAGCAGCGCCGGCTGCGCGGCCGCGGCGACCCCGAGGACCGAGTGGATCAGCGACTGCGCAAGGCGCTCGACGAGGAACCGGTCGGGCTGGCGATCGCCGACCACGTGGTGGTCAACGACAACCTCGAACGCACGGTCGACGAGATGCTGACGATCATCGCCCAGCATCGACGGTCAGCGACGATCTAGCTGTACACTGACAAACCGCTTCAGGAGGCTGACTTATGGCTCGCGCCCACGACACGATGATGAACCCCGCGATCGAGGATCTGCTCGACACCGTCGACTCCAAGTTCAGCTTGGTCACGCTCGCAGCCCGCCGGGCGCGACAGATCAACTCGTACTTCAACCAGCTCGGCGACGGTCTCGGTCACATGGTTCCGCCCCAGGTCAGCTCGATTGCTCGCAAGCCGCTCAGCATCGGGTTCGAAGAGATCGCAGCTCACAAGATCGTGCGTGTCGAGTTGCCGGACCCGGAGACCGAGGTGCCCGCCGACGAGGCGAGCGCCGACACCGTCGCCTGATCCGGTAGCGACACGACTTCCATGCTGGCCGGCAAGCGCGTCGTACTCGGTGTCACCGGGGGCATCGCTGCCTACAAGGCCGTCGAGATCTGCCGCCGATTGGTCGACGCAGGTGCGCACGTCATCCCCGTGATGACCAAGGGCGCCGAGCACTTCCTCGGCATCACCACGCTGTCGGCGCTGGCCAGTGAGCCCGTGCAGACCAGCTTGTGGGACGAGGACACGCCGATCCCGCACACGAAGCTCGGGCAATCCGCGGATCTCGTGCTCGTGGTCCCGGCAACGGCCCGACTGATCGGTGCGTATGCCGCGGGGCTCTCGACCGATCTGTTGACCAACGTCCTGTTGGCGACCCGCGCTCCGGTGATCGTCTGCCCGGCGATGCACACCGAGATGTGGGAGCACCCGGCGGTCGTCGACAACATCGACACCCTGCGCCGACGCGGCGTGCACGTCGTCGAGCCCGACGAGGGCCGCCTCGCCGGTGGCGACTCCGGCAAGGGTCGGCTGGCCTCGCCCGACCGGATCCTGGCCGAGGTCGAGCTGGTGCTCGGCGGTGGCGCGCTGCAGGGCACACATGTCGTGGTCACGGCCGGCGGCACTCGCGAGCCGATCGACGCCGTACGTGTGATCGCCAATCGCAGCAGCGGCAAGCAGGGGTACGCGGTCGCCGCCGAGGCGCTGGCGCAGGGCGCTCGAGTCACGCTGGTGTCGACCGTCGTGCTCCCCACGCCTCCCGGAGCGGAGCTCCAGGCCGTCGAGACAGCCGCGCAGATGCAAGCAGCTGTCGAAGCCCTCGCTCCACACGCCGACGTGGTCGTGATGGCCGCAGCCGTCGCCGACTTCCGGCCGAAGGTGGCCGAGGCCGGCAAGATCAAGAAGGACGGCGGAGTTCCCGACATCGTGCTCGAACCGACGCCCGACATCCTCGCCGCGCTCGGTGAACGCAAGTGGCCGGGCCAGATCCTGGTCGGCTTCGCCGCCGAGACCAGCGATCTCGTCGCCAACGCGCAGAGCAAGCTGCAGCGCAAGAACCTCGATCTCATCGTCGCCAACGACGTCAGTGCCCCCGAGGTCGGCTTCCAGCACGACACGAATGCAGTCACCCTGTTGCTCCGCGACGGCACGACAACCGTCGTTCCGCTGACGGACAAGCGTTCGGTCGCCAGAGCGATACTGCAATGTGTCGTCCAGCTGCGATCTGGTGTAAGTAGTACCGGCCCAATCTCGAAACTCAACCTCAACCCCAAATTCAGGAGCAGCTCAGTGAGCAACTACACGTTCACCTCGGAAAGCGTCACCGAGGGTCATCCCGACAAGATGGCCGATCAGGTCAGCGACGCGGTCCTCGATGCAATTCTCACCGAGGATCCGAATGGTCGCGTGGCTTGCGAGACGTTGCTCACGACCGGGTTGTGCGTCGTCGCCGGCGAGATCACCACCAGCGCGTACGTCGACATCCCGAAGCTCGCCCGTCAGGTCATCAACGGCATCGGTTACGACAACGCGCTGTACGGCTTCGACGGCAACACCTGTGGCGTGATCGTGTCGATCGACGAGCAGAGCGGCGACATCGCCCAGGGCGTCGACAAGAGCGAAGAGCTCCGTGGCGGCCGCAGTGGCGAGGACATCATCAACAGCCAGGGCGCCGGCGACCAGGGCATGATGTTCGGCTACGCCTGCAACGACACCCCCGACCTCATGCCGCTGCCGATCTGGCTGGCGCACCGCATGGCCGAGAAGCTCACCGACGTTCGCAAGGCCGGCGCCGTGCCGTACCTGCGTCCCGACGGCAAGACGCAGGTGACCTTCGAGTACGACAGCACCGGCAAGCCGGTGCGGTCTGGTCACCGCGTTGATCTCGACGCAGCACCAGGACGGTGTCGATCGCGACACGGTCATCCGTCCCGACCTCATCGAGCAGGTCATCCGCCCGGTCGTGCCGGCGCAGTTCGCCGACGACGACTACAACGTGTACATCAACCCGACCGGCAAGTTCGTCATCGGTGGTCCTCACGGCGACACCGGCCTCACCGGTCGCAAGATCATCGTCGACACCTACGGTGGCATGGGTCGTCACGGTGGTGGTGCGTTCAGCGGCAAGGACCCGTCGAAGGTCGACCGTTCGGCCGCGTACGCGGCCCGCTGGGTCGCCAAGCACGTCGTCGCCTCCGGCGCCGCCGACCGCTGCGAAGTGCAGGTGGCGTATGCCATCGGCATGGCCCACCCGATGAGCATCCTGGTCGAGACGTTCGGTACCAACACCGTCGACGACGACAAGATCGTCGACGCCGTGCGCTCCGTGTTCGACCTCCGCCCGGCGGCCATCGTGCGCGACCTCGACCTGAAGCGGCCGATCTATCGCAAGACCGCCGCCTATGGGCACTTCGGTCGGGCGTTGCCGGAGTTCACGTGGGAAGCGGTCAGCCGCCTCGACGACTTCAAGAGCGCAGTCGGCCTGTAATCCCTCTAGCGTCGCCGGGCAATGGACCCGTCGCCGCTGCTCGTCGCCCGGGTCGTCCCCGACGTCACCGGGCTCGACAAACAGTTCGACTACCTCGTCCCCGACTCGATGCGCGCCACGATCGCCGTCGGGTCGATGGTCCGCATCGCGTCTGCACGGCCGCCGGGTCGGCGGTTGGGTCGTCGCGCTCGGGCCGCCCGACGGTTCGGTCGCGCTCGGACCGGCTGGTGCCGTTGGCCAAGTGGTCGGGAATCGGACCGTCGGCCGACATCATCGACCTCGGCCGTTGGGCGTCGGTCCGCTGGGGCGCCGGTCGGCTGCGGCCGTTCCTCGTGGCCGCGAGCCCGCCGGGGATGGTCGGTTCGCTGCCCGCGTCCACCGCGACCAACACCGACCCGCGACTGGTGACCTTGCCGCGCCTGATCCGACTACCACCGACCGGCGATCAGCTCGTCGGTCGTCGTCGAGGCGCTGGCGCTCGGACCGGCCCTGGTCGTCCATCCGTCGGTCGACGAGGCTCGTCGGCTGGCGGCACGCCTGCGGCAATTGGGCTACTCGCACCGCCGTGCATCCCGAACAGTGGGCGCGGGCAGCCGGGGGCGTCGATGTCGTGATCGGTGGCCGCAGCCGCGGTGTGGTCGCCGTGCGCCGGGATGCGGTCGATCGTGGTGCTCGACGAGCACGACGAGGCGCTGCAGGAGGAACGCTCGCCGACGTGGCACGCCCGCGATGTGGCCATCGAACGCGCCCGTCGTGCCGGCGTCCCGGTCGCTGCTGGTGTCGCCGTGCCCGTCCGCTGTCGCGGTGCACTGGGCGGGCGATTCGTTCCGGCGCGTCGTCAGTCACGGAGGAGCGCGACGGGTGGCCGATCCTCGAGCTCGTCGACCGCAGCCGCGAGGAGCCGTGGAAGCGCTCGCTGCTGACGTCGCCGCTGATCCAACATCTTCGCAACACCGCATCAGCGCGTCATCTGTGTCCACAACACGAAGGGCCGGGCGCGTCTGCTGGCATGCCGAACCTGCAAATCGTTGCAACGCTGCGAGAAGTGCCAAGCCGCAGTCGTGCAGGAGGACGACGGCTCGTTGGTGTGTCAGCCGATGCGGAACAGTGCGGCCGGTGGTCTGCCAGAACTGTGGGTCCGGCGCGCTATCGCTGATCCGGCCAGGTGTCAGCCGGCTGCGTGAGGAGATCGAAGCTGCTGCCGGACGGCCCGCCGGGATGGTCACCGGCGACAGCGAGTCGCTGCCGGACTGCGATGTGCTGATCGGCACCGAGGCGGTGCTGCATCGCGCAGGTCGAGCCGACGTCGTCGCATTTCTCGACCTCGATGCCGAGCTGCTCGCGCCTCGCTATCGGGCCGGTGAGCAGGCGATGACGTTGCTGGCGCGAGCCGCCCGACTGGTCGGCGGCCGGCAGCGGTGGCGGACGGCTGCTGGTGCAGACGTTCCTGCCGCGCCACGAGGTGCTGCAGGCGGTCCTGCACGCCGATCCCTCACGCGTCTGCCAAGGTCGAGTTGGCCCGTCGCGAGTTGCTCGGGCTCCCGCCGTTCGCCGCGCTTGCTGCGGTCACCGGCACCGGCGCCGGCGAGTTCGCTGACGCGACCGGCCTCGAGGCCTCGTCGACCGGTGATGTCGGTGCTGCTGCGTGCCCCGACCTGGGATGTGCTCGGCGGCGCGATCGCGGCAACCCCGCGCCCCAAGGGCTCCCGCCTGCGCATCGAAGTCGACCCGCCCCGCTGACTCGGCGAGGCTGCAGCGATAGTCACCGCACGCCCCGCTACGGGGCTTCGCCTCCAAACGCCGGTGGCGGAATCTGTACGCAGGATTCGGTAGCCGCTCGACGAGGCCGATGCGCTCGGTGGGGTATCCCTGCTCGGTCAGCCAACGTTGCAGCGAGTCCGCGCCGAGGTGCTTCTGCACGACCAGGATCGCATAGCCGCTCGGGTGTCAGTCGTGGCAGCCACTGCAGCAGCAGGTCGTGCAATGCCGGCTTGCCGATCCGGATCGGCGGGTTGCTCCAGATGCAGTCGAAGGCGACCTCCGCGGGTACGTCGTCCGGACGCGACGACGCGCACGTTCGACAGGTCGTTTGCGGTGGCATTGGCGGCACAGAGATCACGGGCGCGACCGTTGACGTCGACCGCCCACACCGTTGCGCCGGGCGCTCGACGGGCGAGGGGCAGGGCGATCGTGCCGACGCCGCACCCGAGGTCGAGCAGGTTGCCCGTGGACGGCGGTGGCGGCGCCTTCATCAGCAGCAACTTGCTGCCTGCGTCGATCTGGCCGTAGCCGAAGACGCCGCGATCCGTGGTGAGCTTCAGCGACATGTCGGGCAGCCACAGCTCGACGTCGCGAGGCGATGACGGAGCGTCGGGATCCTCGTCGAAGTAGTGGCCCATGTCGGTCGGTAGCCTTGCAGCTATGGCGTACCAGATCCGCACATACGGCGACCCCGTGTTGAAGACCAAGGCCGCAGAAGTTGCCGACATCGACGGCAAGATCGCCCGTCTCGTCGACGACATGTTCGACACGCTGTACGAGAGCGACTCCGGTATCGCCCTCGCAGCGCCGCAGATCGGTGTGCAGAAGCAGATCTTCGTGTGGGACGTCGACGACGAGCAGATGGCCATCATCAACCCGCAGATCGTCGAGTCGAGCGGCGAGTGGGTGTACGACGAGGGCTGCCTCAGCATCCCTGGCCTGTACGTCGAGATGCTTCGACCCAACCATGTCCTCGTCAGGGGATTCACGGTCGACGGCGACGAGATCGAGATCGAAGCCAGCGAGCTGATGGGCCGGCTCTTCCAGCACGAGATCGACCATCTGCACGGGGTGCTGATGTTCGACCGGATGACGCCGGAACAGCGCAAGGCAGCGATGATCGAATACCGCCGGGTGCAGGAGCAGCCGGCAGCAGAGGCTCCGAAGCGTCGCCTGAAATTGCAGTGACACGCGCTGCGGCACCGCGTCGTCTGGTGTACCTCGGGACGCCGGAGATGGCGGTACCGCCACTACGCGCCCTGGTGGCTGCTGGGTTCGAGATCGCGCTGGTGGTGACTCGGGTCGACAAGCGGCGCGGTCGCGGATCACAGCTGATGCCGAGCCCGGTGAAGGCTGCTGCGATCGAGCTCGGCCTCCCGGTGACGCACTCCGTCGACGACGTGCTCGACGGTCGGCGCCGATCTCGGTGTGGTCGTCGCGTTCGGCCAATTGATCAAACCCCACGTGCTCGATGCCGTGCCGATGGTCAACCTGCACTTCTCGCTGCTGCCTCGATGGCGTGGTGCTGCGCCGGTGGAACGGGCACTGTTGGCCGGCGACAGCGAGACAGGTGTGTGCCTGATGCAGCTCGAGGAAGGGCTCGACACCGGGCCGGTCTTCAGCTGCGAGGTGGTGCCGATCGGCGCGACGATCACCGCCGCCGAGCTGCGCCGCGAGCTGGTCGAGGTCGGCACTCGCTTGCTGGTCGACGAGCTCAGTGCCGGGCTCGGCGTGCCGCAGCCACAAGTCGGTGAGCCCACGTACGCGGTAAAACTACGTGCCGAGGAGCTGCAGATCGACTGGACGCGATCACCCGCCGAGATCGACAGGTTGGTTCGACTAGGCGGCGCTTGGACGACGTTGCACGACAAGCGGCTTCGAATCATCGCCGCAGAGTTGACCGAACCGAACAGCGCGCCTTCCGACGAGTTGCGCGGTGACCACATCGGTGGACTTCGGATCGTGAGCGTGCAACCCGAGGGCAAGGCGCCCATGGCGTTCGACGCGTTCGCCCGCGGTGCCCGGCTGGCCGAGGTCGAACGTCTCGGCCTCAGCAACGCCGGTAGCGTCAACGAGCGATGACCAACGCTCGCCAGGTGGCCTATCGCTGCCTGCAGCGGATCGACCACGACGGGGCGTACGCCGAACCTGCTGTTGCAGAGCGAGCTCGGACGGTCGAAGTTGAGCGAGCGCGACCGAGGCTTCGTCACCGAGCTCGTCTACGGAACGACACGAATGCGTCGCGGGTGCGATGCGTTGATCGATCGATTCCTCGTCAAGGAGCCGCAACCCTCGCTGCGCACGCTCTTGCGCCTGGGTGCCTACCAACTCCACTACGCCGGTGTCGCCGCACATGCCGCAGTGGGCGAGACGGTCGAGCTGGCGCCGAAGGCGGCGCGAGGTTTCGTCAACGCGATCCTGCGACGCGTCGGCGACACGCCGATGGACTGGCCGAACGATGCGGTTCGGCTGAGCTACCCGGATTGGATCGTCGAACGACTGCGCGTCGAGCTGGGCGATGAAGCCGAGGCGGCGATGTCGAGGATGAACGAGCCGGCACCGGTGTCGGTACGCGACGACGGCTATCGACAGGACCTCGCCTCGCAGTGGGTCGCCTCGGCGGTCGAGGCTCAGCCAGGGGAGCGGATCCTCGATCTCTGTGCGGCACCCGGTGGCAAGGCCACGGCGATGGCTGCCGGCGGCGCGTACGTCGTCGCAGCCGATCTGCAGATGCACCGCGCCAAGTTGATCCAGGGTGTGCCGGTGGTCGTCGGCGATGCAGTAATGCCGCCCTTCCGGGCGGACGGGTTCGACAAGGTGTTGATCGATGCACCCTGCAGCGGACTCGGCGCGCTGCGACGCCGCGCCGACGCGCGTTGGCGCATCACCGAGAACGACATCGGCGAGCTGGCTGCATTGCAGCGGCGCATCACTTGTCGCTGCCGCACCATTGGTCCGACCCGGCGGTTGGCTGGCCTACAGCGTCTGCACCTTGACCGCCGAGGAGTCGATCGATCATCCGATCCCAGCAGGTTTCGAGCCGATCACCGAACCGCCGTCGAGCGACTGGCGTCCGTACGGCCATGGTTGGCGGGTGTTGCCGCACGACCACGACACCGACGGCATGGTGTTGATTCGATACCGTCGAGCCACATGACCGACGAGCCACTGCACGCCAAGGTTCTCACCGTCAGCGACGGTGTGATTCATGGAACCCGCGAAGACGCGAGTGGCGCCGCCTTGGTCGCCCAGTTGACGCAGGCCGGTTGGGTCGTCGACGAGCACCGCGTCACGGCCGATGGCACCGAGAACGTGGCCAACAACCTGCGCGAGATGTGCGGAGGTTTTGCCGGACTGATCGTGTCGACGGGAGGTACAGGGTTCGCGCCGCGCGATCAAACCCCCGAGGGCACGCGTGCGGCGATCGAACGCGAGGCCCCTGGCCTTGCCGAGGCGATGCGACTGGTGAACCCTCTCGGCCGCTTGTCGCGAGGCATTGCCGGTATCCGTGGGCAAGCGATCATCTGCAACACGCCGGGTTCGCCCAAAGGTTGTGTCGAGCAGCTCGGCGCGATCCTCGACATCGTCCCGCACGCCGTGCGTCTGCTGCAGGAATCGCCAACGACTCATTGACGCACGACGGATAGCCTGCTGCGGATGCTCAAGCTGGTGCTGCCGAAGGGTTCGTTGGAGAAGGCAACGCTCGAGCTGTTCACTGCCGCCGACCTTCCGGTGGTGCGTTCTTCATCGGTCGACTACAAGGCGACGATCGACGACCCACGCATCATCGATGTGCGAATCCTCCGCCCGCAGGAGATCCCGATGTACGTGGCCGAGGGTTTGTTCGACTTCGGAATCACCGGACGCGACTGGGTGGAAGAGACCGGTAGCGAGGTCGTCAGTCTCGGCGAGCTCCGCTACAGCAAGGCGACCTCGAACCCGGTGCAAGTCGTTGCCGCAGTTGCCGCCGACTCGCCCGCGCAGCGTGTCGAGGACCTGCCGCAAGGCGTCCGGGTCACCAGTGAGTACCCGAAGCTGACCGAGCGTTACTTCGCATCGAAGGGGATCGCTGCCGACGTTCGTCTGTCGTACGGTGCGACCGAGGCGAAAATTCCCGACATCGCCGATTGCGTCGTCGAGATCACCGAGACCGGCAGGGCATTGCGCGCCGCCGGCCTGCGCATCATCGACACGGTGCTCGTCAGCTACACCGAAATGGTTGCCAACAAGTCCTCCTTCGACGACCCGGTCAAGCTCCATGCAATGAACCAGTTGATGACGTTGCTGCTCGGAACGCTCGATGCGCGCGACAAGGTGCTCGTCAAGCTCAACGTCGACTCGGACCACTTCAAGGCAGTCCTCGATGTGCTGCCATCGGCGAAGTCGCCGACCATCAGCGAGCTCGCCGGCGGCGGCTACGCGATCGAGTCGGTTGTCGACAAGAAGACCATCAACACGTTGATCCCCGAGCTGAAGGACGCCGGCGCCTCCGACATCTTGGAGTTGCCGATCAGCAAGATCGTTGCCTGACATATGCGCGGCACGGTGACCAGTTTCGACAAGGAGGTCGGGCTCGGCGAGGTGACCCGCGACGACGGTTGGGTCGTGCCGTTCCACTGCATCGTGATTGCCGATGGCAGCCGCGACATTCCGGTCGGTGCGAGCGTCGAGTTCGATCTGTTGTGCAAGCTCGGCCGCTACGAGGCCGATCACATCGTCACGTCATGACCGAGCGCGACGACCGCATCGTCGACGTGATCCGATCGCTGCGCGAGGGCGAGGTCGTGACCTACGGCGACATCGCCGAGGATGCCGGCTATCCGAAGCTCTCACGCCTCGTCGGGCGGATCCTCGCAACCACCGACGAGGAGTTGCCATGGTGGCGGGTCGTCAACTCAGTGGGACGCCTTGTCCCGGGTCACGAGCGCGAGCAGGCAGCGCAATTGCGCGCCGAGGGTGTCAAGGTTCGCGACGGCAAGGTTCGTGAGGCGCGGTACGGAAGGTTCCGGCGCTAGGAACGCGACCCGAGGTAATCGGCGCGCCGCTTGTAGAAGTCGTCGAGCGGCCCGAACTCGGGCTCCGTCGAGAAGTGGGCTCGGGTCGCCTCGATGATCTCGTCATTCGATTTGTCGAAGTCCAAGGGCTGTCCCTGTGGTTGGGCAACATGCCATGGCGTGTCGATGAAGACCTCGACGCCGTTGAACTCTGGATCACGGAAGTACACCGACCATGCGTTGCCGTGACACAGCGGAACGATCTGGGTGACCTCGTCGTCGGCCTCCAGCGTCTTCTTCAACGATCGCAGATCATCGAGCGTGCCGGCCGAGCGAAACGCAACGTGGTTGATGCTGTTCGAGTGCACCGGCGCGTCACGTCCAGTGATGAACGCGACCTGATGATGGTCGGTCGCGTTCTGCGACAGGAAGACGATCTCGTTGGGCCCGAGCGGTCCACGATCCATCACTTCGAAGCCGAGCGTGTGCGTGTAGAAGTCGATCATCTTGTCGACGTCGTGCACGTACAGAACGGCGTGTGCGACCTCGAGCCGGAGTCCGGTGGTCATGTGGAAATCGTAGCCAGCAGAAGTTCGCAGCGTTTGACCCCGCACGCCCCGTTACGGGGCCCCAACGGTCAGACGCTGTCACTCACCAGGCTGCTCGGGGTCAGTTCTCCGACAGGGTTGCAGCCTTGATCTGAACGAATGCAAGGCGGATGTTGGACAGCGCGAGCGACAGCGTCGGGGCCTCTTCGCCCAACCGATCGCCGAGGCCCTCGACGAGGCAACCAACGGCGTCGATGGCCAATGACGCCTCGCCGAGGCGCGGCGGATCGGCTCCCAAATGGATCGCTGCCAGCTCGTACAGACCCATCACGTGGTTGACGACCACGGTCTCGGCAGGGATTTCGGCGAGGCGGGCGCGGGCGTCGTTCAGGGCGTTCTGGGCGTCTTCCACCACGGATTCGGTGTCTTCGCTGCTCACATGCGGTATCGTATCCGCCGACAACTCATCGCGAAGTGGGGTGGCCTGCTCTGGATTCAACAGTGCAGCTGCTCCCACCCGGCCACACCTGCAACAGCTACCGTGCGTCCGGGTCACGAGCACTCGATTGGCCGTCCTGGTGGCGGTTCTCTTCGTTCGTGTTGGTGGCTTCGCAGCCAAACACTCGGAAGGGATTCCACCCATTGCACAGGATTGATCAGCCATAGCACCGCCGCAGCAACCGGAGCACCGGTACAACGATCGCATTCGCGCCCGTGAGGTTCGCCTCATCGGCGCAGACGGCAGCCAACTTGGAATCAAGAATCTGCCAGATGCTCTCGCCCTCGCCCGTCAGCAAGACCTCGATCTCGTCGAGGTAGCGCCCATGGCGAACCCACCGGTGTGCCGGATCATGGACTACGGAAAGTTTCGTTACGAGGAAAGCCAGAAGGCCAAGGAATCGCGCAAGAAGACTGTTCAGGTCTCGATCAAGGAAGTGAAGTTCCGTCCGAAGATCGGCAAGGGCGATTTCGATACCAAGGTGCGCCACATGCAGGATTTCCTTGCGGACGGCCACAAGGTCAAGGTCACGCTGCAGTTCAGGGGTCGAGAGATGGCCCACCCAGAACTCGGCTCACGGATCCTCGATGCGGTGATCGAGCAAGTCGGTTCCCACGGCAAAGTGGAGACCATGGCTCGGTTGGAAGGTCGCAACATGACCATGGTGCTGGCTCCCGAGAAGAAGGCAGTCGTCAAGAAGTCGCACGATCGGGTCCACGAAGACAAGCACCAGGACGACAAGGCCGCAGACGATGCTCTCGACGCAGCGCAGGCCCCAGAAGAAGAAGCAGCAGCAGCAGCAGTTCAAGAAGTACCAGCAGTTCAAGAAGCACAGGCACCGGTTGAGCCGGTAGCGGAAGCGGTCGTAGAAACGGCCGATCCGGCCTGATCTGACGATCACCCCAACAAGGAACCAACCATGCCAAAGATGAAGACCAGCAAGACCGCCGCGAAGCGGTTCAGCAAGACGGGCACCGGCAAGCTTCGACGCCTGCAGCAGAACCGCCAGCACCTCTTCGAGAAGAAGCCCTCGACGCGCACCCGTCGCCTCGACGGAATGGTGGCGGTGCATCCCGGCGATGCGCGCAAGATCAAGCGCCTGCTCGGCGAACGCTGATCCAGAGAACGACACAAGATCGATTGATGAGGAGAGAGTGAAATGGCTCGTGTAAAGCGCGCCGTTGGTTCCAAGAAGCACCGCAAGCAGGTGCTCGAGCGGGCCAAGGGCTACTACGGAAACAAGAGCCGCTCGGTGCGGGCGGCCAACGAACAGGTCATGAAGAGCGGGCAGTACGCCTTCCGCGACCGTCGCGCAAAGAAGGGCGAGTTCCGTCGCCTGTGGATCCAGCGCATCAATGCTGCATGCCGTCTCAACGACATCAGCTACAGCCGATTCATCGCCGGCCTCAACGCCGCGGGGATCGAAGTCGACCGCAAGGTCATGGCCGACCTGGCCGTCACCGACGCTGCCGCGTTCACCGCACTCACCGAGGCCGCGAAGGCTGCTCTCTGAGCGGACAGCTCACCTTTTCGAACCCTCGGGTTCAACGACTGCGGCGCCTCCTGGGGCGCCGCAGTTCTCGTTATGAGGAGGGTGTGTTCGTCGTCGAGGGAATGACCCTGCTGCGCCAGGCGCTCGACGCCGGCTGGCAGGTCGAGAGTTGCTTCGTGGCGCCCGACACCGTCGTCGACATCGATGTGCCCTACGACGAACTGGCACCGAATGTGATCGAGCGCGTCGCCTCGACCGAGTCGCCGCAACCGGTGCTCGCTGTCGTCTCGATGCGCTCGTCGGAGCTGCCCTCCGATGCGACGTTCGTGCTCGTCGCCGATCGACTCGCGGATCCGGGCAATGCCGGCACGATCATCCGTTCAGCCGAGGCGGCCGGTGCCGATGGTGTCGCGTTCACTCCCGGATCGGTCGATCCGTACAACCCGAAGGTCGTCAGGGCCAGTGCCGGCTCGATGTTCCGGATTCCGGTGGTCGAGGCATCGCTCGAATCATTGTCCGGCTTTCGCCGCTTGGGGACCTCGTCGCATCGCGGCGACGTGTACACCGATCCCGTGTACCACGGTCGGGTCGCTGTCGTTGTCGGCAACGAAGCGCATGGGCTCGACGAAGATGCCGCCATCGACCAGTGGATCACCATCCCGCACGCTGGCCCCGCCGAAAGCCTCAACGTCGCGATGGCGGCGACCGTGCTGGTATTTGAAGTGGCTCGCCAACGGAGCACCATCTAGAATGCCGCCATGTGCATTCGGCGATTTCGGTGCCCCCGGGCGATGCTCGGGGTTGCGCGCTGACTCGCTGACGTCTCGCCGCCTCATTGCTCGGGGGTTTCGTGCCCAGTGTCGTGTGATGTCGTGAGGAGAGTGTGGGGATGATCGAAGATGTGAAGCGGGCGGCCGAGGATGCGCTGGCCCGGATCAGTGAGGCGACGACCGCGGACGAGGTGCGCGCGCTCGAAGCCGAGTTGCTGGGAAAGCGCGGTCCGTTCGCGACGTTCAAGACGGGCCTCGGGGCACTGTCGACCGTCGACGAGAAGCGTGCCGCCGGGCAGGCGGTCAACGAAGCGACCAACGCAGTGTCGGCGGGGCTCGACCAGCGCCGTCGCGAGCTCGCCGGGGCCGAACGGCTCGTGCAACTCGCGGGCGAGCGACTCGACCTCACTGAGGTGATGTCGAAGCCGCGACGCGGTCACGCTCACGTCGTGACGCAGGCATGGGAGCGGTTGGAGGACGTCTTCATCGGCCTCGGCTTCCAGGTGGCGGAGGGGCCTCACGTCGAAACCGATTGGTACAACTTCGAAGCCCTCAACATGCCGGTCGATCACCCTGCTCGCAGCATGCACGACACGTTCTACGTCGAGAAGCCGGGCGGGGGCACGTCGGTGTTGCGCACGCACACATCACCAGTGCAGATCCGCGTGATGCAGACGCTCCCGCCACCGATCTACATGATCATGCCGGGCCGGGTGTTCCGCAACGAGACCACCGACGCGACGCACCTCGCCGTGTTCCATCAACTCGAGGGTCTTGTCATCGACCGCGGCATCACCCTTGCCGATCTCGCCGGCACGATCGACGCGTTCACCAAGGCGTTCTTCGGCGCCGACTTCGGATCGCGTCTGCGACCGAGCTACTTCCCGTTCACCGAGCCGTCGGCCGAGTTCGACATCCAGACCCCGTCGGGCGAATGGCTCGAGCTCGGCGGGAGCGGAATGGTGCATCCGAACGTCCTTCGCGCCGGCGGGCTCGACCCGGAGGAATGGAGCGGATTCGCCTTCGGGTTCGGCATCGACCGCATGGCCAAGGAACGGCACTCCATCCTCGACGTGCGCGAGATGTACAGCAACGACCTTCGCTTCGTGGAGCAGTTCTGATGAGGCCAGTCCGATGAAAATCGTCCATTCCTGGCTCAACGAGCTCGCCGCTGTCGGCGACGACGTCGACACGATCGCAGCGACCATGACCGACCTCGGTCTCGCTGTCGAGGAGATCATCCATGTCGGCGCAACAGTCGAAGGTGTCATCACCGCTCGCGTCGTGCGAACCGAGCGGCATCCCGACGCGGCCAAGGTGCATCGCGTCTACGTCGACGCCGGCGATGGCCGCGAGCGTCACGTCTGGTGTGGCGCGTTCAACATGGAAGCGGGCGACATCGTTCCCCTGGCGACGCCTGGCACCGCGATGCCCGATGGACGCGTGATCGAGCCCAAGCCGATCCTCGGCATCCAGAGCGACGGCATGCTGTGCTCGGCGCGCGAGCTCGGTCTCGGCGACGATCACGCGGGGATCGTCATCCTTCCGGCCGGAACTCCGCTCGGCAAGCCCTACGGCGAGGCACTGGGCCTCCAGGCTGAGACCGTCTACGACCTCGACGTCACTCGCAACCTCCCGGATTGCTTCGGCCATCTCGGGGTAGCACGGCAGGTGGCCGCGCGCATGAAGGTTCCACTGTCTGCTCCGACCGCGCACGTCGCAGCAACAGCCGGCGCACCGACGCGGCAGGCGACCGTCGAGCTTGTCGATGGTGATCGTTGTTCGCGATTCACCAGCACGGTGATCAGTGGTGTGCAGGTCACGTCGTCGCCCAACTGGATTGCCCAACGACTCGCCGCTGCCGGCATGCGCTCGATCAACAACGTGGTCGACGTCAGCAACTACGTGATGCTCGAGCTCAACCAGCCCAACCACGCATACGACCTCGACACCTTGGGTGGCGAGGGATTCCGCGTTCGCCTCGCAACCGACGGCGAGACCATGGTGACCCTCGACGGCGTGGAGCGATCGCTGACAACCGACGATCTGTTGATCTGCGACGCGAACGACACGCCGATCGGCATCGGTGGCATCATGGGTGGGCTCGACAGCGAGATCAGCGATGCGACCACGACCATCGCGTTGGAGATCGCCTGGTTCGAACCGATCGGCATCGCCAAGACCGCGACTCGCCTCGGCCTGCGCAGTGAGGCGTCGCTGCGGTTCGATCGTGGTGTCGACCCGCACGGCATGCCGTTGGCCATCGCACGATTCGTCGAGTTGCTGCGGCTCACGTGCCCCGATCTCGTCGTCAACGAGGGCATGGTCGATGCACAGTCCGACGAACTTCCGGTTGCCCCTGTCATCGCGGTTCGGGTCGCGAAGGGTCAACGCGCTGTTGGGCACCTCGTTGTCGAGCGACGAGATCGTCGCGTTGATCAGCGGTCTCGGGTTCGAAGCGACCGGTGGCGACACGCTGCGCGTTTCCGTCCCCTCGTGGCGACCGGACTGCACCATCGAGGTCGACATCACCGAGGAGGTCGCCCGCCAGTACGGGTACGGGAACCTCGGCAAGACGGTTCCCAAATCGGCGATGCACGGCCGTCTGTCGCCGGTGCAAGTACGCCGTCGGCAACTGCGCGGCGTGTTGTTGGGCCTCGGGCTCAACGAGGCGATGCCCAATCCGTTCCTTGCCGACGATGATCTGGTTCGCGCCGGCCTCGCCGGTCCAGCCTTGCGCATCCTCAACTCACTGGTTGCCGAGGAGAGCGTGTTGCGCACGTCGTTGCGCCCAGGCCTGTTGAAGGCGATCGCGTTCAACGAATCACACCGCCGCGCCGGTGCGAGCCTGTTCGAGATCGGCAACGTCTACCCCTTGGGCGACAACGATCTGCCCGACGAGTACGAGCAGCTGGCAGTGGTCTTGGCCGGCCGCGATGCGACGGCAGCGATGGAGGTGTGGCGCGAGATCGCGACAGCGATGGGCTTCGGCGCTCGCGTCGATCAATCAAATCCGCCCGCGGGACTGCATCCGACGCGCTCGGCGACGTTGTCGCTCGGACGCGATGCCATCGGCGCGGTGGGCGAGGTCCACCCGGATGTCCTCGATGCGTACGGCGTCGACGAACGCGTTGCCGTTCTGGAGCTCGACCTGACAGTGTTACTGGCCAACGAGGCGAAGGTGGCGACGTGGAAGCCGACCAGCCGCTTCCCGTCCAGCGATCTCGATCTGGCATTCACGACACCCGATTCGGTCACCGCCGAGAAGGTCGAGAAGGCGATCAAGCAGGCGGCCGGGGCGCTGTTGGTCGACATCGCCCTGTTCGACGTCTATCGCGGTGCCGGCCTGCCCGCCGACAGCCGCAGCCTCGCGTATCGGCTGCGTTTACAGGCGCTCGATCGCACCTTGGGCGACGCAGAGTTGACGGAGTTGCGCAACAAGGTCGTCGCCGGCGTCGCCAAGCTCGGCGCGACACTGCGTTAGGTTCCGCAGCATGACCATCGTGCCGGTGCTCGCGGTCGATGGTCAACCCAGTCGCGAGCTTGCCGCTGACCTCCTGAAGCTGGAGATCGACGAATCGCTCGAGGAGTTGCCGACGTTCGCGCGCACACCTGCTCGATCGTCACGACCTCGACGTCGGGACAGCGATGCACGTCAGTCTCGGCACGATCGCCCATCAACGGATCGTCTTCGATGGACAGGTCACCGCGATCGAATTCGTGTTCGAGGAGAACGAGCCGCCGATGGTCGTGGTGTCCGCGACAGGCGCGGCGCCTGCGCGTGAACCCTCGGGCGCGTCGCTCGTGCTCGTACGCGGCGGCGAAATGACATCGGCGCACGTGAGGGTGCAGAAGGCGCGGGCGTTCGTCAGCGTCATGGGCACCACGACCGGATCGCCCGACATCGTGATCGGCAGCATCGTGCGACTCGAACACATCGGTGCATCGTTCTCAGGCGACGGCTACAGCGTCACGAGGATCGGCCACACCTTCGATCTCGACCAGGGTCTGCGATCGACGTTCGAGGCTCGGCGACCGATCTAGTCCTGCAGCCCCACGAAGGCGGTTGCCTGGCTCCGAACGACGTCGATCAGCGACTCTTGGGTGATCGACAGGTCCACCGTGTGCAGCCCCCAGTTCGGCGAGCCGTCGCCGGGGATGTCGTCGGCACGAGGATCGGCCGGGTCGGCGTTGACGGTGATCGCCAAGTAGCTGTATCCGTCCTTCACCTTGCACTCGCCGGTGATCAGGCCCGGCGCTCCCATGAAGGGTGTGGTGATCGCCGCTGCCGCGGCGGGGTCGGTCAACACCCATGGGGCAGTCGGTGCCGCAGCCTCGAGGAGACCTGGCCCACCGGCGAGAGCCGCCGGGTTGACGCACGCCGACGCAGTCGATCCCATGGGAGCCCCGAACAGTGCACCCGGCAGTGGCGGGACGGTGTCGCGATAGCTCTGGAACGTGATGATGCACCCGACCTGCCCTGTGGTCCGGCACAGTGGCATGTTCTGCGTGTCCCCGCCGACGTCTTGCCCCGGAGCAACCTGGAACGAGGTCCCGGGAATGATCGCCGACGCGATCAGCGCCCGCTCCTGTGGCTTCGGATCGATCTCCTCGCGGAGCAGGCGCACGACATGGAAGCTGCCCTGCGAGTGGGCGAGGATCACGACCGGCCGTCCGTGATTGTCGTTGGCGAGGTAGTGGCGCCACGCATCGAGTACGTCTTGATAGGCGAGGTTCCAACCGGTGTTGAAGTCGCCATCGGCGGTGCCGAACAGTCCGGCGAGGGTGACCGAGCGGTACATCGGCGCATAGACCTTGCACACCTGGTTGAAGCGGGCCGCTTGCAGACCGGTGACGGCGATCTCGTTGCCGGCGACGAGGTCGCTGTTGTAGGTCGGATCCTCGCTGATCGTCGGGTAGACGTAGAAGCAATCGAGCGGTGGGTCGACTGCAACCTCGTACGGCTCGACGGTCAATGTGCCGTCCGCTGCGACGTTCGTGAGCGGCTCGGCGTTGTCGCACGAATCCGCCATGTCGCCCCGGCAGATCCAGTTGGCCGGATCCTTGTACGTCTCGCTGACGTAGGGAGCGATCGTCGATGGGGTCGTGGTGGACTCGATCGCGGCGGTGGTGGTCGGCGCGACGGTCGTCGGCACCGTGGTGGTCGATTCGAGGGTCGAGGTCGGCGCGCTGGAAGTCGTTGCGGCCGGCGACGTCGCCGTCGTCCCCGTCGACGAGCTGTCAGACGAGCACGCAACGAGAAAGGCGGTGACGACGAGTAGCGGCAGAAGTTTTCGGATACGAAGACCCTACGTGTCCGTGATGCGATCGCCGGATTCACCCGTTTCCGTAACCGCTGGCAGCGAGATGGTCGCATGCGGACCATTCCGATGCCAGCGCTACACGACGTACGAGCAGCCGGCGACCTACGCGACGCCGACCCAGCGCGGGTACGCGGGGTCGCCGTACTCGAACTCCACCCACACCTCGGCGTCGATCTCCGGGATGTCGCCGTAGCGAACGTCGTCGGATGCGGTCGCCCACATCGGCGTCGAGTCAACCCCGGCGACGATCAGCTCGAGCCGGTTCTCCTGCAGCGGGACCGCCCAGACCGACACACCGTCGCCATACACGTCGGGCACGACCACGCCGAGCCGATGTTGCTGCAACGGGTCCGCGTCGTCGACGACAACTCCTCGATACGTCCCGCCATAGCCGGTCACCATGACGCGAGTATCGCGCGGCCGTCTACGGAGATTGTTGGGTCGCCCAGGCGACCAGTGTCTCGGGGGTCGTGTCTGGTGCCACCGCGATCAGCAGGACATCGTCGGCCATCAGCACTGTGTCGCCATCGGGAACGAAAGTCTGCTCGTCGCGTACGGCCGAACGCGACCCGTGCGCCGTCGGGCATCACGTGGTCCCTGAGGCGTCCGCCGAGCACTGTCGACTGCGCGGTGAGACGCACTTCGATGAGATCCGTCACCAACGAGTCGAGCACTGCAACCTCGGCCTGTGCGCCGGACACCTCCTCCGTGAAACCGAGCCGCTTCACGAGCATCCCGACGGTGCCGGCCTGCACGATCAGCGAGACGAGCACTGTGACGAACACGACGTCGAACACCAACGAGCCGTCGGGATGTCCCGCTGTGAGCGGAATCGTTGCCAGGACGATCGGCACAGCGCCGCGCAACCCCGCCCATGAGACCAACGTCAATTCGCGCCTGTTGAACCGGAACCACGGAAGGCACAGCGCGACAGCGACCGGTCTGGCAACGAGCATCAGCACGAGAGCAACGACCAACGCTGGACCGAGCACATCCAGCAACCGCGACGGAAAGACCAGGAGGCCGAGCATCAGGAACAGCACCGCCTCGGCAGCGGCGGCGAGCCCCTCGTGGAATCGCAGCAGCGACTTCGCCAGGCGACGTTTACGGCCGAGCACCAACCCGGTGATGTACACGGCAAGAAATCCCGACGAGCCGATCTCCGTGGCGATGCCGTACGACAACCCGGCCACGGCCAGAGCGAGCACTGGGTAGGACGACGCGCTCGGCAGGTGCAGCTTGCGAAACGCCCATCGTGCACCGAGACCGATCGCCAAACCCTCGACGAGTCCACCGAGGAGGTGCAGCACTCCGAACCTGATCCAGTCACCTGCCGTCGGTGAGCCGTGCCAGACCTCCACCATTCCGAGTGTCAGCATCACGGCGATCGGGTCGTTGAGGCCTGACTCCATCTGCAGCAGGTCGCGCACTCGGGCCGGCATCGGCTGGCCGCGCAGTGCTCCGAACACTGCGGCCGCATCCGTGGAGGCGACCACAGCCCCGATCAGTAACGACGTGCTCGCCGGCACATCGAACACCAGCGCCGCGCCGCCCGCCGCAACCGCGGCGGTCAGCACCACGCCGAACGTTGCCAGGACAGCGGCAGGTGCACCGCGCGCGGCGGACTGCCTCTGGTGCAGTCGCCAGTCCTCCTTCGAACAGAATCACGATCAGAGCGACGATCGCGACGTTCTGCGCCAACCTGGCGTCGTCGAAGTGGACGAGCTCGAGTCCGTCGTCGGCGACCAACATTCCGAGCAGGAGGAATAGAACGAGGCCCGGGAGTCGGAACCGTTCGGCAACCCCACTGACGACGATCCCGACGATCACCAGCGCTGCGCCGAACAGGACTCCCGCATCGATCGAGAAGCTGCTGTGCATCCCGCATCGTATTCCACCGAACCGAGGCGATCGGAGCGGTCAGTTCATCGACAGGTTGTCGGGCGCGTTGGCCAGCCAGGCGACACGACCGCGTTGGCGGCGCAGGACGAGGCGCCACAGATCCTCCGGCTCGGAGTGGAAGACGTCGTTGCGTAGTGCGTCGAACACCATCCACGCCCCGGCGTCGAGCTCGCTGTCGAGTTGTCCCGGCGCCCAACCGGCGTAGCCGCGGAACATGCGAACTCGTCCGATCTCGTCGGCAACATCGATCGGATCGCGAGCGAGATCGACACTGCCGAGGTCGGGAAGGATGGCGCTCCAAGCATCCTCCCGCGGTCCGGTCACTTCGGCGATTGCGATCAGCGCGTCGAACTGCACCGGCCCTCCGTTGAAGACCACAGCAGGTGGCGCGACGAGATCCATCCACAGGTCGAGTCCATCTATCGACGTTTCTTCCGTAGGATTGTTGAGAACAACTCCGACGGCGCCCTCGATGCTGTGTTCCATCATGTAGACGACCGAGCGATCAAAATTCGGATCGTCGAGCGGTGGCGTCGCCAGCAACAACATGCCTCTGGTGGTCCCGTACATGGAATTCACGCCACCATTCTGGCGTTTCACCACGACGATCGGTTCGCCCCTGAGCCGCAAGGAGAGAAAGTCCAAATGTTCAAGAAGTTTCTCGGTGGAGTAGCGCTCGTCGCCGGCATTGCTGTGGCCGGTGTGGTGGGCTTCCAACTGCTCGACTCGCCGTTCACCACGACCACGAAAGACCATTCGCCGCCGCCGGTGCTCACCGAGTTGCGAGATCTTTCCGACTTCCATGCCGCTCAGGCTCAGTTCGAAGTGACCCTTGACCTGGAGAAAGACGTCAAGTACATCCCCAGTGCAATCGCCGGCGAGCGTGTGCAGTTCCTCGGAATCGGCACCGTCGATGCGGTCGTCGACTTCAATTCCATCGGCAACGGCGCGATCCGTGTCAGCGACGACAACAAGTCCGTCGTCGTGACGCTTCCGACCCCGTATGCGATGAAGCCGGTGCTCGACCACGACCAGAGCCACGTCATGAATCGCGATCGTGGCCTGCTCAACCGCCTCGGTGGGATCTTCGACGACAACCCCACGAGCGAGGCAACGTTGTACGACGCGGCGATGAACAAGATGGCCGATTCAGCGAGTCAAACCGACCTCATCGCCCGTGCCCAGGCGCACACCACCTACATGCTCACCGGCATGCTGAAGTCGATGGGCTTCGAAAAGATCGACATCGTGTTCGATCCGACCGCTGCCGCCGTGTAGCTCGAACGGGTGATTCTTCTCGGTTGCATGATCATGCGTTAAGGCGTATGATCATGCGCTGTGAAGAAAGTTGGCATCATCGGCGCATCCGGTTACACGGGAGCAGAACTGCTCCGTCTGTGCGCGCAACATCCTGAGTTCGAGGTCGTGTACGCCACGGGCGACAGCCAGGCCGGCACCTTGGCCAGTGGGCTGTACCCCAGTCTTGCGGCGCACTATCCGAACCTCGTGTTCGCGGAGTTCGACCCGGCGAAAGCCGAAGGCCTCGACGTCGTGTTTCTCGGACTGCCACACGAGGCGTCGATGGCGCTGGCGCCGCAACTGCACGGCAAGGTCGGCTGTCTCGTCGATCTGTCTGCTGCGTTCCGATTGAAGGATGCTTCGCTGTATCCGACGTGGTACGGCTTCACCCACGACCAACCCGAGCTGTTGGCAGCAGCGGCGTTCGGCCTCCCCGAGCTCCACCGCGCCGATCTGAAAGAGGCGACGCTCATCGCCACTCCCGGCTGTCACGTCACTGCTGCCACCCTGGCGCTGGCACCGTTGGTCGAGGCCGGCGCGATCGAGCCGACGGGTGTGATCGTCAATTCGATCACCGGTGTCAGTGGTGCCGGACGTGCACTGAAGCACAGCTCGATGTTCAGCACCGTCGACGAAGACGTCAATGCCTACGGCCTGCTCGACCATCGCCACACGCCGGAGATCGAACAAGAGACCGGCGCGCAGGTGCTGTTCACTCCGCACCTCGCCCCGTTGAGCCGAGGTCTGCTGGCGACGTGTTACGCCAAGCCGAATGGGAAGGTCACGACGGCGTCGTTGCTGTCGACCCTTGCCGGGCGTTACGGCGGCGAGCCGTTCGTGGTCGTGCGACCGGCGTCGCCGTCGACCAAGGCAACGATGGGCAGCAACGTTGCACACATCACCGCCCGATACGACGAGCGCACGAACACCGTCATCGCCATCTGCGCGATCGACAACCTGGCCAAGGGCGCCTCCGGTGGCGCGGTGCAAGCCGCCAACGTGGCGCTCGGCTTGGCCGAAACAGCAGGGCTCTCCACCGTCGGCTTGTATCCGTGAGTGGCACGGCGGCAGCCGACCGGGCGGCCACACTGGTCGAGGCGTTGCCGTACATCCGTCGCTTCGCCGATCAAGTGGTCGTCGTCAAGTACGGGGGCAATGCACTGGCCGGAGCGTCGGACGACGATGCCCTCGCGTTGTTCGCCCAAGACATCGTGTTGATGCGACAGGTGGGAATGCGGCCGGTCGTCGTGCACGGAGGCGGTCCGCAGATCAGCGACCTCATGACCCGGTTGGGCAAGCAGAGCGAGTTCCGCAACGGGCTACGCGTGACCGACGGCGAGACGGTCGACATCGTGCGGATGGTGCTGATCGGTCAGGTCAACCCGCAGCTGGTTGCCGCGATCAATGTCCACGGCCCGCTCGCAGTCGGAGTCTCGGGCGAGGATGCCGGCCTCATCCGCGCCGTTGCGCGCGACGCGGATCTTGGGTTCGTCGGCGATGTCCAGTCGATCAATCCAACGATCCTCAACGCGTTGCTCGACGACGAGTTCATTCCTGTCGTGGCGACCATCGGCACCGACGACGAAGGCCAGGCTTTCAACATCAATGCCGACACCGTTGCGGGCGCAATCGCCGAAGCCCTCGGGGCAGAGAAGTTGGTGTACCTCACCGACATCGAAGGCCTCCGCCGAGTCGTCGACGATCCTGCCTCGCTCATCCGTCAGACGACACCCGACGAGCTCGACGAGTTGATGGCCGACGGAACGATCGCCGGCGGGATGATTCCGAAAGTCGAGAGCTGTGTCAGCGCGGTGCGCAGTGGCGTGCGGCGGGCTCACATCCTCGACGGCCGCATCGCACACGTTCTGCTACTGGAGATATTCACCGACGAGGGGATAGGGACGATGGTCCAATGAGCTCACACACGTTCGACACGTCGGCATCGCCGACGCTCTGCCCATTCATGCCGGTGTTCGGCGCTCCGCAGGTGATGTTCGTCCGCGGCAGCGGAACCGAGTTGTGGGACAGCGACGGAAAGCGCTACCTCGACTTCCTCGGCGGCCTTGCCGTGATCGCGCTCGGTCATTCCAACCCGCGAATCACCGAGGTGATCTCCGAGCAAGCCGCGACGCTGATGCACGTCAGCAACCTGTTCGCGACGGACAAGGTTGCCGAAGCGGCGATCAAGATCAATGCGCTACTCGAGGAAGCGACGGGCGAGATCGGCCAGATCTTCTTCTGCAACAGTGGCGCAGAGGCCAACGAGACGGCACTGAAGCTTGCCCGCAAGTTCGGTGGTCGCGGCCGCCACGGGGTGGTCAGCGCGTTCGGCAGCTTCCACGGACGCACGCTTGCTGCGTTGGCCGCGACCGGACAGCCGGCGAAGCACGAACCGTTCTTCCCGATGCCCGACGGCTTCCGTCACGTTGCGTACAACGACATCGCCGCGCTCGAGGCTGCGATCGACACCACCGTCGCCGCGGTGCTCCTCGAGCCGGTGCAGGGCGAGGGTGGCGTGGTGCCGGCCGACGACCAGTACCTCCGCGACGTTCGCGCGCTGTGCGACGAACGCGGTCTGCTGTTCATGCTCGACGAGATCCAAACCGGGTTCGGCCGCACCGGCGAGTGGTTCGGCTTCCAGCACGCCGGGCGTCGTGCCCGATGTGGTGACCATGGCGAAGGCGATGGGCAACGGGTTTCCGGTGGGTGCGGCGTGGGCCAAGCACGAGGTCGCTGCGGTGTTCCAACCGGGGGACCACGGCAGCACCTACAGCGGCACCGCGCTGGCTACAGCAGTCGTCAGTGCCGTCATCGACGAGATGCGCAGGATCGATGCTCCAGGTCTGGCGGCGAAGCGCGGCGAGTACTTCAGCGGACGATTGCAGGAGTTGCCCGGCATCGCCAGCGTGCGTGGTCGCGGGCTCTTGCTTGCGGCGGAGCTTGCCGACGGTCGCGATGCGAAGGCCGCCTACTGCGGCGCTCCTCGAGCGCGGTCTGGTGACCAACGCGGTCACTGCGACGTCGTTGCGATTCGCCCCGCCGCTGACCGTCACCGAGACCGAGCTCGACGAGGCGATCAGCATCATCGGCGACGTGCTGCAATGAGACATCTGCTCAACATCACCGACTTCACTGCCGAGGAACTGGTGCAGGTGCTGCACCTCGCCGAGCGCACCGACCTCCGTCCGGTGTTGGCGGGCTCGGGCGTCGCGCTGATCTTCGAGAAGCCTTCGAACCGCACCCGGCAGTCGATGGAGATGGCGGTCGTGCAGCTCGGTGGGCATCCCGTGTACACGCGTGGAGAAGAGGTCGGCTTCGACGTCCGCGAGTCCGTCGAGGACGTGACTCGCGTGATGGCCGGCTATCACGCAATGCTCGCGGCGCGTGTCTTCGATCACGGCGTGGTCGAGCGAATGGCGGCGCACTCGTCGGTGCCGATCGTCAACATGCTCAGCGACTACTCGCACCCGTTGCAGGCACTCGCCGACGTGCTGACCATGCAGCAGGTGCACGGTCCACTGGCCGGTCACACCGTTGCGTATGTCGGCGACTACAACAACGTCGTCCCGCTCGCTGGCCGAGGCCTCCGTGCTGCTCGGCGCCAACGTCGCGCTCGGCTGTCCCGTCGGCTACCACGCATCCGACGCCGAGCTCGAGCGCTTGAACCTCGCTCGGCGACGGCCATGTCACGCCAGGTGCACCGAGCCGACGAAGCGGTCGCTGGTGCGATCGCGGTGCACACCGACACATGGACGTCGATGGGCCAAGAGGCGGAGAAGGACGATCGCAAGCAGGCGTTCGAGGGCTACACGGTCACCGACGCAGATGATGTCGCATGCCGCGCCGGGCGCCGCCTTCTACCACTGCCTGCCCTGCGTACCGGGGGTACGAAGTGGCCGCGGAAGTGATCGACGGACCATTCAGCTACGTGCTTCAAGCAGGCGCACAACCGGATGCACGCGGCACGTGGCGCGCTGGCGTTCTTGATGGGCGTTCGCTGATGGCCAGCAAGGTGCAGCGACAGCAGATCATCGGCAAGCTCATCGGCAAGCACGCCGTCACCAATCAACCGCAACTCGTCGATCTGCTGGCCGACGAGGGGATCGCGGCAACGCAGGCCACGGTGTCGCGCGACCTCGAAGATCTCGGCGCCGTGAAGGTTCGTGTGCCCGGTGGTGAGACGGTCTACGCGATCCCGGAGTACGAACCGGCTCGCATCGCGCCGGAGGATCAACTGCGGCGAGTGATGGGCGAGTGGGTCGCCGAGGTCAAGGTGTCGTCCAACCTCGTCGTGTTGCGCACGCCGCCCGGCTGTGCGCACGTGGTCGCGTCGGCGATCGACCGCTCGGGAATGAGTGGGCTCATCGGCACGGTCGCCGGTGACGACACGTTGATGTGCGTCGCCGACGAGACCTTCGGTGGGAAGGCGTTGGCCGATCACCTCCGCGAGCTGGCCGGTCTGTCATGAGTGACGGCCTCGACGGCAAGGCGCTGTGGCACGGACGTTTCGAAGGCGGCCCGTCGGCGGAGTTGATGGCATTCACCGAGAGCCTGTCGTTCGATCGACGGCTGTGGCCCGACGACATCGCCGGGTCGGTCGCCCACGTGTTGGGCCTCGCCCACGTCGACATCATCACCGAGGCAGAGGCGAGCTCGATCATCGCCGCCCTCGATCAGGTCTCGATGGAAATGGACAGCGGGCACCTTCGAGTTCGTCGCGAGCGACGAAGACATCCACACCGCCATCGAACGACGAGTCACCGAGATTGCCGGATCCGACCGGTGCCAAGTTGCACACCGGTCGAAGTCGCAACGACCAGGCGGCTACCGGCGTCCGTCGTTGGATGATGCGCGAGCTGCATGACCATCGCCCGGCGAATCGTCGACCTGCAGGCTGTCCTGCTCGATCGGGCGCGTGCCGCGGGCGATGTGTACCTGCCCGGCTACACGCACCTGCAGCGTGCACAGCCGGTGCTGCTCGCACATCATCTGCTTGCACACGGATGGGCGCTCGGACGCGATGTCGAGCGCATCCTCGAGGCGCTCGAACGGATCGACGTGTCCCCGCTCGGTGCCGGTGCCCTCGCAGGATCATCGCTACCGCTCGATCCCGACTTCACCGCGCGCAAGCTCGGCTTCTGCGGCGCGCTTCGAGAACTCGCTCGACGCGGTCGGCTCGCGCGACCACATCGCCGAGGCATTGTTCGCGCTGACGATGGTGGCCATCGATCTGTCGCGCATCGGCGAGGAGTTCGTGCTGTGGACGACCGAGGAGTTCGGGTTCGCACGACTGGACGACGCCTACGCGACCGGCTCGTCGATGCTGCCGCAGAAGAAGAACCCCGACATCGCCGAACTGGCGCGGGGCAAGGGCGGGCGGCTGATCGGCAACCTCACCGGCTTCCTGGCCACGATGAAGGGCCTGCCGTTCAGCTACAACCGCGACTACCAGGAGGACAAGGAGCCGCTGTTCGACTCGGTCGACCAGGTTCGGCTCGCGCTCGGTGCGGTCACCGGGATGATCGCCACCGCGACATGGGTCCCCGAACGGATGCAGGCTGCTGCGGACGCCGAGGCGACTTCCGCGACGGACCTCGCCGAATGGCTCGTGCAGCGGGGCACGCCGTTCCGCGAGGCGCACGCGATCATCGGCACCCACGTCCGCCGATCGCTGGCCGGCGACGGATCGTTGCGAGCCTTGGTCGAAGCAGATCCGCTTCTCGGCCCCGACGCCGCGGCGCTCGTTGCTCCCGGCGTCTCGGTGAAGCGTCGCATCACGCCGGGCGGTGCCGGGCCCAGTACCGGTCGCCGAACAGATGGAGCGGTTCGCCGCGCATCTCGATCGGCTCCGTGCAGCGGTCGCGTGAAGCGCGTACCTCAGCGATTCTTCGAGCGGCACTCGACCGAGGTCGCGCCGGACCTCCTCAACAAGTTGTTCATCGTCGGTGATGTCGCCGGTCGCATCGTCGAGGTCGAGGCCTACAGCTCCGACGACCCTGCAGCGCACACGTATCGGAGGTCGCACGAAGCGCAACGAGGTGATGTACGGCTCTGCAGGCCACCTGTACGTCTACTTCATCTACGGCATGCACTACTGCGTCAACATCGTCACAGGCCCGGAGGACGACGGTCAGGCGGTTCTCCTCCGTGCTGTGATCGTCGACGGTGTGGATCCGCGGCTCACGAATGGTCCGGCCAAGCTGTGCAGGTTCATGGGCATCGACATGGCGCTGAACGGCGCCCGGGCGAACGTCGCCGACGACGGTGTGCCTCCGCCGGTCGCTCCACTGATCGGCCCGAGGATCGGTATCACCAAGGCAGCCGACTGGCCGCGCCGCTGGCGCATTCGCTGAGCGCGGAATGGTGTGCGGTTTCCGACGAGCCAGCTGGCAACATGGACGCCGTATGGATCTGCTTGCCGAACTCGATGCCCGCGGGCTCATTCACGACACCACCGACCGCGAGATGCTCGCGGCGCGTCTCGCCGAAGGCAACATCGGGCTCTACATCGGGTTCGACCCGACGGCTGATTCGTTGCACGTCGGTCATCTCGTCGGCCAACTGTTCATGCGTCGATTCCAGCTCGCCGGCCATCGACCCTTCCCGCTTGCGGGCGGCGCAACCGGGCATGGTCGGCGACCCGGGCGGTCGCAGCGAAGAGCGCAACCTCCTCGACAACGACACCCTCCGCCACAACGTCGAGCGCATCAAGGTGCAACTGACCAAGCTGCTCGACTTCGAGCCCGGGCCGTACCAAGCCACGTTGGTCAACAACGCCGATTGGACGCATCCGATCACGATGCTCGAGTTCCTGCGCGACGTCGGCAAGCACTTCACGGTCAACCAGATGATGGCGAAGGACTCGGTTCGCTCGCGCATCGAGAGCGAGCACGGCATCTCGTACACCGAGTTCAGCTACATGCTGCTGCAGGCCAACGACTTCCGGCATCTCTACGAGCACCACGACGTCGAACTGCAGGCCGGCGCGTCCGATCAGTGGGGCAACATCGTGGCCGGCGTCGAGTTGATTCGTCGACGCCTCTCCGGCCAGGCGTATGCGATCACGCACCCATTGATGACCAAGAGCGACGGCGCCAAGTTCGGCAAGTCGGTCGGGGGATCGGTGTGGCTCGATCCCGAGCGCACATCGCCCTACCAGTTCCGCCAGTTCTGGGTGCAGTGCGACGACGACATGGTCGGCACGTACCTGAAGATGCTCTCGATGCGGCCGCTCGACGAGATCGACGACCTCATGACGCAGCAGGCGGCAGCACCGGAGCGCCGCCTCGGCACAACGCGCCCTCGCCGAGGAGATGACCACGCTCGTGCACGGCACCGATGCCGCGGCCGCAGCGCGAGAGGCCGCGGACGTGCTCTTCGGGGCCGATCCGACGCGCCGCATCGCAGGCCGCGCTGGAGACGGTCGCGGCCGAAGTTCCACGCGTCGCCCTCCCGGAGTCGCTCGATGGTGTCCGAGTCCACGAAATGCTCGTGCAGGCGGGCATCGCCAAGTCGAACGGCGAAGTGTCGCGACTGCTCACCCAAGGCGCTGTGCGGGCCGGAAATCGTGTGCTCGGCGCCGACGGTCTGCTCAGCGAATCAGACCTGCTCAGGGGTGAATTCCTGCTGCTCCGAAAGGGCAAGCGGGACTTCGTCGTCGGAAAATCTTTGACGGAAGGTTGACGCTTCCATCCCTGGTAGATAGTGTTGCTACTCGCCTCGCACGGCCGTTCCGGTGTGTGTGAGGCCAGGCACCAACAGAGGGTTTCGGCTCCTGCGTGCCGCGCTACGACATCGTACTTGTACCTTGTCTCGGCTCCTTGAAAACGGAAGAGAAGACTGAACGCCAATGCGGGCAGCGATGGACCACACCTCGATCTTCGGATGGAGGTAGGGCTAGACGCTGTCTTGTCAATTCAAAAGTCGCCCGGGTCCCAACCCGGAGCGCAAATCAGAAAAGTCAGATGAGTGCTATCAACACACGTTTTTCCCGTGTGATGCACTCAGCTCAAAACAGATCGCGTTGAATCGGAATCCTCGAGGAATCAAATCTTCGAGGTGAATGGTTTGGCCAGGTTTTTGTTGGAGAGTTTGATCCTGGCTCAGGACGAACGCTGGCGGCGTGCTTAACACATGCAAGTCGAACGAGATCCATTCAGTAGCAATACTGATGAAGATCTAGTGGCGAACGGGTGCGTAACACGTGAGGAACTTGTCCCGGTCTCTGGGATAACAGTTGGAAACGACTGCTAATACCGGATGACGTCGGAACTTCGCATGGAGTACTGACGAAAGGGTTACTGGATCGGGAGAGCCTCGCGGCCTATCAGCTTGTTGGTGGGGTAACGGCCTACCAAGGCATCGACGGGTAGCTGGTCTGAGAGGATGATCAGCCACACTGGGACTGAGACACGGCCCAGACTCCTACGGGAGGCAGCAGTGGGGAATCTTGCACAATGGGCGAAAGCCTGATGCAGCAACGCCGCGTGCGGGAAGAAGGCCCTCGGGTTGTAAACCGCTTTCAGAAGGAACGAAACTGACGGTACTTTCAGAAGAAGGTGCGGCCAACTACGTGCCAGCAGCCGCGGTGACACGTAGGCACCAAGCGTTGTCCGGATTTATTGGGCGTAAAGAGCTCGTAGGCGGTTCAGTAAGTCGGGTGTGAAAACTTTGGGCTTAACCCAAAGCGTGCATCCGATACTGCTGTGACTTGAGTACGGTAGGGGAGCGGGGAATTCCTAGTGTAGCGGTGAAATGCGCAGATATTAGGAGGAACACCGGTGGCGAAGGCGCCGCTCTGGGCCGAAACTGACGCTGAGGAGCGAAAGCATGGGTAGCAAACAGGATTAGATACCCTGGTAGTCCATGCCGTAAACGTTGGGCACTAGGTGTGGGTTCCAACCAACGGAATCCGCGCCGTCGCTAACGCATTAAGTGCCCCGCCTGGGGAGTACGGCCGCAAGGTTAAAACTCAAAGGAATTGACGGGGGCCCGCACAAGCAGCGGAGCGTGTTGCTTAATTCGATGCTACGCGAAGAACCTTACCTGGGCTTGACATGTGGGGAAAAGCACTAGAGATAGTGTGTCCTTCGGGGCCTCACACAGGTGGTGCATGGCTGTCGTCAGCTCGTGTCGTGAGATGTTGGGTTAAGTCCCGCAACGAGCGCAACCCTTATTCTATGTTGCCAGCGGATTATGCCGGGGACTCGTAGAAGACTGCCGGGGTCAACTCGGAGGAAGGTGGGGACGACGTCAAGTCATCATGCCCCTTATGTCCAGGGCTGCAAACACGCTACAATGGCCGGTACAAAGGGCTGCTAACTCGCGAGAGCCAGCGAATCCCGTAAAGCCGGTCTCAGTTCGGATTGGAGGCTGCAACTCGCCTCCATGAAGCTGGAGTTGCTAGTAATCCCGGATCAGCACGCCGGGGTGAATACGTTCCCGGGCCTTGTACACACCGCCCGTCACACCACGAAAGTCGGCAACACCCGAAGCCGGTGGCCTAACCCGTAAGGGGAGGAGCCGTCGAAGGTGGGGTCGGTGATTGGGGTGAAGTCGTAACAAGGTAGCCGTACCGGAAGGTGCGGCTGGATCACCTCCTTTCTAAGGAGAACAGTTCAATCGTTGGTAGGCATTCGTCCTACCCGGTTCGAACCACTCCCAGTTGGTGCATTGGTGGGTAAGTCGAAATGGCAGGTCAATCGCAGGATTCGTCCTCTTGACATGTCGGCTCGACGAAGCTTTGTCTTCTCTTCCGTTTTGAGGGAGTCGACCCATTTGGGTCTGGACCCCTCGGCGCTCGGCATGGAGCTCACGCTCCCGCTGCCCACGGAGTGCCCCGCACGATTTGGCTCTGCCAATGACGCCTCGAGCAATCGAGGTTCGTCAGGTAGCCGGCGTGTGTGCGGCCCCGTTCGCTGCCCTTTGAGAACTGCAGAGCAAGCACGAGCATCTTTGTTCTTCCAAGCTACAAAGAGCCAACGGTGGATGCCTTGGCGCCAAGAACCGATGAAGGACGTGAGTGACTGCGAAAAGCTGCGGGGAACCGTCTACTAGGTTTTGATCCGCAGATGTCCGAATGGGGAAACCCAGCACTCGTCATGGAGTGTTACCCCGGTCTGAATACATAGGACCGGAGGAGGGAACCGGGGGAATTGAAACATCTCAGTACCCCGAGGAAAGGAAAGCAACCGCGACTCCCTTAGTAGCGGCGAGCGAAAAGGGAAGAGACTAAACCGTGTCAGTGTCAAGCCTGGTGGCGTTGCTGACGCGGTGTTGTGGGACCATGAGATACAGCACCTGATGTATCACGAAGTTAACAAGTTGCTGTGTAGAAGAACGGCTCTGGAAAGGCCGGCCGTAGTGGGTAATAGCCCCGTATTCGAAACACACGCAGCCTTCGCATGTAATCCCAAGTAATGCCGAGACCGAGAAAATCGGCATGAATCTGTGGGGACCACCCCATAAGTCTAAGTATTCCTTGGCGACCGATAGTGAACTAGTACCGTGAGGGAAAGGTGAAAAGCACCCCGGGAGGGGAGTGAAATAGTACCTGAAACCGTTGGTTTACAAACAGTCAGAGTGTCGTTTCCGTAAGGAAGCCACGATGGCGTGCCTTTTGAAGAATGAGCCTGCGAGTTACGGTATGTGGCAAGGTTAACCAGTGATGGGGAGCCGAAGCGAAAGCGAGTCTGAATAGGGCGATAGAGTCGCATGCTGTAGACCCGAAGCCAAGTGATCTATCCATGGCCAGGCTGAAGCGGGGGTAAGACCCCGTGGAGGGCCGAACACACGTCAGTTGAAAATGGCGGTGATGAGCTGTGGATAGGGGTGAAAGGCCAAACAAACTTGGTGATAGCTGGTTCTCCTCGAAATGCATTTAGGTGCAGCGTTGCATGTTCAGTCTCGGAGGTAGAGCACTGGATGGGTAAGGGGGCCTACAAGCTTACCAACCCCAGCCAAACTCCGAATGCCGAGACTCCAGAGTGCAGCAGTGAGACCACGGGGGATGAGCTTCGTTGGTCGAAAGGGAAACAGCCCAGACCATCATCTAAGGCCCCTAATTCAGGACTAAGTGGAAAACGATGTGGGACTGCTTAGACAGCCAGGAGGTTGGCTTAGAAGCAGCCACCCTTGAAAGAGTGCGTAACAGCTCACTGGTCGAGTGGTCCTGCGCGGACAATTTAACGGGGCTCAAGTCCTGAGCCGAAGATATGGATTCGTACGCAAGTACGAGTGGTAGAGGAGCGTCGATGGTGCAGTGAAGCGGCGGGATGACCCGACGTGGAGCGCCATCGAGTGAGAATGCAGGCATGAGTAGCGAGAGAGGGGTGAGAAACCCCTCCGCCGAAAGCCCAAGGGTTCCTGGGGAAGGCTAATCCTCCCAGGGTAAGTCGGGAGCTAAGGCGAGGCCGCAAGGCGTAGTCGATGCACAACAGGTTGATATTCCTGTACTGCCGTGTCCGCGCCAAGTCCAAGATCGACAACATGGGGGCTGCCTTCGGGCGATCCCATCGAGTTGGTGGCGGATAGCTGGAGGGGGACGCAGAAGGATAGGTGAACCGGGGCGATGGTAGACCCCGGGTAAGCGTGTAGGAGGGTCCCGATGAGAGTTGGGGCCAGTAACTCTGAGACGTGATGCCGAGTCGATTCAGACGAAGTCATCAATTCCATACTGTCAAGAAAAGCCCAACAGTAAGTTGGCACGGCACCCGTACCCCAAACCGACACAGGTGGGCGGGTAGAGAATACCAAGGCGATCGGGAGAACTATGGTTAAGGAACTCGGCAAATTACATCCGTAACTTCGGGAGAAGGATGACCCCATTAGCGTGAAGAGATTTACTCTCGGAGCGTGAGAGGGTGGCACAGACCAGGGGGTAGCGACTGTTTACCAAAAACACAGCAGCGTGCGAAGCCGTAAGGCGCTGTATACGCTGTGACGCCTGCCCAATGCTGGAAGGTCACGGGGAATGGTTAGTCGTAAGGCGAAGCTATGAACCTAAGCCCCAGTGAATGGCGGCCGTAACTATAACGGTCCTAAGGTAGCGAAATTCCTTGTCGGGTAAGTTCCGACCTGCACGAATGGCGTAACGACTTCCCCACTGTCTCAACCATAGACCCGGCGAAATTGAAGTACGAGTAAAGATGCTCGTTTGCTGCGGAAGGACGGAAAGACCCCATGGACCTTCACTACAACTTGATATTGAGTTTTGACCTGCATTGTGTAGGATAGGTGGGAGACTTGGAAGCAGTGGCGCTAGCCATTGTGGAGTCATCGTTGAAATACCACCCTGTGTATGTTGGGACTCTAACCTGGGTCCATTATCTGGATCAGGGACAGTGTCAGGCGGGTAGTTTGACTGGGGCGGTCGCCTCCTAAAATGTAACGGAGGCGCCCAAAGGTTCCCTCAGGCTGGTTGGCAATCAGCCGTCGAGTGCAATGACACAAGGGAGCTTGACTGCGAGACTGACAGGTCAAGCAGGTGCGAAAGCAGGGCATAGTGACCCGGCCATCACGTGTGGAAGTGTGGTCGCTCAACGGATAAAAGGTACCCTGGGGATAACAGGCTAATCTTTCCCAAGAGTCCATATCGACGGAAAGGTTTGGCACCTCGATGTCGGCTCATCGCATCCTGGGGCTGAAGCAGGTCCCAAGGGTTGGGCTGTTCGCCCATTAAAGCGGTACGCGAGCTGGGTTCAGAACGTCGTGAGACAGTTCGGTCCCTATCCTCCGCAGCCATAGGAATATTGAGGAAGGCTGTCCCTAGTACGAGAGGACCGGGACGGACGGAGCTCTGGTGTGTCTGTTGTCTTGCCAAAGGCACGGCAGATTAGCCACCTCCGGAAGGGATAACTGCTGAAAGCATCTAAGTAGGAAACCCGTTCCAAGATAAGTATTCCCATGCGGTTAACGCAGTAAGGCCCGTGACGAGACCATCACGTTGATAGGCCGGAGGTGTACACGCGGTAACGCGTTCAGCCGACCGGTACTAATCGGCCGAGGGCTTGGATTTACACAATGCTCGTGCTTGCTCTGGAGTGCTCGGAGGGCACCGCTGGATCTACGGATCCGCGGACCCCATCCTTGACAAATAGATTTCGGTGGCTATAGCGGCAGGGTCACACCCGTTCCCATCCCGAACACGGAAGTTAAGACTGCCAGCGCCGATGGTACTTGGGGGTAGACCCCCTGGGAGAGTAGGACGCCGCCGGATTTCTCAGAACGAACGCCCCTTTCGGGGGCGTTCGTTCGCGTTTTGGCCCGGGTTCGATGATCCGGACCTAGGCTCGAATACCTATGCCGTACGACCGACCTCCATCTCCGAACTCCGGGAGGCCACCTCGAGGCAAAGAGCGGATCCGATTCGCGCCGCTCAGGACCGCGGCCGGCAACTCCTCGGCGCGACGGCGACTCGTATGGGCAACCGCGACGTGACGGCCCGGCCGGCACGCGTCCCGCCGGGCGCTCGTATGGCAGTTCTTCGAGCGCCAGTGGCGGACGCAGTACCAGGACCGCGGCGCGACACGTCTCGTCCGACGGGGCGCGAGGAACCTCGCCCGTACGACAGCGAATGGCCGGCGACCAGCGCCCACCCCGCCGCGACGGAACGCGACGCGATGCCCCACGGCGAGACCCCAGGGCTGTTCCCACCGAAGACGGCGATCGTCCACGGCGTTACGACGCCACGCGACCGCGACCGTCGCGCCCCGGCGGGCGGCCTTCTATGGTGGCGAGTCTCGCCGGACGTCCGTCGTCAGGCGGTCGACCGAGTGGTGGTTCTCGTGATCGGGTGCCGCCGCGCCGCGTCGAGCCGCAACGTACCGCCGCGCAGATCCGTTCGATGGAAGTCAAGGCCGCGCGAGGTCCTCGCGAGCCCCGCCAACAGGCCGAGCCCCCGCCGTGGGAGCGCGAGCAATGGGTCGACGACGGCCCACTTCGCGCCGCAGCCCGCAAGGCGACGGCACGCGCCCAACGTCCCGAGACCACGCCACTCCGCGACGCCGGGATCGCCGAGGCCGGCGCCAAGCCTGACCGGCGACGCAAGTCCGCGTGACCTCGCCCCAGACGTGGCCGAAGAGCTCAGCAAGGCAGCGCCGGCTGCACGAGCGGCCAAGTACCGCGAGCGCCTGACGACCGCAGCCGACGCCCTGGATCGAGGCCGTTACGACGATGCCCGACGGATGGTGCAACCGGTCTTGCGCGATCTGCCGGAAATGGCGTTCGGTCACGAGATCGCCGGACTGGCGTTCTACCGAACGG